>NZ_JBIRXP010000010.1:3663-5407 GCF_044389085.1 Isoptericola sp. NPDC019693 | reverse complement strand
TTTTTGAACCCTTTGTGGTTCCTTTGGATCGGACTGAGCAGTTCAGCTTGGTCTGGCCAGTATCGTTGAATGCTGCGGGCTCTTTTGGGGGTTCGTGGTGTTTCTCTTCTTTTACGGAGAGTTTGATCCTGGCTCAGGACGAACGCTGGCGGCGTGCTTAACACATGCAAGTCGAACGGTGAAGTCCCAGCTTGCTGGGATGGATCAGTGGCGAACGGGTGAGTAACACGTGAGCAACCTGCCCTCCACTTCGGGATAAGCCTTGGAAACGGGGTCTAATACCGGATATGAGCTCGCATCGCATGGTGTGGGTTGGAAAGTTTTTCGGTGGGGGATGGGCTCGCGGCCTATCAGCTTGTTGGTGGGGTGATGGCCTACCAAGGCGTCGACGGGTAGCCGGCCTGAGAGGGCGACCGGCCACACTGGGACTGAGACACGGCCCAGACTCCTACGGGAGGCAGCAGTGGGGAATATTGCACAATGGGCGAAAGCCTGATGCAGCGACGCCGCGTGAGGGATGACGGCCTTCGGGTTGTAAACCTCTTTCAGCAGGGAAGAAGCGCAAGTGACGGTACCTGCAGAAGAAGCGCCGGCTAACTACGTGCCAGCAGCCGCGGTAATACGTAGGGCGCAA
Organism: Isoptericola sp. NPDC019693; assembly: GCF_044389085.1. Taxonomy (NCBI): domain Bacteria; kingdom Bacillati; phylum Actinomycetota; class Actinomycetes; order Micrococcales; family Promicromonosporaceae; genus Isoptericola; species Isoptericola sp. NPDC019693. The sequence continues at coordinate 4,773 of NZ_JBIRXP010000010.1, read as the reverse complement.
GCGTTGTCCGGAATTATTGGGCGTAAAGAGCTCGTAGGCGGTCTGTCGCGTCTGGTGTGAAATCCCGAGGCTCAACCTCGGGCTTGCATCGGGTACGGGCAGACTAGAGTGCGGTAGGGGAGACTGGAATTCCTGGTGTAGCGGTGGAATGCGCAGATATCAGGAGGAACACCGATGGCGAAGGCAGGTCTCTGGGCCGCAACTGACGCTGAGGAGCGAAAGCATGGGGAGCGAACAGGATTAGATACCCTGGTAGTCCATGCCGTAAACGTTGGGCACTAGGTGTGGGGCTCATTCCACGAGTTCCGTGCCGCAGCTAACGCATTAAGTGCCCCGCCTGGGGAGTACGGCCGCAAGGCTAAAACTCAAAGGAATTGACGGGGGCCCGCACAAGCGGCGGAGCATGCGGATTAATTCGATGCAACGCGAAGAACCTTACCAAGGCTTGACATGTACGAGAACACGCTAGAGATAGCGGACTCTTTGGACACTCGTACACAGGTGGTGCATGGTTGTCGTCAGCTCGTGTCGTGAGATGTTGGGTTAAGTCCCGCAACGAGCGCAACCCTCGTCCTATGTTGCCAGCGGGTTATGCCGGGGACTCATGGGAGACTGCCGGGGTCAACTCGGAGGAAGGTGGGGATGACGTCAAATCATCATGCCCCTTATGTCTTGGGCTTCACGCATGCTACAATGGCCGGTACAGAGGGCTGCGATACCGTAAGGTGGAGCGAATCCCAAAAAGCCGGTCTCAGTTCGGATTGGGGTCTGCAACTCGACCCCATGAAGTCGGAGTCGCTAGTAATCGCAGATCAGCAACGCTGCGGTGAATACGTTCCCGGGCCTTGTACACACCGCCCGTCAAGTCACGAAAGTTGGTAACACCCGAAGCTCATGGCCCAACCGGTTTTCCGGGGGGAGTGGTCGAAGGTGGGACTGGCGATTGGGACTAAGTCGTAACAAGGTAGCCGTACCGGAAGGTGCGGCTGGATCACCTCCTTTCTAAGGAGCATCTGATACCCCCGCGAAGCTTCGCGGCTGGTGCCTGCCGGGTTTTCTGGTGGGTGTCGGTGGTGGGGTGGGGGTCAGGCAGACCATCGTAGGCGCCGT
>NZ_JBIRXP010000010.1:0-3567 GCF_044389085.1 Isoptericola sp. NPDC019693 | reverse complement strand
TGTGGGGGGTAGGCGTGCCGGGTGTCTGCGGGTCGTCCGTTGCTTGAGAACTGCACAGTGGACGCGAGCATCCCAGATGTTCAGTACTGGTTGAGCGGGTTTCCTTTCGGGGTTTCTTGTTCGGCTGGTTTTCTGATCTCTGTGAAATATTGTAGTGTGTCGAAGTTTTTAAGGGCACAGGGTGGATGCCTTGGCACTAGGAGCCGAAGAAGGACGTGGTAGCCTGCGATAAGCCTCGGGGAGTTGGCAAACGAGCTGTGATCCGAGGGTGTCCGAATGGGGGAACCCGGCCCAAGTCATGTTGGGTCACCTGCATCTGAATACATAGGGTGTAGGGGGGAACGTCGGGAAGTGAAACATCTCAGTACCGACAGGAAGAGATATTCCGTGAGTAGTGGCGAGCGAAAGCGGATGAGGCCAAACCGTGTGTGTGTCAAGCTGTCAGGCGTTGCACATGCGGGGTTGTGGGACCTTCTGACCAGATCTGACAGTCTGGTAGCCAGTAAGAAAGCCGTGTCATAGTCGAACCGCATTGAAAGGCGGACCGTAGTGGGTGTGAGTCCCGTAGACGAAATGGTGCGGCCTGGTTGAGGGGATCCCAAGTAGCACGGGGCCCGTGAAATCTCGTGTGAATCTGGCAAGACCACTTGCTAAGCCTAAATACTACCTAGTGACCGATAGCGGACTAGTACCGTGAGGGAAAGGTGAAAAGTACCCCGGGAGGGGAGTGAAATAGTACCTGAAACCGTGTGCCTACAATCCGTCGGAGCCTCCTTAGCAGGGGTGACGGCGTGCCTTTTGAAGAATGAGCCTGCGAGTTAGTGCTCGGTGGCGAGGTTAACCCGTGTGGGGAAGCCGTAGCGAAAGCGAGTCCGAATAGGGCGTTACAGTCGCCGGGTCTAGACCCGAAGCGAAGTGATCTAGCCATGGGCAGGTTGAAGCGCCGGTAAGACGGCGTGGAGGACCGAACCCACTTAGGTTGAAAACTGAGGGGATGACCTGTGGTTAGGGGTGAAAGGCCAATCAAACTTCGTGATAGCTGGTTCTCCCCGAAATGCATTTAGGTGCAGCGTCACGTGTTTCTTGCCGGAGGTAGAGCTACTGGATGGCCGATGGGCCCTACCAGGTTACTGACGTCAGCCAAACTCCGAATGCCGGTAAGACATAGCGTGGCAGTGAGACTGCGGGGGATAAGCTTCGTAGTCGAGAGGGAAACAGCCCAGATCATCGGCTAAGGCCCCTAAGCGTGTGCTCAGTGGGAAAGGATGTGGAGTTGCACAGACAACCAGGAGGTTGGCTTAGAAGCAGCCACCCTTGAAAGAGTGCGTAATAGCTCACTGGTCAAGTGATTCCGCGCCGACAATGTAGCGGGGCTCAAGTACACCGCCGAAGCCGTGGCACTCACACGTTAGCCCAGCACCAACTTGTTGGTGTTCAGGTGTGTGGGTGGGTAGGGGAGCGTCGTGTGGGCAGTGAAGCTGCAGGGTGACCTAGTGGTGGAGCCTACACGAGTGAGAATGCAGGCATGAGTAGCGAATGACGGGTGAGAAACCCGTCCGCCGAATGACCAAGGGTTCCAGGGCCAGGCTAATCCGCCCTGGGTAAGTCGGGACCTAAGGCGAGGCCGACAGGCGTAGTCGATGGACAAGGAGTTGATATTCTCCTACCGGCGAAGAACCGCCCATACCGAGCCCGGTGATGCTAACCACCCCAATCCACCACCGAGGTCCTTCGGGATCTCACCGGTGGGGCGGCGTGGGACCCGAACCGGTAGTAGGTAAGCGTGTTAACAGGGGTGACGCAGGAAGGTAGCCCGGCGTGGCGATGGTAGTCCACGTCCAAGGTTGTAGCCCGCTTCGTAGGCAAATCCGCGAAGCACATAGGGTGAGAACTGATAGTGACCGCTTATGCGGGAATCGGGTGATCCTCTGCTGCCAAGAAAAGCCTCGACGCGAGGTTCTAGCCGCCCGTACCCCAAACCGACTCAGGTGGTCAGGTAGAGAATACCAAGGCGATCGAGCGAATCGTGGTTAAGGAACTCGGCAAAATGCCCCCGTAACTTCGGGAGAAGGGGGGCCCGAACCGTGAACCGGACTTGCTCCGGGGAGGCGGGGAGGGCCGCAGAGACCAGGGAGAAGCGACTGTTTACTAAAAACACAGGTCCGTGCGAAGTCGCAAGACGATGTATACGGACTGACGCCTGCCCGGTGCTGGAAGGTTAAGAGGACGGGTCAACTTCGGTGAAGCCCAGAATTTAAGCCCCAGTAAACGGCGGTGGTAACTATAACCATCCTAAGGTAGCGAAATTCCTTGTCGGGTAAGTTCCGACCTGCACGAATGGCGTAACGACTTCTCCGCTGTCTCAACCGCGAGCTCGGCGAAATTGCACTACGAGTAAAGATGCTCGTTACGCGCAGCAGGACGGAAAGACCCCGGGACCTTTACTATAGCTTGGTATTGGTGTTCGGTGCGGCTTGTGTAGGATAGGTGGGAGACTATGAAACCCGGCCGCCAGGTCGGGTGGAGTCAACGTTGAAATACCACTCTGGCCGCATCGACCATCTAACCTCGGTCCGTGATCCGGATCAGGGACAGTGCCTGGTGGGTAGTTTAACTGGGGCGGTTGCCTCCCAAAATGTAACGGAGGCGCTCAAAGGTTCCCTCAGCCTGGTTGGCAATCAGGTGTCGAGTGCAAGTGCACAAGGGAGCTTGACTGTGAGACCGACAGGTCGAGCAGGGACGAAAGTCGGAACTAGTGATCCGGCGGTGGCTTGTGGAAGCGCCGTCGCTCAACGGATAAAAGGTACCCCGGGGATAACAGGCTGATCTTGCCCAAGAGTCCATATCGACGGCATGGTTTGGCACCTCGATGTCGGCTCGTCGCATCCTGGGGCTGGAGTAGGTCCCAAGGGTTGGGCTGTTCGCCCATTAAAGCGGTACGCGAGCTGGGTTTAGAACGTCGTGAGACAGTTCGGTCCCTATCCGCTGCGCGCGCAGGAAACTTGAGAAGGGCTGTCCCTAGTACGAGAGGACCGGGACGGACGAACCTCTGGTGTGCCAGTTGTTCCGCCAGGAGCACGGCTGGTTAGCTACGTTCGGAAGGGATAACCGCTGAAAGCATCTAAGCGGGAAGCCTGCTTCAAGATGAGGTTTCCATCCCCCTCGTGGGGTGAAGGCACCCAGCTAGACCACTGGGTAGATAGGCCGGATGTGGAAGACAGGACCAAAGACTGTCGGAGCTGACCGGTACTAATAAGCCAACAACTTCACACACACTCAAACACTGTTTGACAATACATGCTACGCGTCCACTGTGCGGTTCCCGAGAAACGGGCACCACCCCCCACCACACACCGTGTGGCACACCAGGGGGAGACCTGATAACTCGATACTGTTACGGCGGTCATAGCGTTGGGGAAACGCCCGGTCCCATTCCGAACCCGGAAGCTTAGCCCTTCAGCGCCGATGGTACTGCCCTCGCGAGGGGGTGGGAGAGTAGGACGCCGCCGGACACCCATTCACGAAAGGCCCACCCCACACCCGGGGTGGGCCTTTCGCATACCCCGA
>NZ_JBIRXP010000009.1:102576-118046 GCF_044389085.1 Isoptericola sp. NPDC019693 | reverse complement strand
GGCTGACTCTGCTGACTCTGCTGACCCGCGGTGCCCGCGGGTATCCGCGGGTGGAGTCTCGACGCGCGACGCCCGGGCGCGCGGTGTCGGCGGCCCGGTCGGCGACGTGCGCTGGTCGCTCGATCACGCGGTGCTCGACGGGAGGGCGATCGTCGACAGGGTGCGTGACGGCAGAGTGCTCGACGGCGCTGCGCTCGACGGCGCTGCGCTCAATGGCGGTGCGACAGGGGAGCCGCGCGCCGGTGCGGCACGCGGCGCCGCCGCGATCGGCCGGGTGGACGGGCGCGATCCCGGTAGCGCGCGCGGTGGTGCTCCCGGCCCTGGTGACGGCCGCCCGCTGCTCGCCGTGCTGGACGACGCAGCGCCGGGCCCGGACCTCGCGCGCACGCTGGCGGCGCTGGACGAGGCAGAGCTGGACGACTTCACGATCCTCGAGGTGCTCGCGGCCTGGGAGCGGGTCGCCGCGTGGGCGCAGGCAGGCTCGGCGCGCGTGCTGGCCGAGATGCTGGAGCGCACGCGCGGCTCGTCGCGGCTCGAGTTCGTGGCTGATGCCGTCGCCGCGCGGCTCGGTCTGACGCGGCACGCGGCGGCCCAGCTCGTCACGGTGGCGCACGGGACCGCGCGGCTGCCCGAGGTCGCGGACGCGCTCGGCGCAGGCACGGTCGACCGGCCCAAGGCGGAGGCGCTCATCTCCGCCGGCCGGCTGCCGGACGACCTCCGGCGCGAGGTCGTCGCCGGGGTGCTGCCCGACGCCGAGCACCTCACCGTGCCGCAGCTCCGCGCGCGGATGCGCCGCGCGGAGATCGAGGCCGACCCGGAGGGCACGGCCGCGCGGCACCGCGCGGCGCGCGCCGAGCGCTTCGTCCGGCTCGAACCCGTGGACGACGCCATGGCCTACCTCACGGCGTACCTGCCGGCGGACGACGCCGCCCGCGCGTTCGCCGCCGTGGACGACGCCGGCCTCGCCCTGCGCCGCACCCCGGGCGAGGCGCGTCGGCTCGACGAGTGCCGCGCCGACGCCCTTACCGCCCTGGTGACCGGCCGGCTCGCCTCCGCCACCGGCTTACCTGCCACCCACCAGCCCACCACCGGCCAGCCCGCCGCCGGCCAGCCCGCCGCAGGTGGAACGGCCGGGCGTGCCGGGAACGCGATCCCGCCGGGCCGGGCCTCGCGCGGGGCGATCCGGGTGACGGTGGCGGCGTCGACCCTGCTCGGCTCCGACGACCTGCCCGCGATCCTGGCAGGTCACGGACCGATCCCCGCGTCGATGGCGCGGGCGCTGGCCTCCGACCCGGACGCCGTCTGGCAGCGCCTCTTCACCGACCCGGGGAGCGGGGTGCTCACGGATCTGACGTCCCGCTCGTACCGGCCGAGCGCGGCACTGCGGGCGGCCGTCGTCGCCCGGGACGTCACATGCACCTTCCCGGGCTGCCGGGTGCCCGCCGCGACGTCCGACCTCGACCATGTCGAACCCTTCGACCCCCGGTCGGACGCACCACAGACCCACGGCGACAACCTGCACGCCCTGTGCCGGACCCACCACCGTGCCAAGACCGTCGGTGGGTGGCAGGTCTCGCGCGACCCGGTCGCCGGGAGCACCACCTGGACCGCCCCCAGCGGCCACCGGTTCGGCCGTGACCCCGTCCCGCAGGACCCGCGGCTCACGGCCCGGCCACGCTCCGACCGGTCACGCTCCGACCGGTCACGCTCCGACCGGTCGCGCCGCGACCCGGACGAGTTACCGCCCTTCTGAGCGGCGCGGTGCGGCCGCCGATCGCCGTGCCTGCTCGTCGGGGACGTCACCGTACAGGTGGTCCCCGTGCGGGTCGTCCCCGTGCTGTTCGACACCTGTGCACGGGAGGTTCATCGTCCTGGAGATCCGGCGTTCTCCCGGTGCTCCTACCTTCCAGGGCATGACTGAGAACCGGAGCGAGCACGTCGACGTGCCGAGCGCGGCCGTCCAGGGCTCGACCGAGCAGACCGACGGCGGGCTGGGCCGCCGCACGTTCATGACCTTGACCGGGCTGGGCGCGGCGGGCACGGCCGTCGCGTCCGCGCCGTCGGCCGCAGCGGCCCCGGGCGCGGGGCGCACGCGGGGGCTCCGCTTCCGCAAGGACGGCACCTACACGATCGTGCAGTTCAACGACACGCAGGACGACGAGAAGATCGACCGGCGCACGCTCGAGCTGATGCGCGCGGTGCTGGACGACGAGGCGCCGGACCTGGTGATCCTCAACGGCGACAACATCACCGGCGGCTGCGACACCCCGCTCGAGATGCGGCAGGCGATGAACAACGTGACGCAGCCGATGGAGGAGCGCGGCATCCCCTGGGCGATCACGTTCGGCAACCACGACGAGGACTCGACGCCGACGAGCGGCGTGGACGAGGCGCAGATGCTCGCGTTCTACCGCTCCTACCGGCACAACGTGAACGGCCCGACCGCGAAGGGCGTCACGGGCCAGGGCAACTCGCACCTGCTGATCGACGGCACCGACGGGAAGCCGGCCTTCAACGTCTGGCTGCTCGACTCGGGCCGGTACGCGCCCGGGACGATCGACGGCCAGGACCTCACCGGCTACCCGACGTGGGACTGGGTGCGCATGGACCAGGTGGACTGGTACTACCGCACGTCGGTCGAGCTGGAGAAGCGGTACCGTCGCCCGATCCCGTCGCTGATGTTCATCCACATCCCGCTGTGGGAGTACCGGTTCATGTGGTTCGGCTCGGTCGACGGCCGCACGGCCGCGGACCACGCGCGCGGTGCGGCACGCCACCAGATCGTGGGGGAGCGGAACGAGGAGGAGTGCCCGGGCCCGTTCAACTCGGGGCTGTTCTCGGCGGTCCAGCACCGGGGCGACGTGCGGGGCATCTTCTGCGGGCACGACCACGTCAACACGTACTCCGGCAACTACTACGGCGTCCTGCTGGGCTACGCCGGCAACACCGGGTTCGGCACGTACGGGCTCAGCGGCGCCGAGCGCAACCGGCTGCGTGGCGCCCGCGTGTACCGCCTCGGCGAGCAGGCGGACGGCGTGCTCGTCGGCACGACCATGCGCTTCGCGTCCGAGTTCGGCATCGACCTCACGGCCGACGACCAGTGGATGGAGCCGCTGCCCCTGCCGCGCGGCACCAGGTAGCTCAGCGCCGGCGCCCGCGCGGCGGCTCGGTCGGCGGCCACTCGCCGTCGTCCGAGCCGTCGTCGGCGCCGTGCAGCAGCTCCTGCAGCAGCACCTGCACGCGCTCGACGCGGGGCACGTCGCGCAGCACCATGCCGGCCTTCTCGGTGGCGTCGGAGACCTGCAGGGTGCCGCAACCGAGCAGCCGGTCCAGGAGGTCCTTCTCGAGCGCGACGTCGTTGATGCGGTAGAGCGGGATGTCCCGGCCCACGCGCGTGACGATGCCGGACCGCATGGCGATGCGCCTGGTGGTGACGGTCCACGAGGTGGTGCGCCACTTTAGCCAGGGCACGAGCACCCACACGACGGCGACGACGGCGAGCAGGCCGAGCACGACCCAGCGGAGCACGTCGTCCATGGTGATCACGAACGTGGACGCGGCGGCGACCAGCAGCACGAGCAGCAGCAGGAACGGCCACACCACGGCCTTCGCGTGCTCGTGCAGGTCCATGACGACGCGCTCGCCGTCGATGAGGTCGTCGTCGTTCAGCGCCATGGCGCACATCGTGCCAGACGCGCGACCAGGGCAGACGGCGGGACGACGCGGCGTCCGGGGTGCTCAGACGTGCGGCGGAAGATTCCAGCCCTCGATGGTGCGCAGCGCGTGCCCGTACCCGAGCTGGCAGATCGCGGCGGTCCCCAGCTCCAGGCGGGCCCCGAACCGGGGGTCGACGTCGAGCCACGCGGTCGCGAGCACGCGCAGCAGGTGCCCGTGCGCCACGGCGAGCACGTTCCCGCCGTCCCGCAGGGTCGCGTCGGCGCGCTCCACGAACCGGCGGGCGCGGGCGGCGACGTCCTCCAGCAGCTCCCCGGGGCGCCCGTCGCCGTGCGCGGGGTCGGGCGCCAGCACGCGGACCCCGTCGTCGAAGATCTGGAACTCGCGGCCCAGGAGGGCGCCGACGTCGGCACTGGTGCGTCCGTCCACCGGCCCGTAGTCCCACTCGGCGAGGTCCGGGTCGACGACGGCGTCCGGGTGGCCGGCGAGCGCGGCCGTCCGGCGGGCGCGCGCGAGCGGCGACGTGTAGACGGCGGCGAAGGCGATACCCGCCACGGCCCGGCCCGCGGTGCGGGCCTGCTCCTCGCCGGCGGGGGTCAGCGCGATGTCGGTACGGCCCGTGTGCTGCCCGCTCACGCTCCACTCCGTCTCGCCGTGGCGCAGGAGCACGAGCTGCGGGTCCTTGCTCGGCACGAGAGGCATGCTCCGAGCATCGCCCAGGCCTGCGGGGACGGCACGCCGGACTGCCTGTGGACCCGCTGTTCAGCGACCGTCCAGAGTTCGCTAGGGTGGCGTCGCCATCACAGGATCGCCACATCTTCATCACTCGTGAATCGAGGGAGTCCGCGTGCTCGTCTTCGTTCTCATCGGCGCCGCAGGGATGCTCCTGCTGCTCGTGTCGCTGCTCGTCGGCGAGCTGGTCGACCTCGGTGACGGCGCGCTGTCGGGCACGTCCCTCGGGGTCGGCGCGGTCGTCTTCGGCGCCGTCGGCACGATCGTCGTCGCCAACGACCTCGCGACGTGGATCGCGTATGTCGCCTCCGCGGTCGTCGGGCTCCTGGCCGTCGTCGTCGCGCAGGTGCTGGTGCGGCGGCTCGCGTCCGGCGACGACGGCGTCGCGGTCTCGCTCGTGGGCGCGCACGGCACGGCCACGACGGACGTGACGGCGACCTCGGGCGAGGTCTCCCTCGACGTCCCGAGCGAGCTCGAGCGCCGCCTCGCCCGATCCGACGAGCCCATCGCCGCGGGCAGCCGCGTCGTCGTGCTCGAGCACTCCGGTTCCACCGTCCGGGTCGGCCCCCACTCCCGCTGACCCTCCGCCCCAGCTGGAAGGAGACGCGCTCCGGCGCGCACCATGTTCGACTCGTCCGACAGCAACTTCATCACCACGGTCGCGGTCCTCGCGCTCGTGGTGGCGTTCCTCGCGGTGGGCATCTTCGTCGCCCAGCGCATCCGCCGGGTCCCGCCGAACCAGGCCCTCGTCATCGTCGGCCGCGGCGCCGGCAAGAAGGAGTCCGCGGCCCAGAGCCAGCGCGTCGTCATCGGCGGCCGCACGTTCGTCTGGCCGATCCTGCAGCAGGGCTTCGCCATCTCGCTCGAGCAGCGTCAGATCGGCATCACCGTCGAGGGCGTCGACAAGAACCGCATCAAGATCGCGATCAAGGCGTCCATCAACTTCAAGGTGCGCGGTGACGACGAGGGCGTGCGGCGCGCGGCGCAGCGCTTCCTCTCCCAGCAGGAGATGCTCACCGAGATCATCAAGGAGTCCCTCGAGGGCTCGCTGCGCTCCATCGTCGGCGACATGACGATCGAGCAGATCATCTCCGACCGCAAGGGGCTGTCGGACCGCGTCGTCGAGTCCACCAAGACCGACCTGGCGGAGCAGGGTCTGCAGGTCGACCTGCTCAACATCTCCGACATCTCGACGCCGGGGTCGGAGTACCTGTCCAACCTCGGCCGTGCCGAGGGCGCCCGCGCGCTCCAGGTCGCCGAGGTCTCCGAGGCCGAGGCCCGCCGGGTCTCGGAGTTCGCCGTCATCGAGGCCGCCGAGCAGATCGCCGAGCGGCAGAAGGCGCTCGACCTCAAGAAGGCCGCGATCAAGGCGGACACCGACCGTGCGAACGCGGAGGCCGAGGCGGCGGGCCAGCTCGCCCGCGCCGAGCAGGACCGCCTCGTGGCGCAGCAGGAGCGGGAGGCGCTGGCCGAGCAGGCCCGCGTGACCCAGGAGCGCCTCGACATCGAGGTCCGCAAGCCGGCCGAGGCCAAGGCGTACGCCGAGGTCCAGGAGGCCACGGCCCGCCGAGACGCCGCCAACGCGGCCACCGAGGCCGACGCCTTCAAGCGCACGACCATCGCCGAGGCGAACAAGACCGCCGCGATCCAGGACGCCGAGGCGTCCGCTGCCGCGGTCCGCCGTGCCGGTGAGGCCGAGCGTGACCGTCAGATCGCCCTGGCGGCCGGTATCAAGGCCGAGGGTGAGGCCAAGGCGTTCGCCGTCGAAGCCGAGGGTCGTGCCGAGGCCGTCGCCACCGACGCCAAGGCCGAGGCCCTGAAGAAGTACGGCGAGGCCGCGCTCGTGCAGGAGCTCATCGAGCGCCTGCCGGAGATCGTCCGCGCCGCCGCCGAGCCGATCGGCTCGATCCAGGGCATGACCGTGGTGTCCACGGACGGCGCGTCGTCGGTGACGAAGACGGTCGCCTCCGTGCTCGGCGAGGGCCAGGGCGTCGTCAAGCAGCTCACGGGCGTGGACATCCACCAGCTCATCGCGGGCATCGCCGGCTCCCAGCTGACGACCCCCGAGTCGGGCAAGGCGTCCGAGGCGGCACCGCTGAACTGATCTGGCGGCTGTGCGACGCACGACACGCCCCGCCGCGGGAATCGCCTCCCGCGGCGGGGCGTTCGCACGTGCGTGACCATCGAGAAGACTTCCCTCAAGGTCGACGTCTGGTCGGACGTCGCGTGCCCCTGGTGCTACATCGGCAAGCGCCGGTTCGAGTCCGCGCTGTCGCGGATGGCGGAGCGTGACGGCGCCGCCCCCGAGGTGGAGATCGAGTACCACTCGTTCGAGCTCTCGCCCGACACCCCGGTCGACTTCGAGGGCACGGCCACGGAGTTCCTCGCCGACCACAAGGGCATCCCGCTGGAGACCGCCCAGCAGATGCAGGACCAGGTGACGGCGCTCGCCGCCGCCGAGGGGCTGACCTACCGGATGGACCAGGTGCGGCACACCAAGACGCTCAAGGCGCACGAGCTGCTGCACCTCGCGAAGGCCTTCGGCAAGCAGGAGGAGATGAAGGAGCGCCTGCTGCGCGCGTACTTCACCGAGGGCGAGCACGTCGGCCACGTCGAGGACCTCGCGGACCTGGCGGCCGAGGTGGGCCTGGAGCGGGAGGCCGTCGTCGTCGCGCTGAACGCCGGCACCTACGCCGAGGCCGTCGCCGCCGACATCGCCCGTGCCCGTGCGTACGGCATCAACGGGGTCCCGTTCTTCGTGCTCGACGGCCGCTACGGGGTGTCCGGGGCGCAGGACCCGGACGTCTTCGTCCAGGTGCTCGACCAGGTGCTCGCCGAGGCCTGAGCCCGGCGAGCGAGGCGCATCTCACACTGCCGCCCCTGGCTGTGAGACGCGGTATCACCGAGAATCGAGGCACGCCCGCACCGTCGCGGGCGCCGCGGTCTCGGGCCGACCACGCCCGGTCGTACCGCGCAGTGGGTCCCTTGGAGGAGAAGAATGAACGACGCCACCGAGAGCTCGTACCGCTCGATCGCCAACCCGCGCCGCACCACGCTGATGACCGTCAGCGCGGCCGAGGCGGCAGCGCCCCACCACGGCGCGGACGAACGCCCGCTGCAGCTGCTGGGCGACGACGGCGCGGTCTGCGTCGACGGCGTGTGCGGCCTGCCCGAGTGACGGGCTCCGCCCTCACCCGCACGGCCCGCCGGTCTCACATGGCCCGGTAGTCCGCGATCGAGAGCCGCGGGCCCCTGCGCGGGGCCTGCGGCCTGCGGTCGAGGAACAGCAGCCGCACCACCCGGTGCCGGTGGGGGGCGTACGGCGCCAGGAGGCGCAGCATGCCCTCGTCGTCGGTGCGCTCGCCGGTGAGCGCCCAGCCGACGGCGCCGGCGAGGTGGAAGTCGCCCACGGACACGGCGTCCGCGTCGCCGAACGCGCGCTGCGCCACCTCGGCGGACGTCCACGCCCCGACCCCCGGCACCTTCTCGAGCCGGGCGCGCGCCTCGTCGGCGGGCATCCCGGCGGCGTCCTCGAGCCGCGCGGCCACCTGCGCGCACCGCACCGCCGTCGCCGCGCGCCGCGGGTCCACCCCCGCGCGGTGCCAGTCCCACGTCGGGACGGCGGCCCAGGCGCGCGCGGACGGCACCACCCGCATCCCCTCGGGGGCCGGTCCTGGCGCCGCGGACCCGTGCGCGGCGACGAGCCACCGCCACGCCCGGTGCGCCGTCACGACCTGCACCTTCTGCTCCAGCACGGCCGGCAGCAGAGCCTCCAGCACCCGCCCGCTCCGACACATCCGCAGGCCCGGCGTGCGGCGCACGGCCTCCTGCACCTGCGGCGGCGGGGTGAACGTGGAGGTGTCGTCGGACTCGCCGAGCAGCTCGGGGACGGCGTCCGCGGCCTCCCGGGCCCCCGGCCCCCAGTGCTGCACGACGGCGGTGCGCGTTCCGGTGGCCACGAACCGCTGGGTCACCGGGCCGGTCCGCATCAGCGTGGTGCGCCACAGCGCGCCGTCTGCCGTGCGCCGGACGGTGGGGTCGTACGCGCCGTGCCGCAGCGGGCCGAGCGTCAGCGCGAGGTCGAGCGGCCGGTCGGAGGAGTGCTCGACCGTGGTCTCGGCGGCGGCCGGCGGGGCCGTCGCCACGCGGGCCCCGGCCGTGTCGGCCAGGGAGGTCGGGCTGGTCGAGGTCGCGCTAGTCAAAGAGGGTTCCGAGCTCCCAGCCCGTGTCGCTGCGGGCGCCGACGGGCTCGGCATCGCGCACGGAGCGCCCCCCGGCGCGCTCGGCACCGTCGTCGCGCGACGACGGGCCCGTGCCGACCTCCTCCGTGAGGAGCACCTCGTCGACGCCGCCGCGCCCGGCGGCCCAGTCCTGCGCCGCCAGTCCGGCGAGCTGGTCGGCGCGCTCGTTGAAGGGGTTGCCGACGTGGCCGCGCACCCAACGGAAGCGGACCGGGCCCTCCCGGCCGGTGATCGCGGCGTCGATGGAACGGATCAGCTCGAGGTTCTTCACCGGGCCGCCGGAGGCGGTGCGCCAGCCCTTGCGCTTCCACCCGTGGATCCATTCGGACGCGCACCGGATCGCGTACTGCGAGTCGGACTCGATGAGGAGCGGCTCTGCCCCGGGATGTGCCTCGATGGCGCGCAGGAGCGCGGTGAGCTCCGCGACCTGGTTGGTGCCGGACGCGGCGCCGCCCGAGTCGAAGCGGCCGCCCTCGTGGGCGATCCACGCCCAGCCGATCGCGCCGCCGGGATTGCGGAGGCACGAGCCGTCAGTGCTGACAATGATCACGCCGGAGTCTCCCAGTGTCCGAGCCCCTGGTTGCCGCACCCATTGTGCCCCGAGCCGGTGACACGCGGCGCCGTGTCCACGCCGCCGTCCGGGGAACCGGGGACAGGACGGCTGCGGACGACCGAAAACTCGGGCGCGCGGGCCCGGAAGACGGCGCGGCTCCGCCCGGAACCCACAGCCGCCCGGAAGCGGGGACCATGACCGTATGACCGACGGCACCACCATGCCCGGAAGCGGCACGCCCGAGAGCGACCCGCCCGCGCACCACCTCCCCGCCCGCCGGCCGTCCGACATCCGCAAGTGGCGCCGGTACCTGGCCGACGAGCGCGCCGAGGCGGCCACCTATCGCGACCTGGCCCGCCGGCGCACCGGGGAGGAGCGCGCCATCCTGCTCGCGCTCGCGGACGCCGAGAAGCGGCACGAGCAGCACTGGCTCGACCTCCTCGGCGACGACGTCGGGCGCCCGCTGCGGGGCGACCTGCGCACCCGCATGCTCGGTCTCCTGGCCCGTCGCTTCGGCGGCGTCTTCGTGCTCGCGCTCGCGCAGCGGGCCGAGGCGCGCTCGTCGTACGACGCCGACGAGCACGCGACCGCCACCATGGCCGCCGACGAGCAGATCCACGAGGAGGTGGTGCGCGCGCTCGCCACCCGCGGGCGCCACCGGATGTCCGGCACGTTCCGCGCCGCCGTCTTCGGCGCGAACGACGGACTGGTCTCCAACCTCGCGCTCGTCCTCGGCATCGGGGCCTCCGGCGTCTCCTCGCAGACCGTGCTCCTGACCGGTGTCGCCGGCCTGCTCGCCGGGGCGCTGTCCATGGGGGCCGGCGAGTTCGTGTCCGTGCGTTCGCAGCGGGAGCTGCTCGAGGCCTCCACCCCGGACCCGAAGAGCGCCACGGTGCTGCCGCACCTCGACGTCGACGCCAACGAGCTGGCGCTCGTCTACCGCGCCCGTGGCCTGTCGTCCGAGGACGCGCAGGGCCGGGCGGACCGCGTCCTCGCAGGGCTGGCCGCGACGGGCGCGGTGGCGTCCGACCTCGGGCACGACGACGCGCCGAGGACCGACGAGCAGTCGGACCTCGAGACCCACGGCACCGCGTGGGGTGCCGCCATCTCCAGCTTCTGCTTCTTCGCGTCCGGCGCGATCATCCCCGTGCTGCCGTACCTGTTCGGCCTGACCGGCCTCGCGGCGATCGCCGTCGCCGCGGGTCTGGTCGGGGTGTCGCTCCTGGTCACGGGCGCGATCACCGGCCTGCTGTCCGGTACCTCGCCGTGGACGCGGGCGCTGCGCCAGCTCGCGATCGGGTTTGGCGCCGCGGCCGTCACGTACGCGCTCGGCCTCCTGTTCGGGACCTCCGTCGCCTGACGGGCGGGTGAAAAATCCGCGGCTGCTGTTGCGGGACCGTTGCTCGGGCGTCACAGTGTGATCTGGGTCATGATCGAGCTCACCATGACCCCGCGTGGCATCGAAGGGGGCCGAGTGACACGCAGCGTGGACCGTGCCACGGCGGCAGGACTCCGCCGTCGCTGGTTCGCGCGCGCTGCCGGCCCCGCCGTAGGGCTGGTCGGTGCCGCCGCCCTGAGCATCGCGGTCGCCGGGTCGGCCACCGCCGACGAGGGCTCGGACGACGGGCGCTCCTCCCAGAGGTCGGTCGTCGAGCGGCTCGTCGAGGACGTCGTGAGGCCCACGGCCGACGGGCCGGGACGGGACGGCGACCAGGGCCGCGCGGCAGCTCAAGAGGAGGACGGCGACGGTCGCGGCGCGCCGGACGGCGACGACCGCGGTGACAGCGCCCCGGCGATCGGGTCTGCCGACCGGGAGCCCGTTGAGCCTGCCGAGCCCGTTGAGGCTGCCGAGCCCGCTGAGTCCGCTGAGTCCGCTGAGCCTGCCGAGTCAGCTGAGCCCGCTGAGCCCGCCGAGCCCGCCGAGTCAGCTGAGGCTGCTGAGCCTGCCGAGCAGGACGGCGCTGCGGCGGAAGTCCGGGACGAGCGCGGCGGTTCCGACGAGGCCGGCGACGAGGCCGCACAGCATGACGGCCCGGAGGGCACGGAGGGCACGGACGGGAACGGCGAGCGCTCGTCCGAGGAGAAGGACGCCGTCGAGGACGCCGACAAGGACGCCGACAAGGACGCCGGCAAGGACGTCGGCAAGGACGTCGGCAAGGACGTCGGCAAGGACGTCGAGGAGCCGACGCGGGCGACGGGTGTCCTCGAGGCACTGGTCGGACGACTCGTCGACCCCGCGGCTCCCGCCGAGTCCGCGGACACGGTCGAGCCCGTCGGGGACGGGGAGGCTGCTCAGTCGCCGGAGCCCGCGGAGGCCATCGAGCCCGCCCAGGCCGCGGAGACCGCTGAGCCTGCGGAGACCGCAGAGTCCGCAGAGCCCGCGGAGACCGCTGAGCCGGCTGACCACGCAGAGCACGCAGGAACCGCGGACCGCGACGAGCCCTCGGTCGAGGACGACGTCCCCGCGCAGGATGCTGACCGTCCGGCGGACCGGGCTCGGGCCGCGGCCGAGGAGTGGGCCGAGGCCTTCGTCGCGGACCTCCCGACGAAGGACGACTGGGAGCAGGCGTTCTCGGGCGCGCCGCTGCGCGAGTGGATCGAGAAGGTCTCCGCCCGGCAGGACGGCGCCGGCCTCGAGAACCAGGACGGCGACGCCGCCGGCACCGGCGACGACCTCGGACCGGTGGATGCCGCGACCGAGGGGACCGGGCCGGCCGACGTCGCCGTGGAGGACCTCGGCCTCTCGGGCCTCGGGCTGGCTGAACTCGGTCTGTCGGACCTCGGGCTGGCGGGGCTCGTGCCCGGGGCGCGGGAGGCGGTCGAGGAGGCTGCCCCCGAGGAGACCCCGGAGGTGTCGGAGGACTCCCGCGAGGCGGCTGCGGTGACCGGCGCGGTGGACGCGCTGCTCCGGCCCGCCACGGCGGTGACCGAGCCCGTCGGCGCCGTCGTCGCGGGGATCACGAAGCCTGTGTCCGTCGCGCTCGAGCCGGTGAACGCGGTCGTGGAGACCGTCACCGCCCCTGTCGGCGTCATCCTGCAGCCGGTGACGGCGGTGGTCCGGGCGGTGCTCTCGCCGGTCACCTCGGCGCTGGCGCCGGTCATCGAGCCGGTCGGGGAGGCCGTGGGGACGATCACCGCCCCGCTCGCTCCGGTCACGGACCTCGTCGGCTCCGTCGTCCGCCCGGTCGTGAAGACCCTCGACCCGGTCCTGGACCCGGTGGTGGGGCTCGTGGCCCCGGTGGTCGGTTCCCTCGACCCCGTCCTGACCCCCGTGGTCGACACGGTCGAGCCGGTCGTCGGCGCCCTGCGGCCGGTCGTGGAGCCCGTGGTCGGTGTCCTCGACCCGGTCGTCGCCCCGGTGACGGACACGCTGCAGCCGGCCACCGGCCCCGTGGTCGAGGCCCTGCTGCCCGGCCTCCAGGAGCCGGCCACGGCGCCGGTCGTCCCGGCCGCCACGACCCCCGCGAGCATCTCCGAGGCCCAGCCCGCGACCGTCGTCGTCACGGCACCTGCCGAGACGACGACCAGCTCCGTGGCCTCTGCTGCTCCCACGACCGCCGCGCCCGCCGGCACCCCGCCGGCCGTGCCGGTGCCGACCTACGCCGTGGACGTCGTCCCGGTTCCCGCGGACGGCGCGGCATCCGTCGCGACGCTCACGGAGGGCTCGCTCGACCGCGAGCAGCCGGCACAGGAGGCGCCGTCGACGCCGGCGCTCACGTCGTCCGGCGGCGGCCTCGTGTCGGGCGCGCGCGGCGGAGCCGGTGACGCGGCCGCAGTGCTCGGCGAGCACGCCCACGCCTTCGCCGGATCCTGGCTGACGCCGGCCGGCGAGACCCTCGTCCGCCTCCCGGCGGTCGCTTACGACATCCCCGTCTCTCCTGCCTGACGTGGCCGCGTCGCGCCTCTGAGCGTGACAGCGACCGCGGGTGGCACCAGCCGCCTGCGCCCACGTCAGTCAGGAGCTGAGTCATGCACAACTCTGTCCGGCGTGCGCTGAGGACAGCGCTCGTCGCGGGCGGCCTGGTGGTCGCCGGGGCCGGAGTGGCCCAAGCAGCCGACGGGGACGTCGCCGACGTCCCGGTCGAGACGGACGCCACGGTGAAGCTGGATGTCAGCGCCACCGCGGAGTCGAAGGACGCAGCCGTCGAGGCCGAGGCCGAGGCCGAGGTCGCGGCGGCGGCCGAGGCGAACGGCGACGCGAAGGCCGAGGCGACGTCTCGAGCCGGCGTCGAGGCGTCCACGGACGACGCCCCGAGCGTCGTCGACGTCGCGGGCGACGTCGTCGAGGACGTCACCTCCGGAGTCGTCGGGGACAGGTCCGAGGAGGGCGGGAACGCCACCGAAGACCGGTCCGAGGAGGCGCCGAAGGACGTGCCGGAACAGGCGCCGAAGGACGTCTCCGACGACGTCTCGGAGGAGGCCGTGACGGAGGCGCCGGAGGACGCCTCCCAGGACGCCCCGCAGGGGGTCGAGGGCGGTGTACCGCCGAAGGACGAGCCCGCGGGCGACGCAGGTCAGGGCCAGGGTGACGGCCAGGCTGAGGACAAGGCCGACGACAAGGCTGAGGACAACGCCGAGAACCAGGCCGAGAACCAGGCCGAGAACCAGGGCGAGGACCGTGGCGACGGCCCGAAGGCTGACGGCGACGCCGCTCCCGGCGACGTCGCCGACGCCGTCGGGACGTCGCCGGAGGACGTGGTCGACGACGCGCGCGACCAGGCCGGGAAGGCCGCCGGAGCCGTGGACGACCTCGTCGAGGGCGTCGCCGGCACGGTGACCGACGCGACCGGGACCGTGGACGACGTCCTCGGCACCGGCTCCGAGGTGCGGGACACCGTCGACGGTGTGCTCGGTGAGGACGGCGTCGTGGACGACGTCCTCGGTGCCGACGCGCCGCAGGCGGGGGTGACGGACGACGTCGCCCAGCATCTCGTGGACGACGTCACCCAGACCGCCGAGGACGCCCTCCGTGGCGACGTGGCGGCTGTGGCGGCGGGCGTCACGTCCGAGGACGGCATCGTCGACGACGCGCTCGAGGACGGCGGCGTGGACGGCGTGGTCGACGACGTGGCCGGCACCGCGTCGGACATCTCGGGCGCCGCGGACGGCCTGCTCGGCACGGGTTCCGCGCTGCGGGACACCGTCGACGGTGTGCTCGGTGAGGACGGCGTCGTGGACGACGTCCTCGGCGCCGACGCGCCGCAGGCGGGAGTGACGGACGAGGTCGTGGACCACCTGCTGGACGACGTGGACACGACCGTGGGCGCCCTGGTCGCCGGCGACGTGGCAGGGGTGTCCGACTCCGTGCTCGCGGAGGACGGCGTGGTCGACGACCTGCTCGAGGACGGCGGGATCGACGCCGCTCTGGGCGGCGCCCAGGGTGCGGTGACCGACGCCGGCGGGACGCTGGACGGCGCCCTCGGCACGGGGTCGCTGGTCCAGGACACGCTCGACGGGGTCGTCGGGGACGACGGGTTGCTCGGCGGCGTCCTGGGAGCCGGCCTCGGTGCCGGAGTGGTCGAACCGGTCGTCGGGAGTCTCGACGACGTCGTGGCCGGCACCGTCGAGGGCGACCTCGGCGCGGTGACCGACCCGGTGCTCGGTCTGCCCGACCTGCTCGGGCAGCTGCCGGGCCTGGACGGGCTGGGCGACCTCGCCGACCTCGACGAGCTGGGCGACCTCGGCGACCTCGATGGGCTGGGCGGCCTCGGTGACCTCACCGGGGTCATCGAGCTGCCCGACCTCGACGGTGCCGGCGGTCTGACCGACCTGACCGACCTCACCGACCTCGAGGGTCTCGTGGACGCCGTTGACGGGACCGTGGGTGGTGTGACCGGCACGGTCGACGGGGTGCTGGGCACTGGTTCGACGGTGCAGGACACCGTCGGTGCGGTGACGGACCCGGTGCTGGGTCTGGTGGACCTCGATGGTCTGCCGGGCCTCCCGGGTGGTGAGCTGCCTGGTGGTGAGCTGCCTGGACTTCCTGCGCTTCCGGGGCTGGGTGACCTGACAGATCTCGGCGGTGTCGTGGATGTCGTCGACGGGACCGTGGGCGGTGTGACTGACACGGTCGACGGGGTGCTGGGTACCGGTTCGACGGTGCAGGACACGGTCGGTGCGGTGACGGACCCGGTGCTGGGTCTGGTGGACCTGGATGGTCTGCCGGGTCGGCCGGGTGGAGAGGTGCCCGGCGGTGAGCTGCCTGGTCTTCCGGAGCTTGGTGATCTGACGGACCTTGGTGGTCTGGTGGACACCGTGGGTTCGGTGGT
>NZ_JBIRXP010000009.1:0-102480 GCF_044389085.1 Isoptericola sp. NPDC019693 | reverse complement strand
TGAGCTGCCGGGTCTTCCCGGCGGTGAGCTGCCGGACGGTGAGCTGCCTGGCCTTCCGGGGCTGGGTGACGTGACCGACCTTGGCGGCGTCGTGGACACCGTCTCGGACACGGTCGACGGACTGACCCAGGCTGTCGACGGCACGCTCGGCACGGGTTCGACGGTGCAGGACACCGTGGGTGCCGTGACCGAGCCTGTCTTCGCCCTGGCGAATCTGCTGGGTGCGGTTCCGACGCAGCCCGGCCAGGTTCCCGGGGTCTCGGGCATCGACACGGCGGTGGACGACGTGGTGAACGCCGTCTCCGGCGTGACCGGGGCCCTGGACGACCTGCTCGGTACCGGGTCGCTGGTGCAGGACACCGTTGACGGGCTGGTCGGTGAGGACGGCGTGGTGGATGACGTCGTGGGTGCCGACGAGCCGGAGGACGGTGTCACCGACGGTCTCGTCGCACACGTCGTCGAGGACGTGAACGGCGTGCTCGCCTCGCTCGCGGCCGCTGACCTCAACGGTGTGCTCGACGGCGTGACCGCAGAGGGCGGCCTGGTGGACGACCTGCTCGAGGACCAGGGTCTGGACCCGGTGCTCGGTGACGTCGTGGACACCACGGGCGTGCTGGACGACCTGCTCGGCACCGGTTCGTCGGTACAGGGCCTGGTTGACGGGCTGGTCGGTGAGGACGGCGTGGTGGATGACGTCGTGGGCGCTGATGAGCCGCAGGACGGCGTGACCGACGGTCTCGTGGAGGCCGTGCTGGACGACGTCGACTCGGTGGTCGGTTCGCTGACGGCTGGTGATCTGCCCGGTGTTCTGGAGGGCGTGCTCGCCGAGGACGGTGTGGTCGACGACGTGCTGGAGGACGGCGGCGTCGACTCCGCGGTGGATGACGTGGTCGGTCAGGTCTCGGGCCTGACGGGCACGGTCGACGACACGCTGGGTACCGGTTCGCTGGTGCAGGGCGTGGTTGACGGGCTGGTCGGTGAGGACGGCGTGGTGGATGACGTCGTGGGCGCTGACGAGCCGCAGGACGGTGTGACGGATCAGGCCGTGGAGCACGTGCTCGACGACCTGGAGCAGATCGTCGGTGACCTGACCGAGGGTGACCTCGGTGCGGTGATCGACGACCTCACGGCCGAGGACGGTCTGGTGGACGACGTGCTGGAGGACCAGGGTCTGGACCCGGTGCTCGGTGATGTCGTGGATGCCACGGGTGTGGTGGACGACCTGCTCGGCACGGATGACCTGGTCGAGGGTGTTGTCGACGGTCTCGTCGGTGAGGACGGCGTGGTGGATGACGTCGTCGGTGCTGATGAGCCGCAGGACGGCGTGACCGACGAGCTCGTCGAGCACCTCGTCGAGGACGTCAACGACACGGCCAACGAGCTGCTCGAGGGCGACCTCGGCGGTCTGGTCGACAGCGTGGTCGCGGAGGACGGACTCCTGGACGACCTCCTGGAGGACGGCACCGCCGCGACCGATCCGGGTGACGGCACCGATCCGGGTGACGGCACCGACCCTGGTGACGGCACCGACCCGGGCGATGGCACGGACCCTGGTGACGGCACCGACCCGGGCGATGGCACGGACCCGGGCGACGGCACCGACCCGGGCGATGGCACGGACCCCGGTGACGGCACCGGCCCTGGTGATGGCACGGGCCCGGGTGACGGCACCGGCCCTGGTGATGGCACGGTCCCCGGTGACGGGAGCACCGACGGTGGGAACGACGCCACGGGCGACGGCTGGACCGGCACGGCGGGCGGTCCGATCTCCGCAGCATCCGGCACGGACGGCGTGAGCTGGACGGCCGGGGCCGGGAGCGGGACGAACGGCGCCGCGTCGGCTGCCGGGGCCGAGGCCTCCGGCAGCACCGGTGCGATGGAGTCCCTGCCGACGACAGGCGGTGACCTGCGGCTGCTGGGGCTGTCGCTGCTGCTGATGCTCACGGGCACCGCGCTGGTGCTGCGCCGTCGGAAGGAGGCGCTCGCGGTCACGACCCGCTGACCCCACCGGAGCCGGTACCGGCTCCGGACGGGGCGGCGCTGTCACGGGGGATCACTGGGGAGTGTCCCGTGGCAGCTCCGCCCCGGCTGGGGCCGGCGTGGGCGCAGCACGGCGCAGGGGGCCGGGCTGCGTCCACGACTGCCGGCGTCGCGGGGGTACGCGTGGCGGCCCCGGGAGGATGATCACCGACTCGAGAAGAGGGTCGGCAGACCCGCCCGGGGCTGCCCGCGGAACACGCCTACCCTGGGACACCGTGCCCAGACTGATCGCCGATCTCACACCGCTGCGCGTCTCCCCGGCGTTCCGTCGCCTGTGGTGGGGCCTCGGCGTCTCGAACATCGGCACGCAGGTCACCGTCGTCGCGGTCGGCCTGCAGGTGTACGCGCTGACGGGCTCGACGCTCGCCGTCGGCACGCTGGGCATCGCGGCGCTGGTCCCGCTGGTCGCGCTCGGCCTGTACGGCGGCGCCCTGGTGGACCACTACGACCGGCGTCGCGTCTCGCTGCTCGCGTCGACCGTGCTGTGGCTGGTGACGGCGGGCATCGCGGCGCAGGCCTGGCTCGACGTCGGGTCGGTGAACCTGCTGTACGGGCTGGTGGCGCTGCAGTCCGCGGCGTTCGCGATCAACAACCCCGCGCGGACCTCGATCGTGCCGCGCCTGCTCGAGCCGCGGCTCATGCCGGCGGCGAACGCGTTGCAGACGCTGTCGTTCAACGTGGCCCTCACGTGCGGCCCGCTCGTGG
Organism: Isoptericola sp. NPDC019693; assembly: GCF_044389085.1. NCBI lineage: Bacteria > Bacillati > Actinomycetota > Actinomycetes > Micrococcales > Promicromonosporaceae > Isoptericola > Isoptericola sp. NPDC019693. The sequence goes on along the minus strand of NZ_JBIRXP010000009.1, from coordinate 99,735 downwards.
GTGCGCTCCTCGTGGCCCGGCTCGGGTACGCGTGGGCGTACACCCTCGACGTGCTGCTGTTCACCGCCGCGCTGTGGGCGGTGTGGCGGCTGCCCGCCGTGCCGCCCGAGCTGACGGGCGCCGACGACGGCGCGGCCGGCGCGGTCGCGGGCGCACCCGCCCGACGGCGCGTCGTCGGGCTGAGCTCGGTGCTGGACGGGCTGCGCTACCTCGCGACCCGGCCGAACGTGCGCACGACGTTCGTGGTCGACCTGGCCGCGATGGTGCTCGCGTTCCCGCGGGTGCTGTGGCCCGCGGCGGGCGCGCTCTACCTCGGCGGCGGCGAGACGACGACGGGCCTGCTCGCCGCCGGGTTCGCCGTCGGCGGCATCCTCGCGAGCGTGTTCTCCGGCGCGCTGGTGCGCGTGCGGTGGCAGGGACGGGTCATCGTGTGGGCCATCACGGCGTGGGGCCTGAGCGTCGCCGCCTTCGGTGCGGTGCTCGTCGCCGTCGGGCCCGACGCGCCCGACGGCGTGCTGTGGGGCGCCGTCGTGCTCGCGGGCGTGGCGCTGCTCCTCGCGGGCGGCTCGGACGCGATCTCGTCGGTGTTCCGCCAGTCGATCCTGCAGACCGCGACGCCCGACCACATGCGCGGGCGCCTGCAGGGCGTGTTCATCGTGGTGGTCGCGGGCGGGCCGCGGCTCGGGGAGATGGTGCTCGGCGCCGAGGCCACCTGGTTCGGCGAGGGGTGGGCGGCTGTCGTGGGCGGGCTGGCGTGCGTCGCGGTGCTGTGGCTGGTCGTCCGCCTGCAGCCGCGGTTCTGGCGCTACGACGCGCACCACCCCGAACCCTGAGCTCCGTGCCCTGAGCACGGCGGGCCGGCTCAGGCGGCGTCGGCGTAGGGGCGACGACGCCGCATGCCGGGGAGGGCGACCAGCGCGAGGATCGCGCAGGCCCAGCCGCCGGACATCGTGACGAGGAACCCGGCGTGCGAGTCGACGGCGTCCACGGCGACCCCGGCCAGCCACGAGCCGAGCGAGACGCCCACGCCCAGCGACGTCCCCACCCAGGTGAGGCCCTCGGTGAGCTGGTGGGGCGCGACGAGCGCCTGCACCAGGGCGTTGCCGTTGATGAGGGTCGGCGCGATGGCGAACCCGGCCACGAACATCACGGCGGCCAGGACGGCGAGGTTCTGCACGAAGAAGAACAGGGAGACGCCGACGGCGATCCCGCAGGCGGTGATGGTGAACCGGGTCGACAGCGGGGACACCCAGTGCCGCGCGCCATAGGCCAGCCCCGACACCAGCGACCCCAGGGCGAAGCACGCGAGCACCAGCCCGGCGAGCCCCTTGACGCCCTGCTCCTCCGCGAACGCCACCGTGGCGACGTCGCTGGACCCGAACATCACGCCCATGCCGACGAAGACGACGGCGAGCACCGGCATCCCCGGCATGCGGATCGCCGAGCGCCGCTCGAGCCGGGCGACGTCGGGGTGCGCCACCGTTCCGACGCGCTCGCCGCCCGCGGGCACCGCCGCGCCGCGGGCGGGCGGCTCGGTGCGGCGCTGCGTGAGGAACCAGGCGGCGCCCGCGCCGCCCACGACGGCCGCCACCAGCAGCCCGCCGGACGGGATCACGGTCGTCGCGAGCGTCGTCGCCAGTACCGGGCCGACGATGAACACCAGCTCGTCGAGGGCCGACTCGAGCGAGTAGGCGGTGTGCACCCGCCGCGCCTCGGGGAGCACGTGCGACCAGCGGGCCCGCGCGAGCGACCCGTACGAGCCCTGGCTCGCCCCGCCCACGGCGGCGCACACCCACAGCACCCATTCCGGGGCGCCCAGGCTCGCCGCGACCACGAGCCCCAGGAGCCCCACCGTCGTGGCGACCAGCATCGGCGTCATCACGCGGGACTGGCCGGACCGGTCCACGAGCCGGGCGATCTGCGGGGCCACCAGCGCCTGGGCCACCACGAGCACCGCCGACACCCGGCCCGCCATCGCGTACGAGCCGTACAGGGCCTGCACCATGAGGACCGTGCCGATGCCGACCATCGACATCGGGAGCCGGGCGACCATGCCCGCGACCGAGAAGCGGGCGGCGCCGGGCACGCGCAGGACGTCGAGGTAGGGATTGCGGGCCGGGGTCCTCGACGCCGCGTCGGGGAGCTCGGGAACAGGCTCGGTCACTGCCGGATTCTCCCACTGCGGGCCGGCGACGGCAGCGACACCGGCCGGCGGTGCCGCCGGGCCCTCGGCGCGCGCCGGGCCACGCGAACCTCTAGCGTGCCGAGCATGACCTCCCGGGCCCGCGCAGGGGCGTCGCACCTCGTCCCCCGAGCGCTGTGGGCCCTGGGCGGTGTGGCAGTCCTGGCCCTCGGCTCCGCGGTGCTGCTCGGCGCGCACGTCGGCGTCGACCCGTTCACGGCGGCGAACATCGGCGTGAGCGGACACCTCGGCGTCGGCCTCGGGGCCTACCAGCTCGCCGTCAACGCGGTGCTCCTCGTGCCCGTCGTCGTCTGGGGGCGCCGGTACGTCGGCCTGGGCACCGTCATCAACATGGTGATGACCGGCTTCTTCGTGCAGTGGTTCAGCGCCGTGCTCGACCCGGTGCTGCCCGACCCCCCTGGCCACCTGCTGCAGGCCGTGCTGTTCCTGGTCGGGATCCTGCTGTTCACCGCCGGGGCGTCGGCCTACATGACGGCGGGCATCGGCACGGCGCCCTACGACGCGATCGCCCCGATGGTGGTGGACCGCACCGGGGTGCGCTACCGCGTGGTGCGCGTCGTCCAGGACCTCCTGTTCGTCGGGCTGGCGATCCTGTTCGGCGGCCCGGTCGGGGTGGGCACCGTCATGACGGCCTTCTTCGCCGGCCCGCTCATCGACTTCTTCACCGAGCGGGTCAACAAGCCGCTGCTGCACCGCCTGCTGCCCGACTCCCCGACGAAGGTGTCGCAGCCCGGCTGAGGTGCTCGCGCGGGACCGTACGGCGGGGGATGCGACAGATGTCGGGATCGACGGCGAGGATGTCCCCATGAACGACTCCCCGACCCCCGTGACCGTGGTCGACGACCGCGACCACCAGGTCTTCCTCGCCCGGCTCGACGACGGACGACGTGCCGGCGGCGCGTACTACGAGCGGAGGGGCGACGCGGGCTCGGCCGTCGTCGTCTTCACGCACACGGAGGTGGACCCCGACTTCGAGGGGCAGGGGATCGGGTCGCAGCTCGCCGCCGGCGCGCTCGACCAGGTACGCGCGGCGGGGGAGAAGATCGTGCCGCTGTGCCCGTTCATCAAGGCCTACGTGCAGCGGCACCCCGAGTACGCCGACCTGCTCGCGCACCCCGCCCGGTGAGGGCGGGGACCACCACCCGGCGCGGCGGCATCGCGGCGCTGGGAGCCTCCGTCGCGCTCCTGCTCGGTGCGTGCGCGGGCGGGCTGGAGCCGTCGTCGTCCGGCCTCGCCGGAGCGGAGCCACCTGCCGCCCAGACCGGTCGTGACGAGTCCGAGCGGCCCGCGCCCCCGGCGGCCGGCACCGCCGTCGCGGCGCTCGAGACGCTGGCGGTGAAGGGCCGCGCACCCAAGACGGGGTACTCGCGCGACCAGTTCGGCCCCGCGTGGGCCGACGTCGACCACAACGGCTGCGACACGCGCAACGACATCCTGGCGCGCGACCTGACCCGCACCGTCACCGACCCGGGCACGCACGACTGCATCGTGCTGAGCGGCGTGCTGGCCGACCCGTACACCGGCACGCGGATCGACTTCCTGCGCGGGCAGGCGACGTCGACCGCGGTGCAGATCGACCACGTGGTCGCGCTGTCCGACGCGTGGCAGAAGGGCGCCCAGCAGCTCGACGGCGAGGCGCGCCGACAGCTCGCCAACGACCCGCTCAACCTGCTCGCCGTCGACGGCCCGACCAACTCGGGCAAGGGCGACGGCGACGCCGCGACGTGGCTGCCGCCGTCCAAGGCGTTCCGCTGCCAGTACGTGGCCCGGCAGGTGGCCGTGAAGCAGGCGTACGCCCTGTGGGTCACCCAGGCGGAGCACGACGCGATCGCGCGCGAGCTGTCCCGGTGCCCGGACGAGCCGCTGCCGTCCGGAGGCGTGGCCCCGGAGGTCGTCGCGGACGACGACGCGGCGGCCGGTCCGGCGGGGACGGAGCCGTTCGCGAGCTGCGCCGAGGCGCGCGCCGCGGGGGCGGCTCCCGTGCGCCGGGGCGACCCGGGCTACTCGTCGCGGCTCGACGGGGACGGGGACGGCGTCGGCTGCGAGTGAGCCAGCGGCCGGCGGGCGTCAGCCGCCGAGGTCGATGCGGTGGTCGCCCGCCCACTGCGCGAGCGTGCGGCCGGGCCGGCCGGTGACCGGCGTGACCGGGCGCGGCACGTCGGGCGTCGCCACGGTGTCGCTCCAGTAGGCGAGCAGCATCGCCGTCACCGCCTCGGGGACGTAGCCGGCCGTCTCGGCACGGAACTCCTCCGCGCTGATCTCGACGAGCGGGATCTCCCGCCCGAGCGCGTCCCCGATCGTCCGGACCTGCTCCCGGCGGGTGAGCGCCGCGGGCCCCGTGAGCGGGATCGCCTCGCCCACGAGGTCGTCCCCGAGCAGCGCGACGGCCGCGGCCTCCGCGACGTCGTCCTCGTGGACCGGCGCCTGGGCCGAGTCCAGATACGGCGCCCGGATCGGCGCGCCCGAGCGGATCTGCCACGCCCAGGCGAGCAGGTTGGTGGCGAAGGTGCCGGGCCGCAGGATGGTCCAGGCGTCGGTGCGCGCGGTGACGGCCGCCTCGACCGCGCCGTGGTGCACCTGGCTGGCGGACCCCCGGTCCCGGGGGAACTCCTCGGCGACCGCCAGGGAGGACAGGACGGTGAGGCGGTGCACCCCCGCCGCCACGGCGGCCTCGACGAACGCCTCGACGCCCGGTGCGGGGAAGACGAACGCCCGGTCGACGCCGTCGAACACCTCCGGCCCCAGGGACGAGGCGTCGGACAGGTCGCCGCCGACGACGTCGACCGCCTCCGGCAGGGCGGCGTCCGCCGGCTTGCGGGTGAGGGCGCGCACGGCGGCGCCGCGCTCCAGCAGGGTGGGCACGAGGTGGCGGCCGACGGCGCCGGTCGCTCCGGTCACGAGGATGGTCATCGCTGCTCCTGGGGGACGGGCCGGGGGACCCGGCGGGCTGACGAACCCATGCTCCGTCCGCTTGAGGACATATCGTGTCCACAAGCCGTCAGTCCCCTCGAGAGCGGTGGTCCCCGTGCCGGAGACGTCACCCACGGAGCGCGCCCTGCGCCTCCTCGAGCTGCTCCAGACGCGCCGCTCCTGGCCGGGACGCGAGCTCGCGGACCGGCTCGGCACCGACGGGCGGACGCTGCGCCGCGACGTCGACCGGCTGCGGCGCCTCGGCTACCGGATCGAGGGCCGGCGGGGCACCGACGGGGGTTACCGGCTGTCCACCGGCGACGACCTGCCGCCCCTCGTCCTCACCCCCGACGAGGCGCTCGCGACCGCGGCCGCGCTCGCCTCCTCGGCGGCCTCGGGGTCCGCGGGCGGTGGGGAGCTGGCCCTGACCGCCCTCGCGAAGATCGAGCAGGTCATGCCGCGCGGGGCGCGGCCCCGGGTCCGCGCGCTGCGCTCGTCCGTCGCGCCCTCCCAGAGCACCCGCGCCGCCCCCGGCGCCTACCCCGCCCCGCTCGACGCGGGCGTCCTCGGGGTGCTGGCGCTCGCGTGCCGCGACACCGAGCGCGTGCGGCTGCGGCACATGGCGACCGGCGGCCCCGACGCGGGCCAGGACCTGCTCGCCCGCGTCGAGCCGGTCGCGCTCGTCCCGCGCGGGACGCGCTGGTACCTCGTCTGCCGGGACGTCGACCGTGGCTGGCGGGCCCTGCGCGTCGACCGGATCACCCGGGCGGAGCCGACGGGGGTGCGGTTCGACCCGCGGCCGGTCCCGGGAGGCGACGCCACGGCCTTCCTGTCAGGCCTGCTCGGCGCGCCGCCGCGCACCCACGAGGCCACAATCCTCGTGCACGCCCCGATCGACCAGGTCCAGGCCTACATGGGTGGCTTCGCCGCGGACTTCACCGCGGTGACGCTCCCCTCGGGCGAGGCGGCCACGCACTGGCGGATCGCCGACGTCCGGCTCGAGGTGCTCGCCGGCGGGCTCCTGTGGCTGCGCTGGCCGTTCGAGGTGCTGGACTCGCCCGAGCTCGCCGCGCTGCTCCGGGAGAGGGCCGCCGCCTTCGCGGCCGCTGGCGCGGAGCAGCGCGGGGAGTGAGCGGTCAGGCGTCGCCGAGCGCGCCGTCGACCAGCTCCTTGGCGGCGTCCTGCACCTGCGCGAGGTGGTCGGCCGAGACGAACGACTCGGCGTAGATCTTGTACACGTCCTCCGTGCCGGACGGGCGGGCCGCGAACCACGCGTCCTCGGTGGTGACCTTGAGGCCGCCGATCTTCGCGCCGTTGCCCGGCGCCTCGGTGAGCGTCGCGGTGATGTCCTGGCCGGCGAGGGTCGTGGAGGTGACCGCGTCGGGGGAGAGGGCCGCGAGGCGCGCCTTCTGGTCGCGCGACGCCGGGGCGTCCACGCGGGCGTACCAGGACTCGCCGTGGCGGGCGACCAGGTCGGCGTGGTGCTCGGACGGCGTCCGCCCGGTCGTCGCGATGATCTCGGAGGCGAGCAGCGCCAGCAGCAGGCCGTCCTTGTCGGTGGACCAGACCCGCCCGTCGCGACGCAGGAACGACGCCCCCGCGGACTCCTCGCCCCCGAAGCCGACCTCCCCGGTCAGCAGCCCGGGCACGAACCACTTGAAGCCCACCGGCACCTCGACCAGGGTGCGGCCGAGGCCGGCCACGACCCGGTCGATCAGCGCCGACGACACGAGGGTCTTGCCGACGGCCGTGCCCTCCGGCCAGCCCGGGCGCGCCCCGCCGTACAGGTACTCGATCGCGACCGCCAGGTAGTGGTTCGGGTTCATCAGCCCGGCGTCCGGGGTGACGATGCCGTGCCGGTCGGAGTCCGCGTCGTTGCCGGTCGCGACGTCGAACGGCGCGTCTCCCGCCATCTTCTCGACCAGCGACGCCATCGCGTACGGGGAGCTGCAGTCCATGCGGATCTTGCCGTCCCAGTCGAGGGTCATGAACGACCACCGGGGGTCGACCTGCGGGTTCACCACGGTGAGGTCGAGGTCGTACCGCTCGCCGATCGCGCCCCAGTACTCCACGGACGCCCCGCCCAGCGGGTCGGCGCCGATACGGACGCCGGCCGAGCGGATCGCCTCGACGTCGACGACGTTCGGCAGGTCGTCGACGTACGTGGTGAGGAAGTCGTGCTTGTGCGTCGTGCCGGCGGCGAGCGCGTCCTCGAGCGACACCCTCCGCACCGAGGCGAGGCCGCCGGTGCGGAGGATCTCGTTGGCGCGGTCCGCGATCCAGCCGGTCGCCTCCGACCCGGCGGGCCCGCCGTGCGGGGGGTTGTACTTGAAGCCGCCGTCGCGCGGCGGGTTGTGCGACGGGGTGACGACGATCCCGTCCGCGAGCCCGGGGCCCTGCGTGCGCACGCCGTCGCCCGTCGTCGCGCCGTTGTGGATGAGGATCGACTGGGACACGGCGGGCGTGGGGGTGAACGAGTCGCGCGCGTCCACCATCACCGTCACGCCCGCCGCGGCCAGCACCTCCAGCGCCGTCTGCCACGCCGGCAGGGACAGTGCGTGCGTGTCCCGGCCGATGAACAGCGGGCCGTCCGTGCCCTGCGACGCCCGGTACTCGACGATCGCCTGCGTGACCGCCGCGATGTGCGCCTCGTTGAATGCCGTGTCCAGGCTGGAGCCGCGGTGCCCGGACGTGCCGAACACCACCTGCTGCGCCGGGTCCGCGACGTCGGGCACGAGGTCGTAGTACGCCCCCACCACCTTGTCGACGTCGATGAGGTCGATGTCCTGGGCCGGCTTCCCCGCGCGCTCGTGCATGGGATCGATCTTGCCAGCCGGGTGCCGATCCGCACAGGTCGCACGCCCCGAGGGGATGTTGTCTTGACGCGCGCCCGCCGGGGGAGGAGGACCCCAGGCGGCCGGGTGAAGTCGGACGGAAAGTGGTGCTTTGACACGAGTGCCTTTGGCACTCTTGTGGGATGACGCCGCCGCTGACGAGAGTTGCGCGGTGTGTCTGGGCCAAGAGCTGGCCTCAAGGGTCGCTCGAGGTCGAGGGCTGGCTACCGCTGTGGCGACATCTACAGGATGCGGCGGCGGTAGCTGGCCGGCTCTGGGACCGGTGGCTCCCCGTCTCCCTGCGGCGTCAGATCGCGCGCGCGTGTGGAGGCGACGACGCAGGACGGACGCTGTTGGTTCTCGTGGCCGGCGTGCACGACATCGGGAAGGCGACCCCTGCCTTCGCCGTCCAGGTCGACCGCCTCCGGGACCAGATGGTTCGTGCAGGGCTGCCGATGCCGCACACACTGCCGGAGCGGAGGGACCTGCCGCACGGCCTCGCCGGTCAGATCGTGCTCGAGCGATGGCTTGAGTTGCGGCACGGCTGGCCGCTCGAAGCTGCGAGCGGCCTGGGGTCGGTCGTCGGTGGGCATCACGGCATCCCTCCTGCGCGGCACGAGCTCAACCGGGGGCGACGGAACCCGGAGTTGCTCGGCGACGGCCCCTGGCGTGTGGTGCAGGACGACCTGCTTGAACACATGGCGCAGCACGTCGGTGCGGACCGCTACTTGGTGACGACCGTGTGGCATCGACTGCCGCGGAGTGTTCTCGCGCTCCTGCTGGGTCTTGTCGTCGTCGCTGACTGGCTCGCTTCCAACCAGGATCTGTTTCCTTTGGCGGGGGTTGAGGGCGCTGACTTCCTTCCGCAGCCGACCGGCGAGGACCGGGAGCGGCTCGAGGAGGCGTGGGCCGTCGTCGACCTCCCCCGTCCGTGGGGTGCGACGGGCGTCGAGGCCGGTGCCGCGGAGATCCTGCAGGCTCGCTTCGACCTGCCCGAGGGCGCGACGGTGAGGCCCGTCCAGGCCGCCGCGGTCGAGGCGGCACGCACTATGGACGCCGAGGGCATCCTCGTGATCGAGGCGCCGATGGGTGAGGGAAAGACAGAGGCGGCACTGGCGGCCGCGGAGATCCTCGCGGCGCGGTCGGGCGCGGGCGGCCTCTTGGTCGCGCTGCCCACGCAGGCGACGAGCGACGCGATGTTCGCGCGGGTGATGCGGTGGCTCGCGCGAGCACCTGGGCAGGGCGCACCGGACGTCGAGCGACCCGTCGTGCCTGACAGCGGCGGTGGTGCGCGTCGCTCCGTCTACCTCGCCCATGGCAAGGCGTGGCTCAACCCGGACTTCTCCAGGGTCCCTCGGGGCCGCACGCGAACCGGGGACCTCGGCCGGGACGAGCGCGGTGGCGGTGCCGTATATGTGGACGCGTGGATGACCGGCAGGCGCAAGGGGGTCCTCGCCGACTTCGTGGTGGGCACGATCGACCAGGTGCTCTTCGGGGCTCTGCAGTCCAGACACGTGGCACTGCGTCATCTGGCGCTTGCTCGCAAGGTGGTGGTGCTCGACGAGGTGCACTCGTTCGATGCTTACACGAACGTCTACCTGGAGCGGGCGCTGGAGTGGTTGGGCGCTTACCGGGTGCCTGTGGTGGCGCTGTCGGCCACTCTGCCGCCCAAGCTGCGTGACCGACTCGTTGACGCGTATCGGCGCGGACGCGCGACGGGGACGGGCCCTGGACGTCGTGACAGGCGTCGAGGGCGACCGCGACCGGTGACCGCCGAGGTACCACCGTCCATACCGTTGACACGGTCCGCCGTCGACAGGCCGACGGCGTCGTCCCGCGTGACCGCACTGACCGACGGGGTCGCCGTCGGCGAGGACGTCATCGGTCCGTCGCGGTCCAGGCGTGTCGTGATCGAGACGGCTGCGGACGACGACGTGGCCCGGGTGCTGCACGACGCGCTCCGGGACGGCGGCTGCGCCCTGGTGGTCCGCAACACCGTCACACGCGCCCAGGAGACCTTTCGCGACCTGAGGGAGGTGTTCGGACCGGACGTGGTGCTGCTGCACTCACGCTTCCTCGCGAAGGACCGCAAGCTTCGTGAACAGTGGCTCGTCGAGCGCCTGGGCCCGCCTCCAACCTCGGGTCGGGGTGCGCGACCGGAGCGTCTCGTCGTCGTCGCGACTCAGGTGATGGAGCAGAGCCTCGACGTGGACTTCGACCTGCTGATCACCGACCTCGCACCGACGGACCTCCTGCTCCAGCGTGTCGGGCGACTGCACCGGCACGACCGTCCCGCCGACCATCGCCCGTCGCGAACACGTGAGCCGCGGGCGGTCGTCGTCGGAGTCGACGACTGGGGCGCCCAGCCGCCCACGTTCCCGAGAGGCTGCAGTCAGGTCTACGGGCCCTACCTTCTGCTTCGGGCGGCAGCTCAGGTCCTCGCTCGGACGACGTCGGGACAGGGGATCCGGTTGCCGCAGGACATCGCGCCGCTGGTGCATGCCGCCTACGGCATGCAACCCCTCGGTCCGGACGAGTGGCGGTCGGCGATGGAGGAGGCGCACCACAAGGCCCAGAGCGAGCGCCTCGTTCGTGAGATCCGAGCGCGGACTTTTCTGCTGGGGCCTCCTGCGGAGGATCGGGTCGGTCTGATCGGATGGCTCGACGGGAGCATCGGCGAGGCCGAGGCGCAGGGCCGCGCCCAGGTTCGCGATGCCGACGACGCGTTCGAGGTGCTCGTCGTCCAGCGCGACGCCGGAGGCCAGTGGCGTCTGCCCGGCAGGCGGGGCGCGGGTGTCGATGGCGAGCTGCTGGAGATGCGAGAGGTCCCGCCCGTCGCGAAGCGACGCGCCTTGGCCGGCACGGCCGTCCGCCTTCCCGCTTGGCTCGCGGCCGGCGAGCTGGGAGACCAAGTCCTGGACCAGCTCGAGGAGAACGTCGTCGACGCCTGGCAGGACTCGCCCGACCTTGCCGGGCAGCTGGTGCTCCCGCTCGACGACGGCGGGAGGGCCTACCTCGCCGGCTGCGAGGTCGTCTACGACGAGGACCTCGGCCTACGGGTGGGTAGGCCGCGGCGTGAGTGACGACGAACCCGGCCACCCCACAGACCTGACACCAGAGGAGTCCTGACCGATGGATGAACCCCGATTCTCGCTCGTCGACGAACCGTGGATCCCGGTGCTCGATGCGGGCACGGTCGTGGAGCTCTCCCTGCGCGACGTATTCCGGCGGGCGCACGAGCTGGAGCAGCTCGCCTGCGAGCTGCCCACGCAGTCGTTCGCACTGCTGCGCGTGCTCCTCGCGGTGCTGCACCGGGCGACGAACGGGCCGCTCACCGCCGACGAGTGGGTGGAGATACGGGACGAGTGGAAGACGACGGTCGCCGACGTCGACTCCTACCTGGACGACTGGCACGACCGGTTCTGGCTGCAGCACCCCGTGCACCCGTTCATGCAGGTGGCGGACCTGCGGACGGCGAAGGACGAGGTGTTCGGACTGAGTCGGATCGTCTGCGACGGTCGTCACGACTCGGCGTCCGAAGCCTTCCTGTCGACCCGGCTGGGCGACGACCTCGAGACGGCGACCTTCGCGGAGGCGGCCCGCTGGCTGGTGCATGCGCACGCGTACGACGTGTCCGGGATCCACAGTGGCGCTGTCGGTGACCGGCGGGTCAAGGGCGGCAAGGGGTACGGCATCGGCACGGGGTGGGCGGGGCAGCTCGGCGGTCTGTACGCGGTGGGCGACACCCTCCGCGAGACCCTGCTGCTCAACCTCGTCGCCCCGACGCCCGCCGGACTGACCCCGTCCGACGATGACCGTCCGGTGTGGGAGCGCGCGCCGCTCGGCCCGGAACCCGAGGACTGGGACGGCGAGCACGACCGGCAGCCCACGGGACCGGTGGACCTCTACACCTGGCCGGCGCGGCGGATCCGGTTGGTCGGCCAGGGCGACCGGGTCACGGGATGCATCAATGCGCAGGGTGACCGCGCGACCCCGCAGAACCGGCAACAGGTCGAACCGATGACGGCGTGGCGATACTCCGAGCCGCAGACCCGCAAGTTCCGAGCGGACACGTACATGCCGCTCAAGCATCGGCCCGACCGGGCGCTCTGGCGAGGGCTGCCCGCGCTGCTCGTCCACGACAAGGGCGCCAGGCCGCGGGCGGAGCCGGCGCGCCGGCTCCGGCCCGGGGTGCTGTCGTGGCTCGAAGAGCTCGAGGGACGACGGCATGTCGGCTCCGGGCTGGTCCGCGTCCGTGGCGTCGGGATGGAGTACGGCTCCAACGAGTCCGTCTACGACGAGCTGCTCGCTGACGAGCTCGACCTGCCCGTCGAGCTCTTCGACCCCGACCGCCCAGACCTGGCGGACGCCGCCAAGAACGCGGTCGGTGCCTCGGATGCTGCCGTCTATGCGTTGGGGCTGTTCGCACAGGACGTCATGCTGGCGTCCGGCGGCGACCCCGATGCAGCGCAGGTGGCCGCGAGCCGCGCTCGCGAGCAAGGGTATGCGGGACTCGACAGGGTGTTCCGGACGTGGGTCGCCACGCTGCGCAGGGGCAACGACCCGTCCGAGCGCCGCGCCGCCTGGCAGCGCGCCGTGCGTTCCGTGGTGCGTGAGGTGGCCGATGACGTCGTGGCCGCCGCGGGACCGGCAGCCCTGGTCGGTCGGGCGGCGGGTGGACGTTTCCGTGACGTCGGCGTCGCGGAGCGATGGTTCGGGCGACGGGTGCGGGAGGCGCTCCCGTACGCCTTCCACGCGGGTGACGGGAAAGACGCGGAGGAGGTCGCATGACGACGACAGAGGCGCCCGGCGGCGCCGCCGAGGAAGGGCGCAGGAACAACCGTCGGCTTGGAGACACCGGCCGGTGCGTCGCTCGGCGAGTGATGCTTCTGCAGGAAGGACGGCAACGGTCGCGGACGGTCGCCGCACTGGCCCACCTGCGCAAGGGCGTCGGCAAGGAACCGGGCAGCGACCCGGCCCTGTGGTGGCTCACCGTCGACGGTGTGCCCGGGGAGCCGCGTGGGGACGAGCCCACCCGTCAGGAGCGTGCCGTGCACGTCGCGCTCACCCTGTACGCGGTCCATCAGCAGTCGCGGCCCGAGGGGATGCACCGCCCCGGGGCAGGGCTCGGGCACGCGGTCGCTGCCCTCGAGCGCGCCCAGGGTGGGGCCGACGGCGAACGCACCTCGCCCGTGCGTCGCCGGTTCGACGCGGTCGTCACCGCGACCGGCGTGACCGAGGCAGCCCACCACCTCCGGGGCCTGGTCACGCAGCTGCGTGGAGCGGGCATCGGGCTGGACTACGGACAGCTCGCCGATGACCTCGTCGACATCCAGGCATCGAGCAGGCGGGACGACGTGCGCCGCCGTTGGGCGCGACAGCTCTATCACCAGGACACCGAGACCCGGAACGACCCCATGACAGAGGAGCACTCGTGAGCCGCACCATCGTCGACGTACACATCCTGCAGACCGTCCCGCCGAGCAACCTCAACCGGGACGACACGGGCAGCCCGAAGAGCGCGACCTACGGCGGCGTCCGCCGCGCGCGTGTCTCGTCACAGGCGTGGAAGCGCGCCACTCGCTTCGCGTTCCGCGACCGGGTCGATCCGGCGGACTTCGGTGTACGCACCAAGCGGGTGGTGGAGCTGCTCGCAGGGCGGATCGGCGAAGTCGACGGCGAGGTGGCAGACCCTTCTGCGGCGGCTCTCGCGGTCCTGGGTGCCGCGGGAATCAAGGTGAAGGAGCCGCGGGGCAAGAAGGACGTGCCCGCTGAGGCCGGCTACCTGGTGTTCCTCTCCGCGCAGCAGGTGGACGCCCTCGCGCGGCTGGCCGCCACGGCAGCACGGTCCGGTGAGGCGCCGGACAAGAAGGAGGCCCAGGCACTGATCAAGGGCAAGAACTCGATCGACCTCGCGCTCTTCGGTCGCATGGTCGCCGACGTCACGGACCTCAACGTCGACGCGTCCTGCCAGGTGGCGCACGCCCTGTCCACCCACGCGGTCGACACCGAGTACGACTACTTCACCGCCGTCGACGACCATAAGGCCGCCGACGCCGAGGAGGACGCCGGGGCAGGCATGATCGGAACCGTCGAGTTCAACTCTGCGACGCTCTACCGCTACGCGACCGTCGACGTCGACCTGCTGGCCCGCAACATCGGGGACTCCGCCGCGACGGAACGCGCCGTCGCCATCTTCCTCGATGCGTTCGCGAAGTCGATGCCGAGCGGCAAGCAGAACACGTTCGCGAACCGCACGCTCCCGGACGCCGTCGTCGTCTCCGTGCGCGACGACCAGTCGGTGAGCTACGTCGGCGCGTTCGAGGAGCCGGTTGCCGCGGCCGCGGGGGCGGGTCGGGTCACAGAGTCGGCCCGTCGGATGTCCCGCTACGCAGGTGACCTGCAGGACGCCTACGGGTCGGTGCCCGTGCAGACGTGGGTCGTGGGGGTGGGGGACGCCAGATCTGAGCTCGCGGGTCTGGGGGAGGTCACCTCCTTCGGCGACACCGTCTCCGCGGTGAGCGCGCTCGTCACGGAACGTCTCGCGGCGGGGGCGCAGTGAGCACGCTGCTCCTGCGCCTCGCTGGGCCGATGCAGGCGTGGGGGAGTGGGTCGCGCTTCACGCGTCGCAGCACCGATGACACCCCCACCAAGAGCGGCGTCGTCGGTCTGCTGGCCGCAGCCCGCGGCCTGCGTCGGACCGATCCGTTGGAGGACCTGCTCGACCTGCGGTTCGGCGTCCGGGTCGACCAGCCGGGGACCGTCGAGCGCGACTTCCAGACCGCGCGTGCCGCCGACGGTGGACGGGCTTACCCACTGACGCACCGGTACTACCTCGCGGACGCGGTCTTCGTCGCTGCGCTCGAGGGCGACGACGGCCTCGTCGCCGGGCTGGCCGAGGCCGTGCGGCACCCGGTGTTCCCGCTGTACCTCGGCCGTCGTGCCTTCCCACCGTCGGGTCCGGTGGCGCTGGGGGTGCGGGAGGACGGGGTGTGGGAGGCGCTCCACGCCGAGCCATGGCACGCCGCCCCCTGGTACCGGCGTCGTCAGGGTCCCAGCGTGCACCTCGAGGTCCGGGTGGACGCGGCCGCGATACCCACCGAGCTCGAGAGAGCGGGGTCGCTGCGGACGATGAACCAATCGGACGAGCCGGTGAGCTTCGACCCCAGCAGACGCGAGTGGGGTGTGCGCACCGTGTGCACGGTGACGACGACCGTCAGCAACCAAGACGGGCGACCTCGGGCGGGGTGGCACGACCCGATGGCCCTGGTGGGGGGTGCGTGATGTACCTCTCCAGAATCCAGATCAACCCGGCCCGGCGCGGTGCCCGCAAGCTTCTCGGATCGCCGCAGGCGATGCACGCTGCCGTCCTGGCATCCTTTCCGCAGAGCGATGAGGAGCGGGGTCGTGTCCTGTGGCGGGTCGACCGGGACGGGCCGCGCACCTGGGTGTACGTCGTCAGCGCGCCCGCGCCCGACTTCGCGCACGTCGTGGAACAAGCGGGATGGCCGACGACGCAGAGCACGTGGGCGGTGCGGTCCTACGAGCCGTTGCTCGAGCGGCTCGCGGCGGGGCAGGAGTGGGCTTTCCGCCTCACGGCCAACCCGACGCACACGAGGGAGGGGAAGCGGTACGCCCATGTCACCGTGGCGCAACAGCTCGACTGGCTGCTGACGCGAACCGCAGGGTGGGGATTCGATGTCCGAGGACGCGACGACGCCCGTGACCTCGTGGTGCACGACAGACGGGTCGATCGGTTCCCGCGCAGTGGGCGCACAGTGACGATCGCCAAGGCGACCTTCGACGGTGTGCTGACCGTCGTGGACCCCGATGCTCTGCGAGCTGCGATGACGCATGGTGTGGGCCCGGCCAAGGGTTACGGCTGCGGCCTTCTGACCTTGGCAGCATCGGCATGACTACGCCGATCCCGGGCGCACGTCCGGCCCAGGTCGCGGAGCTGTTGCGTGCCCAGGATCGGCTGACGTTCCTCTACCTCGAGCGGTGCATCGTCTCTCGGGACGCCTCGGCGATCACGGCGACCGATGAGCAGGGCACCATCCATGTCCCCGCGGCGGCCCTGGGTGCACTACTGCTCGGCCCGGGGACGAACGTCACGCACCAGGCGATGGTGCTTCTTGCCGAGAGTGGTTCGACCGTCGTGTGGGTCGGCGAACGAGGTGTGCGCTACTACGCGCACGGGCGGTCGCTCTCGACATCGTCCAGGCTTCTCGAGGCGCAGGCGGCGAGGGTCACGAACCGCCACGCGCGCCTAGCGGTGGCCCGTGCGATGTACGAGATGCGGTTTCCCGGTGAGGACGTCGGCGGGCTGACCATGCAGCAGCTCCGTGGCCGCGAGGGTGCCCGGGTACGGCGTGCGTACCGAGACGAGGCCGAGCGGACCGGCGTGACATGGACGGGACGGCAGTACCGACCGGATGCCTTCGACTCGTCCGACGTCGTGAATCAGGCGCTCTCCGCTGCCACGAGCTGCCTGTACGGGTGGCTCATGCCGTCATCGTCGCTCTCGGGTGCTCGCCTGGGCTCGGTTTCGTGCACTCCGGGCACGAGCGGTCGTTCGTGTATGACGTCGCGGACCTGTACAAGGCAGAACTGGCCATTCCTGCGGCATTCGACGCGGCGGCTGCCGACCCGAGTGACGTGGGTGGACACGTGCGCCGTGACATGCGGGACAGGATGTACCGTGCGCGGCTCCTGGAGCGGTGCGTCAAGGACGTGCGCCAGTTGCTGGTCGGGGACGAGGCCGGCGAGGACGAATGGGCCGACGTCGTCAGCTTGTGGGACGGCCGCTGCGGGTCGGTCGCCGGCGGTGTCGGGTACGGAGACCGGGCGGCGCCGTTCTGATGGTGGTCGTGGTGCTCTCGGTGACGCCGGAGCGGCTGAGGGGCGTTCTCACCCGATGGCTCCTCGAGGTGTCGGTCGGGGTGTACGTGGGGCATCTGCCTGCACGAGTGCGTGAGTACCTATGGCTGCGGATCGTCGAGGACGTCGGGCGCGGGCGGGCATTGATGGTGTGGGCGCGGCAGGGCGAGCAGCGACTCGACTTCCGCAGTCATAACCATGCATGGGAGACGGTTGAAGTCGAGGGGATCACGCTGATCCGTCGACAGACTGCGGAGTCTAGAGAGATCCGACGGGCGAAGGAGACGGCAAGGGCACGTCGCCTCGAGGCTGGGGCCGAGAGTTCTCCGGTCAGTCCGGGGAGCGGCCTGGAGGACGAGGGGCTTGAGACAAACAGTCGTGGCTCAGGTGGTTCCCGGCGTCGCAACTGGAGCCACGCAGCACGACGCCGTCGCTTTCAGAACGCAGTCGAGAAGCGTCATGGTCAGCAGGGTCCAGAAGAGGGGGTCTAGAACCTCCGAGCGCGTCGAAGTGAAGCGCGGGTGCCTGAGCCCTCGGTAACCTTGCTGGTCAGCAAGTGTGTTCCCCGCGCGAGCGGGGATGAGCCCTGGTACGTCTCCGAGTACTCGGTCTGCGAGACGTGTTCCGCGCGCGAGCGGGGATGAGCCCGGCTCCTGTCACTCAGACTCGAGGCAGCACATGTGTTCCCCGCGCGAGCGGGGATGAGCCGCACGAGAACGACGCGCCGTTGCCGATGTAATTGTGTTCCCCGCGCGAGCGGGGATGAGCCCGACCGTCCGATTACATGTCTCCGCAGGTCAGGGTGTTCCCCGCGCGAGCGGGGATGAGCCCAAGGGCCTCGTGCTCAAGCGCGCGAAGGAGGCGTGTTCCCCGCGCGAGCGGGGATGAGCCCGGGTCCTCCGTCGCCAGCGTCGCGGCGACCTGGTGTTCCCCGCGCGAGCGGGGATGAGCCCTGCTTCGTGCCGGTTACGTTCAGGGCCCCGGAGTGTTCCCCGCGCGAGCGGGGATGAGCCCGACCGGGACGCGATGAGCCTGGACGAGGCGAAGTGTTCCCCGCGCGAGCGGGGATGAGCCCGACATGACCTTGAGGCGCGCCTGCGCGTCGTCGTGTTCCCCGCGCGAGCGGGGATGAGCCGTTCCGCGGGTGGGTAGCCGACGAGCTCGCCCGGTGTTCCCCGCGCGAGCGGGGATGAGCCGACGCTCCGCGAGGCAGACGTCTCCGTGCAGGAGTGTTCCCCGCGCGAGTGGGGATGAGCCCGTGCGCGGCGCCCTGGACGCCATCGCAGCCGCGTGTTCCCCGCGCGAGCGGGGATGAGCCGTTGTACGCCGCGACGACTGCCATGGTGGGCCCGTGTTCCCCGCGCGAGCGGGGATGAGCCCACGCGCACCCGCGGTCCGGTGAGGCGCTCCTGGTGTTCCCCGCGCGAGCGGGGATGAGCCCTTCCCAACGGCCAGGATGTCCCGGGTGGCGTGGTGTTCCCCGCGCGAGCGGGGATGAGCCCTGCTCGCGGGTGCGCCCGAGCGCCTTGTCGATGTGTTCCCCGCGCGAGCGGGGATGAGCCCTTCACCGACCAGACCTGGCGTGACCTGTTCGGAGGTGTTCCCCGCGCGAGCGGGGATGAGCCCGTGAGAGGAGCACTCAGTGCCGAAGCGACCGCGTGTTCCCCGCGCGAGCGGGGATGAGCCCGCCTCGTCCGCGGACTTCGCCAGGCCCGTGCGGTGTTCCTTGCGCGAGCGGGGATGAGCCCATCAACCCGACCGGCTACGAGCTGAGGGTGTACGTGTTCCCCGCGCGAGCGGGGATGAGCCGAACCGGTCGTAGACGAGGACGCGCACCGGAGAGAGTTCCCCGCGCGAGCGGGGATGAGCCCACGAGGGGCACCGGGCCGCCGTCGTAGTGGGTGTGTTCCCCGCGCGAGCGGGGATGAGCCCGCGCACCCGATCCCCCGCCGCGGACTGCAGCGGTGTTCCCCGCGCGAGCGGGGATGAGCCCGCCCCGCACGCCGGGGGGTAGGCCGTCCCCTGTGTTCCCCGCGCGAGCGGGGATGAGCCCCGCGTCCAGCCCGGCCCCACGATCGCCTGGCGCGTGTTCTCCGCGCGAGCGGGGATGAGCCCGTCTCGCGCGCGACATCGTCCCGCCACGTCGTGTGTTCCCCGCGCGAGCGGGGATGAGCCCAACCTCAGTCGCCACGGCTCGAAGCCGACGGCGTGTTCCCCGCGCGAGCGGGGATGAGCCCGACATCCCCCTCGCGCTGCGGAACTGGACGCAGTTCCCCGCGCGAGCGGGGATGAGCCCGACCCGAACCGGCGGCGCCCGTCACGCACGAGGTGTTCCCCGCGCGAACGGGGATCAGCCCGAGCTGTGGCACCTGACCTACCACCCGGCGAAGTGGTTGTTCCCCGCGCGAGCGGGGATGAGCCCCCGACGTTCCTACGCCTGCCGTGCGGCACCAAGTGTTCCCCGCGCGAGCGGGGATGAGCCGCCCGCCATGCCGCGGCCACGCTCCTCATGGAGGTGTTCCCCGCGCGAGCGGGGATGAGCCCCTAGCCGCGCGCATCACGGTCGGTGGGATCGGGTGTTCCCCGCGCGAGCGGGGATGAGCCGCACTTCAAGTACCGCTCGCCGATGAACCCGGGGTGTTCCCCGCCCGAGCGGGGATGAGCCGCCGTCCACGCGGCCCAGTGCGCTCTGCAGGTCGTGTTCCCCGCGCGAGCGGGGATGAGCCGGTGCCGGCGTATCAGGTGGCCGGACAGTGGGTGTGTCCCCCGCGCGAGCGGGGATGAGCCCTGTTCTGATTCTCGGTCGTCAGCGCTGCGTTGGTGTTCCCCCGCGCGAGCGGGGATGAGCCGTAGGCGCGCATCTGCGCCTCAGTGGCGGCGTCGTGTTCCCCGCGCGAGCGGGGATGAGCCCCACGGGTCCGGCGACGCCATCGACGTGAAGACGTGTTCCCCGCGCGAGCGGGGATGAGCCCGCGGTAGCGATCAGGCCGTGGGTGTCGATCTTGTGCTCCCCGCGCGAGCGGGGATGAGCCGCGGCGCCAGTACGGCAGCGGCGGCGTCCGCTAGTGCTCCCTGCGCGAGCGGGGATGAGCCGCAGAACTACGTTGCCGAGCCGGAATGCCACCTTGTCGCGAGTGGCTCGCCCTCCGGCGACCGGTCACAGGGCCGTCCGGCACGGCGCCGCCCGTTGAAGGTGGCGCCGTGCCGGACGGCAATGACCCGGGCGTGCCTAGCCTCGGAAGTCCGCCTTGCGCACCAGGCCGTGCACGCCCACCGTGCGGTCGACCACCTGCGAGACGGCGAAGTCGGCCGCCGCGGACAGGTACGCGTACGCGATGGCGCGGTCCAGGCCCTGGTCGTGCTCGAGGAAGTCGAGCGCGTTGACGACGGCGCGCCGCATCGCCACGTCGAGGTCGGAGCCGTTGCCGCCGACGGCGCCGTCCGGGTCGGACAGCCCGATGGGGATCCAGGCGTCGGCCGTCTCGGCGAAGGGGTAGGAGTACGCGACGGAGGGCGCGTCGCCCGAGCCCGGCTTGCACACGGTGAGCCGGAACGTGCCGCGCAGGGAGCCCTCCATCGCGGTGAGCGCCACCTCGCCGTCGCCCATCGCCATGTGCGGGTCGCCCACGTAGAACAGCGCGCCCGGTGCGCGCACGGGCAGGTAGAACGTGGAGCCCGCGCCCAGGCGGCTGATGTCGATGTTGCCGCCGCCGAGGGTGGGCGGGATCGAGTTCGCCTCGGGGGCCGTGAGCCCGGTGTTCTCCGAGAACGCGACGCCCATCGTGCCGAAGAAGTACCGCAGCGGGAACGACACGCGCGAGCGGCCGGAGCCGATGACCGCCTTGTTCCCCTGGATCTTCGCGAGCACCGACACGTTGCCGTACTCGGTCGGGATGCCGGTGCCGCGGCCGTCCGTCGCGACGGGCGGCATCACCTCGTCGAGCGAGATGCCGGCCGGCGCGCCCGCGCCGGTCAGGGCCAGGGCGCCCTTGCCGTGCCGCGAGGAGATCACGCCGTACGGGACGCGCGGGGCGACGTCCAGCGTCTCGATCTTCAGCACGTCGCCGGGCTCGGCGCCGTCGACGTGCACGGGGCCGGTGATGACGTGCGGGCCGTCCTTGTCGAAGTCGCGCGGGGTGCGGTCGTAGCCGCCGGCGATGGCGACGGCGTCGTCCAGCACCTCGCGGCGGCGGACGCCCCGCTCGCCGAACCACGCGACGGGGTCGCGCCCCTGGTCCTCGAGGATCCCCTCGTGCGACACGGAGTCGATCGTGATCGTGCGGCCCGAGCGCACGCGCGTCACGGCCGTCGCGTGCACGGACGGGACGTAGCCCCACAGCACGTCGTCGACGTCGGAGCGCAGGTAGTGGTCCCCGCGGATCCGGCCCCGGCCCGGCTGGAGGATGCCGCCGTAGCTGCCCGCGCCGCCTCGTCCGGCGGCGGCGCTGCCCGCGGCGGTCGTGCCGCCCGAGGTGGCGGCGGCGGGCACCGCGGCCCCCACCGTCAGCGCGGCCCCCGCACCCACGCCGGCCGCGGCCTGCAGGAAGCGGCGCCGGCCGAGGCCGGCGGCGAGGGTCTCGGCAGCGTCTCGTCCGTCGTGCATGTGCGCTCCTCGTGGTGGGTGGGCCGGTCGTCGTCGGGCGGGCGTCCGACGTCCGCGCGGTCCCGGTGCGCCCGACGGTAGGGAGCGCGCATGACGGGCGTGTTCGGCGCTGGTGTCCGACGGGTAACGGGCGGGCCGCGTTCGCTGGGAGTTGGCCGGGTCCCGTCTGGCGTTCGGCTGCCCGGTGCCTCGGCGTCACCGGACGGTTGCCTCGGCCGCCTAGCGTCGTCGTCGGCATGCCGCAGCGCCCTGACGAGGGCGTGTACTCGATCCGCTCTCTCAGACCCCGGAGGAAGTACATGAACCCCCGCAGCATCCGCCAGGCCTGTGCCGTCGCCGGCACCGCCTCGCTCGTCGGGCTGGTCCTCGTGGCGCCAGGTGCCGCCGCCGCGCCGTCGCCCGACCCGTCCGAGGTGAGGGCCGCCGCGGCCGCCCAGCGCGCCGAGGCAGGCGTGTACACCGGCCACGTCGAGGTTGTGCGCGGCGAGGCCGCCGACCCCGAGGTGCTCACCGGCACCGTGTTCCACGACAAGGACGAGGACTCCACGCAGGACCGGCGCGAGAAGGGCGTCGCCGGCGTGCAGGTGTCCAACGGCCGCGACGTCGTCACCACCGACGGCAAGGGCCGCTACAGCCTCCCCGTGCTCGACGACATGACCGTCTTCGTCACCCAGCCCGCGGGCTACCAGGTGCCGGTGGACGAGAACGCCATCGCCCAGTTCAGCTACAACCACTCGCCCGAGGGCTCTCCCGACCTGAAGTACGGCGGGCTCGAGCCCACCGGGCCGCTGCCGCAGGCGGTCAACTTCCCGCTCGGGAAGTCGAAGGCGACGGGCAAGGCGAAGCAGAGCTGCCCGGTCGCGGCCGACACGCAGACGTACGACCTCACCCAGGTCGGCTACGCCCGGGACGGGGCGGTCGCGGACCTCATGGCCCGCGACGACTACGCGAGCTGCGGCATCCTGCTGCTCGGCGACAACGTCGGCGACGACCTGAGCCTCTACCCCGAGCTCAAGGACATCTACGCCGCCGCCAACGGCCCCGTCCGCATGGCCCCCGGCAACCACGACATGGACTTCGACGCGGCCGACGACTCGCGCTCCCTGGACACGTTCCGCCAGGAGGTCGGCCCGGGGTACTTCTCCTACGACGTCGGGCAGGCGCACGTCGTCGTCCTCGACAGCATCGTCTACAAGGGCGCCACGCCGGAGGGCACGTACGGCGGGTACTGGGAGAAGATCGACGACCAGCAGCTCGCCTGGCTCGAGGCGGACCTCGCCGAGGTGCCGCGGAACAAGCTCGTGGTCGTCGCCACGCACGCGCCGATCGTCGACCACCGCATGGTCATCGTGGACAACGCCCCCGAGCTGTACGACGTGCTGCGCGGCCGCAACGCCGTCACCGTGGGCGGCCACACCCACATGGTGGAGAACCTGCTCCCGGGCGACACCCGCGCGGAGTGGGCCGAGGCCGGCGTCCCGGAGCTCGAGCACACCCAGCTCGTGGCCGGCGCGGTCTCGGGCGACTGGTACTCGGGCGGGCTCGACGAGCACGGCCTGCCGTTCGCGTACATGGGCGACGGGGCGCGGCCCGGCGTCCTCACCATGGAGCTGGACGGCAACCGGTTCTCGGAGCGGTACACCGTGCGCGGCGAGCGGGACGACCTCCAGCTCGCGCTCGGCGTGAACACCCCGCACTGGCGGGACTGGGCCGGCGACGCGCTCGCGTGGCGCGACGGCGGCAAGGAGGGCGACGCCCCGGCGCTGGGCGACCCGCGCCTGGTGAGCGCCGAGGACCTCGCGGGCGACAGCTGGCTGACCGCCAACTTCTTCGCCGGCTCGTCCGCCGCGCACGTCGAGGTGTCCATCGACGGCGGCCCCGCGGTCGAGGCCGAGCACACGCAGCCGATGGAGGGCGAGTCCCTGCGGTCGGGGTGGGAGTTCTCCGACCCGCAGGCCGCGACGCGCAACCTGCTCACCAGCGGCAGCGTCACCCGGTCGAACCCGCACCTGTGGCGCCTGCCCGTGCCGGCGGACCTGGAGGCGGGCACGCACGCCGCGACGGTGACGGCCACCGACCACCGGGGCCGGGAGTTCACCGACACCCTGCGGTTCACCGTCGGGAGCCGCTGAGCCGCGCGGAGCACGCGGTCGGGCCCGTCGGGACCTCGGTCCCGGCGGGCCCGACCGCGTTCTCGTCCGGTCGGACGCCCGGGTCAGTCGAAGTAGTGCGGCACGTCGAGCGGGCCGCCCTGGGCCTCGAACTCGTCGTGCACCGCGGCGCGCAGCGCGTCGTCGGCGAGGTACTCCAGGGCGGTGACGGCCAGGCCGAACGCGCCGTCGACGGCGGCGGAGACGGCCGCCGGCCCCGCCGCCGCGGCGGCGAACTCGGCGGTGTGCAGCGCCACCTCGGGGGTGGAGACCTGCACGAGCGGGTGCATCCCCGGCACCCGGAACGACACGTTGCCGAAGTCCGTGGACGCGGCGATCGTCTCGGGCACGATGCCGGCCGGCAGCGGGTCGCGGCCGCGGCGCCGCTGCGCGGCCACCCAGCGCTCGGTCAGCGCGGAGTTGGTGCGCACCGGCAGGCTCGGCAGCGCGCCGTCGTCCCACTCGATCTCCACCTGGGTGCCCGTCATCAGGGCCGCGCCGCGCGCGACGTCGTCGAGGCGGGACGACAGGTCGCGCAGCGTGTCCGGGTACTTCGAGCGCGCGTACAGGCGCATGACGGCCCGCTCGGTGATGACGCTGGGCCGGGTGCCGCCCTCGACGATCGTCGCGTGCACGCGGTCCACCGGCGGCAGCTGCTGCCGCAGCAGGCCGATGCCCTGGTAGGCGAGGGTCGCGGCGTCGAGCGCGTTGCGGCCCATGAACGGCTGCGCCGACGCGTGGGCCGGCCGGCCGGTGAACGTCCAGGTGAGCAGGCGTCGGCCCAGCCACACCTGGTCGGCGACGTCGAGCCCGAACGGGTGCACCATGATCGCCGCGTCCACGTCGTCGAACGCCCCCGCCCGCGCGAGCACCTCCTTGCCGGAGTGCCCCTCCTCGGCGGGCGTGCCGAGCAGCACCACGCGGCCCGCGGGGGCATCGTCCGAGGTCATGGCCCCCTGGAGCGCGAGGAACGCCCCGACGCCCGCCGCGGCGATGACGTTGTGCCCGCAGGCGTGCCCGATGACGGGCAGCGCGTCGTACTCCGCGCAGATCGCCACGGTCGGTCCGTCGCCGGAGCCCAGCTCGGCCCGGAACGCCGTCTCGACCCCGTGCACCCCGAGCTCGGCCTCGACGCCGTGCCGGGCCAGCACCTCGACGAGCGTCGCCGCGCTGCGGTGCTCCTCGAACGCGGGCTCCGGGTCGGCGTGCAGGCGCTCGACGATCTCGCGCAGCTCGGGTTCGAGCTCCTGCGCGGCACGCTCCACCGCGGCCGTGGACGCCTCGGGCAGGGTGGACGGGGCGACGTCCGGTGCGGGGGTGGACCTGCGCCGCTGCTCGGTCTCCGCGACCAGGTGGTCGAGGTACGCGGCGCTCGGCCGTGCGGGGGGAGTGGAAGCCGTCATGTCAGGCATCGTAGGGACACCCGTGCCCCTCACGGCACGAACGCCGCCAATCTCACGATGCGGACGAAGCCCTCGCAACGGGTGACCGGGGCTATTACGGTCGGGCGGACACGCCCGCGGCGGCGGGCCGACCCGGGGAGAACGCGCGTGACCAGCACCCTCGACACCCGATCCCGCACCGACCGCTTCCTGGCGGTGGTGGAACGGGTCGGCAACAAGCTGCCCGAGCCGTTCACGCTGTTCCTCGTCCTGTTCGGCGTCATCGCGCTGGCGTCCACCGCGATGGCGCTCGCGGGCGTCACGGTGCAGATGCCGGGCAGCGACGAGGTCGTCGAGGTCAAGGGGCTGTTCACGGCCGAGGGGATGACCTGGCTCACCGAGAACCTCGGGGAGAACTTCCTCGGCTTCCCGCCGCTGGTGACCGTGCTGCCCATCCTCATGGCGGTCGGCGTGGCGGAGAAGTCGGGGCTGCTCGGCGCCGCGGTGCGCTACGCGTTCGGGTCCGCGCCGCGCTGGGCGCTGGCGTACGCGGTCGGGTTCGTCGGCGTGCTGGGCAGCATCATGTCGGACACCGCGTTCATCATCATCCCGCCGCTCGCCGCGATGGTGTTCCGGGCCGCCGGCCGGCACCCGGTCGCGGGCCTGCTCGGCGGGTTCGCCGCGGCCGGCGCCGGGTACTCCACGAACATCCTCGTCACGAGCCTCGACGCGCTCTTCGCCGGCATCACCAGCTCGGTCGCGGAGATCCTGCCCGACCCGGGCTCGCCCGTGAACCCGCTGTCGAACTGGTTCTTCAACGCGGTCTCGTCGATCCTCCTGGCCCTGCTCGCGGGCTTCCTCATCGACCGCGTGCTCGAGCCGCGCATCCGGCGCCAGGGGGTGCCCCTCGACCAGGTCGCCGACGGCGACGACCCGCTCGCGGGCACCTCGGCGGCCACGACGGCGGACGAGCGCCGCGGGCTGCGGAACGCCCTCGTCGTGGCGCTCGGCGTCGCGGCGGTGATGGTGGCCGCCGTGCTCGTCCCGGCGTCGCCCTGGCGCAACGACGACGGCGGGTTCCTGCCCGAGTCGCCGCTGCTCAGCTCGATCGTGTTCATCGTCTTCACGATGTTCCTGGTGCCGGCGATCGTCTACGGCCGCGCGGTCGGCACGGTGCGCCGCATCGAGGACGTGCCGACCATGTTCGGGCAGGCGCTGAAGGACATGATCGGGTTCGTCGTGCTGGCGTTCGTGCTCGGCCAGTTCATCGCGCTGTTCAACTGGTCCGGCGTCGGGCAGTGGATCGCCGTGTCCGGCGCGACCGCGCTCGAGTCGATCGGGCTCACCGGCTACGGCGCGATCCTCGGGTTCCTCGTCGTGGCGTCGGTGCTCAACCTGTTCATCATCTCGGGCTCGGCGCTGTGGACGCTCATGGCCGCCGTCTTCGTGCCGATGTTCGCCCTCATCGGGTACGAGCCGGCGTTCGTGCAGGCCGCGTTCCGCGTCGGCGACTCCGCGACGCAGATCATCACGCCGCTCAACCCGTACATGATCGTGCTGCTCGCCTACCTGCGGCGGTGGGAGCCGAGCGCCGGCCTCGGCACCGTGATGGCGCGGCTGCTGCCGTTCACCGTCTGCTTCTGGCTGGTGTGGGCCGCGATCCTCAGCGTGTTCTTCTTCCTCGACCTGCCCGTGGGCCCCGGAAACGGTATCTTCCTGGACGGCTGACCGGCGCCAGCGACGACTCTGGTGGGCCTGCTGTGGCACGCTTGTCTCGAGCAACCATCTGAGCAGCAAGAAAAGAGAGACACATGAAGATTGGCAAGACCGCATGCGCGCTGGGCGCGCTTGTCCTCGTTGGGTCGATGACTGCAAGCCTCTCTGCCACGGCCGAAAGCCGGGCTGTTTCCGGGCAAGACGACGCCGTTGCCTTCGTGCTGCCGGACGATGCCGAGCCTGGCATCGCAACCGACGCGCCTTCGGATGACGACGTCTATGTCGACGAAGATGGAAACCTCCTCGACCCCGCTGCCTCGGCGTCTGGCGAGGAACCTTCCGACTCGGACGGCGAGATCAGCGCGAGGGCAGTTGGTTGCACCCCGAAGACATACGCACAGATTCCTCACGTCTCGAAACTCTCGAACGAGTATGCCGTGCACGGCAAGGGTAGCTGGAAGAAGGGTACCTGCACAGCCAGCAAAGCACGGGTCACGACCTGCCTCTACGAGTGGTACCACAATCAAAGCAACACCGAAGGGTACTGGGAGCGAAAGGACTGCGTAGCGCCTATCGTCAAGCAGGGCGGCGGCAAGGGCAGGACCGCAATCGTCCACATCGCTTGCAAGTCGACTGCTGCTACCTCTTGGCGAACGCGGGTGAGCGTCGACGTGCAGGGTCAAGTCGACACCCCTGAGACCAAGACGATTCAGGGCGAGCCGAACTGCCGCGTGCCCTGATGTGGTCTCCAGGCGTCGTGCACGATGAGGGTGAGAGTGCACAGAGCAGCACGACGCTGTTCTGCGCACTCTACGGCTTGCTCCGCCTATATCCGGACGCAGCGGATGGGGATGTCGATCCCGAGGGGCTGTTTCTGCTTCGGTCCGAGTCGATGGGCTGGCTTGAGGACCGTGCGCTAGCAACCAACGCTGATGGCTCCTCACGCGCTGTGGGATCCCCCGGCCTGTGGCACGTTCTCGAAGCAGGCTATGGTGACGAATCCATCGAAGGCGACTCACCAACCATATGGTTCCACGCGGCGCTGTCGAACCATGGACCTGAAGGCGTGTTGCCAACGCAACCCTTTGTGCGGTGCGCCCTCGACGTGACTGGCCGCCTCGGATTCCTCGACCACCTTCACGCTGTGCAGATGATCGTGCCGGTAGGGCACGTGGCGGCATCCGAGGCAATACCGCATCTCAATACCGCGGATTGGTTTTCGACGACCTCACAGGAGTCACGTGTGCGGGTCTCGATCACGATTCAGTGCGGCGCCGATTTTGACCTCTCCGCGTCGGCGCCGCAGATTTTCGATGCTATTCGCTCGCTTGATCAATCCGTATTGCAGGTCGAGTCCTTGACTGCGCGAAACTCGATTCCGACCGCGCCGCCGCCACTGATCGACGAACTGTGGCACGGCCCCGTGCGCCACGAGGTACAAGCCGTTGGAACGATTGCGAACTGGGCCGCCGAGGAGATTGGCTGGGCGGCGGGATTCATCGCAGAGCTGTGCCGCTCCCTCGGGTCGGCCGTGCCGATTGCCGTTTCGTTCTCACGCGAAGTCCCTTAGAAGGCAAATTCCCCGAACCACGTGTCGTCTCCCGTTCGCGCGCCGGCCTGCGCCGGCGCCGACCTCGCGAGCAGGAGATTCCGAGTCGATGTCCGGAGCCTCGACCGGCTCGGGCTCGTCTCAGTTGGGCTCGTCCCAGTCGGGCTCCCCGCACCTCTCGTCCTCGGCTGGGTCGACAAGGTGGTCCGCCACGCGGCCAGGTGGACGCGCGAGAGCGCGTGGACATGCTCGCCCTACTCGGCGACTCGATGACGGACGGGCACAGCTCGACCGCGACGTGCTCGCCGAGCCCGACGTCGAGGCCGGCGTCCTGCTCGAGGACTCCTTCTGCTACGACGAGGCGAAGGAAGAGGTGCGCGCCGGGGTCAACGAGTGGATCCGCACCAGCGGCGAGTGCGACGCCGGCGTCGACTTCGACGCCGTCACCCGCGACCCCGGGAACCCGCGCAGCCTCCTCCCTGCCTACGACGTCGGCGACAACCTGCACTCGAAACGACGCCGGGTAGGAGGCGATGGCCGACGCCGTCGACCTCCGGTCGCTCGACTGCGACCGCTGAGCGTCAGGCGGACCGGGTGCGGCTGGGACGGGACTCGTTCCACAGCCGGTCGAGGGCCGTGACGGCGTAGGCGTAGCGCTCGCCGGCCACCGCCGTCGCGTCGGTGAACTCGTGCAGCACGCCGCCGTCGGAGCGGACCGTGCCGAGCAGCTGCGTGGCGTCGTCGATGTCCACCCGCGCACCCTTTCCAGCGGCACGGTAGATCGCGAACGACGTCGCGCGACGCCGGTGCGGCGCGGCGTCCACCCAGCGCAGCTCGACGCCGTCGTCGCCGGGGCGGGCGTGCGTGAGTACGGGCGGCCGGACGCGCGTGCCCGGCAGGTGCGGCATCGTCGGGACCAGCGCGGGGTGGCTGTAGTGGTCCGCGTGGACCCGCGACATCGAGCCCTGCGGGTCCTGCGGCACGTGCACCGCCGAGAAGTACACGTTGCCGTGCACCGGCGTACCCTGCGCGGTGACCTCCGCGCAGAACGTGAGGTGGTTGCTCAGCTCCGCCGGGTCGGTGAACACCCCCGACGTCACCTTGTAGAGCGCCTCCCCGATGTAGAGGTGGGTGCCGGACGTCGCCGCGACCTCGGCCCACCACGGCACGAGCTTCGCGTAGTCCGCGACGGCGAGCCCGACCTGCCAGTAGATCTGCGGGTTGATGTAGTCGAGCCAGCCCTCGAGCACCCACTTGCGGGTGTCGGCGAACTGGAGGTCGTAGCTCTGCGAGCCGCCGGTCTCCGAGCCCCGCGGGTCGGTCGAGGCGTTGCGCCAGATGCCGAACGGGCTGATCCCGAACTTGACCCACGGCTTGAGCTGTTTGATCCGCTCGGAGATCGTCCGGACGAACTCGTCGACGTTGTGCCGCCGCCAGTCCTCCACCGTGTCGAACCCGGCGCCGTGCTCGGCGTAGGTGTCGGCGTCCGGCAGGGTCTGCCCGGTCACGGGGTACGGGTAGAAGTAGTCGTCGAAGTGCACACCGTCGATGTCGTAGTGCTCGACGCTGTGCAGGATAGCGGCGTAGATGTGCTCGCGGGCCTCCGGCAGGCCCGGGTCGAAGTAGAGCTTGCCGCCGTACGGCCACACCCAGTCGGGGTGCTGCCGGGCGGGGTGCTCGGGCACGAGCTTCGAGGGATCCGTCTGCATCGACACGCGGTACGGGTTGTACCAGGTGTGCAGCTCGAGGTTGCGCGCGTGCGTCTCCGCCACGACGAACGCGAGCGGGTCGAAGCCCGGGTCGCCGCCCTGCGTGCCGGTGAGGTACTGCGACCAGGGCTCGTACGGGCTGGGCCAGAACGCGTCCGCCGTCGGCCGGACCTGGACGAAGACGGCGTTGAGGTTCATCTGCGCGGCGACGTCGAGCCAGTGCAGGTACTCGGCCTTGAGCTCGTCCGCGCTGAGGCCGGTGCGCGACGGCCAGTCGATGTTGACGACCGACGAGATCCACATCGCGCGCAGCTCGCGCTTGCGGGCGGTGGTGCCGGCAGTGGTGGTGGCAGCGGTCTCAGCGGTCGTCTCCGAGGCCCCGGCGGGCGTCATCGAGCCGACGGTCACGGACAGTGCCGAGCCGGCCACCCCCGCCGTCGCGAGGGAGAGGAAGCCGCGGCGTCCGAGGTTCGGGGTGTCGGCGCGGCCGGTCGGGACAGGGTGCGTCATCGCAGTCCTCCGAGGGTCAGACATGAGTAAGGGAGTTTCATGCTCTCGAGTACCTGTGAAGACAAGTGTCGTGGATCTCACCCGGCGCGCGCCACCCCCCACCCTGTGCTTACCGTGCCGCTGGGCAACGAAGCCCCGGACCCTGACACGGAGAGGGCACCACCATGCGCACCGTGCGTCGCATCATCACGACCGGAGTCACCCTGGGGGTCGCCGCAGCCGTGGCCTTCACGACCGGGGTCGCCGGGGCGGGGGCCGCGACGGCCGCCGTCCGGCCGCTCCCCGACAAGAGCTACGGGCTCTCCTCGTACTACGGGCCGCGGTGCATGCCGATCAAGTCGGCCTCCACCTACCACCTCGGCCAGGACATGAGCGCCAAGAAGGGCACCAAGATCAAGTCGGTCGCGCCGGGCACCGTGATCAAGGCGGGGTCGGCCCCCGGCTTCGGCCAGGTCGTCGTCGTGCGCTCCAACGCGGACGGGGGCAAGGTCTTCGCCGTGTACGGCCACGTCATCGACGGCGACAAGTACGTGAAGGCCGGCAAGTACGTGAAGCGCGGCCAGCACATCGCCGACGTCGGCAGCTCCGGCACCTCCACCGCCCCGCACCTGCACCTGGAGATCTGGAAGGGCGCGTACAAGGGGTCCGGCAGCACCACGGACCCGCTGCCGTGGATGAAGAACCACGGCGCGTCGCTCACCGCGGGCGCCGCGTGGGCCAACGCGCGGGTCGTGCCGAAGTCCTGCACCTACTACACGACCACCAAGGTCAACCTGAGGTCCGGCCCGGGCACCAACTACCGGGTGGTTCGCGAGGTCCGGGTCAACCGCGTGATGACCGCCAAGCCGGGAGCGAGCTCCGGCGTGTGGCGCAAGGTCACGCGCGACGGCACCACCGGCTGGATGCACTCGTCGTACGTCTCGCCCGGCCTGACGTCGCTGGGGACCCGGTACTCGGAGGTGAACGGCCTGCGGCTGCGCGCCAAGCCCAGCACGAGCGCCAAGGTCCTCGACTCGCTGAGCAAGGGCAAGGCGGTCAAGAAGATCTGGCCCCGGTCGGGCAACTGGGTCAAGGTCTACGTCAACGGCAAGCAGGGCTTCGTGTACGCGCCGTACCTGCGCCGGTAGGTCCGGCGATCAGGCCGCGTGCGGGTCCGTGGCGTTGAGCCGAGCGACCGTCGCGTCGTAGGCCCCCGACGTCTCGGCGAAACGAAGGAGCTTCACGCCCTCGACGAGGATCTCGTGGGCGTCGGGCCGGGTCGCGAGGAGCTCCACCGTCTCGTCCGCGAACTCGTCCAGCGGCATGGCGATCGGGCTGTCCTCCTGCCCCGGCATGAGGGTCGTCCGGACCGCGGGCGGCACGATCTCGATCACCTGCACGCCCGCCGGCTCGAGCTGCAGCCGGATGCCCTCGCTGAGCCGGTGGATCGCGGCCTTGGTCGCGTTGTACGTGGGCGTCACGGCGAGCGGCACGTGCGCCAGCCCCGACGACACCGTGACGAACGCGGCGCCCGCGCCCGCGCCCGCCTCGGCGTGGGCGCGCAGGTGCGGCAGGAACGCGGCGGCCAGGCGGATCGGGCCGAGCAGGTTGGTCGTGACGGCGCGTTCCGCGGTGGCGAGGAAGTCGTCGGAGGTCCAGTCCTCGGCCTGCATGATCCCGGCCATCGCGACGACGGCGTCCAGGTCGGGGTGGCGCTCCAGGACCGCGTCGCGGGCCGCCTCGATGCTCGCGGTGTCGGAGGTGTCGATGCGGACGGCGTCGATCCCGGGGTGGGCGGTGACGATGTCGTCGAGGAGGGCGGTGCGGCGGCCGCCCACGATCACGGTGCTGCCGCGGGCCTGGAGCCGGAGGGCGAGCGCGAGGCCGATGCCGCTGGTCGCGCCGGGGACGAAGACGGTCGAACGGGTGATGTCCATGCCCACCACCCTGCGCGGCGCGGCGTGCGGGCGGGAGAGGAGCGGTCGTCGGGGGACCGGCGGTCCCTGGCTGCGGCCTGGCCGTGCTGACGCCCGCGGCGGACGATGAGCACATGGACCGCCCTGCGCTCGCCGAGTTCCTCCGCCGCCGTCGCGAGGCGGTGCAGCCCGCCGACGTCGGCCTGCCCGTGGGGGCGCGACGTCGCACCGCGGGGTTGCGGCGGGAGGAGGTCGCGGCGCTCGCCGCCATGTCGGCCGACTACTACACGCGGCTCGAGCAGCAGCGCGGCCCGCAGCCCAGCGAGCAGATGCTCGGGTCGCTGGCGCGGGCGCTCCGGCTCACCGACGACGAGCGCGACTACCTGTTCCGCGTGGCCGGCCGGGGGACGCCGGACCGGGTGACGATGTCCTCGCACGTGTCGCCCGCGCTGCTGCGCGTGCTCGACCGGCTGTCCGACACTCCCGCCCTCGTGCTCTCCGCGCTCGGTGAGACGCTCGTGGCCAACGACCTCGCCGTCGCGCTGCTGGGCGACCGGTCGGCGCTGACGGGGTGGGCGCGCAGCGACGTCTACCGGTGGTTCACCGACCCCTCCGAGCGGCTGCTGTACCCCGAGGACGATCGCGACCGGCAGGGCCGCTCCCTCGTCTCCACGTTGCGCGTGGCGCACGGGATGCTCGGGCCGCGCTCGCGCGCCGGCGAGCTGGTCCGCGAGCTGCGAGCGCTCAGCCCCGAGTTCGCCGAGCTGTGGGACCGGCACGAGGTGCACCAGCGGTTCTCCGACCACAAGACGCTCCTGCACCCGCAGGTCGGGCCGGTCGAGCTGGACTGCCAGGTGCTGTTCACCGAGGACCAGACCCAGGCGCTGCTGGTGCTCACCGCGCCGCCGCGCTCCGAGGCCGAGGAGAAGCTCGCGCTGCTCGCCGTCCTGGGCCAGCAGGCCATGGCGCGCTGACCCCGGCGCGATGCCGACCAGGCGGTTGGTCGCGGAATGGGCGTCCTCGGAGGCCCATCAAGGTGTCAACCGCCTGTTCGGCGACCTGCGTGGCGAGGGTTGCATACCTTCGTGACAAGAGTATGGTCCTCGGCATGGCATCGAAGCCCAGCAGCAGACCGCTGCAAGAACCCGCGTTCCTCGTCCTGTCCGCGCTCGCCCAGGGGCCCGCGCACGGGTACGGGATCTCCAAGGACGTCGAGGAGAGCTCCGACGGTCGCGTCACGTTGCGCGCCGGCACCCTCTACGGCGCGATCGACCGGCTCGTCGCCGCCGGGCTGGTCGAGGTGGACCACGAGGAGGTGGTCGACTCCCGGCTGCGGCGGTACTACCGGCTGACCGCCGAGGGGGGCGCACGGCTCGACGCCGAGGCGCGGCGGGCCGAGGCGCAGGCACGACGGGCGCTGGAGCGGCTCGCGGCGCGGCGCGCCCGGGCCTCGGGTGCGGGCCGGACCGCCCCCGGCGGGTTCGGGGAGGTGCTGGCATGAGCGCCGAGCCGACCGAGGCCGGCGCCGTCGTCCCCGCGCTGGTGCGCGACTACCGGCGGCTGCTGCGGCTGTTCCCGTTCGCGTACCGGCGCGCGCACGGCCCCGAGATGCTGGGCCACCTGCTCGACGCCGCCGCGCCCGGGCAGTCCCGGCCCGCGCGCGGGGACGTCCTCGACCTGCTGCGCGCGGCCGCACGGGAGTGGGTGCTCGCGCCGCTCGGCGCCACGGCCTCCGACCGCCGCGCCGCCACGGGGGTGCTGTCCGTCGTGCTGCCCGCGCTCCTCGCGGTCCCGGCCACGAGGGCGCTGGGGTTCGGCACGTCCCTGGCCGTCCAGGACGGCGCACCGCCCGTGCTGCCGACGGTGCCGATGGTGGTGCCGTGGGCGATCTGGGCCCTGGCGGTCGTCGTGCTCCTCGCGGGAGCAGGACGGACGGGTCGGGCGCTGGCGGCGACCGCCGCCGTAGCCGCGACCGTGACGGTCGTGGCGCTCGTCGCCACCGGTCACGTGCACGCCGCCTACCTGGAGACCGGGTGGGCGGTCGGGATCGCCGCCCACGCCCTGGTGGTCGCCGAGGACGAGCGCGGGCGCGTCACGGCGGGCGGCTGGCGGCGGGGCGCCGCGACCGCGGCGGCGATGGCGCTCGCCGTCGGCGGCTACCTGGCGGCGACGGTCGCCGACACGACGCGCTTCGGGGCGCCCTGGTGGTCGAGCGTGGGCGCGACGACGTGGTCGATGCAGGCCGTCGTCGTCCTGCTCGCTCTGGTCGGCGGCACGGGGATCCTCCTGGCCCGGACGCGCCAGGCCGTGCCGGTGCTGGCAGGGGTGGTGACCGCCGTCGTGCTGGGCCGGTCGGAGTTCTTCTGGTCCGGCTCGCTCGACCCGAGCACCGTGGATCTCGGCAACGTCCTCGGCCTGCTGGCGTTCGCGCTCGGGGCGACGTGCGCCGTGCGCTGGGTCGTGAACCGGATCGACGAGCTCGCGGAGGTGCGCGCTCGGCTCCGCCGCGACGTCGAACAGGCGGTTGGTCCCGGAATGGGCGCCGTCTAGGGCCTCATTGCGGGAGCAACCGCCTGTTCGGCGACGGGCGGCGCGGCTACCAGCTCGCGTTGCGGGCGAGCTCCAGCGCGATCTCCTGCCACCACGCGCCGGCGGCCGGGCCGCCGTTGCAGGCGCCGTCGCTCTCGCCCGGCAGCTTGACCCACAGCAGGGCGTCGAGGGCGGTGCCGTCGTCGACGGCGGCCGGGCGCTCGCCCAGCGCGCGGCCGCGCGGGTTGCACCACTCGCCGTTCGACCCGTTGCCGTTGCGCGAGGTGTCCACCACGAACGGGACGCCGCCGAGCAGGGCGGAGACCTCTTCGCCGTAGGCGCGCGACTCGTCCGTGGTGCGGTAGTTCGACACGTTGAGCGCGAAGCCCGCGACGTGCTCCAGCCCCACCTGCTGCAGGCGGGACGCCGCCTCGCCGGCGGGCAGCCAGGCCGAGTGGCCGACGTCGAGATACACGCGGGCGCCGGCCTCGTCGAGGATGCGGGCGGCGTCGGCCAGCATGCCGGCACGGTCGCCCTGGCCGTCGCAGGCGCCCAGCTGGGGGAGCGCGTCCGGCTCCAGCACGACCCACGGCTCGCCGACCATCGCGTCCGCGACCTGCGCGACCCACGCGCGGTACGCGGCCTCGTCCGTGCCGCCGCCCGAGTGCGAGCCGCAGTCGCGGCCCGGGATCGCGTACACCGCCAGCAGCGGCGTCGCGCCCGCCGCCGCGGCCCGGCCCGTGTAGTCGGCCACGCCCGCGCTCGCCTCGGCGGGGTCGGCGTCCGTGACCCAGAACGCCTGCGGCGTGGTCGCGATCTTCTCCAGCAGCGCGCGGTCGGTGCCGGACGCCGCCTGCCAGGCCTCCCACGCCTGCGTGCCCTCGTCCACGAAGAACGCGGCGTCACCGGGCCCGCCGGGCTGCTCGGTGGGCGGGTCGGTCGGCTCCGTGGGCGGGTCCGACGGGTCCGTCGTCGGGACGGCGCCCGTGCAGTCGACGCCGTCGAGGCTGAAGCCCGCCGGCACCGTGGCCGCCCCCGAGGAGGTGCCGATCAGCCCGAACGACGCCGTCGCGCCCGTCGCCAGCGTGCCGTTCCAACCGACGTCGGACACGCGGACCTGCGCGCCGTCCTGCGTGAGCCGCCCGTTCCAGACCTGGGAGACCGAGGCCCCGTCGGCCTGCTGCCAGGCGACCTCCCAGCCGGTGCGGGCGTCGCCCAGGTTGGTCAGCGTGACGTCGGCCTGGAACCCGCCCGTCCACGAGCTCGTCACGACGTAGTCCACCTCGCAGGCCGTCGTCGCGCCGGCCGCCGACGTGGCGAGGCCGACGGCGCCGGCGGCGAGGCCGCCGCCGCCCACGAGGGCTGCCGCGGTGAGGGCTGCGACCCGGGCGTTCGGTCGAGGGCGTGGTGCGGTACGCATGCGAGGCTCCGTCGCGTCGTGGGTGCGGACGGAGCCACGCTAGGAGCGCGACGGCGCGGAGCGGTGCGCCCTAAACGCTTCGGGTGGGCCTGCTCGGGCCCCTCAGGCGAGGTAGTCCTCGACCAGTCGCGCGGCGATGCCGGTGTACGACGCGGGCGTGAGGTCCGCGAGGCGCGCCGCGACGTCGTCGGGCAGGCCGAGACCGGCGACGAACTCGCGCATCCGTGCCGCGTCGACCCGCTGGCCGCGCGTGAGCTCCTTGAGGCGCTCGTACGGGTTCTCCATGCCCTCGACGCCCGCGACGGAGGCGGCGCGCATCGCCGACTGGACGGGCTCGCCGAGCACCTCCCAGTTGTGGTCGAGGTCGTCGGCCATGAGCGCGACGTTGACGTTGAGCGCCTTGAGGCCGCGGCGCACGTTGTCGATGGCGAGCAGCGAGTGGCCGAACGCCGGGCCGATGTTGCGCTGCGTGGTGGAGTCGGTGAGGTCGCGCTGCAGGCGGGACGTCACCAGGGTGGCCGACAGCGTGTCGAGCAGCGAGCACGAGATCTCGAGGTTCGCCTCGGCGTTCTCGAACCGGATCGGGTTGACCTTGTGCGGCATCGTCGACGAGCCGGTCGCGCCCGCCACCGGGATCTGCGTGAAGAAGCCGAGCGAGATGTACGTCCACACGTCGGTCGCGAGGTTGTGCAGGATGCGGTTGAAGCGGGCGACGTCGGCATAGACCTCCGCCTGCCAGTCGTGCGACTCGATCTGCGTGGTCAGCGGGTTCCAGACCAGGCCGAGGTGCTCGACGAAAGCCTTCGACACGGCCGGCCAGTCGGCACCGGGGACGGCGACGGAGTGCGCGCCGTAGGTGCCGGTCGCGCCGTTGAGCTTGCCCAGGTACTCGGCGCCCTCGACCCGGCGCAGCTGGCGGCGCAGGCGGTGCGCGAGGACGGCGAGCTCCTTGCCCATCGTGGTCGGCGTGGCCGGCTGCCCGTGGGTGCGGCTCAGCATCGGCACCTCGGCGTGCTCGCGGGCCATGTCGGCCAGCTGGTCGGTCAGCGCGGTCGCGGCGGGCAGCCAGACGTCGCGCACCCCGCCCTGCACCATGAGCGCGTACGACAGGTTGTTGATGTCCTCGGACGTGCACGCGAAGTGCACGAGCTCGCTCGCGGCGGGCAGGTTCGTGGTGCCCAGCACCTCGGGCGCGGCGGCGATGCGGCGCTTGATGAAGTACTCGACGGCCTTGACGTCGTGCACGGTCTCGCGCTCGATCGCGGCCAGCTCGGCGATCTCGTCCGCGCCGAACGTCGCGGGGATCTGCCGCAGGTAGGCG
Organism: Isoptericola sp. NPDC019693; assembly: GCF_044389085.1. Lineage (NCBI taxonomy): Bacteria > Bacillati > Actinomycetota > Actinomycetes > Micrococcales > Promicromonosporaceae > Isoptericola > Isoptericola sp. NPDC019693. The sequence goes on along the minus strand of NZ_JBIRXP010000009.1, from coordinate 62,124 downwards.
ATCTCGGCGTCCGTGAGCGTGGGGGCGCCGGGGACGACCGCGCCCGGGGCGGCCTGCGTGCCGTTGCACAGCGTGACCAGCCACTCGACCTCGACGTGGATGCGCGCCCGGTTGAGCGCCGCCTCGCTGAGGTGGTCCACCAGCGGCGCGACGGCGGCGCGGTAGCGGCCGTCGAGCGGTCCGAGGGCGATCGGCGGGGTGACGCCGGCGAGGCTGACGCGGGTCGGGACGGCTGTGGACTCTGTCGGCGAGGTCTGCGGCGCGGGGGAGGTCACGGCCCACATTCTCCCACGGGCCCGGCCGGCCGTTGTGAGCGCGATTTCGGGGACATTCAGGCCACGGAAAGCCCCCGAAATCGCGCTCACAACGCCGAGGTCGGCGTCGCCGGACGCGGCCGCGAAGCGGTGCGGCACGGAGCCTGTCCCCAGGTGCAGGCCGTCCACAGGTCGCGTCGGGACGGGGAGCGGCCGCGGGCTCGCGGCCTAGCGTCGCGGGCATGACCTCACCCGCCCCGCCGTCCCCGTTCCCGAGCGCCGCCCGCGACCAGGCCCTCGCGGCGCGGTGGGACGTCGACGACGCCGCCGCGAGCGCGCGGCGCAGCCTCGCGGTGGCCTGGGAGTCGACGGCGGCCGACCGGTTCCGGGACGACGTCGCCGCCCTGCTCGCCGGCCTCGACGCCGACCTCCGCCTCCTCGACGACGCCGCAGGGATGCTGGCCCGGTGACGCGCGGGCTGCCGCCCGAGGAGACGCTGGCCGTCGCCGGAGGGCGCGGCGTCTCGCGCGTCGACGCGGAGGCCGTCGAGGGGGCGGCCGTGCTGCTCGACGCGGCGGCGGAGCGGCTGCGCCGGGCGTCCCACCGGTGCCTCGGCGGGTCGGGGACCCTGCGGGGCGCGGTCTGGGCCCCCGACCCGGTCGTCGCGCCCTCCGTGCCCGTTCCCGCCGCGCCCGACGTCGTGGCGGCCGCGCGCCGCGAGGCGGCCGCCGCCCTGCTGGACGAGGCGAGCGCCAGGCTGACCGCGCGCACCCAGGAGGCCGAACGGAGCGCCCGCCGCCTACGGTTCGCCGCCGGCCTGTACCGGGACGCGGAGAACACGGCGCAGCGGGCCGCCGAGGGGGCGGTCACGCTGCTCGCAGGGGTGGCGGGGGCGTGGCTCGGGTGGCGCGCGCTGCCGGTGCTCGGCGTCACCTCCGGGGCCGCCGCCGTCCGCGGTGCGTCGACGGGCGGGCGCACGCCGTCCCCGGGCGCGACGGCGGCGCCGCCACCCGCGTCGCCCGCTCCCGAGCCGCCGACGGCCCCCGTGACGTCGGGCCCGGACGGGCGCCTGGCTCACCTCTGGCCCGTGCTGGCCCCGCTGTCGGACGAGGCGGTCGCGGGTCTCGCGGCGGGCCTCGGCGTCACCCGTCCGCCGACCTGGCAGGACCTGCGGCGCGTGATCGCGGAGGGCCCGGCCGGGCTCGACCCCGTCACCCGGGGCGCGGCCTCGCTGTCCGACGTCGTGGCCGCGCTGCTGCCGGCGGCCGTGCCGCAGGTGGTGGCCCTGGGCGACGACGACCTCGCCGGCCCGCGTCCGGCATGGGCCGACCGCCCCGCGGGGACCGTGGCGGAGGCGCTGGCCCGCACCGCGGACCTCTACCCCCAGGGCAGCGGCGTCGTCGACCGGCCCGCGGCCGGCGTCCCGGCGGGCACGCTCGCGGTGGAGGAGGTCGTGCACGCGGACGGGAGCACGTCGTGGACCGTGCTGATCCCCGGCACCCAGCGCTTCCTGTCGGCGGCGAACCCGTTCGACGCGGCGACCGACCTGAGCCTCATGGCCCACGAGACGGCGGACGTGTCCGTGGCCGTGGAGCAGGCCCTCGACGCGGCGGGCGCGGCCCCGGACGAGCCGGTGCTGCTGGTGGGGCACAGCCTCGGCGGGATCTCCGCGGCGGCGCTCGCGGCGTCGCCGGGGTTCCGTGCGCGGCACCCGGTCGGCGGGGTGGTGACCGCGGGGGCGCCGACCGCCACGTTCGACCTCCCGGCGGGGGTGCCGGTGCTGCACGTGGAGAACGAGGAGAGCCTGGTCGAGAACGTGGACGGCCGGTCCCTCCGGGAGGGGCCCGCCACCGTGGACCGCGTCACCGTCGGGCGCCGGCTGCAGGACTCGTCCGACCCGGCCGACGTCGCGGCGGCCGGCAGCATCGCCCTGGCGCACGCCATGCCGACCCACCTGCGCACGCTGGCCGCCGCCGAACGGACCGGGAACGTGCGCGTCACGGGGGTGACGGCGCGCCTCGACCAGCTGCTCGGGGGCACGCGGGCACGCACGCGGTTCTTCACGGCGCGGCGCGTGGACCCGGCACCGCCCGTGGTGCTGGCCCCCGGCCCAGGCCCAGGACCAGGCCCGGGGACGCTCGGGACGGTGCCCGGGACGACGTCGCCCCCGCCGGGGAACCCGACGGGGGCGACATGGCACTGAGGTGCGCAGGGCCGCGCGATCAGCCCTTCTTCGGCGCGAACGCGCCGATGATCGCCTGCAGGACGGCGAGGATGAGGGCGATCCAGACGAACCACCAGAACCCTCCCGTGACGTCGACACCCCAGTCGCCGAACCACCCCTGGTCCGTGATCCACGTGGTGAGCCAGAGCACGAAGGCGTTGATGACCAGGTAGAAGAGCCCCAGCGTGAGGATGAGCAACGGGATCGAGATGATGCTGACGATCGGCTTCACGAAGCTGCTGATGAGGGTGAACACCAGCGCCACGCCGAGCACCGCCAGGACGTACTCCAGCACGTTGTCGCCGTCGTACGGGGGCAGGATCTCGAGGTTGGTGAAGATCAGGTCGCTCAGCCACAGCGCCACGGCCGTGACGAGGGTGCGGACGATGAAGTTCATCCCGTCATCGTGGCACGTCACGGCGGCCAGGGCCGGGCACGACGCTCGGTGCGAGGGTCCCCGGGCTGCTCGGCACAGGGCCTGGGCTGCTCGCCGCGGGCGCCCGCGCGTAGGCTCGCCGGGTGAGCGAGCCGTCCGTCCTCGTCCTGCACGACAACCCCGACTGGCTGCCGCCGTTCGAGCGGGCCTTCGAGCGCGCCGGCGTGCCCCTGGAGCCCTGGCACCTGGGCGACGTCACGCTGGACCTCGCCGAGGCGCCGCCCCGGGCGGTGCACTGGTCCCGGCTCAGCGCGTCCGCGCACACCCGCGGCGTCCCGCACGCGCCGGAGGCCGCGCAGGCGGTGCTGTCCCGCGCGGAGTCGGCGGGGCGCCGGGTCGTGAACGGGACGCGGGCGGCCGCGCTCGAGGTGAGCAAGGTGCGCCAGTACAGCCTGCTGCGCGCGGCCGGGCTCGACGTGCCGCGCACGACCGCGGTCACGGACCGCGCGGCCCTGCGGGCGGCGGCCGAACGGTTCGGCGCACCGTTCATCACCAAGCACAACCGCGGCGGCAAGGGGCTCGGGGTGCAGCGGTTCGACGACGTCGGGTCCTTCGGCGCCGCGCTGGACGCCGGGCTCCTCGAGGACCCGGTGGACGGCGTGTGGCTGCTGCAGGAGCTGCTCGTCGCGCCGGAGCCGTTCGTCACGCGGGCGGAGTTCGTCGGCGGCCGGTTCCACTACGCCGTCCGGGTGGACACCTCGACGGGGTTCGAGCTGTGCCCGGCGGAGGCGTGCGCGCTGCCGGGTGCCGACGGCGTCGCCCCGCCGCCCCTGTTCGCCCTGCGGCCGGAGATCACGGCCGAGCACCCCCTCGTCGCCCGGCTCGAGCGCCTGCTCGCGGAGCAGGGGATCGAGATCGCCGGCGTCGAGTTCTTCGAGACGGTCGACGGGCGCACCGTGCCGTACGACATCAACACGAACACCAACTACAGCCCGGACGTCGAGGAGGCCGTCGAGGTGTCGGCGGCCGACGCGATCGCCCGGTTCTTCGCCGGCCTGGTGCGCGACCCCGCCGAGGTAGTACCCACCCTCGCGAGGTAGTACGGATCGCGCCGAGATAGTGCGAGACCTGCCGAGGTAGTACGGGTCTTCGCGAGGTACTACCTCGGCGAGGGCGGTACTACCGCGCGGCGGGAGCGACTACCTCGGCCACCCCACGCGGGTGGCATCCTTGATCGCTGTGACCACCCCCGCTGACCCGCACGTCGCTCCCGCCTCGACCGTCCCCCTGCGCGCCGCCGTCGCCGCGCTGCCCGCGTACGTGCCGGGCGCGCGGCCCGCGGAGGGCGCGCAGCTGTGGAAGCTGTCGTCGAACGAGAACCCGTACCCGCCGCTGCCGTCCGTCCTCGAGGCCATCACGCGCGCGGCCGAGGAGACCAACCGCTACCCCGACATGTACGCGACCGAGCTGGTCGAGGCGCTGGCGGCGCACGTCGGCGTCCGGGCGGACCAGGTCGTCGTGGGCAACGGCTCGGTGGCCGTGCTGGCGCACGTGCTGCAGGCCGTCGTCGAGCACGGCGACGAGGTCGTGTTCCCGTGGCGCTCGTTCGAGGCCTACCCGATCGTCGTCGCCGTCGCGGGCGGCGTCGCGGTGACGGTGCCGGTCCGCGCGGACGGCCGGCTCGACCTGCCGGCGATGGCCGCCGCCGTCACGCCGCGCACGCGCGTGGTCATGGTCTGCACGCCGAACAACCCCACCGGGCCCGTGGTGCACGCGGACGAGCTCGAGGAGCTCCTCGCCGCCGTGCCCCGCGACGTGCTGGTGATCGTGGACGAGGCGTACCTCGAGTTCGTGCGCGACCCGCAGGCGCCCGAGGGTGTCGACCTGCTCCGGCGGCACCCGAACGTCGTCCTGCTGCGCACGCTGTCCAAGGCGTACGGGCTGGCGGGCCTGCGCGTGGGCTACGCCGTCGCCGAGCCGCGCCTCGCCGCGGGGATCCGCGCGGTCTCCACCCCGTTCGGCGTCAACCACGTCGCCCAGCGCGCGGCGCTGGCCTCCCTCGAGCCCGTGGCCCAGCACGAGCTGCGCGAGCGGGTCGACGCGCTCGTCGCCGAGCGTGAGCGCGTCGTCGCCGCCCTGCGCGAGCAGGGCTGGGACCTGCCCGAGACGCACGCCAACTTCGTGTGGCTCCCGCTCGGCGAGGACACCGTGGACCGCGCCGCCGAAGCCACCGCCGCCGGCGTCCTGGTGCGCCCGTTCGCGGGCGACGGCCTGCGTGTGAGCATCGGCGAGGTCGAGGCCAACGACGCCTTCCTCGCCGTCGCCGCCACCTGGCGCCCCTGATCTCGTCGTGGGCGGGGGGGGGGGGCCGGGGGGGGGCGCCCCCCCCCCCCGCCCCCCCCCCCCCCCCCCCCGGGGGCCCCCGTGTGGGGGGGGGGGGGGGGGGGGGGGCGGTGGGCCCCCCCCCCCGGGCCCCCCCCCCCCGCTCACCACACTCGGGCTGGGGTCAGCGGGGGAGGTTGCGCAGGTTCGAGCGGGCCATGGACATGACCTCGCCCATGCCTCCGCCGAAGATCTCCTTCGTCATCGCGGTGGCGAACCCGCGGATCTGCCCCGTCGTGATGGACGGCGGGATGGACAGCGCGTTCGGGTCGGTGACGACCTCGATGAGCGCCGGGCCCTTGCGGTCCAGGCCGTCCTTCAGCGCCCGGCGCAGGTCCTTCGGCCGCTCCACGCGCACGGACGGGATGCCGACGGCGAGGCCGATGTTCCGGTAGTCCACCGGCGGGGAGTCGGTGCCGTACGAGGGCAGCCCTTCGACGAGCATCTCGAGCTTCACCATGCCGAGGGTCGCGTTGTTGAAGACGACGATCTTCACCGGCAGGTCGTACGTGCGCACCGTGATGAGCTCGCCCAGCAGCATGGACAGGCCGCCGTCGCCGGCGAGGGCCACGACCTGCCGGCCGGGCTGCGCGAACGCGGCGCCGATGGCGTGCGGCAGCGCGTTCGCCATCGAGCCGTGGATGAACGACCCGATGACGCGCCGCTTCCCGTTGGGCGTGAGGTACCGGGCCGCCCACACGTTGTTCATGCCGGTGTCGACGGTGAACACGGCGTCGTCGGCGGCCGTCTCGTCGAGCTGCACGGCCGCGTACTCGGGGTGGATCGGCGTGTGCTTCTCCACGTTGCGCGTGTACGCGCCCACGACCTTGGTCATGATCCCGGCGTGCTTGTCGACCATCGAGCGCAGGAACTTGCGGTCCTTCTTGCGCTGGATCAGCGGGTTGAGCAGCTTGAGGGTCTCGCCGACGTCGCCGTGCACGGGCACGTCGAGGCGGGTGCGGCGGCCGAGATGGGAGGCGTCGACGTCGATCTGGGCGGTGCGGACGCCGGACGGCAGGAACGAGTCGTACGGGAAGTCGGTGCCCACGAGCACCAGCAGGTCGGCGGAGTGCATCGCCTCGTGGCAGGAGCCGTAGCCGAGCAGGCCGGACATGCCGACGTCGTGGGGGTTCTCGTACTGGATGATCTCCTTGCCGCGCAGCGAGTGGCCGACGGGGGCGGCGGCGAGGTCGGCGAGCTCCAGGACGGCGTCGCGGGCGTCGCGCGCCCCGGCCCCGACGAACAGCGTCACCTTCTTCGCCTGGTTGATCGCGTCGGCGAGCGCCTGGACGTCGGCGTCGTTCGGCACGACGCGCGCCGGGCAGGCGCCGGGCACGAGGATCGGGGCGTCGTCGTCGGGCACGCGCTCGTCGGCGACGTCGCCCGGCAGGGTCAGCACCGCGACACCGGGGGCGGCGAGCGCGTGCTGGATGGCGGACCGCGTGACCCGCGGCAGCTGGGCCGGCGACGAGATCAGCTCCGAGAACACGGACGCCTCGTTGAAGATGCGGTCCGGGTGCGTCTCCTGGAAGAACTGGGTGCCGATCTGCGCGCTGGGGATGTGCGACGCGATGGCGAGCACCGGCAGCCTAGAGCGGTTCGCGTCGTAGAGGCCGTTGATGAGGTGCAGGTTGCCCGGCCCGCACGACCCGGCGCAGACGGCGAGCTCGCCCGTCACCTCGGCGTCGGCGGCGGCCGCGAACGCCGCGGCCTCCTCGTGGCGCACGTGCACCCAGTCGATGCCCTCGGTGCGGCGGACGGCGTCGACGACGGGGTTCAGCGAGTCCCCGACGATGCCGTAGATGCGCTTGACGCCGGCGGCGACGAGCTGGTCGACGAGGTGTTCGGCGACGGTGCGGGCCATGACGAGACCTCCAGGTGACGGTGGCGGGTCCGTCTCGATCCTGCCTCCGACCTCGCGTTTCCGCAGGACGGCGGCGCGTGAGGTGGCGCACGCGCACGTCGCCGACAGGGGTTGACCTCAACCATGGTTCAGGTCGGACGATCGTGGCATGACGACGATCACGCCGGTGCAGGCCGTCCCCGCCAGGGTCCCGCGGCACGTCCGCGACCTCGTCGCCCGCGTGACGGGCGACGAGAAGCACGACCCCAGCGCCCACTCCACGCTCGACGTCGTGTGGACCTTGTACGACCAGGTGCTCCGCGTCGACCCGGCCAGCCCCGAGGCCCCCGACCGCGACCGCTTCCTGCTCTCCAAGGGGCACGGCCCGGCGTCGACGTACGCGGTGCTGGCGGCGAAGGGATTCTTCCCCGCGGAGTGGCTGGACGACGTCGCGTCGTTCGACTCGCCGCTGGGCCACCACCCCGACCGCACCCTGGTGCCCGGCATCGAGATCGGCAGCGGCTCCCTGGGCCACGGGCTGCCCCTCGCCGTCGGCCTCGCGCTGGGGCTGCGCGGCCGGTCGCCCGCGCGCGTCGTGGTGCTCGTGGGCGACGCCGAGCTGGACGAGGGCAGCAACGCCGAGGCGATCCAGGTGGCGGGCAGGTTCGGCCTCGGCAACCTCACGTGCGTCGTCGTCGACAACCGCAGCGACGGTCTCGGCTGGCCCGGCGGCATCGCGCCGCGGTTCGCCCTCGAGGGGTGGGTGGCCGCCGAGGTGCGCACCCACGACCAGCCCCGGCTCACCGCGGCGCTGCGGCGCACCGAGCCCGACCGCCCGACGGTCGTGGTGGTCGACACGACGGGCAGCCCGACGAGCAGCCCGACGAGCAAGGAGGCGGCATGACCACCCTCGCCCCGGCGTCGCAGGCGCTGGACCTGCGCACCCGTTTCTACGACGAGCTGGACCCGCTGCTCGACGCGTACCCCGACGTCGACGTCGTCCTGGCGGTGATCGGGTCCGGCTATATGTCCCGCGCGATCGAGCGCCACCCCGGCCGCGTCATCGACGTCGGCATCCGCGAGCAGGCGCTGATCGGCGTGGCGGGCGGCCTGGCGCTCGCCGGTCGGCGCCCGATCGTGCACACGTTCGCGTCGTTCCTCGTGGAGCGACCGTACGAGCAGGTCAAGCTGGACCTGGGGCACCAGGACGTCGGGGCGGTCCTCGTGAGCGCGGGCGCGTCGTACGACGTCTCCGCCGGCGGCCGCACCCACCAGGCGCCCGCGGACGTCGCGCTGATCTCCGCGCTGCCCGGCTGGACGGTGCACGTGCCGGGCCACGCCGACGAGGTCGCGGAGCTGCTGCGCCGCGAGGCCGCGGGCACCGGCCGGGCGTACGTCCGGCTCTCCGGGCAGCGCAACGCCCGGCCCGGCCCGGTGGACGGGAGGCTGCACCTGGTGCGCGACGCCGCGGGGCCGGCGCCGTCGTCGGGCTCGGCGCCGGTCGTCCTCGCCGTCGGGCCGATGCTCGACACCGTGCTCGAGGCGACCGCCGGCCTGCCCGTGCGGGTCGCGTGGACAGCCACCCCGCACCCGCTCGACGCCGACGGGCTGCGCGCGCTGGCCGGCCCCGCGCCCGTGCTCGCCGTCGTCGAGCCGTACCTGGAGGGCACGAGCGCCGCGGCCGTGGCGGCGGCGCTGGCGGACCGTCCCAGCCGCGTGCTGCACGTCGGCGTGCCCGGCGAGGCGGAGCTGCGGCGCTACGGCACGCCGCGCGACCACGCCGCCGCGCACGGCCTCGACGCGGCGGGCGTCCGCCGCCGGCTCACGAGCTTCCTGGGCTGACCGGCGGGCTGAGGGGCGGCGCGGTCTCGCGCACGTCCAGCCCGGCGAGGTCGGGTGCGACCCACCCGTCGGGCCCGCGCCCGATCTCCAGGACGGCGACCACGGTGTCGCGGTCCATCGGCAGCGCCCCGCCGATGCGCGGGGAGGGGGTCCCCGCGGCGTCGGGCTCCCAGCGCACGGGGATCCCCTGGGCGTCGAGGGCGCCCTCGTCGACGACGGCGAGGACGAGCGGCTCGGTGGCGTCCCCGTACACGTCCCGCAGCACGGCCGGCAGGCCGGCGGCGGTGGTCGCGTGGACGTGGCCCGCGTCGTCGACGAGGGTGCGGCGGGTGGCGACGTCGTACTCGCCGAACCGTCCGCAGGCCTCCCAGTCGTCGCTGAAGGCCACGTGCAGCAGCCGTCGTCCAGCCATCGGTCCTCCTCGTGCCAGGCATCGCAAGAATGAAACGCTGTCGTATCATTAGAGCATGGGAACGACGACGGACCGACCCGCCGCCCGCCGAGGTCGCCCGCGGCGGGACGAGGTCGACGCGCGGCGCGAAGCGATCCTCGACGCCGCGATCGCGCAGCTCGCCGAGCACGGGCTCGCCGCGACCACGATCGGCGGCGTCGCGGCGGCGGCCGGCGCGACCAAGCGCACGATCTACAGCCACTTCATGGACAAGGCCGGGCTCTTCCTCGCCGCCGTCGAGCGCCTGCACGGGCACGAGGAGGAGGGCCTGCACGCGGGAGACGGCCTCGAGGAGGTCGCGACACGGATCGTGCGGACGCTGCACGGCGACGACGCCGTGACACTGCACCGGCTGGTGATCGCCGAGGCGCGCCAGCTGCCCGGGCTCGCCGCCGACTTCTACGAGCGCGGCCCGGGGCGCTCCGTCGACGTCCTCGCGGCACTGCTCGCCGCCGAGCACCCCGATCTCGGCGGCCCGCGGGAGCGCGCCGAGGAGCTGTACACGCTGCTGCTCGGCGAGCCGCACCGGCGCCGGCTGCTCGGTCTGGACCCTCCTCCGTCCGCCGCGCGGGCGCGGGAGCACGCGCGGCGGTCCATCCGGACCGTGCTCGGACGCGCCGGGGCAGCACCGGCCTAGGGTGGCCCCGTGAGCAGCGACGTGAGGAACATCCGCACCGCACTCGAGAGCATCCCCGAGCCGTGGCAGCCGCACCTGCTCGCGAGCGTCAACGACTACGCCGTCAAGGTGGTCAAGCTGGACGGCGAGTTCGTCTGGCACACGCACGACGACACCGACGAGCTGTTCCTCGTGCTCAGCGGTCGGCTCACCATCCAGCTCCGCGACCGGGACGTCGTCCTCGGCCCGCACGACGTCTTCGTCGTGCCGAAGGGCGTCGAGCACTGCCCGCGCGCCGACGGCGAGGTGCACGCGCTGCTCGTCGAGCCGACCTCCACCGTCAACACCGGGGACGCGGGCGGCGAGCGCACCTCGCCCCTGCGGGAGCTGGACTGAGCCGGTGACGCCTCGATGACGGACGCGGGCGCGGCCTACGCTGCCCGCGCACAGGAGTACACCGCGCTGTTCGGGTCGATGGACGCGGTGCACGACGACGACCGCGACCTCGTCGCGCGGTGGGCCGCCGGGCTGACCGGGCGCGTCGTCGATGCCGGGTGCGGGCCGGGGCACTGGACGGACTTCCTCGCCCGCCAGGGCCTGGACGCGGAGGGCGTCGACCTCGCGGAGCCGTTCCTGGAGCGCGCCCGGGCGACGTATCCCGGCGTCCCGTTCCGCCGCGCCGCGCTCGCCGACCTCGGCGTGCCGGACGGCAGTCTCGGCGGCGTGCTCGCCTGGTACTCCGTGATCCACACCTCGCCCGAGGCTGTGGACGGCACGGGGGTCGACGAGGTGCTCGCCGAGCTCGCCCGCGCCGTCGCGCCGGGCGGCGGGCTGCTGCTGGGGTTCTGCCGCGGTCCGCGCGTCGAGCCGTTCGACCATGCCGTGACGAGGGCGTGGTTCTGGCCCGTCGACGAGCTGGCGGCCCGCGTCGAGCGGGCCGGGTTCGACCTCGTGGGGACGGCCGAGCGCGACGACCCCGGCGTCCGGCCGCACGGCGCGATCAGCGCGCGACGTCGGGAGGCGGGCCGTCGGACGGCGGGTCCAGCGTGACGATGTCGCCGCCGGCGCAGACACCGAGCCGGCGTCGTGTGAGGCCCGCGGGTGGCCTAGGAACACATTGGCATGAAGTGTTACTAAGATGCGGAGCGTGGTCACACTTCCGGTGAACGTGCCCGAAATGGGCTACGAGGAGCACGTCTGGCAGGCGGAGCCCGACGGACTGCACGGCCGTGCGCGGGTAGCGGCCGCCAGCGGGCCATACCGGTCCGCAGTGACCCCTCCCATCGCACAGTATGTGCCGGTCCTGCCGACGGACCTAGCCGCGGACGCTGAGGAAGCGACCGCGGCGCTGACGCGCTTCGACACCTACGCACGATCCGTGCTCGGCGCGGACAGTCCGACACTCGGCCCGATGTCGTCGATCCTGCTGCGCACCGAGTCGACCTCGTCCTCCCAGATCGAGAACCTGACCGTCGGCGCTCGGCAGCTCGCCCTCGCCGAGATCGACCAGTCCACGTCGCAGAACGCCACAGTGGTCGTGGCCAACGTCCGTGCCATGGAAGCCGCTCTCGACCTCTCCGACCGACTCGACACAGACGCGATCCTCGTGATGCAACGTGAGCTGCTGGAAGCTCAGACCGGCTGGGAGGAGCACGCCGGTCGCTACCGCGAAGGGCTGGTGTGGGTGGGCTCCAGCGGGCTCAGTCCGCTCGGCGCCAGCCACGTCGCCCCGCAGGCCGAGCACGTGCCCGCCGCGATGGGCGACCTGGTGGAGTTCATGCGCCGCGACGACATGCCCGTGCTCGTGCAGGCGGCGATCGCGCACGCTCAGTTCGAGACCATCCACCCGCTCGCCGACGGGAACGGCCGCACCGGCCGCGCGATCGTGCAGGCCCTGCTGCGTTCCAAGGGTGTGCTGGCCAGCACCACGGCACCTGTCTCGGCCGGGTTGCTGCGGGACACCGAGGGGTACTTCTCCGCGCTGCGCGCTTTCCGCGAGGGCGACGCGAGGCCGATCATCGAGGCCTTCGGCAACGCCAGCCGCTTCGCAGCCAGCTCGGGCGCCCACCTGGTCGACGACCTTGCCGCCCAGGTCGAGTGGTCCCGGGACCGGATGTCCGGCGTACGGCGCAACGCCGGGGCGTGGAAGGTGCTGCCGCACCTGGTCGCGCACCCCGTGGTGAACGCGACCCTGCTGATCGAGCGCGTCGGGATGAACGGCATGGGTGCCCAGCGCGCGCTCGGACAGCTGGTCGACGCCGGGGTGCTGGAGGAACGCACCGGGATGCAGCGCAACCGCGTCTACCAGCACTCGGGCATCATCCAGGTGCTCGACGTCTACGCACAGCGCCTGCGTCGCGGCTGACGACCCGCAGCCGCGACGCCGTCTACGAGAGGTTGCGCAGCGCCGTCGGGATCGGCGTGTCCCCGGCGGAGAACCGGACGAAGCGGCCGACGCTCGCGGGCTCGCGCAGCGTCGCGGCCACGACCTGCGCGACGTCGGCGCGCGGCACGCTCGTGTCCGTCCCGGCGGGGACGGCGCCCGTCTCGGGCAGGACGGCGATGCGCCCGGTCGGCGGGTCGTCCGTCAGGGTGCCCGGACCGAGAATCGTCCAGTCCAGGTCGGTGGTGCGCAGGTGGTCGTCGGCCGCGAGCTTGGCGTCCGCGTAGGCGAAGAACCCGGCGCTCTCCGGGACGCCGTGCTCCGGCGTCGAACCCACCCACGACACCATGACGTACCGGCGCACACCGGCGCTCGCGGCGGCGTCCATGGAGCGGATCGCGGCGTCCCGGTCGACGGCGTACGTGCGGTCCGGGTTGCCGCCGCCGGCCCCGGCGGACCACACGACGGCGTCCGCGCCGGCCAGCACGGCGGCGATCTCGTCGGTGCTCGCGTGCTCGACGTCCAGCAGCACCGGGTCCGCCCCGAGGTCGGCCACCCGGTCCGTCTGCTCGGGCTTGCGGACCACCCCGGCGACGTCGACCACCGGGCCGGTGCCGCCGTCGGCCAGCAGGGGGAGGAGCTGGCGCGCGACCTTGCCGAGCGCACCGATGACGACGACCTTCATGACGACCTCCGAACGGGAGCGAGACCAGACTCCTACCGTCGCCCACCGTGCGCCCCGGTGCCAACCCGCCCGCCCGGCGCGGCTCCGGTCGCGCGAGCGGGCGGGTCACGTCAGGAGGTGCTGCGGCGGCGCACCGCCGCGACGACGCCCCACCCGGCCAGGACCAGCGCCACCGCGGCGGACAGCAGCCCGGCGATGCCGGCGCCCGTCAGGGGCAGCGACCCCGGCCCGCCGGGTGCCGCCGGGCCACCGGGGCCCGCGCCCCCGGGCCCGGCCGTGCCCGGTCCCGGGGTGGGGGAGGGGCTCGCGGTCGCCGTGGGCGACGGGCTGGGCGACGGGCTGGGCGTCGTGCTGGGTGTCGGCGTCGGCGTCGTGCTGGGCGACGGCGACGGGCTGGGCGTGGGTGCTGCGACGTCGTCGTTGGTCACGGTGCAGGTGACCGCGTCCTCGGCCCCGACGCTCACGACGTCGTCGACCACCGCCACGTCGGCGCCCGTGACGTCGTCGACGCACGTCCATCCCAGCGAGTCGTAGCCCTCGGGCCCGTCCTCGGCGAGCGTGTAGTCACCGGCCTCGACGGAGGCGAAGGTGATGGAGTCGTCGCCCGTGACGCCCTCGATCTCGACCGGGCCGGTCGCCGACAGCGTCCAGTCGCCGGGCGTGGCCGTGCCGCCGTCGTCGTTGACGACCTCCTTGACGAGGGTGAGCATGGGCGGGCACGTCACCCGGTTGGTCACCTCGACCTCCCGGACGGGGTACGCCGCAGTGGTGTCGAACGGCAGCGGCGCGGGGTCCACGGCCTCGCCGTCCACGGCCGTCACCTCCGCGTCCGCCAGCACGCACCCGTCCGGGATGCTCGCCGTCTCGTCGACGGTGACCTCCTCGGGTCCCTGGTACCCGCCGCGCGGATCGCTCCAGTCCTGGTCGGTCGCGCCGGCGCCGCCGGGCCCCGTGAGCGAGAGCTGTGCCGTGAAGCCGTCCGGCTGCTCCCCCTCGGGGAGCTCCACGCCGTCGATCACCCACGTCTTGTCCACCACGACGCTGCTGAGCGGCTGGTTGTACACCGTGCAGCTCACGAACCCGGAGGCCGGGAGCCCGAAGGTGAACCCGGTCGAGCCGTCGTTCGTCGCGGTGACCGGGGCGTCGTCGTCGAGCTTGTCGACGCAGACGGCGTTCTGGCCGTCGACGGGCACCAGCGTGTAGCCGTCCTGCTGGGTCTCGGACAGCGACACCTCGGCGTCCGTGGGAAGGCCGTCGTAGTCGACGTCGAAGGCGACGCTGCCGGTGCCGTCGTCGATCGTGGTCGCCGACGTCGGGTCGAGCGTGACGCCCGGGGTGGACGTGGCGGCGCCGAACTGCCAGCCCTCGCCGGCGGGCACGGCGCCGGAGACGTCCCCGGCCTCGTTCCCGGCGGGCACCAGCGCCTTGGTGACGTTGATCCGTGCGTCGCAGCTGCTGAGGAGCAGGTCGCGCAGCGCCGACCCGGCGGCCTCGAAGTCGTCCAGGTCGAAGTAGTCCGCGTCCTCGGCGTCGCCGCCCGTGTAGAACGTCTCGCCCGACAGGGCGCGCAGGTTGAGCCGGCTGACGTCGTCGATCCCGGAGCCGACCCCGAGCACCAGCAGCCGCGACCCCTCGGCCTTGACCGCGTTCGCGGAGTAGATGCCGTTCTCGACGTCGCGCAGGTGCGTGGTGCCGCCGGTCCCGCCGCTGCCCGTGGCCCCGAAGCGGGTCGGGTTGCCGTCGGTGATCATCACGACGATCTGGTACTCCGGGGCGGCGTCCGCCACGACGCGCAGCCCCTGGTCCCAGTTGGTGCCCGACCCGGTGGTCCAGTCGGCGTACTGCGCCTTGAAGGCGTCGGCGCCCTGCTGGGTGGCGACGCTCACCAGCTCGGGGTGGTTCCCGTCGGAGCCGGAGCTCGGCGAGAACCGGTCGAAGGAGAAGACGGCGAGGCGCGACGGGGTCCCGACCAGTGCGTTCGCCACGGAGTCCGTGGCCGCCTTGAGGTTGGTCACCTGGCTGCCCAGCGAGGACGACAGGTCGAGCACGAGCGCGATGTCGGCACCGCACTGCGGCACCAGCCCGGGGTTGGTCCGCGACTGCTGCCAGATCCCCTCCGAGTCGGTCACCGGCCGGCCGCTCGACGCGGGGCCGGCCATGAAGCCGATGCTGGGGTCGAGCGACGAGTAGGTCTCCCCGCCGGCGAGCGCGGGGGTCGTGAAGGCGTACGGCTGCGCCGTCGAGCTCGACCCGCTGCCCGAGCCGACCCGCAGCGTCGGGTTGACGAACCAGCCGTCGGGGGCGGAGATCTGCTTGACCACGTACTGCTCGTCGGCGTTGTCCCCGCCGGCGCCCGTGTCCGGCACGGTGAACGAGCAGTCGCCGTCGGCGTCCGAGACGCAGGTGCCCCACTCGTCGTCCACCACGGTCGTCGCGTCCTGGTCCGCGTACAGCCCCAGCGTGACGCCCGGCAGGGGAGCCACCCCACCGTCCGCGGTCCGGTCGCCCCCGACCCGCACCGTCACGACGGACTCGTCGGCCCCCGGCGTCGGGACCTCGGCCGACGCCACCTGGGCGACGGCCACCAGCCCTGCCCCGGCGAGCAACGCCCCGCACATGACGGCTGCCCGCCGTCGACCGACCACATTGCGCATTTCCGAGCACTCCTGCCTGATCTGACCTTTCCCGGCACACGCTATGTCCGAGCAGGGCGGTCCGCAGGGTCTGCAGGGTGGTGTCGCGGGGCGGGCGTCCCGGCGGTCCGGGTCCGCTCGTCGCGGATTGGCCGTGTCGGGCACGGGGTGCGGCGGGGGATGATGGTCCCCGTGCGTACCATCCGACAGAGCCGCAAGCTCCGCGGCGTCCGCTACGACGTCCGCGGTCCCATCCTCGTCGAGGCCCAGCGCCTCGAGGCCGAGGGCCACCGCATCCTCAAGCTGAACATCGGCAACACGGCGCCGTTCGGCTTCGAGGCACCGGCGGCCATCCAGGCCGACGTCGTGCACCACCTGCCGGAGGCGCAGGGGTACAGCGACTCGCGCGGCATCTACGAGGCACGCACCGCGGTGGCGCAGTACTACCAGTCGCGCGGGCTGCGCGACACGAGCGTGGACGACGTCTTCATCGGCAACGGCGTCTCCGAGCTCATCTCGATGGTGCTCCAGGCGTTCGTCGACGAGGGGAACGAGATCCTCGTCCCCGCGCCCGACTACCCGCTGTGGACCGGCGCCGTGACGCTGTGCGGCGGCACCGCCGTGCACTACCGGTGCGACGAGGAGAACGGCTGGATGCCGGACCTCGAGGACCTCGAGTCGAAGATCACCGAGAACACGCACGCCATGGTGATCATCAACCCGAACAACCCCACGGGCGCCGTGTACAGCAAGGAGATGGTGGAGGCGATGGTCGACATCGCCCGCCGCCACGACCTGGTGGTCCTCACCGACGAGATCTACGAGAAGATCCTGTTCGACGGCGCCACGCACCACCACGCCGCGGCCGCCGCGGGCGACGACGTGCTCTGCCTGACGTTCAGCGGCCTGTCCAAGGCGTACCGCGTGTGCGGCTACCGCGCCGGGTGGGTCATGGTGTCGGGCCCCAAGGAGAACGCCAGCGAGTTCCTCGAGGGCCTCACGCTGCTGGCCAACATGCGCATGTGCGCCAACGTGCCCGCGCAGCACGCCATCCAGACGGCGCTGGGCGGCTACCAGTCGATCGACGAGCTCATCGTGCCCGGCGGCCGGTTCTACGACCAGGCGATGCTGGCGGACAAGCTGCTCAACGAGATCCCCGGCGTCACGTCCGTGCGGCCGAAGGGCGCGCTGTACTGCTTCCCGCGCCTCGACCCCGAGATGTACCCGATCGAGGACGATGAGGCGTTCGTCATCGACCTGCTGCGGGCCAAGAAGATCCTGGTCACCCACGGCACCGGGTTCAACTGGTTCGAGCCCGACCACTTCCGCCTCGTGACCCTGCCCGACGAGGAGGTCCTCACCGAGGCCATCGGCCGCATCGGGGAGTTCCTGGCCACGCGGCGGCGGTAGCCCGCTCGCCTGTTCTGCAACTAGTGGTTGCGCATCCCTGGCCTACGGGCTAGCGTGATGTGCAACCACTAGTTGCAGGAGGGGTCATGGGGTCGGTCAACGAGCTGGGGAGCATCGAGCGCGAGCTCTACGTCGAGGCGTCGCCCGACGTCGTCTTCGAGGTGGTGAGCCGCCCGGAGCACGTGCGGCGGTGGTGGCCCGACGACGCGGACTTCGACCCGGAGCCCGGAGCGGCGGGGTCGATCACGTTCGGAGACGGCCCGGACCGGACGGTCGAGTCGTTCACGGTGGTCGAGTCGCTGCCGCCGCGCACGTTCTCGTTCCGGTGGACGCACCCTTCGGGCGAGGAGGCGACGGCGGGCAACTCGCTGCTCGTCACCTTCGAGCTCGTGCCGTCGGGCGACGGGACGCTGCTGCGTATGACGGAGACCGGCTTCCGCGAGCAGGGCTGGGAGGTCGCGGTCCTCGAGCAGCACTACCGCGAGCACGTCGAGGGCTGGGCGTTCTACCTGCCCCGGCTCGTGACCTACGCGGGGTCGCCGGGGGTGCGGTCATGACCGGGGCGGCGCCCGTGGACGACGCCCTCTGGTCCGCGATCGGCGACCCGACCCGGAGGCGCATCCTCGACCTGCTGCTCGCGGAGGGCGGCGGCACCGCGTCGTCGCTGAGCCGGGAGCTGCCCGTCACGCGGCAGGCGGTCGCCAAGCACCTGGACGTGCTCGACCGTGCCGGCCTCGTCCGGTCCACGACGGCGGGACGGGAGAGGCGGTGCGAGGTCGACGCCGTCCAGCTTGCCCGCGCCGCGGACCAGCTGGCCGCCGTCGGCCGCACCTGGGACCGCCGGCTGCAGCGCATCAAGGGGATCGCCGAGGCGATCGAGAACACTCGCAAGACCGACACGAGGAGCTGATCACCATGGTCGACATCCTGCACAGGATCGGGACGAGGACCGCGACGCCCCAGGAGCTGTACGACGCGTTGTCGACGGTCGAGGGGCTCGCCGGCTGGTGGACCGAGAGGACGACGGGCGACGCGGGCCTCGGCGGCAAGCTCGAGTTCCGCTTCCCCGACGGTGCGTTCGAGATGGAGGTCGAGGAGCTGGTCCTGCAGCGCCGCGTGGTGTGGCGCGTCGTCGGAGGCCCGGACGAGTGGGTCGGCACGACGATCGAGTGGGACCTGCGCCAGGACGGCGACTGGACGATCCTGCTGTTCGCGCACCGCGGCTGGCGCGAGCCGGTGGAGTTCATGCACCACTGCAGCACCAAGTGGGCCACGTTCCTGCAGAGCCTCAAGGCCCTGGTCGAGGGCGGCGACGCCGCGCCGTCCCCGCGGGACGTGAAGATCGACGACTGGAACTGAGCGTTACCGCGTCGCGCGGGCCACCGCCCGCGCGACGTGCTCGCGCGTGGCGGCGAACGCCGCCGCCATCTCGCGCGCCTGCCCCGGGTACTCCGCGTGCCCGGCGGAGTGCACGGCCAGCTCCAGCTCCGCCCCGGTGCCCGCGCGCTCGGCGGCGGCGACGCCTGCCGCCACGCCGAACTGCCCCGGCGGGGGGACGTGCGCGTCCCACAGGGCGCACTCGACCCGTGTCGGGACGCGCAGGTACGTCGCCGCGACGGACGCGTCGGTGAGGGCGAGGACGGCCCGCGCCTCCGGGTGCGCGGCGACGTACCCGCGCTGCGCCTCGCCGCTGCCGGTGCACGGCACCGCGAGGCGCTCGTCGTACTGGCCGAAGCTCGGCACCTCGAGCGTGGCACCCACGAAGCGGTCGTCCCACGGCACGGCCAGCGCGCCCACCCCGCCGCCGAAGCTGGTGCCCACGTAGTACAGGGGCACCCCGGTCGGCGCGCCCGCCACCCCGGAGAGCACCTCCTGCAGGGCCGTGGCGGCGTGCCACAGGTCGACGGCGCACCGGCCCAGGACGTACGTCTCGACGTCCTCGATGCCCGCCAGGACGTGCGCGGAGCTGACGTCCGGGGCGCCGACGCCCGCGTTGAGCGCGCCCAGGCCGCGCGCCACGGGGAAGATGACCGCGGCGTCGCGGGGCACCCGCTCGGACGACGGCGCCTCGCGGCCGCCGTAACCGTGCCCGTGCACGATCCCGACCCGCACGGCGCCGTCGACCGGCAGCGCCACCCACGCGCGCAGGCGCAGGCCGCCGTCGGCGGTGAACGTCACGACCGACACCTCGTGGGCGCCCTGCCGGCCGACCGGCTCGGAGACGACGTCGGCGGGCACCCTGCGCGCGGCACCGTGCCACGACCGCCACAGGTCGGCGAAGCCGGCGGGCTCGGCGGCGGGCGGCACGGCGAGCAGGCCGTCCCGGTCGAACCCGTACGTGCCGTCGATCGGGCTGTCGGGGAACCAGGCGTCGTAGGGGGCGGGCAGGGTCACGGGATCTCCAGGCTCGTTCGGTCGCTCTCCACGTCCCGGCGCAGTACCGGGCGAACGGGCGCCAGCCTGCGTGACAGACTGTGCCGCGGGTCGAAAGGGGTGCGGGTGCTCGTCGCAGAACGCAGGTCGCGGATCGTGGCCGAGGTGCGCCGTCGGGGTGCCGCGAGCGTCACCGAGCTGGCCGAGGAGCTCGGTGTCAGCGCGATGACGGTGCGCCGGGACATCGAGGCGCTCGCCGACGCGGGCGAGCTCGACCGGGTGCGCGGCGGCGCGACGACGCGGGACGACGCGGGCGACGCCGGGCACGAGCGCGCCTTCACCGCCCGCACGCAGCACCTCGTGGCCGAGAAGCGCGCCATCGCGCGCCGGGCGGCGCAGCTCGTCGAGCCGGGCATGGCGGTGGGGCTCTCCGGCGGGACGACGACGTGGGTGCTCGCGCAGGAGCTGCGCTCCGTCCCCGACCTCACGGTCGTCACGAACTCGCTGCCGGTCGCGGAGGTGTTCCGCCGCCCCGACCGCGCCGACGAGCCGTACACGCAGTCCGTCGTGCTCACCGGCGGGGTCCGCACGCCGTCGGACGCCCTCGTCGGGCCCGTCGCGGTGCGCTCGCTGGAGCACCTGCACCTCGACGTCGCCTTCCTCGGCGTGCACGGCGTCGACCTGCACGCGGGGCTCACCACGCCGAACCTGCTCGAGGCGGAGACCGACCGGGCGCTGCTCGCCGCCGGGCAGGACGCCGTCGTGCTGGCCGACCACACCAAGTGGGGCGTCGTCGGCCTCACGACGATCGTCGACCTGCACGAGGTGGAGCGACTCGTCGTCGACGACGGCCTGGACGCCGACGCGCGCGAGCTGCTCGAGGCGCACGTGGGCGAGCTCTGGGTGGTCCCGGCCGACTGACCGCAGCGCGCCGTGCCCACCCGTCAGCGGGCGGTGCTGGCGCGCGGCACGACGCGTGCCTCCACGACGACGTGCTGCACGGGCAGGTTGGCGCCCGGCGGGGTGGCGATCTGCCGCTCCAGCTCGCCCAGCGCACGCTCGACGAGCGCCTCCTTGTCGGGGGAGACGGACGTGAGCGACGGCGTGGCGTACCGGGCGCCGCGCACGTCGTCGATCCCGATCACGGCGACGTCGTCCGGGACCCGCCGGCCGGCCGCGTGCAGCGCGGGCAGCGCCCCGAACGCGACCGAGTCGTTGGAGCAGACGATGCCGTCGAGCTCGACGCCCCGGTCCAGCAGGTCGCGCACGGCGCGCTGCCCCTCGGCCGGGGTGAACGCCTCGACCTGGGCCACCAGGTCCGGGTCGTCGGCGATCCCCAGCGCGGCCACGGCCTCGCGGTAGCCGGCGTACCGGCGGTCGGCGGCGTCCGAGGGACGGGCGTCGCGCGGCCCGACGAACGCGACGCGTCGGCACCCGACGGACGCCAGGTGCTCGGTCGCGGCGTAAGACGCGGCCCGGTTGTCGATGGTCACGTGCGTGAACGGGCTGACGAGGATGTGCTCGCCGAGCAGCACCAGCGGCCCGGGGGAGGTGCGCCGGGTCAGGTCCGCCACCGACAGGGCGCGGGGGATGTGGATGAGGCCGTCGGTCGGGGGCAGCCCGATGCCGTTGGCGACGTCGACCTCGCGCTCGTGGTCGCCGGCGGTCTGCTGGATGAGGATCGACAGCCCGCGCTCGTCGGCGCGCCGCACGAGCAGCGCCGTGAGCTCGGCGAAGTACGGCTCCTCGAGGTCCGGCACGGCGAGCGCCACGATGCCGGTGCGCTCCTTCCTGTGCACGGCGGTCAGCGTAGCCCGGTCCGCCGTCCGGGACACCGTCGCGGTGCTGCGTGCGGCGCGGGTGAGCCCGGCGTGCGGCACGGTCACTCCTGCACCCGCAGCGCGACCACGCGGGCCTGCGCTGCGCCGTTGGTGGACCGCACGACCAGCCGCGCCGCCCGCAGGGGACCCACGTCGGCGGGCAGGGGGTGGGTGCGCAGCCGCCACCGGTTGTCGGTCTCGTCGGCGACGGTCACCCACGCGCCCCCGTCCGCGGGCAGCACCTCCACCCGGTAGTCCTTGACCAGGGTCGGCATGATCTCGTCGGGCGTGCGGTGGTGGTGCAGGGTGTTGAGCTCGACGTCGAGGTCGTCGTCGAACACGACCCGCACCTCGCGGCCGGTCACCGGCTCGTCCCAGTCGAGGCGCAGCCACTCGTCGCGCCCGGTCACCATCGGGGACGACGCCCACAGGTGCGGCCCGCCGTGGTTGCGGTGGTACCCGCTCGTGGCGCGCTCGGGCGCGAGCGCGTGGGTGTCCGGGCCGGCGCGGAAGACGACGGACCGCCCGCGCAGCGGCTTGGTGGGCCACTGCACCAGCAGCTCCTCGGAGCTGATCTGCACGTTCTGGTCGTCGTTGTCGACGCGGTGCACCAGCGTGAGCACCCCCGCCGGCAGCGGGGACGTGAGCCGCACGGCCACGTCCGGGTTGGCGCGCAGCACGACGACGGCGTTCTGCGGCACGTCGGGCGCGAACGGCACGTGCGCGGTGACCCAGCGCTCGTCGCCGGCGGGCACGACGACGTCGGTCTTGGTCTCCAGGTGCGCGGGGACGACGTTCTGCGGCTTGCCGGTGGAGAACACCTCGACGGACAGCGTGGAGTCGCGGCGCGCGGAGACGAGCAGCTCGACCGTGTCGAGGCGCGGGTCCACGGGCAGCACGATGCCGAGGTCGACGTCGAGGTCGTAGACGTCGTACGCGTCGTACGGGTCGCCGTCCAGCTGCTCCACGAGGGGCGCGGCGATCCGCGTCGTCGTGCTGGAGGCGGTGACGGCGGCGCGGCGCGCGAGGTCGTGCGGGTCGGTGTTCGCGATGCCGACCGCGGGCGCGTCCCAGCGCAGCAGCGTCTGCCGCAGCTCGTCGAGGTGGTCGGTGTAGATGCCGCGCGGGGTGGTGCCGTGCTCCACGCACAGGGCCGCGGCCGTGCCCGCCGCCTGGCCCATCGCGCCGCACGTGGCCATGACCCGGGCCGCGCCGAACGCGATGTGGGTGGCGGAGACGTCGCGCCCGGCGAACAGCAGGTTGTCGACGTTGACCGAGTACAGCGAGCGGTACGGGATCTCGAAGACGCCGTCGGAGAAGCGCTGCAGCGCGCCCGCCCCCTCGGCGTACATGCCCTGGGCGGGGTGCAGGTCGATGGACCAGCCCCCGAACGCGACGCCGTCGTCGAACACCGTCTGGTCGACCACGTCGCCCTGGTGCAGCGTGTAGTCGCCGATGAGGCGGCGGTACTCGCGCTTGCCGGGCACGTTGCCGATCCACTCGAGCGTGAGGTTCTCGGCGTCGAACTTGCCGGAGTTCTTGATGTAGTCCCAGATGCCGAGGATGACGCCGCGCAGCTCGTCGCGGATGCGCTCGTTGTCGTCGACGATGTCGAGCTCGCCGCCCCACTCGATCCACCAGTAGTGCGCGCCGGAGTCGCCGCTGCGGATGACGCGGTTCATGGGGATGGGCGTGGTGGTGATGTCGATGGCGGACTCCGGCGCCACGTACTTCACGGGGTGGCCGAGGTCCTTGGTGTAGAAGAGCAGGGTGGAGCCGAGGAACTCGCGCACCGGCTCCGGCGGCGCCCACTCCTCCCCGAACTCGGCCTGCGACTCCTTGCCGAGCCGGTACCGCGCGCCGGCCAGGTGCCCGACGAGCCCGTCGCCGGTGCAGTCGAGGAAGACGGGCGCGACGAACGTCGTGAGGATCTCCGAGCCCATCGTCCAGCCCGTGACGGACTCGATGCGGCGCGCGTCGTCGGGGCCCGTCGCCACCACCTCGCGGACGTCCGTGTTGAGGAACAGCCGCAGGTTCTCCTCGCGGCGCACGGTGTCCAGCACGACGTCGTCCCAGTAGACCGGGTTCCCCTCGGGGTTGCGGTATTGGTTCTCCACGTACATCTCGCCGACGATCCCGGTCTCCCGGGCCCAGCGCTGGTTGCCGTGCGCGGTGGCGCCGCACACCCACACCCGCACCTCGGAGGAGGAGTTGCCGCCCAGCACGGGCCGGTTGTTCACCAGCACCACCTGGCGGCCCAGCCGCGCGGCGGCGACCGCCGCGCTGACGCCGGCGAGCCCCCCTCCGACGACGACGACGTCCGCCTCGACGGTCTGCGTGCGCATGATCTCTCAGTCCTCGATCCGGTGGTTCAGATGGTTCTCGTGGTGCGGGTGGTGCGGGTGGTGCGGGTGGTGCGGGTGTGCGGCGCCGTCGCGACGTCAGCCGTCGGCGGCGAGCACCTCGACCTCGTAGACGCGGGCGACGTCGGTCGCCGAGTTCGACGGGTCGGTGATCAGCAGGCGCACCTGGTCCGCCTGCGTGGTGGGCACGGGCAGGGTGACCGTGCCCGAGGTGTTGTTCGTGACCTGGCCGGCCGGCACCCAGCCGTCGGCCGTGTGCAGCTCCACCGAGAACGACCGCAGCACGTCGGCCGTGCCCGTCGCCTTGCTGTAGCCGCTGCGGACGCGGACGGTGTCCACGGCCTCGGTGCTGCCCCAGTCGGCGGTCAGCACGGGCTGGGCGTCGTCGGCCGCGGAGATCCAGCGGCTCGCGTCGACGCACGACCCGTCGACCGCCAGCTCCCCGCCGGTGTCGGCGCGCAGCGTGGACGACACGGTGACGTCCGCGCCGCGCGCGACGTTGACGTCGGTGCTCTCGCCCCGCAGCCCGGCCACGACGGCGGCCGCCGTGGTGCCCTCCGCCGTGCCGCCGGTGCGCGGCACCGTCGCGTGGAAGAGGTCCCCGGCGCTCGGCACGGTCACGTAGAGCTGGTCCGTCCCGGTGGGCGTCGTCACGGCGGAGAGCCGCTGCGCGCCCGGCCGGGCGTCGCCCAGGGTGCCGAACCGCCACGTGCTCTCGCCGCGCACCTGCTCGGCGCGGAGGACGGCGCTCTGCTGGCCGGTGACGCACGACGTCGTCTCCACGACCGCGTACACGCGGGTGGTCGGGCCGGCGGACGTGGTCTCGATGGCCGCGGAGGTCTCCACGCCCGGGCCGAGGCCGTCGAGGTCCAGCACCGTCTCGCGCTGCCAGGCGCCGCCGTCCCAGCGGGCGAAGCGGACGTCGTAGCCGTCGAACGCGGTGGCGCCCTCGGTGCGGAACCGGTAGGCGATGCCGTCGAGGGTGTCGCCGTGCACGGACAGCTTGGCGGTCTGCAGGGCCGGCCAGTACGAGCCGATGTCCTCGCCCTCGACGTACGGCTGGTAGACGACCGCGCCCGGCGTGCTGGGCGTGATCGGCGTCGCCAGCGCGTTCCCGGCGACGTCGCGGAACGAGCCGTCCTCCGGGTCGTACACGGCGTACGAGCCGAGGTGCCGCGACGGGTCGGCGGGCCACGGGCCCCACTCCCACAGCACGTGCACGCGCCCGTCCGTGCCCACCTCGAGGTCGTCCGGGTAGAACGCGTGCCCCTTCGCGTCCGCGACGACGGCGACCCGCGACCAGCTGTCCGCGGCGATGTCGAAGCGGTACAGGTTGCCCGTGCGGGCCTGCCGCTGGTCCGCGCCGGCCCGCGCCATGACGTACACGTCGCCGTCGGCGCCGCGCGCCGTCACCGGGTAGGTGATCGCCAGGTCCTGGTCGGGCATCTCGGCCGAGACGTCGACCAGGGACGTGACGTCTCCCGGTGTCGTGGTGCGGAAGTAGTTCCACTGCTCGTGGTGCATCGACACGAAGGCGTGCACGTTCCCGTCGCCGTCCACGACGATCGACGGCTGGTTGTGGCCGTTGTCGTCGGCGAACGTCGCGCACGCGCCGTCCCCCGCCCGCAGGCAGCCGTCGGTCCACGCGCCGTCGGCGCCGCGCGCGGCCACGTGGACCTGGTGCGTCGCCGCCGTCGGGCCGGGCGCGTTGTACGCGACGTAGGTGGTGCCGTCGACGACGTCGATCGGCTTCCACCAGCCCGCCTGGTTGGACGAGTCGACGGTGAACGGCAGGTCCTCCACCTGGGCGGAGTGCTTCGGGTGCGCGGCCGGGGCCGCCGCGACCGCAGGCAGGGCGGCGGTGCCGACCACGGCTGCCGTCGTGACGGCGATCGTGAGGGTGAGCGGGGTGGGACGTCGTCGCATGGTTCCTCCTTGAACCGTGGGGCGGACTCCGGGGGTGGGCACGGGCGGGTCAGCCGACCAGCTTCTGCGCGGCCTCGCCGGCCTTCTGCATGGCGGTCTTCGCGTCGGTCTTGCCGACGAGCACGGCCTGGACCTGCTCGGCGATGACCGTCTCGATCTGCGAGTAGGCGGTGAACTTCCAGAACGGGTTGCTCGTCGACGTCGCGGTGATGCGGTCGTTGAACTGGGTCCCGAACGTGTCGGCGGCCACGACGTCGGACTGCTGCGCCTCCGTGGTGACGGGGGGCAGGCCGCGCACCTCGTAGTCGGCCAGCACGGTGTCGAGGTCCGACGTCGCGAACTGGGCGAAGTCGGCGGCCGTCGCGGCACCCTCGCCGTCGACGACGGCGATCGCACCGCCCCACACCAGCGCGCGCGGGGTCTCGCCGGCCTTCAGCACCGGGCGGGACAGCGGCGTCAGCTTGCTGCCGAGGTCCTTGTCGGGCGACTCCTCCTGGACGGCGTTGCGGCCGACGGGGGCGTCGTCGTAGATCGCGGCGCGGCCCTGCGCGAACAGGGAGCGGGCGTCGAAGCGGTCGACGTCGGCGGCGATGAGCTTCTGGTCGTACAGCGACTTGTACCAGGTCACGGCCTCGACCGACGCGTCGTCGCCGATGGTGACCGTGTCGCCGTCGACGAGCGGGCTGCCGAACGTCTCCATCCAGATGAGGGCGTCCTTGAGCTGCGCGGCCTTCGTGGACGCGGCGTAGGGGATCAGGCCGCCGCCAAGACCCTTGAGGTCCTTGAGGGCCTTCTCGAACTCGTCGACCGTGGCCGGGAAGGCGTCGGGGTCGATGCCCGCCTTCGTCAGGATCTCGGAGTTCGCGACGAGCCCGATGGCGCCGATGGTCCACGGCAGGCCGTACTGCACGCCGTCGAACTGGGCTGCCGACAGCGCCGCGTCCGTGTAGCCGCGGCCCTCGGTGAGCGCGGACAGGTCCTGCAGCTTGCCCATGGCCGCGAGCGAGCCGAGCCACGCCACGTCGACGTGCGCGGCGCCGGTGAACTGGCCGCCCTTCACCTGCAGCGTCAGCTGGTTGATGTACTCGTTGTAGGGGAACGAGACGTCCTTGACGGTGACGCCGGCCTGGTCCTGGTACGCCTTGACGATCGCCTCGAGCGCGGGCGCCGCCGCCTCCTCGGTGAACGACCACGACGAGAACGCGAAGTCCGTCTTGGCGCCGCCCGCCGCGGCCGACGCGGCGGCGCCCGTGGACGACGGCGCGGACGGCGCGCAGGCGGCGAGGGCGGCGGTGCCGGCGCCGATGCCGAGCAGCTGGAGCACGCGACGTCGCGACATGGCGCTCTGGGGAAGGGTGAGAGACATGGGGATCCTCCGCATCGAGGGTCGTTCGGGGTGGGAAAGGACGAGGACTGGGGTGTCGGGGCCGGGTCAGCCCTTGACGGCGCCGGCGGTGAGCCCGCCGACCAGGTACTTCTGCAGCGCGATGAAGGCGATCGCGACCGGGAGCGAGACGACGAGCGAGGCGGCCATGAGCTCCGGCCACGCCGTCGAGGCCTCGCCGATGAACGTGTTCACCAGGCCGGGCGGCAGGGTCTGCTTCTCCGGTCCGGCGAGCGTCAGCGCGAAGACGAAGTCGTTCCAGCCGCGCACGAAGGCGAACAGCCCGGCGGCGATGAGGCCCGGCGCGGCCAGCGGCAGCACGATCGAGTGGATGATCCGCAGCCGGGAGGCGCCGTCTACCCGGGCCGCCTCGATGAGCTCGTCGGGGATGGTGTCGAAGAAGCCCTTGAGCATCCAGACGCACAGCGGCAGCGTGAACGTGGTGAAGCTCAGCACCAGCGCGGTGTACGTGTTGAGCAGGTTGTACGCGCTGAACACGGTGTAGAGCGTCACCAGCAGGAGGGCCTGCGGGAACATCTGCGACGCGAGCACCAGGTACATCAGCGAGCGCCGGCCGCGGTAGCGGAACTTGGAGAACGAGTACCCCATGTACGCGGACACGAGCACCGACAGCACGGCGGTGATCACCGAGACGATGACGCTGTTGCGCAGGTAGCCGAAGAGCTGCTCGTTGGAGGCGAGCGCCACGAACGCGTCCAGCGTGGGCGCCGACGGGAAGAACTTCGGCGGGTAGGCGAACACCTGGTCGCGCGGCGTGAGGGACGTGGCCAGCAGCCAGTACACGGGCAGCAGGCCGAAGCCGCCGCACACGATCACGGTGGCCCAGGCGGCGAACCGCACCCCGGGGCGCTCGGACCGCAGCGCGCCACGCCGGAGCTTCTGCGGGCTCCGGGGCGCCCCGGCCGGGGGCGCTGCCGACGGCGGGGTGGGGGCGGCGGGGAGCTGCGTCGTCGCGCTCATCGCTCCTCTCCCTTCTCCGAGAAGCGGACGTACACGACGACGAGCGCCATGAGCAGCACCATCCACAGCAGGCCGAGCGCACCGGCCTTGCCGAGGTCGTAGCCCTGGAAGGCGGTCTCGTAGACGGCGGTGGCGAACGTCTGGGTGGCGCCCGCGGGGCCGCCGCCGGTGAGGACGTAGATGATGTCGAAGTGCTGGAAGTTCCAGATGAACTCCAGGAGCAGCACCAGGCCGACGATGCCCTTGAGGTGCGGCAGCGTGATGGCGAAGAAGCGGCGGACCGTGCCCGCCCCGTCCATCTCGGCGGCCTCGTGCAGCTCGACCGGCACGGTCTGGAGGCCGGCCAGGAGCATGACCATCATCCAGGGGAACGACTGCCAGGTCTTCGCCAGGATCACGGCGCCCATCGCCGTGCCGGGCTGCGCGAGCCACGCCTGCGGGTCGTCGATCAGGCCCACCGACTGGAGCAGCGCGTTCATCACGCCGTAGTTGGCGTTGAAGATCCACATCCACAGGAACGACACGACGACGCCGGGCACGAGCCAGGGGATGAGCATGAGGCCGCGCAGCACCTTGGCGCCGCGGATCCTCGTGTTGAGGGCCAGCGCGAGGGCGAAGCCGATCACGAACGGCAGGATCGTGGTGCCGAGCGTGAAGACGAGCGTCTGGCGCAGCAGGCGCAGGAAGTCGCCCTGGAGCACGTCCACGAGGTTCTGCACCCCGACGAACGCGCGGCCCGGCAGCACGAGGCTCTGCTCGAAGAACGCCGTGACCAGAGCCGCGATGAGCGGGTAGAGCACGACGCCGGCCAGCAGCGCGACGCCCGGCAGGAGCAGCAGGACGGCGAACTGTCCGTCGCTGAGCCGGCGTGGTGTCGTCTGTGACTTTCTGTGTTCAAGAGTGTGAGTTTGTGAACTCGTCATGTCCACGTCCCTGTGGGTCAACCTCGTCAACGAGGGTGATGAGCTGGTGTCCGGAACACACTCTGGCGGATTGGGGCCGATCTGGTCAAACGCTTGTGGTCTCGGTGCGATAACAACCTTGCTCGCAATGTCACAACTACACACACCACAGCACACAGAAACGAACAGGCTCAGGGCGATCGGCGCGGCGTCGGGCGCACGACGAGGCCCGCCCCCGGACGGACCGGGAGCGGGCCTGGGTGATGCTCAGTCCGCGGCCTCCACGAGGAGCACCAGCGACGTCTGGGGCGGGGCCTCCGGCGCCTGCAGCCCGGCGGCGGCGAGCGCGCGCCCGGTCAGCACGACGCCGTCGGGCCGTGCGAGCCACGGTGGGACCGACCAGCCGTCGTAGGCCTCGCGGCTCAGCGGCAACGGCGCGACGCGGTAACGACGCTCCGGGTCCAGGCCGCGGAGGGTGAAGCGGCCGGGCGGCGCGGACGCCGGGCGGGTGAGCGTCGCGAGCTGGAACAGGGCGCGGGAGCGGTCCGGGGAGACGACGCCCCAGACCAGCGGGGAGTCCGGGCCGGGCGGGTCCTGCCGCACGAGGGTGCCGGTGTGCAGCACGCCCCGCTCGGCCTTGTACAGCTCGACCCAGGCCGCCAGGTCGGCGAGCTGCTCGGGTGTCGCGCGGGTGACGTCCCACTCGATCCCGAAGTGGCCGAACAGCGCGGTCGCCGCGCGGAAGGCGAGGGAGGACGACCGCCGGGTCTGATGGCTGACGTCCGCGGCGACGTGCGAGCCCAGGTACTCCAGGGGCAGCAGCTGCGCCGTCCACGGCTGCATCTGCTGGCGGTCCAGCGGATCGGTCACGTCGGACACCCACACGCGCTGCGTGTGCTCGGCGACGCCCAGGTCGACGCGGCCGCCGCCCGACGAGCACGACTCGATCTCCAGCCCCGGGTGGCGCCGACGCAGCTCGGCCATGATCCCGTAGGCCGCCAGCGTCTGGACGTGCACCACCGGCCGCCCGTCCGTGCCGGAGCCCGGGTCGACGAGGTCGCGGTTGTGGTCCCACTTCACGTAGTCGACGCCGTACCGGCCGATGATCTCGCTCATCCGCTCCAGCACGTGGGCGGCCGCGGCCGGGTTGGACAGGTCGAGCACGTGCTGGTGCCGGGACGGCACCGGGGTGCGGCCGCCCGCGCCCATCACCCACTCGGGGTGGGCGCGCGCCAGGTCGCTGTCGAGGTTGATCATCTCGGGCTCGAACCAGAGCCCGAACTGCAGGCCCAGGCCGTGCACGTGGTCCGCGAGCGGGTCCAGCCCGTCGGGCCAGACGTCCTCGTCGACGACCCAGTCGCCCAGGCCGCGCGTGTCGTCCCGGCGCCCCCGGAACCATCCGTCGTCGAGCACGTACCGCTCGACCCCGAGGCCGGCCGCCGTGTCGGCCAGCGCGGTGAGGCGCCCGAGGTCGTGGTCGAAGTACACGGCCTCCCAGACGTTGAGCGTCACCGGGCGCGGGTCGCGCGGGTGGGCGGTGCGGCGGCGCAGCATCCGGTGCAGCCGCCCGGCCTGGGCGTCCAGGCCGTGGCCGTGCACGCCGTACACCCACGGCGTCTCGTACTCCTCGCCGGGCGCGAGCACGATCTCGCCGGGCAGCAGCAGCTCGCCGCCGCCCACGACCTGGTCACCGGTGGGCAGCCGCTCGGCCCAGTGCCGGTGGTTGCCGGACCAGCCGACGTGCAGGCCCCACACCTCGCCATGGCCGAAGCCGAAGCCCGGCACGCCGACGGTCAGCACGGTGGCGGCGTCGAAACCCGTGCGGCCGCGCCGGCCCTCGCGCACGTGCGCGCCCACGGTGAGGTCGTGCCGCTGCGGCACGCGCTCCTTGCCCCACCGGCCGGTGAGGTCGAGGATCTCGCGAGCCCGCGCCGGCACGGGCAGGACGACAGCGAGCTCGTGCAGGCGGTACGGGGCGCCGTCGTTGCGGAGGGCGGCACGGGCGCGCAGCACGCCGTCGACCGTGAGCTCGACGTCGAGCACCAGCGTGAGCGCCGCGACGGGGTCGGAGGCCTCCACGTGCAGCGCCCCCGCGCCGCCCTCCGTGAGGCCGGCTGCCAGCGTGCCGCCGCACAGGGTCGCGACCGTCGTGGTGAAGCGCGGTGACCAGGCGTCCCCGTCCCGTTCGCCCACGATCCCCGGGCGGCCCAGCCAGCCCGTGCGCGGCTCCGGCACGAGCGCGAGCCGCGCCGGTTCGTCGGGGCCGCTGTTCGTCAGCGGGGCTGCCGCCGCCGCGACGACGGCGTCCGCGTCCTCGGCGGTCAGTGGGCCGAGGTCGTCGCCCCAGTGCACGACGGCGGGCAGCTCGCCCGCACGGAGGTCGATCAGCACGCTGACGCCGTCGGCGCGCAGGTGGACGAGTGAGCTGACTGCGGGCTCAGAGGTGGCGGTCACGCGCTGAGCCTGCCATCCGCGGGGCTTGAGATCGGTCATCCGGTGCAAGATCGGTCAACCTTCGGACCGACCTCGCACCGGATGACCGAACTCAGACGCGCTCAGGCGCGCGCCGTGGCCGTCAGGCCCCGGGGACCGTCGCGACGGCCTCCACCTCGACGAGCGCGCCGGGGCGTGCGGGGGCGACGGCGAGGACCGTGACGGCGGTGCGGGAGCGCCAGACCCGGCCGGACGCCGCGTAGGCCTCGTTCGGGTCGACCGAGGGGTCGAGGTAGATGGTCAGCTTCGCGACGTGCTCCGCGTCGGTGCCCGCCTCCTCGAGCACGGCGATCACGTTGCGCAGCGCCTGCTCGGTCTGCGGGCCGAGGCCGCCCTCGACCAGCGCGCCGTCCGGGCCGGTGCCGTTCTGCCCGCCGACGTGGAGCGTGGGCCCGGCGGGCAGGATCATGCCCTGCGCGAACGCGGGGTTCTGGTGCAGCGAGGGCGGGTTGACGGGTGTCGGCGTCGACTGCGCTGTCATGGCGGGTCCCTTCGTCGAGGTGTCTGTCGAGCATCCCGCCCACCACCGACATCGTTCACCCGGTGGCCCGGGCACCCTTCCGGTTGCGCGGGCCCCGGTGCGCGGAAGACTCCGTGAGCATGGACAACGTGGACTACGACCAGCTCGCCGCCGACTACGGATGGTTGTTCGGCACCGCGGCGCTCGTCGTGTACCTCGCGGTGGCCGTGATCTTCCTGATCGCATACGTCCGGATCATCCAGAAGGCCGGCTACTCGGGCTGGTGGGTCCTCGTCGGGCTGGTGCCGGTCCTCAACGTGGTGATGTTCCTCGTGTTCGCCTTCTCGCGGTGGCCCGTGCTGCGCGAGCGGGACGCGCTCCGGGTCGGCCAGGCGTACCCGCGCTGACCAGCACGCCGAGCACCAGAGAGGCGCACGGCTTGGAGGAAACCTCCAAAACGGCCGGGGGGACATTGGCACCGCCGCCGGGGGGTCTGCCCCCTGGCCGGCAACCTACGCTGGCGTAGGCTACGAAGGCGTAGGTTCCGGTGGTCACCGACTCGGTGGGCCGGGACCTCCTCCGTGCCGGAGCAGCCCAGCCCCGTCCAGGGGCCGTCAGCGAAGGAGACCGCGTGCCGCAGCCCACCACCGGCGAGCCCGACGAGACGCCCGTCGACGTCGCGTCCGCTGACGTCGACCCCCTGGTCCAGCTCGTCTCGCCCACCGGCGAGCGTGTCGTCGAACCCGACAACGCGACCTACCGCTCGCGTGTCGACCACCTCACCTCCGAGGACCTGCGCGCCCTGTACCGCGACATGGTGCTGACGCGACGGTTCGACGACGAGGCCACGGCCCTGCAGCGGCAGGGCGAGCTCGCGCTGTACGCGCAGGGCCGTGGCCAGGAGGCCGCCCAGGTCGGTTCGGCCTACGCGCTGGCGCCGCAGGACTACGTGTTCCCCTCCTACCGCGAGCACGGCGTGCTCCAGGCGCGCGGCGTCGACCCGGTCGACCGCCTCCGCCTGTACCGCGGCGAGGACCACGGCGGCTGGGACCCGAACGAGCACAACGTGCACCTGTACACCCTCGTCATCGGCTCTCACGTGCTGCACGCGACCGGCTACGCGATGGGTGTACAGCGTGATGGCGCGGTCGGCACCGGCGACGCCGGCCGGGACGCCGCTGTCGTCACCTACTTCGGCGACGGCGCCACGAGCCAGGGCGACGTCAGCGAGGCTCTCGTCTTCGCGGCCGTGAACAACGCGCCCGTGGTGTTTTTCCTCCAGAACAACCAGTGGGCGATCTCCGAGCCGACGTCGCGGCAGTCGCGGGCGCCGCTGTACCAGCGCGGCGAGGGCTTCGGCATCCCCAGCGTCCGCGTGGACGGCAACGACGTCCTCGCCTGCTACGCCGTGACGGCGGAGGCGCTGGAGCGCGCCCGCTCCGGCGGCGGCCCCACCTTCGTCGAGGCGTACACCTACCGGATGGGTGCCCACACCACCTCCGACGACCCGAGCCGGTACCGGGCCCGCGCCGAGGAGGACCACTGGGCCCGCCGCGACCCGATCGACCGCCTCGCCGCGCTGCTGCGTGCCGAGGGTGGCTGGGACGACGGCTGGGCCGCCGGGATCGAGCGCGAGGCCGACGCCCTGGGCGAGCGGCTGCGCACCGAGGTGCGCCAGCTCGGCGCGCCGCCCACGGGCTCGATGTTCGAGCACGTGTACGCCACCGAGCACGCGCAGGTCACCGCCGAGCGGGCGTGGTTCGAGCAGTACGAGAACGAGACGAGCACGGAGGCGACCCGATGAACTCTGCTGCCCCGCAGACCCTCACCTTCGCCCGCGCCATCACCGAGGGCCTGCGCTCGGCCCTCGAGTCCGACCCGAAGGTGCTCGTCATGGGCGAGGACGTCGGCCTCAACGGCGGCGTCTTCCGCGTCACCGACGGCCTGCAGAAGGACTTCGGCGAGGACCGCGTCGTC
Organism: Isoptericola sp. NPDC019693; assembly: GCF_044389085.1. Taxonomy (NCBI): domain Bacteria; kingdom Bacillati; phylum Actinomycetota; class Actinomycetes; order Micrococcales; family Promicromonosporaceae; genus Isoptericola; species Isoptericola sp. NPDC019693. Next base: position 28,346 of record NZ_JBIRXP010000009.1, on the reverse strand, counting down.
GACACGCCGCTCGCGGAGTCCGGCATCGTCGGCACCGCGATCGGCATGGCGCTGCGCGGCTACCGGCCCGTCTGCGAGATCCAGTTCGACGGGTTCGTCTTCCCGGCCTACGACCAGATCACCACCCAGCTCGCGAAGATGCACTACCGGTCGCGCGGCCGGCTGCAGGTGCCCGTCGTCATCCGGATCCCCTACGGCGGCGGCATCGGCGCGGTGGAGCACCACTCCGAGAGCCCGGAGGTGCTGTTCGCGCACACGCCGGGCCTGCGCGTCGTCTCGCCGTCCACCCCGCAGGACGCGTACGACATGATCCGCGCCGCCGTCGCGTCGCCGGACCCGGTGCTGTTCTTCGAGCCGAAGGGCCGCTACTGGTCCAAGGGCGAGGTCACGACCGGCCCGTACCCGACGGTGGCCGCGGCCGGCGGCGCCGACGTGCTCAACCGGGCGCGCGTCGCCCGCCAGGGCACCGACGTCACGCTCGTCGCCTACGGGCCGACCGTCGCGACCGCGCTCAAGGCCGCCGACACCCTGGCCGCCGAGGGCACCAGCGCCGAGGTGGTCGACCTGCGCGCGATCTCGCCGCTCGACGTCACCGCCGTCGCGGAGTCGGTGCGGCGCACCGGGCGCTGCGTCGTCGTGCACGAGGCGCCCACGTTCCTCGGCTCCGGGGCCGAGGTCGCGGCCCGCGTGAGCGAGGAGTGCTTCTACTCGCTCGAGGCGCCCGTGCTGCGGGTCGGCGGCTTCCACGCGCCGTACCCCGTCGCGAAGCTCGAGCACGAGTACCTGCCGAGCGTCGACCGCGTCGTCGACGCCGTCGACCGCGTGCTGGCCCACTGAGGGCGGACCGGAGGAGAACGATGACGACCCAGCGCTTCCCGCTGCCCGACGTGGGCGAGGGCCTCACCGAGGCCGAGATCGTCGAGTGGCGCGTCGCCGTCGGCGACACCGTCGCCGTCAACCAGGTGATCGTGGAGATCGAGAGCGCCAAGTCGCTCGTCGAGCTCCCGTCGCCGTGGGCGGGCACCGTCACGGCCCTGCTCGCCGAGGAGGGCACCACCGTCGACGTCGGCACCGCGATCATCGAGATCACGCCCGACGCCCCGGCCGACGCCGCGTCGGGCGGCCCGGCCGACGCCCCGGCCGCCGAGGCCCAGGGCTCCGGCTCCGTGCTCGTCGGGTACGGCACCGGTGACGACGCGGGCGAGGGCCGACGTCGCCGCCGCCGTGTGTCAGACGCTCAGCCCACCGGGGTACGCCCTATGTCTGACAAGTCCCCGGCGCCCGCGCCGTTGTCAGACGCTCAGCCCACCGGAGTGCGCCCTACGTCTGACAAGTCCCCGGCGCCCGCGCCGGCCGGCCCGGGGATCGAGAAGCCGATGGCGAGCGTGCCGGCCTCGTCCGGTGCACAGAGCACCCGCGTCCTGGCCAAGCCGCCGGTGCGCAAGCTCGCGAAGGACCTGGGCGTCGACCTCGCGTCGGTGCACCCCACCGGCCCGGGCGGGATCGTCACCCGCGAGGACGTCGTCGCGCACACCGAGGGCGCCGCGCCGAAGGCCCTGGCCACCTACCCCGACGACGACCGGCCGTGGCTCGCGTCGGGCACCGTCAGCCAGGACGGCCGCCAGACGCGCGTGCCGGTGAAGTCGGTGCGCAAGCGCACCGCCGAGGCGATGGTGGCCAGCGCGTTCACGGCGCCGCACGTCACGGTCTTCCAGACCATCGACGTCACGAAGACGATGCGCCTGGTCGCCGCGCTGAAGGAGGACCGCGACTTCGCGGACGTGCGCGTCACGCCGCTGCTCGTCGCCGCCAAGGCGATGCTGCTCGCGGTCAACCGGCACCCGCAGATCAACGCGAGCTGGGACGAGGCCGCGCAGGAGATCGTCTACAAGCACTACGTGAACCTGGGGATCGCGGCGGCGACGCCGCGCGGGCTCGTCGTGCCGAACATCAAGGACGCGCACACGCTCGACCTGCTCGGCCTGGCGAAGGCGATCGCGACGCTCACGTCCACCGCGCGCGCCGGCCGCACCCAGCCGGCCGACATGGCGGACGGCTCGATCACGATCACCAACGTCGGCATCTTCGGCACCGACACGGGCACCCCGATCCTCAACCCCGGCGAGGCCGGCATCCTCGCGTTCGGCGCGATCCGCAAGCAGCCGTGGGTGCACAAGGGCAAGATCAAGGCGCGCTGGGTGACGCAGCTCGCGCTGTCCGTCGACCACCGCCTGGTCGACGGCGAGCTCGCCGCCCGCTACCTGGCCGACGTCGCGAAGGTGCTGGAGGACCCCGCGCGGGGCCTCGTCTGGGGCTGAGCAGGGTCGCGCCGCACGCCGCGGGGTCGTGGTCACGTCCACGACCCCGCGGCGTCGTCGTTCCCGGAGCGGTCCTGGACGCAGGGTGACCGCGCCTGGACGGTTCGCTAGGGTAACCGACCGGTTCCACACCGACGTCGGGACCGGACGCGACCGAAAGGCCCTGTTCCACCATGGAAAGCTTCAACGACGACCTCGCCACGTTCAACGACGGGTTATGGCTCTATCTCGTCGTCCCGGTGCTTGCCGCCCTGTGCCTCTACTTCACGGTGCGGTCCGGCGCCGTCCAGATCCGCCTGCTGCCGGACATGTTCCGTTCCGTGGTCGGGAAGTCCGCGCCCGCGCCGGGGCAGAAGCCCGTCTCGTCGTTCCAGGCGTTCGCGATCTCCGCCGCCGCCCGGATCGGGACGGGCAACATCGTCGGCGTCGCCACCGCGATCGCGCTCGGAGGGCCGGGCGCGGTCTTCTGGATGTGGGTCATGGGCCTCGTCGTCGGCGCCGCCAGCTTCGTCGAGTCCACGCTCGCCCAGCTCTACAAGGTCCGCGACGGGAAGGACTTCCGCGGTGGCCCCGCGTACTACATGGAACGCGGCCTCGGGAAGCGCTGGATGGGCCTGCTGTTCTCCGTCGTGATCATCGTGACGTTCAGCTTCGTGTTCAACTCCGTGCAGGCCAACACGATCTCGGGGCGATCGGGACGTCGGCCGAGCAGGTCCTGGGCGAGACGCCGGGCTGGCTGGCCCCGGTCGTGGGCCTGGCCCTGGTGGGCATCGTGGCCGCGATCATCTTCGGCGGCCTGCACCGCATCGCGAACACGGCGCAGCTGCTCGTGCCGCTGATGGTGGTGCTCTACCTGGGCCTCGGCCTGCTCGTGGTGGGGCTCAACGTGGAGAAGCTGCCCGAGGTCATCACCAGCATCGTGGGCAGCGCGCTCGGGTTCCAGGAGTTCGCCGCGGCCGGTGTCGGGACGGCGATCTCGCAGGGCGTGCGACGCGGGATGTTCTCCAACGAGGGCGGGCTGGGGTCGGCGCCCAACGCGGCGGCCACGGCCACCGTGAGCCACCCGGTGAAGCAGGGGCTGGTGCAGACGCTGGGCGTCTACGTCGACACCCTGGTCGTCTGCTCCATCACCGCGTTCGTCGTGCTGGTGTCCGACCCGACCTTCGGCGAGAACTCCGGCCCGACGATGACGCAGCACGCGTTGCAGTCCAGCCTCGGTGACTGGTCCTTGCACCTGCTGACCGTCATCCTCCTGCTGCTGGCCTTCACGTCCGTGCTGGGCAACTACTACTACGGCGAGGCGAACGTCGCGTTCCTCACCCGGCGTCGCGGCGCGCTGACCGCGTTCCGGGTGGCCTTCCTCGCCATCGCGTTCCTCGGGTCCATCGGCTCGGTGCAGCTGGTCTGGACCCTCGCGGACACCACCATGGCGGTGATGGCACTGGTCAACCTCGCCGCGATCGCGCCGCTGAGCACGATCGCGTTCCGCCTCATGCGGGACTTCACCGCCCAGCGCAGGCAAGGGCTCGACCCGCAGTTCACCCGCGACAGGCTCCCCGGGGTCCGCGGCATCGAGTGCTGGGAGCCGCGCGAACGGGAGCGGGAGGAAGCCGTCGCGAGGTAGTCCCGGAGATGCCGAGGTAGTTCGAGGCCCGGCGGGGTAGTCAACTACCTCGCGGAATCTCGAACTACCTCGGCAATTTCTGAACTACCTCGCGGGGATCTGAACTACCTCGCGGGTCCGGGGACTACCTCGTCGTCACAGCGGCATGCCGACGTACTGGACCTCCTGGTACTCGGCGATGCCCTCGAAGCCGCCCTCGCGGCCGGTGCCGGACTGCTTCATCCCGCCGAACGGCGCGGCCGCGTTGGAGATGACGCCGGCGTTGAGGCCCAGCAGGCCGAACTCGAGACGCTCCGCGAAGGCGAGCCCGCGGCGCACGTCGCCGGTGAAGACGTACGACGCCAGCCCGTACTCCGTCGAGTTCGCGAGCTCGGCCGCCTCGTCCTCCGTGGCGAACGTCGCGACCGGGGCCACGGGGCCGAAGATCTCCTCGGTCATGCAGCGGGCGTCGGCGGGGACGTCGCGCAGCAGCGTGGGCTGGAAGAAGTGGCCCGGTCCGTCGACGCGGGAGCCGCCGACGACGACCTGCGCGCCGCGCGCGACGGCGTCGTCCACGAGCGAGGCGACGGAGTCCACGGCCTTGGCCTCGACGAGCGGGCCCAGCGTGGTGCCGTCGTCCAGCCCGTTCCCGACGACGACGGCGCGGAACCGCTCGGCGAGCCGGGCGACGAACTCGTCGGCCACGGACTCGTGCACGTAGAACCGGTTGGCGGCCGTGCAGGCCTCGCCGCCGTTGCGGAGCTTCGCGGCCATCGCGCCGTCGACGGCGGCGTCCAGGTCGGCGTCCTCGAACACGACGAGCGGGGCGTTGCCGCCGAGCTCCATCGAGGTGCGCAGCACGTTCTCGGTGGCGGAGCGCAGCAGCGACTGCCCCACCGGGGTGGAGCCGGTGAACGACACCTTGCGCAGGCGCGGGTCGGCCATGACCGGCTCGCTCACCGCCGACGCCGAGGCCGACGGCACCACGTTGAGCACGCCGTCGGGCAGGCCCGCCTCGACCATGAGCTGCGCGAACAGCAGCGAGGTCAGCGGGGTGAGCCGCGCGGGCTTGAGCACCATGGTGCACCCGGCGGCGACGGCGGGCGCCACCTTGCGGGTGGCCATCGCGAGCGGGAAGTTCCACGGCGTGATGAGCAGGCACGGGCCGACCGGACGGCGCTGCACGAGCATCCGCAGCGAGCCCTCGGGGGTGCGGGTGTACCGGCTGTCGTCGTGCGTGGCCTGCTCGGCGAACCAGCGCAGGAACTCGCCGCCGTAGGTGACCTCGCCGCGCGCCTCGGCGAGCGGCTTGCCCATCTCGAGCGTCATGAGCAGCGCCAGGTCCTCCCGACGCTCCTGCACCAGGGCGAAGGCCCGGCGCAGGATCTCGGCGCGCTCGCGCGCCGGGGTCGCGCCCCACGACGACTGCGCCGCCGCGGCGGCGTCCATCGCGGCGCGGGCGTCGTCGCCGGTCGCGGAGGCCACGTGCGTCAGCGTCTCCCCGGTGGCGGGGTTCTCGACGGCGAACGTGCCGCCGGCGGACGCGTCGCGCCACCGGCCGCCGACGAGCAGACCCGTGGGGATGCTGGTCAGGAGCTCGGCCGCCCGCTCGCGGGGGCTGGTCGTCGTGGTCGTCATCGGGTTCCACCGTCCTTCGGCCGTGCAGTGTCAGGGGTGCGGGAGGCGACGCGCGCGGCGAGCTGCTCGGACCCGCGCGCGATCAGGGTGACGTCGGCGCCGACGACGACGTAGGCCGCCCCGGCGTCGAGGTAGCGGTCGGCCATGGCCGGGTCGAAGGCGTTGACGCCCACGGGCGTCCCGGCCGCGCGGCACGCGGCGATCGCGCCGAGCACCGCGTCCACGACCTCGGGGTGGTCCTGCTGGCCGAGGTGGCCGAGCGACGCGGCGAGGTCCGCGGGGCCGATCAGGACGGCGCCCACGCCGTCCGTGCCGGCGATGGCCGCGGCGTCGTCGATCGCGGCGCGCGTCTCGAGCTGCACGACGAGCGTGATGCCGTCGTCCGCGCCGCCCAGGTACCCGGGCACGCGGTTCCAGCGCGACGAGCGGGCGAGCGCGCTGCCGACGCCGCGGACGCCTGCGGGCGGGTAGCGCACGGCGCGCGCCGCGGCCTCTGCCTCGGCGGCCGAGTCGACCATCGGGACCAGGACGTTCGTGGCGCCGAGGTCGAGCACCCGCTTCAGGCCGACCGGGTCGCCGGACGGCACGCGCACCAGCGTCGCGACCGGGTACGCGGCGGTCGCCTGGAGCTGCGCGAGCACCGTGGTGAGGTCGTTCGGCCCGTGCTCGCCGTCGACCAGCACGACGTCGAGCCCGCTGCCGGCGAGGAGCTCCGCGGCCACCGGGCTGCCCATCGACGACCACGCACCGACGAGGGGGCGCCCCTCGTCCCCGGCCTCCGCGAGCATCGCGGCGAGCGAACGGTCGGTGGTCGGGACGTCGGTCAGACGAAGCGGCATGTCACGGCCCCCAGGCTCCCAGCGCCGGCGTGATAGTCGGCGTGCACGGTGTCGCCGGGGTGCACCCACGTGGGGCGGGTGAACGACCCGGCCAGGACGGTCTCGCCGGCGGCGAGCGAGTCGCCGTGCGCCGCCAGCTTGTTGGCGAGCCAGGCGACGCCGGCGGCGGGGTGCCCCAGCACCCCCGCGGCGACGCCCGTCTCCTCGATGGTCTCGTTGCGGTACAGCAGCGCGGACACCCAGCGCAGGTCGACGTCGTCGACCCGGACGGGGCGCCCGCCCACCACCATCGCACCCATGGCGGCGTTGTCGCTGATCGTGTCGACGATCGTGCGGCCGGGCATCTCGACACGGGCGTCGAGGATCTCCAGCGCGGGCACCACGCGGTCGGTGGCGCGCAGCACGTCGGTCACGGTGATCCCGGGCCCCTCGAGCGGTGACGCGAGCACGAACGCGAGCTCCACCTCGACCCGCACGTTGGAGTACGCGGCGTGCTCCACGACGCTGCCCGACTCCAGCACCATGTCGTCGAAGATGACGCCGTAGTCCGGCTCGGTGATGCCGGTCGCGGCCTGCATGGCCTTCGACGTCAGGCCGATCTTGTGCCCGACGACGCGGCGTCCGCGCGCCTCTCCGCGCTCGCGCCACGTGCGCTGCACGGCGTACGCGTCCGCCACCGTCATGCCCTCGTGCCGCGCGGTGAGCAGCGGCACGGGGGTGCGGGTGCGGTCCGCCTCCGCGAGCTCGTCCGCGATCGCGACCACCGCCGCGTCGTCGAGGGTGCGCGCGCCGTCGGGGGAGGGGGCGCCGCTCACAGGGTCATCCCCAGCTTGAAGCCGGCCTCGTGATCGCCCTTGCGCGTGTAGGAGAAGCCGTCGGCGCCCACGGTCACCTCCATCTCGGAGTCGTCGGTGCGGGCGACGACGGGCTGCGGGTTGCCGTCGAGGTCCAGCACGAGCGACGCCTCGGTGTACCAGCTCGGCACGACGGGGTTGCCCCACCAGTCGCGGCGCTGGTTGTCGTGCACGTCCCACGTGACGACGGGGTTGTCCGGGTCGCCGGTGTAGTAGTCCTGCGTGTAGATCTCGACGCGGTGCCCGTCGGGGTCGCGCAGGTACAGGTAGAACGCGTTCGAGACGCCGTGGCGGCCCGGGCCACGCTCGATGACGTCGGAGCGGCGCAGGGCGCCGAGCTTGTCGCAGATGGCGAGGATGTTGTGCTTCTCGTGGGTCGACCACGCCATGTGGTGCATGCGCGGGCCGTCCCCGCCGGTCATCGCGGTGTCGTGCACGGTCGGCTTGCGACGCATCCACGCGGCGTAGACGGTGCCGGCGTCGTCCTGGATGTCCTCGGTGACGCGGAAGCCCAGGTCCTGCATGAACTTCACGGCCCGGGGAACGTCCGGCGTGACCTGGTTGAAGTGGTCCAGGCGCACCAGCTCGCCGGGGGTGTGCAGGTCGTAGCGCCACGACAGCCGCTCGACGTGCTCCGTGGCGTGGAAGAACTCGTACGGGAAGCCGAGCGGGTCGATGACGCGGACGGACGCGCCGATGCCCTTCGTGAAGCCCTCGGGGGCGCGGCGCACCTCGCAGCCGAGCTCGGTGTAGAACGCGACGGCCTTCTCCAGGTCCTCCGGGGTGCGCACGCGGTAGGAGAAGGCGGCCACGGCGGCGACGTCGCCCTGACGCAGCACCAGGTTGTGGTGGATGAACTCCTCCGTGGAGCGCAGGTAGATGCTCTGCTCGTCCTCCTCGGTGACGTACAGGCCCAGCACGTCGACGTAGAACTCGCGCGAGGCCGCCAGGTCCGTGACGACGAGCTCCATGTACGCGCAGCGCAGGATGTCCGGCGGCGGGGACGACGGCGTCGGGGTCGGGTTGTCGCAGGTGATCGGCGCCTCCTGGCTCACGTAGAAGCCCGAGGAGGTGAGGGTGCGGTCGTTCAGGTGGGTCATGTCAGCGTCCTTGCTGGTCTCGTGCTGGTCGTCTCGGGCAGTCAGTGCTTGCCGAAGGTCGGGTTGTGGACCTTGCCGAGCGTGATGTGCACGGCCTGCTGGTCGGTGTAGAAGTCGATGGAGCGGTACCCGCCCTCGTGGCCCAGGCCGGACGCCTTGACGCCGCCGAACGGGGTGCGCAGGTCGCGCACGTTGTTCGAGTTCAGCCACACCATCCCGGCCTCCACGGCCTGGGAGAAGTTGTGGGCGCGCTTGAGGTCGTTGGTCCAGACGTACGCCGCGAGCCCGTACTTCACGCCGTTGGCCAGCTCGAGGGCCTCCTCCTCGGTGTCGAAGGGCGTGATGGCGACGACGGGGCCGAAGATCTCCTCCTGGAAGATCCGGGCGTCGGGCTTCACGTCCGCGAAGACGGTCGGGGCCACGAAGTTGCCCGTCTCGAAGCCCTCGGGACGGCCGCCGCCGGCGACCAGGCGCCCCTCGGTCTTGCCCAGCTCGACGTAGCTCATGACCTTGTCGAAGTGCTCCGGGTGCACCAGGGCCCCGACCTCGGTGTCCTTCTCGTGCGGGTACCCGACGCGCACGCGCTTCGCCTGCGCGGCGTACCGCTCGACGAACTCGTCGTAGACGGCGCGCTCCACGAGGATGCGGCTGCCCGCGGTGCAGCGCTCGCCGTTGAGGGAGAAGACGCCGAAGATCGTCGCGTCGATCGCGGCGTCGAGGTCGGCGTCGGCGAAGACGACGGCGGGGGACTTGCCGCCCAGCTCCATCGACAGGCCCTTGAGGTGAGGGGCAGCGTTGGCGAAGATGAGCTGCCCGGTGCTGCTCTCGCCGGTGAAGGAGATGAGCGGGACGTCGGGGTGCTTGACCAGCGCGTCGCCGGCCTCCTCGCCCAGCCCGTTGACCAGGTTGAACACGCCCTGGGGCAGACCGGCCTCCTCGAAGATCCCCGCCCACAGGGACGCGGACAGCGGCGTGAACTCGGCCGGCTTGAGCACCACGGTGTTGCCGGTGGCGATCGCGGGCGCGAGCTTCCACGACTCGAGCATGAACGGCGTGTTCCACGGCGTGATGAGGCCGGCGACGCCGATCGGCTTGCGGTTGACGTAGTTGATCTGGCGGCCGGGCACCTTGTAGGTGTCGTCGGCCTGCGCCACGATCAGGTCCGCGAAGAAGCGGAAGTTCTCGGCGGCGCGGCGCGCCTGGCCCAGGGCCTGCGTGATCGGCAGGCCGGAGTCGAACGACTCCAGCTCGGCGAGGCGGGCGTCGCGCGACTCCACGAGGTCGGCGATCGTGTGCAGCACCCGCGACCGTTCGCGCGGCAGCATCCTCGGCCAGGGGCCCTCGGTGAACGCGCGGCGGGCGGCGGCGACGGCGGCGTCGACGTCGGCCTTCTGGCCCGCGGCGGCCTGGAGGTAGGTCTCGTTCGAGACCGGGTCGAGCACGTCGAAGGTGGCGCCGTCGACGGAGTCGACGAACCGCCCGTCGATGTAGTGCTGGATCGCGGTGGGCAGGTCGGCGGGGCGGTGCGACTGCGGCGCGGGCTGCTGGGTCATCGGTCCTCCTCGGACGGGGAGTGCGGACGGTGCTCCGCCTGGTAGGCGAGCACGGCGTCGAGGGTCTGGGTGCGGTGGCGCCGCGCGGCGAGCTCCACCTCGTCGGCGGTGGCGTCGCCGGCCTGCAGCCGGACGACGAGGTCGAGGATCCGGTCGTGCTCGGCGACGGACTCCCGTGCCCGGCCGGGCACGAACGAGAACGACGAGTCCCGGAGCTGGGTCATGCGCCGCCAGCCGCGGTGCACCAGGTCGAGCACGTGCGGGTTGGGGCAGGGCTCGAACAGCACCGCGTGGAACTCCAGGTTGAGCTCGGTGAACCGGTGCGGCTCGAAGTCGGCGAGGCACTGGCGCATCCGCTCGTTCACCGCGCGGGCGGCGTCGAGCTGCGCGGCGGTCAGGTGCGGCGCGGACAGCGCGGTGGCGAAGCCCTCGACCAGCGCGAGGGTCTCCATCGTGTGCTGGTACTCGGTCTCCTTGAGCAGGGCGACCTGGGCGCCGACGTTGCGCTCGAACGTCACCAGCCCCTCCGCCTCCAGGCGGCGGATGGCCTCTCGCACCGGCACGACGGACATGTCGAGCTCGCCCGCGAGCTGCGCCAGCACGAGCCGGTAGCCGGGCACGAAGCGCCCGTCCTCGATCCGCTCGCGCAGGTACGCGTACGCGCGCTGCGACTTGCTCACGGCGGTCGGCGTCGTCGGGGCGCTCACGACCCGGCCCCGGTCTCGCGCTCGTACCGCGCCCGCCACTCGGCGTTCATCGGGAACAGCCCGTCCACGGGGGCGCCGGCGGCGACCTGTCGTGCGACCCACGCGTCGGCGGCCTCCTGGGCCTCGGCCTCGGTGAGCACCTCCTCCACGAGGGCGGGCGGGATGACGAGGACGCCGTCGCCGTCGCCCACGACGACGTCGCCGGGCTGCACCGCCGCGCCGCCGCACGCGACGGTCACGTCGGTCTCCCACGGCACGTGCTTGCGGCCGAGGACGGACGGGTGCGGGCCCTGGGAGAAGACGGGGATGCCGATCTCGGCGACGGCGTCGGCGTCCCGCACGCCGCCGTCGGTGACGATGGCGGCCGCGCCGCGCACGTGCGCACGCAGGGCGAGGACGTCGCCCACGGTGCCGGTGCCGCGCTCGCCGCGCGCCTCGACGACGATCACCTCGCCCGGCCCGACGGCGTCGAACGCGCGCTTCTGGGCGTTGAAGCCGCCCCCGTGGGAGGCGAAGAGGTCGGGGCGGAACGGGATCAGGCGCAGCGTGCGGGCGGTGCCGACGAACCGGTCGCCGGGGTGGTTGCCCTGCACGCCCTCGACGAAGACGTCGGTGTAGCCGCGCTTGCGCAGCGCGGCCGACAGCGTCGCGACGGCGACGCCCGCGAACCGCTCGCGCATCGCGTCGGTGAGGACGAACGCGGCCTCGGGCTCCGGCGCCGGGGTGCCCCACGCCTCGGCGCGCTGCGTGTCGTCCACCGAGGGCTTCGACCCGAAGTCGCCGAACTCGTGGGTGCCGGCGGTGACGGTGGTGCTCAGGCGGCCGCTGGTCGGGGCGCCCGGTGACTCGGGGGCGTCCACCTCGACCTCGACGACCTGTCCGGGGCCGACGACGGACGAGCCCGCCGGGGTGCCGGTGAGGATGACGTCGCCGGGCTCGAGCGTGAGGTGCTGCGACAGGTCCGCGACGAGGCGGCCGAAGTCGAACAGCAGCGTGCCGGTCGAGTCGTCCTGGACGAGGTCGCCGTCCACCCAGGTGCGCACGCGCAGGCCCGCGGGGTCGACGTCGGACGCGGGGATCCAGCGCGGGCCGAGCGGCGTGTAGCCGTCGCCGCCCTTGTTGCGCAGGTTGGAGCCCTTGTCGGCGGCGCGCAGGTCGTAGAGGCCGAAGTCGTTCGCCGCGGTGACGGCGTCGACGTGGGACCAGCCCGCGGCGGGGGAGACCCAGCGCGCGGCGGTGCCGATGCGGATCGCGACCTCGCCCTCGAAGGCGAGGAGCTCCGTGCCGAGCGGCCGTTCGATCGTGCCTCCCGTCGCGGCGAGCGACGAGCCCGGCTTGAGGAAGTAGGACGGCTGGCTCGGCGTCCGGCCCCGCTGCGCGGCGCGGGACGGGTAGTTCAGGTGGACGGCGATGATCTTGCCGGGTCTGGGCTGGTCGTCGGTGACCACGGGCACCCCACTGTCGGTCGAGGCTGTCATGTCGTATCTCGGATGATATACGATCCTCGCGATCGTCTCCAGCGGCGCCCGCGCCGGTATCCCGCTCGTCCCGGAGTGCGGGGACGAGCAGTCCGTCTGCCCGGTCTACAGGGTCTCGAAGGCCCGACGACGACGCCGGGACGGCCCGGTCACCGGAGCTTCTTGCGCACGCTCAGGTACGTGCGCTCGGTGGCCGGGCCCCAGGTGCCGGTGGCGGACACGGACAGCACCCGCTGGAGCGAGGCGACCGCCTTGTCGTGCGCGGCGCGGGACTTCGGCCCCCACTTCCCGTCGGCGGTGACGCCCACGGCGAGCTGCGCCGTCTTCACGCCGTAGGGGAACTTCGTGCCGTGCATGCGGGAGGCGGCACGGATCGCCTGCAGCCGCTGGTCGGTGTTGGGTCCCCACAGGTTGTCCCGCTGGGCCAGGGGGAAGTGCGCCACCTGCTGGAGCCGCTGGGTGGTGCGTGAGCCTGCCTGCGCGAGCACCGTGCCCCGGCCGTAGTTGGACGTCGTGCCGACGTCGATGTGCACGTGGTTGCGGTGCTTGGCGGCCGACCCGACGGTCCCGTCCCGTGCGTAGATCACGCCCAGGCCCATCGAGTCCGCCACCTTGATCGCGGTCCGCGCCCGGGTGCGCTCCGAGGACGGTGCCCCGGCGGGGCCGTAGTTGAGGTCCGCCGCGAGGCCGTCGTAGTGCCACGAGTTCTTCGAGTGCGCCCCGCGGGTCACGCCGCCGTACGACGGGTGCTCGGAGACCCGGAACCCGTACGCGCGCGCCCAGCTCAGGTACGCCTTGAGCGTCGTCGACGAGCTCTTCTGCCGGCCGATCCCCAGGGCCAGCGGCCCCGCGGAGGGCTGTGCCGCCGTTCCCGAACGGTCGGGGGCCTGCGGCGCGGCGGACGCGGGGGCCGCCCCGAGCGGGGCGAGCAGGGCGGCGCAGACGCCGGCCGCTGCGAGGCGTCGGCGCGCCCCGTCGACGCGCGGCGCGCGGGCGGGGGCGGTCGGTCGTGGGGTCATGGCACCTCGCTCCTCGGCATGTCGGCAGGGGCTCCGGCGCTCCTGTCGCCCTGAGCCACCATGCATGCGCGCCGACGGTTCCGCCAGGCGACGGTGTCCGGCCCTCAGCCGCCGAGGGCCTCCCGCACGGCGTTCGCCGAGGCAGTGAGGCGGGCCGCGATCCGCCGGTGGTCGATCGGGCTGGCGACGTGCACGACCGCCACGGCGGCGGGCCCGCGCCCGCGCAGCGCGAGCGGCACCGCCACCGACTCGAGGCTGGGGATGACCTCGTCGTGGCTGGTGGCGAAGCCGCGCTCGGCGGCCTCCGAGACGGTGGCGCGCAGCGCCTCGGGGGCGTCCGCGGGCCACTGCGCGTGCGGGAGCAGCGTGAGGATCGCCTTGCCGGGGGCGCCGACCGTCACCGGGTGCCGGGTTCCCGGGCGCTGCGCCACGGGCGCGACGGCGTGCCGCGGCTCGACGCTGACGAGCGTCACGCACTCGTCGTGGTCGAGCACGGCGAGGAAGCAGGTCATGCCCAGCTCGTTCGCGACGGCGGTGAGCTCGGGCAGCGCCTCGGCCTGCAGGTCGTGCGCGACGCCGGCGGCCAGCGCCGCCATCCGGGCGCCGAGCGAGACGCCGCCGTTCGCGTCGCGCACCACCAGGCCGTGGTGCTCGAGCGTGCGCAGCAGGCGGTACGCGATCGACCGGTGCACCTCGAGCCGCGCGGCGACGTCGTCGATGGTCATCGGACCGCGGGCGTCGGCGAGGACCTCCAGGATGCGGATGCCGCGGCTGAGGGTCTGTGACGGGGGGCCGGCGTCGGGCATCAGAGTCCTTCCGGTGGGCTACGCTGCATTCAATAGTAGAACGGCGTGTTCGAATATAGAACGCGACGGATCGAGCGTACAAGGCCCGACGCGGACGTCGGGGGCATCGACGACGATGAGGAGAGCTCGTGCAGTTCCACCACCACGGTTACGTCTCCGGAGATCCGCGGGTGCTGCCGCCCGCCGGCACCGGGGTGGACCGCCCCGACGAGCTGCCCGACGAGGTCGACGTCCTCGTGGTCGGGTCGGGGCCCGCGGGCATGCTGCTCGCCGCGCAGATGTCGCGGTACCCCGGCGTCACCACGCGGGTCGTGGAGAAGCGCGAGGGCCGGCTCGTGCTGGGCCAGGCCGACGGCATCCAGCCGCGCAGCGTCGAGACGTTCGACGCGTTCGGCTTCGCGGAGCGGATCATCGCCGAGGCCTACAACATCGGCTGGATGAACTTCTGGGGCCCGGACCCCGAGAACCCGAAGCACATCGTCCGCACCGCGCGCACCGAGGACTACGGCCTCAAGATCAGCGAGTACCCGCACCTCATCGTCAACCAGGCGCGCGTGCTCGACTACTTCGCCGAGGCAGCCGCGTTCGGCCCGGCGCGCATCGTGCCCGACTACGGCGTCGAGTTCCTCGGCCTCACCGTGCACGACGGCGACGACGCGGGCGAGCACCCCGTCGAGGTGCGGCTGCGGCACGTCGCGGGCGAGCGCGCGGGGCAGGAGCGCACCGTGCGTGCCAGGTACGTGGCCGGGTGCGACGGCGCCCGCAGCGCCGTGCGCGAGGCGATCGGCCGCAAGCACGTCGGCGAGTTCGCCGCGCACGCGTGGGGCGTCATGGACGTGCTGGTCAACACGGACTTCCCCGACTGGCGCACCAAGTGCGCGATCAACTCCGAGGCCGGGAACATCCTGCTGATCCCGCGCGAGGGCGGGTACCTCTGCCGCGTGTACGTGGACCTCGGGGAGGTCGCCGCGGACGACCACCACCGGGTGCGCCGGACGCCGATCGACGAGATCGTCCGCCGGGCCAACGAGATCCTCACCCCGTACACCCTCGACGTGAAGGACGTCGCCTGGCACAGCGTGTACGAGGTCGGCCACCGCGTGACCGACAAGTTCGACGACGTCCCCGAGGGTGAGGAGCACCGCACCCCGCGCGTCTTCCTCACCGGCGACGCCTGCCACACGCACAGCGCCAAGGCGGGCCAGGGGATGAACGTCTCGATGCAGGACGGGTTCAACCTGGGCTGGAAGCTCGGGTCGGTGCTGACCGGTCTCAGCCCGGAGTCGCTCCTCGGCACCTACTCCGCGGAGCGGCAGCCCGTCGCGCAGCAGCTCATCGACTTCGACCGCGAGTGGTCCAGCCTCATGGCCCGCAAGCCGGAGGAGATCTCCGACCCGCAGGAGCTGGCCCACTACTACCTCGCGACCTCCGAGTTCCCGTCGGGGTTCATGACGCAGTACGGGCCGTCGTCGATCGTCGGGACGGACGCCCACCAGGGGCTGGCCGCGGGGTTCCCGGTCGGCAAGCGGTTCAAGTCCGCCGAGGTGACGCGGGTGTGCGACGGCAACGCCGTGCACCTGGGGCACCATGCCAAGGCCGACGGCCGCTGGCGGATCTACGCCTTCGCCGACGCGGCGGCGCCGGGCGAGGGCTCCCGCCTGGATGCCTGGGCGGGGTGGGTCGCGTCGCCGGGGTCCCCCGTGTCCCGGTGCACCCCAGACGGCGCCGACGTCGACGCCGTCTTCGACGTCAAGGTCGTCTACCAGCAGGCCTTCCAGGACGTCGACCTCGCGACCGTGCCTGACGTGTTCCTTCCGAGGACGGGCCCGCTGGGCCTGACCGACTGGGAGAAGGTGTACGCCGCCGGGCCCACGGTGTGGGCCGCGGGCGACATCTTCACCGAGCGGGAGCTGTCCCGCGACGGTGTGGTCGTCGTCGTGCGCCCCGACCAGTACGTGGCCCACGTGCTGCCGCTCGACGCCACCGACGAGCTGGCCGAGTTCCTCGCGGGCGTGTTCCGGGGTCGCTGACGGTCGTCACGGCGGCAGTTCGGGCTCAGGTCGGCAGTTCGAACTGCCGACCTGAGCCCGACCTGCCGCGTCGAGGGGAACCGCGTGCCGGCCGTGCGGTGCCGGGCCGTGTCGGCGGGGCGGGGCGACCAGGGGCTGCGGCCGCGGCCCGTCGCGCCGATACTGGGACGACCAGGAAGCGCCCAGCGGCCGAGGAGGGCCACGATGGCTGACCTGATGATCGACTACATCACCTCGCTCGACGGGTTCGGCTCCGCCGACGGGTGGCCCGGCCTGTGGGGGATGGGCGGGCCCGACTACTTCGCGTTCCTCGAGCAGGACGGCCAGGAGGACTTCACGACCCTGCTGGGCGCCACGACGTACCGGCTCTTCGCGACGTTCGCGGAGTCGGGCGAGGAGGAGATGGCCGAGGTCACCGCGCGCCGCAAGGTCGTGTTCTCCCGCACCCTGACCGAGCCGCTGGAGTGGGCGAACACCACGCTGGTCCCCGGCGACGCCGTCGAGGCCGTGCGCGCCATGAAGCAGGAGGCCGTGCCGTTGCGGACGATCGGCAGCCCGGGCCTGGCCCGCGCGCTGCTCCGGGCAGGGCTCGTCGACCGGGTGCGCGTCGTGGTGTTCCCGGTGGTCAACGGCGCCACGGGTCACGACCGCCTCTACGACGGCTGGCCCGACGTCCGCCTGGAGCTGCTCGACAGCCGCACCCTCGACGGACGCCTGCAGCTGCTCGAGTACGCGCCCACGGTGCTGGACGGCCCGCCGGGCACGGGCTGAGCAGGCGCCGGGCTCAGCGGGTCCGGTTCACCCGCAGGATCTCCTCCTGGTACGGCGCGACGACGGTCGGCGAGACCCGGCAGTCGAGCATGAGGAAGCGGCGCTGCCCGACGGGCTCGCGCGCCCAGGTGCCGAGCCGGTCGAGGTCGTCGAGGCTGCGCACGACGACGCCCTCCGCACCGACGGCGGCGGCGAGCGCGGCGAAGTCGGTCTCGGGGATGCGCATCGGCTCCTCCGCGAGGCCCTGGCGCCCGTAGACGTGCACCTCGGCGCCGTAGACGGCGTCGTTCCACACGACGGCGACGCCGCGGCCGCCGGTGGTGCGCACGGCGGTCTCGAGGTCGGCGAGGGCCATGAGCCCGCCGCCGTCGCCCGTGGTGAGCACGACGGTGGCGTCCGGCAGGGCGGCGGCCGCGCCGGCGACGCTGGGGAAGCCGAGGCCGATGGACTGGTAGGCGGTGCCGACCATCATCATGCGGTCCGGCGAGGCCACCGGCCAGTACATGTTGGCCCAGCCGATGAAGTGGCCGCCGTCGGAGACGACGACGCGGTCGGCGGGCAGCAGGGCGCCGATGCGGCTCGCGACGGCGCGCGGGTCGAGCCGCCCGTCGGGCGCGACCCCGTCGGCCGGGCCGGTGTCGTAGGTGCGGGCCGCGGCGACCCCCACGGAGTCGCGCCAGCCGGACGGGGCGGCGTCCAGCGCGCGCAGCTCGTCGAGCAGGGCGCGGGTGACGAGCGCGGCGTCCCCGCGGACGAACGAGCCGACGTGCCGGTGCGTCGCGGCCTGCGCGACGTCCACCTGGACCACGCGGGTGCCGGGGGAGAACAGCTCGCCGAAGCGCATCGTGAACTGGTTGAGCGACGCCCCGACGACGACGGCGACGTCCGCCTCGCGCACCAGCGCCATCGCGCCGTCGGCGCCGAACCCGCCGGCGACGCCGAGGTCGTAGCGGCCGTCGGGGAAGACGCCGCGGCCGAGCGCCGTCGTCGCCGTGAGCGCCCCGGTCGCGGCCGCGAGCTCGCCCAGCGCCTCGCCGGCCCCGGCCAGCCAGGCGCCGCGGCCCGCGAGCAGCAGCGGGCGCTCGGCCCCCGCCAGGGCCCGCGCGAGGTCGGCGATCGCGGCGGCGTCGAACGGGCCGGCGGGCGCGAGGGGGCCCGGCAGGGCGGGCGCCGGCGCCTCGGGCACGGGGCCGGCCTCGAGGGCGGCGACGTCGTAGGGGATGGCCAGCACGACGGGCACGCGGTAGGTGAGCGAGTGCTCGATCGCGATGACGGTGGTCGCGGCGGCGTCCGCGCGTCCGACGGTGTAGGTGCGCGCTCCGACGGCGGCGGCCAGCGCGATCTGGTCCACGTCCCACGGCCGGGGGCCCGACGTCGGCTCGTCGCCCGCGAGCAGCACGAGCGGCACGCGCGCCTGCGCGGCCTCGGCGAGGGCCGTCAGGGCGTTCGTGAACCCGGCGCCGTAGGTGACGGTCGCCGCGGCGATGCGGCCCGACGCGCGGAAGTGGGCGTCGGCGGCCACGACCCCGCCCGCCTCGTGCCGGACGGCGGTGAACCGCGCGGGCGTGGTGCGCTCGACGTCGTCGAGGAACCAGGCGTTGCCGTTGCCCATGACGCCGAAGACGTGGTCGACGTGCTGGGTCAGGGTGCGGGCGACATGGGCGGACACGGTGGGCACGAGGGGCCTCCAGGGAACAGTGACGGATGTGGTGTGCGTCCGTATGTGTCCCGTGCGAGCCCGGCGCCGGTCGGCGGTGACCGGGCTGCCGCGCGCCCCTTTTTCGAGCGCAGGCGGGTGTCCGCCTCGACGCCGCGAGTATATCCACGGGCCCGGCGCGATCCTCCACGGGGTCGTGTGGGCGCGCTGCGTCGGGCGGGACGTCGCCGCCCCTGCCGAGCGCGTCGTCGACGTGTTCACGCGGCAGATGTCGACCTGGAGGAGCCGTCGGGGGTTCCGGTGGCTGGGTCGTCGACCTGCGGCTGGCCGAGGTTGCCTGTGGCTAGGATCGACGGATGCCCGCGCGGGCCCGGACGCCGCGCGACCACCCACCCGACAGCCTACGGAGGCACGAATGACCAGGCTCCGGGCGCCCAGGCGCGTTGGCCCGCCCGCCTCGCCGATCGAGCGCCACCTGACCGAACGCTCTGGCGTGTACGTCGCCGAGGCCTGGGGCGTCGTCGTCGGGAAGCTGGTGACCCTGGCACTCGCGGGCCTGGGCGTCCGGGTCATCGTGCTGATGGCGCAGGACGGCGGGTGGGGGTGGCTCGTCGCCGCGCCGTTCCTCCTCGCCGGGATCGCGCTCGCGCTGTGGGTCGGGCTCGTCGCCTTCAACGGACTCGTCCGCGATCGGCTGCGCCCGGAGGTCCGGTTCCGCCGGCTCCGGGGCACCGCTCGGCGCCACCGCGCCCGCCCGGTGGGCGAGCCGGCGGCCGTCGACACCGCCGACCCTGTCGACCCGGTCGACCACCCCGTGCCGACGCTGCGGTCCTCGCCGCGCGGCCAGTCGGACCTGCTCCTGCGGACCGCGCTGTACGTCGTGCTGGGCCTGCCGAGCGCCTACCTCGTCGGGTACGTCCTGCTGGCCTACCTGGACCACCTGTGGCTGATGTGGTCGAGCCCGGTCGTCGACGAGTGGGAGTGGGACGCACCCGAGCACCTCGGCGCCTTCGGCGCATGGTTCTTCGCGGACGCCGCCAGGGGCCGGGCCCTGCCGATGTTGATCTCCGCCGTCTTCCTGGGGCTGGGGATCACGCTCGCGACGCTGGCGGTCCCGGTGCTGCGCCGGCGCGGCGCCGACGCGATCGACCTGGCGGTCACGGATACCGGCGTCGTCACCCGCGGCGGACTGGCGATCGACTGGGACGAGGTCGTCGGGGTCCTCGTCGTCCAGGACGTGCGGATCGGCGCCTGGACGAGCCGCCGCGAGGGCCCCGCCTTCCCGACGCGGTTCGTCCTCCACCCGACGTACGTCCCGACCCACTCGCGCACGCGTGTCGCGCTGGAGCTGGACGACCTGGCCGGCGTCGCCGCCCGGGCCGCCCGCTCCCAGCGGCGCGCCCTGTACGCGGACGGCGACCTCGCCTCGGGGTATGCGCTGGCCGACCTGTGGACCCACCCGGCCGACCGGGTGGACGAGATCCTCGCCCCGCTCGAGGCGGCGGCGCGGGTGGCGCGCGTCCCGGTCCGGCGCCTGGAGCGGGTCACCGACCCCGCCAAGGTCTTGGGCTGACCCGCGTCCGGGCCGCTCGTCTCAGGCGGAGGCGAGGAACAGCTCCACGACCGGGACGGCGACGTCGGGCCGTGCGGTGGGCAGGTGCACCGTGAGCGTGCCGGGCGGCTGCCCGCCGGGGTGGGTGTTCCACGCCTTCTGGTCCGGGTCGGAGACGGACGTGCGCAGCTCGGAGCCGTCGTTCAGCAGCTGGGCGTACCGCACCCGGTCGGCGAGCCCGCGCAGGTGCACGTGCCCGAACGGCCAGGCGAACAGGTGCAGGTACAGGCGGTCGTCGCGCTGGGTGAGCACGACGCCGGGCGGCAGGGCGGGCGCGACGGCGGCGGCGAGGTCCGGGTCGGCGGGGCCGGCGCCGCGGATCGACCGCTCGTGCAGGCGCGTCCAGTCCCCGAGCGCGGCGAGCGTGGCGGCGTCCCGCGCGGGGATCGCGCCCCGGCCGTCGGGCCCGATGTTGAGGAGCAGGTTGCCGCCCTTGGACACGGTGTCCACGAGCATGCGCACCAGCAGGTCGGGGTCCTTGAAGGCCGTGTTGTCGCGGTCGTACCCCCAGCTCCCGTTGAGGGTCTGGCACGCCTCCCAGACGACGAGCTCGCCCGCGTCGTCGCGCATCGGCTCGGCGGGCTGGTACTGCTCGGGGGTGACGAGGTCGCCGGGGATGCCGAGGCGGTCGTTGACGACGGCCTGGGGCTGCAGCTCGCGGACCATGGCGAGCAGGCCCTCCGCGTCCCAGTCCTCGGGGTGCTTCCCGGCCCAGCCGCGCCGGTCGCGCGTGTCGGTGAAGTCGAAGAAGACGTAGTCGACCGGCCCGTACCCCGTCAGCAGCTCGCGCACCTGCGCGTGCAGGTACTCCCGGTAGCGGGCCATGTCGCGGCCCTCGTCCAGCGCGTGCGCGTCGGGGTCGTCGCGGCGGGGGTGGTCGGCGTCGATCCGGTAGTCCGGGTGGTGCCAGTCGAGGAGCGAGTGGTACAGCCCGAGCCGCAGGCCCTCGGCGCGCACGGCCTCGGCCAGTTCCGCCACGAGGTCGCGCCCACGGGTGCGGGCGACGCTGTAGTCGCTGACGGCGGAGTCCCACAGGGCGAAGCCGTCGTGGTGCTTGGTGGTCAGCACGACGTACTTCATCCCCGCGTCCTTGGCGGCGCGGGCCAGGGCGCGCGCGTCGAACAGGTCGGGGTCGAACACCTCGGCGTAGCGTGCGTACTGCTCGACGGTCATGCGCTCGAAGCTCATGACCCACTCGTGCCGCGCGGCCGCGGAGTAGAGGCCGAAGTGCACGAAGAGGCCGAAGCGGGCCTCGGTGAACCACGCCTGCTCGGGGCGCAGGGGCGGGGCGGCCGTGGTCATGCGGATCACTCCTCGTCGAGCGGCGGATCTATACGGGCAGAGATATGACGTCTGGGCGTGCGCTCTGAGGATACTCGGCACAGACGGGGCTGGCGCAAGCAGTCCGAGCGCCTATACATTGGATGAATCAATCCGCAGGCCGAGGGAGTCCGGATGTCCGACGTCGTCGTCGACGCGCACCACCACCTGTGGGTCCGCGCGCGGCACCCGCAGGACTGGATCGACCCCGCGACGATGGCCGCGATCGACGCGGACTTCACGCCCGCCGACCTGCCCGCCGCCGCGCACGGCGTCGACGCCACCGTCGTGGTGCAGAGCGTGAGCCGCTGGAGCGAGACCGACGAGCTGCTCGACGTCGCCGCCTCCCCCGCAGGACGCGCGGCGGGCGTCGCGGGCGTGGTCGGCTGGGCCGACCTGTTCGACCCGGCGCTCGAGGACCGCCTCGCCGCGCTGCGCGAGGGGCCGGGCGGCGACCGCCTCGTCGGGATCCGCACGATGGTGCAGGCCGAGGCCGACCCCGACTACCTGGACCGCCCCGACGTGCACGCGGGCATCGCCGCCGTGGGCGCCGCGGGCCTGCCGTTCGACCTCGTCGTCCGCGCGGACCAGCTCGGGTCGTGCGCCCGGCTCGCCGCGGCCCTGCCCGGCACGCGGTTCGTGCTCGACCACCTGGCGAAGCCGCCCCTCGCGACCGGGGACCTGGACGCCTGGCGCCGTGACCTCGCCGCGCTCGCCGGCCGGCCGAACGTCGTCGCGAAGCTCTCCGGGCTGGTCACCGAGGCGCGCTGGGACAGCTGGACGGTCGACGACCTCCGGCCCGCCGCCGACCACGCGCTCGACGTCTTCGGCCCCGACCGCCTCCTGCTCGGCAGCGACTGGCCCGTCTGCCTCCTCGCCTCCGGCTACGGGCGCTGGCTCGCCGCGGCCGACGAGCTGCTGTCCGGCCTCTCGCCCGACGAGCGCGCCGCCGTGCGCGGCCGCACCGCCGTCGCGACGTACGGCCTCGCCGTCGAGCCCGCCACCACCACCCGCACGAAGGAGCACCCGTGAGCACCGCCCCCCTCGAGAACCCGCCGGAGTTCGCCGGCATCCGCGCCATCGTGACCGGGGGCGCGTCCGGCATCGGCGCCTCCGTCGTGCGCGCCCTGCTCGCCCGCGGCGCGCAGGTCGTCGCCGTCGACCGCACGCGCGACGGCGTCCCCGAGGGCGCGGGTGCGCAGGTCGCGGACGTCACCGACGACGCCGCGGTGCGCGCTGCCGTGGAAGGCGCGGCCGCCGAGATGGGCGGCATCGACGTCGTCGTGAACAACGCCGGGATCGGCGCGCAGGGCACCGTGGCGGACAACGACGACGCCGAGTGGCTGCGGGTGCTCGACGTCAACGTCCTCGGCATCGTGCGTGTGACGCGCGCGGCGCTGCCCCACCTGCGGGCGTCGGCGCACGCGGCGGTCGTCAACACCGCGTCGATCGCGTCCTGGTCCGGCCTGCCGCAGCGCGCCCTCTACTCCGCGAGCAAGGGCGCCGTGCAGGCCCTCACCCTCGCGATGGCGGCCGACCACGTGCGCGAGGGCATCCGCGTCACCTGCGTGAACCCCGGCACCGTGGACACCCCGTGGGTCGGGCGCCTGCTCGACGCCGCCCCCGACCCGGCGGCCGAGCGCGCCGCCCTCGCGGCACGCCAGCCCACCGGGAGGCTCGTCAGCCCGGAGGCCGTGGCGCACGCCGTCTGCTACCTCGCGAGCCCGCTCGCCACCGCGACCACCGGCACCGCGCTCGCCGTCGACGGCGGGATGCACGAGCTGCGCGTCCGCCCGCCGGAGCAGGCGTGACCGCGCTGCCCGCGCGCGAGGTGCGCGGCACGGGGGTGCGCCTGACGGGCCTCGGCTACGGGGCGGCGCAGGCGGGCAACCTCTACCGGGCGACGACGGACGCGGAGACCCAGGAGGCGGTCGACGCCGCGTGGGGTGCGGGGGTCCGCTACTTCGACACCGCCCCGCACTACGGGCTGGGCCTGTCGGAGCGGAGGCTCGGGTCGAGCCTGGCCGGTCGCCCGCGGGACGAGTACGTCGTGTCGACGAAGGTGGGACGCCTGCTGGTGCCGTCGCCCGGGACGGCGGACCGGCGCGACGACGACATCTTCGACGTGCCCGCCGCGACGCGCCGGGTCTGGGACTTCTCCCGCGACGGCGTGCTGCGCTCGCTCGAGGCGAGCCTGGAGCGCACCGGCCTGGACCGCGTCGACGTGGTGTACCTGCACGACCCGGACGAGCACGAGGAGCAGGCCTTCGCCGAGGCCGTCCCGGCCCTGGTGGAGCTGCGCGAGCAGGGCGTGGTCGGCGCGATCGGGGCGGGGATGAACCAGTCCGCCATGCTCGCCCGGTTCGTCGCCGAGGCCGACGTGGACGTCGTGATGTGCGCCGGCCGGTTCACCCTGCTGGAGCAGCCGGCGCTCGCGGACCTGCTCCCCGCCGCGGCCGAGCGCGGGGCGGCCGTCGTCGTCGCGGGTGTCTACAACTCCGGCCTGCTGGCCCGCGACGTCGTCCCCGACGACGCGACCTACGACTACGCGCCGGCCCCCGCCGCCCTGCTCGACCGCACCCGTCGCATCGCCGACGCGTGCGCCGAGCACGGCGTCACGCTGCCGCAGGCCGCGCTCGCCTACGTGCGGACGCACCCCGCGGTGGCGAGCACCGTCGTCGGGCTGCGCA
The DNA here is from genome assembly GCF_044389085.1 of Isoptericola sp. NPDC019693. Taxonomy (NCBI): domain Bacteria; kingdom Bacillati; phylum Actinomycetota; class Actinomycetes; order Micrococcales; family Promicromonosporaceae; genus Isoptericola; species Isoptericola sp. NPDC019693. Next base: position 4,351 of record NZ_JBIRXP010000009.1, on the reverse strand, counting down.
CCGCCGACCAGGTGCGCCAGGCCGTGGACCGGCACGCCGCCGTCGTCCCCACCGACCTGTGGACCGACCTGGTGGACCGGGGGCTGCTGGCTCCCGAGGCCCACCCCGACGCCTGGGACTGAGATGCCCTCGCCACAGGGTGACCGTATCGCGGAAGAACTTGGTCGCTATGCGAAACGGGCGCATGATCGAGACGCCCCCCAGAGAGAACAGAGGACACCGATGCAGCTGCTCCGCCTGGGCCCGGTGGGCCAGGAGATCCCCGCCGTCACCCACGACGGCACGACCTACGACCTGCGGCCGCTGACCGGCGACTCCGGAGATGTCGACGGCGCCTTCCTCGCTGCCGACGGCATCGCCCGCACCCGGGCCGCGCTGGCCGCCGGCGAGCTCCCCGTGCTCGACGGCGCGGACGGCCTGCGCCGCGGCGCCCCGATCGCCCGGCCCACCGCCGTTGTGTGCGTGGGCCAGAACTACGCCGCGCACGCGCGGGAGTCCGGCGCGGAGCCCCCGCGCCTGCCGATCATCTTCTTCAAGCACCCCAACACGGTGGTCGGCCCCGACGACACGGTGCCGATCCCGCCCGGCGCGGACAAGGTCGACTGGGAGGTCGAGCTCGCGATCGTCGTCGGGAAGCAGGCGAGCTACCTGCCGTCGCCCGAGGCCGCGCTGGCGCACGTCGCCGGGTACACCGTGGTGGACGACGTCAGCGAGCGGTCGTGGCAGCTCGACGACTCGCTCGGCCAGTGGTCGAAGGGCAAGTGCGGCCCGGCGTTCCTGCCGACCGGCCCCGCGCTGGTCCCCGCCGACGAGGTGGACCCGGGCACGCTGCGGCTGCGGTCGTGGGTCAACGGCGAGCCCCGCCAGGACTCGGCCACGACGGACATGGTCTTCGGCGTCGCCGAGATCGTGCACCACCTGTCGCAGTACATGACGCTCGAGCCCGGCGACCTCATCTGCACCGGCACCCCCGAGGGCGTGGCCCTGTCCGGCCGGTTCCCCTACCTGGCCGACGGGGACGTCGTCGAGGTGGAGATCGAGGGGGTCGGCCGCCAGCAGCACCGATTCCAGGCTTCGATCGGCAGCCGGGAACATGATCGGTCCCCGCAGGTGCCGACCATGTCGGCTGCTGCCGAACGAAACCTCCCGGTGGGCTGATCGTGCTGCGCTACCAGCTGCTGCACCCGGGCCTCGTCGCGGCGCTCGCCGCGGCGGGGCACGGGTCCCGCGTGCTGCTCGCCGACGCGAACTACCCGCACTCCACGGGCGCGCGGCCCGGGGCGGCACGGGTGCACCTCAACCTGCGCCCCGGCCTGCTGACGGTGGACCAGGTGCTCGAGGTGCTGCTCGACGCCGTCCCGGTCGAGTCCGCCGCCGTCATGGTGCCCGGCGGCGTGGCGGGCGACGTCGTCGCCGCGGGGGAGCCGATCCCGGCCCACACCGGCTACCGGGAGATGCTGGGCCCCGACGTCGGCTGGGACGAGCTGGACCGGTTCGGGTTCTACTCCGCCGCCCGGGCCGACGACGTCGCGGTGCTCGTCGCCACCGGCGACCAGCGCGTCTACGCCAACCTGCTCCTCACGCTGGGGGTGCGGGCGCCGGAGGCCTAGGCCGGGGCCCCGCCGGCGCGGTACGGCCGGAGGAGCTGGGTGAAGCGTGCTCGGAGGGACGCGGCGAGAGTGCCCTCGCGATGGATGGCCCAGCTGATCATGGCCCCGTGGTAGGCGATCTCGACGAGCTCTGCCAGGGCCCCGAGGTCCGTGCCGCGTCGGAGCTCGCCGCCGTCCGCCGCCTGCCGGAGGCGCTCGACGATCTTGGCGCGGAACCGTTCCGCACCGTCCCTGGTCGACCGGTGGAACTCGGGGTCCGCGAGGGCGACCTGGAGGAGGGAGACCGAGTGCGCCATCTCCTCGGCGGTGGTCCCGTCGTCGACGGTGCGCACCAGCCCGGCGACGAGCCGGTCGAGCGCGGGGCCGCCGGCGGGGGGCTCGTCCATGCCGTCCACCCACCGCTCGACGGCCCACCGGTCCGCGGCGAGCAGCAGCGCGCGCCGGGAGCCGAACCGCTGCACCAGGGTCGACGGGGACAGCCCGACCTCGAGGCCCGCGGCGGCCAGGGTGAACCTCGCGGGGCCGATGCGCTGGACCAGGCGGTGGACCCCGGCCAGCACCTCGTCGTCGCCGATGCTCTTGGTGCGCGGCATCAGGCGACCGGGAAGCGGTAGACGGACTGGACGGCGCCGTCCGGTCCGGCGATGTACCCGTCAAGGCTGCACCCGAGGAAGGCGGGGAAGGGCGTCATGTGGCCAACGATAAACGAACAGGCATTTATGTATGTGCCCGGGGCGAGGCTCGGCATGTCCTCGACGCCGGCTCAGGCGGGGACGGGCACGGGGCGGAACCGCAGCGCGACCGCCCCCGACGCGAGCTCCTGGCGGTGCACCAGCTCGAGCTCGATGCGCTCGCGCAGGCCCGCGAGGAGCGTCGGCCCGTGCCCGGCGAGGACGGGCTGCACGAGGAACTCGTACTCGTCGATCAGCCCCAGGTCGGCCAGCGCCCGGGGCAGGGCCACCCCGCCCACCCAGAGACCCTCCCCGGGCTCCTGCTTGAGCTCCTCGACCGCCCGTGCCAGGTCGCCCCGGACGAGCGCCGCGTTCCAGTCGACCTCGTCCAGGGTGCTCGACACGACGTACTTCTCCGCCCGGTCGATGGCCTCGGCGAACGGCGCCTCCGAGGCGCCCACCCACGCGGGCCACCTGCCGTCCGCGGGCTTCCGCCAGGCGGACTCCATCATCTGGTAGGTCATCCGGCCGAACAGGAGGGCGTCGGCGCGCTCCATCTCGCCGGCCCAGAAGCGCATCGACTCCTCGTCGGGCGGGAGGCCGGCCTCGTGGTGGCAGCAGCCGTCGAGCGTGACGTTGATCGAGTACCGAAGCGGTCGCATCGTGCTGCTCTCCCTCGAGGTGGACCCGAGGCCCGGAAACCCCTGCCGGGCCCTCGGCGATGGAGCCATCCAACGACATCGCCGGCCGGCACACACCTGGACGGGCGTCCCTCGGGTGCGGCGGTGGCCCCGGCCGGGCGGTGTGAGGGAGTGCCAGCCTGAGTCAGCCCTCCGCGGCCTCCGGGCCGGGGAGCGTCTCCTCGACGTCGAGGAGGTGCGCGGCCATGCGCACGCGCGCGGCCTCGGCGTCGCCGGCGGCCAGCGCCCGCCACACCGCCTCGTGGTCGCGCTGGGTGCGGGCCTCGGCACCCTCCTCGTGCAGGCCGCGCCAGAGCCGCTCGCGTGCGGTGCGGCCGGCGATCGCCTCGACGAGGGCGGTGACCACCGGGTTGCCGCCCTGCTCGGCGACGATGCGGTGGAACGCGGTGTCAGCCTCGATGAACGCCGCGTGGTCGACGTCGTCCCGTGCGAGGGTGGCGGCCGACCGCTCGAGGACGACGCGCGCCTCCTCGAGCGCCTGAGGGGTGATGCGCTGGGCCGCGAGACCGGCGGCCTCTGTCTCGAGCACGCGGCGGACGGCGTGGAACGGGCGGGCGCTGGTGTCCCCGTGCAGGTCGACGACGAACTGCAGCGACGACATGAGTCGCGCCGGGTCCAGGCTGGTGACGTAGGTGCCGTCGCCCTGGCGGGTGTCGAGGACGCCGAGCACGGTGAGGGCGCGCACCCCCTCGCGCAGGGAGCCGCGGGAGACGCCGAGCCGCTCGGCGAGGTCCTTCTCCACGGGGAGCCGGTCGCCGGGGCCGAGCTCGCCGCCGGTGATCATGCGGCGGACGCCGGCGACGACTTCATCGGTGCGAGACATGTCCTGGATTATGGCCCAGCCCGACCCCCGGGCGCACCGATTCCTCCGATGAATCCGAGGCGGGTTCTCCTGCGGGGCGTCGGAGCCGTCCGTAGCCTGGCGCGATGGTGGACCTCACGCTCGACACGCTGCTGGCCCTCGAGCGCCAGGGGTGGGACGCGCTGTGCGGCAGCACGGGCGGCGCGTTCTACGGCGCCCTCATGACGCCGTCGGCGCTCATGGTGCTGGTGGACGGCTCGGTGCTCGACCGCGACGCCGTCGTCGCGTCCCTCGACGGCGCCCCGCCGTGGGACTCCTACGACCTGCGCGACGTGCGCCGCGTCGGCCTCGCCGACGGCGCCGCGGCGCTCGTCTACCGTGCGCGGGCCGTGCGCGGTGACGACCCGCCGTTCGTCGCCCTCATGGCGAGCACCTACGTCGCCGTCGACGGGGAGCCGCGCCTGGCGCTGTACCAGCAGACAGCGTTGTGAGCGCGATTTAGGGGGCCAATAGCGCCCCCCATTTGACCCCCAACGCGCGCACAACCCGCGGGGGGGGGGGGGGCCC
>NZ_JBIRXP010000008.1:104663-174557 GCF_044389085.1 Isoptericola sp. NPDC019693 | reverse complement strand
AAACACACTGTTGAGTTCTCAAACAACCGACGCACACCGCAGAACCAGAACTTTCCGTTCCGACCCTCCCGGGGCAACCCCTCAAACTTACCAGACTTTTTCGGCCGTTCCGACCGCCTGTTTCCAGCCGATCGAACCGTCCGACAGAAGTCGGAAAGCCCCCGCACCGATGCCCGGGGCGCACGAATGCTTCCCGATCCTCGATGTGAGTTCCAGCCCCGGTCGGCCACCTGAGCTCCGGTCTCCCGGATCGTGCTCCTCGGTGTCCGTCTCCCTGTCGGGCTGACGTCGTAGAACATTACACGCTCCGCGGTGCCGGGCCAACTCCGTCGGCGGTGACGCGGGGCACACCCCCTCCCGCCCCCGGACTGCGGCCCGGACCGGGGTCCAGAATCGTGGCGTGACCACCCCGCAGACCGCTCCCCAGCCCCCGGCCTCCGTCGTCGTCCGGCCCGCCCGCGCCGACGAGGCCGCCCACGTGGCGTGGCTCGCCGCGCTCACGTTCCCGCTGGCGTGCCCGCCGGGAACCTCGGTGGCCACGATGGCCGCGCACGTGGCGGCACACCTGAACCCGAGCGCCGTCCGCGCCTGGGTCGAGTCGGACGGTCATGCGCTGCTGGTCGCCGTCGACGGCCGCCAGGACGCACGCCCCGGACGGGACACGGCCGGCACGCCGCTCGGCTACGCCCTGGTGGCGTTCGGCCAGCCCGACGGCGCCCAGGAGCGGGAGGTGCTGGACGCCGTCGCCGGCCCCGGACCGTACGCCGAGCTCTCCAAGATCTACGTGCACCCGGACCAGCTCGGCGGCGGGATCGCGGGCCGCCTCCTCGAGGCGGCCGTCTCGGCCGCGCGGGAGCTCGGTGCCGCCGGGGGCGTCGACGCACCCCTGTGGCTCGGCACCAACGGGCAGAACGCACGGGCACAGGCCTTCTACCGCAAGCACGGCTTCGAGGTCGCGGGCACCCGCACCTACGACGTCGGCGGCGTCCGGCACGACGACGTCGTCATGCTGCACCGTCCCGGCTGACCACCCGTCCGGCGGGCGACGACGACGTTCGAGCCGCCGTCGTCGCCCGTCCCGTCATCCCTTCGCGCGCAGGGCGAGGATCTCGGCCGCGCTGCGCTCCGCGTTCCCGAAGGAGTCCACGGGGAAGGGCGGCTCGGCGACCGAGGCGGCGTTGTCCTGCTCCCAGATGCCGTGCTGGCGGCCGGACCCCGCGAGCGCCCCGAGGAACTCCTGGTAGTCCAGGTCCCCCACCCCGAACTCGACGATGTCGTAGCCGTTCGACGACCCCGGGTTCACGCGGCCGTCCTTGAGGTGGAACATCGGGTAGCGGTCCCGGTGCGCCAGCACGTACTCCACCGGCTCGAACCCCGGGTAGAGGTGCCGCCCGACGAACGCCCAGAACACGTCCATCTCGAGGTAGACGGCCGCCGGGTCCGTGTTCTCCAGGAACACGTCGTACAGCCGCACCCCGGGGGCGTCGGCCGCGAAGCCGAACTCGTGCTGGTGGTTGTGCTGGTAGAACTTCAGCCCGCGGGCCGCGGCCGCCGCACCGAACCCGTTGAACTGCTCCGCCGCCGCGAGGTAGCCCCCGACGGTCCGGTCGTTCGTCGGCGCGTTTGCCGTGCCGACGTGCGCCATCCCGAGGGTCTGGGCGATGTCGAGCTCGGCCTCCATGTTCCGGGCGAAGTCCGCGATGCCCCGGTGCGAGCCCACGGCGACGAGGCCGTTGTCGTCCAGCAGCGTGCGGATCTCCGCCGGCGTGATCGCGCCGACCGCTCCCTGTGTGTACCCCGCGAACTCCACCTCGCGGTACCCGAGGGCGGAGAGCCGCTCGAAGACGGCCCGGAAGCCCAGGGACGAGACCTTGTCCCGGATCGAGTAGAGCTGGATGCCCAGCTTGCCCGGCGGGACGAGGCGGCGCCCTCCGCCGGCGACGGACGCCGCCGACGCCGTCACCGCCGTCGAGGTGACGGCCGCGGCCCCCACCGCGACCGTGGAGCCCGCCAGGCGCAGGAACGTCCGGCGGTCGAGCTCGGTACGACTGGTCATGCTGATCCCCTTTGATCAGGACGCCGGACCACCCGGCGCCACGCTGTCGCGAGATGTCACGAGCCGCGGGGAGGCGCGGTCAGCGCTGGGAGAACGCGGCGTCGAACGCCGCCTCCGGTGCGTCGAACGCGAGCCGTCGCACCAGCTCCAGCGCCTCGGGCGCCCCGACCAGCCGGTCCATGCCGGCGTCCTCCCACTCGATCGAGATGGGGCCCGTGTACCCGATGGTGTTGAGCATGCGGAACGCGTCCTCCCACGGCACGTCCCCGTGCCCGGTGGAGATGAAGTCCCACCCGCGGCGCGGGTCCGCCCAGGGCAGGTGGGAGGACAGCCGGCCGTTGCGGCCGTTGCCCATCCGCTTCTTCGTGTCCTTGCAGTCCACGTGGTAGATCCGGTCCTTGAAGTCCCACAGGAAGCTCACCGGGTCGAGGTCCTGCCAGACCATGTGCGACGGGTCCCAGTTGAGGCCGAACGCCTCGCGGTGGCCGATCGCCTCCAGCGTGCGCACCGTCGTCCAGTAGTCGTAGGCGATCTCGCTGGGGTGCACCTCGTGCGCGAACCGCACGCCCACCTCGTCGAAGACGTCGAGGATCGGGTTCCACCGGTCGGCGAAGTCCTGGTACCCAGCCTCGACCATGGCCTCCGTGGCCGGCGGGAACATCGCCACGTACTTCCAGATCGACGACCCCGTGAAGCCGACGACGGTGTCCACGCCGAGCCGCGCCGCCAGCCGGGCGGTGTGCTTCATCTCCTCCGCCGCGCGCTGCCGCACGCCCTCCGGGTCGCCGTCGCCCCACACGACGTCCGGCAGGATGTCGCGGTGCCGCTCGTCGATCGGGTCGTCGCAGACGGCCTGGCCCTTGAGGTGGTTGGAGATGGCGTACACCTTCAGCCCGTGCCGCTCCAGCAGGTCGAGGCGGGACTGCACGTACGCGTCGTCGTCCCACCGCCACGGGTCGAGGTGGTCGCCCCAGCAGGCGAGCTCGAGGCCGTCGTAGCCCCAACCGGAGGCCAGGCGGGCCACCTCCTCCAGGGGCAGGTCGGCCCACTGGCCCGTGAACAGGGTGATCGGTCGTGCCATGGTGCGGGTCTCCTCGTCGAGATCGGCGGGTCGTGACGGGTGATGACGGGGCGGGCGACGGCGTGGCAGGTGACGGCGTCGCGCGGGGCGGTCAGCCGGGCAGGTCGACCCAGACGTGACCGCCGTCGGAGCTGCGCTCGACGGCGTCGAGCACGCGCTGCACCGCGAGGCCGTCGGCGAACGACGGGGTCGGCTGCTTCCCCGCCGCCAGGTCCCCCACGAGGTCGACGACCTGGTGGGTGAACGCGTGCTCGTAGCCGAGCCCGTGCCCGGCGGGCCACCAGTGCCCGCCGTACGGGTGCTCGGGCTCGGTGACGACGATCCGGCGGAAGCCCGCCACCTGCGCGTCGTCCTCTGCGTCGAAGTAGTGCAGCAGGTTCATGTCCTCGAAGTCGAAGGCCAGGGCGCCGCGGGTGCCGCTGATCTCCAGCCGGATCGCGTTCTTGCGCCCCCAGGCGTACCGCGTGGCCTCGAAGGTCGCCGTCCCGCCGCCCGACAGCCTGCCGAAGAAGATCGCCGCGTCGTCGACCGTGACCGGGCCGGTGCCCTCCCCCGCCTCGCCCGACAGCCCGGAGAAGCTCGCGGGCACCGGGCGCTCGCGCACGAAGGTCTCGAGCATGCCCGTCACGCCGACGAGGCGCTCGCCCGTGACGAACTGCGCCAGGTCGACGACGTGCGCGCCGATGTCGCCCAGCGCCCCCGAGCCGGCCTTCTCCTTGTCGAGGCGCCACGACAGCGGGGTGGCCGGGTCGGACAGCCAGTCCTGCAGGTACTGGGCGCGCACCTGCCGCACCTCGCCGATCCGGCCCTGCTCGACCAGCCGCCGCGCGAGCTGGATCGCGGGGACGCGGCGGTAGGTGAACCCCACCGCCGCGAACACGCCGCGCGCGGCCGCGGCGTCGGCCACCCGGACCATCTCCTCGGCCTCCGCCACCGAGTTCGCGAGCGGCTTCTCGCACAGCACGTGCTTGCCCGCCTCGAGCGCCGCGACGGCGATCTCGGCGTGCGTGTCGCCCGGCGTGCACACGTCCACGAGGTCGACGTCGTCGCGCGCGACGAGCTCGCGCCAGTCCGTGACGGCGTCGTCCCAGCCGAGCCGGTCCGCCGCCGCACGCACCCCGTCGGGGCTGCGGCCCGCCACGACCCGCATCCGCGGGGCGAGCGGGAGGTCGAAGAACCGCGGCGCCGTGCGCCACGCGTGCGAGTGCGCGGCTCCCATGAACGCGTACCCGACCATCCCGACGCCCAGCGTCGGCGTGCCCCCTGCCGTGGCGTGCTCGCTCATCGAGCGACCTCCGTTTCCTTCGTGCTCGTGCTTCGTGCGTGCGGGTCGTGCCGTGAGCCTGCGGGCGTCAGGACCGGAACCCGATGGACATGTACTGGTCGACGTTGTCCGCCGTGACGACCGGTGCGTACAGCTGCGTGGTGCGCGGCACGCCCGCGGAGGCCAGGTCGCCCATGTTCTTGTTCTGCACCACCAGGCGCGCCAGCTTGATGCCGTCGGCGGCCTGCGTCGACGGGTAGACGACGGTCGCCTGCAGCGGCGTGTCCCCGGCCTTGATGTGCTCCATGACGTCGAGCGAGCCCGCTCCGCCGACCATGAAGAACTCGTTCCGGCCGGCGTTCTCGATCGCGGCCAGCACGCCGACGCCCTGGTCGTCGTCATGGTTCCAGATGGCGTCGATCTGGGGCTCCGCCTGCAGGAGGTTCGACGTCGCCGTCTCGCCGCCCTGGACGGTGAAGTCCGCGGCGACCCTGCGGTCGACGTCGAGCCCGCAGTCGGACAGCGCGTCCTCGAAGCCCTTGCTGCGGTCCTGGGTGAGAGGCAGCGACTCGATGCCCTGGATCTCCGCGACGACGGCGTCCGGCTTGTCGGCGAGCTGCTCGCAGATGTAGGTGCCGGCGCTCACGCCCATGCCGTAGTTGTCGCCGAGGATCGTGGCGCGCGCCGCGAACGGGCTGGAGAACTCGCGGTCGACGTTGATGACCGGGATGCCCGCGTCCATCGCCTTGGTGGCGACCTCGGTGAGCGCCGCGCCGTCGAACGGCAGCAGCACGATGGCGTCGACCTTGTCGTTGATGAACTGCTCGATCTGGCTGATCTGGACGTTGACGTCGTTGGTCGCCTCGGCCTGGCGGAGCTCCACGTCCGAGTACTGCTCGGCGGTGTCGACCGCCGACTTGGTGATGGCGCCCATCCAGCCGTGGTCGGCGGCGGGGGCCGAGAAGCCGATGACGACCTGGTCGCCCGGCTCGTCGTTGCCCTCGGCCGCCACCTGCGGCGCGGCCGAGGTGTCGTCCTCCGGCGGCTCGTTGCTGGTGCAGCCGGCGGCGAGCAGGACGGCGGTGGCGGCCGTGGCGGCGAGCGCGACGGTGCGCCGGCCGCGGGCAGGACGCTCCAGCGCGGTGCGTGCGGACATGTGATCATCCTCGATTCGGTCCGGCCGTGCCGGGCGGGTGGCCCGGTGCGGAGTGGTGCGTGGGTGGTGCGTGGGGGTGCGGATCGTGCTGGGGTGCTGACGGTGCGGGAACGGTCAGGACGGGGACGTCAGGTGGACGTGGTGCGCCGGGCGAACCGCTGCTGGAGCAGGACGGCGACCACGATGATCGCGCCCTTGGCGACGTTCTGGGCGGAGATCGACAGGTTGTTGATCGTGAAGACGTTGGTGAGCATCGAGAAGATGAGGACGCCGATCACGGTGCCGACGATGGTGCCCCGGCCGCCGATGAGCAGCGTGCCGCCGACGACCACGGCGGCGATCACCTCGAGCTCGTAGTACAGCCCGTTCGTGGAGGTGCCTGCCGTGGTGCGGCCGAGCATCATCACGCCGGCGATGCCGGAGGTCAGGCCCGACAGCGCGTAGACGTACAGCAGGTGGCGCTGCACCTTGATGCCGGCGAGGCGGGAGGCCTCGAGGTTGCCGCCCAGGGCCACCGTGCGCCGCCCGAAGGTGGTGCGGTTGAACAGGAACCAGCCGGCGACGGAGACCACCGCGAAGATCCACACGAGGACCGGGACGCCGATGAGGTCGCCGCGGAAGAAGTCGAGGAAGCCGGCGACGGAGACGACCTGCGTCTGCCGACCCGAGATCATCTCCGCGAGCCCGCGGGCGGCGATCATCATCGCCAGGGTCGCGATGAACGCCACGACCTTGCCGTACGCGATGATCACGCCGTTGATGACGCCCGCCGCCGTCCCGACCGCGAGCGCCGTGAGCACCATGACCGTCCAGTGCACGTCCTCGGCCATCGTCTGCGTGGCGAGCGTGCTGGCCCACACGGAGGAGAGCCCCACCAGCGAGCCCACCGAGAGGTCGATGCCGCCGGCCGTGATCACGAACGTCATCCCGATGGCGAGGACCCCGGTCACGGACGCGAGCCGCAGGATGGTCAGGGCGTTGTCGAGGCTGGCGAAGCGCTCGCCGCCCGTGATCACCCCGACGACGGCGACGAGGGCCAGGGCCACGACGAGCCCGATCGTGCGGCCGGCGGGACCGGACAACCACGAGGGGCGCGCCGCCCTGCCGGGCGGCGTCTCGACCTGGGTGCTCATGCGGTGGTTCCTTCCATGACGAGGTCGAGCACGCCGTGCTCGTCGATGTCCTGCGCGGGTGCCCGGTGCACCACGCGCCCTTCGGAGACCACGAGCACGTGGTCGGCGAGCCCGAGGACCTCGGGGATCTCGCTGGAGACGACGACCACGGCCGTGCCGGCGTCGGCCAGGCGCCGCACGAGGGCGTACAACTCGGAGCGTGCGCCGACGTCGACGCCCCGCGTGGGCTCGTCGAGGAGCAGGACGTCGCAGCCGTGCACGAGCCACCGGCCGAGCATGGCCTTCTGCTGGTTGCCGCCGGAGAGGGTGCGGGCCGCACGGTCGACGTCGGCGGGCCGCAGGTCGAGGGCCGCGACCTGCTCGCGTGCCGCGGCGCGCTCGGAGCGCTCGTCGAGCCAGCCGCCCCGGGCGATCCGCGCGAACGTCGACAGGGTGATGTTCCGGTAGACGGGCTCGTCGAGGACGAGGCCCTGGCTCTTGCGCTCCTCGGGGCACAGCCCGATGCCGGCGGCCACCGCGGAGTCGACCGACCCGGCACGCAGACGCCGCCCGTTGACCGAGACGGCGCCCGACGTGCGCCGGCGCGCGCCGTAGAGCGTCTCGAGGATCTCGGACCGGCCCGCGCCGACCAGGCCGGCCAGGCCCACGATCTCCCCCGCCCTGACCTGGAACGACACGTCCTCGAACGTGCCCGCGAGGCCCAGCCCGTCGACGTCGAGCACCACGGGTGCCCCGTCGGGGACGCCGGGGCGCTCCGGGAACACGTACTCGACGGTGCGGCCCGTCATGAGGCGGATCAGCTCGGCCGTGGGCGTCGTGGCGGCGGGGAGGTCGCGGCCGACGGTGCGCCCGTTCTTGAGCACCGTGATGCGGTCGCCGATCTCGCGGATCTCCTCGAGGCGGTGGGAGATGTAGACGACCGCGACACCCTGCTCGGTGAGCGCGCGGACCACGCGGAACAGGTTCTGCACCTCGCCGGCGTCGAGCACGGCCGACGGCTCGTCCATGACGATGACGCGCGCGTCGTGCGACAGGGCCCGGGCCATGGACACGACCTGCTTGCCCGCCGCGGAGAGCCCGCCGACCTCGTGGTGCGGCGAGATCTCGGGGTGGCCGAGCCGCGCCAGCAGCTCGCGCGTGCGGGCGGTGGCCTCCCGCCGCTGGGTGAAGCCCCCGCGGTCGAGCTCGTGGCCGAGGAACACGTTCTCCGCGACGGTGAGCCCGTCCACGACGTCGAGCTCCTGGTAGATCGTCGCGACGCCGCGGTGCAGGGCCGCGACGGGGTGCGGGATGACGACCTCCTCGCCGTCCAGCACGATCCTGCCGGCCGTGGGCTGGTGCGCCCCGGCGAGAACCTTGATGAGGGTGGACTTCCCGGCGCCGTTCTGCCCGAGCAGGCAGTGCACCTCGCCCGGGAGCACGTCGAGATCCACCCCGTCCAGCGCCTTCGCGCCGGGGAAGTGCTTGACGATGCCCTCCATGCGCAGCAGAGGGGCGGGGGCGTCGCTGCCCTCCGGCGGTGCCGCGTCGTCGCGGTCCACGTCGACCATGGACTGAACCTAGGACGCACTTCTGTCGATCGTCAAGCAAAAGACGGGTGTTATTCGATCGTGATTGACTACGGTCATGACGGAAGGTGCAGCGGCCGGACCTCGGACGCCTGGGGCCGGCGAGATGTTCCAGCTTCTGCGCGACGGGCGCGCCCGCACACGGGCCGAGCTCGCCACCCTCACCGGGCAGGCCCGGTCGACCGTCGCCGGACGCATCGACGCGCTCATGGCCGCCGGCCTCATCGCCCCCGCCGGCGAGGCCACCTCGACCGGCGGGCGCCCGCCCGCCACGTTCGCGTTCAACCCCGCGTCGCAGGTCGTGCTGGGGGTCGACCTCGGCGCCACGCACGCCCGTCTCGCCGTCACCGACCTCGCCTCCACCGTGCTCGCCGAGCTCGACGCGCCCCTCGCCATCGCCGACGGGCCGGAGCCCGTGCTCGGCTGGGTCGCGGACGCGGGCCGCAAGCTGCTGGAGACCGCGGACCGCTCCCTCGACGACCTCGCCGGGGTGGGCGTCGGCCTGCCCGGGCCGGTCGAGCACGCCACCGGGCACCCGAACAACCCGCCGATCATGCCCGGCTGGGACGACGCGGACGTGCCCGGGATCCTGCGCGGCCACTTCGACGCCCCGGCCCTCGTCGACAACGACGTCAACATCATGGCGCTCGGCGAGCACCGCATCGCCTGGCCCGACGTCTCCGACCTCATCCTCGTCAAGGTCGCCACGGGCATCGGGGCGGGGATCATCGCCGACGGCGCGCTGCGCCGCGGCGCCCAGGGTGCCGCGGGCGACGTCGGGCACATCGCCGTGCCCGGCGCGGAGGACATCGTGTGCCGCTGCGGCAACGTCGGCTGCCTCGAGGCCATCGCCAGCGCGCAGGCCCTCGCCGCGCGGCTGCGCGCCGAGGGCCTGGACGTGTCGGGGCCCGCCGACGTCGTCGCGCTGGTGCGCGGGGGCGACGTCACCGCCGGACGCGCCGTGCGCCAGGCCGGCCGCGAGATCGGCAGCGTCCTCGCGGCCACCGTCAGCCTGCTCAACCCGTCGGTCATCGTGCTCGGCGGCATCCTCGCCGAGGCCGGCGAGCACCTGCTCGCCGGGATCCGCGAGGTCGTCTACCGACGCTCGCTGCCGCTCGCCACCCAGCACCTGCGCATCGCCGTCGCGCGCACCGGTGCGCAGGCCGGCGTGCTCGGCGCCGCCGCCATGGCCGCCGACCACGCCCTCTCCCCCGAGGCGGTGGACGCGCTCACGGCCTGAGCTCGCCGTCCGTACGATGCCGGGCATGACCTCGGCGTTCACCGGGCTCCTCGCCTACCCGATCACCCCCCTGGGCGACAGCGGCGAGGTGGACCTCGGCGCGCTCGAAGGGCTCGTGGCTCGCGCCGTCGACGCCGGCGTGGACGGAGTCGTCGTCCTCGCCACGTCCGGCGCGGGGGTCTCCTTCGACCACGCGGAGCGGGACGCCGTCGTGCGCGTGGCCGTCGCGGCCGCCGAGGGCACCCCGGTGCACGTCGGCGTGGCCGGGGAGTCGGTGCACCTGGTGGTGGCACGCGCCCGCGCTGCCCGTGACGCGGGCGCCGGAGGGCTGGTGCTGCCACCGTTCGCGTACCTGCCGCTCGACGGCGCGGAGGTCCGCGCGCTGTACGCGCGGGTCGCGGCGACCGTGCCCGGGCTCCCGGTCTGCTTCTACAACAAGCCCGTCCAGCTCGGCTTCGACGTGTCCCCCGCCCTGCTCGGCGCCCTCGCCGCCGACGGCTCCGTCGCTGCGGTGAAGGACCCGGCGTCGCTACCGGCCCGGCCGGGTGGGCGGGTGGCGGAGCTCCGCGCCCGGGCGCAGGCGCTCGCCGTCGGGCTCAGCGGAGACGCCGCACTGCTCGGTGGCGCCGAGCCCGCCGACGCCTGGCACACGGGGCTCGCGGCGCTCGCGCCGGCGGAGTACGTCGCCGTCCGACGGGCCCGGGCGGCGGGGACCGACGACGGCGGCGCAGCGGCCACCGCGCAGGCATGGCTGCTCCAGGCCGCGCACGCCGTGGCTGCCACCGGCCGGCCGGTGACCGCCCTGCACGCCCTCGCCGGCCTGCTCGGCACGCGGACGGCACCTCCCCGCGACGGGCTGGTGCCCCTCACCCCGAACGACGAGGCAGCGCTGCGGATGGTCGTCGCACAACGCCCCTGACGACCGACCCGGACGATCAGGCGGGCGCCCGGGCACCGCCGCGTGCCGGTCTCGCGGCGCGGCCGTCCGTCGTCCCCCGGACGTCAGTCGTCCTCGCCGATCTCCGCTCCGTCGTCGCCGGCGCCGTCCGTCGCGCCGTCGAGCGCGGCGGGGCCACCCTCCAGCAGGCGCGTGAACGCGGCCTCGTCGAGGATCGGCAGCCCCAGGTCCTCGGCCTTGGCAGCCTTCGACCCGGCGTTCTCCCCCACCACCACGTAGTCCGTCTTCTTGGAGACCGAGCCCGCCGCCTTGCCGCCCGCGGCGATGACGGCCTCCTTGGCGCCGTCGCGGGTGTACCCCTCGAGCGACCCCGTGACGACGACCGTCAGGCCGGCCAACGGCCCCGTCGGCCCCGCCTCGGCCTGCTCCGCCATCGCGGCCGGGCCGGGGTGGCCGGGCGTCGCGAACCGGACGCCGGCGGCCGCCCACGCCTCGACGATCTCGCGGTGCCAGTCCACCTCGAACCACGCCAGGACGGCGTCCGCGATGATCGGCCCGACGCCCTCGACCGCGGCCAGCTCCTCGCGCGAGGCGGCACGGATCGCGTCCAGGGAGCCGAACCAGTCCGCGAGCGCCCGGGCCGCGACCGGCCCGACGTGCCGGATGTTGAGGGAGACGAGGAGGCGCCACAGGTCCTTGGTGCGTGCGAGGCGGAGCTCCTCCAGCAGCTTCGTCGCCTGCGCGTTCTCCTCGTACAGGGACTCCCCGGCCTCGAGGGCCGCACGCTCCTCGGCTCGCGACAGCTTGCGCTTCTTCTGGAAGGGGCGCACCACCTTGACCGTGGCCGTCGACCCGTCGGTCCGCGTGATCTCGGCGGACTCGCCGCGGCCGTCCCACTCCTTGGGCAGCCCGGTCTCGGCGTCGCGCACCACCACCCGGATCGGGGCGAGCTGCTCGACCGTCAGCGTGAAGAGGTCCTTCTCCGTGTGCAGCGGCGGGTCCTTGGGCTCCAGGGGCTGCGTGAGCGCCGCCGCCGTCACCTCGCCCAGGGCCTCGACGTCCAGGCCACCGCGCGAGCCGATGTGCTCGACCCGCCCCCGCACCTGCGCGGGGCAGGACTCGGCGTTGGGGCAGCGCAGGTCGACGTCGCCCTCCTTCATCGGCCGCAGCGGGGTGCCGCACTCGGGGCACTCCGCGGGCATGACGAACTCCTCGCGCGGGTAGCCGTCGTCGGCCAGCGCCGTCACCGGCCCGAGGATCTCCGGGATGACGTCGCCCGCCTTGCGCAGCACCACCATGTCGCCGACGCGCACGCCCTTGGCCTTCACCACGTCCTGGTTGTGCAGCGTGGCCTGCCGCACCGTGGAGCCCGCCACCAGGACCGGCTCCATCACGGCGTACGGGGTGGCGCGGCCCGTGCGGCCCACGCCCACCTGGATCGCCACGAGCCGGGTCGTGACCTCCTCGGGCGGGTACTTGTAGGCGATGGCCCAGCGCGGGGCACGGCTCGTGGCGCCCAGGCGACGCTGGTCGGACAGGGCGTCCACCTTGACGACGATGCCGTCCAGCTCGTGCTCGATGTCGTGACGGTGGGCGCCGAACCACTCGATCATCCGGGCCACGCCGTCGACGCCCTCGACCACCCGGTTGTGCGGCGAGACGGGCAGCCCCCAGCGCGCGAAGTGCTCGTACGCCTCCGACTGCCGGGACAGCTCCGTGTGCTCGCCCGCCGTCCACTGCAGCGCGCCGATGCCGTGCACGTACAGGCGCAGCGACTCCACGCGGGCGAGACCGGCCTCGAGCTCGAGGCCCTCCTTCTTGTCGAGGAGCTGACGCAGCCCGCCGGCGGCCGCGTTGCGCGGGTTCGCGAACTGCGGGAAGCGGCGCAGCGCGGCGACGCGGGCGCGCTCCTCGTCGAACGGGCGCGCGGCCGCCGACCGGCCGCCGTGCCGCTCGCGGGCGTCCGCCACGACGCGGTCGCGCAGCTCGGCCTGGAGCGCGTTGAGGCGCTCGAACGACGCGACGGGGATGAAGACCTCGCCCCGGACCTCGACGAGGTCGGGGTGGCCGTCGCCCGCCAGCCGCCGCGGGATGTCGGCGATCCGCAGCGCGTTCTGCGTGACGTCCTCGCCCGTGCGGCCGTCGCCGCGGGTCGCCGCCCGGACCAGGCGGCCCTTCTCGTACAGCAGGGCGATCGCGAGCCCGTCGATCTTCACCTCGGACAGGTAGCCGACGTGCTCGGCGCCCAGGTCGCGGGCGACACGCGCGTCCCACGCGCGCAGCTCGTCGACGGAGAACACGTTGTCGAGGCTGAGCATCCGCTCGACGTGCTCGACCGTGGCGAAGCCGCTCGCGGCCGCCCCGCCCACCCGCTGCGTCGGCGACTCCGGCGTGGCGAGGGCGGGGTGCACGGCCTCGATCGCCTGCAGCTCGTGCATCCGCGCGTCGTACTCGGCGTCCGACACCTTCGGGGCATCGTCCTCGTAGTAGGCGCGCTGGTCCTCCTCGACCAGGGCGACCAGCTCGGACCACCGGCGCCTGGCCTCGGCCTCGTCGTGCACGGCGGCGCCGGTCGGGGTCGTGGCGGGCTCGGTCGTGGTGTCGTTCACCGGCCCATCATCGCGCGCGCCGCCGACATCCGCGGGGCGGTGCGCGTCAGGCGTCCACGGGCACCTGCTCCAGCGCCAGGCGCCGGTCGCGGACCTCCTCGCGGCTCGTGCCGTAGTACGTGGCGACCATGATGTCCTTCATGTCCTCGAGCATCGGCAGTCGCGGGTTCGCCGGGGCGCACTGGTCCTCGTAGGCCCGCATGGCCAGCGCGTCGAGGCCGCCCACGAACTCCCGCTCCGCGACCCCCTGCTCGGCGAAGCTCGACTCGATGCCCACCTTCGCCCGCAGCTCCTCGACGGCGCGGGCGTAGGACTCGACGCCCTCCTCGGGGGTCGACGCCGGCAGCCCCAGGTGCTTCGCGATCTCCTGGTAGCGCTCCGGGGCGACGTACCGCTCCGCCTTCGGCCAGCCGGTCACCTTGGTGGGCACCTGGCCGTTGTAGCGGATCGCGTGCGGCAGGAAGACCGCGTTGGTCCGGCCGTGCACCAGCCCGAACGTCGCGCCCACGGTGTGGGCCATCGCGTGCACGATGCCGAGGAACGCGCTGCCGAACGCCATCCCGGCGATCGTGGCCGCGTTGTGCATCTTCTCGCGCGCCTCGGGCGCCGCCTCGCCGCGCGTCACCGACGCCTCGATGTTCTCGAAGACCAGCTTGATCGCGTGCAGGGCCATGCCGTCGGTGAAGTCGTTGGCGTAGACCGACACGTACGCCTCGGTGGCGTGCGTCAGCGCGTCGAACCCGGAGTCGGCCGCGAGGCTCGCGGGCATGGTGCGGGTGAGCTCGGGGTCGACGATGGCGACCGACGGCGTGAGCGCGTAGTCGGCGAGCGGGTACTTGTACCCCGTCGCGTGGTCGGTGATGACGGCGAACGGCGTCACCTCCGCGCCCGTGCCCGAGGACGTCGGGATGCACACCAGGCGGGCCAGGTCGCCCAGGGGCGGGTACTGGAAGGCCCGCTTGCGCACGTCGAAGAACTTCTCGCGCAGGTCGGAGAACGCGACCTCCGGGTGCTCGTACTGGAGCCACATCACCTTGGCGGCGTCCATGGGCGAGCCGCCGCCGATCGCGACGATGGTGTCCGGGCGGTGGTCGCGCATGAGCTGCGCCCCGCGCTCGACGGTCTCGACGCTCGGCTCCGGCTCGACGGTGTCGATGATCTGGACGGCGACCGGGTTCGCCCGCCGCTGCAGGACGTCGAGGACCTTGTCCACGATGCCGATCTGGCTCATCACCCGGTCGGTGACGACCGTGACGCGCTCGACGCCGGGCATGTCCACCAGGTACTGGATGGCGTTCGGCTCGAAGTACGTCTTGGGCGGCACCTTGAACCACTGCATGTTGTTGTTGCGCCGGGCCACGCGCTTGACGTTGAGCAGGTTCACCGCGCTGACGTTGTTCGACACCGAGTTGTGCCCGTAGGAGCCGCAGCCCAGCGTGAGGGACGGGATGAGCGCGTTGTAGATGTCGCCGATGCCGCCGAGGGCGCTCGGCTGGTTCCACAGGACGCGCACGGCCTTGACCTCGTGCCCGAACCGCTCGGCGAGGGCCTCGTCCTGGGTGTGGATCGCGGCCGAGTGCCCCAGGCCGTCGAACTCCACCATCTGGGCCGCGAGCGCGACGCCGTGGTCGGTCGAGGTGGCCCGCAGGACGGCCAGCACCGGGCTGAGCTTCTCGCGGGTGAGCGGCTCGGCAGGTCCGACCGCCGCGCACTCGGCGAGGATGACCGACGTGTCCGCGGGCACGGTGAAGCCCGCCTGCTCGGCGATCCACTGCGGGCTCTTGCCGACGACGGCGGCGTTGAGCCGCGCCCCGGCGCAGTTCGCGGAGTCGGCCTCGACGCCGAAGACGAAGCGCTCGAGCAGCGCCTTCTCCTGCGGGGTGGCGCGGTAGGCGTGCATCCGGCCCAGCTCGGCCATCGCGTCGTCGTAGATCTCGTCGTCGATGATCACGGCCTGCTCGGAGGCGCAGACCATCCCGTTGTCGAAGCCCTTGGACAGCACGATGTCGTTGACCGCCCGGCCGAGCTTGGCCGTCCGCTCGATGTACGCGGGCACGTTGCCCGCGCCGACGCCGAGGGCCGGCTTGCCGGCCGAGTAGGCGGCCCGCACGAGCGCGTTGCCCCCGGTCGCGAGGATGAGCGACACGCCGTCATGGTTCATGAGGGCCGAGGTGGCCTCCAGGGACGGGCGCGTCACCCACTGGATGCAGTCGGCGGGCGCGCCCTCGGCGACAGCGGCGTCGCGCACGATCCGGGCCGCCTCCACGGAGCTGTCCTGGGCGCCGGGGTGGAACGCGAAGACGATCGGGTTGCGCGTCTTGAGCGCGATGAGCGCCTTGAAGATCGCGGTGGACGTCGGGTTGGTGACCGGCGTGATGCCGGCGACGACCCCGACCGGCTCGGCGATCTCGACGATGCCGCGCAGGTCGTCGCGGCCGATCACGCCGACGGTCTTGAGGTTCGCCATCGAGTGCGGCACGTGCTCGCACGCGAAGATGTTCTTCGTCGCCTTGTCCTCGAAGACGCCGCGCCCGGTCTCCTCGACCGCGAGCCGCGCGAGCCGCCCGTGCTCGTGGAGCGCCGCGACGGACGCCTTCTTGACGATCCGGTCGACGTCCTCCTGCGTGAAGGCGTCGTACTGGCGCAGGGCCTTCAGGCCGCGGGCGACGAGCGCGTCGATCTCGTCGTGCGCCGTCGGGCCCGTGCCGGCCGTGGTGGCGGCATCGGCTGGTGCGGTGGCTGGTGCGGTGGCGGTGGTGCTGGCGGTCGTGCTCACGAGTGTCCCCTCCCGGGGCCCGTCCGTCGGGCCCTGGCCTGCGCGGCGTTCAGCCGCGTCCCGGCGTCGGAAGCCGGCATCTGTCGAGCGACCTCCTTGTGAAAGTCTTCACCAACTGTGGTCTGACCACAAGTCCTCGGGCAGCAGGATCGGTCACACCGACGCCCGGGGCGACAGTGCCGACGCCGGGCGCACCCCTCGAGAGCCCTACCGCGACGATGTCCAGCCCGCTACAATTTTGGCGTTTTGACCTATATCGACCAACCTCAGGGACGCCCATGAAGATCGCCGTCGTCGGTGCCGGCTTCGCCGGCCTGGCCAGTGCCAAGGTCCTCCGTGAGTTCGGGCACGACGTCACCGTGCTCGACAAGGCCCCCGACGTCGGTGGCGTGTGGAGCGCGAGCCGTCGCTACTCGGGTCTCACGACGCAGAACAACAAGGGCTCGTACGCGTTCTCCGACCTGCCCATGCCGAAGGACTACCCCGAGTGGCCCAGCGGCCAGCAGGTCCAGGCCTACCTCGAGCGCTACGTGGACCTCCACGACCTGCGCGGCACGCTCCGGCTGTCCACCGAGGTCGTGCGCGCCGAGCTCACCCCTGCGGAGGACGGGTGGTTCGTCACCGCGCGGCACGCGGGCGAGCCGGTCGGCGAGCCCGAGCGCTTCGACCACGTCGTGGTGGCGAACGGCATCTTCTCCGACCCCGTGATCCCCCGTTTCGAGGGCCTCGCCCAGCTGCTGCGCGCCGGCGGCAAGGTCATCGCCTCCAGCCAGCTCACGTCCCTCGAGGACGCGCGCGGCAAGCACGTCGTGGTCGTCGGGTACGGCAAGTCGGCGTGCGACGTCGCCGCCGAGGTCGCCCCCGTCGCGGCCGGCACGCGGGTCGTCGCGCGGCACCTGCTGTGGAAGCTGCCGAAGCGGCTCGGCAACGCGCTCAACTACAAGTACCTCCTGCTGACCCGGATGGGCGAGGGGCTGTTCCGCTACGAGACCCTGTCCGGCGGCATGGAGAAGTTCCTGCACGGGCCCGGCGACGGCGTGCGGCGGTCGATGCTGTCCAGCGTCGGCGCGGTGTCCACGAAGCAGCTGCGCCTGCGGGAGCTCGGGCTGGTGCCGCGCGGCGAGTTCGCCGACATCGCCCGCTCCACGGTCTCGCTCGCCACCGACGGCTTCTACGAGCAGGTGTCCGAGGGGAAGATCCACGTGCACCGCGAGGCCGAGGTCGAGCGCCTCGGCGTCGACGACGACGGCGCCCCGGTCGCGGTGCTCGACGACGGCACCACCGTGCGCGCCGACCTCGTGGTGTGCGGCACGGGCTTCCACCAGCGCGTGCCGTTCCTGGACGACGACCTGCAGGCGCGCCTGCTCGACGACCGCGGCAACTTCCAGCTCTACCGGCAGGTGCTGCCGCACGACGTGCCGCACCTGACGTTCGCGGGGTACAACTCGTCGCTGTTCAGCCCGCTGTCGGCCGAGGTCGCCGCCCTGTGGACGGCCGCCCACCTGGCCGGCGCCGTGGACGTGCCGTCCATCGAGGACCGCCGCGCGCACGTGGCGAGCCGGGTCGACTGGATGGAGAAGCGCACCGAGGGCAAGCACGCCCGCGGCACCAACGTCATCCCGTTCTCGCTGCACCAGATCGACGAGATGCTGGCGGACCTCGACCTGCAGCTGCCCGCGGCCACCCGCGCCGGGCAGTGGCTGGCGCCGGTGGACCCGAAGGCCTACCGGCACCTGCCCGGCCGGCTGCGCGCGCGGCTCGGCTGACGCGGGCGGTCACCGGAAGCGGACCGGGAGCTCCCGCGGATAGCGCACCCACGCGGAGCGCACGGGCCGGACGTCGGACGGCGCGACGGTGAGCTCCAGGTCCGCCACCCGGGCGAGGAGGTGCCCCACGACGGTCCGCGTGATCAGCGGCGCCGTGCGGTGCGCGGGACACGCGTGCGCGCCCGTCCCCCACGTGAGGTGGAAGCGCGCGTCGGCCTGCTCCCACGCGTCGGCGGCGCCACGGACGGCGCGGTCCGCGTTGGCCGCCGCCACGGCCGGCACGACGGCGTCGCCCGCCGCGATCGCCTGGCCGCCCAGCTCGCCGTCGGCCAGGGCGTAGCGCGGCCGCAGGTGCGGCAGCGGGGGCGCGTCGCGGGCCACCTCGTCGAGCGCGTCGTCGAGCGAGAGCCGCCCGCCGTGCAGGCGGGCGGTGAGGTCCGGGTCGGCGAGCAGCCGCTGCGCCGCCGTGGCGATCCACGCGATCTCGGCGTCGTGCGCGGTCGCGAACACGAGCGCGACAGCACCCATCACCTCGAGGTCGTTCTCGTGCGCGGGGTGCGCGAGCAGCGCGGAGGTCAGGTCGTCGCTCGGCTCGGCGCGCCGTCCCGCGACGAAGCCCGCGAGGAGGTCCTCCGCCTCGACGGACGCCGGGTACGCGTCCTCGGTGCCGGAGCGCTGGGCAACGGTCAGCTCGTGCATCCGGCGCGCGTCCGCGAGCGTCATGCCGAGCAGGTCGGCCAGCACCCGCACGGGGACGTCCACGGCGTACTCCGCCACCAGGTCGGCCGTGCCGCGGGCGGCGAGCCGACCCAGCACGGACGCGCACGCGACGTCCGCCGTGCGGCGCACGCGCTTGTCCTCCACCGCGTCGAGCGCGTCGGCCAGGGGCGTGCGCAGGCGTCGGTGCTCCGCGCCGTCCCGGTCGTGGGCGGCGTCGCGCGACGCGAGCACCGCGCGGGTCGCCGAACGACGGCCGAGCAGCCCCTGCGCCTCGTAGCGCCAGTGCCGCACGTCACGGGAGAACGACGCCTCGTTGCGCAGCACGGCCGTCACCTCCCCGTGCCCGAGCGCGAGCCACGCGGGCACGCCGGGCTCGAGGTCGACGGGCGCGAGCGATCCCCACCGCGAGCGCAGGGCCTCGTAGCGCGCGGCCGGGTCGGGGTCACCCGTCAGGTCGGCGAGCAGCGGCCGGTCGGCCACGTCCTCGAGACGCACGACCCGCACCGCGCCGGTCAGGCTCATGCCG
This sequence comes from Isoptericola sp. NPDC019693, assembly GCF_044389085.1. Classification (NCBI taxonomy): domain Bacteria; kingdom Bacillati; phylum Actinomycetota; class Actinomycetes; order Micrococcales; family Promicromonosporaceae; genus Isoptericola; species Isoptericola sp. NPDC019693. The sequence continues at coordinate 155,764 of NZ_JBIRXP010000008.1, read as the reverse complement.
CCTCGCCCGCCCGGGCGAGGCGCACCGCGTGCGCGACGAGCGCCTGGAGCGCCTCCACGGCCTGGCGACGCTCGCGCAGGTCGCCGGCGACGACGGGGGTGCCCGGCGGCAGGTCGAGCGCGGCGCGCACGGCGTCGGTGGCGTGCCGGGGCGCGTCCGGGAACTCGTTGACCACGACCGTGACCGGCAGCGCGGTGTGCTCCTCGAGCTGGTCCAGCACCTCGAAGCTGTCCTCCAGGCGGCGAGTGTCCACGACGACCAGCGCGCCGACCGCGCCGTCCGCCAGGCCCGCCCACAGGTCCCAGAACCGCTTCTGCCCCGGCGTCCCGAAGAGGTAGAGCGCCGTGGTGCCGCCCACCGTCACGCGACCGAAGTCCATCGCGACCGTCGTCGTGGACTTCTCCCCCAGGCGGGGGTCCACGCCGGCGCTGGCGGCCGTGATCGTCTCCTCGGTGCTCAGCACGGGGATCTCGCTCACCGCGCCGATGAGCGTCGTCTTGCCGACGCCGTACGCGCCGACGACGAGCACCTTGACCGACCGTTCGACCGTCGGCGCCAGGTGCAGCGCCGCGGGGTCGACCTGCCCCGGGTCGGTCCGTTCAGAACCGGCGGAGACCATCGAGGACCTCCTCCAGCAGGTCGACGGCGGGCAGGTCCGGCAGCACGGACGAGCGGACCGCGAGGTAGCCGGCGTCGAGCAGGTCGGAGGCCAGCACCGCGACCAGGCTGGTCGGCAGCCGCAGGTACGCGGCCAGCTCGGCCAGCGCGAGCGTGCCGCGGCAGGTCTCGAGCAGGGCCCGCTCGTGCCGTCCCGCCCCGACCGGGAGCTCCCGGCCGTCGTCCACCGCGCACAGCAGCGTCTCGGGGCGCAGCGTGTTGCGGCTCGGGTGCGCGCGCCCGCCCGTGAGGACGTAGGAGCGCACCGGATGGTCGCGGTACCCGCTCGTCATCGCGTCTCCTCGGCGGCCGCCGGGGACGCGGGCACGGTGGCCCGTCCGGCCCGTCCGGGGGCGGGGCGCAGCGCGTCCGTGCCGAGCGTCCGCTCGCCGATCATCAGCACCTGGGCCTGCATCTGCTGCGCCACGAGCCCCGGGTCGACGGCCGCGTCCGTCACGACCGCCAGGCGCGAGCCGTCACCGGCCCCCCGCACGAAGAGGAACCCGCCGTCGAACTCCACGAGCACCTGGCGCAGCGCGTCCCCGGCGCCGAACTCCCGGCCCATGCTCATGCCGAGCGCGACGAGGCCGGCGCACGCGGCCGCGACCTTGTCGGCGGTGTCCGGGGGCGTCAGGTCCGTGCGCACCTTGACCAGCCCGTCCGAGCTGAGCACGACGACGTGCCGCACGCCGCGCACCCCGGCGACGAGGTCGAGCATCCAGCTGTCCGGGTGCGCGGGCGCGGGCGTCGCGTCGGTGGTCGGCGTCGTCATGAGTCCTCCGAGGTCACGTCCGGCACGGCGGACGGCTGCTGGCTGGGATGGTCGGTGGTCGGTGCCGGACCGGCGGGCCCCTCCTCGGGCCCGTCGGCGGGCCCGTCGACAAATGCTGTGTCGGTCACGGGGGCGGTCACGTGGGTGGTCGCGGTGGTGGTGGTGAGACGGTCCGCGGAGAAGAACGCCCCGATCCAGGCGCCGGCCTCCTCCGCGGTCTGCGCCGGGACGACGGCGGCCGGGGCGGCGGACGGCGCCGCGGGCACCGTCCGCTGGGCCCCCGTGGCCAGGTCGCCGCCGCGGCGCGAGCGTCGCTGCGGGAGAGAGGGGGCGCCCTGGGGCCCCGGGGCCGTGGCGGGGGCCTCGGGAGCCGGCGCGGGGGCTGGCGCCGGACGATCGTCCGGGGCGATCCGCTCCGGCCAGGCCTCGTCGATGCTCGGGGCGAGCGTGTCCGGTGCCGCGGCCGCCGCGGTGACGAGCTCCGCGGGCACCATGACGACGGCGCGCAGGCCGCCGTACACGGACTCCGCGAGGTCCACGCGCAGGCCGAGGGCACGGGCGTACCCCCCGACGACCGCGAGGCCGGTCTGCGGCACCTCGCCGAGGTCGGCGATGCCGACGGCACGTGCGCCCGACGCGACGGCGCGCACCCGCTCCAGCTCGCGGGCGGCCATGCCGACGCCGCAGTCGTCGATCTCGACGACGGCACCGCGCTGCACCTGCCGGACCGCGACGAGCACCTGGGTGCTGGGCGGCGAGCACTGCGTCGCGTTGGCGAGCAGCTCGGCGAGGACGTGGACGACCGGCTCGACCGCCCGGCCGACGACGGCCAGGCCGGGGTCGCCGGAGATCTCGACCCGCTGGAACGCGGTGATGCGGCCCGCCGCCGCGCGGACGACGTCGGGCAGGGCGAGCGGGTCGTCCCACGTCTGACCGGGCCGACGGCCGCAGAGCGCGACGAGGTTCTGCGCCTGGCGCGCGTGCTGTGCCGCGGCGTGGTCGATCCGCATGGACGTCTGCAGCACGTCCGGGTCCGCCGTGTGCCGCTGCACCATGCGCGCCGCCTCCTCCTGGATGCGGTGTGCCGACGCCTGCACCTTGCGCCCCAGGGCGACGACGGCGGTCTCGACGGCGGCGCGCTGGTCCTCCCGGGCCTCTCGGGTCCGCGCGAGCTCGGCCGTCGCGTCGTCGAGCGCCCCGGCGGCGGTGGCGAGCTCTGCGGCCAGCGCGTCGCGCTCCGTCCGCAGGGCGGCCCCGTCGCGGTCCCCGCGCGCGGCGGCGCGCGACAGCGCCACGACCGCGACGAGGACGAGCAGCGCCGCCACGCCCGCGAGCGCCGCGGTGCCCGCGGCCGTGAGCCTGTCGCCGAGCACCGGGACGGCCGCGACGGCGAGGACCGCCGCGGCCGCGCAGAGCTGGGCAGGAAGCCGGGCAGCGACGCGCGTCGTCGCGCGCGAGCCGGCAGAGGTCGTCGTGCTCACCGCACCCCCGTGGGTGGAAGGATCGGGTCTCGGCGGCGAGACCGGCCCGCTCGGAAAGCGGCGTTCTCCGCGAAACCCCTGGAACGTCCATAGCGGGATCAATGCCCTGACCAGGAGTTTCTACCACGGGCACCCCCGGGTGAAAGGCACCGACACCCCTCGGCGCGCCCGGCGGCTAGGGTGCCGAGCATGACCGCCGAGCACGTCGACACCGCCGCACCGTCAGCCCCCGCCGCCGCCCCGCCGACCCCGCTGGCCCCGGCCCGGCCGGACCCGTTCGGGTGGCTCGAGGAGGTCGAGGGCACCGAGGCGCTGGCCTGGGTGCGCGCGCGCAACGAGCACGCGCACACGACCGTCGGCGCCGCCCCGGGCTTCGCGGAGACCGAGGCGGCGGTCCGCGAGGTGCTCGACTCGGACGAGCGCATCCCCGACGTCTCCCGGATCGGCGACCACCTGTACAACTTCTGGCGCGACGCCGCGCACGAGCGCGGCCTGTGGCGGCGCACCACCCTCGAGTCGTACCGCTCCGACACCCCGGACTGGGAGACCGTGCTCGACCTCGACGCCCTCGCGGCGGCCGAGGGCGAGAGCTGGGTGTGGCACGGCGCGTCGCTGCTGCGCCCGACGCCCGAGCAGCTCGCGGCGGGCGAGCCCTGGCGCCGCGCCCTGGTCGACCTCTCCCCCGGCGGGTCGGACGCGGACGTCACGCGCGAGTTCGACCTCGTGGCCAAGCGCTTCGTGCCGGCGTCCGAGGGCGGGTTCGAGCGCGACACCGCCCGGGCGGACGGCGTCACCGGCGCCAAGGGCGGCCTCGCCTGGGCGGACGAGGACACGGTGTACGCGTTCACGGACTTCGGCCCGGGCACGACGACGCCGTCGGGGTACCCCCGCATCGCGAAGCTCTGGCGCCGCGGCACCCCGATCGAGGACGCCGTCGTCGTGTACGAGGGCACCGACGACGACATGTACATCTCCGCGCGGCGCTCGCGCACCCCGGGCTTCGAGCGCGACCTCGTGAGCCGTTCGATCGCGTTCTACCGGTCCGAGACGTACCTCGTCGAGGCGGTCGGGACGCCCGAGCAGCGGCTCGTGAAGATCGACGTGCCGGAGTCCGCGGAGGTCGGCTTCCACCGCGAGTGGCTGCTCGTCGAGCTGCGCGACGACTGGGCGCCCGCCGGCACGACGTACCGCGCGGGCTCCCTGCTCGCCGCGCCCGCGGACGCGTTCCTGGCCGGCTCGCGCGACCTCACCGTCCTGTTCGAGCCCACGCCGTCGACGTCGCTGGTCGGCGCCGCGTGGACGCGCCACCACCTGGTGGTCAACGTGCTCGACGACGTGAAGAACACCGTGCACGTGCTCACCCCGCCCGCCGGCGCGTCCCTCGACACGGAGGCCGGAGCGCCGTGGGCGCGTTCGGAGCTGCCGCTCGGCGGCGGGCTGCTCACCGTCGGCGTGCGCGCCGTCGACCCGCTGGACAGCGACGACGTCTGGGTCACGACCACGGGCTACCTCACGCCGTCCACGCTCGCGCTGTCGAGCCTCGCCGGCCCCGGCGCGGAGCCGGGCGAGCCGGAGCCGCTGAAGGCCGCGCCCGCGTACTTCGACGCGGACGGAATGGTCGTGGTGCAGCACTTCGCGACGTCGGACGACGGCACCCGCGTGCCGTACTTCGTCGTAGGCCGCCAGGACCTGGTGGAGCCGGCCGAGCCCGGCTCGGCAGCCCGGGTGCCGGGCACCGCCCCCACGCTGCTGTACGGGTACGGCGGCTTCGAGATCCCGCTGCTGCCGGGCTACTCCGGCACGGTCGGGCGGGCGTGGCTCGCCCGCGGGGGCGTGTACGCCGTCGCGAACATCCGCGGCGGCGGGGAGTACGGGCCGGCGTGGCACCAGGCCGCGCTGCGCGAGCGGCGCCACAAGGCCTACGAGGACTTCGCCGCCGTCGCGCGCGACCTCGTGGCCCGCGGCATCACGACGCCCGAGCACCTCGGCGCGCAGGGCGGCTCCAACGGCGGGCTGCTGGCCGGGAACATGCTCACGCAGTACCCCGAGCTGTTCGGCGCCGTCGTCGTGCAGGTGCCGCTCCTGGACATGAAGCGCTACTCGCACCTGCTCGCGGGCGCGTCGTGGGTGGCCGAGTACGGCGACCCGGACACCGAGGACTGGGAGTTCGTGCGGACCTTCTCGCCGTACCACCTGCTCGACGGCGGCCGCGCCTACCCGCCGGTGCTCTTCACGACGTCGACCAAGGACGACCGCGTGCACCCGGGGCACGCGCGCAAGATGGCCGCGCTGATGCTTGCCGCGGGCGGCCCGGGCGGCGACGTGACGTACTACGAGAACGTCGAGGGCGGCCACGGCGGGGCCGCCAACAACGCCCAGGCCGCGCACATGTCCGCCCTCGCGTGGACGTTCCTGCGCGACCGGCTCGCCTGACCGGCCGGGTCCCGGCGGACTCGCCCGCCGGGGCCCGGCGTCAGGCCGGCGCGAGGGCCGCGCGCACCGAGGACCACGACGCGAGCTGCGCGCGCACGTCCTCCCGCGTCTCCGTGGCGAGGGCCTCGGCGTAGGCGCGCTCGAGCACGTCGTCGACGAGGACCTTCGCGCCGGTGGCGGCCGACTCGACGGCCGCGGCCACCATGACGAGGCTGAGCACGTTCTCGTGCACCTCGCCCATGGGCGTCGGGCCGCCGTCGAGCGCCGCCAGGAAGGTCGCCAGCGAGCCGGCGATCCCGTCGCCGGGGTCCGCGCCCTCCGCGGTGTCGCTCGACCTGTCGAGCGACACGTCGTGCGGCCCCTCGACGACCGGCTCGTGGTCGCCGTCCCAGAGCGCGGTGCCGTCCCGCCCCGACAGCCGCCAGGCCCCGTTCCACGACGTCTCGCGGCCAGGGCTGCACCAGCTGCCCGTGTAGGCGTACCGGACCCCGCCCGTCATCTCGAAGACCGCGGTCGCCGCGGCGTCGCCGTCGTACCAGCTCCACGACGGGTTGAACTCCTCGCAGTACACCGAGACGGGCTCGGCGCCGAGCAGGAACCGGGCGGTGTCGAAGGGGTGGATCGCCATGTCGAGCAGCAGCGGGTGCGCCATCGCGTCGCGGAACCCGCCGAAACGGGGCGCCTTGAAGAACTCCGTGGTGAGCACCCCCAGGTCGCCCAGGGTGCGCGCCTGCTCCCGGAACGCGAAGAGCTGCCGGTTGTAGCGGCGCGACTGGCTCACGACGAAGAGCTCCCCGGTCACCTCGGCGGCCGCGGCGAGCGAGAGCGCCCGCGGCACCGACTCGGCCACGGGCTTCTCGCCGAGCACGGGCAGCCCCGCGAACAGCGCGGCCGTGGTGACGGGGTGGTGCGCGGCCGGGACGGTGACGTTCACGACGGCGCGCGCCCCGGTCTCCCGGGCGAGCGCGACGGCGTCCGTCCCGACCGGGACGCCCGCCAGCCCGGCGTCCGCCAGCGCCCCGCGGGCGGCGTCGAGGTCGAGGTCGACGACGCCGGCGAGCTCGGCCCCCGGCTCGGCCTGGATCGCCGCGAGCCACGCCCGGCCCATCCCGCCGGCGCCGACGAGGACGAGCGGGGTGCTCACAGCCCGGCCTCCGCCGCCGCGGCCCGTGCCTCGTCGCTCAGCGCGCCGCCGTAGCCCTGGCCGCGGTAGAAGTCCTCGGTCTCGTAGCGCAGCAGCGTGGGGGCCGTGCGCTCCGGGCGCAGGGTGACGGCCCACTCGACGGCGTTGGAGATGACCTTGCGGACCCCGTCGTGGAAGTACGTCGGGTACTCCTGGTCGCCGGGGCGGAAGTAGAAGATCTTGCCGAAGCCGCGCCGGTAGGTGATGCCCGAGCGGAAGACCTCGCCGCCGGAGAACGTGCTGAGGAAGACGGTCTCGTCCGGCGCGGGGACGTCGAAGAACTCCCCGTACATCTCGTCCTCCTCGATGATCATGGGGTGCGGGACGCCCTGGGCGATCGGGTGCGTCGGGTCGATGGTCCACACCAGCTCCCGGTCGTGCTCGGCGCGCCACCGCAGGGTGCAGGTGGTGCCCATGAGCTTCATGAAGATCTTCGACCAGTGGCCGGAGTGCAGGACGATCAGCCCCATCCCCTCCAGCACGTGGCGGTGCACCCGCTCGACCACCTCGTCGGAGACCTCGCCGTGCGCGGCGTGGCCCCACCAGGTGAGCACGTCGGTGTCGCGCAGCACCTCCTCGGTGAGCCCGTGCTCCGGGTCGTCGAGCGTGGCGGTGCGCACGCGCACGCCGGCCCCGAGGTTCTCCTCGATGCCCTGCGCGACGGCGCCGTGCATGCCGTCGGGGTAGCGCGCGGCGACCTCCGGCTCGAGCTGCTCGTGGCGGTTCTCGCCCCAGACGGTGACGCGGATCGGTGCGGTCGTCGGTGCAGACATGGTGTCTCCTTCGTTCGGACGGGTCTCGGGACGGACCTCGGGTCGGGTCGCGGTACGGACCGGGCTACCCGGTCGGTCGTGCGGCACGCGTCGACGCGCGCCGCACCAGGACCGCCGGCACGAGCTCCTGCTCGCGGCCGCGGGGCGCCTCGCCGTCGAGCAGCGCGAACACGCGCTGCATCGCGCGTCGGGAGACGTCGCGCGGCTGCGGCGACGTGGCGGTGAGGCCGTACGGCTCCGCCTCGGCGTCGAGGGCCAGACCCACGACGTCGACGTCCCGTCCGGGCAGCCGGCCGCGGTCGGCCAGCGCGCGCAGCGTCTCGGGGATCGCGGTGGCGAGCACGAGCCCGGGCACCTCGTCGGACGCGAGGGCGCCGTCGACCGCCCGCCGCACGTCCGGCCCGCCCGACAGCCGGTGCCAGCGCACCTCGACGCCGCGCTCCGCGGCCGTCGCGCGCGCCCCACGCTCGAACCGCGTGACGTAGTTGATGCCGTGGGCGGCGACGTCCGGGCTCCAGCCCAGCACGTCGACCGTCCGGTGCCCCAGGCCGGCCAGCTCGGCCACGAGCAGCCGGCCGGCCGCCTCGAAGTCGAAGTCGAGGCAGTCGAGGCCCGCGGCGTCGTCGGGGATCCCGATGAACACGACGGGGAGCGGCAGCTCCCGCGCCACGTCCGCGCGGTCGTCGTGGGTGCCGACCTCCATGACGACGAGGGCGTCGCACAGCGAGCGGCCCGCGACGCGGCGCAGCCCGGCCGGGCCCTCGTCGGCGGTCACGAGGAGGACGTCGTGGTCGCGACGCCGTGCGGCCAGCAGGATCTCCTCGACGAACATCATGAGCCGCTGCGCGCCGGACTCCGGGTTGACGGGCACGACGACCGCGATGGTGCTCGTGCGGTGCCCCGCCAGGGCGCGCGCCCCGGCGTGCGGCTCGTAGGTCAGCCGGTCGATGGCGTCCTGCACGCGCCGGCGGGTCTCCGGGGAGATCGGGCGCTTGCCGCTCATGACGTACGAGACCGTCGACTGCGACACCCCGGCCTCGCGCGCGACGTCGGCGCTCGTGGGCATCCTGGCCACTGTCGTCCCCCGTCCGCGCCGTCGGTCGGTCGTCGATGCGCATCGATGCGCATCGACGACGAATGTACCCGCCGTCCCCGGGCGCGACAAACGTCACCCCCGGGGGCTCCGACCGGACCGGAGCTCCCGGGGGCGTGGCGTCAGGAGTGGGGCACCGTCGCGGTGATGAGGGTGCCGTCCTCGCGGCGGTTGCCGGACAGGGCGCGCAGGCTGGGACGGCCGGGCCGCACCGGGCCCTGACCGTCGAGGGCCACGACGACGGGCTCGTCCGCGGTGACCGTGACCTGCTCGCCGCGCACCAGCACCTTCGCCCCGTCACCCGTCTCGGCCGCGAGCTCGAGCTCGTCCGGCCGCACCGTGACGCGCAGGCGCGAGCCGTTCCACTGCACGCGGAACGTCAGCGCCGACCACCCCTGCGGCAGGCGCGGGTCGAACGACAGCACGCCGTCGTGGTCACGCATGCCGCCGAAGCCGAACGCGAGCGCCGACCACGTGCCCCCGGCCGACGCGACGTGCACGCCGTCGGCCGCGTTGTCGTGCAGGTTGGCGAGGTCCACGAGCAACGAGGACACGAAGTACTCGAGCGCGAGCTCGTGGTAGCCGACCTCCGCCGCGACGATCGACTGGACGACGCCGGACAGCGTCGAGTCACCGGTGGTCAGCGGGTCGTAGTACTCGAAGTCGGCCAGCTTCTGCTCCGCCGAGAAGTGCTGCCCCTGCAGGAACAGCGCGAGCACCACGTCCGCCTGCTTGAGGACCTGGTACCGGTAGATCACCAGCGGGTGGTAGTGCAGCAGCAGCGGCCGCTTGGTGACCGGGGTGGCGGCCAGGTCCCAGATCTCCCGCTCCAGGAAGTGGGAGTCCTGCGGGTGGATCCCGATGCCCTCGGCGTACGGGATGGACATGTGGTCGGCGGCGCGGGTCCACTCGGTGGTCTCGTGCACGCCCAGCGACAGCCGGTCGGCGAGGCGGGCGTAGTCGTCCGGGAAGTCCTCGCGGATGCGCTCGACGACGAACGCCGCCGCGCGCAGGTTGAAGCGCGCCATGACGTTGGTGAACAGGTTGTCGTTCACCACGGTGGTGTACTCGTCGGGGCCGGTGACCCCGTGGATGTGGAAGTTGTCGTCGCCGTTGGCGCGCCAGAAGCCGAGGTCCTCCCACATGCGCGCCGTCTCGACGAGGACGTCCACACCCTCGCGCCGCAGGAAGTCGGTGTCCCCCGTGGCCCGGACGTACTGCACCAGCGCGAAGCTGATGTCGGCGTCGATGTGGTACTGCGCGGTGCCCGCCGCGTAGTACGCCGACGCCTCCTCGCCGTTGATGGTGCGCCACGGGAACAGGGCGCCCTTCTGCGACAGCTCCTTGGCCCGGCGCCGCGCGGCGTCGAGCATCTGGTAGCGGAACCGCAAGGCGTTGCGGGCGTACCGCGGGCTCGTGTACGTGAGGAACGGGAGCACGTAGATCTCCGTGTCCCAGAAGTAGTGCCCCGAGTACCCGCTGCCCGTCAGGCCCTTGGCGGGGACGCCGGAGCCCTCCGCCCGCGCGGTCGCCTGCGCGAGCTGGAAGAGGTTCCAGCGCACCGCCTGCTGGATCTCCGGGCGGCCGGCGATCTCGACGTCCGACCGGGCCCAGAAGTCGTCCAGCCACGTGCGCTGGTGGGTGAACTGCTCCTCGATGCCGCCGGAGCGCACGCGGTCCAGGGTGCGGCGGCAGCGGTCGACGAGCTCGCGCGTCGGGACGCCGCGGGACGTGTGGTACGTGACCACCTTGGTGAGGCGGATCGTGTGCCCGGCCTTCGCGTCGACCCGGAACACGTGCTTCGCGAGGTCGTCGTCGACCTGCGTGCGCACGTCCCACTCGTCCACGGTCTCCAGGCGGTGGTCGGCGGCGACCGCCATCGTCATGCCCGAGTTGGTGCAGCGGTACGACAGCACCAGGCGCTCGTCGTCGCCCCAGCGGGTCTGCGGCTGCAGCACCCGGCCGGCGAACGCCTCCGCCTTGCGCGGGTCGAACCCCTCCCCCAGGGACGCGGCGGGCACGTGGTACTCGTCCTGGCCGTCCTGCCGGTTGAGGATCTGCGACGAGATCGCCACGGGCCCGTCGGCGTCCAGCAGCGTGACCTCGAACGTCATGACGCCCAGGTGCCGCTCGACGAACGACACCATGCGCTGCGAGCTCACCTTGACCCGCTTGCCCGACGGCGTGCGCCACAGCACCTCGCGGCGCAGGACGCCGTCACGCAGGTCGAGCGACCGCTCGTAGTCGACGAGGTCCGCGACCGGGAGCAGCAGCGGCTCGTCGTCCACGTACAGCCGGATCACCTTCGTGTCCGGCGCGTTGACGATGGTCTGGCCCACCTTGGCGAAGCCGTACGCCTCCTCGGCGTGCCGGATGGGCCACGTCTCGTGGAATCCGTTGACGAAGGTGCCGTGCGAGTGGGACTCGCGCCCCTCCTCGACGTTGCCGCGCATCCCGAGGTAGCCGTTGCCCACCGCGAAGAGGGACTCGGTCACGCCGAGGTCCTCCGCGGAGAACTCGGCCTCGACGAGACGCCACGGCTCGGCGGGGAAGCGCAGACGGTCGATGGAACGCTGCTCGTCGGCGGTGCGGCGGATCATGCCCGGCCCCCCTGCCGGTCGGCGGGCTCGTCGAGGATCGACGCGTCCAGCTCGCCGAGATCGGCGACCACGCGGTCCGCGCCGTGCGCCGCGAGGGCCTGGGCCCCGACGCCGCGGTCGACGCCGAGCACCAGCCCGAACGGCCCGGCCGCGCCGGCCTGCACCCCGGACAGGGCGTCCTCGACGACGACGGCCTCGGAGGCCGGGACGCCGAGCAGGGCGGCGGCCCGGAGGTAGGTGTCGGGCGCGGGCTTGCCGGCCAGGTGCTCGCGGGCGGCGACGTTGCCGTCCACCACCACGGCGAAGCGGTGCGCCAGCCCGGCCGCGGCGAGCACGGCGGGCGTGTTGCGCGACGACGAGACGACGGCGACCTGCGCCCCCGCGGCGGTCACGGCGTCGAGGAAGCGCACGGAGCCGGGGTAGGGCGCGATGCCCTCCTCGTCGAACATGCGGTTGACGATCGCGTCCTTGCGGTTGCCGAGCGCGCACACGGTGTCCTCCCCGGGCGCGTCGTCGGCGGTGCCGCGCGGTAGCTCGACGCCGCGCGAGGCGAGGAACGTGGCCACGCCGTCGTACCGCGGCTTGCCGTCGATGTGCGCGAAGTAGTCCGCGGACGTGTACGGCGCGAGGCCGCGGGCCTCGCACCAGGGCGCGAACAGGCGCTCCCACGCCCGCATGTGCACCTCGGCGGTCGGGGTGAGCACGCCGTCGAGGTCGAACAGCACGGCTCGGAGGCTGGTCACGGGCGTCCTTCGCGGGTCGGGGTCGGGTCGCGGACGCCTTCCCCCTGCGGGCCGACGCCGAGGATCAGCCTACGCAGTCGCGGGGGGCCTCCGGGAGCACGCGCCGCGCCTCGGCGAGATCTTCGCGGATCGGTCCCACGACCGTCCCGGGTTCGTCCCGCTCAAGGCGGGCTCAGGGCGGGCTCGGGGCGGGCTCAGTCCCCCGCCCGTTCCGCGAGCGCCTCCGCCACCCGCCCGAGGTTGGCGAGCTCCGCGCGGTGCGTGTCGGCGTCGGCGAGGTCCCGGCGCGGCGCGGCGAGCAGCGTGACGTCCGCCAGCCCGGACGCGGGCAGCCCGATGCGGCGCCACGGCTCGGCGACCAGGCGCACGAGCTCGCCGAGCTGCGGCCCGGAGCACTGCGAGACGGTGGCGGGCGGCAGCCCGGCCCACAGGCCCATGCCCCGCTCGGTGGCGCGGGCGAGCAGCTCCCAGGCGCGTTCGTTCCAGCCGGGTGCTCCGCCCGCACTGCCCGCACCGCCGACGTCCGCCAGGTCCAGCCCGACGGCGTCCGCCCCGGCGAGGGCGACGGGTGGCACCCCCACCCACGTGGCGCCGAGGTGCACGACGACGCGTGCGCCGGCGTCGTGCGCGGCGTCGATCACGGGCCGCAGCCCCTCGACGACATCGGGCCCGGGCACCGCCCGCAGGCGGGAGTAGCCGGAGAAGCTGGCCAGCACGCCGGCGTGCACCTGCCCGAGCAGGGGCTCGGTGAGCTGCACGACCGGCGTCGCGCCGGGAACCTGCACGCGCAGGTCCGCCAGGTGCGCGCGCACGGCCTCGGCGAGCGCGAGCGACAGGTCGTGGCGCGCGCCGCCGTCGGCCAGGACGCGGTCGCCACGCGCCGACCAGAGCTGCGCGGCGAGGGTCCACGGCCCCGTGAGCTCGACGGCGACGGGGCCCTCGTGCCCGACGGCCGCCACCGCCAGGGCGGACAGGTCCTCCCGCAGCAGGGCCTCGGCGCGACGCACGTCGGCGCCCGGGTGGTCGGTGAGCTTCCAGCCGTGCGGGCCGAGCTCGACCGGCATCTCGGCCAGCAGCGACGCCGTCCGCCCGACGGCGTCCGCCCCGGGCCCGCGCCCGGTGAGCTGGACCAGGAACGGCACCGCGTCGACGCCGGTGGGCAGCGACGCCAGGTCGTCCAGCACGGTCTGCTGCGCCACGAGCTCGTCGCGCGGGCCGCCGGGCCACGGGCCGTGCCCGGAGACCGCCGTCACGCCCGGCTCCCGTGCCCGGTGGGTCCGTCCGCGAAGTTCACCACGTGTGTCACCTCTCCCACCGCGTCACGACGCGACGGCTCGCTGCTCTCGAAGGGTAGGAGCACGGTAACGGTCCGACGAAGGAGTCCCGATGTCCGTCATCCTCGACCAGGCGCCCGCGGCACCCGCGGGCCGGGTCATCACGCCGCCGCCCGGGCCACCCGCGGGCGGGTCGCGGCCGGTGCTGTCCACCCCGCGCGCGGTCGCGACGCGCGTCCACGCGAACGCGATGCCCTCGGGCGCCGAGGCGGTGCTGCGGAGGCAGCTCGCGCCGGGCTTCCGCAACCACGACGTCCTGCCGGGCTGCGCGGGTGGCCCCGACGCGCTCGTGGCCACCATGCACTGGTTCCACGACGCGTTCGACGAGCAGCGGGTCGAGGTGCTGCACGCCGTCACCGAGGGCGACCTGGTGGCCCTGCACGTCGCGTTCAGCGCGCTGCACTCGGGGTTCTTCCTCGGCGTCGCGCCGTCGCACCGGCGCTTCACCGTGCGCGAGATGCACCTGGTGCGGGTGGCCGACGGGCTCGAGGCCGAGCACTGGGTGATGCGCGACCAGGTGTGGTGGGAGCACGAGCTGCGCCGCTGACCCGGCTCCGCGCGTGGGAGACTGCGCCCATGCGGATCACCGTGCGCAACGCCCGTTTCCAGCAGCTGCAGACGTTGCTCACCAACCGCACCAAGCGGGGCCGCGCCGGGGAGTTCCTGGTGCAGGGCGTGCGCCCGATCACGATGGCGGTCGAGCACGGCTGGCAGGTGCGCGCGCTGCTGCACGAGACGGACCGCCGGCTGTCGTCGTGGGCCCAGGAGGTGCTGCAGTCCACGGGCGCCGAGACGATCGCGATGTCCTCCGACCTGCTCGCCGAGCTCTCCGGGAAGGACGAGGGCGCCAGCGAGCTGCTGGCGGTCGTCGCGATGCCGGCCGACGACCTGGCCCGCATCCCCGTGGGGCCGGCGTTCCTGGGCGTCGTCTTCGACCGGCCCACCCAGCCGGGCAACATCGGCGCCGTGGTGCGGTCGGCCGACGCGTTCGGCGCCGACGGGCTGGTCGTCACCGGCCACGCCGCCGACCCCTACGACCCGAAGTCCGTGCGCGCCACGACCGGCTCCCTGTTCGCGCTCCCCGTGGTCCGGGCCGCCTCGCACGGCGAGGTCCTGGACTGGGTGGGCGCGCGCCGCGACGCGGGGACGCCGGTCACTGTCGTCGCGACCGACGAGGACGGCGACGCCGCACCCGCCGACGTCGACCTCACCGGCCCGGTGCTGCTCGCCGTCGGCAACGAGACGGCGGGGCTGTCGAAGGGGTGGCGCGAGGCGGCGGACGTCACCGTCGCCATCCCCATGGCGGGCTCCGCCAGCTCCCTCAACGCCTCGAACGCGGCGTCGATCGTGCTCTACGAGGCGCACCGGCAGCGGCTCGCGCGGGGCTGAGCCGCTGGGCGCGACGTCAGGCGCGCCAGGCCCGCGCGACGGTCCCCTGGCCGAGCACCCGGGTGCCGCGGTACACGACCAGCGACTGGCCGGCGGCGACCCCGCGCAGCGCACGGCCCGTGAGCTCTACCTCCATCGCCGGGACGCCGTCCGCCGTCGTCGAGCGGACGCGGGCGGGCACGGGGGCGCCGTGGGCACGGACCTGTACCTCGACGTCGTCGATCCACACGCCGTCGGCACGCTCGTGGGGGGCGGCGAGCCACACGGCCTTCCCGGCCCCGATCCGGTCCACGCTCAGCAGCTCGGCCGGGCCCACCACGACGGTGTTGGTCGACGTCTGCACGTCCACCACGTACCGCGCGCGCCCGTCGGCGGCGGGGCGGCCGAGCCCCAGCCCCTTGCGCTGGCCGACAGTGAACGCGTACGCGCCGTCGTGCTCGCCGACGACGGTGCCGTCGGTGTCGACGACCTCCCCGGGGCGCGAGCCGAGCCGGTCGCGCAGGAAGCCGCGGGTGTCGCCGTCGGCCACGAAGCAGATGTCGTAGGAGTCCGGCTTGGCGCTCACGGACAGCCCGCGCCGCTCCGCCTCCGCCCGGACCTCCGCCTTGGAGGCGAAGCCGCCGAGCGGGAACATCGAGCGCGCCAGCCGGTCCGGGCCCATGACGGCCAGCACGTACGACTGGTCCTTCTCGTCGTTGGGCGAACGGTGCAGCTCGCGGACCACGGTCCCGTCGGGCGCCTCACGCGTGACGACCTGCGCGTAGTGCCCTGTCGCGACGGCGTCGAAGCCGAGCGCGGTGGCCTTGTCGAGCAGGGCCTCGAACTTGATGTGCTCGTTGCAGCGCACGCACGGGTTCGGGGTGCGGCCTGCCTCGTACTCGGACAGGAAGTCGGCGACGACGGTCTCCTCGAACCGCTCGGAGAGGTCCCAGACGTAGTACGGGATGCCGAGGACGTCCGCGGCCCGGCGCGCGTCGCCGGCGTCCTCGATGGAGCAGCAGCCGCGCGAGCCCGTGCGGAACTGGTCGCGGTTGCGGCTCAGTGCCATGTGCACCCCGACGACGTCGTGGCCGGCCTCGACCGCGAGCGCCGCGGCGACGGCGGAGTCGACGCCGCCCGACATGGCGGCCAGCACCCTCATGCCGCACCCCCGGCCCGGGCCGGCGCGGAGACGAGCCCGGCCGCGCGCGCCCGCTCGACCACCTGCGGCAGCGCGGCGACGAGGCGCGCGACGTCGTCCTCGGTCGATGTCGCGCCGAGGGAGAAGCGCAGCGCGCCGCGGGCCTCGAGCTCAGGCACGCCCATCGCGAGGAGCACGTGCGAGGGCTGCGGCACGCCCGCCTGGCAGGCCGACCCGGTGGAGGCCTGCACGCCGGCGGAGTCCAGCAGGTAGAGCAGGGAGTCGCCCTCCGCGCCGGGGAAGGTGAAGTGCGCGTTGCCGGGCAGCCGCGCGGCCGCGCCCTCGGCGGACGTCGGGTCGGGTCCGCGCAGCACCGCCTCCGGTGCGGCGGCGCGCACGTCGGCCACGAGCCGGTCGCGCAGGGCGCCCAGGGCCGCGGCACGCTCGGGCCACGCGGCGACGGTCTCGGCCAGCGCGACGGCGAACGACCGGATCCCGGGCACGTCCAGCGTGCCGGAGCGCACGCCGCGCTCCTGCCCGCCGCCGTGCAGCACCGCCTCGAGCGGCAGGTCGCGGCGGGCGAGCAGCGCGCCGACGCCGAGCGGGCCGCCCAGCTTGTGCGCCGTGACCGTCATGGCGTCCACGCCCGAGGCCGCGAAGTCGACCTCGACCTGGCCCACCGCCTGGACCGCGTCGGTGTGCACGGGGACGCCGTGCTGGTGCGCCAGCCGGACGACGTCGCGCACCGGCTGCAGCGTGCCGACCTCGTTGTTGGCCCACATGACCGACACGAGGGCGACCTCGTCGCCGTGCTCCGTGAGCTCGGCCCTCAGGGCCGCGAGGTCGAGGCGCCCGTCGCCGTCCACGGGCAGCAGCACGATCTCCGCGCCCGCGTGCCCCGCCAGCCAGAACGCCGGGTCGAGCACAGCGTGGTGCTCGACGGCGGACACCAGCACCCGGGTGCGGCGCGGGTCCGTGCGGCGCCGCCCCCAGAAGATGCCCTTGATGGCCAGATTGTCGGACTCCGTGCCGCCGCCGGTGAAGATCACCTCGCTGGGGCGGGCGCCCAGCGAGGCGGCGACGGACTCGCGCGACTCCTCGACCGCCCGCCGCGCCGCGCGTCCGGCGGAGTGCAGCGAGCTCGCGTTGCCGGTGCGGCCGGCCTCGGCCACGTACGCCTCGAGCGCCGCCCGCGACATGGGGGTCGTGGCGGCGTGGTCGAGGTAGGCGCCGGCGGGCGCCTCGGGGGTGGTCACGATCCCCCAGTCTACGAACTGTTCCCCCGGGCCCCGTGAGGTAGTTCCACACACCGCGAGGTAGTCCAGCCCCCGCCGAGGTAGTTCTGCTCCCGCCGAGGTAGTGGTCTGGACCACTACCTCGGCGGGAGCTGAACTACCTCGGCGGGGGCTGGACTACCTCGGCGTCAGCGGTGACGGGGCCACGGGAACGGCCCGGGGCCGTCCCAGCCGTCGTCGCCCCTGCCGTTCCCGTTGCCCTTCCCGTTCCCCCTGCCGTTGCCCTTGCCCGGGTGCTCGCCACGGCCGGCCTTGTAGACCTGCACCGTGGACGGGCGCGGGCCGCGCCAGGCGCCGGCGGGGGCCCGCTCGCCCTCGGCGAGGTAGTCCGGGAAGTAGGAGTTCGGAGCGGCGAAGGTGCCGTCCTCGCCCGGGTGCTGGACGTTGACGTAGACCATCCCGTCGCGCGAGTCGACGATGGGCCCGCACGTCTCGGCGTCGCGCGGCACGGACAGGAACTGCTCCACACGGCCACGCTCGCGCCCGGTGAGCGTGACCTTGAACAGGCCGTCGCACTTCTGGATCGTCGACGGCTGGCCGTCGGTGGAGATCCACAGGTTGCCGTCGGCGTCGAACGCGAGGTTGTCCGGGCAGGAGATCGGCGACACCTTGTCGGCCGGGAACCCCGAGAAGTACGTCGAGCCGTTCACGGCCGGGTCGCCCGCGACGAGGAGCAGGTTCCAGGTGAACGTGGTGGCGGTCTGGTCGCCCCGGTCCTCGATGATCTCGACCAAGTGGCCGTCGCGGTTGGTGGTGCGCGGGTTGGGCTCGGTGGCGCCCTCCTTGCCCGCCTTGCCGCGGTCGGTGTTGTTGGTGCAGGCCACGTAGATGCGGCCCGTGAGCGGGTTGGGCTCCACGTCCTCCGGGCGGTCCATCTTGGTGGCGCCGACGGCGTCCGCCGCGAGGCGGGTGAAGACGAGCACCTCCTCGGTGGTCATGCCGGGCACCTGCGACTCGCCGTCCTTGACCAGCGGGACCCACTCGCCCGTGCCGTCGAAGGCGCCGTCGGACGGGACCGCGCCCGTACCGTCGATCTCCGACGCCGGCGAGTCGCCCGTGAAGCGCGCCACGTACAGGTCGCCCTCGGACAGCAGGGTCTTGTTGTGCCGGCGGGCCCAGCGGCTGCTGCCCTCGCGGAAGCGGTTCTTCGACACGAACTTGTACACGTAGTCGAAGCGCTCGTCGTCGCCCATGTACGCGACGGCGTGGCCGCGCTTCGAGAGGATGACGTTCGCGCCCTCGTGCTTGAAGCGGCCCATCGCGGTGTGCTTCACCGGGGCCTCGTCGGGCTCGTACGGGTCCACCTCGACGATCCAGCCGAAGCGGTGGCTCTCGTACTCGTAGCCCGGGTTGCGGCCGTCGAAGCGCGGGTCGTCGAGCTCCCAGCCGTAGCTGGTGGCCGCGTCCCTGAGGCCGTACCGCGCGTCGCGCGGGTCCTTGCCGTTGACGCGGAAGTTCGCGTTGTAGTTCTCCTCGCCGGAGACGACGGTGCCCCACGGCGTCGTGCCGCCCGCGCAGTTGTTGAGGGTGCCGCGCACGCGGGTGCCGCTCGGGTCCTCGACCGTCTTCATCAGGTACGAGCCCGCGGCCGGGCCGTCCACGCGGAACTCGGTGTCCACGGTGATGCGGCGGTTGTAGCGGCTGATCCGCGAGTACGTCCACGGCGAGCCCTCGCGGTCACGACGCACCTCGACGACCGACAGCCCCCAGGCGGCGCGCTCGATCGCGCGGCGGGTGGCGGCGTCGTACGAGTCGTCGAACATGATGCCGGCGTTGGTGTACTCGTGGTTGCTCACGAGCAGGCCGCGCCGCCCGCGCTTGGTCTTGCCGCCGCGCGGCTGCACGTCGTCGGGGTCGGCCGGGAGGATGTCGAGGTAGTCGACGTTGTAGCCGAACTGCTTGGCCTGCTGCTCCGGCGTCTGGTGCGCGGCGTCGAACGCGCGGCCGCCGGGCAGGATCGGGTCGCCCCACCGGATGATCGGCGACCACTCGTAGCCCTCGGGGACGACGAACGCGTCCACCGCGGCGTCCTGCGGCGCGATGGCGCCGAACGCGAGGCCCTTGCCCGCGCCGTGGCCGCGGCCCGCGGCGGTCGCGGCGCTCGCGCCGGGGGCGCCCGCCACCTGGGCGCCGACGACGACGGTGGCGGCCGCGGCGGCGAGCCCGCCGAGCATGACGCGACGCGACAGCGCGCGCGCCGCGACGTCGCGGAAGTACTCGTTGGCGGACGCGTTGGGCGCGGGGTGCGAGCAGGCGTCGGCGCACTTGAGCCGGCAGGTGACCGGGCTGCGCTTGCCGCGCGCGTAGTGAGGGTCGTGAGGCGTGGCCGCGAGCTCCAGCAGCGGGCGCGACTCGGGGGCGATCGTCATCGGGCACTCCTGAGGATGAGCAGTGTCGGGACAGGGGGTGACCTGCCCGAACGTAGGGAGCACCGATGGCGGGCGGCCGTCGCGACACCGACCCGCAGGTGAACAGCCGGTGACCTGCTGGCGCAGCACGCCGCAGCGGCCTGGGTGACGGGCTCAGCCCAGCGACGCGACCCACTCCGACGTGCCGTCCTCGAAGCCCTGCTCCTTCCAGATCGGCACCTCGGCCTTGAGCTCCTCGACCAGGTCGGACGCGGCGGTGAACGCCGCCTGCCGGTGCCCCGCGGCGACGGCGGCCACCACGGCGACGTCCCCGATCCCCAGGTCTCCGGTGCGGTGCACGACGGCGACGCGCACGCGGTCGCCGGTGGCCGCGTGCGTGCGACGCGCGACCCGTTCCGCGACCGTCCGCAGCACCGCCGCCGCGTCCGGGTGCGCCTCGTAGTGCAGGCGCAGCACCCCGCGCCCGCCGTCGTGGTCGCGCACGTAGCCCGAGAACGTCGCGACCGCGCCGCACGCGTCGTCACGCACCAGCGCCCCGAGCTCCGCGACCAGCGGGTCCAGGGGCGAGTCGACGACGTCGGCGCGCAGCACCACCGCCTCCGGCGCCCCGGCGGGCTCGACCGGCGGCGCGGGGTGGTCGCCGCCGGAGAGCTGGTCGACGGCGTGCTCGAGCACGTCGGCGAGGGCGTCGAGGCCGTCGGTCACGCCGCCGACGGAACCGGGCAGGTTGACCACCAGCGTGCGGCCGGCCACGCCCGCCACGCCGCGCGACAGCGCCGCCGCGGGGACGGCCCGCTTCGCGGGGTCGACCGGCGCGAGCGAGCGCGCGCGGACGAGCTCCGCGATCCCCGGCACCTCGCGGTCCAGGACGGCGCGGGTCGCCTCGGGGGTGCGGTCGCGGGGGCCCAGGCCGGTGCCGCCGCTCGTGACCACGAGGTGCGGCACCTCGTCGGGCGCCGACACGAGCAGCGCCGCGAGCGCCTCGCGGACGGGCTCGCCGTCGGGCACGACGACGGGCGGCGACGTGCGCCAGCCCCGGGCCGCGAACCACGCGACCGCCGCCGGGCCGGAGCGGTCCTCGTACTCCCCCGCCGCCGCGCGGTCCGAGGCGACGACGACGGCGACGCGGCGCTCGGGCCGCCCCCCGCCGTCGTGCCCGTGCCGCGACACGCGCTCGCTCTCGCTCATGCGCCCTCCCCGTCCGTCCCGGAGGCTGTCGCCTCGCGCGTCCAGTCGCCCGACTTCCCGCCCGACTTCGCCACGACCTGCACGTCCGTGAGCACAGCCGCCTTGTCGACGGCCTTGATCATGTCGTACAGCGTCAGCCCGGCCACGGTGACGGCGGTGAGCGCCTCCATCTCCACGCCGGTGCGGCCGGTGGTGCGCACGGTCGCGGTGATCCCCACGGTGCCGGGACCGTCGCCCGCCGGCACGACGTCGATCTCCACGCCGGAGATCGGCAGGGGGTGGCACAGCGGCACGAGGTCGGGGGTGCGCTTGGCGCCCAGGATCCCGGCGACGCGTGCGGTGGCGATCGCCTCCCCCTTCGGCAGGTCGCCCGACGCGATGCGCTCGACGACGTCGGCGCGCGTGCGCAGCACCCCGGTCGCGGTGGCCTCGCGCCTCGTCACGTCCTTGGCCGAGACGTCGACCATGTGCGCCGCGCCGTCGGCGCGGTAGTGGGACAGGCCCTGTGTCGGGTCGGTCGGGTCGGTCAACGGAGCTCCTGGTAGTCGACGAGGTCGCCGGCGTCGAGGTGCGCGACGCCGGGAGGGACGTGCACGAGGACGGTGGCGGCGGCGAGGTGCGTCAGCAGGTGCGAGCCGGGCCCGCCGGTCATGCGCACGCGGCCGTCGGCGTCGAGGGCACCGCGCCGCACCTGGTGCAGCGCGGGCGGCGAGTCCAGCGGCTCGGCGAGCGGTGCCCGGCCGGTGGCCCGGCGGGCCGGCGAGGCCCCCGTCGCGGCGGCGAGCACCGGGCGCAGGAAGAGCTCGAACGAGACGTACGCGCTCACCGGGTTGCCGGGGAACGCGACGAGCGGCACGTCCTGTCCCGACCCGAGGGCGACCGTGCCGAGGCCCTGCGGCCCGCCGGGCTGCACGGCGACGTGGCCGAACCAGGCGCCGGTGAGGGTCTGGCGCACCACCTCGTACGCCCCCGCCGAGACGCCGCCGGTCGTGACGACGAGCGCGACGTCGCCGGGGGCGTCGGCGAGCACGCGGAGCAGCGCGTCGGGCCGGTCGGGCACCACGCGGGTCGTGACGTGGGCGCCCGCCTGCGCCAGCGCCGCCGTGAGGGCGGCACCGTTGGCGTCGTGCACCTGCGCCGGGCCGAGCGGCGCGCCGGCCGGCGCCAGCTCCGAGCCCGTCGAGACGAGCAGCACGTGGGGCGGTGCGGCGACCTCGACGGTCGTGACGCCCGCGGCGACGAGCGCGCCGAGCTGGGGCGCCGCCAGCGGCGCCCCGGCGGGGACCAGCACGTCCCCTGCCGCGACGTCGGAGCCCGCGGTGCGCACGAAGGTGCCCCGGTCGAGGGGGGCGGCGAAGCGGACCGTCGCGGCGGTCTCGGGGACCGGGAACGACGGCGGGTCGGCGTCCTCGATCCTGACGACGGCGTCCGCCCCGGCCGGCACCGGCGCCCCGGTCATCACGGGCGCCGCCGTGCCGGGCTCCAGCGGCGGCGGCAGCGTCCCTGCGGGGACGGGCGCGACGACGGGCAGCACCACCGGGGTCTGCGGCGTCGCCGTCGCGACGTCGGACGCGCGCACCGCGTACCCGTCCATCTGGGAGTTGTCGAAGCCGGGCAGCGCCACGGCCGCGACGGCGTCGCGGGCCAGCACGCGCGGCGAGAGCCCGGCGCCGGCGCCGACCTGCGTCAGCAGCGTCGCGACGTCGACCCGCGCGGACGCCCGCCCGCGCGCCGCGGCCAGGGCGGGCGCCACCAGCTCCGCCACCGCGGCGGCATGGTCGGCCACGGACCGCCGCTGCGTCACGTCGTCATGCACGGGCGCCAGCCTATGTCCCCCGTCGCCCCTGGTTCCCGGCAGAGCTCCACGTCCGCGCTCCCGCCGTCGGGCGTAGGGGTTCACGTCCCCCTCCGGACTCAGGGTGTGCACGACCCACCAGGCGCGACGCCACCCCCATCCCGCAGTTGCGGGTCTATGCTTCCCCTTGTGCCGCACATGCGAGTTTCGGAAGCATCCGTGTACCTCGGCGTCAGCGACGACACCGTGCGCCGGTGGATCGACCGGGGCCTGCTCGGGTCCACCACCGACGCGTCGGGACGCAAGGTCGTGGACGGGTACGAGGTGGCGATGGTGGCGCGCGAGCACGCGACCGTCCCGGCGCTCCCGGGCGGGATGAAGAGCTCGGCGCGCAACCGCTTCGTCGGGCTCGTCACCGACATCCGGAGCGACGAGGTCATGTCGCAGGTCGAGCTGCAGTGCGGGCCGTTCCGCGTCGTGTCGCTCATGAGCACCGAGGCCGTGCGCGACCTCGGGCTCGAGCGCGGCTCCGTGGCGGTGGCGGTCATCAAGTCGACGACGGTCGTGATCGAGGCGGAGGCATGAGGCGGCGTCTCGCCGCCGGGCTGGCGGCGCTCGCCGTCGGGGGGCTCGCGGGCTGCGGCTCCGCGGCGTCCGGGGACGAGGGGACGACGCTGACCGTGTTCGCGGCGGCGTCGCTCCAGGGCTCGTTCGAGGACCTCGCCGAGCAGTTCGAGGCCACGCACGACGGGGTGGACGTGCGGCTGAGCTTCGCCGGGTCGTCGGACCTGGTGGCGCAGATCCAGCAGGGCGCGCCCGCCGACGTCTTCGCCTCCGCCGACACGGCGAACATGGCCAAGCTGACGGCCGACGGCCTCGTGGGCGAGCCGCGTGACTTCGCCACGAACACCCTCGAGATCGCCGTCCCGCCGGGCAACCCCGCGGGCGTCGAGTCCCTCCAGGACCTCGCTGCCCCGGGCATGAAGCTGGTGCTGTGCGCGCCGGCCGTGCCGTGCGGCGCCGCGTCCGCCAAGGTGGCCGACGCCGCGGGCCTCGACCTGAAGCCCGTCAGCGAGGAGCAGAGCGTCACCGACGTGCTCGGCAAGGTGATCGCGGGCGAGGCGGACGCCGGGCTGGTCTACGTCACGGACGTCGCCGCCGCGGGCGACGACGTCGAGGGCATCGCGTTCCCCGAGTCCTCCAGCGCGGTGAACACCTACCCGGTCGCCACGGTCGCCGACACCGACCAGGCCGACCTCGCGCAGCAGTTCGTCGACCTGGTGCTGTCCGACGACGGGCAGCAGACGCTGTCCGGCTTCGGCTTCGCGGCACCCTGACGGTCGTGACCCGCACCGAGACCGCCGTCAGCCTGCCGCGGTGGGCGTTCGTGCCCGCCGCGGTGGGCGGCCTGTTCGTGGTGCTGCCGCTGGTGGCGATGGCCACGCGGGTCGACTGGTCGAGCTACTGGTCGCTGGTCACCAGCGAGTCGGCGCGCGCGGCTCTGGTGCTGAGCCTCCAGACGTCGGCGGCGAGCACGGTGGTATGCCTCGTGCTCGGCGTCCCGATGGCCCTGGTGCTGGCACGGGCCCGCTTCCCCGGCGTCGACCTGCTGCGATCGCTCGTCATGGTGCCGTTGGTGCTGCCGCCCGTGGTGGGCGGCATCGCGCTGCTGTACACGTTCGGGCGACGCGGGCTGCTCGGCGAGACGCTCGAGGTCGCGGGGCTGCAGATCGCGTTCTCCACGACGGCGGTGGTGCTGGCGCAGACGTTCGTCGCGCTGCCGTTCCTCGTGATGAGCCTCGAGGGCGCGCTGCGCACCGCGGGCGCCCGGTACGAGGTCGTGGCGGCGTCGCTCGGCGCCCGCCCGACGACGGTGCTGCGGCGGGTGACCCTCCCCCTCGTGTGGCCGGGCCTGCTGTCGGGGGCGGTGCTGTCCTTCGCCCGCGCGCTCGGGGAGTTCGGCGCGACGATCACCTTCGCGGGCAGCCTGCAGGGCGTCACGCGCACCCTGCCGCTGGAGATCTACCTGCAGCGCGAGACCGACCCCGACGCCGCGGTGGCGCTGTCCCTGCTGCTCGTGGTGGTCGCCGTCCTCGTCATCGTGGCCACCCGGCGGGGGCAGCTCGGCAGGAGCGCCCTGTGACCCTCTCCTTCGCTGCCACGCTGCCCGCCCGCGGGTTCGACGTCGAGCTGGACGTCGCCGAGGGTCGCACCCTCGCGCTGCTCGGCCCGAACGGCGCGGGCAAGTCCACCGCGCTCGGCATCATGGCCGGCACGCTGCACCCGCACCACGGGCACGTCACCCTCGACGGGCGGCCGCTGGTGCGTGCCGAGGGCGGCCGCACCCGCGGCTGGGTGCCGCCGCACGCCCGGCAGGTCGCGCTCCTGGCGCAGGAGCCGCTGCTGTTCCCGCACCTGTCGGTGCGGCAGAACGTCGCCTTCGGGCCGCGCTCCCAGGGCACCCGGCGCCGGGAGGCGGACGTCGCAGCGGGCCGCTGGCTCGACCAGATCGGGCTCGCGCACCTCGCCGACCGCCCGCCGGCGACCCTGTCCGGAGGGCAGGCGCAGCGCGTGGCCGTCGCGCGCGCTCTCGCGGCCGAGCCCCGGTTGCTGCTGCTCGACGAGCCGATGGCCGCCCTGGACGTCGACGTCACCCCCGAGCTGCGGCAGGCGTTGAGACGCCTCCTCGCCGACCAGACCGCGATCATCACCACCCACGACGTGCTCGACGCCCTGCTGCTGGCCGACGAGGTGGCCGTGATCGAGGGCGGGCGCGTCGTCGAGCGCGGCCCGACGGCGCAGGTGCTGAGCCGCCCGCGCAGCGCGTTCGCCGCGAAGATCGCCGGGCTCAACCTGCTCACCGGGTCGTGGACCGGCGACGGCGTCCGCACGTCCGCGGGCGAGGTGGCGCACGGCCACGGCGCCCCCGACGCCCCCATCGGCGCACCCATGACCGCCGTCTTCCGCCCCGCCGCCGTCTCCGTCTACCTCGACGAGCGGCACGGCTCGCCGCGCAACATCTTCCGCGGCACCGTGCGCTCGCTGGAGCCCCGCGGGGACCTGGTGCGCGTGCGCACCGACCACCTCGCCGCCGACGTCACGCCGCAGGCCGCCGCCGAGCTCGCGCTCACGCCCGGCACGTCGGTGTGGCTGTCCGTCAAGGCGGCGGAGGTGGACGTCTACCCGGGGTGACGCCTCGTCCTGAGCCCGCACGCCGAGGGACGGGTCAGGACGGCGACCCGGGCGTCGTGCCGTAAAAGGGCCGGACGACCCGACCGAGCTTGCGCTGGATCGTGCGCAGGAGCCGGATCGTCTCGTCGTCGTCCATGCCGGTCGTCGTGCGCCAGTCCGTCCCGGAGCCGACGAGGTCGCTGGCGTGAGCAGGGCCGCCCCACTCGAACAGCGCTCGGGACAGGAGCGCGATCTCTTGCGGGTCGAGCAGGCTGCTCGGGCGCTCGTCGTGCAGAGTCGTCACGTCAGCGTGCTGTTCCAGCGGTCTACTCCGCCTCGGGCGCGACGGGAAGGTCCTCGCGCAATCCGTCGACGAGGTCGGTGGCCCAGGGAAACGCCCATTCCCGGCTCGAGAGCACTCGACTGATGACGTCCTTGGGGACGAGTCCGTAGCCCGACATCTCGCCTAGCGCGTTGAGCTGCGCTTCCATGGCCGTCTCGTCGTCCTCGAGGGAGAGGGAGACCTCGAGCAGACGAGCAAGAGCTGCGGCCAGTGCGGACGGCATGGTCTCCGAGGTCCATGCCGCGGCCTTCTCCGCCGCGAGCTCGCGACCTCGAGGCAAGGGCGCGGCAAGCTCTGCCGCGAGCTCACGGATGTGCTGCGTTTCAAGAGCCATCGTGGCTTTCTCCTCTATGTTCACGACCACGGGAGCGGGACGTCGCTCGGCCACGGGATGTGGGTCGCGTTGGCCTGTTCCGGGTTGTAGTTGGGGCTGTTCTGGTTGTGAGCCTGCGGGTGGGCGAACTCGCCGTTCTCCATCTCCCATTTGTTGCCGACCCTGTGACGGTAGATGGGGCCCTCAGCGGCGTTCGACCCAGGCGGCGCTGTGCCGTCGGCGTCGTGCGCACGGAAGCGGTGAGTCTTTCCTTCGGCATCGGTCCACTTGAAGTTCACGCCCTTCTGCGCGCCGCCCCCGGCGTGCGGTGCGAACGGAAGCATCTCGGCGTCGTCCGGCACCTTGCGCAATGGGCTCCCTGCGGCAGCCCGCGAAGCGATCACCTCGTCGGGCCAGCCACCGGGGCCGCCGTGCGCGCCGGCGTTGTGGACCAGGACGGGCAGGTCGCCGGCGAGGACGAAGTAGTTGTGGTGGGTCTCGACGTGAAAGTTGTAGACGGCGACGGGGCCGTCGGGGTCATGCTCGTCGCGGTGCTCGACGTCGATCCGGTCCAGCGTCACGGTGCCCGCGCCGCTGGTGGTGTCGCTGGTGACGAGGATGTCGCCGGGCTGCAGGTCCCGGGCCAGGATCCAGCCCATGTTGGCCACCATGAACGGGTGCTCGTCCGTGGTCGTCACGGTGTGCCCGCCGATGGTCAGGTGGTAGAGCGTGGTGGTGGTGCGCACGAACGTCTCGATGACGAGCTGCAGCTCGTCGA
Organism: Isoptericola sp. NPDC019693; assembly: GCF_044389085.1. Lineage (NCBI taxonomy): Bacteria > Bacillati > Actinomycetota > Actinomycetes > Micrococcales > Promicromonosporaceae > Isoptericola > Isoptericola sp. NPDC019693. The sequence goes on along the minus strand of NZ_JBIRXP010000008.1, from coordinate 128,934 downwards.
GGCCGGTGGCCAGGTCGTGCGCCCAGACCTTGTCCCCGGCCCGGATCTCCTCGATGGGCTTGTCACCATCCACCGTGCGCACCAGGGTGCCCGCGGTGAAGCAGGTGCCGAACCCGACCTTGCACCACGCCTTCTTCGCACCCTGTTTCATGCCCTGTTTGAACGCGGCCTTCGACAGCCCGGTGGCGGCCTTGGCCGCACCGCCCAGCCCGATCACGGACAGGGCGGCGCCGGCGATCGCGATGCCCGCCTCGGCCCACGACCGTTCCCCGGTGGCGGCCAGGGTGATGTTCGCGAGCGCCGACACGATCGCGGCCACGGCCGCGACGACGATCAGCACCCCGGCCAGCGCGGTGCCCACGATCGGGATGAACGCGACCACGATCGCGAGCAGCCCCGCGACCATCGAGACCATGTCGGCGATGTCCGCGATCGCGGCCACCACCTTGGAGCCCCAGTCGTCCCACCAGGAGTCGTTCAGGTCGTCACCGGAGGTGATGTCCTCGATCCGGGAAACCGCGTCGTTCGCGGCCCGGTCCCGGTCCGCGACCGCGGACTCGATGTCGGATCTTGCGGCGGCGACCTGGCCGTTCGCGTCGTCCGCGTTCCCGCCGGCCGCGTCCGCCTGCTGCTGGAACTCCCGCTTCTCCTCGGCGTCCGTGGCGCCGTAGGCCAGGTCCTGGTACCGGTCCCGCGACCCCGCGGCCGAGTCCGCCGCATCCTTGGCCGAGCGGGCCTGCTCCAGGGCGGCCAGCGTCTCGGCCTGCACGCGCTCCAGGGCCTGGGCGTAGTCCACCAGCGCCTCACCCGTGGCCTGATACCGCGAATGGGCCCGCCGGATCTGCGAGACCGTGTCCTCCTTGGTCTCCATCAACGCGTCCACGGCCTGCGAGATCGTGCCCGCCACGTCCAGGCGCGACATCGCCCCCGCCGCGTCGTCGATCGAGCCCGCGACCTCCAGATAGTCCTGACCCCCGGCCAGCACCAGCACCGGATCCCCCGGCGTCGGATCAGCATCCAGCCCCACCGGCGACCAGTCCGCCGGCCTCATGCCGTCGCCACGCTGATGTCCAGCCTCATGTCCAGGTCCCCCCGCAGGTCAGCCACCGGTTCTCACCCTGTCTCGCCCCGAAGAGAGTAGCCAGGGTCACTCCTGATGCACCACGGGCAGAACTGCCCATCGGACGCGCTCAGCGTCTATGACGAGTGCGCGAGCTCCACGCGGTAGCCGCGCTTGACCACGGTCTTGATCAGGTCGCGGCGGCCGGTCGCGTCGCGCAGGCGCGCGACGGCGACCTCGACGGCGTGCGGGTCCCGGGAGGAGCCGGGCAGCACGTCGAGCACGCGGTCGCGCGCCACGACGTCGCCGCCCGCGGACGCGAGCAGCCGCAGCACCTCGACGCCCGTGGGCGACAGGGGCAGCACCTGCTGGTCCAGGACGGCGACGCGGGCGCGGATGACGAGCGGCCCGGCGACGGTGGCGAGGGCCACGGACTCCAGGTGCTCGTAGTGCCCCACGATCGAGCGCACCAGCGCTCCGAGCCGGCCGCGCTCGGGCTGCAGCGTCGGGATGCCCCGCGACTCCAGGGGCCGCGCGGTGACCGGCCCGACGGCGGCGGCGACCATCGATCCGTCCGCGAAGCGCGCCACGACCTCGTCACGCTGCCCCTGGGCCTCGACGGCGCGCAGCCACGCCTCGGCGCCGGGCGCGGACGTGAAGGCGACGGCGTCGATCTCCCCCGCCGCGGCGGCGCGCACCGAGGACTCGACCGCGGCCGGGTCGGGTGGCGGGCCCCAGCGGTAGACGACGAGCGCGGAGACGCGGCCGCCCGCCTTCTCGAAGACCGCGTCGAGCCCGTCGGCCCCGGCGCCGTGGTGCTGGATGGCGACGTGCAGGCCGCTCACGCCCTCGCTGAGGAGCACCTCGGCGACCTCGGCCGACGTCTCCGACTCCGCGACCCAGTCGGCCTGCAGCCCCGCGGCCTGGATGGCGCCGCGCGCCTTCGGGCCGCGCGCGACGATCCGCGAGCGGCCCAGGACGGCGAGCAGGTCGTCGGCGAGCCCGTGCGCGTCGGCCGCCTCGATCCAGGCGCGGAAGCCGACGCCGGTGGTCGCGACGACGACGTCCGGCGGGTCGGCGACGAGGGCACGCGTCGCGGCGATCAGGGCGTCGTCGTCCACGTGCGGGATCATGCTCAGCGCCGGCGCGTGCCGCACGGCGGCACCCCGGCGCTCCAGCGCGGCGGCCAGCTCCCCCGACCGGCGGTCGGCGGTCACCAGCACCGTGCAGCCGGCCATCACCTGGCCCAGCGACGGCCGGGCCCTGCGCCCGGCAGCATCATCCACCGGCCCGCCCTGCGGCTCCTCCTGCGTCACCCACGACCTCCAGCAGCTGCTCGTCCGCCACGTCGCCGATCACGACCACGGCCGGCGCGCGGACCCCGACCTCCTCGGCACGCTTGGCGGCCAGGTCGAGGGCGACGCGCGTGACCCGCTGGTCGGGCAGCGAACCTCGCTCCACGATAGCGACGGGGGTGCCCGGCGCCGCGCCCGCGTCCAGCAGGCGGGCCACGATCCCCGGCAGCGCGGCCACGCCCATGAGCACGACGAGCGTCGCCGCGCGGGAGGTCACGCACGCGACGGAGACGTCGTCGAGCACGTCCGCCCCGTCGCCGAGGACACCCTCCCGCGTGTGCCCCGTGACGACGTGGAACGCCGTCGTCGTTCCCCGGTGCGTGAGCGGGACCCCGGCCAGCGCGGGCGCCGCGAGCGCGGACGACACCCCGGGCACGACGTCGACAGGCACCCCCGCCGCGCGACAGGCCGCGACCTCCTCCCCGCCGCGACCGAACACGAACGGGTCGCCGCCCTTGAGCCGCACCACCCGCTGACCGGCGAGGGCGCGGGCCACGATCAGGGCGTCGATCTCCCCCTGCGGCAGGGTGTGCCGCCCGGGCGTCTTGCCCACGTCGACGACCTCGACCCGGGGGTCCAGGTCGTCGAGCACCTCGCGCGGCACGAGGCGGTCGGTGACGACGACGTCGGCGGTGGTCAGGGCGCGCCAGGCCCGGTAGGTGAGCAGGTCCGCGGCGCCCGGCCCCGCCCCCACGAGGGTGACGCGACCGGTCGCGCCACCGGGCGTCGTCATCCGATCCCCACGTGCACGACGCCGTCCGTGACGGACACCGGGTAGGACGCGAGGTCGGCGGCCAGCCCGGCGCGCGGCTCCTTGCCCGCGGAGTCGAGGCAGCGGCCCGTGTGCAGCTCGAAGACCTGCTTGTACACCGGCGAGGCCACGGTGGGCGTGCCGCCGCGGGTGCCGACGATGCCGCGCGACATGACGTGCGCGCCCGAGTACGGGTCGAGCTGCTGCACCGCGCAGACCGTGCCGTCGAGCAGGCGGAACAGCGCCACCTGCAGCTCCTCGCCGTCGGAGCCGGTGACCAGGGCGGCGGCGCCGCGCTCCGGGGCCAGGGCGCCCAGCGGGCAGACGGCGGTCCAGCCGGGGCCATCCACGAGGGCGGTGCCGGTCGGGCTCGGGGTCAGGGCGGTCATGCGCGCACCTCCAGGGTGGGGCCGGCGACGAGGACGGGGCTGGTGAGGGCGGAGACGAGCTCGGGGACGGCGCTGCCGGAGGCGATCTCCTGCGCCGTCGCGGGCCGCTTCTGCCCGCGCTCGGGGACGTACGCGAGCGTCGGGTCGGGGGTGGTCGGGGCGTTGACGAACGAGCCGAAGCGGGCCAGCTTCTCCGGGTCCTCCAGGACGGCCTTCCACTCGTCCTCGTACCCCTCGACGTGCTGGGCCATCGCGGCGTCGAGGTCGGCGGCGATGCCGAGCGAGTCCTCGATCACCACCTGGCGGATCGCCTCGAGCCCGCCCTCGTACTCCTCCACCCAGGGGGCGGTGCGCTGCAGCCGGTCGGCGGTGCGGATGTACAGCATGAGGAACCGGTCGATCGTGCGCAGCAGCTCCGCGGACGTGAGGTCCTCCGCGAGCAGCTGGGCGTGCTTCGGCGTCTGGCCGCCGTTGCCGCCCACGTAGACGTTCCACCCCTTGTCCGTGGCGATGACGCCGACGTCCTTGCCGCGCGCCTCGGCGCACTCGCGGGCGCAGCCGGAGACGCCGAGCTTGAGCTTGTGGGGCGAGCGCAGGCCGCGGTAGCGCAGCTCCAGCTCGACGGCCATGCCCACGGAGTCCTGCACGCCGTACCGGCACCAGGTGGACCCGACGCACGACTTCACCGTGCGCAGCGACTTGCCGTACGCGTGCCCCGACTCGAAGCCGGCGTCCACGAGCCGCCGCCAGATCTCCGGGAGCTGCTCGACGCGGGCGCCGAACATGTCGATCCGCTGGCCGCCGGTGATCTTCGTGTAGAGGCCGAAGTCCTTGGCGACCTGCCCGACGACGATGAGCCCCTCGGGCGTCACCTCGCCGCCCGGCATGCGCGGCACCACCGAGTAGGTGCCGTCCTTCTGCATGTTGGCGAGCATGTGGTCGTTGGTGTCCTGCAGCGTGGCCTGCTCGCCCGCGAGGATGTGCCCGTTGCCGAGGCTGGCCAGGATCGACGCCACGGTCGGCCTGCAGATGTCGCAGCCGCGGCCGGCGTCGCTCGCGCCGTCGGGCACCCGCCCGAAGCGGGCGATGATCTCGCTGAACGTGTGCAGGTCGGCCACGCGCACGGCGTCGAAGAGCTGGGCGCGGGAGAGCTCGAAGTGCTCGCACAGGGCGTTGCTGACCTCGACGCCGGCCTTGGTGAGCTCTGCCTTGGTGAGCTTCGTGACCAGCGGCAGGCACGCGCCGCAGGTCGTGCCGGCGCGGGTGCAGGCCTTGACGCCCGCGACGTCGGTGCACGCGTGTCCCTCGAACGACCCGTTCACGGCGCCGCGGATCGTGCCCGCGGAGACGTTGTTGCAGGAGCACACCTGGGCGTCGTCGGGCAGCTCGAGGGCGGGGGTTCCGCCGGAACCCTCGGGCAGCAGGAACGCGCTGGGGTCGCCGGGAAGCTCGGCGCCGAGCATCGGCCGCAGCGACGCGTACGGTGTCGCGTCGCCGACGAAGACGCCGCCCAGCAGGGTGCGCGCGTCGTCGGCCATCACCAGCTTGCTGTAGATGCCGCGCAGCGGGTCGGCCCACACGATCTCGACCGACTTCTCGGTGCGCCCGTGGGCGTCGCCGAAGCTCGCGACGTCGACCCCGGACAGCTTGAGCTTGGTGGCCGTGTCCGCCCCGGGGAACGTCGCCTCGCCGCCCAGCAGCCGGTCGGCCACGACCTCCGCCATCGTGTTGCCGGGGGCCACCAGGCCGAGGCAGCGGCCCTCGATGCACGCGACCTCGCCGATCGCCCACACATGCTCGTCGGCGGTGCGGCAGGAGAGGTCGACGACGGCGCCACCGCGCGCGCCGACCTCCAGGCCCGCCGCACGGGCGAGCTCGTCGCGGGGCCGCACGCCGGTGGCCATCACGACGACGTCCACGTCGAGCCGCCCGCCGTCGGCGAAGTCCATCCGGCCCACGTGCCCCGTGCGGCGGTGCGGCCGGATCGCCTTCGTCGCCGTGTCGGTGCGGACCGAGATGCCCTTGTCGTTGATGAGCCGCTTCAGCGCGTGCCCGCCGCCCAGGTCGATCTGCACGTCCATGAGGTGCGTGCCGAACTGGATCACCGTGGCCTGCGCGCCGAGCGCCTTGAGCGCGCCCGCGGCCTCCAGCCCCAGCAGGCCGCCGCCGACGACGGCGCCCCGCACCGGCCGCTCGACGACGCCGCCGCGCGTCTCGACGCGGCCCGCCTCGCGCTTGGCCTCGACCCAGCCGCGCAGGGCGGCGACGTCGTCGATCGTGCGGTAGACGAAGACGCCGGGCAGGTCGTTGCCGTCGATGGGCGGCATGGCCGCGCTGGACCCCGTGGCGAGCACCAGCTCGTCGTAGGCGTGCACCCGGCCGAGGCGGTCGGTGACCGTGCGCGCCGTGCGGTCGATCGACGCCACGGCGCAGTCGCGGTGCAGCTCGACCAGCGGGTCGTCCCACAGCGCCGGGTCGCCCAGCGTGAGCTCCTCGGCGTCGCGCACCTCGAAGTAGCGGGTGAGGCCCACGCGGTCGTACGGCTTGCGCGGCTCCTCGGCGAAGACGGTCACCCGCCACGCGCCGGCGTCGTCCCGGGCCCGCAGGGCCTCGACGAACCGCTGGGCGACCATGCCGCCGCCCACGACGACGACGTGCCGCGGGTCCGGCCGGGAGCTGGGGTGCGTGCCCTGCGTCTCGTTCATGGCCCTGACGCTAGGAAACCGCCGTGTCGCGGCCGTCAGGCCGGGGTTACCTCACGGGAACATCTGCCTCACGCGCGAAACATGGCGCGCGAGAGGAGCACGGTCACCAGCCCCGGACCACCTGCAGCGGCCCCTCGTCCGGAGTCGGGACCTCGAAGCCGTCGTGGAAGGCGGCGGCCGTCTCCGGTGCCAGGACGACGTCGTGCGGGTGGGCGGCGGTGCGCGCGGCCACGCGGGCGAGGGCGACGTCGCGGGGCGTCTCCACGTAGACGACGAGGGTGTCCGCGCCGTGCGTCGCGCCGAGCGCCCGGTACTCGTCCCTCGACGCGCGCGACCAGAACGACGAGTCGACGGCGACGTCGCGGCCCTCGGCGAGGAGCGTCTCGACCCGGGACCGCAGGGCGTCCGCCACCCGGCGTGCCGCGTCGTCCGGCAGCGGGTGCACCGCGGGGTGCCCGGCGGCCCACGCGATCTCGTCGACAGAGGCGACCGCAAAACCGTCGGCCGCGTAGCGGCGGGCGTGCGCGGACTTGCCCGCCCCGGCGGGGCCGCACAGCAGGACGAGGCTCGGCACGGTCGTGACGCTACCCTCGCTGTCCATGCCGACGACGGAGCCGACGACACAGCCGACGACGCGGCTCGACCCGCGCACGACGACGAACCCGGTGGTGCGCGCCGTCGGCCGCTGGCTCGGCCGGATCAACGGCAGGTACCCGTGGAACCACAACGACCACTTCCACGGCTGGATCCTGCGCCGGCTGCCGCGCCGCAGACGCCGCGCGCTCGACGTGGGCTGCGGCCTCGGCACCCTCGTCGGCCGCCTGCGGGCCGCGGGCGCCACGGTGGTGGGCCTCGACGTGGACGAGCCCATGGTCGAGGCCACCCGCGCCCGGTTCGCCGACGACCCCGGTGTCACCGCCCGCCACGGCCGGTTCGAGGACGTCCCCGCCGACGGCTCGTTCGACGTCGTGACGATGGTCGCGTCGCTGCACCACATGGACCTCGAGCCCACGCTGCGGCACGCCGCCGGTGTCCTGGCGCCCGGGGGGCGGCTGCTGGTCGTCGGACTGGCCCGGATCGGCGCGCCGCGCGACCTCGCTGTCGACCTGGTCTCGTCCTTCACCAACCCCGTCGTCGGCATGGTCAAGCACGCGCGCCGGGGACGGACGGGGCCCGACGCCGCGCGGGACGCGGACCACGGCCCGGTCGTTCCCCTGCGCGACTCGCGCGAGACGTACGGCGAGGTGCGCGACACCGCCCGGCGCGTGCTGCCGGGCGCCCGGTTCCGCCAGCGTCTGTTCTTCCGTTACACGCTCGAGTGGACCCGACCGGCGGAGGCGTAGCGCGACGGCGGCCATGCGCGGGCAGCTCAGGGCCGCCCTCGGGGTGCCGTACGACCTGAACGTCTGACACGCCGCCGGCCGCCGTCTGTCAGAACGGCGGATCGCCGTCGTCGTGGGGGCTGACCGGTGTGCTGACGGGTGCCGGACCGAGCGGGGGTGCGGCCTCAGGGGGCAGAACGCGGGCCAGGTGCTCAGCCTCGGTGGCCCAGGTGTCGAGCTGGGTCAGGGTGTGGTCGGCGGTGCCGGGACGAGTGAGATAGGTGCGGCCGCGGGGTGAGGTCCAGGCCAGGACGCCGGCGTCGAGCTGTTCGACCTGCCACCGGGACTCGTGCTTGAGGGTGTGGTGCTTGCGGCACACGTGGGCCAGGTTGGCGGCGTCGGTGGCGCCGCCGTCGGCCCACGCGGTGGTGTGGTCGACGTCGCAGCGGCGCGCGGGCACGCGGCAGCCGGGGAACCGGCACGTCACGTCACGCTGGGTGAGGAAGGCGCGCAGGTCCGCAGGCACGACGTAGCTGCGCCGGTCCACGGTGAGCATCGCCCCCGTCACCGGGTCGGTCACCACGCGCCGCAGCGTCGGGGCGCGCGCGACGAGGTGGCGTGCCGTCTCCGCGTCGATCGGGGTCGCGCCGTCCAGCTGGCCTGAGCCCTCGCCCGCACCGGTCACAGTGCTGACCGGCACGGTCACGTGCACCACCGGCCGGACGATGCGGGCCAGGACGGCCAACGGATCAGGTGGCACGTCGGGTGGCGGCTCTGGGTTGACTGATGGTGCGCGCCGAGGATCTGGGTCCCGGCCCGACGGGTCACCTTGGTCGCCCGGGTGGTGCGAGCTGCTCATGGCGTCGCCGTCCAGCAGGAGGGCGGTCAACGTGGCGGCGCGCAGCTGCCCCACACCGCGGGGATCGCCGGAGCCCTTCGCTCGCGTGGCGGTCCGGGTGAGGCGGTCGTGCACGGCGCGGGCGACCGGGGTGGGCAGGTGCGCGGTCAGCCAGGACATCCCGTCGGCGCCGTCGTCGACCCAGACATCGGCCTTCAACGCGGCGGCCTCCTGGCGGACCTCCGCCGGCACGGGGTGCAGCCGGTCGCGCGCCGCCCGGGCCAGCGCCCCGAACCGTGCCGCCGTCAAGGTCTCCGCCCGGCCCAGCACCGCCCGCTCGACCTGCGCGGCCACCGCGGGCGGCAGGTCCGCGACCACGTCCGCGAGCTTGGCCGCATGCCGGTAGGAGATCGACCCCGAGCACAACGCATCCAGCGTCGCCGTCGCCTTCGAGGCCAGCACCCCGGCGTCCGCGAGCCACCCCTGCGCGACATGCTCGCTCACCCCGAGCGCACACGAGACCTCCGCGACCAGGGCCCGGTGCGCGACCGAACCCCGCCGCTCCGCCGTCGCCGACTCGACCCGTCCGACCGTGACGTCCAGCATCGACTCCGGCGCCGCCGTCGCCACCTCGAGTACCTCGGCCAACGCGACCGTCCGCCGTCCCGCCGCCGCGTTCGCCGCGACCTGCTCGTCCGCCGCCCGATCCAGCGCAGCGTCCAGCCGCGAGGCTGCGGTGGACTGGCGCGACGTCATGACCCCAGCCTAGCGAGATTCGAACACCTGTTCTAGGGTTTCGGAAAGCCTGTGGACAACGCGCTGTCAGGTCGCCGGTGTACCTCGCAGAACGCACAGGCGTCGTCGCTCACGCGGGACCCCTACGAGGCGTGGGCGGACGTCGTCATCGCCCCGGGCACCGCCTCCCCCGCCGTCCGCGCGCCGGCCAGCCAGTCCACCAGGCCGCACACGGCCTCCGTGCAGCTGCCGCAGCCGGTGGTGGCGCGGGTCGCGCGGGCGACGTCGTCCTTGGACGTCGCGCCGTCCGCCACGCAGGCCGCGATGTCGTGCTTGGTGACGCCGTTGCAGCGGCAGACGGTGGCGTCGTCGGGCATGTGCTCGGGGCTGGACGCCGGCTCCGCGGCGGGCATGACGGGCGTGAGCAGCAGGAACGCCGGGTCCGCCGGGACGGGGGTGCGGCGGGTGTAGGCCGCCGTCAGGTCGGCGGCCACGCGGGCGTCACCCACGCAGGTGGCGCCCACCAGGACGCCGTCCGCCACGACGGCCTCGACATAGCGGCCCGCCACAGGGTCGCCCAGGCGCACGGCCCGCTCGCCCGGCACCGGGACCCGGCCGGAGCCGCTACGGCCCATCGCGACCACGCTCAGCGGCCCGGCCTTGACCTTGACCACGTCGGTACCCCGGGCGTCGACGGCCCCGTCGCCCGCCCCCGGCGCCCGCGAGGACAGCAGGGTGCCGAGGCGCACCGCCATCGACGGCGCCGTGCCGTCGCCCGGCAGCCGCAGGTGCTCGCGCGGCCCCGACGACTCCTCCGCGGCCGGCCGCGGCCGCGCCGCGAGCGCCACGAGGTGCTCGGCGAGCCTCCGCGCCTGGTCCCAGCCCTCGGCCACCAGCCCGCGTGAGCCCTCCGGCGGCTGGGCGCAGTCCCCGACGGCGAACACCCGGCCGTCCGAGACCGACGCCAGATCCGGCCCCACCACGACGCCCCGCTCGACGGCGAGCCCGGCCCGGCGGGCCAAGGACGTCTCCGGCTCCGTGCCGCAGGCGAGCACGACCAGGCTCGCGCCGAGCGACTCCCCCGGCTCGGTCGTGGCGCCGTCGAGCCGCACCCCGACGGCCCGGCCGCCGACGACGAGCACCTCCTGCGGCCGCACCCGCGTGCGCACGCTCACGCCCGCCGCCTCCAGGCCCGCGCGCAGCACGGCACCCGCCTCGTCGTCGAGCTGCCGGTCCATCGGGGCGCCCGCCCCGTGCACGAGCGTGGTGGGCAGCCCCCTCCCGGCGAGCCCGAGCGCCACCTCCACCCCCAGCACCCCGCCGCCGACTACTACCGCGCGCGGGGTGTTCACCGTGGCGGCGACGACCTCGCGCGCGTCGTCGAGCGTCCGCAGAGCGTGCACCCCGGCCGGCAGGGACGCCGGGTCGTCACCCAGGCCGGGCACGTCCGGGAGGCGCGCGGCGGCACCGGTGGCGAGGACCAGGTGGTCGTAGGGATGGCGGGTGCCGTCGTCGGCCAGCACCACGCGGGCGTCCCGTTCGACGCTCACCGCGGCCGTGCCCCGCAGGACGCGCGTGCGGCCGTCGTCGACCATGGGCATGCCGATCGCCGCCACGTCCGTGCGCCCGGCGACGACGTCCGACAGCAGCACGCGGTTGTACGGCTCGTAGGGCTCGGCGCCGAGCACGGTGACGTCGAGCGCGCCGTCGGCGTCGCGCCGGGAGAGCTCGTCGGCGAGGCGCGCGCCCACCATGCCGTGACCGATGACGACCACCCGGTGCGGTACGCGCAGGCCACGCTGCGGGTCGAGCTGCGGGTCGCTCATGCGGGGACCTCCACGGTCTCGACGTGCTGCGCCGCCGCGGCGACGGCGGGGTCGGCCGGCGTCACGGACACGGCGCAGACCTTGAACTCGGGCATGGCGGAGACCGGGTCGACGGCGTCGGTGGTGAGGCGGTTGACGCTGCCCGCGCCGCTCCAGTGGAAGGGCATGAAGACGGTGTCCGGGCGGACGGCGTCCGTCCAGCGGGCCGTCGCCTCGACGACGCCGCGCGCCGAGGTCAGACGGGCGCGTCCGCCGTCCGGCACGCCGACCCGCAGGCCCAGCAGCGGGTGCAGCTCCACGTACGGCTCGGGCACCAGCCGCTCCAGCTCCGGCACGCGGTGCGTCTGCGCGCCGGACTGGTAGTGCTGGAGCACCCGGCCGGTGACCAGGTACGTCGGGGCGTCGGGGCGCACGTCGTCGGACGGGCCGGCGTGGTCGACCGCGACCATCCGCGCCCGGCCGTCCGGCGTCGCGAACCGCTCGAGGAACACGCGCGGCGTCCCGGGGTGCTCCCCCCGCGAGTTGTCAGGGCCTGCGGAGGGTATAGCCCGCGCTCGTCCTGACAGGTCGGCGGGGGTGGCGGGGCAGGGCCAGTACAGACCGGCGCCGTCGGCGGCCTCGTGCGCGTCGAGGCGGGCGTGGCTGAGCCCGGAGTAGTCGGCGACGCCGCCGGCCGACGCGCGCGCCAGCTCGTCGAACACGACGGCGGGGTCGGTCGGGAAGGCGACGTCCGACCCGAGCCGTCGCGCCAGCTCGGCGAGGATCCACAGCTCGGACCGGGCGTCGCCGGGCGGGTCGACGGCGCGGCGCCGGCGGATGACCCGCCCCTCGAGGTTGGTCATCGTGCCCTCCTCCTCCGCCCACTGGGTGGTGGGCAGCACGACGTCGGCGAGCAGCGCCGTCTCGGACGGCACGACGTCGCACACGACGAGCAGGTCGAGCGCGGCCAGGCGCCCGCGCACCCGGTCGGCGTTCGGCGCGGACACGACGACGTTCGAGCCGTGCACCAGCAGCGCCCGCGGCCCGCCGGGCGCACCGAGCGAGGTCAGCAGCTCGACGGCGGGCACGCCCGGCCCGGGCAGCGTGGCCGGGTCCACGCCCCACACCCCGGCGACGTGCGCGCGAGCCGCCGGGTCGTCGATCTTGCGGTATCCGGGCAGCTGGTCGCACTTCTGTCCGTGCTCCCGCCCGCCCTGGCCATTGCCCTGTCCGGTCAGGCAGCCGTACCCCGACCCCACCCGGCCCACGAGCCCGAGCGCGAGGGCCAGGTCGATCGCCGCCGTCACCGTGGCGGTGCCCTGCGCCGACTGCTCGACGCCGCGCCCGGTGAGCACGTAGGCCCCGCGGCCCCCGCGCGACGGCGCCGCCGCGGCCAGCAGGCGCGCCACCCGGCGCAGCTCCTCCGCGGGCACGCCGCACACCGTCTCCGCCCGCTCCGGCCACCAGGCGGCGGCCGACCGGGCGACGTCGTCGAACCCCGTCGTCCGCGCCTCCAGGTACTCGCGGTCCACGAGCCGCTCGGCCACCAGCACGTGCAGCAGCGCCAGCAGCACCACCAGGTCCGTCCCCGGCACAGGCTGCAGGTGCACCCCCTCGCCCGGCCCGGCGAGGCGGGCGGTGGCGGACCGGCGCGGGTCGACGACGACGAGGCCGCCCGCCGCCCGTGCGCCCGCCAGGTGCTGCACGAACGGCGGCATCGTCTCGGCCACGTTGGAGCCCAGCAGCAGGATCGCGTCCGCCCCGGCCAGGTCCGTCACCGGGAACGGCAGCCCGCGGTCCAGGCCGAACGCCCGGTTCCCCGCGGCGGCGGCCGAGGACATGCAGAACCGGCCGTTGTAGTCGATGAACGGCGTGCGCAGCACGGTCCGGGCGAACTTGCCGAGGGCGTACGCCTTCTCGTTCGTCAGCCCGCCCCCGCCGAACACCGCCACCGCCTGCGGTCCGTGCTCCGCGGCCAGCCCCGTGAGCCGGGCGGCCACGAGGTCGAGCGCGTCGTCCCACGACGCCGGCGCGAGCGCGCCGTCGGCCCCGCGCACCAGCGGCGTCGTGAGCCGGTCGGGCGCTCGCAGCACGGTCGCGCTGGTCCAGCCCTTCTGGCACAGCCCGCCGCCGTTGGTGGGGAACTGCCGCGGCGTCACCGCCACGGGCAGCGCCGCCCGGCCCTCCGGTGCGGGGCCCGCGGGCCCGGTCGGTGCGAGGTCCATGCCGCACTGCAGCGCGCAGTAGGGGCAGTGGGTCGCGACCTTGTCAGACGCAGGGACCACCCCGGTGCGCTGCACGTCTGACAACTCGTGGGTCGACGTCATACGCGGGCCGTCCGCATGGCCGTGCCACGCCGGGCGTACACCGCCCACGTGACCACGGCCATCACGGCGTACGCCCCGACGAACACCCACAGGGCGGCGACCAGCGACCCGGTCATCGACGTCGAGATCGCGAAGCCGCGCGGCACGAGGAAGCCGCCGAGCGCGCCGACGGCGCCGGCGATGCCGATGCAGCCCGCGGCGGAGCGGGCTGTCGCCGCGGCGTCGCGCCCCTTCCCGGCGACCCGGAACGCCGCGGGGATCATCCGGTACACCGACCCGTTGCCGACACCGGTGGCCACGAAGAGGATCAGGAACGACGTGAAGAAGAGGCCGAAGCTGTGGCTCCCGAGCGCGGAGATCGCTCCCACCGCCCCGGCGATCATCACGGCGTAGCAGCCGACGGTGACGACGGCGCCGCCGACGCGGTCGGCGAGGATCCCGCCGAGCGGCCGAGCGACCGACCCGACCAGCGCCCCGAGGAACGCCAGCGAGAGGCTCACCTCGGGGAACTGGCCGGCCAGGAGCGTGGGGAACGCGCCGGAGAACCCGATGAACGACCCGAACGTGCCGATGTACAGGAACGAGATGACCCACGTGTGCGGCTCGCGCACCGCCACGGCGAACGACCGCGGGTCGGCCTTCGCGGCGGACAGGTTGTCCATGAACCGCCACGCGAGGACGGCCGCGAGCACGATGAAGGGCACGAAGACGAGGCTCGCGCGCTCCAGCGCCACGCCGGCGCCCGTGACGATCACCAGCGGCACGACGAGCTGCACGACGGCGGTGCCCAGGTTGCCGCCCGCGGCGTTCCACCCGAGGGCCGCACCCTTCTCCCGCTCGGGGAAGAAGAAGGAGATGTTCGCCATCGAGGAGGCGAAGTTGCCGCCGCCGAAGCCCGCGAGCGCCGCGACGGCCAGCAGCGCGCCGAAGGACGTCTCCGGCCGCTGCACGACGAACGCCAGCGCCAGCGTGGGGATCAGGAGCAGCGACGCCGAGACCACCGTCCACGTCCGGCCGCCGAACACCGGCACCGCGAGCGTGTACGGGATGCGCAGGGTGGCGCCGACCAACGACGGGACCGCGATGAGCCAGAACATCTGGTCGGTGGTGAGCGTGAACCCGGCGGCGGGCAGCTGCGGCACGACGATCGACCAGAGCGCCCACACGCAGAAGCCGAGGAACTCGGCGAACACGGACAGCGCCAGGTTTCGCCGTGCGACGCGACGGCCGCCGGCGGCCCAGAACGCCGGGTCCTCGGGGCGCCAGTCGTCGATCCAGCGACCGGCGCGGGCGTGCGTGCCGGGGGGTGCGGCCGCCGGGGCGGGGGCAGCGGTCGGAGCAACCATCGGTGTCCTCCTGTGCGCGGGCCCGACGAGGCGGGCGGTGGGTGAGTACCGCCGGCGCGTCGTCGGGCCGGTACCCCGACGCTAGGAAGGAGGTGTTTCGCTGCGGGTCGTCGAGGCGTGAAATGCGCGTGAGCACGAACGCACAGCCGGCCCGGGGCGCCTGTGAGCAGGCGGTTTCGACATGCGCTGTCGCAGGTCCGGACCCATGATGCGAAGCAGTGACTCTACGGTCCCCCAGCCCCAGGAGCGCGCATGTCGACCACCCGCCCACCCGTGACGTCCCACCCGGGGGCGGCTCCGCCGACCGGGGCGGCCGACGCCCTCCTGAGGCTCGGCAGCCACCTGCGCCGGGGTGAGGTGTCGGACGACCTGCGCCAGCTGTTCCTCAAGGGCGGGCGCGAGGGCGACGTCTTCTACCGGGACCGCTGGTCGCACGACAAGGTGGTGCGCTCCACGCACGGCGTGAACTGCACCGGGTCGTGCTCGTGGAAGGTGTACGTCAAGGACGGCATCATCACGTGGGAGACCCAGCAGACGGACTACCCGTCGGTGGGGCCGGACTCCCCCGAGTACGAGCCGCGCGGGTGCCCCCGCGGCGCCGCGTTCTCCTGGTACACGTACTCGCCCACGCGGGTGCGCTACCCGTACGTGCGCGGCGTCCTGCTGCGCGCGTACCGGGAGGCGAAGGCCGCGGTGGGCGGCGACCCGGTGCTCGCGTGGGAGCGGCTGACCTCCGACCCCGAGACGGCCCGGGCGTACAAGGGCGCGCGCGGCAAGGGCGGGCTGGTGCGGGCGACGTGGGACGAGGCGGCGGAGATCGTCGCGGCGGCGCACGTGCACACGATCAAGGCGCACGGGCCGGACCGGGTCGCGGGCTTCTCCCCGATCCCCGCGATGTCGATGGTGTCGCACGGGGTCGGGGCACGGTTCGTGCAGATGCTGGGCGGCACGATGCTGTCGTTCTACGACTGGTACGCGGACCTGCCGGTCGCCTCACCGCAGGTGTTCGGCGACCAGACGGACGTGCCGGAGTCCGCGGACTGGTGGAACTCCTCCTACCTGATCATGTGGGGCTCGAACATCCCGGTGACCCGCACCCCGGACGCGCACTTCATGGCGGAGGCCCGCTACCGCGGCACCAAGGTGGTCTCGGTCTCCCCGGACTACGCGGACAACACGAAGTTCGCCGACCAGTGGCTCGCGCCGCAGCCGGGCACCGACGGCGCCCTCGCGATGGCGATGGGGCACGTGATCCTGCGCGAGTTCCTCGTCGAGAAGCGCACCGCGCCGTTCGTCGACTACCTCAAGAGGTACGCGGACGCGCCGTTCCTGGTGCGGCTGGACGAGCGTGCCACGGAGTCGGGCGAGACCGCGTACGTGCCGGGCAAGTTCCTCACCGCCGCGGACGTGGACGACGCCGTCCTGCCGGGCGCGCAGGCGACGGCGAACCCGAGCTTCCGGACGCTGCTGCTGGGCGCGGACGGCGCCGTCGTGGCGCCGAACGGCACCCTCGCCGACCGGTACGGCGAGGCGGGCGAGGGGAAGTGGAACCTCGACCTGGGCGACGTCGACCCGGTGCTGTCGGTGGCGGACGCCCCGGGCGGCCCGGAGGGTTCCGCGGCGGTCCTGCTGCCCCGATTCGACGTCGTCCCCGACTCGGACGACGGCGCGCAGCAGGCGCACCTCGGCGGCAAGGGGGTGCTGACGCGCGGCGTGCCGACCCGCCGCGTGGGCGGGCACCTGGTGACGACGGTGTTCGACCTGCTGCTGGCGCAGTACGGCGTCGAGCGCACGGCTCGGGACATCGGCCTGGACCTGCCGGGCGAGTGGCCCACCGGCTACGACGACGCGACGGCCCCCGGCACGCCCGCCTGGCAGGAGGAGATCACCGGCGTGCGCGCCGCGGACGCCGCGCAGATCGGTCGCGAGTTCGCGCAGAACGCGCAGGACTCGGGCGGCCGGTCGATGATCATCATGGGCGCGGGCGCGAACCACTGGTTCCACTCGGACACGATCTACCGCGCGTTCCTCACGCTCACCACGATCACGGGCTGCCAGGGCGTCAACGGCGGCGGCTGGGCGCACTACGTCGGTCAGGAGAAGTGCCGCCCGATCACCGGCTGGGCGCAGTACGCCGGCGGCCTGGACTGGGTGCGCCCGCCCCGGCAGATGATCGGCACGGGCTGGTTCTACCTCGCCACCGACCAGTGGCGGTACGACGGGATGCCGGCCGACGCGCTCGCCTCCCCGCTCGCGCCGGGGGTCCTCAAGGGCCGCACGACGGCGGACTCCCTGGTCGAGTCGGCACAGCGCGGCTGGATGCCGAGCTACCCCACGTTCGACCGCAACCCGCTGGACCTCGTGGACGAGGCCCGCGCGGCGGGCAAGGAGCCCGAGCAGCACGTCGTCGACGAGCTCAAGGCCGGGACGCTCAAGTTCGCCTGCGAGGACCCCGACGACCCGGCGAACTTCCCCCGCGTGCTGACGATCTGGCGGGCCAACATCCTCGGCTCCTCCGGCAAGGGCAACGAGTACTTCCTCAAGCACCTGCTCGGCACGGACGCCTCCGTGCTCGCCGACGAGGCGCCGGAGGGCCGCCGTCCCGCGTCGATGACCTGGCACGACGAGGCGCCGCGCGGCAAGCTCGACCTGCTCGTCACGATGGACTTCCGCATGACCAGCACGACGCTGTTCTCGGACGTCGTGCTCCCGGCGGCCACCTGGTACGAGAAGCACGACCTGTCGAGCACGGACATGCACCCGTTCGTGCACTCGTTCAACCCGGCGATCAACCCGCCGTGGCAGACGAGGACCGACTTCGACACGTTCCACATGCTGGCACGGCTGGTCTCCCAGCTGTCCGAGGAGCACCTGGGCGTGCGCGAGGACCTGGTCGCCACGCCGCTGCTGCACGACTCCCCCGACGAGCTCGCGGTGCCGCACGGCACGCTCACCGACGCGGGCGCGCCGGTCACCGAGCGCGAGCTGGTGCCCGGCGTGACGATGCCGCGCCTGCAGGTGGTGCGGCGCGACTACCCGGCGTTCGCCGCGCGGATGGCCGCGCTCGGGCCGCTCACGGACTCCAAGGGCATGGCCACCAAGGGCGTGGCGTTCATGCCGGACGAGGAGGTGCGCAAGCTCGGGCAGGTCAACGGCCTGGTGACGTCCGGCCCCGCGGCCGGCCGCCCGCGCCTGGACCGCGACACCCACGCGTGCGAGACGATCCTGGCCCTGTCGGGCACCACCAACGGCCGCCTCGCGGTGCAGGGCTTCGAGCACCTGGAGAAGCGCACCGGGCAGCGGCTGGCGGACCTGGCCGCCGACGACCAGGCCAAGCGCGTCACCTTCCCGGACGTGCAGTCCCGGCCGACGACGGTGATCACCTCCCCGGAGTGGTCCGGGTCGGAGCACGGCGGGCGCCGGTACACGGCGTTCGCGGTGAACGTGGAACGGCTCAAGCCCTGGCACACGCTCACCGGCCGCCAGCACTTCTACCTCGACCACGACTGGATGATCGAGCTGGGCGAGCAGCTGCCGGTGTACCGGCCGCCCCTGGACCTGCACCGCCTGTTCGGCGACTCGCCCCGGCCGGGCGCCTTCGACGACGGGAGCCCCGACGGCAGCGGCACCGGGCACGCCGCCGTCGCCGTGCGCTACCTGACACCGCACTCCAAGTGGTCCATCCACTCGGAGTACCAGGACAACCTGTTCATGCTGTCGCTGTCGCGCGGCGGCCCGAACATCTGGATGAGCCCCGCGGACGCCGCGAAGATCGGCGTGGCCGACAACGAGTGGATCGAGGCGGTGAACCGCAACGGCGTCGTCGTCGCCCGCGCCGTCGTCTCCCACCGCATGCCCGAGGGCACGGTGTACATGCACCACGCCACGGACCGCACGGTGGACGTGCCGCTCGCCGAGACGTCCGGCCGCCGCGGCGGCATCCACAACTCCCTGACCCGGATCCTGCTCAAACCGACGCACCTCGCGGGCGGGTACGGGCAGCTCACCTACGCGTTCAACTACCTCGGCCCCACCGGCAACCAGCGGGACGAGGTCACGGTCATCCGGCGTCGCAGCCAGGAGGTGCGGTACTCGTGAAGGTCATGGCGCAGATGTCGATGGTGATGAACCTCGACAAGTGCATCGGTTGCCACACGTGCTCGGTGACGTGCAAGCAGGCGTGGACGAATCGCACCGGTACGGAGTACGTCTGGTTCAACAACGTCGAGACCCGCCCCGGCCTCGGCTACCCCCGCACCTACGAGGACCAGGACACCTGGCAGGGCGGCTGGGTGCGCACCAAGCGGGGCAAGCTCAAGCTCCGCGCCGGCGGGCGGGCCAAGAAGCTCGCGTCGATCTTCGCGAACCCCAAGCTCCCGTCGATCCACGACTACTACGAGCCGTGGACGTACGAGTACGACATGCTGCTCAGCGCCCCGCAGGGCGAGCACACCCCGGTGGCGAAGCCGAAGTCGCTGCTCACCGGCGACGACATGAGCATCCAGTGGTCGGCGAACTGGGACGACGACCTCGGCGGGTCCACCGCGACGATGCAGGACGACCCGATCCTCAAGCACATGAGCGAGCACGTGGCCGAGGAGCTCGAGCAGACGTTCATGTTCTACCTGCCGCGCATCTGCGAGCACTGCCTCAACCCGTCGTGCGTCGCCTCCTGCCCGTCGGGCGCGATGTACAAGCGGGTCGAGGACGGCATCGTGCTCGTGGACCAGGACCAGTGCCGCGGCTGGCGCATGTGCGTCACCGGCTGCCCGTACAAGAAGGTCTACTTCAACCACAAGACCGGCAAGGCCGAGAAGTGCACGCTGTGCTACCCCCGCCTCGAGGTGGGCCTGCCCACCGTGTGCTCCGAGACGTGCGTCGGCCGCCTGCGCTACCTCGGCCTCGTCCTGTACGACGCGGACAAGGTCGGCGCGGCCGCAGCCACCGAGGACGAGCACGACCTGCTCGCCGCGCAGCGGTCGGTGTTCCTGGACCCGCACGACCCCGAGGTGGTCGCCGCGGCCCGCCGCGAGGGCATCCCCGACGACTGGGTCGAGGCCGCCCAGCGCTCCCCGATCTGGAAGCTCATCTCGGAGTACGAGGTCGCGCTCCCCCTGCACCCGGAGTACCGGACGCTGCCCATGGTCTGGTACATCCCGCCGCTGTCCCCCGTCGTCGACGTCGTGGCCAGCTCCGGCAACGACGGCGAGGACGGGCGCACCCTGTTCGCCGCCATCTCGCAGCTGCGCATCCCGCTGGAGTACCTCGCCGGGCTGTTCACCGCGGGCGACACCGGCCCCGTCGAGCGGGTGCTGCGCCGGCTCGCCGCGATGCGGTCGGGCATGCGGGAGGTGAACCTGGGCCGCGAGTTCCCTGAGGAGCACGCCGCGGCCGTCGGCATGACCGGCGACCAGGTGCAGGAGATGTACCGCCTGCTGGCGATCGCGAAGTACGAGGAGCGGTACGTCATCCCCACCGCGCACACCGAGGTGGCGCGCGAGCTGGAGGAGATGGCCTGCTCGCTCGACTTCGAGGGCGGGCCCGGCATGGGCGGCCAGGGCATGACCGGCGCCGGGCCGTTCGGCTCGTCGTCGGGCCGGCCCACCCCCGTCGCGGTGGAGAACTTCCACGTGCTCGCCGCGCGGCAGACGGCCGACTCACCGCACACGCCGTCCACGCCCAGCCGCGTCAACCTGCTCAACTGGGACGGCCGCGGCCGCCCGTCGGGCCTCTTCCCGCCGGACGACGCCGGCGGCCAGGACGCGGGCGACCCGGGCACCCTGCCCGGCGGGCGCCAGGACGCGACGAACGAGGAGCCCGGCGGCTTCGACGGGAGCGCGCGATGAGCCGCCTGGCGTTCCTGCCGCGGCCCGGCGTCCGCGCCAAGAGCCTCGACCCGCTCGCGCCGGTGCCGCTGGGCGACGGCGACCGCGCCGTCGCGCACATGGCCGCGTCCGTGCTGCTCGGCTACCCCGACGACGCGGTCCTCGCCGCGGTGCCGACCGTGCGCGACGCCGTCGCGCACCTGCCCGCGCCGGTCCGGGACCGCCTCGACGGGCTCGCCGCCGCCCTGCTCGACGGCGACCCCGGCGCGCTGCAGGCCCAGTACGTCGCGACGTTCGACCTCAAGCGCCGCTGCGCCATGTACCTGTCGTACTACGCCGCGGGCGACACCCGGAAGCGGGGCGCCGCGCTGGTGCGCTTCGTCGAGGCGTACCGCGCCGCCGGGTTCGAGACGACCGGCGACGAGCTGCCCGACTACCTGCCGACCGTCCTGGAGCTGTCCGCCCGCGGCGGGCCCGACGGCGCCCGGATCGCCGGAGCGCTGCTCGCGGCCCACCGTGACGGGATCGAGGTGCTGCGCTCGGCCCTCGCCGCGCAACGCTCGCCCTGGACCGCGGCGGTCGAGGCCGTGACCCTCACCCTCCCGCCCGTCGACGCGGCCACCGCCGAGCGCGTCGCCGACCTCGTGGCCGCAGGGCCGCCCGCGGAGCTGGTGGGGCTGAGCGGGTACGGAGACCCGGGCACCGCGGGCGCCGGGTACGCGAACGAGGGGAAGGACCTGCCATGGGCCTGACGGACGCCTCCGCCGACAAGATCATCCTCTGGGTCGTGCTCCCCTACGTGACCTTCGCCGTCCTGGTCGTGGGATCGATCTGGCGGTACCGGTACGACAAGTTCGGCTGGACGACCCGGTCCAGCGAGCTCTACGAGAAGCGCCTGCTGCGCTGGGGCTCGCCGCTGTTCCACTTCGGGCTGCTGTTCGTGGTGCTCGGCCACTTCCTGGGGCTCGTGATCCCGAACACCTGGACCGAGGCCGTGGGCGTCAGCGAGGGGTTCTACCACTTCATCGCCACGTCGATGGGGTCGCTCGCGGCCCTCGTCGCGGTCGCGGGGCTGCTCATCCTCATCTACCGGCGCCGCTCGACCGGGCCGGTGTTCCTCGCGACCACCCGCATGGACAAGACGATGTACGTGTTCCTCGCCGCGTCCCTGCTCTCGGGCGCCTGGGCGACCGTGCAGACGCAGATCCTCGCGGGCGGGCACGGGTACGACTACCGGGAGACGATCTCGCCCTGGTTCCGCTCGCTCTGGTACCTCCAGCCGCAGCCCGCGCTCATGGAGGGCGTGCCCGCCGCGTTCCAGGTGCACGTCGTGGCGGCGATGCTGCTCTTCGCGCTGTGGCCCTTCACCCGCCTGGTGCACGCGTTCTCCGCCCCCGTGCAGTACCCGTTCCGGCCCTACGTGGTCTACCGCTCCCGCGAGGCGTCGGTGTCGTCGCGGGCGCCGCGGCCCGGGTGGGACCCGACGACGCCGCCCCGCTGACCACGCTGACACCGCTGACCACCCGTACGACTGGAGGATCGCCATGACCTCGGCACCGACGCCCGGACCGGCCGACGCCACGGCCGCACCGACCGTGCAGGGCAACGCGACGCAGCTCGCCCTCGCGACGGCCGGGTTCGCGATCTGCTTCTGGGCCTGGGCCCTGCTGGGCCCGCTGGGCAACAGCTACGGGCAGCTGTACCACCTGTCCGACTTCGAGGTCTCCGTGCTGGTGGCCGTCCCGGTGATCGTCGGGTCCCTCGGCCGCATCCCGATCGGCGCGCTCACCGACCGGTTCGGCGCCAAGGTGATGTTCCCGCTGTGCAGCGCGCTGACGATCATCCCCGTGCTGTTCATCGGCTTCGTCGCGACCAGCCTGCCGTGGCTGCTGATCGGCGGGTTCTTCCTCGGTCTGGGTGGCACGACCTTCGCCATCGGCGTCCCCTTCGTCAACAACTGGTACCCGCCGGCCCGTCGCGGCACCGCGATCGGCATCTTCGGCGCGGGCATGGGCGGCACGGCCATCGCGTCGTTCTCCACGGTGCCCATCCGCGACGCGTGGGGCGACGGCGCCCCGTTCATCATCGTGGCGGTGTTCCTCGCGGTGTTCGCCCTGGTCTCGCGTGCCCTGCTGAAGGACTCCCCGGCCTGGTCGCCCGGCACCGGCGGCGGCATGTGGGCGCGCACCTGGGCCACCCTGAAGATCCCCGCCACGCTGCAGCTGTCCTGGCTGTACGCGATCGGCTTCGGCGGCTTCGTCGCGTTCTCCGTGTACCTGCCGACCTTCCTGCAGAACGCGTACGACCTCAGCGCCAGCGACGCGTCGTTCCGCACCGCCGGCTTCGTCGTGCTCGCGGTGGTCTGCCGGCCGATCGGCGGCACGCTGTCGGACAAGATCGGCGGCGTGCCCGTGTCGATCGCGTGCTTCGCGGTGGTGACGGTGTTCGCGGCGGTCATCATCTTCCAGCCCGCGCTCATCCCGGGCGCCACGATCGCGTTCCTCGGGATGGCCGCGGCCCTCGGGGCGTCGTCGGGCGCGACGTTCGCCCTGGTGGCGAAGATGGCGCCGCCCGACAAGGTCGGCGGCGTGACGGGCGTCGTCGGCGCTGCGGGCGGCCTGGGCGGCTTCATCCCGCCGCTGATCATGGGCGCCGTGTACGGCGCACGGGGCGACTACGGCATCGGGTTCGGCCTGCTCGCCCTCACGGCGCTGCTCACCCTGCTGTTCACGCTCGGCCCGGTGCGCAGGCGCGTGCGGGCGAACGCCGGATGACAGCGGTCCCCGGTTCCCGCGCCCCCTCACCCCGTGCCCCGGCCGGCCGTGAGGTCCGCGCCGCACGTGCGACACGTCGTCGGCCTAGCGTGGCCCCATGAGCACGCCCCGCAGCACCCCGCGCACGACGGCGCGCACCACGGCCGAGCACGTGGACGCCGTGCTGGCCCGGGTCGCGCCGCTGCCGGTGCAGGAGGTGCCGCTGGCCGCGCTGGCCCTCGAGGGCCCCGGCCGCGTGCTCGGCGCCGACGTGCACGCCGCCGCGCTCGTGCCGCCGTTCGACGCCGCCGCGATGGACGGCTACGCCGTGCGCCGCGCCGACCTGCCCGCCGACGGCTCGTCGGTGACCCTGCCCGTCGTCGGCGACCTCCGCCCCGGCGCACCCCCCGACCGCTGTGAGCGCGATTTCGGGGACAATTCCAGGGTCGATTCCCCCCGAAATCGCGCTCACAACCCCGCCGCGGTGCGGATCATGACCGGAGCCCCGGTGCCCGGCTGGGCGGACGCCGTCGTGCCGGTGGAGCGCACGTCGACGGGCCGGTTCGTCGCGGGCGGCCCGACGACGGAGCGCGAGGTCACCCTGGCGCGCCAGGACCGGGCCCACGTGCGGCACCGCGGCGAGGACGTGCGGCCCGGCGACCTGCTCGGCCGGGAGGGCGACGCCGTCACCCCGGCGCTCGTCGCCGTCGCGGCCTCGGCCGGGCTGACGGCGCTGCCGGTGCGCCGCCGCCCGCGCGTCGCCGTGCTGTCGACCGGGTCCGAGCTGGTGCCCGCCGGCCGGCCCAGCCACGACGGCGCGGCCGGCGAGGGACGGATCCCGGACTCCAACTCGCTGCTGCTCGCCGCCCTCGCCCGTGCCGCCGGGGCCGACGTCGTGCGCGTCGGCGCCGTCCCCGACGACGCCGACGCCCTCCGCGCCGCCCTCGACCATGTTGTGGGGGGGGGGTTGGGGGGGGGGGGGGGGCGGGGTGCCCCCCCAAAACCGCCCCCCCCCCGGGGGGGGGGGGGGGGGGGCGCCCGGGGGGGGCGCAGGGGGGGC
>NZ_JBIRXP010000008.1:66600-104653 GCF_044389085.1 Isoptericola sp. NPDC019693 | reverse complement strand
CCCCGCCCGCCGCGCCGCCCCGCCCCCCCGCGCCCGTGGTGTCGGGGCCGTCTGCGGCGGTGACACCCCCCCCCCACCGCCCCCCCACCCCCCCCCCCACAACAGATGCCGGTGGTGCGGCCGTCGACCTGGTCGTCACTACGGGCGGCGTGTCGGCGGGGGCGTCCGACGTCGTGCGGGCGGTGCTGGACGCCGACGACGCACGCCTGACGGACGTCGACGTGGCCGCCGTCGCGCTGCGGCCCGGACGCCCGCAGGCGCTGGCCCGGTGGCGAGAGGTGCCGTGGGTGGCGCTGCCCGGCAACCCGGTGAGCGCGTTCGTGTCGTTCGCGTTGTTCGTACGCCCGGCGATCGCGACCCTCGCGGGCCGCGAGCCCGCGCGCCCCGTGCGGCGGGTCGCCGCCGAGGCGTGGCCCAGCCCTCCGGGTCGCACGCACGTCGTGCCGGTGCGGACGCTGCGGTCCGGGGCGGTGGAGCGGGCCGCGGCCCCCGGGTCCGGCACGGACTCCGCCGGCGGGCACGCGACCTCCGCACTCCTCGGCGCCGACGCGCTCGCCCTCGTCCCGGCGGACGTCGAGAAGGTCGAGGCCGGCGACGAGCTCGACGTGCTGCCGCTCGACCTGCCGTTCGGGCCCGGGGCCTGACATGGGCCCCGCCCCTGCCCCCACCCCGCCCGACCGGCACGACGCCGTCGTCCTCGCCGGCGGTCGCGCCACCCGGCTCGGCGGCGTGCCCAAGCCGACCGTGGTGCTCGACGGCGTCACGCTGCTCGACCGGGCGCTCGCCGCGACCCGCGACGCCGCCCGCACCGTCGTCGTCGGCCCCGACACCGCACTGCCGCCGGGCCACGACGTGCTCGTCGCGCGCGAGGACCCGCCGTTCGGCGGCCCGGTGGCCGGGATCGACGCCGGCCTGCGGGCCCTGGACCGGGCGGCCGCCGGGGAGGCGCCGTCCTGGGTGCTGGTGCTCGCCGTCGACGTGCCGCGCGCGGGCGACGCGGTGCCGCTGCTGCGCGCCGCCGTCACGGGGCCGGGTGGCGGCGCCGACGCTCCCGCCGACGTGCCCGCCGACGGCGCGTACCTGGTCCGCGACGGCCACGCGCAGTGGCTCGTCGGGCTGTACCGCCGCGACGCCCTGCGCCGCGCCCTGGACGCCCTCTCCGGCGCGGCCGGCCCTGCCGGGCTCGCCGGGGCGCCCGTGCGCCGGCTGGTGGCGCGGCTGTCCTGCGTCGAGGTGGCGGACCGCGAGGCGATGAGCGACGACGTCGACACCTGGGACGACCTGCGACGCCTTACGGTAGGACTCGACGAGCAACGCCACGAAGGACGCCACCAAGGACGCCACACGGTCGTGGCCGACCGTGCGACGACCGCCCCGGCGTCGCCGCACCGACCGCACCGCCCGGGAGGACACCGATGACCGACCAGACTCCCCCCGCCACCGCCCGAGGCGCGGAGCCCGGCTCCAGCGTGCTGGACCGGTGGGTGGACGCCCTCGAGGCGGAGCTCGGGCTGCCCCTGCGCAGCGTGGACGTCGGCGCGGTGCTCGACCTGGCTCGCGACGCCGCGCACCAGGTGGCACGGCCCGCCGCGCCCGTCACGGCGTACGCGGTGGGGTACGCGGCGGGGCTGGCCGCCGCGCGCGGCGAGGAGTCGGACGCGCTCGACCGCGCGACGTCGTCGGCCCTCTCCTGGCAGGACCCGGGCCCCGGCGCCGCGCCCGGGCCGGACGCCGGGGCGGGGAGCTGATCAGATGACGACCGTCTCCCTGGGGATGCCGCGGCTGCCCGGCGCGGGCGTGCCGGACGTGCGGCTGCCCGCCGACCGGCCGGCCACCGGCGGGCTCGTCGACCGGTTCGGCCGGGTCGCGACGGACCTGCGCGTCTCGCTCACGGACCGCTGCAACCTGCGCTGCACGTACTGCATGCCCGCCGAGGGGCTGCCGACGCTGCCGAAGGACTCGGTGATGACGCGCGAGGAGATCGCGCGGCTCGTCGGCATCGCGACGCGCGACCTCGGCGTGCGGCAGGTGCGGTTCACGGGCGGCGAGCCGCTGCTGCGCCGCGACCTCGTGGAGATCGTCCGCGACTGCGCCGCGCTCCCCGCCCGCCCCGAGCTCAGCCTGACGACCAACGCCGTCGGGCTCGACTCCCGGGCCGCGGCGCTGCGCGAGGCCGGGCTGGACCGCGTGAACGTCTCCCTCGACACGCTCGACCCCGACACCTTCGCCACGATGGCGCGGCGCCCCTTCCTGGCGCGCACGCTCGCGGGGATCGACGCGGCGGCGCAGCAGTTCGACCTCGTGAAGATCAACGCGGTGCTGGTGCGGGGCGTCAACCTCGACCACGCGGCCGAGCTGCTGGGCTGGTGCCTCGAGCGCGGCTTCGAGCTGCGGTTCATCGAGCAGATGCCGCTCGACGCCGACCACGCCTGGGACCGGGCGGCGATGGTCACGGCGGCCGAGGTGCGCGAGCAGCTCGGCACCCGGTTCGCGCTGGAGCCCGACGAGGAGCCGCGCGACGGCGCTCCCGCGGAGCGGTTCGTGGTGCGGGACGGGCGTGGCGAGCGGCTGGGCCGGGTCGGCATCATCGCGTCGGTCACGGAGCCGTTCTGCGACGACTGCCGCCGCACCCGCCTCACCGCGGAGGGCGGCGTGCGCGACTGCCTGTTCGCGCACACGGAGACGGACCTGCTCGGGCCGCTGCGCGCGGGAGCCGACGATTCGGTGCTGGCCGACCTGTGGCGCGCCGCCATGTGGGCCAAGCAGGCCGGGCACGGCATGAGCGACACGGGCGCCGGCACCGACCTGGACAGCTCGGGCTTCACGCAGCCCGAGCGCACCATGAGCGCCATCGGAGGATGACGATGACGGATCAGCTCACCGACGTGCAGGCGGTGCGCCTGCGCTACTTCGCCGCCGCGCGGGCCGCGCTGGGCCGCTCCGAGGAGTCGCTCGAGGTCCCGCCGGGCACGACCGTGTCCGACGTCGTCGCGCGCCTGGCCGCCGCCACCCCCGCCGCCGGGCCGGTGCTGGAGCGCTGCAGCGTGCTGCTCGACGGCCGCCGGGCCGCGCCGGCCGACGTCGTGCCGGACGGCGCGAGCCTCGACCTGCTGCCGCCCTTCGCGGGCGGCTGACCCCCGGGACGCCTCCGTTCAGCCCGCGCGGTGCGCGCGGATCGCGGCGGCGGCCTGCGGCAGCACGTCGGTGAGGTCGCCGACGACGGCGAAGTCGCAGATCTCGAAGATCGGCGCCTCGGGGTCGGAGTTCACGGCCACGATCACCTGCGACGCCTGCATGCCGCCGCGGTGGTGCGGCGCGCCGGAGATGCCGGCGCCCACGTAGAGGCGCGGCGCGATCGTGACGCCGGTCTGGCCGATGTACCGGTCGAACCAGCCCTCGAAGACCGCGTCCCGCGACGCCCCGACCGCGGCGCCGACCGCGTCGGCGAACTCCTCGACCGGGCCGAAGTCGCCTCCGGTGCCGCGCCCGCCGGCCACCACCACGGCAGCCTCCTCGAGCGTCGGGCGGCCGGGTGCCCGCTCCTTGACCTCGCGGGAGGTGACGACGACGCCGGCGGTGCCGCCCAGCGCGACGGGCAGCGCGTCGACCTCGGTCGCGACGGCCTGCGCGGCCGGCTCGGGCACGACGGCGTTGGCCCGCACCGTGAGCACCGCGACGTCGGCGGTGACGACGCACCGGGTGTCCCAGGCGCCGGCGAAGACGCGCTTGCCGGCCACGATCCGGCCGTCGGCGTCCTCCCCCACGGCGGCCGCGTCGATGACGAGGCCCGCGCCGAGGGCGTGCGCCGTCAGGGCCGCGGCCTCCTTGGCGCCGAACGTGGCCGGGGCCAGGACGACGTCGGCGTCGGTGCGCCGCACGGCGGAGGCGAGCGTCGCGGCGACGACGGACGGCAGGTGGCGGGCGCCCTCGCCCCCGGCGGCGGCGAGCGCGTCGGTGGGCACCTCGGCCTGGTGCACGGTCTCGACCCCGTACGTGCCGAGCTGGGCGAGGGCCTCGACGCTCGGCGCCTCGAGGGTCACGGCCTCGACGCGGCCGAGGCCGCGCGCGATCGTGAGGAGCTCGAGCGCGCCGGGACGCACCTCGGAGGCCGGGTCCAGGAGGACGAGGACGGTGCGGTTGCGGGTGGGTTCGTTCGTCACGGTCGCGCCCTCTCAGACCAGCTCGTTGCGGATGAGGTACTCGGCCAGGGCGGTGCCGCCCTCGCCCTTGTCGACCACCAGCTCGACCTCGGGGCGGGCGGGCCGCGGGGCGGCGGAGATCGCCTCCGTGCGCGCGCCGGCCGCGCCGACCGCGGCGGGGTCGAGGCCGAGGTCGGCGGCCGACCACGACTCGATCTGCTTGGTGCGCGCCGCCATGATCAGCTTGAAGTTCGGCATGCGCGGCGTGTTCGCCGTGTCCGCGACGGACAGGACGGCGGGCAGCGGCGCCGCGAGCGTCTCGGTGGCCTCGTCGGTCTCGCGCGTGACGGTCAGGGTGCCGCCCGCGACGTCGACCTTCTTCGCCAGCGTGAGCGCCGGGCGGCCGAGCTCGGCCGCGACGAGCGCCGGGACCACGGACCCGAGTCCGTCGAGGGCGGCCATCCCCGTGATCACCAGGTCGACGGGCGCGCCGTCGGCCTCGAGACGGCGCACCCCGGCCGCGAGCGCCGCGGCGGTGCCGAAGTAGTCCGAGCCCGCCAGGGCGTCGTCCGTGACGCGGACCGCGCGGTCCACGCCCATCTGGAACGACTTGCGCAGCGCCACGTCCCCGTCCGCGGGGGCGACCGTGAGGGCGACGACCTCGCTGGCGGCGCGCTCGTCCTCGGGCAGCGCGTCGAGGATCCGCAGGGCTGCCTCGAGCGCGTTCTCGTCCAGCTCGTTGAGGGTGCCGACGCCCGGGTCGCGGTCCACGCGACAGTCCACGAAACGCCGGTCCGCATTGATGTCCGGGACGTACTTCACGGCGACGACGATGCGCACGGGCGCGACCTCCAGCTCACGGTGGTGACGGCGGCCGCACGCGCTGCGTCCGCCGGTGCCGAGCCTACTCGTGGCCCCGTCCCCGGGACCCCTCCGTCCACGGGCGCACGAGTGTGACGCCGCCTACGGTCGGTGCATGCACATCGACCTCGCCGGCAGGACGGCGCTCGTGACCGGATCGACCCAGGGCATCGGCCTCGCCATCGCGCGGGGGCTGGCCTCCGCGGGGGCGCGCGTCGGGATCAACGGCCGCTCGGAGGCGTCCGTGGGGCGGGCGCTCGACGAGCTCGCCCGGGACGTCGAGGGCTTCGCGGGGGTGCCCGTGGTGGCCGACGTCGCGACCGACGACGGGTTCGCCGCCGCGGTCGACGCGATGCCCGACGTCGACGTCCTGGTCAACAACCTCGGCATCTTCGGGTCCCGTCCCGCCCTGGAGATCACGGACGCCGAGTGGCGGCGCTACTTCGAGGTCAACGTGCTGGCTGCCGTGCGGCTGATCCGGCACCACCTGCCTCGCATGATCGACCGGGGCTGGGGCCGGGTGCTGGACGTCGCGAGCGACTCCGCCGTGGTCATCCCGGCCGAGATGATCCACTACGGCGCCTCGAAGACCGCGCTGCTCGCCGTCTCGCGCGGCTTCGCCAAGGCGGCGGCCGGCACCGGTGTCACGGTGAACTCCGTGATCGCGGGCCCGACGCACACCGGCGGCGTGGAGGACTTCGTCTACGAGCTCGTGGACCGCGACCTGCCGTGGGA
The DNA here is from genome assembly GCF_044389085.1 of Isoptericola sp. NPDC019693. Classification (NCBI taxonomy): domain Bacteria; kingdom Bacillati; phylum Actinomycetota; class Actinomycetes; order Micrococcales; family Promicromonosporaceae; genus Isoptericola; species Isoptericola sp. NPDC019693. Next base: position 98,918 of record NZ_JBIRXP010000008.1, on the reverse strand, counting down.
CGAGGCGCAGCGCGAGTTCATGGTGAAGCACCGGCCGCAGTCGCTGCTGCAGCGGCTCATCGAGCCGGAGGAGATCGCGAACCTGGTGACCTACCTGGCCTCGCCGCTCGCGTCCGCGACCACCGGCGGCGCCGTCCGCGTCGACGGCGGCTACGTGGACTCGATCCTGCCCTGACCCGGTCCTGCCCCGAGCGGCTGTCGGCGGACCCGTGCACGATGTCCCCCATGGAGTCGCGACCCAAGGTCACACCGCTGACGCGCCCCACCGCGCGCCGCAGCCACGTCCCGCCGCTCGGCGTTCACCCGACACCGGACGGCGGGGTCGACGTCGCCGTCGCCGCGGCGCACGCGGACGCGGTCGAGCTGTGCCTGATCGACGTCGTCGAGCCGCACCGCGACCCGCACGACCCGGCGCGGTACGCCGAGCGCAGGATCCCCCTCGAGGGCCCCGTGTACGGCGTCTGGCACGGGCACGTGCCGTCCGTGCGGCCGGGGCAGCGGTACGGCTTCCGCACGCACGGCGCGTGGGACCCGCAGGCCGGGCACCGTCACAACCCCGCCAAGCTGCTCGTGGACCCGTACGCCCGCGGGCTGGTGGGCGACCTCACCTACGGCCCGGAGACGCTGGGCGCGGTGAGCGCGCCGCTGGACCCCGACGACCCGGACTCCCCGGCGGGGCGGTCGTGGGTGGCCGAGCGGTACGGGGCGCCCGACGAGCGCGACTCGCTCGCCTTCGTGCCGCACTCCGTGGTCCTGCCCGCGTACGACGGCCCGCCGCCGCTGAGCCGCCCGCGCGTGCCCTGGGCGGACACCGTGATCTACGAGGCGCACGTCAAGGGCCTCACCGCGACCCACCCGGACGTCCCGCCGGAGCTGCGCGGCACCTATGCCGGCGTGGCGCACCCCGCGACGATCGCGCACCTGACGAGCCTGGGCGTCACCACGCTCGAGCTGCTGCCGATCCACGCGTTCGCGAGCGAGCCGCACCTCGTCGCGCGCGGGCTCACCAACTACTGGGGCTACCAGACGCTCGGGTTCTTCGCCCCGCACGCCGCGTACGCCACACGGGCGGCCCGCGAGGCGGGCCCGGCCGCCGTCCTCGACGAGGTGCGGGGCATGGTGCACCTGCTGCACGACGCGGGGATCGAGGTACTGCTCGACGTCGTCTACAACCACACCTGCGAGGGCGGCGACGACGCGCTGCACGTGAGCTGGCGCGGCCTGGACAACACGGGCTACTACCTGCACGACGGCGCGTCGCCGGCCGCGCTGGCCGACGTCACCGGCACCGGCAACTCGCTCGACTTCCGCCGCCCGCGGGTGGTGCAGCTCGCGCTGGACTCGCTGCGCTACTGGGCCGAGGTCGTGGGCGTCGACGGGTTCCGCTTCGACCTGGCGGTCACCCTGGGCCGCAGCCGGCACGGCTTCTCCTCCGACCACCCGTTCCTCGTCGCGCTGCAGACCGACCCGGTGCTGAACAACCTCAAGCTGGTCGCGGAGCCGTGGGACGTCGGGCCGGGCGGCTGGCAGACCGGCAGCTTCCCCCCGCCCATGGCCGAGTGGAACGACCGGTTCCGCGACGCCGCGCGCGGGTTCTGGCTGGACGCCGCGCGCGAGGGCTCGCACGGGCGGCCCATGCACGGGCTGCGCGAGCTCACCACCCGCCTCGCCGGCTCGGCCGACCTGTTCGGGCCCTCGGACCCCCCGCTGGCGCGCGGCCCCGTGGCGTCGGTCAACTACGTCACCGCGCACGACGGCTTCTCGCTCGCCGACCTCGTGGCCTACGACCACAAGCACAACGAGGCCAACGGCGAGGACAACCGCGACGGCTCGGACCACAACCTGTCGTGGAACCACGGTGTCGAGGGGCACGCGCCCGGCGCCGAGGACGGGGAGGGCGAGGGCGACACCGGCACCGAGCCCTGGTCCGCCGTCGTGCCGCTGCGGCGGCGCTCGCAGCGCAACCTGCTCGCGACGCTGCTGCTGTCCGCGGGGACGCCGATGCTCACCGCCGGCGACGAGCTGGGCCGCACCCAGCGCGGCAACAACAACGCGTACGCCCAGGACAACCCCGTCTCCTGGCTCGGGTGGAACCTGGAGGACGCCGCCCGCGACCTGCTCGACACCACGCGGTTCCTGGTGGGGCTGCGGCGCGAGCACGCCGCCCTGCGCGCGGACTCGTTCTTCCTCGGCTCCCCCCGCCCGGGCGAGGACGAGCCCGACCTGCTCTGGTTCGCCGCCGGCGGCGAACCGATGGACCGGGACGCCTGGGCGCTGACGGGGCGCCGCGTGCTGCAGATGCTGCGGCCGGGCCCCGACGACGGCGACGCGCACGTGCTGCTCGTCCTCAACGGCGGGCTCGAGGACGCCGAGGTCACCCTGCCCGCCGTGCCCGGCGGGGGGACGTGGGAGCGGGTGTGGAGCTCCGCGTGGGACCGGCCCGAGGCGCCCGACGACGACGCGGAGGACGCCGTGCTGGAGTCGCTCAGCGTGCAGGTGTTCCTCGGGCGCTGACGCCACCACCCGCCACCCGTTCTCCCCGGGCCGCTCCTCTGCCAGACTGCGCGCATGGATGCTGACGTCGTCGTCATCGGTGGGGGCCTGTCGGGGCTCGTCACGGCCACGGAGCTCACCGCCGCCGGTCGCCGGGTGGTGCTGCTCGACCAGGAGCCGGAGGCGTCGTTCGGCGGCCAGGCGTGGTGGTCGTTCGGCGGCCTGTTCCTCGTCGGTTCGCCGGAGCAGCGCGCGATGGGCGTGCACGACTCCGCCGACCTGGCGTGGTCGGACTGGCTGGGTTCCGCGCAGTTCGCGCCCGGCGCCGACCGCGGCGAGGGCCCCGACCGCCACGGGTACGCGTGGGCGCGCCGGTTCGTGGAGTTCGCGGCGGGCGACCTGCGGTCGTGGCTGCACGGCAAGGGCGTGCGGTGGTTCCCGCTGGTGCAGTGGGCCGAGCGCGGCGGGTACACGGTGGGCCACGACGACGCCCGGACCGAGCACGGCAACTCCGTGCCCCGCTTCCACGTCACCTGGGGCACCGGCCCCGGGATCGTCCGGCCGTTCGTGGAGGCGGCGCTGGCCGCCCGCGACGCCGGCCTGCTCGACCTCCGGTTCCGCCGCCGCGTGACCGGCCTGGTCACGACCGACGGCCGCGTGACCGGCGTGCGCGCCGAGGTGCTGGCCGACCAGCCGCTCGCCGGGCTGCCGTTCGGCGGCCGCGGGGCGCCGTCGAACCGCGACGTGGTGGGCACCGAGGAGATCGCGGCGGGCGCCGTCGTCGTCGCGACCGGCGGCATCGGCGCCAACCACGACCTGGCCCGCGCGCACTGGGACCCCGAGGCGGGCACGCTGCCCGGGCGGATGCTCTCGGGCGTCCCGGACTCCACCGACGGCCTCATGCTGGGGATCGCCGCGGACGCGGGGGCCGCGCTGGTGCACGAGGACCGGATGTGGCACTACCCGGAGGGCATCGCCAACCACTCCCCGGTCTGGACGAACCACGGCATCCGCATCCTGCCGGGCCCGTCGTCCCTGTGGCTCGACGCCGATGGCGGCCGCCTGCCCGCCCCGCTGTTCCCCGGCTTCGACGCGCTCGGCGCGCTGCAGCACGTGACGCGGCGCGGCGACGACCACTCCTGGTTCGTGCTCAACAAGGCGATCATGGAGTCCGAGTTCGCGCTGTCCGGGTCGGAGCAGAACCCCGACCTCACCGGCAAGGACGTCAAGCTCCTCGCGCAGCGGGTGCTGCCGCGCGCCGTCGGGCCGGTGGCGCGGTTCGCCGCCGAGTCGCCCGAGTTCCTCTGGGCCGACACGACCGACGAGCTCGCCGCGAAGATGAACGCGCTCGTGGACGCCACCCCCGGCTCGAAGGGCCACGTGGACCCCGGCGCGCTCGCCGCCGTCGTCGCCGCGCGCGACGCCCAGGTCGCCTCCGGCCTGGGCAAGGACCCGCAGGTGGTGGCGACGCGCGCCGCCCGGGACTACCGCGTGGACAAGCTGATCCGGGTCGCCAAGCCCCGCCCGCTGACGACGCCGAAGGACGGCCCGCTGCTCGCCGTCCGGCTGTCCGTGCTGACCCGCAAGACCCTCGGCGGCCTCTGGTGCGACCCGTCCGGCCGCGTGCTGCGCGCGGACGGGTCCGTGCTGGACGGGCTGTGGGCGGTCGGCGAGGCCGCCGGGTTTGGCGGCGGCGGCGTGCACGGCCACCGCGCCCTGGAGGGCACCTTCCTCGGCGGGTGCCTGCACACCGGCCGCTCCACCGGCCGGGCGCTCGCCGCCGACGCCTGACGGCGAGGTAGTGGCGTGCGGGCGGGTCCGCGCGCGCCGAGAGGGCCCCCTGGCTAGCGTGGAGGCCGTGACGTCTCCGCAGCCCACGCCGCACGCGCCCATCGGACGGATCCCCGTCCTCCAGCTCTCCCCCGTCGTCGAGGGAGGGCGCTGGCCGGCGAAGGCGGCGGTCGGCGAGGTGATCCCCGTCGAGGCCACGGTGTTCCGGGAGGGGCACGACGCCGTCGGGGCCACCGCCGTCCTGCTCGGCCCGGACGGCTCGGTGCACTCCACCGCGCCCATGGTCGACGTCGCCCCCGGGCTGGACCGGTTCCGCGGCCACCTGCAGCCGGACGCCCCGTCGGACGGGTCCGCCGACTGGTCGTTCCGCGTCGAGGCGTGGTCCGACCCGTACGGCACGTGGTCCCACGACGCGGTGATCAAGTTCGACGCCGGGCAGGACGTCGACCTGGTGCTCGCGGAGGGGCGGCTGCTGTTCGAGCGCATCGTCGCGCCGGACCTCCAGGCGGCTCGGGACCCCGCCGACGCCGCCGTGCTGGAGGCCGCGGCCCGCGAGCTGGCGGACACGACGCGCCCGCCGGAGGCGCGGCTCGCGATGGCGATGACGGCCGCGGTCAAGGACGCGCTGCGCCGGCACCCGCTGCGCGACCTGGTGACCGCGAGCGCCGCGTACCCGCTGCGGGTCAGCCGCCCGCTCGCGCTGGCCGCGAGCTGGTACGAGATGTTCCCCCGGTCGGAGGGCGCGAAGCGACGCAAGGACGGCACCTGGCGCTCGGGCACGTTCGCCACGGCGGCGCAGCGGCTGCCCGCGATCGCCGAGATGGGGTTCGACGTCGTCTACCTCACGCCCGTGCACCCCATCGGCACGACGTTCCGCAAGGGCCGCAACAACACCCTGGACCCGCAGCCGGGCGACCCCGGCAGCCCGTACGCGATCGGCTCCCCCGACGGCGGTCACGACGCCATCCACCCGGACCTGGGCACGGAGCGGGACTTCCGGGACTTCGTCGCGGCGGCTCGCCGCCACGGCCTGGAGGTGGCGCTCGACCTGGCGCTGCAGTGTTCCCCGGACCACCCGTGGGTCACGGAGCACCCGGAGTGGTTCTCGGTGCGCGCGGACGGCACCATCGCGTACGCCGAGAACCCGCCCAAGAAGTACCAGGACATCTACCCGCTGAACTTCGACCGCGACCCGGCGGGCCTCTCGGCGGAGATCCTGCGGATCGTGCTGCTGTGGATCGACCGCGGGGTGACGGCGTTCCGCGTCGACAACCCGCACACCAAGCCGCTGGACTTCTGGGAGTGGCTCCTGGGCGAGGTGCACCGGTCGCACCCCGAGGTGATCTTCCTGTCCGAGGCGTTCACCCGCCCGGCGATGATGCAGACGCTCGCGCGGATCGGCTTCCACCAGTCGTACACGTACTTCACCTGGCGCAACACCAAGGAGGAGATCGAGGAGTACCTCCAGGAGGTCGCCGGGCCGCAGGGCTCGGTGCTGCGCCCGTCGTTCTGGCCCACGACGCACGACATCCTGCCCCCGTACCTGCAGCACGGCGGGGTGGCGGGCTTCGCCGTCCGGGCCGTGCTGGCGGCGCTCGGCAGCCCGACCTGGGGCATCTACTCGGGGTACGAGCTGGTGGAGAACGTGCCCCGCCCCGGCGTCGAGGAGCAGATCGACAACGAGAAGTACGAGTTCAAGCCGCGCGACTGGTCCCAGGCCGACGTCATCGGCGTCTCCACGCTGCTGCGCCGGCTCAACGAGCTGCGCCGCGCCCACCCGGCGCTGCAGCAGCTGCGCGACCTGACGGTGCACCCGACGACGAACGACCAGGTCGTCGCGTTCTCGCGGCGCGTGCGTGCCGAGCACCTGCCCGCGGCGGGGCGGCCGGGTGCCACGCAGGACGACGTCGTGCTGGTCGTGCTCAACCTGGACCCGTGGGCCACGCAGGAGGCCACCGTGTTCCTGGACCTGGCGTCGCTGGGGCTCACGCGCCCGGACGGCGTCGAGGACCAGGCGTTCTTCGTCGCGCACGACGAGCTGTCGGGCGCCACCTACCCGTGGGGCTCCCACCCGTACGTCCGTCTCGACCCGCGGCAGCAGGTGGCGCACGTCCTGACGATCGGGCTGGCATGACGGGGCCGACATGAGCGGGCCCCGCGCGGGGGTGCCCCGATGACGCCCCAGGTGCCGCGCCCCGTCACGCGCCAGGTGCCGGTCCAGGCGCTGCCGGCGCGGCCGCAGCCCGCGCCGCCGCCCCTGGACAAGCCCGGCCTGTCCGACGACCCGGACTGGTACCGCACCGCCGTGTTCTACGAGGTCATCGTCCGGGCGTTCTCGGACACGGACGGTTCCGGGGTCGGCGACCTGCGCGGCATCACGGACCGGCTCGACTACCTGCAGTGGCTGGGCGTGGACTGCCTGTGGCTGCCGCCGTTCTACCCGTCACCGCTGCGCGACGGCGGGTACGACGTCGCCGACTACACGTCGGTCGCGGGCCAGTACGGCACGATCGGGGACTTCACCGAGCTCATCGAGGCGGCGCACGCGCGCGGCATCCGCGTGGTCGTCGACCTGGTGATGAACCACACGAGCGACCAGCACCCGTGGTTCCAGGCGTCACGGTCCGACCCGGAGGGTCCGTACGGCGACTTCTACGTCTGGTCGGACGACGACACGCGCTACGAGGACGCCCGCATCATCTTCGTGGACACGGAGACGTCGAACTGGACGTTCGACCCGGTGCGGCGGCAGTACTTCTGGCACCGCTTCTTCAGCCACCAGCCGGACCTCAACTTCGAGAACCCGCGCGTGGTCGACGCGATGCTCGACGTCGCGCGGTTCTGGCTGGGGGTCGGGGTGGACGGCTTCCGCCTGGACGCGGTGCCGTACCTGTTCGAGGCCGAGGGCACCAACTGCGAGAACCTGCCGGAGACGCACGCCTTCCTGCGCCGCGTGCGCCGGATGATCGACGACGAGTTCCCGGGCCGGATCATGCTGGCCGAGGCGAACCAGTGGCCGCAGGACGTGGTGGACTACTTCGGCACCGAGGACGAGCCCGAGTGCCACATGTGCTTCCACTTCCCCGTGATGCCGCGGGTGTACTACGCCATGCGGGACCAGCGCGCCCGCCCCCTGCTCGACATCCTCGCCGACACCCCGGACATCCCCGCACCGGGCGGGCAGTGGTCCACGTTCCTGCGCAACCACGACGAGCTGACCCTCGAGATGGTCTCCACCGAGGAGCGCGCGGCGATGTACGGATGGTTCGCGCCCGACCCGCGCATGCGGGCCAACATCGGCATCCGCCGCCGCCTGGCGCCCTTGCTCGACAACTCGCGCAAGGAGGTGGAGCTGGCGCACGCGCTGCTGCTCAGCCTGCCGGGCAGCCCGTGCCTGTACTACGGGGACGAGATCGGCATGGGCGACAACATCTGGCTCCCGGACCGGGACGCCGTGCGCACGCCCATGCAGTGGACGCCGGACCGCAACTCCGGGTTCTCCACCGCCGACCCCGGCAAGCTGTACCTGCCGCTGGTGCAGTCGCTGGTGCACCACTTCCAGCACGTCAACGTGGAGGCCCAGCTCGCGCAGCCCTCCTCGCTGCTGCACTGGGTGCACGGCATGCTCGCGGTGCGGCGGCTGCACCCCGCGTTCGGCACGGGGTCGTTCACCCCGCTCGAGGCCGACGACGAGGCCGTGATCGCGTTCACGCGGACGGCGCCCGGTGAGGGTGGCGAGACGTTGCTGGTGGCGGCGAACCTGTCCGCGACGGCGCGGTCGTCGGTGGTGCGGCTGCCCGGGTACGCCGGCTGGTCGCTGACCGACCTGTTCGGCGGCGCCCGCTTCCCGGACGTCGCGCCCGACGGCACCGTGTCGATGACGTGGGGGTCGCGCGACTTCTACTGGCTGCTGCTGACCCCGCCTGCCCCGGCCGCGGGGAGCTCGGCGCCGACGGGCGGGGGCGAGCGGGCATGACGGCCGTGCGGCCCGCCGCGGGCGTGCCCGACCCGAGCGTCGGGGAGCTGCTCGCGGCCTGGCTGCCGGGACGGCGGTGGTTCCCCGCGGGCGGGGCGAGTGCCGCCGGGGTGCAGGTGGAGCCGTGGCTCGCGGTGACGTTCGACGACGATCCTGCGGCCTCCGACGCCCCCGCGGGCACCGACGTCGTCGTCCTGCTGGTACGGCTGAGCGGTGCGGGGGTGCCGGGCGGCGAGGTGGTCGCGCAGGTGCCGCTCGTGCTCACCGACCCGGGCGCGCGAGGGCCCGGGTACATCACCGACCTCCGGACGGCCGCGGGCGACGTCGCCGTGCACGACGGCGGCGCGCACCCCGCCTGCTGGCTCGCCCTCCTGCGGGCCGCGGGCGTGGGGGACGGCGTCGCGGGCGCGGAGCTCGTCGCCGGCGGCCACGTGGTGGCGGGCGAGCAGTCGAACACCAGCGTCGTGCTGCCCGGCGTGCCGTCGCCCGACGGCACCGGCGGGATGCTGAAGATCCTGCGCACCGTGACGCCGGGGCCGCACCCCGACGTCGTCGTCCCCCGCGCCCTGACCCGCGCGGGCTGGGACGGCGTGCCGCGCTTCCTCGGCGCCCTCCAGGTGGCCACCGCGCCTGGCTCGACCACCGCCCTGGCCGTCCTCAGCGAGCTGGTGCCGCGGGCCCGCGACGGGTTCGAGCTGGCCTGCGAGCACGCCGGCCGCGGGGAGTCGTTCGCGCACCTCGCCGCCGACCTGGGGCGCGTCGTGGCGGAGCTGCACGCCGTGCTGCGCCAGGCCATGCCGCCCGGGCCCCTGCTCGACCCGGCGACGTTCGTCGGGGGCCTGCGCGACCGGGCGGCGCTCGCCGTCGCCGAGGCGCCGGGCCTGGCGGCGCGGGCCCCGGCGATCGACGCGCTCCTCGACGACCTCCAGGGGCGGCTGCCGCGGCTGCGCCTGCAGACCGTGCACGGCGACCTGCACCTCGGTCAGGCGCTGCACGGCGAGACCGGGTGGAAGCTGCTCGACTTCGAGGGCGAGCCGCAGCGGCCCGCGGCCGAGCGCACGGCCCCGGACCTCCCCCTGCGCGACGTCGCCGGCATGGTCCGCTCGTTCGCGTACGCCGCGGCCGTCGGGGGCGCGCCCGACCCGTGGTGGGAGGCGGAGTCCGTGCACGCCTTCCTCGCCCGCTACCGCCAGGCGGCCGACGTGCCCGCCGCCCCGAGCAGCCTGGCCGCCCGGCGACCGCCGGAGCTCGACCCGCCCACCGCCGACGCCGTCCTCGCCGCGCTCGTCCTGGACAAGGCGCTCTACGAGGTGGTCTACGAGACGCGGCAGCGGCCCACCTGGGTGCACATCCCCCTGTCCGCGGTCGACCGGGTGCTCAGCGCGCCGCGGTGACCTCGCCCCCGCCGAGCAGGTCGTTGGCGCAGCGCACCGCGGCGGCGAACCCGGCCGGGTCACCCCCGGCGGGCGACGTCACCCGGAGGACGGCGCTCTGCCCGGCCCGCAGCGTGACCAGGCCGGCGTCGACCGCGGCCCCGGGGTCCACCACGTCTGCGTGGCAGAAGACGTCCCGCGCCAGCGAGGTGGCGGTGACCCGCAGCTCACAGCCCCCCTCCACGGGCGACGCCTCGATCCGCAGCGGGCGGACGTCGAGCTGCTGGTCCACCACCTCGGCGCCGTGCCGCAGCGCCGGCGCGACACCGGCACCCGGGTCGTCCGCCACGGCGACGAGCACCTCGGCGGCGGGGTCGGCGAACGTCGCGACGTCGGAGGGCACCGTCACCGTCGCCGCGCCGCGGGCGGGCACGTCGACCTCGAGGGTCGCCTTGGCGAGGGCCGTCCCGTCGAACGCCTCCCGGGTGACGGTCCACGTCCCGGTCAGGCGCTCGCCGGTGTCGTTGACCACCACGAGCGCGAGGGTGTCGGGATCGGGGTCGATACCTTCCCACGCGGCGGCCCGCGCCTCCTCGGAGGCGCGCGGCTGGAGGGTCGCCAGTCGCGGCGCGCACGCCGACCGCAGCGCGTACCACAGCGGCTTGCGGTGCTCGTCGTGGTCGACCGCCGCCCACGACACCACGGGCCAGTTGTCGTTGAGCTGCCACACGATCGTGCCCGTGTTGTGGGGCGTGAGGGAGCGCACGTGCTCGATGCCGAAGCGCACGGCGTGCGCCTGGTTGAGCTGGGTCGTCCAGTGCCAGTCCTCGATGGTGGCCGGGTCGGGCAGGTGTCCCTGCCAGCCGCGCTCGAGCTTGGCGTTGCCCTGGTGCGCCTTCTGGTGCACGAGCATCTGGTGGCCGAACGGGTCGAGCGGCTGGTCGTGCACGACGCGGGTCAGCGTCGACCAGGCCGGCGGGCCCTGGAAGCCGAACTCGGACAGGAAGCGCGGCCGGTACCGGGCGTAGACGGAGTAGTCCTCCCGGTTCCACACGTCCCAGATGTGCATGGTGCCGTAGCGCTCGTCGTTCGGGTGCCGGTAGTCGCCGAACGAGTACGGGCTCGCCGGCGAGTAAGGGCGCGTCGGATCGAGCTCGGCGAGGACACCGGGCAGCAGCTCGCGGTAGTACAGGTCGCCCCAGGGACGCCCGCCGAGCCGGCCGGCCCAGCCCCAGTCCACCGAGCCCCACGTGTTCTCGTTGTTGCCGTTCCAGATCACCAGCGACGGGTGCGGGCTGAGCCGCGTGACGTTCTCGCGCGCCTCGGCCTCGACCTCCGCACGCATCGGCTCGTCCTCGGCGTACGCCGCGCAGGCGAAGGGAAAGTCCTGCCACATGAGCAGGCCCTGCTCGTCCGCGAGGTCGTACAGGTCGTCCGACTCGTAGATGCCGCCGCCCCAGACGCGCAGCAGGTTGAGATTGGCCTCCACGGCGTCGGCGACGCGGCGGGCGTACCGGTCGCGGTCGACCCGGGTGAGGAACGCGTGGTCCGGGATCCAGTTCGCACCGCGCACCAGCACGGTCTCACCGTTGACGCGCAGGACGAACGGGGCCCCGGCGGCGTCGGGCGTGGTGTCCAGCTCGACGGTGCGGAAGCCGACACGGCCCGTCCAGGAGGCGTCGGCAGCCTCGACCTCGACCTCGTACAGCGGCTGGTCGCCGTGGCCGAGCGGCCACCAGCGCCGCACGCCCGGTACGCGGACGGTCACGACGCCGGTCGTCGCCCCCGCCGGCACGACGCCCTCCGCCTCGTGCCCCTCGCCGTCCGGTCCCGCGAGCCGCACGACCACCGGCACGTCGGCGTCGGCCGCGACGCCGTCCCGCTCGATCTCCACGTGCGCCGACAGGACGCCCTCGGGGGCACCGTCGCCGCCGGGCACCACGTCGACGAGCGGTCGCACCGACGCGATCCGCACCCCGGACCAGGAGTCCAGGCCGACCGGCTTCCAGAGGCCCGCGCCGGCGACGTCGATGCCCCAGTCCCACCCGAACGAGCACGCCATCTTGCGCAGCTGGTTGTACTCGTGGTGGTTCGTGGACGGCAGCACGCCGTCGCGCTCGGCCCGGGCCAGGGCCTCGGGCACCGGCGCCGCGAACGTCACGACCAGGGTGTTCTTCCCCTCGCGCAGGGCGTCGCGCACGTCCCACCGGTACGAGCGGTGCATGTTCTGCGTGCGCGCCACCTCGACGCCGTTGAGCGTGACGGTCGCGACGGTGTCCAGTCCGTGGGCGACCAGGTCGTGCCGGGCGGCATCCTCGGGGGCCCACGCGAACGTCGTGGCGAACCGCCACGACGTGTCCCCGATCCACTGCTGGGCGGCCTCGTTGTCGCCGTCGAACGGCTCGTCGATCAGGCCCGCACGGTGCAGGTCCAGGTGCGCCTCGCCCGGCACGACGGCAGGGATGCCCGCCTCCAGGGGACCCGCGAGGCCCTCGGGCGCGTCGGCGGCGAGGTCGGCGGCAGTGAGCGTCCAGCCCTCGTGCAGGGCGCGGAAGGTCGGGGGGACGTACGTCATCGGTGGTCCTCTGGTTCGGTCGGTCGGGTCAGGGGTGCGGACGGGCCGGTCGGTCGGCGGGCGTCGGCGGGGCGGCGGGGCGTCAGAGGGAGGCGGGGCGGGCCGGCTCGCGCAGCACGCGCACGCCGCCGGGGCGCAGGGTCGTGACGGGGCCGACGTCGTCGCCGGTGAGCAGGTCGTGGCCCTCGGCGTCGACCTTCCGCTCGGTGTCGGTGTGGTTGAGCAGGAACAGGTAGGACCGATCCTCCCCGACCCGCCGCACGGCCTCCACCCCGGGGTCGGCCTCGACGACGCGCGGCAGCCCGGCCTCGGCGACGAGCCGGTCCACGACGCGGCCCACGCCGTCGGGCGGCAGGGCGGCCGAGACGTACCAGGCGCTGCCCGTGACCCCCTGCGGGCCGGCGACGCTGCGCCGGGTCACGGCCGGACCGCCCGCGAGCGAGCTGTCCGCGTACCGCACCACCGCCTCCGCACCGTCGAGCACGACACGCTCGGTCCAGTCCGCCACGACGCTCCCGTCGTCGAGCCGCACCCGCTGGGTCTCCTGCAGCGGGTAGAGCTCGTCGGTCCATACGCCGAGCACGTCGGCGAACGCGCCCGGGGCGCCGCCGGGGCGCACGCGCGCGTGCTCGTCGCACACGCCCGACAGGTAGGTCACGACAAGCGTGCCGCCGCGCGCCGGGACGGCCGCGAGCCGCGCCGCCTCGGCGTCGTCGACCACCAGGAGCGCCGGCACGACCACCAGGTCGTAGCCGTCCAGGTCGGCGCCCGGCGGCACGACGTCGCACACGACCTGCCGGTCCCACAGCGCCCGGTGCCAGGCGCGCAGCTCGCGCCCGTACGACAGCTCCCGGTGCGGCTTGAGCCCGTGCTGGAGCGCCCACCCCGCGGCGTCGTCGACGACCATCGCAGCCCGGGCGGGCTCCATGACCGTCCCGGCGACCTCTCCGAGGGCTTTCAGGTGCCCGCCGAGCTCGACGACCTCCCGCCACACCCGCGAGCGGGTGCCGCTGTGCGGAAGCATCGCCGAGTGGAACTGCTCGGCCCCGGTCCGCGAGGCGCGCCACTGGAAGAACATCACGCCGTCGGAGCCGCGGGCCACGTGCCCGAGGGAGTGCCGCGCGATCTCGCCCGGGTCCTTGGCACGGTTGCGGCGCTGCCAGCTCGGCCCGCCGGTCGAGCTCTCCATGAGCAGCCAGGGGCGGCCGGGCGCCGACATGCCCCGCATCCGGTCGCCCGCGAACGCGAGGTCGTGCTCGCGGAACGGGCCGGCGCCGGGGTCGTGGCCGACCAGCGTGTAGTGGTCGTTCGCCGCGACAGCGGTGTGCGGGGCCCAGGAGGCGTAGTCGACCACCTGGGCGCCCGCGCCGACCATGAGGTTGGTCGTCACGGGCACGGCCGAGTGCCGGACGATCACCTCCTTCTCCGCGAGGTAGTGCGCGAGCAGCGCGTCGGAGGAGTAGCGCTCGAAGTCGAGGAACAGCCCCGGGTTGGGGGCGCCGTGCCGGCCCCGGGGCGGCATGATCTCCTCCCAGGTGCCGTAGCGGTGCCCCCACTGCGCGGTGCCCCACGCCTCGTTCACGGCCTCCAGCGTGCCGTGCCGCTCGCGCAGCCACCGACGGAAGCCGGCCGCCGAGTCGTCGCAGTGGCAGCGCGCGTTGCCGCCGCCGAGCTCGTTGCCCACGTGCCACAGACGCACGGCGGGGTGCCGGCCGTAGCGGCGGGCCAGCTCCTCCACGTGACGCAGCGCGTACCGGCGGTACACCGCGGACTCGGGGCACCAGGCGTTGCGCCCGCCCGCCGGCTCCCGGTACCCGTCGGCGAGCACGGGCGCGACGTCGGGGTGGGCGGTCAAGAGCCAGCTCGGCGGCGCGGCCGTGGGCGTCGCGAGGTCGACACCGATCCCGTGGTCGTGTAGGAGGCCGACGGCGTCGTCGAGCCACGACCAGTCCCGCACGCCGTCGGCGGTCTCGACCGTGCCCCACGCGAACACCCCCCAGGGTCACGAGGTTCACGCCGGCCTCCCGCATGAGGCGCACGTCCTCGTCCCACACCTCCCGGGGCCACTGCTCCGGGTTGTGGTCCCCGCCGTAGGTCAGCCCGGAGGTCGGCCAGACGACAGGCGGGGCCACCGTCACGACGCGCTCCGCTGGCGCGCCCGGTCCGCCGGGACCCCGGCCTCCACCCACTGCCCCGCGAAGTGGTCGTAGCACTCGCTGTTGTCGATGGCCGCGCGGTCCACGGGGTCCTGCGCGAGGGTCACCCGGTCCACGCGCTCCGGGTCGGGGGCGGCCATGGCGAGCAGCTTCGTGTAGTCGTGGTGCGGGTCGAGGATGACGGCGTCCGACGGGCCACGCTCCACGACGCGGCCCCGGTAGAGCACGACGATCTCGTCGGAGAAGTGCCGGGCCGTGGCCAGGTCGTGCGTGATGTACAGGACGGCGAGCCGGTCCTCGCGCTGGAGCCGTCCGAGCAGGTTCAGCACCCCCAGCCGGATCGACACGTCGAGCATCGAGACCGGCTCGTCGGCGATGAGCACCTGGGCGCCCGGGGCGAGCGCACGGGCGATCGCGACGCGCTGGCGCTGCCCACCGGACAGCTCGTGCGGGCGCCGCGGGGCGATCGAGGCCGCGGGGGTGAGGTTGACCCGCTCGAGCATCTCGAGCACCCGCTCGTGCGTCTCGTCGGCGGTGCGGGTGCGCTGGTGGATCCGCAGGGGCCGGGCGATGTGGTGCTCGATCGAGTGGAACGGGTTGAGGGAGGCGAAGGGGTCCTGGAAGACCATCTGCACCTGGCGGCGGTAGAGCGAGCCCCGCACCGGGGTGTCGTCGTCGAGTCGCACGTCCACCGTGCCCGACGTCGGGGTCTCCATGCGGGTGAGGATCTTCGCGATCGTGGACTTGCCCGAGCCGGACTCCCCCACGAGCGCCACCGTGCGGCCGGCGACGAGGTCCAGGCTCACGTGGTCGACGGCGCGCAGCCGCGCGCGGCGCAGGCCGGAGCGGATCGTGTAGTCCTTGACCAGGTCGGACACGTGGACGCGGGTCATGCTCGGTCCTCCTCGGTCTCGCCGGCGGCGCCGGCGGCGTGCGGGTCGGCCCCGCTGCGGATGAAGCCGCCGCGCTCCCCCGACAGGCTGGGAAAGGAGCCGAGCAGCTTGCGGGTGTACGGGTGGCGCGCGTCGCGGTAGAGGCGGTCGGCCTCGTCGAGCTCGACGATCTCGCCCTCGAGCATGACCGCGATCCGGTCGCTGATCTCCAGCAGCAGCGGCAGGTCGTGGGTGATGAACACGACCGCGAACTCGAGCTCGTCGCGCAGCCGCACGATCTCGCGCAGGATGTCGCGCTGGACGACGACGTCGAGCGCCGTCGTCGGCTCGTCCATGATCATGATCTGCGGCTGCAGCAGCATCGCCATCGCGATCATCACGCGCTGGCGCATGCCTCCCGACAGCTCGTGCGCGTAGGAGCCGAGCCGGCGCGGGTCGACACCGACGCGGTTCAGCACCTCCTCCGACCGCCGTCGCACCTCGGCACGCGACATGCCGGGCCGGTGGGCAAGCAGGGTGTCGCGCAGCTGGGCCCGCACGGTGGTCACAGGGTTGAGGGCGTTCATCGCCCCCTGGAACACCATCGACAGCTTGTCCCAGCGGAAGGCGCGCAGCTGCGTGTCCTCCAGGGCGAGCACGTCGACGTCGGTGCCGTCCCGGTCGTGGAACGTGATGCTCCCCGACGCGATCCGGGCCGGCGGGCGGTGCAGCCGGTTCACCGCGTAGGCGAGCGTCGTCTTGCCGCAGCCCGACTCCCCCGCCAGCCCCAGGATCTCGCCCCGGTGCAACGTGAGGCTGGCGTTCCGGACGGCAGTGACGGGCTCCTCCACCTCGTAGACGACGGTGAGGTCGTCGACCGTGAGCACCGGCGCGGACCGGTCCCGGGCGGCGCGCACGTCGCCGTCCTGCAGCAGCGTCGTCATCGGGAGGACACCTCCTTCTCGGCGTCCGCGTCGCGGACCGCCTCGGGGGCCTGCGGGCGCGTGCGGCGGTTCGCGCGGGCGAGCTCGCGCTCGAGGCGCGCCGCCCGGCGGGCACGCTTGCGGTGCTGGCGCAGGTTCTTGAGCTTGGGGTTGATGATCTCGTCGATCGAGAAGTTGATGAGCGACAACCCCATGCCGAACAGCGCGATCATGAGGCCGGGCGGCGCGAACCACCACCAGGCGCCGAGGGAGAGCGCGAAGCCGTTCTGCGCGTAGAACAGCATCGTGCCGAGCGTCGCCGAGTTGGAGGCGCCGAGCCCGATGAACGACAGGCCCGCCTCGCCGAGGATCGCGGCGATCACCGCGAACACGAACTGCGACGCGATGACGGGCAGCAGGTTCGGGAGGATCTCCACGATGATCACGCGCCAGGGCTTCTCGCCCGACACCCTCGACGCGGCGACGTAGTCCCGGTTGCGGACCGAGAGCGTCTGCGCGTGCAGCACGCGGGCCGAGGCGGCCCAGCTCGTGATGGCGAGCACCACGCCGATGGTCCACAGCCCTCGGCTCTCCCGCGGGACGAAACCCGAGATCACGATGACGAGCGGCAGGCCCGGGATGACGAGCATGACGTTCGCGAACAAGGAGAAGCTCTCAGCCACCGCGCCGCCGCGGTAGGCGCCGTAGATGCCGAAGAAGCAGGAGAGCACGGTGGCGAGCACGCCCACCAGCAGGCCGATCTGCAGCGAGCCGCGAGTCGCGTAGGCGAGCTGGGCGAACACGTCCTGGCCCGTCTGGGTGGTCCCCAGGATGAACTCGGAGGACGGCGGCGTGAGGCCGATGTCGCGGATCTGCTGCGGATCGCCGACGAAGTAGGGCGCGATCGTGCCGAACAGGGTGATGGCGGCCACGAGGAACAGGCCGATCCCGAGCCACGGCGTCATGGTCGGCAGGAGCATGCGCCAGCCGTCGCGCGGCCGTCGTGAGCTCGACGCCTCGGGTGCGAGCGACTCGACGGCGTCCGCGACGGACGGCTCGGTCGCTGGGGTGACGTTGGTCATCGGGGCACCTCCGTCAGGACCGCGCGCGGGTGCGCGGGTCGATGAGGCCGTACAGGAGGTCGACCACGAGGTTCGCTCCGAGGACGGCGAGGGTGATGAACAGGAACATGCCTTGCATGAGCGCGTAGTCGTTGTTCGTGACCGCGGTGAGCAGCCGGCTGCCGATGCCCGGGTACGAGAACACGTACTCGGTAATGACCGACCCGGACACGACGAACCCGAGGGAGATCGCGAAGCCCGCGATGGACGGCAGGACGGCGTTGCGCGACGCGTAGGAGCGCAGGATCTTGCGCGGGGCGAGCCCCTTCGCCTCGGCCGTCAGGACGTAGTCCTCCGACAGGGTCGAGACCATCATGTTGCGCATGCCCAGCAGCCAACCGCCGATGGAGGCGAGCACGATCGTGAGGGCCGGCAGCGTGCCGTACTCGATCGCCGAGGCGAGGAACTCGCCGTTCCAACCGGGCGTCAGCGCGACGTCGTACCCACCCTGCATGGGGAGCCACTGCAGGACGCGTCCGAGGAAGTACGCGAGGATCAGCGCGAGCCAGAAGTACGGGACGGCCGCCAGGAGCGTGGTGGCGGGGACGAGCGAGTCGAGCCACGTTCCCGGCTTCCACCCGACGAGTGCGCCGAGGAGCACCCCGAGCAGCGCGGCCATCACGGTCGCGAGCCCGACGAGCACCACCGTCCACGGCAGGGACTGGAAGATGACGTCCGAGACCTTGGCGGGGTAGAAGCTCACCGAGACACCCAGGTCGCCCTGGGCGAGGTTCTTCAGGTAGTCGACGTACTGGACCCACAAGGGGTCGGAGTCGTCGCCCCCGAGGAGGAGCGCGTAGGCCTGCCGGGTCTCCTCGGTCGGAGTGCCACCGCGCTGCTGCAGCTTCGCCAGCAGGATGTCGACAGGGTTGCCCGGCAGCATGCGCGGGATCGCGAAGTTCAGCGTCAGCGCGGCCCACAGGGCCACCGCGTAGAAGCCCAGCTTGCGCCAGATGTAACTCACAGGTCCTCCTTCGGGGGCGACGGCTCGGGCCGGTCAGCCCTGGGGCGCGATCTTCTTGAAGATCTCGGCGGCGTCGAACGCGGACCAGACGGCCGGGAAGGCGTACAGGTCGTCCTCCGACGGCCAGCCCGTGAACTCGGCCGTGTTCCAGATGCTCGTCGTGCCACCCGTCAGGACCGGGATGTACGGCATGTCGCGGACGATCTCGCCCTGGATCGTGTCGAAGTGCGGCTGGCGCGCCGCCGCGTCGTCGAGCGGGAGCTTGGCGAGCTCCTCGAGGGCCTTGTCGACCTTCGGGTTGTCGTAGCGGGAGAAGTTGTTCCCCGCCGACTCGCCGACCTTCGCGCCCGACTTGGAGTCGAAGAAGTAGTTGTAGAGGTAGTACGGGTCGGGGGCCGGTCCCTGCCACAGCGAGTCGATCGCGAGCTGGAAGTTGCCCTGGCCCTTGCGCTCGGTCCACTCGTTCCACGAGGACTGCGCGCCCTTGACCTCGATGCCCGCGGCCTCCGCCTGGGAGGTGATCGCGTCGATCGCGGTGATGTAGTCGGTCCACCCGGTGACCACCTCGACGGTGAGCGACAGGCGCTCGCCGTCCTTCGCGTAGATGCCGTCCGAGCCCTTGGCCCAGCCGGCCTCCTCGAGGATCTCCCCGGCCTTCGCCGGGTCCGCCGTCATGGGGACCTGCTTCTCCTCGACGGACGCGGAGACGAACGAGTCCTGGCTGGGGGTCAGCGCGAAGGTCGGCGACATCTCGGACGCCGTCTCCATGAACGCGAGCTTGTTGAGCTGCGTGCGGTCGATCGCGTAGTAGAGCGCGTGACGCACGGCGGGGTCGGTCTGCGGGCCTTCGCAGCCCAGCTCCGCGCTGGAGCAGGTGGCCAGCACCATCTGGTTCTGGTTCTGGGTGAAGTGGTCGTAGTCGGGGAAGTTCTTGTTGGTGTTCTGGATGTCCGGGATGGGGCTGGTCTGCCAGTCGATGGTGCCCGCCGCGATGCCGTCGGCGCCGGCCTGGTTGCCCGCGAGCGCGACGAAGCGCACGTTCTTCACCTGGGGCTCGCCGCCCCAGTAGTCAGGGTTCGCCGTCATGGTGAAGGCCTGCGGCTTGAACTCGCTGAGCACGTAGGCCCCCGTGCCCACCGGCTCCTCGATGACGTCCTCGGTGGGGTTGATGTCCTTCCACAGGTGCTCGGGGACGATCGCGCCCTGGAGGACGTCCGGGCCCTTGACGAACGCCGGGCTGTCGAAGGTGAACCTGACCGTCAGGTCGTCCACCGCCTCGGCGGTGCCGTCGAAGCCGCCGTTGTTGATGGCGGGGTTCTCCTTGAGCATCGTGAACGTGAAGGCGACGTCCTCGGCCGTGAACGGTTCGCCGTCGCTCCAGGTGACGCCCTCCCGCAGCGAGACGGTGAGCTCCGTGCCGTCGTCGTTCCACGAGAACTCGGTGCCGAGGAGCGGGACCGGGTCACCGACCTTGGCCTTGTTGAAGAAGAAGAGCGACTCGTAGGTGGTGCCGAGTCCGCCGACGCGCGACGGCGAGAACGGGTTGAAGTTGATCTGGTACTCCCCCGCCCCCGTGAAGGCGACGAGCGTGCTGTCCGCGCTCGCTCCCGAGCCACCCGAGCTGCCGTCCGAGCCGCCCCCGGAGCACGCCGCGAGGGCGAGACCGAGGGCCGCGACACCGGCGAGCACCGCGCCGCGACGGCGGATTCCTGTCCTGAGGAACATCTGCGGTCCTTTCTCGTGCCGGCACCAGTGCCGGCTCCAGCGGCGCCGTCGTCGGCGCTCGATGGGTATTCTTGCCATGGTTAACTTAAGCGGTCAAGTGCTGTAGGTCACTCACGCAAGGAGGCGGTACATGCTGCTGGACGGCGCCACCCAGGTCGTCTCGTCACGCCGTCTGCTCGATCTGGTACGCACCCGCGGGACGATCAGCCGGGTGGAGCTGGCCCGGCTCTCGGGGCTCACCTCCCCGACCGTCACGCACGTCGTCCGGGGTCTGCTGGACCTCGGGCTCGTGCACGAGACGGGGGTCCAGCGGCGCGGCAGGGGGCAGCCGCGCCGCCTGCTGAGAGTCACGGCGGACGCCGGGTACGCCGTGGGCATCCAGGTCGACCTGACGTCCACGACGGCGGTCGTGGTGGACTTCGCCGGAACGACGATCGCGACGACCGGGCTGCGCGGCTCCGGACGTCGCTCGCCCGAGGAGACCGTCCGGGCGCTCGTCGACCACGTGGGCGACCTGCTCGCCAGCGCCGGGGTGCCGCGTGACCGCGTCCTCGGCGTCGGTCTCGTGACCCACGGCCCGCAGGACCGCGAACGCGGCATGCTCCTCACCGCGCAGCCCACCCCCGCGTGGGAGCGGTATCCGCTGACGGCGCGCCTGGCCGCGGGGCTCGGGATGCCCGTGGTGCTGGAGAACGACGCCACCGCAGCGGCCGTGGGCGAGCTGTGGACGCGCGACCTGGACACCGAGACCTTCGGCCTGGTCTACATGGCCTCGGGAATCGGTGGGGCGGTCGTCGTGGACGGCACCGCCTACCGCGGGCGCGCCTCGAACGCGGTCGAGATCGGGCACGTCTCCCTCCCGGACGCGCGGTCGCCCTGTGTCTGCGGCAACGACGGGTGCACGCAGGCGGAGGCGGGCCCGGCGGCCGTCGTCGCCCGGGCCCTGGCTCGCGGCGACGTCGCCGCGCGCTGGGGCGTGCGGGGTGCCGTGGAGGACACGCTCGCCGACTTCGAGCGGGTGGCCCGCGCCGCGCTGCGCGGCGACGCGGACGCGGTCCGCCTGCTCACCGGTTCGGCAGCCCGCGTCGGCCAGGCGGCCACGGTGCTCGTCAACCTCTTCGACGTGGACACCGTGCTGCTGGCCGGCCCGGCGTTCGCGACGGCCGGCCCGTTGTACCGCGAGATCGTCGGTGCGGCGCTGTCCGAGCACGCGCTCAGCCGTACCCTCAGCCCGCCTCGGGTCGCGCTGTCCGGCCAGGTCACCACGGCTGCCGCCGTCGGTGGCGCACTGACCGTGCTGCGCGGCGCACCCGACCCTGCCGCGCCGTCGGGCCGCTCCGGCCCGCGGCCCACCGCTGCCCCCGACTCCGCCCCCGACCTCCCTGCAACGATCGGAGCCCTGTGACCACCGCCCTCACCGTCCTGCACCGCGACGGGACCGCCCTCGCCCTCCACCTGCCCCCGCGCGGCCTCCCGGCGGTCGTGCACTGGGGTGCGGACCTCGGGCCGCTCAGCGGTGCCGACGCCGACGCGGTCCTGCGGGCGACCAGCCGCCAGACTCCCCCCGGCACCCTCGACGCCGCCTGGCGCCTCCCGCTGCTCCCGCAGGAGTCCGACGGCTGGTCGGGCCGTCCCGGGCTCCTCGTCACGCGAGCCGGCGTCCCCGTCTACCCCCGGTGGGAGACCGCCGTGGAGCGGCCGGACGACGCGACCGCCGTGATCACCGCCGTCGACGAGGCGTGCGGCCTCACCCTGCGCACCCGCGTGGAGGTGGGCGCCGGTGGCCTCGTCCTGCTCGACCACCAGCTGGTCAACGACGGCGTCGACCCGCTCGAGGTCGCCTGGCTCGAGGCGACCCTGCCCGTACCGAAGACCGCGGACCACCTCACCACGTTCGGCGGCCGGTGGACGCGCGAGAAGTCGCCGCTGACGACGCCGATGCCGAGGGGGACCACGGTGCGCGAGTCGCGCCGGGGTCGCGGCGGTCACGACACCCCGTGGGTCACGCTCGCCAGCGAGGGCGCTCCGCGTGGCGGGGAGGGGCAGGTGTGGGCCACCCACCTGGGCTGGAGCGCCGACGTCCGGCACCGCGTCGACCGGGTGACCGAGCACGTCTCCCTGCTCGGCACGGGGGAGCTCCTCCGCCCCGGCGAGGTCGTCCTCGTACCCGGTGCGTCCTACCGCGCGCCGACCGCCTACTTCGCCTGGTCGGACCGCGGGCTCGACGGGGTGTCCGCGCGCTTTCACGCCTGGCTCCGGGCCCGCCCCGGGCACCCGCAGACGCCTCGGCCCCTGGTGCTCAACACCTGGGAGGCGGTGTACTTCGACCACGACCCGGGGCGCCTGTCCGCGCTCGCCCGGCGGGCGGCGGAGGTCGGCGTCGAACGCTTCGTCCTCGACGACGGCTGGTTCCCCGCCCGCCGGGACGACACCAGGGGTCTTGGCGACTGGGTGGTCGACCGCGACGTGTGGCCGGACGGCCTCGAACCGCTCGCCGAGCTGGTGCACGGGCTGGGGATGCAGCTCGGCCTGTGGTTCGAGCCGGAGATGGTCAACCTCGACTCGGACCTGGCGCGCGAGCACCCCGAGTGGCTCCTCGCCCACCCCGCGTCCGTGCCCTCCCCCGACGGGCTGTCGTTCCGCACCCAGTACGTGCTCGACCTGGCGAACCCTGCTGCGTGGGAGCACGTCCGGGGGCAGATGTCCGCCCTCGTCGGTGACCTCGGCATCGACTTCATCAAGTGGGACCACAACCGCGACCTGGTCGAGCCCGTCCACGACGGCGCACCCGGCACGCACGCGCAGACGCTCGCCGCCTACCGGCTCATGGACCGGCTCCGGGAGGACCACCCCGCCCTGGAGATCGAGTCGTGCTCCTCCGGCGGCGCCCGCGCGGACCTCGGCGTCCTCGCCCGCACCGACCGGGTCTGGGCCTCCGACTCCAACGACCCGGTGGAGCGGCAGGACATCCAGCGTTGGACCGAGCTGGTCCTGCCCCCCGAGCTGATCGGCGCACACGTCGGCCCGTCGCCCGCGCACTCCTCCGGGCGTGCCACCGACCTGTCCTACCGGATCGCCACGTCCCTGCAGGGATCGGCCGGCTTCGAGTGGGACATCCTGGGTTGCACCCCGGAGGAGACGGCCCGCATCACCGCGTTCGCCGCGCTCTACAAGGAGCTGCGCGGGCTCCTGCACTCGGGCACCGTCCGGCACCCCGACACGAGCGACCCCGCGCTCCGGGTGCGCACCGTCGTCGCCCAGGACGGGTCGGAGGCCGTCGTCACCGTCGCGACGGTCGCGTCCCCCGAAGAGGCCCTCTCCGAGCGGTTGCGGATCGACGGGCTCGATCCGGAGGGCCGGTACACGGTGCGGCTGCGGGACGAGATCGGGACGTCACGCTGGGGCTGGGTCACACCCGGCTGGCTCGGCGACGGCCCCGTCGTCCTGCCCGGCCGGGTCCTGCGCGAGGTCGGCCTGCAGCTGCCGACGTTGTGGCCGGTCCAGGCACTGGTGCTGCACCTCACCCGGGAGTGACGGGCGGCGGGCCGGTGCTGCCCCGCACCGTCAGCGTCGGGGTCGAGTCGCGGTACGCTCGCGCCTCGGCCCCGGCCATGCGCTCGAACAGCCGCCGGGCCACGTGCGCCCCGTAGCTCGTCACGTCGTGGCTGAGCGCCGTGAGCTGGGGGTACGCCGCCCGACAGAGCGGCGAGTCGTCCCAGGCCACCAGAGAGACGTCCTCGGGCACCCGGGCGCCGACCTCGTGCGCGGCGCCGAGGCCTGCGAACGCCATGACGTCGTTGTCGTAGACGATCGCCGTCACGGGGTCACCGACGTCCAGGAGCGACCGGGTGGCGGCGGCGCCGGAGTCCGGCGAGAAGTCGGCCCGTGCCACGCGCGCGACCACGCCCTCGCTCGCCGCCTCGTCCTCGAACGCCTGGTCGCGGATGGTCGTGTGCCCGAAGCCCTCCGTCCCGGACACCCGCCCGATCCTGCGGTGCCCCAGCCCGGCGAGGTAGCGCACGCACTCGCGCAGGGCCGTGGCGTCGTCCGTGTAGACGGCGGGCAGGTTCCCCGCGAACTCGGGATCACCCACGACGACGGCCGGGAGCGCGTCACGCTCCGACAACGCCGTGAGCCGCGGGTCGTCCTTGCGGGGATCGACCACGATCACGCCGTCCACGCGGCGGGCGGCGCGCCAGCGCCGGTGCGCCTGGATCTCGGCGTCCGTGTCGGGCACCACCTGCAGCAGCAGGCCGTACGAGCGCTCGGTGAGGGTCTGCTCGATACCGGCGATGAACTGCATGTAGAACGACTCGAAACCCAGCGTCTCCGGGGCCCGGGCGAGCACGAGCCCGATGGTCTCGACCCGCGCGCCGGACAGCGCCCTGGCCGCCTGGCTCGGCACCCACCCGAGCTCCGCCGCGACGGCGAGGATGCGTGCCCGGGTCTCGTCGGAGACGCCCGGCCGGTCGTTGAGGGCGTAGGACACCGCACCCGTGGACACACCGGCCCGCCGGGCGATGTCCGCAATCGTGATGCGAGCCATCCGCTCCCCTTCCCGACCAGGATGGTATGCCTCGCCCGGCGGACGCGGGCCACACCGGGCCGCGCGTCGGAACGCGTCCGGGATTCGTCCGTGGAATCGTGGGCGCATGACGCCCTCACCGCCCCCCGTCGACCCCGAGGTGCTCACCGCCCTGGCCCAGGGCACGCTGCACGACCCGCACGCGGTGCTCGGGCCGCACCTGCTGGACGACGACGCGTCCTCGCGCGGACGGGCCTGGGCGGTGGTGCGCGCGCTGCGGCCGCTGGCCGACGAGGTGACGGTGGTGACGGCGGACGCCGAGCACCCGGCGCGGCACGTCGCGGCGGGCGTGTGGGAGGCGGTCGTCCCGGCGGGCGTCGACGACGGGGGCGGCCGGCACGCGCCGGACTACCGGGTCCGCACGCGGTACGACGACGACGTGCAGACGGTCGACGAGCCCTACCGCTTCCTGCCGACCCTGGGCGAGATGGACCTGCACCTGATCTCCGAGGGCCGGCACGAGGAGCTGTGGCGGGTGCTCGGCGCCAACCCGCACCGCTTCCCGAGCGCCCTCGGAGACGTCGAGGGCACGGCCTTCGCCGTGTGGGCGCCCAACGCCCGCGGGGTGCGGCTCGTGGGCGACCACAACCGCTGGACCACCGTGCATCCCCTGCGGTCCCTGGGCGCGAGCGGCGTCTGGGAGCTCTTCGTCCCCGGCGTGGGCGCGGGCACCCGGTACAAGTTCGAGGTGCTGGGTGCGGACCGCGTGTGGCGGGCGAAGGCGGACCCGCTCGCCAAGGGCACCGAGGTCCCGCCCGCGACCGCGTCCGTCGTCGTCGACTCCGCCTACGCGTGGGGCGACGGCGCGTGGCTGGGGCGCCGCGCGGCCTCCGACCCGCACGCCGGCCCCATGAGCGTCTACGAGGTGCACCTCGGGTCGTGGCGACCGGGGCTCGGCTACCGGGAGCTGGCCGAGGAGCTCACGGCGTACGTGGTGGAGCAGGGCTTCACCCACGTCGAGCTGCTGCCGGTGGCGGAGCACCCGTTCGGCGGGTCGTGGGGCTACCAGGTGACCGGCTACTACGCGCCGACGGCGCGGTTCGGGCACCCCGACGACTTCCGGTACCTGGTGGACCGCCTGCACCAGGCGGGCGTCGGCGTCATCCTCGACTGGGTGCCCGGCCACTTCCCCCGCGACGAGTTCGCCCTGGCCAGGTTCGACGGCGGGCCGCTGTACGAGCACCCGGACCCCCGCCGCGGGGAGCAGCCCGACTGGGGCACGTACGTCTTCGACTTCGGCCGCCGCGAGGTGCGCAACTTCCTCGTGGCCAACGCGACGTACTGGTTCGAGGAGTTCCACGCCGACGGGCTGCGCGTCGACGCCGTCGCCTCGATGCTCTACCTCGACTACTCGCGCAGGCCCGGCGAGTGGGAGCCCAACGTGCGCGGCGGGCGCGAGAACCTCGAGGCCATCGCCTTCCTGCAGGAGGCGAACGCCACGGCCTACCGCCGCTCCCCCGGCGTCATGATGATCGCCGAGGAGTCCACCGCGTTCCCCGGGGTCACCCGACCCACCGACGCGGGCGGGCTCGGCTTCGGGCTGAAGTGGAACATGGGCTGGATGAACGACGGCCTGCGGTACGTGGCCCACGACCCGATGTACCGGCGCTACCATCATCACGAGCTGACGTTCTCGCTGGTCTACGCCTTCTCCGAGCAGTACGTGCTGCCGATCAGCCACGACGAGGTGGTGCACGGCAAGGGCTCGCTGCTGCGCCGCATGCCGGGCGACCGGTGGAAGCAGCTCGCGGGGGTGCGCGCGTTCCTCGCGTACCAGTGGACGCACCCCGGCAAGCAGCTGCTGTTCATGGGCCAGGAGTTCGCGCAGGACGCCGAGTGGGACGAGGGCTCCGGGCTCGACTGGTGGCAGCTCGAGGCCCCCGGCCACGCCGGCGTGCAGCGCCTGGTGCGCGACCTCAACGCCCTGTACCGGTCGACGCCCGCGCTCTGGGAGCGGGACTTCGACGCCGCCGGCTTCGAGTGGCTCGACGCCGACGACGCCGACCACGACACGCTCTCGTGGGTGCGCCGGTCCGCCAACGGCACCCCCGTCGTCGTCGTCGTGAACTTCGCGGGCGTGCCGCACGAGGGCTACCGCCTGGCGCTGCCCGACGGCGGGGTCTGGGACGAGGCGCTCAACACCGACGCCGAGGTCTACGGCGGCTCCGGCGTCGGCAACCTCGGCCGGGTGCACGCCCAGGACGTCCCCTGGAAGGGCCGCCGCCACTCCGTCACGCTGCGGGTGCCCCCGCTGGGCGCCCTCGTGCTGCGCCCGGCCGGCTGACCGACGAACGAAACGTGCGTGCCGAGTCTTTCCTCAAACGGGTCGTCTGAGGAAAACTCGGCACGCACGTTCTCGTCCGAGGTCAGTACAGGCTGATCGCCAGCCGCTGACGGGCCTTGACGACGCGCGGGTCGGTGGGTCCGACGATCTCGAAGTACTCGACGAGCCGCACGCGGAGCGTCTCCTTCGCGTCGGCGTCGGCGCCGGGCAGCAGCTCGAGCAGGCGCGCGAACGCGTCCTCGACCTTGCCGCCCAGCATGTCCATGTCCGCCACGCCCAGCTGCGCCTCGACGTCCTGCGGGGCCTCGGCCGCCGCGGTCCGCGCCGCCTGCAGGTCGACGCCACGGGTGCGCTGCAGCAGCCGCACCTGCGCCAGCCCGGCCACGGCGAGGGCATCCTTCGGGTCCTGCTTGATCGCCTTCTCGTAGGCGGCGACGGCGGTGTCGAGGTCGTCCCGCTCGATCGCGTCGTACGCCTCCTGGTGCAGCGGCGGCAGCGGCTCCTCGGCGGGCTCCTGGTCGACGGCGTCGCCCGGCTCCTCGCCCTCGCCGCCCTGGGCGGGGGCGCGCCCGGTGACGCCGTTCTGCTCGGCCGCGGCCAGCACCTGGTCCAGCACGCCGCGCACCTGCTCCTCGGGTGCCGCGCCCTGGAACAGCGGCAGCGGCTGGCCCTGGAGCACCGCGACGACGGTCGGCACGCCCTGCACCTGGAAGGCGGCGGCCACCTGCGGGTACGCCTGCGCGTCGAGGCGGCCGAGCAGGAACCGGCCGGCGTACTCCTCGGCGAGCCGGCCCAGCAGCTCGCCGAGGTCGGCGTTGGCCTTGTCGGTGGGGATCCACAGCAGCATGACCACCGGGTACGTGGTCGAGTCCTGCACCACCTGCTGGAAGTTCGCGTCCGTGACGTCCAGCACGTAGCCACCCGCCGACGGCGCGCCGCCGGGTTCTCCCGGAGGCGGCGACTGGGGCCGGTTCAGCGCCGACAGGTCGACGGCGCCACGCGTGCTGAAGCTCGGGTCGGGCGTGGGGTTGGTCATGGGCGACATCCTACGAGCGGAGCGACGGCGCGACGTCAGTTGGAGGCGGCCGTCGCCACGTGCGAGTAGCCGAGCGGGCGGATCTTCCCGTCGGCGTCCTTCGCCGGGACGTACAGCGCCACCATGTCCGTGTACTCGGTGGTGAGCTTGTTGGTCTGGTCGGCGTCGCCGAGCAGCGCCTTCTGCGTCTCGGACAGGGCGGGCACCTTGGCCTCGTCCTCCGCCTCGACCGTCGTCCTGCCGTCGAGGACGCCCATGACGAGCGCCCCGCCGTCGGCCGTGCGCACCGCGCGGACCTCGTCCTTGCGCGCCGTGTACTTCTGCGAGTACTTGGTCCCGGACTCCTCGAAGCCGGGGACCTCCTTCCACGCCGCGGCGTCGGCCGCGACCGCGGCGACCAGGTCGCCGTCCGGCAGCTCGAAGCCCTTGGCGAAGGACGACTTCTTGGCACCGAGGGTGACCAGGTCGGCGTACTGCGCCAGGGCGTCCGCGGGCGTCGCCGCGAGCGAGTCGTCGTCGGCGGTCACGGCCTCGGAACCGATGCCGGGGTCGGCGAAGGCGGGCATGCTCTGGCCGGGGATCAGCTGGGTCCAGGCCCACATCTTGTAGTCCGCGCGGGCCGACGCCTGCTCGAACGCGACGAGGCGCGGGGTCTCGAGGTCCTCCGTGCTGGTCGTGATGGAGAAGCTCGTGCGGGGCCAGCCCTCGGTGGTGGGGATGATCATCTGCTGGGACTCGCTCGGGATGTCCGTGACGAACTCCGCGTTGTCGCGCTTCTTCGCGACGGCGAGCTGGCTCTTGCGGACCTCGTAGGCCGGGCCGGTGACCCGCGCCTTGAGCGCGGAGCTCTTGAGCTCCTTGTCGGCCTTCGCGACGGTGTCGGCGACCGCGGTGAACACCTGGGTGTCCTGCTCCTCGGTCAGCACCGGCCCGCTGAAGGCCTCTCCGGCCTGGGGCTGGGGCAGCTCGTCGGCGCAGCCGGCGAGCAGCGTCGACGACACGACGAGGACGCTCGCCACGGCCAGGCCGCGGGTGGTACGGCGGTTCATCGGTTCTCCCCGTCGTTCTCGGTCGTCGGGTCGGCGGCCTGCCCCGTGCGGGAGGCGTCGCCGAAGCCCCAGGTGGCCCGCCAGGCGGCGGCCCGCCCCGCGGGCGTGGTCGTGTCGGGTCGGGTGCCCTGCTCGGACGCCGCGTCGGTCTGCGCCGGGCGCACCGCGGGGATCGACCCGGTGATGGCGCGCAGCATGCGCGTCATCCCGCCCTGCTCCGCGGCCCGCCGGGCCTCCTCCTGGGCGCGCAGCTCGCGCCGGGTCATGCGCAGCGCACCGGTGGCGGTGGGCGGCTCGGCCGGCACGGGCTCGTGCACGTCCGGCTCCGCCGGTGCCGGCACGGGCATGCTGCCGAACGGCGCACCCGCCGCGGCGTCGACCATGGCCGGCGCGCCGTCGGGTGCGGGACCGGGTGCGGCGTCGGCCGCAGGCGCCGCCGACATGTCGGCGGCCTCCTCGCGGTGGCGGCGGCGCGAGCGGCGCAGCAGGCGGCCGGCGAGGGGCACCTCGGCGGTGCCGGCGGACTCGTCGCGGGCGGGGTCGCCGTCGGGCGCCTCTCCGTCCTCGGAGGGCGAGGCGCTCTCCCCCGCCGCCGGGGCCTCGTGCCCGTCGGCGGCGGGCGTGGCCCAGGGGGCCGCGCCGTCGCTCGTCCCGGGACGCACCGGGGCGAAGGGGGCGCCGAGGCCCCCTGCCGACGGGCCGTCGTCGTGCAGGTCGGTGCCGGCGTCGTCCTGCCGCTCCTGCTCGGCGAGATCGGCCTGTCGCGCCCGGGCGCGCCTGCCCCCGAGCACCAGCAGCAGGGCGCCACCGATCACCAGCGCGGCACCCACCCCGACACCCGGCCACAGGTACGGCGTCGTGACGGCGCGCGGCCAGCTCAGCTCCAGCGTCGGCGCCTGGGCGCCCTCGCCGACACCCGCGGCGAGCAGCGTCCAGCGGCCGGGGCGGTCGCTCCAGCGCAGCGTGACGCTGTTCTCGTCGGAGGCCTCGGCCACCCACATGTCCGACCCGGCCGGGTCGGGCCCGGCCTCGGGCGCCTCGCTGGTCTCGGCCTCGGGGTCGGCCGGCTCGCCCGCCGTGACGGAGAGGCTCTCCCAGTCGGCCAGACCGGTGACGCGGGAGTACGGGTCGTTGCCGACCCACCCCGCGACGTCGACGTCACGACCCACGGCGAGGGTGACCTTCTGGCCCTCGGGGACGGACGCGCTGACGGTCACGTCGCTGCCGACGAGCCCGAGGACACCGGGGTCGGTGACGACGAGCGTGCCGTCACCGGTCGGCGTGGCCGTGGCGACCACCGTGTCGGTGTCGCGCCAGACCGTGGCCGAGGCGACACCGAGCGCGGCGGCGACGAGTCCGACCAGGACCAGCACACCGCCCAGAATGCGTTGCAGCACCGAGCTTTCCCTTCGACGTGGACAGTCCAGCATAGGGACGGCCGGGTGGGCTCCGTCCACGTGACGGCCCTGGCAGGGTGCGGTTCACGAACCCTTCACGACTCGCGTACGTCCGTCGCTCCCGGGCTCCTGCGGCTCGTCACGACCCGTGGAACACTGCCGGGGCGACGCCGTCGCGTTGCCCCGACCCGGCGTGGGACGATGTCCGACTCGTCCCGCCAGGGCCAGAATGTCCCGAGTATCGGCGCCCTGCCCCCGCCACTATCCTGGCGACGCCGGGGCACCCACCATGTACGGAGGTCTGCACGTGTCCGACGAGCGCACGCTCTTCCCGATCACCATGCGCGGTTACGACCGCGCGCAGGTGGACGGTCACATCGCCCGACTCGAGCAGGCGCTCGAGGAGGCGCGCCGGAACGTCGAGAGCACCGACGCACGCGCCATGCAGATCTCCTCGGAGCTCGCGCTCGCGCAGCGCCAGCTGCGGGAGAACGAGAAGCCGTCCTACGCCGGCCTGGGCTCGCGCGTCGAGCGGCTCCTGCGGTCCGCGGAGGAGCAGTCCACCGAGGTGCTCACCCAGGCGAACCAGCAGGCCGCGGACATCATGGCGCGGGCCAAGCTGTCCGCCGGCCAGGTGCGCGCCCGCGCGGAGTCCGAGGCCTCGGAGCTCCTGGGCAGCGCCCGCCGGGAGGCCGAGGAGATCCGGTCCACCACGGCTGCCGAGGCGGAGGGCACGCTGCTCGCCGCCCAGCGCCGCGCCGAGGAGCTCGTCGGGTCCGCCGAGCGCGAGGCCGCCCTCATCACCAGCACGCTGTCCGCGGAGGAGAGCGAGCGGCGCGCGACGCTCGAGCGCGAGATCGGCGTCCAGCGCTCCACCGCGGAGCGCGAGACGACGGAGCTGCGCGTCTCCGCCGAGCGCGACACCGCGCAGCAGCGGGCGCAGGCCGCCGCCGAGGCCGCGGCCCTGCGCGAAGAGGCCGACCGCGAGTCGACCGACCTCCTCGAGCGCACCCGCCGCGAGGCCGCCCGCATCATCGCCGAGGCGAAGCACCAGGCCGCCGAGGCGTCGGACGCCGTGACGAGCGAGCTGGAGCAGCTGCGCGAGCAGGCCCGGGCCGCCCTGGCCGACGCCGAGCTGGAGATCGCGCAGCGCCGCGAGCAGGTGGAGCACGAGGCCGCCGCACGGCACGAGACGGCGCGACAGGAGACCGACCTCCTCGTCCGCGCCGCGGAGGAGCACGCGGCGGAGGCCGAGCAGCGGGTCGCCCTCGCCCTGCAGCAGGCGGAGAAGGTCCGCGCGGAGTCCGACGCCTACGTCAAGGCTCTCGTCGCGGACGCCCGCCGCACCGCGGACGGGATCGTGGCCGAAGCGCGCGAGTTCACCGAGCAGATGGTCAACGACGCACGCGTCGAGGCGGAGAACCACCGCTCCACCGCCACCCGACAGCTCGAGGACCTCACCCGCCGGCACGACTCGATCAACTCCTACCTCGAGGAGCTGCGCGGGCTGCTCGGCGCGGAGAAGTCGGCCCCCGCGACGCCGGCCGGCGCCGGCCAGCCCGTCGCCGTCGTGCAGGCGGCCGTCCCCGCTCCCCCCGCCCCCCAGGCCGAGACCGTCGACGCGCCGGCCACGGACGCAGACGTCGAGGCCGCAGAGGCCGCCGACGCCGAGCCGGAGCCGGCCGACGAGCAGCCGGCCGCGGACGCCGCCTCGGAGCCGGAGCAGTCCGACCACGGCGAGGCCGAGGACGAGGTCGAGGCGGCCGACGCCGCCGGCGAGGCTGATGACACGGCTGACGACGCGGCCGGTGACGACGCCGACGACGAGGCCGAGAAGGGCTCGCGGGCCCCGTCCAAGGCCTGAGCCACGCGTCGTGACGCCGCGGGGCCCCCCCCCCGGGGGGGGGGGGCCGGGGGGGGGGGCGGGGGGGGGGGGGGGCCCGGGGGGGGGGGGCCGGGGGGGGGGGGGGGGCCCGCCCGGGGGGGCGGGGGCCCCCC
>NZ_JBIRXP010000008.1:0-66590 GCF_044389085.1 Isoptericola sp. NPDC019693 | reverse complement strand
CCGCGCCCGCCGCGCCCGAGAGGGGCCCGGGGGCCCGGCCCAGGGCCGGCCCCCGGGGGGGGGCCGCCGGGGGCCCCCCCCGGGGGGGGGGGGGCCCCGCGGCGTCTCGCGTCTGGGCGGGGCGACCTGGGCGGGGCGACCTGGTCAGGTGGTCGGCGCCGGCCGGTACTGCCAGGGCCACCGGGGCGGGTTGGTGCGCTCGGACACGCGGCGGTGCAGCAGCCCGATCGCGGCGGCGACGGTGGCCGGGTCCTCGACCGCGCTCATGTGCCCGGCTGCCGGGACGACGGTCAGCGCGCCGTCGCGCGCGGCGTGCACCATGTGCTCGGCCTCGACCAGCGGCGTCACCTGGTCCTCCGCACCGACCACCACGGACACCGGCCCGTCGAACGTCCGCAGCACCTCGGTGCGGTCCGGACGTGCCGCCATCGCGCGCTGCGCCCAGGCGACCCCCGTCGGGGACTGCGCTCGGATCCAGGACTCGAGCAGCGGGAAGAGGTTCCGCCGCTTCTCCACGCTCGTCGGCCCCAGCAGCGTGCCGGGCATGCTGAGCACCGGGTCGAGCGTCTGCCCCTCGGTGACCGCGGTCGCGATCCGCAGGCGGTTGGCGCGTGCGGCGTCGAGGTCGGCGGTCGACTTGGTGTCCACCAGGCCGAGCCCGACGACGAACCCGGGGTGCCGCTCCGCCAGGGCGAGCGCCACGTAGCCGCCCATGGACAGGCCGACCACGACCGCGTTGCCCTCGCCCTGCTCCCGCATGGTGCGGTGCACGGCGTCGGCGACGTCCTCGAGCCGCGGGGGCATGCCGCCGAGGTCGGAATGCCCCTGGCCGGGCAGGTCCACGCCGATCGCGCGCACCCCCTCCGGCAGGGCCTGCGCCGCGGCCGCCCACATGCGGTGGTCCAGCGGGAAACCGTGCAGCAGCACGACCGGCGTGCCCGCCCCCTCGCGGAGCGGGTAGGTCGCCAGGAGCGCGGAGGTGGTGGTCATCGTCGACTCCTCGTCATCGCGTCGTCGTCATCGCGTCGTCGTCATCGCGTCGTCGTCATCGCGTCGTCGTCATCGCATCGTGGTGTGTGTCGTGGCCCGTCGTCCTGCCCACGGACCCCGTCCGAGCCTCATCGCGGCACGGTCTCGGCCTGCCTCACCTCGCCGTCGTAGTGCGTGGGCAGCGGGGCGTGGCCGGGCAGCACGTGCCCGACGATCTCGTCGAGGACCCGGCGCACCGCCGGCTCCCCGACCCACAGGTGCTTCGCGCCGTCGACGCCGATCACCTCGGCCTGCGGTACGCGCGCGAACCGGCGCCGGGCCTCGTCGGGGCGCAGGTAGTCGTCGTGCTCGGGCACCAGGACGACGAGCGGGCGGCCGAACTCGGCCCAGCGGTCGAGGTCGGCGTCCGTGGCGCGGTGCAGCGGCGGCGAGAGCAGGATCGCGCCCTCCACGGCCGGGTCGGTGCCGTGCTTGAGCACCAGCTCGGTGCCGAACGACCAGCCCACGAGCCACGGGCGCGGCAGCTCGCGGAACTCCGCGAGCTCGATCGCGGCCGCCACGTCGTACCGCTCCGCGTCGCCGCCGTCGAAAGCTCCGTCGGAGGTGCCGCGGGGCGAGGACGTGCCGCGCGTGTTGAAGCGCAGGACGGCGAGGTCGGCGAGCGCCGGGAGCCGCCAGGCCGCCTTGCGGTAGACGTGCGAGTCCATGTAGCCGCCGTGCGTGGGCAGCGGGTGGAAGGTGAGGAGGGTCGCGACCGGGTCGCGGTCGGCCGGCAGGGCGAGCTCGCCGACCAGCGTGAGGCCGTCCGCGGTGTGCAGGTCGACGTCCTCACGGCGGGCGGGCAGCATCGTGAGGGAGCGGATCTGGTGGCCGGTGTCGTGTCCGGTGGCGTCGTCGTTCATCGCCTCCAGCGTAGTTCGGCCGGGCGCTGCAGGCCGGGCCGGCGGCACGTTCAGAGCAGCCGGGCCCGCCGCTCCCAGCAGGAGGAGTGCCAGTGGCGGCGGTCCTCGAGGCCCGCGGCCTCGCCCCCGACGACGTCCCGCTGCCAGGCGACCACGTGCGGGGTGCCGGCCGGGATCTCCTGGTGGCACGCGGGGCAGCGGTAGGGCTTGTCGCCGCCGCGCAGCCGGCGCACCGTCCACTCGCCGTCCGCCGCGCTCTCCCTGCGGACGCCGCCCAGGGCACGGTCGAGGTCGAGCGGCGGGGGTTCCGCGCCCCAGGGGCGCTTGCGGGAGGGTCGGCGGGACGGCATGGCACCCATTGTCGCGCGACGGCGCCACGGCCGGCGGGCCGGCCGGGAGGTCGCGGGACCCTGGACGGCGCGATCAGGTCGTGCCGTTACAGTGGCCCGGTTCGTCCCCGCCGACCGAAGGACTCCCCCGTGAAGCTCCGCACGTCCGCCGCCGCCACCGCGCTGGCGCTGGCCGCGGCCCTGACCCTGACCGCCTGCGCCGACGACTCGTCCGGCGACGGCGCCACGCCGTCGGCCTCCGCGTCGTCGTCGCCGGCCACCGAGGCTCCCGAGCCGACCAAGGAGGACGTCGCCGCCCTCGAGTCCGTGAAGGTCGAGGGCAAGGCCGGTGCAGAGCCGAAGGTGACGTTCGAGACGCCGCTCGAGGTGTCGGTGCCCACGTCGCGCGTCATCGACGAGGGCGACGGCGCCGAGCTCGCCGAGGGCATGAAGATCACCATGGACACCGTCGCCTTCCTCGGCACCGACGGCTCCACCCAGGGCTCCTCCTGGGAGCAGAAGGCCCCGCAGAGCTTCATCCTCGGCGACGCGAATTACGGCGTCCTCACCGAGCCCCTGACCGGGCAGAAGGTCGGCACGCGCCTCCTGGTCGCCAACCCCGTGCAGGGCCAGGACGGCTCCACGGCGACGATGGTCAACGTCGTCGAGGTGACCGACGCGACGAAGGTCCCCAGCCGCGCGGAGGGCACGGCCGTCGAGCCGGAGAAGGGCCTGCCGACCGTGACGCTGGACGACTCCGGCAAGCCCTCGGTGGAGATCCCGGACGGGTACGAGGCGCCCAAGGACCTCGTCGCCCAGACCCTCATCAAGGGCGACGGCGCCAAGGTCACGAAGGACCAGACCGTCACCGCGCAGTACACGGGGTGGACGCTCGACGGCGAGCAGTTCGACTCGTCGTGGGACCGCGGCACCCCGTCCTCGTTCTCGCTCCAGCAGGTCATCCCGGGGTGGACGGACGGCCTCGCCGGCCAGACCGTGGGCAGCCAGGTGCTGCTCGTCATCCCCGCGGACCAGGCGTACGGCGCCGAGAAGAGCGACAGCAACGAGCTCGCCGGCCAGACGCTCGTCTTCGTCGTGGACATCCTCGACGCGGACTGATCCCCGGCCTCTCACGACGGCGGGCTCCCGGTCACCGGGGGCCCGCCGTCGCGCGTAGTCTCAGGTGCCATGAGCGCTGAGCCCACCCCCGCCGAGCCCCTCGCGCCCGCCGACGACACCGTCGGCCCGGAGCGGGAGGTCCTCACCTGGACCCTCCTGCCCGTCGCGATCCGCGAGCTCGCCCAGCAGGTCGTCGACAGCGGGTTCCTGCCCGACGTCGTCATCGCCGTCGCGCGCGGCGGCCTGGTGCCCGGTGGCGCCATGGCGTACGCCCTGGGCACCAAGGGCGTGGGCACGATGAACGTCGAGTTCTACACCGACATCGGCAAGACGCTCGACGACCCGCGCGTGCTCCCGCCGCTCATGGACACCTCCGAGCTGCCCGGCTCCAAGGTGCTCGTGGTGGACGACGTCGCCGACTCGGGCCGCACCCTCGCGCTCGTCATGGACATGCTCGCCAAGCAGGGCGCCGACGCCCGCTCGGTGGTGCTCTACACCAAGCCCCGCACGATCATCCGGCCGGACTACTCCTGGCGGGACACCGACCGCTGGATCACGTTCCCGTGGTCCGCCGACCCGCCCGTCACCGGCGCGCACTCCGCCGACGCCTGAGCCGAGGTAGTTCCACCCCCGGCGAGGTAGTTCGAGATCTGCCGAGGTAGTTCCTCTTTTGCCGAGGTAGTCCGAAGGGGCGGTCCGCACAGTGTGCGGACCGCCCCTTCGGACTACCTCGGCAAATCTCGGACTACCTCGGCCGGGTCAGAAGTCCCAGTCGTCGTCCTCGGTGGCCACGGCCTTGCCGATGACGTACGACGAGCCCGACCCGGAGAAGAAGTCGTGGTTCTCGTCGGCGTTCGGCGACAGCGCGGCGAGGATGGCCGGGTTGACGGCCGTGTCCTCCTTGGGGAACAGCGCCTCGTAGCCCAGGTTCATCAGGGCCTTGTTGGCGTTGTACCGCAGGAACGCCTTGACGTCCTCGGTGAGCCCGAGCTCGCCGTACAGCGCGTCGGTGTACTCGACCTCGTTCTCGTACAGCTCGAAGAGCAGCTCGAACGTGTACGCCTTGAGCTCGTCCTGCTCGGTCTGGCTGACCTGCGCCAGCCCCTTCTGGTACTTGTAGCCGATGTAGTACCCGTGCACGGCCTCGTCGCGGATGATGAGGCGGATGAGGTCGGCCGTGTTCGTGAGCTTCGCACGGCTGGACCAGTACATCGGCGCGTAGAAGCCGGAGTAGAACAGGAACGACTCGAGCATCGTCGAGGCGACCTTGCGCTTCAGCGGGTCGTCTCCCCGGTAGTAGTCGAGCACGATCTCGGCCTTGCGCTGCAGGTGCGGGTTCTCCTCCGACCAGGCGAAGGCCTCGTCGATCTCCCGCGTGGAGATCAGCGTCGAGAAGATCGACGAGTAGCTCTTGGCGTGCACCGACTCCATGAACGCGATGTTGGTGTACACCGCCTCCTCGTGCGGGGTCAGCGCGTCGGGGATGAGCGACACCGCGCCGACCGTGCCCTGGATGGTGTCCAGCAGCGTGAGGCCGGTGAACACGCGCGTCGTCATGAGCCGCTCGGCGTCGGTCAGCGTGTGCCACGACTGGATGTCGTTCGACACCGGCACCTTCTCCGGCAGCCAGAAGTTGCCGACCAGGCGGTCCCAGACCTCGAGGTCCTTCTCGTCCTGCAGCCGGTTCCAGTTGATCGCGCTCACGCGATCGATGAGCTTGAGCTTGCCCGTGGGCGCCATGGTCTTCTCTTCCCCGAATCCTTGATAGTTGCTCGACGCGGTCACAGCATGCAGCTGACGCAGCCCTCGATCTCCGTGCCCTCGAGGGCCATCTGGCGGAGACGGATGTAGTACAGCGTCTTGATCCCCTTGCGCCAGGCGTAGATCTGCGCGCGGTTGACGTCGCGCGTCGTCACCGTGTCGGGGAAGAACAGCGTGAGCGACAGCCCCTGGTCCACGTGCTGGGTCGCGGCCGCGTACGTGTCGATGATCTTCTCGTAGCCGATCTCGTACGCGTCCTGGTAGTAGTCCAGGTTGTCGTTCGTCATGTACGGCGCCGGGTAGTACACGCGACCGAGCTTGCCCTCCTTGCGGATCTCGATCTTGGCGGGCACGGGGTGGATCGACGACGTCGAGTTGTTGATGTAGCTGATCGACCCGGTGGGCGGCA
Organism: Isoptericola sp. NPDC019693; assembly: GCF_044389085.1. Taxonomy (NCBI): domain Bacteria; kingdom Bacillati; phylum Actinomycetota; class Actinomycetes; order Micrococcales; family Promicromonosporaceae; genus Isoptericola; species Isoptericola sp. NPDC019693. The sequence goes on along the minus strand of NZ_JBIRXP010000008.1, from coordinate 61,080 downwards.
CGGCCTGGAGGTTCTGGTTGTAGATCCCGTGCTCCATGACCGAGGCCTTGAGCGCGCGCCAGTCGTCCTGCGTCGGGATGGCCACGCCGGCGTCGGCGAACAGCCGCGCGACGCGCTCCGTGGCGGGCTTCCACTCGCCGTCGGTGTACTTGTCGAAGTACTCGCCCGAGGCGTACTTGGAGTCCTCGAACCCGCCGAAGGCCTTGCCCCGCTCGATCGCGAGGCGGTTCGACGCCGCGATCGCGTGGTAGGCGACCGTGTAGAAGTAGAGGTTCGTGAAGTCCACGCCCTCGTCGGAGCCGTAGTAGATCCGCTCGCGCGCGAGGTACCCGTGCAGATTCATCTGGCCGAGGCCGATGGCGTGCCCGAGCTCGTTGGCGCGGCGGATCGACGGGACCGACTCGATGCTCGTCTGGTCGGAGACGGCCGTGAGCGCACGGATCGCGGTGTCGATCGTCTTCGCGAAGTCGGGCGAGTCCATCGTCTTGGCGATGTTCAGCGAGCCCAGGTTGCAGGAGATGTCGCGGCCGACGTGGTCGTAGGACAGGTCCTCGTGGAACGTCGACGGCGTCGAGACCTGCAGGATCTCCGAGCAGAGGTTCGAGTGCGTGATGCGCCCCTTGATCGGGTTCGCCGCGTTCACGGTGTCCTCGAACATCACGTACGGGTAGCCGGACTCGAACTGCAGCTCGGCGATCGTCTGGAAGAAGTCGCGGGCCTTGATCGTCGTCTTCGTGATGCGGTCGTCGGCGACGAGCTCGTCGTACTTCTCCGAGACGGAGATGTCGGCGAACGGCTTGCCGTAGACGCGCTCGACGTCGTACGGGCTGAACAGGTGCATGTCCGCGTTCTGCTTGGCCAGCTCGAACGTCACGTCGGGGATGACGACGCCCAGGGAGAGCGTCTTGATGCGGATCTTCTCGTCCGCGTTCTCCCGCTTGGTGTCGAGGAACCGCATGATGTCCGGGTGGTGCGCGTGCAGGTACACGGCACCGGCGCCCTGGCGCGCGCCGAGCTGGTTGGCGTACGAGAACGAGTCCTCGAGCAGCTTCATCACGGGGATGACGCCGGACGACTGGTTCTGGATGTGCTTGATCGGCGCGCCGTGCTCGCGCACGTTGCTCAGCAGGAGGGCCACACCACCGCCGCGCTTGGACAGCTGGAGGGCGGAGTTGATGCCGCGCGCGATGGACTCCATGTTGTCCTCGATGCGCAGCAGGAAGCAGGACACGGGCTCGCCGCGCTGCGCCTTGCCCACGTTGAGGAACGTCGGGGTCGCGGGCTGGAACCGCCCGGAGACGACCTCCTCGACGACGTCGCGCGCGACCTGCTCGTCGCCGTCGGCCAGCCCGAGCGCGACCATCGAGACGCGGTCCTCGAAGCGCTCGAGGTACTTCTTCCCGTCGAACGTCTTCAGCGTGTACGACGTGTAGTACTTGAACGCGCCGAGGAACGACTCGAACTGGAAGTCCTTCGAGTACGCGAGCCGGAACAGCTCCTTGACGAAGGTGCGCGAGTACTTCTCGAGGACGGCCGGGTCGTAGTACTTGTTCTCGAGGAGGTAGTCGAGCTTCGCGTCGAGCGTCTCGAACTGGATCGTGTTCGGCACCACGTGCTGCTCGAAGTAGGCCGTGGTGGCCTCGCGGTCCTTGTCGAACTGGATCTTGCCGTCCGGTCCGTACAGGTTCAGCATCGCGTTGAGCGCGTGGTAGTCGAGCTGCACGCCCTGCAGCGGCACGGGGGTGGCCCCCGCGAGCTCCGGGTCCGTCGTCGAGCTCACGCCGAGATCAGTGACTGTCGTTGCCAAAATCGTCCCAATCCGTCACGGACGCGCCGGGCGTCCTCAGCCGTCCCCAGGAGTTCGAAGGCGTACAGGTAGGGCACCTGGCACTTCGCGGAGATGATGTCGCCGGCGATGCAGTACGCAGCGCCGAAGTTGGTGTTCCCCGCGGCGATGACGCCGCGGGCGAGCGACCGGTTGTGCGGGTCGTTGAGGAACTCGCGCACGCGTCGTGGCACGGCGCCGCCCTCGTTGCCCCCGCCATAGGTCGGGACCATGAGCACGTAGGGCTCGGTCACCGTGAGGAAGCCGTCCGTCTTGCGCACCGGGATGCGGTGCACGGACATGCCGAGCTCGTCGAGGCCGAGGCGCTGGACGAACCGGTGGGTGTTCTCCGACACGCTGGAGAAGTAGACGAGAGAACCCAATGTGCTCAGCCTCCCCCCGGATGCTGCTTCCCGACCGGCGCGGGTCCGGCGCGGACGGTGCCGCGCCAGAACCTCGCCGAAGACGCACGGCGCCCCGGGTCGGGATCGAAGCCCGGGGCGCCGGCCGTTCGTGGGGTGCGGGCCCCGGTCCTGCGGACCCGCGTGGTGTGCTGTCTGTGCCGGGTCGTTGCCGACCCGATGGTCAGGCCGAGACGGCCTGCTGCGCCGCGACCGCGGCGATCTGGTCGGGGCGGAAGCCCGACCAGTGGGTGTCGCCGGCGACGACGACGGGGGCCTGCAGGTAGCCGAGCCCGCGGACCATCTCGAGCGCCTCGGCGTCCTGGGTGATGTCGACCACCGTGTACTCGACGCCCTTGCGGTCGAGGGCGCGGTAGGTCGCGTCGCACTGCACGCAGGCCGGCTTGCTGTAGACCGTGATGCTCATGTGTCTCTCCCTCTCTGCGCTCCCCGCCGGGGGCTTTCGTCGACCGGTGTCGCGACCCTGCGAGCCGGTCCCCTCGACGGGCCCCGACAGGGCCCGGACCAGGGATGACGCCCGTGGAACTACGCCGGTGTGCTTTGTTCGAAGGGCTGTGCGCCCCGCGTGCTCCAAACACTACACCTAGTGGTCAGGGCGCGCGCGGGACCGACATCTTGTGGTTGACACGGCTGTCATTCGTCGAACACCCCTCGCGTCGAACGCTCACCACGAGCCTCCCACGGGGGTCTGACACCCCTCGTCCACAGGGTGCGCGGCGCGTCGTCAACACCGCGCCGAGGCCCCCGTCCGCAGCACCGTGCGGCTCGTGCCCGGATGTCCACAGGCGGTGGGCGACGGGTGTCCACAGCGTGTGCGCGAGCGCGGGGCGCGACGCACCGGCGCCCGGGGCCGGCGACCCCCGCACGGCGGGCGGCGAGCGGTCCTGGCAGAACGGACATTCCTGGCGGGCGGGCAGGCGAAAAACTCGTCCAGGTCGTCGGCGTGTCGCGCACGGTGGTGTGTCGCACACCGTGGTGCGGTCAGCCCGCGTCGTGGTCGGCGTCGGCCCGAGCGACGGGGACGGCGCGCCACCCCGCGGGGTCCACGCCGCCCGGCACCGCCGTCGCGGGGTCGTACGGCACACGGGTGAGGTGGAAGGTGCCGACGTCCAGGGCGTGCGCCGCAGTCCCGGTCGCGACGGGCCGCAGCCGCTCCCCCCGCCAGTAGCCGCCCTCCACGCCCACCCAGCCGCCGTCGGGGGCCCGGCCGAACACCGTGCTGCGGCCGTCCGGGGCGCTGAGGTCCAGGCGGCCGTCGGCGCGCGGGGCGAGCGTGTACGGCATCGGCCCCCAGTACCAGGTGCCGGCCAGGGCCAGCCCCTCGGGACCGGCGTCGATCCCCGCCTCGACGGCGCCGGCGCCCGGTCGGACGTCCAGGAGGTCGAGCAGGAACGAGGCGTCGCCGAACCCGGCGGTCGAGCTGCCGCAGACGGCGACGACGTCACCCGTCGCCGGGTCGGCCCGCAGCGTCGCGGTGAAACCGGGGACGGAGCCGCCGTGACCCACGGTCCGGCGTGCGGCGCGCCCGGCCTCGCCGGGGCCGTGGTGCACGGACACGCCCAGCCCCCACGCCGCCGTGAACGGCGCGCCGTCGTCGACCACCGCCCGGGGCGTCGCCATGCGCCGCCGCCAGGCGAGCGGGAGCACGTCGTCCCCGCCGTCCCCTCCGGCGCCGTCCCCGCCCGCGCCGACCAGCCACGCCCCGAACCGCACCAGGTCCGCGGGCGTCGACCACACCTCCCCCGCCGGGCCCATCGCGCCGTAGCCGGCCACGGGCTCCACGAGGACCGTGTCGTCGTGCGGGTGCACCGCGTACCCCACCGCGGCGTCGGCCGGCCGGGCGCGCCCGGTGCCCGTCATGCCCAGCGGGGTCCAGACCTCGTCGCGCAGGACGGCGTCCCACGACCGGCCGTGCGCCTCCTCGAGCAGGCGGCCGAGCACGGCGTACCCCACGTTCGAGTAGTGGTGCCGCTCCCCCGGCTCGCACAGCGGCTCGATCCCCGCGGCGACCAGATCGTCCCAGGCGCCCGCGCCGTGCCGTTCCCACCAGGGACCGGGCGGCTCGGCAGGCAGCCCCGCGGTGTGCGTGAGGAGCTGTGCGACGGTGGCGTCCGGGGCAGGGGCATCGGCCAGGTGGTGGCCCACGGCGTCGTTCAGGCCGAGCCGCCCCGCGGCCGCCAGGCGCAGCACCGCGACCGCCGTCATCGGCTTGGTGATGGAACCGATGCGGAACGCCGTGCCCGGGCGGGCCGGGTCCCAGCCCGCCGCGCCGGTCCACACGAGCTCGCCGGCGCGCCCCACCGCCGCGGACAGCGCCGGCACCCGGCGTTCCCGGCACCGGGCGTGCAGCGCGTCGTCGAACCGGGCGGCGTCGACCGGAGGGCTGGTGGGCGACGGGTCGGGCTGCGCTGCGGTCATGCCCGCACGCTAGTGCCGAACAGGCGGTTGACACCGTTATCGGGGTCTCGAGACCCCGATAACGGTGTCAACCGCCTGCTCGGCTGGACCGGTACCCGTCAGGGGGCGACGGCGGTGACCTCGGGCAGCGTGCCGGACGTGGCCAGCCGGCGGTACCAGTGGGCCGAGTCCTTCCACGTCCGCTCGCCCGTCGGGTAGTCGACGTGCAGGATGCCGAAGCGCCTGGAGTAGCCGTAGCCCCACTCGAAGTTGTCCATGAGCGACCACGCGAAGTAGCCGCGCACGTCGGCCCCGGCGTCGCGGGCGGCCCCCATGGCCTCGACGTGGTCGTGCAGGTAGGCCACGCGGCGGTCGTCGTGCACCCGTCGCTCGCCGTCCTCCACCACCAGCTCGTCGTCGAAGGCGGCACCGTTCTCGGTGACCGCCAGGGGCAGGCCCGGGTAGGTGGCGTGCAGCCGCAGGAGGAGGTCGGTGAGGCCGGACGGCTCGATGTTCCAGCCCATCGCCGTGTACGGGCCCGGCTGCTCGGCGAACTCGACGTCGGTGACGCCGATCCACGGGCTGTGGCTGGACGCGCCGTGGCCGTCGTTCTCCGACCGTTCGCCCTCCCCGGTGAACCGCCGCACCGTGACCGTGGAGTAGTAGTTCACGCCGAGGACGTCGAGGGGCTGGCGGATCTGCTCGAGGTCGCCGTCGCGGACGAACGACCAGTCGGAGACGTGCGCGGTGTCGGCGAGCAGGTCCGCGGGGTAGGCGCCGTCGAGCAGCGGGCCGAGGAAGGCCCGGTTCGCGAGGGCGTCGATCTTCCGGACGGCGTCGGCATCGCCGTCGGACGTCGCGTCCACCGGGCGGATCGCGTGGAGGTTCAGCGTGATCGACACCTGCGCGCCCGGCAGCACGTCGCGGATCGCCTGCGCGGCCAGGCCGTGGGCCAGGTTGAGGTGGTGGACGGCGGCGAGCGCCGCGGCCGGCTCGGTGCGGCCGGGGGCGTGCACGCCGGAGCCGTACCCGAGGTAGGCGGAGCACCAGGGCTCGTTGAGGGTGGTCCAGGCCTCGACGCGATCGCCGAGCTCGACGGCCATGTGCCGCGCGTACTGCGCGAAGGCGAGGGACGTCTCCCGGTTCGCCCAGCCGCCGGCGTCCTCGAGCTCCTGCGGCAGGTCCCAGTGGTAGAGCGTGACGAACGGGCGGATGCCGCGCTCGCGCAGGGCGTCCAGCAGGTCGCGGTAGAACGCGACGCCCTCGGGGTTGAGGGGGCCGGTCCCGCCGGGCTGCACGCGCGACCACGAGATGGACAGACGGTAGGCGCCGACGCCGAGCCGGTCGAGGTGGTCCACGTCCTCGGCCCAGCGGTGGTAGTGGTCGCAGGCGACGTCGCCCGTGTCGCCGCCCTGCGTGCGCCCGGGGGTGTGGGAGTAGGTGTCCCAGATCGACGGGCCGCGGCCGCCCTCGGCGGCGGCCCCCTCGATCTGGTACGCCGCGGTCGCGGTGCCCCACAGGAAGTCCGCGGGGAACGTGCGGGCGGCGGTCACCTCGTCGACCGTCTCGGTCGGGGTGGCCGTGGACGTGGTGGTCATGGTTCTCGGTCCTCGATCCTGGGATCACGGCGGGTGGGGACGGGTGGGAGCGCTCCCACCCGATCGTCTCCAGTGTAGGTCACACGCCCGGGCCGGCCCGGGCCAGGCACTCTCGACCAGGCGATCCGTCGCGGCATCGCGCCGGACGGCGCGACGGATCGCCTGGTCGAGAGCGACTCAGACGGACAGGGTCACGGTGCCGGGGCCGTCGCCGGCCGCCGTCCGCTCCCCCGCCCGGACGGCCCAGGGCCCCGGGGCGTCGTCGGTCGTCACGACGATCTCGTCGCCGGTGCGCCGGACGCGGAAGGCCGCCGCCTCGCCGTCGGGCCCTCCGGTCGGCACGGTCGTGACCGCGTCGTACCCGTCGGGCAGCTCGACGCACCGCAGCTCCACACCGTCGGCCCACGCGTAGTCGGGCCGGTCGGTGCGGGCCCCGACGGGCAGCACCGTGCCCGGGCGCACCAGCACGGGCAGGGAGTCGAACCCGTGGGTCTCGGTGACCCAGCGCGGGCCCGTCACGGTCTGCGCGTGCGCCGCGTCCTCGCCGTCGAGCAGGCGCGTCCACGTGCCCTCGGGCACGTAGTACTCGACCGTGCCGTCGGCCTGGAAGACCGGGGCCACGAGCAGCGAGCCGCCCAGCATGTACTGCATGTCGACGCCGAACGTCGCGCGGTCGCCGGGGAACTCCAGCACCATCGGCCGCATGATCGGGGTGCCCGCGGCGTGCGCCTCCTCGCCCGCGGCGGCGAGGTACGGCATGAGCGACATCTTGAGGCGCGTGAAGCGGCGCGTGACGTCGACGGCCTCCTCGTCGAAGGCCCACGGCACGCGGTAGGACGACGAGCCGTGGAAGCGCGAGTGGCTCGACAGCAGCCCGAACGCGAGCCACCGCTTGAACACGCCGGCGTCGGGCGTGCCCTCGAAGCCGCCGATGTCGTGGCTCCAGTAGCCGAAGCCCGACAGCGCGAGCGACAGGCCACCGCGCAGCGACTCGCCCATCGACGCGTACGTCGAGTCGCAGTCGCCGCCCCAGTGCACCGGGAACTGCTGGCCGCCCGCCGTGGCCGACCGCGCGAACACGACGGCGTCACCGCGCCCGCGGCGGCGCTCGAGCAGGCGGAAGACGAGCTCGTTGTACAGCTCGGCGTAGTAGTTGTGCATCTTGCGGGGGTCGGAGCCGTCGTGCCAGACGACGCCCTCGGTGGGCACGCGCTCCCCGAAGTCGGTCTTGAAGGCGTCGACCCCCTGGTCGAGCAGACGCTCCAGGTGGCCGAGGTACCACTCCGCGGCGTCCGGGTTGGTGAAGTCCACCAGCGCCATGCCCGCCTGCCACATGTCCCACTGCCAGACGCCGCCGTCGGTGGTGCGCAGCAGGTACCCCTTCTCCCGTCCCTCCGCGAAGAGCCGGGACCGCTGCCCGATGTACGGGTTGATCCAGACGCTCACCTTGAGGCCCCGCTCGTGCAGGCGGGCGAGCATGCCCTCCGGGTCGGGGAAGACGCGGGGGTCCCACTCGAAGTCGCACCACTGGTACTCGCGCATCCAGAAGCAGTCGAAGTGGAAGACGCTCAGCGGCAGCCCCCGCTCCGCCATCCCGTCCACGAAGCTCGTGACCGTGGCCTCGTCGTAGTCCGTGGTGAACGACGTCGACAACCAGGTGCCGTACGACCAGGCGGGCACGCGCGCCGGCCGGCCGGTGAGCGCGGTGTACCGGCGCAGCACGTCCTTCGGCGTCGGGCCGGCGATGACGTAGTACTCGAGCGACTGGCCCTCGACCGAGAACTGGACGCGCGTGTTCACCTCCGAGGCGACCTCGAGCGAGACCCGCTCGGGGTGCGCCACGAAGACCCCGTAGCCCTTGCTGGTCAGGTAGAGCGGCACGTTCTTGTACGCCTGCTCGCTGGACGTGCCGCCGTCCTCGTTCCACACGTCGACGGACTGGCCGTTCTTGACGAACGGCCCGAACCGCTCGCCGAGGCCGTACACGTGCTCGCCGGGCTCGAGGGAGAGCTGCTCGTGCACCCAGGTGCCGCCCTCGAGCGGGCCCGACGTCGCGGTCATCGCGCCGACCGACTTCGGCAGGCTGGAGGTGAGCACCCGGCCGTCGTGCTCGACGTCCACGCGCCAGCCGCCGCCCCGGTGCACCCGCACCGAGAGCCCGCCGGTCTCGAGCACGCCCTCCGTCTCGTCGACCTTCACGACCGGGAGGAAGCCCGGCTCGCCCTGGACGGCGAACTCCGGCCCGCGCCGCGCGGCCCCCGCGAAGTGCTCCACGCGCACCCGCACCACGCCCGGCGCCGGCGAGGAGTACGTGACGGTGAGCATCGGCCGGTTGAGGGTGTCCCCCCGGCGCCGGATCCGCGCGGTCGGGGCGTACACCGTCATCGTGCCCGCGGCCTCGTCGACGCGGACGTCGTCGACCTCCACCGCGTACAGCGGCGCGATGCCGCGGCGGGTCTGCCAGTAGCCGTCGGTGAACTTCATCAGGGGCACACTCCGTGCTGTCGTGTCGATGATGGCGGGGCGCCGGGGGGCACGCCGCGCGAGGGTGGGTGTGGCGCGCTACTTCACCGCGCCGGCGGTGACGCCCCGCGTGAGGGTGCGCTGGAAGATCAGGAAGAACACGAGGGCCGGGACGAGGGAGACGAGCGCCCCGGCGTTGGTCGTGGGTGCGTCCATCATCCGGTCGCCCTGGAGCGACGCGAGCGCGATCGGGATCGTCTGGGTGTCGTTGGTCGTGAGCATGACCAAGGGGATGAAGAACTCGTTCCAGGTCCAGATGAAGAAGAAGATCATCAGGACCATGAGCGTGGGCCGCACGATGGGGAACACCACCCGCCACAGGATCCGCCAGCGCCCCGCGCCGTCGAGCGCCGCCGCCTCGAGCAGCGCGGGCGGGAACGTGCCCAGCACGGACGCCAGCAGGTAGGTGCCGAAGGCCGACTGGATGACCGTGAAGATGATGATCACGGACCACTGCGAGTTCGACAGGCCCACCTGGCGGGCCATGTCGAACAGGGGGTAGATGAGCGCCTCCTGCGGGAGCATGTTCGCGAGCAGGAAGAGCAGCACCACCCACATGCGGCCCTTGATCCGGCCGATCCCGATCGCGTAGGCGTTGAGGAGCGAGAGCGCGCACGCCGCGACCGCGACGACGGCGGAGATGAAGAACGAGTTCCACAGCTTCACCGGGAACTCGGTGCGCTGCCAGAAGTTCACGAGCCCGTCGAGGTACAGGCTCGTCGGCAGGCTGAGCGGTCCGTGCTGCGTGTAGTCGTCGGGCGACTTGAACGCGTTGAGCAGCATGACCAGCAGCGGTGCGAGCACGAGCAGCGCGACGACGACGGCGCCCGCGAGCACGAACCAGCGCCCCGCGCCCCGGTGATGGCGGTTCCCGCTGCGCGCACGCACGGTCGCCAGGGTCGTAGCCATCAGCGCACCCCCTCCTCGGCCCGCTCGGCGCGCGTCTGCAGCGCGAGGATGACGACGGCGACCACGAGGATCACCACGGTGAGCACGGTGGCGACGGCGGCGCCGTAGCCCACCTGCGACTTGTCGAAGAAGTTGAGGTACGAGTAGTAGCTCGGCACGAGCGTGGAGCTCTCCGGTCCGCCGCGGGTCAGCACGTAGATCGGGCCGAACACCTTCAGCGCCGCGACCGTGCAGGTCAGCGTCACGACGAACGTCTCCGGGCGGATCTGCGGGATCGTGATGGCCACGAACCGCCGCCACCAGCCGGCGCCGTCCAGCTCCGCCGCCTCGTACAGCTCGGGGTCCACGCGCTGCAGCGCCGCCATGAAGATCACCACGGGGTAGCCGATCTGCACCCAGATCAGCACGAGCATGACGCTCGGCAGCGCCGTGCTCGGGTCGCCCAGCCAGTTGGGCGGGTCCGTGACGCCGAGGGCGCGCAGGATCTCGTTGAGCGCGCCGGTCTGGGCGTTGAGGATCCAGTTCCACAGCACGCCCGCGACCGCGACCGGCAGGATCTGCGGCAGGTAGTACGTGGCCCGCAGGACGGACGCGACCCGGCCGCCGAACCGGCGGCCCAGGTAGTCGAAGAGCACGGCCGCGAGCAGCAGCCCGATCACCGTGGGCACGAGCACCATCGCGACGATCATCGCGATCGAGTTCTGGAACGACGTCCAGAAGGCGGCGTCGTGCCAGAGCTCCGTGTAGTTGTCGAGGCCCACCCAGGTGAGCGGCGCCAGGCCGCCGCGCCAGGAGAACAGGCTGATGTAGACGTTGGTCACCAGCGGGTACCCGATGACGAGCACGAAGAGCACCGCGCCGGGGAGCAGGTACGCCAGGTAGGGCAGGGTGGTGCCCCGCCGGCGGCGGCGCGTGCGGGCGTCGGCCCGGGGCGCCGCCGCGGGCGGGCTGAGAGTGGTGGTCACGTCGTCACTCGCCCAGGAGGTCGGCCTTGCCGTCCGTGTAGGCCGACTCCAGCCCGTCGAGCACCTGCTCCGGCGTCTTCGACCGGTTGATCAGGGACTGCAGCTGGCTGACGATCGTGTCGTAGTAGCCGGGCACCGGCCAGTCGGGGTAGAACGCCAGCCCGTCGTCGTCGAGGATCGCCTGGAAGTTCTCGGTGAGCTCACGGGTCTTGTCGTCCGTGATCGCGGCCGCGTCGCCCGCGACCGGCAGGCCGCCGGTCTGCGCGAGCACGTCCTGCACCTCGGGGCGCAGGGTCGTGTCGATGAACTCCTCGGCCAGCGACGGCGAGTCCGCGTTGGTCGGGACCACCCACAGGTTGCCCGACGAACCGGTGTGCAGCGCGTTCCCCGGGAAGTTGAACTGGCCCCAGTCGTCCTTCATCTCGGCCGTCACGCGGCCGAACCACCAGGACCCGGACACCATCATCGGGTAGTCGCCCTTCATGAAGGCGACGCCCATGTCCTCGGCCGTGAGCCCGGCGGAGTCGGAGGCGATGTACCCGTCCTCGATCCACGCGTCGAGCTGCTCGGTGGCCGCCGTCATCTCGGGCCCGTGGAAGTCGACGTCACCGTCGAAGAGCTGGTACTGGTCCACGAGCTCCCGGTCGGCGTGCGCCAGCACGAGCTCGTACCAGAGCTGGCCCATGGGGTACTCCGCCCCGGCCTCGGCCAGCGGGGTGATCCCCTCGTCCTTGAACGCCTTCATCACCTGCTCGAGCTCGTCGAGCGTGGTCGGGACCTCGAGACCCGCGTCCTCGAACATCTGCTTGTTGTAGTAGACGCCGACGAACTCGCCGTAGTTGGGCACCCCGTACCAGTCGCCGGAGCCCATGAGGCCGTTCTCGTCGTAGCGCGCGGTGGTCTGCAGCGACCCCGAGAGCTTGTCGGCCCAGCCGTTCTCCTCCGCGGCGTCCGTCAGCGGGGCGAGCAGGCCCTGCGCGGCGAGCTGCCCCGCGGTCGCGTTGCCCTTGTTGTACTCCATGACGTCGGGGACGTCGTCGCCGGTCAGCACGATCTTCGCGTTCTTCTGGATCTGCTCGAACGTCTGCTTCTCGACCTCGACCGTGACGTCCGGGTGCTCGTCCTCGAAGATCTCGATCGCCTTCGCCCAGGCCTGGCCCATCGCCGAGTCGTCGTTCTCGTAGTGCCAGATCGTCAGGGTCGTGTCGTCGGTGTCCCCGCCGCCGGCGGCGGTGCCTCCGCCTCCGCCACCGCCCACGCAGGCGGTCAGCGTAAGGGCCGACGCGGCGATCAGGGCGGCCGCGGACAGGGTGCGTGCGCGGTGGAGCATGAGGTCCTCCTCGTCGAGTCCAGCGCCGCGGCGGCGGTCCTCAGGCCGCGGCGAGGCGCCACGACCTGAGTCGAAGCGCTTCGACGGCGAGTATCGACCCGGAACGGGGCCCCGTCAAGCAGGGGCGCCCCGACCGGAACACGCCCGGCCACGACGAACCGCCCCGGCGGTCGAAGCGATTCGCGCGGGCCGACTACGCTCTCCGACCATGGGCGACCTCCCCGCGACGACGCACGTCCTGCACACCGACCGCAGCGCCGACCGGTGGGTCGAGGCCTACCCGGTGGGCAACGGCTTCCGGGGCGCGATGTGCGCTGGCCGGGCCGGGGTCGAGCACCTGTGGCTCAACGACGGCACCGCCTGGTCGGGCCCGCCCCCCGCCGACCCGCTGGCCGGCGCTCGGGCCCGCGGACCCGAGCACCTCGCCCGGGTCCGTGCCGCCGTCGAGTCGGGGGACGTGCGCACCGCCGAGGCCCTGCTCGCCGAGACCCAGACCCCGTGGGCCCAGGCGTACCTCCCGCTCGCCGAGCTCGACGTCGCCGTCGAGCCCGCCGACGCGCCGCCCGCCGTTCCCGCCACGGCCCCGACGAGCCCGGCGGACCCGCTCCCCCACGCCGTCGAGCGCCGCGAGCTGGACCTGCGCACCGGCGTCGCCACCCACACGTGGGAGCACCCCGTGGCGGGGCGCGTCGTGCACGAGACCTGGGCCGACGCCCGCGGCGGGGCGGTGGTGCACACCGTGCGCGCCGAGCGACCGGTCCGCCTGGTCGTGCGCGTCGAGAGCCTGCTGCGGCCCTCGACCGCTCTGGCCCCGGACCCGCTCCCGGCCCTTCCCGCCGACGCCCCGGCCGTGCTGGTGCGCTCCGTCGACCTGCCGGTCGACGTCCCGCCGTCCCACCACCCCGAGGGCGAGCTGCGCTACGACGCCGCGCGCGGCCGCACGGGCACCGTCGCGGTCACGGCGGCCGCCGACCACGACGCCGTGCCGGCCGACGGCGCGCTGCGCACCGGCGCGGGGCGCACCCACGTCCTCCTGGTCGCGACCGCCACCACCGAGCCGCCCGGCGAGCCCGACGCCGCGCCACCGGCCGACCGGGTCGCGGCGCAGCTCGCCGCCGGGCTGCTCGACGGCGAGGGCCGTGACGGCGGCGCTTCGGCCGACGAGGCTGCCGCGGTCCGCGAGCGCCTGCGCGCCGCGCACGTCGCGGAGCACGCCCGGCACTACGGGCGCGTGGACCTCGCGCTGCCGGCACCGGCGGGAGCCGGCGACCTGCCCACGGACCGCCGTGTGCTGGCCGCGGCCGACCGCCCCGACTCGGGGCTGGCGGCTCTCGCGTTCCACTTCGGCCGCTACCTGCTGCTCTCGTCCTCGCGGACGGGTGGCCTGCCCCTCACGCTCCAGGGCCTGTGGAACCCGTGGCTCCCCGGCCCGTGGAGCAGCGGCTACACGCTGAACATCAACCTGCAGATGGCGTACTGGGCGGCGGGCAGCACGGCGCTCGCCGGGAGCCAGGAGCCGCTGCTGCGCTACGTCCGCCGGCTGGCCGCCGGGCCGGGCGCCGCCGTCGCCCGCGACCTGTACGGCGCCACGGGCTGGGTGGCGCACCACAACTCGGACGCGTGGGGCCACGCGGCGCCCGTCGGGAACGGCCGCGGCGAGGCCAAGTGGTCCGCATGGGCGCACGGCGGCACCTGGCTGGCCCAGCACCTCCTGGAGCACCACCGGTTCACGGGCGACGACGCCGAGCTGCGGGCCGCGTGGCCCGCGCTCCGCGGCGCGGGCGAGTTCGCGCTCGCCTGGGTGCAGACGTCGGACGGGGCGGCCGGCGACGCCGGGCACGACGGACGGCCGCTGCGCGCCTGGACCAGCCCGTCGACGTCGCCGGAGAACCAGTTCGTGGCGCCCGACGGCGAGCCCGCTGCGGTCACGACGAGCGCCACGATGGACGTGGCGCTGCTGCGGGCCCTGGCGGCGGGCTGCCGCGAGGCCGCCGGCTCGCTCGGGCTCGACGACGCCGACGAGCCGTGGCTCGCGCGCCTCGAGTCCGTGGTCGCCGCGCTGCCGGACCCGGCGGTCGGGTCCCGCGGCGAGCTGCTGGAGTGGGGCGCGGAGGTCCCCGAGGCGGAGCCGGACCACCGGCACCTGTCGCACCTCGTGGGGCTCTACCCGCTCGGCGACGTCGACCCGACCACGACCCCGGACCTGGCGCGCGCCGCCGCGCGCAGCCTCGAGCTGCGGGGCCGCGAGTCCACGGGCTGGTCGCTCGCCTGGCGGATCGCGCTGTGGGCACGCCTCGGCGAGGGCGCGCGGGCCCACGACCAGGTGCTGCTGTCCCTGCGACCCGCCGACGGCCCGGCCGGGCAGCACGTCGGCCACCGGGGCGGGCTGTACCCGAACCTGTTCAGCGCCCACCCGCCGTTCCAGATCGACGGCAACCTCGGGCTCACGGCGGGCGTCGCGGAGATGCTGGTGCAGTCGCACCGGCGGGACGACGGCGTGGTCCGGCTCGACCTGCTGCCCGCGCTGCCCCCGCAGTGGCCCGACGGCGAGGTGGCCGGCCTGCGTGCGCGCGGCGGGGCCGAGGTCGACCTCGTGTGGCGCGACGGCTCCCTCGCCCGCGCGCTGCTGCGCGCGCCGGCCGACCGGGCGCTGGACGTCGTGGTGCGCCACGGCGGCATGGCCGCCGCGGGAACCCCGGTCGCGGTCGCCGCGGGCGCTACCGTGATCCTCGACGTGCCCGCCGACCTCCCGGTCGCGGGCACCGCCGTCCCTCACGCACCCAGGAGATAGCCCGTGGCCACCATCGAGGACGTCGCGAAGGCGGCGGGAGTCTCGGCGTCGACAGTCTCCTACGTGCTGTCCGGGAAGCGGTCCATCTCCGCGCCCACCCGCCGCCGGGTGGAGCAGGCGATCGCGACGCTGGGCTACCGCCCGCACGCCGGCGCACGCGCTCTCGCGTCGGCGCGGACGGAGGTCATCGGGCTCATGGTCCCGCTGCGCGCCGGCATCGACGTGCCCGTGATCATGCAGTTCGCGGGCGGCGTCGTCACCCGCGCGCGGGAGCACGCGCACGACGTCCTGCTGCTCACGCAGGACGATCTCGAGGGCCTGGAGCGGGCGATCAACGGCTCGATGGTCGACGCGCTCGTCGTCATGGACGTCGAGGCGGACGACGCCCGCATCCCGATCCTCGCCCGGTCCCGGCAGCCGTCCGTGCTGGTGGGGCTGCCGCGCGACGCGTCGGGGCTGTCGTGCGTCGACCTCGACTTCGAGGCCGCGGGTCGCCTGGCGGCACAGCACCTGTCCGAGCTCGGGCACCGGCAGGTGGCGATGCTGGGCGCTCCGCCGGAGGTCGTGGACCGGCACACGTCGTACGTGGACCGGGTGATGCGCGGCTTCGCGCAGGGTGCGCCGGAGCACGGCCTGGAGGCGCGGGTCGTGGCGTGCCCGGGGGCGCCCGCCGAGGTCGCCCGGGTCGTCGACGAGCTCCTCGCCGAGGCGCCCGGGACCAGCGGCCTCTTCGTGCACAACGAGCGCGCCCTGCCGCACGTGCTGTCCCGGCTGCGCGACGCCGGCCGGTCCGTGCCCGAGGACGTGTCGGTCATCGCCCTGTGCCCCGAGGACGTCGCGCTCGCCCAGCAGGTCCCGATGACCGCCATCGACCTGCCCGCGTCGACGATCGGCAGCCTCGCCGTGGACATCGTCATGGCGCGGCTCGACGGCGGGCAGCACGCCGAGACCCGGCTGCTGACGCCCGTGCTCACCACCCGCGGGAGCACCGCCCCCCGCTGACCGGCCGGGCCCCGGCGCCGCCGGACCGCTCCCCCTGATCTGCCGCACACCATTGCGCGACCCGTCGCGGGAGTGATATCAATTCGAAGCGCTTCGACGCAGTGGCCACCGGCGGTCACCGCGCATGCGCGAGAGACCCATCACGAGGGAGTGACAGGTGAGCCTCACCCAGGGAGCGCCGCTGCTCGACCACGGCGCCGCCGTCGCACCGGACCGCGGACGCGGGCGCCCGAGCGAGGAACCGCCGCGGCGGCGCCGCGGCCGTGACCGGAGACGTCAGGGCAAGAAGCCCTCGCCGGCGATGTTCCTCGTCATCCTGCCGTTCCTCGTCCTCGTCCTCGCGTTCTCCTACCTGCCGCTCGTCGGCTGGGCGACGGCGTTCTACGACTACAAGCCCGCCCTCGGGCTGTCGGGCAGCGAGTTCGTCGGGTTCCAGTGGTTCCGGATGCTCGTGTCGTCCCCGACGCAGCTCCAGCAGATCGGGCAGGTCATGGCGAACACGCTCGCCATGAGCTTCCTCGGGATCGCGACCTCGCTGCTCCCTGTCTTCTTCGCGATGCTCCTCAACGAGATCCGGGCCCCGTGGTTCAAGAACGCGGTGCAGACGCTCACGACGCTCCCGAACTTCATCTCGTGGGTGCTCGTGTACATGATCGCCTTCTCGCTCTTCTCCACCTCGGGGCTCGTCAACTCGGTGCTCAACGACTGGGGCCTGATCACCACACCGATCAAGTTCCTCGACACCGGCGAGCACGTGTGGCTCACGATGCTGCTCTGGAGCCTGTGGAAGGGCCTGGGCTGGGGCGCGATCATGTACCTCGCCGCCATCACGTCGATCGACCCGGCGCTGTACGAGTCGGCGCGCATCGACGGCGCCGGCCGCTTCCAGCTCATGCGGTACATCACCTTCCCGCAGCTGATGCCCACCTACGTCGTCCTGCTCGTGCTCTCCATCGCGAACATGCTCAACAACGGCATGGAGCAGTACTACGTGTTCCAGAACGCCTTCAACAAGGAGCACATCCAGGTGCTGGACCTGTACGTCTACAACATCGGCATCACCGGGAACAGCCTGTCGATGGCGACGGCGCTGGGCATGCTCAAGAGCGTCATCTCCGTCGTCCTGCTCGTCACCGCCAACGCGATCGCCAAGCGCGCCCGCGGCACGTCGATCATCTGAACGGGGACGAGACCGTGTCAATCACCAGCCCTGCCCTCAAGCGCACCCGCGGCGACGTTCCCTTCGCGATCGTCAACTACGTCGGGTTCCTGCTCTTCGCGCTCCTGTGCGCCTACCCGTTCTACTTCCTGATCATCAACTCCGTCAGCGCCAACGACATGAGCGCCCTGGGGCAGGTCCGCCTGTGGCCCGAGGGGCTGCACCTGTCGAACTACGCGCAGATCCTGCAGCTCGACGGGCTGTCGGCCGCCGCGATCGTGTCGGTGGCCCGCACCGTGATCGGCACGGCCTGCACGGTGCTCGCCTCGGCCTTCCTCGGTTTCATGTTCACCCAGGAGCGGATGTGGAAGCGCTCCCTCTGGTACCGGCTGGTCATCTTCACGATGTACTTCAGCGCCGGGCTCATCCCCATGTACATCACGATGAAGACGCTGGGGCTCACCAACTCGTTCTGGGTCTACATCCTCCCGGCGATCGTGCAGCCCTTCAACATCATCCTCGTCAAGACGTACGTGGAGTCGATGCCCGCCTCGCTGCAGGAGGCGGCGGAGATCGACGGGGCCGGCACGCTGCGGGTGTTCTTCCGGATCATCCTGCCGAACATGACGCCGATCCTGGCCACGGTGGCGATCTTCACCGCGGTGGCCCAGTGGAACTCGTTCCAGGACACGCTGCTGTACATCACGGACCAGAAGCTCTACTCCCTGCAGTACCTGCTCTACACGTACACGAACCAGGCGAGCAGCCTGGCGCAGGCGGCGCAGAACGCTCAGGGGAACCTCGGGGCGCTGGCCACGGCGGCCACCACCCAGACACCGACGTCGATCCGCATGACGGTCGCGGTGCTCGTGGTGCTCCCGATCCTCTTCATCTACCCGCTGTTCCAGCGCTATTTCGTCAAGGGAATCATGCTCGGCGCGGTCAAGGGCTGACCGTGTCTCGTCGCACGCACGAAGGGGTGTCATGAAACTCAGGAAATCGGTCGCCATGGTGGTGGCCCCGTTGGTCGGGGTGCTCGCGCTCGCGGCCTGCTCGCCCGGCGGGTCGGACGACGACGCGCCGTCGAACGTCAACCTCGACCAGGACTGGTCCAAGGCCGACCCGATCACCGTCGACGTCTACGACGGGCTCGCCAACTACATGGGGACCCAGGGCGGGTGGTTCGCGAAGGTCGTCAAGGACAAGTTCAACATGGAGCTCAACATCATCGCCCCCAACGTCGCCGGCGGGGGTGACACCCTGTACAACACCCGCGTCTCGGGCGGCGAGCTGGGCGACCTCGTCGTCGTCGACAAGGGCCAGCAGATGGACGAGCTCGTGGAGGGCGGCCTCCTCCTCGACGCGGCCGACTACTACGCGTCGATGAAGAACGTGTCGCAGTTCGACCCGGCGGTCCAGCACCTCAACGAGGGCAAGGAGGGCGTCTACGGCTTCCCGACCTCCGTGTCGAGCCTCAAGCCGACCGAGCCCTCCGAGGGCCTCGAGCCCACGTTCGGCCCCTACCTGCGCTGGGACCTGTACGCCGAGGCCGGCTACCCGGAGATCGGCACGCTGGAGGACCTCCTGCCCGTGCTGAAGGACATGCAGGACGCGCAGCCGAAGGCCGACAACGGGCAGAAGGCCTACGCCATCTCCCTGTTCAAGGACTGGGACGGCAACATGATGGTCACGGCGAAGCAGCCCGCCACCCTCTACGGGTACGACGAGATGGGCTTCGTCCTCGCGAAGGCCGACGGCTCGGACTACCAGAGCATCGTCGACTCCGACTCGCAGTACGTCCGGGCCCTGAAGTTCTACTTCGACGCGAACCAGATGGGCCTCGTCGACCCCGAGTCGACCACCCAGAACTACGACACCATGTTCACCAAGTACCAGAACGGCCAGGTGCTGCTGTCCTGGTGGCCGTGGCTCGGCCAGTCGGCGTACAACACCGACGCGAACATGGCCGACGGCAAGGGCTTCGAGCTCGCGCCGCTGGCCGACCAGCAGATCTTCTCCTACGGCGCCGAGGTGTACGGCGGCAAGCAGATCCTCGGCATCGGGTCGGGCGCCGAGGACCCGGCCCGCCTGGCGGCGTTCATCGACTGGCTCTACTCGCCCGAGGGCGTCAACATGAACTCGTCGCAGACGGGCGCGGCCGCGGGACCGGAGGGCCTCACCTGGGAGAAGGGCGAGGACGGCGAGCCGACGCTCACCGACTTCGGCACGAAGGTGTTCCGCGAGGGCGGCGCCGACGTGCCGGCCGAGTGGGGCGGCGGTGCCTACACGGACGGCGTGTCGACGCTGAACGTGTCGACCGTCCTGCCCAAGGACGTCAACCCGGAGACGGAGTTCCCGTACAACTACACCTTCTGGCCGAGCTACCAGGAGCAGGTCGCCAACCCGCTGACCGAGGACTGGAGCGCCCGGATGGGTGACGCCACCTCGACCATGGAGTACCTGCAGGCCAACGACCAGCTGGTCGTGGCGCCGGGCTCGAGCTTCACCGCCCCGACGGACGACTCGGAGATCGAGGCCATCCGCAGCCAGGTCAAGGCCGCCATCATCGAGCACTCCTGGAAGATGGTCTTCGCCAAGAGCGAGTCCGAGTTCGACTCGATCCTGGCGGACATGCAGACGACCGTCGAGGGCCTCGGGTACGCCAAGGTGCTCGACTTCGACATGGCGAACGCCCAGGCGCAGAACGACGCGCGCGTGGCGGTCGCCAAGGAGTTCGGGTGACGGTCACGAGCTGGTGACGCGTCACCGGTAGCGGCACGACGAAGGGCTCGGGCGTCCTGCCCGAGCCCTTCGTCGTGCCTGCGCCGTGTCCCCGCGCCGGTCCGGTCGCGCCCGAAGACTACTGCCCGGAGTGCGGGCTCACCGGCTCGAGCTCGGACGGGTGGGCCTGACGGCGGCGGAAGACGCCGTGCAGCACGAAGGCGCAGACGTAGGCGCCGAAGGAGAACCCGATCGTCGCGCCGAGGAAGAGCGTCTGCGGCGCCACGAAGGCCAGGCACGCCGACCCCACGGGGATCAGCACCAGCAGCAGGGTGCGCGCCGGCTCGACGAGCGGGAGGAGCAGCGCGTTGCGCAGCGTCCGCCGCAGCGGTGCGTCGAACCAGCCGACCAGCGCGAGCGCGTAGAGCAGGGCTGCGAGGAGGTAGCAGGCGCCCAGCACCGCGAGGGCCCCCGCCACGGCGCTGAGCGTGCTGGTCAGCGAGAGCCAGAAGGCCCCGCTGTACACGAGCATCGCCGCCGGGAGCCCGAACGCCATGAGGGTGACGGTGCCACGCCAGGCGTTGCGCCCGAGGGCGACGACGAACCCGCGCACCAGGTGCCCGCGCTCGTCGTCGGCGTACCGCAGCGTCACCTCGAAGAGCGCGCTCGTCGCGGCGCCGATGGTCACGACGGGCAGGCAGGCCACGAGGTACAGCACGTTGAGGACCACGAACAGGACGAACGTGGTGATGCCCTGGGCGGTGCGGCCCTCCGGGTCGATCCTCACCGCACCGCACCGCCCTGCACCCGCAGGGTCCGCCGCACGGGCAGGTCGGCGCTGGACGGGCCGGCCGCGAGGACGTACTCCCCCGGCTGGACGCGCAGGGCCCCGTCGAGCGCCCCGCCACCGGGCCGCCCCTCCCAGACGGCGAGCCGGGCGACGTCGACCGGGACGTCCACGGTCGCCTCCTCGCCGGGCGCGAGGCGCACGCGCCGATAGCCGAGGAGCAGGCGGACCGGGGTGGCGGTCCCCGCCGCCGCGGAGCCCAGCGAGTAGACCTGCACCAGCTCCTCGGCAGGCCGGTCACCGGCGTTGCGCACCGCCACCCGCGCGGTCACGACGCCGGGAGCGGCCGGGTCGCGCGGGTGCAGCGGCGGGTGGTCGCGGGTCGGTGCCGGGGCGTCCGCCACGGCCCGCGACAGCTCCAGACCGTCGTAGGCGACGTCGCCGTACGTCAGGCCGTGCCCGAAGGCGAACGCCGGGGCGCCGAGGTCGCCCGCGGGCAGGTGCCGATAGGTGACCTGCTGGCGGCGCGTGTCGTAGTCGAAGAGGTCGCCCGCCTGCTCCGGCCGGGCCGGCCACGTCTGGGCGAGCCGCCCGGTGGGCTCGACGGCTCCGGTGAGCACGTCGGCGAGCCCGTGCCCGAGCTCCTGCCCGCCGTGGCTGCTCCAGACCACCGTCGCCGCGTCGTCCGCCCCGGGCCCGAGCACGTAGGGGTAGCTCGACACGATCGCCAGGACGGCCCGCGGGTTCGCGTCCGCGGCGGCCCGCCACACCTCGACGGCGGCGTCGGGCAGCATCAGGTGGGGGCGGTCCTGCGTCTCGCGCCCGTTCAGGTGCGGGTCGTTGCCGACCACGACGACGACCGCGTCGCAGCGGGCGGCGGCCTCGGCCACGCGCGCCGCCCCGGACTCCAGCACCCGCGGCACGAACCGCGCGGCGTCGTCCAGGGTCCGCCCCTCCGCGCACAGCACGCCGGTCCCCCGCTGCACCCGCACCCAGCGACCCGAGCCGAGGTGCAGCAGCGACCACGAGCCGTCGGGGTGGACGTGGCGGCGGAAGCTCTCCTGCACCTCCCAGCCGCCCACGCGCTCGGCGTCGGCGCGCAGCGGCCAGGCCGCCCCGGTCAGCAGCCGCCCGGAGGCGGCGGCCCGTAGCGTCAGGACGCCGTCGCCCCAGTCGGTCACCTGCAGGTGCGTGTCCTTGCCCGCGCCCGCGGCGTCGGCGACGACACGGTCCCCGTCGGCCGAGACGGCGACGTACCGGCCGGTGCCCACCTCCCGCAGCGCGACGACGTCGGCCCCGGTCGCGACCTCCACGCGGTCGGCGCCGACCGCCGCGCGCCACCCGTCCGCCGGGGTGACCGCGTACGGCGGGGTGCCCGAGTACCAGTCGGTGAGCACGACGTCCGCGAGCGGTCCGACGACGGCGACGGTCCCGGCCGCGAGCGGCAACGTGCCGGCGTCGTTGCGCAGCACGACCACGGACCGGGCCGCGGCCTCCCGGGCGAGCCCGCGGTGCTCCGGGGCGTCGATCGTGCCGTCGAGGGCGTACGGGTCGTGGTCGCCGTCGAGCTCCCCCGTCCGGATCCGCAGCTCGAGCAGGCGCAGCACCGCGCGGTCGACCTCGTCGGTCGTGAGCAGGCCGCGCTCGAGGGCCTCCTCGACCCGCCGCACCGTGGGCCCGCGGTCCGCGTCGTCGTCGGTGAACGAGTCGACCCCGGCGCGCACCATCGCGGCGTTCCCGGCGGCCCGGTCGGTCGCGGCGCCCTGCAGCGTCACGAGGAAGGCGGGCGCCGCGGCGTCGGAGACGAGGGCGACGGACCCGGGCGCCCACGACCGCAGCTCGTCGAACAGCTCACCCTGCAGGTGCGCCGGCACGCCGTTCACCTGGTTGTACGACGGCATCACCGCGCCCGCGACGCCCGCCTCGACGGGCTCCCGGAACGCGGGCAGCTCCTCCTCGTGCAGGGTGCGCGGCGTGACGTTCGAGCTCGTCGAGGACCTGTCGGTCTCGTTGTTGTACGCGAGGAAGTGCTTCAGCGTGGGGACCGTCCGCCAGACCCGCTCGTGCTCGCCGCGCAGGCCGCGACAGTAGGCGGTCGCGAGGTGCGCGGTGAGGTGCGGGTCCTCCGAGTACCCCTCCTCGTTGCGCCCCCAGCCGGGGTGCCGCAGCGTGTTGACCACCGGCGCCCAGACGTTGAGGCTCACGGACGGGTCGGCCCGGTGCTTGGCCCGCACCTCGGACGCGACGGCGTCGCCGACACGGCGCACCAGGTCGGCGTCCCACGTCGCCGCGAGCCCCACCGGCTGCGGGAAGACGGTCGCCTCACCCAGCCACGCCACCCCGTGCAGGGCCTCGCAGCCGGTGTGGAACGGCGCCAGCCCGAGCCGCTCGACGGCGGGCGCGTGCTGGTGGAGCATCGCCACCCGCTCGTCGTGCGACAGCCGGGACAGCAGGTCGCGGGCGCGCTCGGGCGCCGGAAGGCGGATGTCTCGGAAGGCAGGCACGTCCACGGGTCCTCCTCGGGATGCCGCAGCGGTGCGGCACGGCGGTCACGCTACCGGCGACAATTGTCGAAGCGCTTCAACAACGGTAGCGATCCGGCGCACCTCGGGCAACGAGGTCGGGCGGCCGGGGGCCTCGCTCGCGCCGACACCGCTCGCGCCGGCCCGGGTGCACGGCTCCAGTTTCCGAAGCGCTTCGATTCTCGGGATCAGCCTCGCGACTCCGAAGAACCCATGAAACGCCAGGCCAGGGCCGCTCCAGTTTGACAGGTCGATCCGTCGTGACCGAGGCTGGGCGCGCTTTGATGTCGAAGCGGTTCGATCTCGACGACGACGAACCACCACCGGTCGAAGGAGATACGGATGCGCAAGACAGGGCTCTACGTAGCGGCAGCGGCAGCGGCGTCGCTCGCCCTCTCCGCATGCTCGTCGGGCGACGTCCCGGCGTCGGGCGACGGTCCCGTGGTGCTCGACTACTGGGCGTGGGGCACGGCGCAGCAGCCGATGATCGACGCCTGGAACGCCGCGCACCCCGACGTCCAGGTCCGGCACACGGACGCCGGCGGCGGCACGGACTCGTCCGCCAAGCTCGTGACCGCCACCCGGGCGGACAACGCTCCCGACGTGGCCCTCGTCGAGTACAACACCCTCCCGGCGATGATGGTCGCCGGGGTCGTCGCCGAGATCACCGGGTACACCGACGGGCTGGCCGACGAGTACGCCCCCGGCGTGTGGAACCAGGTGTCCTTCGAGGGCGGCACGTACGGAGTGCCGCAGGACGCCGGGCCCCAGGCGCTCACGTACAACAAGGCGCGCCTCGACGAGCTCGGGATCGACGTGCCGACCACGTGGGACGAGTTCGCCGAGGCCGCGCAGCAGGTCCGCGACGCCGACCCCGACGCCTACCTCACGACGTTCGCCCCCGCCGAGTTCGGGGGCTTCGCGGGCTACGCCCAGCAGGCCGGCGCGCAGTGGTGGTCGGTCGACGACGCGCGGTGGACCGTCGACTTCGACGACGACGCCTCCGTCGCCGTCGCGGACTACTGGCAGGACCTGATCGACCGGGACCTCGTCCGGGCGGAGCCCCTGCTGACCCCCGAGTGGAACGCGCAGGTCAACAAGGGCGAGGTCCTGTCGTGGCCCACCGGCCTGTGGGCCGCGGGGGTGCTGTACGGCGTCGCCGAGGACACGGCGGGCGACTGGGCGATGGCCCCGCTGCCCCGCTGGGACGCCGACGACCCCTCCGTCGGGTTCCAGGGCGGCTCGGCGCTCGTCGTGACCACCTCGAGCGAGCACCCCGCGGAGGCGGCCGAGTTCGCCCGCTGGATGGGGACCTCCGAGGAGGCGGCGGCGGCCCAGATCGAGCAGGGCCAGTACCCGGCGTCGCTCGCCGGGCAGGAGATGACGCTCCACAGCGACCCTCCCCTGCTCATGCCCCGGCAGGAGGACTACTGGACGATCGCCGCCGAGATCACCCGGAACACCATCCCCGAGATCAGCTGGGGTCCGAACGTCAACGTCGCCTCGAGCGCGTTCCAGGACGCCATGTCCAAGGCGGTCACCCGCGGTACGCCGTTGCGCGACGCGCTCACCGAGACCGAGGAGGTGGTGGTCGACGACATGGAGACCACCGGCTTCGAGGTCGTCCGGCCCTGACCGCCGTGGCCGCCACGTCGTCCCGCCCGCCCGTCTCCGAGGAGCGCACCATGAGCACGATCGCCGACCCGCAGTCCGTCGAGGCCGCCGGCGCCTCGGCGCCACCCGGCGGCGCGCCGCCCGTCCGTCGGCGGTCGCGTCGACGGGTCGCCGCTCCGTTGCTGTTCATGCTTCCCGCGGCCGTCCTCTTCGTCGCGTTCCTGGCGATCCCGATCTGCTACGCGGTCTACCTCAGCGTGCGCGGCATGCGCGTGACGCCCGGCGGCGGCCCGTTCGGCATCATCCGCGAGACGTGGGTGGGGCTCGACAACTACGCCGCCGCGCTCACCGATCCCGAGTTCCTCGCCGGCTTCGGCCGGCTCTTCGTGTACGGCATCATCGCCGTGCCGGTCACCCTCGGCCTCGCCCTCACCTTCGCGCTGCTCCTGGACCTGCCCCGCGTGCGCGGCACCCGCTTCTCCCGCACCGCGATCTTCATCCCCTACGCGGTGCCCGGCGTCGTCGCCACCCTGCTGTGGGGGTTCCTCTACCTGCCGTCCACGAGCCCGCTGAACTGGATCCTCGAGCGCGTCGGCCTCAGCGGGATCGAGGTGCTGCAGGGGCCGATGCTCTTCCCCGCCGTCGCGAACATCGCGATCTGGAGCGGGGTGGGCTTCAACATGATCATCCTGTTCACCTCGCTGCGCGGGATC
Source organism: Isoptericola sp. NPDC019693 (assembly GCF_044389085.1). Taxonomy (NCBI): domain Bacteria; kingdom Bacillati; phylum Actinomycetota; class Actinomycetes; order Micrococcales; family Promicromonosporaceae; genus Isoptericola; species Isoptericola sp. NPDC019693. Next base: position 35,802 of record NZ_JBIRXP010000008.1, on the reverse strand, counting down.
CCCGCCGAGATCTACGAGGCCGCTCGGCTCGACGGGGCCACGGAGTGGGACATCGCCTACCGGATCAAGGTCCCGCTCGTCGGGCCCGCCCTCGTCCTCACCGGGCTGTTCGCCCTCATCGGGACGCTCCAGGTCTACGGCGAGCCCACCACGCTGCGGCCGATGACGAGCGAGATCTCCCAGACCTGGGTGCCGCTCATGACGATCTACCGCGACGCGTTCACCCGCGACGACCTGTCCCTCGCTGCCGCCTCGTCGGTCGCCCTCGCACTGGGCACGCTCGTCGTGTCCGTCGTGCTCCTGCGGGTGACCCAGAAGCGATCCTTCGGAGAGAGCTGATGAGCACCGACACCACCGCCGCACGGCCCCGTCCCGCCGCCCCGGTCGCCGCCCGTACCCGGGGCCGTACCGTCCCGACGGTCGCGCTCTTCCTCGGCGCCCTCTACTGCCTGGTCCCGGTCGTGTGGGTGCTCGTCGCCTCGACCAAGTCCAGCTCCGAGCTGTTCTCGAGCTTCACGTTCCTGCCCGGGACGGGACTCGTGGAGAACCTGCAGGACCTCTTCGCCTACGGCGACGGCCAGTACCTGCGGTGGGCGCTCAACAGCGTGGTCTTCGCCGGGGTGGGCGCGGTGGCGAGCACCCTCGTGTCGACGATGGCCGGCTACGCCCTCGCCAAGTACGACTTCCCGGGCCGCCAGGTCGCCTTCTACGCGATCCTGGGCGGGGTGCTGCTGCCGGGCATCGTCCTCGCCGTGCCCCAGTACCTGCTGATGGCCAAGGTCGGCCTCGCCGGCAGCTACTGGTCCGTGCTCCTGCCCTGCCTGATCTCGCCGTTCGGCATCTTCCTCGCGCGGGTCTTCGCCGCCTCGGCGGTCCCGTCCGACACGATGGAGGCCGCGCGGATCGACGGCGCCAACGACGCGCGGGTCTTCACGTCCATCGCCCTGCCGATGATGGTGCCCGGGATGGTGACGGTCTTCCTGCTGCAGTTCGTCGGCATCTGGAACAACTTCCTCCTGCCGTTCATCATGCTGTCGGACGAGTCGAAGTACCCCCTGACGGTGGGCCTGTACACGCTGCTCTCGAAGGGGTCGGGCACGCCGTCGCTGTACAGCCTCGCGATCGTCGGAGCGGCCGTCGCGATCATCCCGCTGGTGGCGATGATCCTGTTCCTGCAACGCTACTGGCGCCTCGACCTGATCAGCGGAGGGCTCAAGGGATGACGCGTCCGAACGTGCTGGTCGTCCTGTCCGACGACCACGGCTACGCCGACCGCGGGGCGCTCGGCCTCGACCCCGCGGTGTCCACGCCGGCCCTCGACCGGCTCGCGGCCGAGGGGGTGACGTGCACGGACGCCTACGTGGCCGCACCGATCTGCAACCCGTCGCGCGCCGCGCTCATCTCCGGTGCGCACCCCGCACGCTGGGGCTCCACGTGGTTCCTGGACACGCGGTTCGACGACTCCCGCACCACCCTGGCCGAGCACCTCGGTGCGCTCGGCTATGCGACCGGGTACTTCGGCAAGGTGCACTACGGCCCCGAGCAGCCAGGCGACCGCGCGACCCCGCCCGAGCACGGCTTCGAGGAGTCGTACTACGGGCTCGCCGGGCGTCAGCAGGGACGGCTCCACTACACGACGCACACGCGCGCGGCGGTCGAGGAGTACGGACCCGAGGGCAACTGGCGCATGGCCGTGCAGCCGATGTTCCACAACCGGGACGAGGTCGAGCTCGAGGGCTTCCTCACCGCGGAGCTGGGACGCCGCGCGCGCGAGTTCGTCGCGGGCGCGGGCGAGCGCCCGTTCTTCGCGATGGTGGCGTTCAACGCCGTGCACAACTTCTGCTGGCAGCTGCCGCCCGAGGAGCTGGAACGGCGCGGGCTGCCCGTGCACGCCGACTGGGACGAGGACGGCCAGGCGTCGTACGCCGACTGGTACGACGGCGCCATCTCGCCCCACCTGGAGCACGGCCGCGAGTACTACCTCGCCCAGCTCGAGCTCATGGACGCCGAGATCGGGCGCCTCCTCGACGACCTGGACGAGCGCGGCCTCGCCGAGGACACGATCGTCGTGTACCTCACCGACAACGGTGGCTCCACCTGCAACTACGGGAGCAACGCGCCCCTGTCCGGCACCAAGTACACGCTCGCCGAGGGCGGGGTGCGCGTGCCGTTCCTCGTGCGCTGGCCGGACGGCGGCTGGAGCGGCGGACGCGAGTGCGCCTCCCTCGTGAGCTCGATGGACCTCCTCCCCACGATCCTCGCCGCGGCGGGCGCGGGGACGTCCCTCGACGGCGTCGACGGCGTGGACCAGTCGGCGGCGTGGCGCGGGGAGCAGGCCGACGGCCACGGCGCCCTGCACTGGGAGTGCGGGTTCCAGGCGGCGGTGCGCTCCGGCGACCTCAAGCTGCGCGTCGTGCACGGCGAGGACCCTGCGGCCGAGGGCGTGCGCACCGTCGAGCACACCGATCCCGGGGACGGCGTCACCCTCCACGACGTGCGCCACGACGTCGCCGAGTCCGACGACCTCGCGGGCCGGCGGCCCGACGACGTCCGCCGGCTCTGGGAGGCCCATGCGGCGTGGCTGCACGAGGTGGGCCGCGACGACCTCGCGGCGCGGCACGCCGCCCGGGTGGACGCCCTGCTCGCCCAGGGTTGACGCCGCGCGGCCGGTCGGGTTCAGCCGACGGGCGCACCCGCCCGCAGCACGCGCCGCACCCGCAGGTCGCCGTCGGTCTCCACGATGTCGGCGCGCCGCCCCACGACGAGCCCGCCGACATCGGTGAGGCCGAGCACTCGCGCCGGCACCCACGACGCGGAGCGCACCGCGTCCACGAGCGGCACCCCCGCGGCGACGGTACGGCGCACGACGTCGACCAGATGGGCCGTGCCGCCCGCGATGGCGCCGCCGGCCGGGTCGGCCGGGTCGCTGAGCCGGGCGACGCCGTCGCGCACCGTCACCGCCATCGGCCCCAGCTCGTAGGAGCCGTCCGCCATGCCGGCGGCGGCCATGGCGTCGGTGACGAGCGCGACCCGGTCGGCCCCGACCGTCTCGACCACCGTGCGCACGGTCGCCGGCGCCAGGTGCACGCCGTCGGCGATCAGCTCGACGACGAGCTCGCCGCGGGCCGCCGCGGCCAGGCACGCGGCGATCGGACCGGGCGCGCGATGGTGCAGGGGCCGCATCCCGTTGAACAGGTGGGTGGCGGTCATCTCGCGGGCGGGCGCCTCGCCGGCCTCGGCGGCGGCCGCGAGGGCCGCGCTCGCCTGCGCGATCAGCACCTCGGCCTGCTCCGTGGTGGCGTCGGTGTGCCCCAGGGACGGCACGACCCCCGCCGCGACCAGCGCCTCGGCCGCCCCCTCCGGGCCGACCACCCCGTCGACCTCCGGCGCCACGGTCATGGTGCGCAGGTGCCCGCGCGACGCCTCGACGAGATCCCGCACGAGCCGGGGATCGCCCGGGAGGAGGTCGTCGGGGCTCTGCGCGCCCCGGCGCTCGTGGGAGAGGAAGGGCCCCTCCGCGTGGATGCCCGCGATCTCCCCGGCCTCCGCGAGCCCGGCCAGCATCGCCGCCCTGGTCAGCAGGGTCTCGCGGTCGGCCGTGACCAGGGACGCGAGCATCGTCGTCGTGCCGTGCCTGCGGTGCTCCCGCACCGCGACGAGCGCCTCGTCCGCGGTCGTCGCGTCGGGAAAGCCGACACCGCCACCGCCGTGGTTGTGGAGGTCCACGAGGCCGGGCAGCAGCACGGTGCCGTCCGCGGGCACGGCCGCTGCGGCCACGGCGGCGGCGACCTCCGGGTCGGCGTGCTCCGCCGCCGCGACGGGGCCGACCCACCGCACCACGCCGTCCGCCACGACGACCACGCCGTCCAGGACGTCGTCCTGCGGGGTCACGACGCGGCCTCGCAGGGCGATCAGCGCACCGGGGCCGGGGGTGGGGACCGTGGGGATGGCAGCGCTCATGGGGCCATCCTGCCGCAGGGGCCCGCGAGTTGCGAAACCTTCCTGACAAACCTCGCCAGGGGTCAGAACAGGCGCGAGTCCACGTCGTCGACGCCGCGCATCGCGTCGTAGTCGAGCACCAGGCACTCGATGCCCCGGTCCGTCGCGAGCACGCGGGCCTGGGGCTTGATCTCCTGGGCGGCGAACACCCCTCGCACCGGGGCCAGCAGCGGGTCGCGGTTGAGGAGCTCGAGGTAGCGGGTCAGCTGCTCGACGCCGTCGATGTCGCCCCGGCGCTTGAGCTCGACCGCCACGGTGGCCCCGGCGGCGTCGCGGGCGAGGATGTCGACCGGGCCGATCGCCGTCATGTACTCGCGCCGCACCAGCGTGTGGCCCGCGCCGAGACGATGGATCTGCGCGGCGAGCAGCTCCTGCAGGTGCGCCTCCACGCCGTCCTTCACCAGGCCCGGGTCGACGCCCAGGTCGTGAGCGGAGTCGTGCTCCACCTCGTGCAGCTCGATCTCGAGACGGTCGTCGGACTTCTGGTGCTGCACCGTCCAGACCTGGGTGACCCCGCGCTCCCGCGCCTCCTCGTCGGGCTCGCCGACGGCCATGGCGCACGGCGGGCTCATCCAGTTCAGCGGCTTGTACGACCCGCCGTCGGAGTGCAGCAGCACGCTGCCGTCCGCCTTGACGACGAGGAGCCGCGTGGCCAGCGGCAGATGGGCGGTGAGCCGGCCGGTGTACCGGGCCGAGCAGCGGGCGACGACGAGACGCACGGTCCCCCTCCGGATGTCGTGTCGGGCGGTCGGTGCGGTGGCAGGGTGGGCGCGGCGCCCGTCCGGACGCCGGTGCGCACGAGCGAGCCTAGAGCACCAGGTCGCGGCGCCCCGGGGGCGCGGACTCGAGCCAGGACGCCAGCCCGGCGTACGCGCCGGAGGACATCAGCAGCTCGAAGTCGGTGCCGTCGTAGCGGCACCGCACCAGCACCTGGTCGGGCTGACCGGCCTGGTCGAGCGGGGCCCGGCCGGTGATCGAGAGCCCGTCGCGACGCCAGACGCGTGCCGGGCGTGGCGCGAGCGACCACCCGCGCCACCAGTCGATGCGGCCCACGGCGTAGTGGGCGATCCCCACCATCCACGCGGCCTGCGGATCGTCCGCGGGCCGGGCGTGGCAGGGGAAGGAGCCGACCCTCCGGGAGAGGGTCCGCAGGCGGGAGGCGCCGGCGGCGAGCACCAGTCCGAGCGCGACGACGAGAGCCACCGCGGTCCAGACGACGTACGCCACCGGCACCTGCCTCAGCGCAGCGCCGGCTCGCGGCCGGACAGCTCCGAGACCTCGTCGACGACGATCGTCACGAGGTTGCCGTCGACGGAGACGAAACCGCCGGTGACGTGCGCCTCGACCGCGGTCCCGTGGGCCGTCGACACCTTGACCGTGCCGGGGCGCAGCACCGCGAGGAGCGGCGCGTGGCCGGCGAGGATGCCGACCTGGCCGTCGACGGACGGGGCGCTGACCTCGCGCGCCGCGCCGGACCAGACCTTGCGGTCGGACGCGACGAGGTCCACGTTCAGCTCTGCCATCTCCATGTCCTCTTTCCGATCGTGCGGGGTTCGTCAGGCGGTCGCGTCGCCCCGCCGGGAGGCGGTGCCTCCCGGCGGGGCGACGCGGCAGGACGAGACCGTCAGGCCCCGTACTCCTTCTGGATCCGGGCCCAGTTCTCCTCGAGCATCTCGAGGCCGCCGATGTTGTAGAACGCCTGCTCGGCGATGTGGTCGAACTCGCCCTCGGCGATCTTCTTGAACGCCTCGATGGTCTCGCTCAGCGGCACGGTGGAACCCTCCACGCCGGTGAACTTCTTCGCCATGTAGGTGTTCTGGGAGAGGAACTGCTGGATGCGGCGCGCACGCGCGACGACCGTCTTGTCCTCCTCCGAGAGCTCGTCCACACCGAGGATCGCGATGATGTCCTGCAGCTCCTTGTTGCGCTGCAGGATCGACTTCACCTGGGTGGCCACGTCGTAGTGCTCCTGGCCCACGTAGCGCGGGTCGAGGATGCGGGACGTCGAGGTCAGCGGGTCGATCGCCGGGTAGAGACCCTTCGACGCGATCTCACGGGAGAGCTCGGTCGTCGCGTCCAGGTGGGCGAACGTCGTCGCCGGCGCCGGGTCGGTGTAGTCGTCCGCCGGCACGTAGATCGCCTGCAGCGAGGTGATCGAGTGACCGCGCGTCGAGGTGATGCGCTCCTGCAGGAGGCCCATCTCGTCGGCGAGGTTCGGCTGGTAGCCCACCGCGGACGGCATGCGGCCGAGCAGCGTCGACACCTCGGAGCCCGCCTGCGTGAACCGGAAGATGTTGTCGATGAAGAGCAGCACGTCCTGCTTGCGCACGTCGCGGAAGTACTCCGCCATCGTCAGCGCGGACAGGGCGACGCGCAGACGCGTGCCCGGCGGCTCGTCCATCTGGCCGAAGACCAGGGCCGTCTTGTCGAAGACGCCGGCCTCCTCCATCTCGGCGATGAGGTCGTTGCCCTCACGGGTGCGCTCGCCGACGCCGGCGAACACGGACACACCGCCGTGGTCCTGCGCGACGCGCTGGATCATCTCCTGGATGAGGACCGTCTTGCCGACGCCCGCACCACCGAAGAGGCCGATCTTCCCACCCTGCACGTACGGGGTGAGGAGGTCGATCGACTTGATGCCCGTCTCGAACATCTGCGTCTTCGACTCGAGCTGGTCGAAGGCCGGGGGCTTGCGGTGGATGGGCCACCGCTCGGTGATCTCGATCTTCTCGCCCGGCTCGGCGTTCAGCACGTCGCCGGTCACGTTGAAGACCTTGCCCTTGGTGACGTCGCCGACCGGCACGCTGATCGGCGCGCCCGTGTCGGAGACGACGGCGCCGCGCACGAGGCCGTCGGTCGGCTTGAGCGCGATGGCGCGGACCAGGGAGTCACCCAGGTGCTGGGCGACCTCGAGCATGAGGGTGAAGGACTTCTCGCCCTCACCCTGCGACGACAGGTCGATGTCGACCGTCAGGGCGTTGTAGATGTCGGGGATCGCGTCCTCGGGGAACTCGATGTCGACGACGGGGCCGATCACGCGCGCGACACGGCCCACGCCGGGTCCGCTCTGGTGCTCGACCGGGGCTTCCACGGTGGTGGCGGTCATTGCTTGCCTCGCTTCGAAAGGAACGTTGCGGATGTCAGTACGGTCGTCAGAGCCGGCTCGGCAGCCGTGGTGGGCGGCATGGCCGGCGTCATGACGCCGCGAGGGCGTCGGCACCCGAGACGATCTCGCTGATCTCCTGGGTGATGTCCGCCTGGCGGGCCTGGTTCGCCAGGCGGGTGTAGGTGCGGATCAGGTCCTCGGCGTTGTCCGTCGCCGTGTGCATCGCCCGCTGGCGCGCGGCCAGCTCGGACGCCGCGGCGTCGAGCATGAAGCTGAAGATGCGGCTGCGCACGTACCGCGGCAGGAGGGCGTCGAGGACGCTCTCCGGCGACGGCTCGAAGTCGTACAGGGGGAACGCGTCGTGCTCGCCGGGCACGGCCACGCCCTCGACGACCTCGAGGGGCAGCATCCGCACCACGCGCGGACGCTGCGTGACCATGTTGACGAACTGCGTGTACACCACGTGCAGCTCCGAGACGCCGCCCTCGTCCGCCGGGGCGAGGAACGCCCCGAGCAGCGTGTCGGCGATCTCCGCGGCGACGTCCGAGTCCGGGCTGTCCGAGCCGTACGACCACTGCCCCGCGAGCTGGCGCCCGCGGTAGCTGTAGTACGAGACGGCGCGGCGGCCGGTCGCGTACAGCTCGACCTGCTTGCCCTCGCCCTGCAGCTGCGCGACCAGGCGCTCCGTCTCGCGGATGATCGACGCCGAGTAGGCGCCGGCCATGCCGCGGTCGGACGCGATCACGAGGACCGCGACACGGTCGGTGTCGTGCCGCTCGCTGGTCAGCGGGTGCTTGGTCGACGTGTGCGTGGCCACGGCGGACACCGCGCGGGTGATGGCCCGCTCGTACGGCGCCGCCGAGGCGGTGCGCGCCCGCGCCTTGCCGATGCGGGAGGCCGCGATCAGCTCCTGCGCGCGGAACATCTTCTTCAGCGACTGCGTCGACTTGATCCGCTGCTTGTAGATGCGCTGGGCTCCACCGGCCATGCTCAGGCCTTCTTCTGCACGACGAGCTGCTCCTGCTCGACGTCCGAGGCCTCGTCGTCGGCGTCGCCGCCCACGAGCGGGGTGCCGTCGGCCTTGAGGAAGCCGTTGCGCACGTCCTCGACCGCCGCCGAGAGCGCGTCCTCGGTGTCCTGCTCGAGCTTGCCGGTCTCGGCGATCGTGGAGAGCACCGAGGTGTTCCGACGCAGGTGGTCGAGCATCTCGGACTCGAACCGCTTGACGTCCTCGACGGGGACGTCGTCGAGCTTGCCCTTGGTGCCGGCCCACACGGACGCGACCTGCTCCTCGACCGGGTACGGCGTGTACTGCGGCTGCTTGAGCAGCTCCATCAGCACCGCACCGCGGGCCAGCTGGCCGCGCGACGCCGCGTCGAGGTCGGACGCGAACATCGCGAAGGCCTCGAGCGAGCGGTACTGGGCCAGCTCGAGCTTCAGCGTTCCGGAGACCTTCTTCATCGCCTTGATCTGCGCGTCACCACCGACGCGGGAGACGGAGATGCCGACGTCGACGGCCGGGCGCTGGTCGGCGTTGAAGAGGTCCGACTGCAGGAAGATCTGGCCGTCGGTGATGGAGATGACGTTGGTCGGGATGTACGCCGAGACGTCGTTCGCCTTGGTCTCGATGATCGGCAGACCGGTCATCGAGCCCGCGCCCAGGTCGTCCGAGAGCTTGGCGCAGCGCTCGAGCAGGCGGGAGTGCAGGTAGAAGACGTCGCCGGGGTACGCCTCGCGGCCCGGCGGGCGGCGCAGCAGCAGCGACACGGCACGGTAGGCCTCGGCCTGCTTCGACAGGTCGTCGAAGATGACCAGGACGTGCTTGCCCTGGTACATCCAGTGCTGGCCGATGGCCGATCCGGTGTACGGGGCGATGTACTTGAAGCCCGCCGGGTCGGACGCCGGGGCGGCGACGATCGTCGTGTACTCGAGCGCGCCGGCCTCCTCGAGGGCGCCGCGCACGGAGGCGATCGTCGAGCCCTTCTGGCCGACGGCGACGTAGATGCAGCGGACCTGCTTGTTCGGGTCGCCCGTCTCCCAGTTGGCCTTCTGGTTGATGATCGTGTCGATCGCGATCGCGGTCTTGCCGGTCTGCCGGTCGCCGATGATCAGCTGACGCTGACCGCGACCGATCGGGATCATCGAGTCGATCGCCTTCATGCCGGTCTGCAGCGGCTCGTGCACCGACTTGCGCTGCATGACGCCGGGCGCCTGGAGCTCGAGGGCGCGGCGGCCCTCGCTCTCGATGTCGCCCAGGCCGTCGATCGGGTTGCCCAGCGGGTCGACGACGCGGCCGAGGTAGCCCTCGCCCACGGGGACGGACAGGACCTCGCCGGTACGGCGGACCTCCTGCCCCTCCTCGATGCCCGTGAACTCGCCGAGGACGACGACGCCGATCTCCCGGACGTCCAGGTTCAGGGCGAGGCCGAGCGTGCCGTCCTCGAACCGCAGCAGCTCGTTCGCCATCGCGCCGGGGAGACCCTCGACGTAGGCGATGCCGTCGGCGGCGACGGTGACGCGGCCGACCTCCTCGCTGACCGCGCCCTCGGGCTCGTACGACTTCACGAAGCTGTCCAGAGCGGCGCGGATCTCCTCCGGCCGGATCGTCAGCTCAGCCATTGCTCTCTCCTGTCGTGGCCGCATATCGCGCGGCCTCACGTTCTGCGTAGCCGACCGGGGCCGGCGCTGGGCCTGGGAAGGGTTCAGCCGGCCAGCCGGCGACGGGCGTCGGCCAGGCGGGACAGCACGGTGGAGTCGACGACGTCGGCGCCGACCTGGATGCGCAGGCCGCCGATGACGGCGGCGTCGACCGTGACGTTGAGCTGCACGGCGCGCCCGTAGGCACGCTCGAGCAGCCCGGCGAGCCGGTCCTGCTGGGGCTGGCTGAGCACGCTGCCGCTGGTGACCGTGGCCACGAGGCGGCGGCGGCGCTCGGCGGCGATCTCCCCGTACCACAGCAGGGTCGCCACGAAGCGGCGGCCGCGAAGGGTGGTCGTGGCCCGGCGGGCGAGCACGAGCGTCACGTCGTCCACCTTGCCCGCGAGCAGGGTGTCGACGAGCTCCGCGCGGCGCTCCGGAGGCGTCGTGGCGTCCGAGAGCACCTGGCGCGCCTCACGCTGCCCGACGAGCGCCCGGGTGAGCCGGAACAGCTCGTCCTCGACGGTCTCGAGGGTGCCGCGCGCCTCGGCGGACGCCAGCACGGCGTCGAGACCGAGACGCTCGACGGCGTCCACGAGGTCCGCGTCGCCGGCCCAGCGCGACCGCGCCAGACCCGTGACGAGGTCGACGACCCGCTCGTCGAAGCCCCCGGCGAGGATGCGCCCGGCCAGGGCCGCGCGGTCCTCAGGGCTGCGCGACGGGTCGGCGAGCGACCGGCGCAGCGGCCCCGACTCGTCCAGGGCGGCGACGACGGCGAACAGCTGCTCGCCGAGCGCCTGCGCGTCGGCCCCTGCGGACCGCAGGACCGGCTCGAACCGCTCCTGCGCCGCCGCGAGGGATGCTCCGCTGGTGCCCCGCATCAGCCCTCCTTGCCGGCCGAGTTGCCGACCGACGCCGCCGTGCGCGACTCGTCACCCGCGGCCTCGAGCTCGTCGAGGAAGCGGTCGACGACGCGCGACTGACGCGCGGAGTCCTGCAGCGACTCGCCGACGATCTTGGACGCCAGCTCCGTGGCCAGCTCGCCGACCTCGGCACGCAGCGAGACGGCCGCCGTCTGGCGCTCCGCCTCGATCTGGCGGTGGGCGGTCTCGACGATGCGCGAGGCCTCCTCCTGTGCCTTGCTGCGCAGCTCCGCGACGATGGCGGTGCCCTCGGCACGCGCCTCCTCGCGGGTCTTCGCCGCGTCGGCGCGGGCCTCGGCGAGCTGCTGGTGGTACTCCTTGAGCGCCTCCGCAGCCTCTTCCTGCGCCTTCTCCGCCTTGGCGATGCCGCCCTCGATCTTCGCGGTGCGCTCGTCCAGCACGGCCTGGAACTTGGGCAGGACGTACCGGTAGAACACGACGCCGACGATGACCACGATGATCAGCGACCACACGATGTCGTACGTGTGCGGCAGGAGGATGTTCTGCTCGGTCCCCTCGGCAGCGAGGACTGCTGGCTCTGAGGTGTTCAGCGAAGAGGTCATCATCACGGAACGATGAAGCCGGCCACCAGGCCGAGGAGCGCGAGCACCTCGACGAAGGCGATACCGATGAACATCGTGGTGCGGAGCTGACCGGAGACCTCGGGCTGACGGGCCATGCCCTCGATCGTCTTGCCGATGAGGATGCCGAGGCCGATGCCCGGGCCGACCGCCGCGAGGCCGTAACCGACGGTGCCGATGTTGCCGGTGACCTCGGCGAGGGTGGTGACGTCCACTGGGTTTCCTTCCGTTGGGCGCTGGGCCTCGGGTGGCCCGGCGTCGCTTTGTGTGGGTGCAGTTGTCAGGCAGGTTCCGGCCTAGGCCGGGGACCGCGGGACGGTCAGTGCTCCGCCTCGACGGACATGTTGAGGTAGACGGCGGTGAGGATCGCGAAGACGTACGCCTGCAGGGCGGCCACGAAGACCTCGAAGAAGAAGAACGCCGCACCGGCCACGAACGTGCCCGCGCCGAACAGCTTCATGGCGCCGGCCGAGTCGAAGAGGAAGAACGAGGTGGCCGCGAAGCAGATCGCGAGCATGAGGTGACCCGCCACCATGTTGGCGAGGAGTCGGATGACCAGCGTCGCCGGCCGCAGCACGAAGACCTGGAGCGCCTCGATCGGCACGAGCAGCACGTACAGCGGCTTCGGCACGCCCGGGGGGAAGAGGGAGTTCTTGAGGTACCCGCCGAGGCCGTGGGCCTTGACGCCGGCGCCGAGGTACATCACGTACGTCCACGCCGCGAGCACGATCGGCAGACCGATGACCGACGTTCCCGCGATGTTGAGGAACGGGATCACGGCCGCGATGTTCATGACCAGGACGGTGCAGAAGATCGTCGCGAGGAGCTTGAAGTACTTGCGGCCGTTCTCCTGGCCGAGCACCTCGATCGCGATCGAGTTGCGCACGAAGTCGAGGATCATCTCGACGGCGTTCTGGAACCGGCCCGGCACGAGCCGCGCGCGACGCGCCGCCAGGCAGAAGACCAGCAGCAGCACGGCCGCCATGATGACGCGGACCAGCATGATCCGGTTGAACTCGAACGGCGTGCCCTCGAAGAAGATGGCCGGCGGGAAGAAGTCCGCGATCGTCGGCGCATGGAACTCGCCGTCACCTTCGGCGGCAAGCAGCAGGGGGATCGCTGGCGTAGACAGGGGATTCTCCCGGAGGTCGTACGGGCCGGGGGCGCTCCACTGCTGGTGGGCACGCCATCGGACCTGGCCGTCATGGATTCGCGGACAGCCTACCGGATGTTCACAGGTGCTCCGCCACACCGGCGGAGATTTTCTGGCCAGATCTCGCGGCTTGTGAAGAAGCGCACGATGTTGCCCCCGGCGACGGACGGTCGCCCGGCGCAAGCACCCTGGTCAGGACGGGGACGTCACGGCTGCACGTAGGGCACGCGCCCGCGGTTCACCGCGCGGTAGTCGAGCAGGGCCGAACCGATCGCCCCCACGCCGAGCACCGCGATCAGCACCCACGGGTCGTAGAACGTGCGTCCCTGCAGCAGCGCGAGCACCACGATGAGCACGACGATCTTGGCCACCCAGGCGCCCATGACGAACGCGGCCATGCGCGCCGGGCTCGAGCCCACCGTGCGCATCATCGACCAGATCGTCGTCGCGCAGAAGAACGCCGCGATGGCGGCGCCCACCAGAGCGCCCCACAGCCCGGGCACGCCGGCCACCAGGAAGCCGATGCCGCCACCCAGCACCACGAGGGCGCCGACCAGCAGCAGCGTGTCCCGCAGCGCGGTCCGCAGCACCCGGCGCTCGGCATCGGTCGCGTGCTCCCCCGTCGCTCCCGCGGCGGGGCCGGCAGCGGGGTCGGGCGTCGGGCCGGGAGTGTCGGGCGTCGTCATCGGTGGCGTCCTTCGTGCGTCGTGAGGGTGGGTGCGGCCGAGGTCGTCGGCGCGGCCGTCGGGGTGCGGGGCGTCGTGGGCGCGGGGTGCGCCGGGTGGGCCGCCGCGACCGTGGGGTGGCTGCCGGTCGCGACGTCGTCGTCCAGGAAGCGGCCGCGCGTGCGCAGCGGGCCGAGCGTGAGGAGCAGCGCCACCACGACGGCGACCCCCAGGCCGGCCAGCACGGCCTTCCAGTCCCACAGCACGAGCGCGGCCACGCCGAAGGAGAAGACGGCGCCCCACACGTAGAGGATGAGCACTGCGCGCCGGTGGGAGTGGCCGAGCGCCAGCATCCGGTGGTGCAGGTGCATGCGGTCCGGGTGGAACGGCGACTTGCCCGCCGCGAGGCGGCGGATCACGGCCATGGCCATGTCGAGCAGCGGCAGCAGCACCACCGCGACCGGCAGCAGGAGCGGGATGAACAGCGGCACCCGCTGCGCACCGGAGAGCGTCGCGCCCATCGAGACCGGGTCGACGTTGCCCGTGATCGTGATGGCCGAGCCCGCGAACACGAGGCCGAGCACCATCGAGCCCGAGTCGCCCATGAAGATGTGCGACGGGAAGAAGTTGTGCGGCAGGAAGCCCAGACACGCCCCGACCAGCACGGCCATCATGAGCGTCGCGAGGTTGGCGTAGTTCTCCGGCGTGGCCTGCTGGGTCAGCCCGTAGGTGTACAGCAGGAACGCGGAACCGCCGATGGCGATCAGGCCCGCGGCCAGACCGTCCAGGCCGTCGACGAAGTTCACCGCGTTCATCGCCACGACGACCACCAGGATCGTGAGGAACAGCGAGATCCTCGACGACGTGATGAACAGCCAGTCGGGGGTGGGCAGCGACGTCAGCTGCACCTGCTGCCAGGCCATGAACCCGGCCGCGAGCACCTGGCCCGCGAGCTTGGTCATCCAGTCCAGGTCCCACACGTCGTCGGCCCAGCCCAGCAGGCAGACGATGACCGCGCCGCCGACGATGCCCCACGCCTGCGGGCCGGTCTGGAAGACGCCCGCGAGGAACGGCATCTGCGAGGCCAGCAGCACCGCGACGACGATGCCGAGCAGCATCGCCAGGCCGCCGAGCCGCGGCGTCGGCTGCAGGTGCACGTCGCGCGCCCGCACCGCGGTGATGGCGTTCGTGCGCCGGGCGACCCACCGCGCACCCGGGGTGGCGAGGTACGTGACCGCCGCCGAGACGAGCAGCAGGAGCAGATAGGCCCTCACCCGGCGGACTCCTCCGCGGGAGCGGCGCCCTGCTCCTCGGGCTGCTCGTCGGGCTGCTCGTCGGGCTGCTCGTCGGGCTCGTCGACGCCGCGCACGGGCGCGACGTCGTTGAGCGCCTCGAGCGTGATCGCGCCCTGGCGCACCACGCGCAGGTGCTCACCGGTGGCGTCGACGATGGTCGAGGCGACCCCGCCGGGCGCGTCACCGCCGTCGAGGTAGACGGACACCGCGTCGCCGAGCTGAGCCTGCGCGTCGGTGACGTCGAGGGCGGCCGGGTCGCCGGTGGCGTTGGCGCTCGAGACCGCGAGCGGGCCGGTGCGCCGCAGCAGGGCGAGCGCGGCCGGGTGGTCGGGCATGCGCAGCGCGACGGTGCCGTGCGTCTCCCCCAGGTCCCACTGCAGCGAGGGCTGGGCCTGCAGGATGATCGTCAGCCCACCCGGCCAGAACGCCTCGGCGAGCTTGCGCGCGTCGTCCGGCACCTCGGTCGCCAGGCCGTCCAGGGTGCGGACGTCGGGGATGAGGACGGGCGGCGGCATCTGGCGCCCGCGGCCCTTGGCCGCGAGCAGGGCCGCGACGGCCTCCGCGTCGAAGGCGTCGGCGCCGATGCCGTAGACGGTGTCGGTCGGCAGGACCAGCAGGCCGCCGCGCGAGACCGTGTTCACCGCCTCGTCGATCGCAGGGCCCCAGCTGTTCGGGTCGGTGACGTCGTGCACGCTGCTCACGGGCTCAGTCTGTCACGGTTCGACCGGCCGCCCGGCGGTCGTCCGTGTCCTCGTTGCGGCCCGCGGCTGCCGTTCCCGCACGCCGCGCCACCACCATCCGCGGGCGTCCGGTGAGGTCGGGGCGGGTGGCCGCCGCGTCGAACCCGCCCGCGCCGGCCACCATCGCCCGCGCCGCCGCCGCCTGGACCTCGGCGTGCTCCATGACGTACAGCCCGCCGGGCCGCAGCAGCCGGGCCGCCGCCGCCGTGACGCCGCGGGGCACCTCGAGCCCGTCCTCGCCCAGGCCGTAGAGCGCGACGGCGGGGTCGTGGTCGGCCACCTCCGGGTCGCGCGGCACGGCGCCCGGCGGCACGTAGGGCGGGTTGGAGACGACGACGTCGACCGTGCCGTCCAGCTCCCGCAGCGCGGTACGCGCGTCACCGCGCAGCAGGCGCACGACGGGCGGACCGTCCGGCGACACCTGCGCGACGTTGCGCGCCGCCCAGCCGTGGGCGTCGGCGTCGAGCTCGACGGCGTGCACGCGCGCGCCGGGCACCTCGGTCGCGACGGCCAGCGCGATGGCGCCCGAACCCGTGCACAGGTCCACCACCACCACGGCACCGTCACGGGCCAGCACGCGCGCGGCCTCGTCGATCGCGACCTGCGCGACCTGCTCCGTCTCCGGACGCGGCACGAAGACCCCCGGGCCGACCGCGAGCTCGAGGTGGCGGAACGGGGCCGCGCCGGTGAGGTGCTGCAGCGGCTCGCGCGCGGAGCGCCGTGCGACGTCGGCGGTGAACCTCGCCGCCGCGCCGTCCGGCAGGGCGCGGTCGAGCACGGCCAGACGCCGGGCCTCCCCGCGGTCGACGCCGAGGCAGTGGGCGAGCAGGGTCTCCGCGTCGGCGCGCGGGCTGGGCACGCCGGCGGCGGCGAGCCGCGTCGCCGCCCACCGGACGGCCGCCCCGACCGTCGCGGGCGCGACGTCAGACATGGGAGCCCGCCGCCGCCAGCCGCGCCGCCTCGTCGGCGTCGACGGCGGAGCGCACCACCGGGTCGAGGTCGCCCGCGAGCACGTGGTCCAGGTTGTACGCCTTGTACCCGGTGCGGTGGTCCGCGATGCGGTTCTCCGGGAAGTTGTACGTGCGGATCCGCTCGCTGCGGTCGACGGTGCGCACCTGGGAGCGGCGGACGTCGGCGGCCGCGGCGGCGGCCGCCTCCTGCCGGGCGGCGAGCAGCCTGGCCCGCAGCACGCGCATCGCCTGCTCCTTGTTCTGCAGCTGCGACTTCTCGTTCTGCATCGACACGACGATCCCCGTGGGCACGTGCGTGATGCGGACGGCGGAGTCCGTCGTGTTCACCGACTGCCCGCCCGGGCCCGACGACCGGTAGACGTCGATGCGCAGGTCGTTCGGGTCGATCTCGACCTCGCCGGGGTCGTCGACCTCGGGCAGCACGAGCACGCCCGCGGCCGAGGTGTGGATCCGCCCCTGCGACTCCGTCACGGGCACGCGCTGCACGCGGTGCACGCCGCCCTCGTACTTGAGGCTCGCCCACACGCCCTCGGCGGGGTCGGAGACGCTGCGCGCCTTGATCGCGACCTGCACGTCCTTGTACCCGCCCAGCTCCGTCTCGGTGGCGTCGAGCACCTGGGTGGCCCAGCCGCGTCGCTCGGCGTACCGCAGGTACATGCGCAGCAGGTCCCCGGCGAAGAGGGCCGACTCGTCGCCGCCCTCCCCCGCCTTGATCTCCAGGATGACGTCGCGCGCGTCGTCCGGGTCGCGCGGCACGAGGACGCGGCGCAGCCGCTCGGCGGCGGCCTCTGCGGCCTCCCGCAGCGCCGGGAGCTCCGCGGCGAACGCCTCGTCCTCGGCGGCGAGCTCGGCCGCCGCGTCCGCGTCGTCGTGCGCGTGCTCCCACGCCCGGTACGCCGCGGCGACCTGGTTCAGCTCGGCGTACCGGCGCCCGAGCGACCGGGCGCGCCCGGCGTCCGCGTGCACGGCCGGGTCGGCCAGCGCTCGCTCGATCTCGGCGTGCTCCTCGAGCAACGGCCGCGCGGCGGCGAACGAGTCGGTCATGGCATCTCCCGGTCGAGCACGAGGTGGTTCAGGTCATCGCGAGGTGGTTCAGGAGATCCCGGCCGGAACTACCTCGCGGTGATCGGAACTACCTCGCGGGTCCGTGGACTACCTCGACAAAGCAACAGCGCCGGTGGTCCGTCGTCCGACTGCCCCTGGAGAGGTTGTCGGGCGGACCACCGGCGCTGCGGAACAGCTAGTTCTTCTTGCCGTAGCGCGCCTGGAAGCGGGCGACGCGGCCACCGGTGTCGAGGATCTTCTGCTTGCCCGTGTAGAACGGGTGGCAGGCGCTGCAGACCTCGGCGCTGATCTTGCCGGAGGTCGCGGTGCTGCGGGTGGTGAACGTGTTGCCGCAGGTGCAGGTCACCTCGGTGACGACGTACTCGGGGTGGATACCGGACTTCATGATGCTCCTTGGTGTGATGCCGCCGGGTCGCCCCGCAGGACAGCGGGCCGTGAACCGGAAGGCCGACGAACCATTGTGCCAGAACGCGGACGCGCCCCGGACATTCCCGTGCGCCGGGCCCGCGGGCCCGGCGCACGGGACGATCAGACCGTCTCGCCCGGGTTCTCGTCCGAGAGCCCGGCCGGCGTCGTCTTCTGCACGTGCAGCAGGAACTCGACGTTGGTCTTGGTCTTCTTGAGCTGGCCGAGCAGCAGCTCGATCGCCTGCTGCTGGTCGAGCGCGCCCATGACGCGGCGCAGCTTGTAGACGATGCCCAGCTCGTCCTTCGACATGAGGATCTCCTCGCGCCGGGTGCCGGACGCGTTGACGTCCACCGCCGGGAAGATCCGCTTGTCGGCGAGGTTGCGGGACAGGCGCAGCTCCATGTTGCCGGTGCCCTTGAACTCCTCGAAGATCACCTCGTCCATCTTCGAGCCCGTCTCCACGAGGGCCGAGGCGAGGATGGTCAGCGAGCCGCCGTTCTCGATGTTGCGCGCCGCACCGAAGAACTTCTTCGGCGGGTAGAGCGCCGCGGCGTCCACACCACCGGACAGGATGCGGCCCGACGCCGGCGCGGCCAGGTTGTAGGCACGCGACAGGCGGGTGAGGGAGTCGAGCAGCACGACGACGTCCTGGCCCAGCTCGACCAGGCGCTTGGCGCGCTCGATCGCGAGCTCGGCGACGATCGTGTGGTCCGACGCGGGGCGGTCGAACGTCGAGGCGATGACCTCGCCCTTGACCGTCCGCTCCATGTCGGTGACCTCTTCGGGCCGCTCGTCCACGAGGACCACCATGAGGTGGACCTCGGGGTTGTTCGCGGTGATCGCGTTGGCGATCTGCTGCATGATGATCGTCTTGCCGGCCTTGGGCGGCGCGACGATGAGGCCGCGCTGGCCCTTGCCGATCGGGGCGACGATGTCGATCACGCGGGGCGTGAGGCGCGTGGCCTCCGGGTTCTCCAGGCGCAGCCGCTCCTGCGGGTACAGCGGCGTCAGCTTGGTGAACTCGCCGCGCTGGCGGGCCTCCTCCGGCGTCATGCCATTGACGGAGTCGAGCCGCACCAGGGCGTTGAACTTGCTGCGCACGTTCTTGCCCGACGGCGGCTCCTCGCCCTCGCGCGGCTGGCGGATCGCGCCGACGATCGCGTCGCCGCGGCGCAGGCCGGACTTCTTCACCTGGTTCAGCGACACGTAGACGTCGCCGGGGCCGGGCAGGTAGCCGCTCGTGCGCACGAACGCGTAGTTGTCGAGGATGTCGAGCACGCCCGCGACCGGCAGCAGCACGTCGTCCTCGCGCACCTCGACGTCGTCCAGGCCGGCGACGTCGGGGCCGCCCGCACGCCCGCCGCGGTTGCGCTTGCGGTCCCGGCCGCGGTCACGGCCCCGACGACGGCGCGAACCCCCGCGCTCGTCGTCCTCGTCGCGGCGGGGGCGCTCGTCGCGCTGCCCGCCCTGCGCTCCCTGACCGCCCGACCGCTGCTGGCCGGAGCCGTCGTTGCCGCGCGCCTGGCCGCCGGCGCGCTGGCCCTCGGCCTCGGCCTGACCGGCGTTCTGCCCGTTGCCCGAGCGGCGGCCGCCGCGCTCGCGCGGGGCCGCGACGGCCTCCGCGAGCTGGGCGAGGCGCACCTCGCGGTCGGTGTCGTTCTGCTGGCCGCCGCGCTGCTCGGCGCCACGCTGCTCGGCGTTCCGTGCGGGCTGCTGCTCGGCGGGCGCCTCGGCCGCGCGCTGCTGCGGCGCGCCGTCGCCCTCGGCCGAGCCGGCGGAGCGCGTGGCCCGGCGCGAGCGGCGCGGGGCCTCGCCCGAGGGCTGCCCGGAGCCCTGGTCGGCCGGCGACTGGGCCGGGGCGTCGCTGCGGACCGTCGGCGCCACGGCGGTCGCCGCGGCGACCGGGGCACCGGCGGTGCGCGCGCCCTGGCCGCGCGCGGCCCGGATCGCGTCCTGCAGGTCGCTCTTGCGCATCCGGGACGTGCCCTTGACGCCCAGTCCGGAGGCCAGCGCCTGGAGCTCGGCCAGACGCATCGAGCTCAGGTTCCCGGATGCGGCGGCGCCGTTCCGGCTGTCGGTGGTGTTCGTCACGAAGGACCCTTCCCCCTCGTATGCGGCCCGCAGATCTCGGGGCCGGGGTGGTTGCCGTCCGGCGCGGGGAGCGCCGAGACGCGTGGAACCTCGCATCAGTGGTACGACGACGTCGGCTGGCGGGGTTGGTGTTTCACCCTCTCGCGGGACTGTCGCGGCGGATCCTGCACCGCATCGCGACCACCGAGGCACCTGGCTCTGACCGGGCACGCAAGCGCGCCGTGCGGGAGAGAGGGAGTGCCTTCGCGGTCGATCCCGAAGGCTCACCGCATCGTATCACCTCAGACCCGGCCCCAGGCGGACGCGCCCGGAGCCGCGCCCGCCGTCACCCGGCGCGCCACCGCGCCGTCGTGGTCCACCCCGGGCCGCAGCGCACGCCAGCCCGCCACGTCGTCGACGAGGTCGGCCAGCACGGCGTCGAGCCGGGCGGTGCCCTCCCCCGCGGTGAGCACGAGGACCGTGGGCCCGGCACCGGAGATCGTGGCCGCCAGCCCCTCGGCGCGCAGGGCGCGCAGCAGCTCGGCGGACCCCGCCATCACGCTTGCTCGGTAGTCCTGGTGCAGCCGGTCCTCGGTGGCGTCGAGCAGCAGCTCGGGCCGCCGGGCCAGCGCCTCGACCAGCAGCCCGGCACGCCCGGCGGTGAACGCCGCGTCGCCGTGCGGCACCTCGGCGGGCAGGACGCCCCGCGCGCGGCTCGTGGCCAGGCGGGCGTCGGGGACCAGCACCGTGGCCTCGATGCGGGCGTCCACGTCGAGGTCGACGGCGCGAGGCCCGTCGCCCGACTGCCACGCGAGGGTCGCACCGCCCCGGATCGCGGGCGCCGCGTTGTCGGGGTGCCCCTCGAACTCCGTCGCGATGCGCAGCACCGCCCGCGCGTCCAGGACGTGCGGGTCGGCGAGGAGCGCGCGTGCCGCGACGATCCCGGACACGACCGCCGCCGACGACGAGCCGAGGCCACGGGCGTGCGGGACGCGGTTGACGCAGCGCAGCCGCAGACCGGTGCGGGGCGCGCCCGCGAGCTCGAGCGTGTGCCGCAGGGCGCGCACGACGAGATGGTCCTCGCCGAGCGGCACCTCGCCCTCGCCCTGCCCCTCGACCTCGACGAGGACGTCGTCGCTCGCGAGGAGCTCGACCTCCAGGTCGTCGTACAGCGCGAGGGCCAGGCCCATCGCGTCGAACCCCGGGCCCAGGTTGGCGCTGGTCGCCGGGACTCGGACCAGGACGTGGTCGGCGCCGAGCTGCATCGTTCCCCTCCCCGGGGTCCGGTCGAAGCGGGTGGGGTCAGTCGAGGCCGAGCGCGTCGGCGATCGACACGACGTCGGCGCTCACGCGCGTGGGCACGACGTCGTCCCCGTCCGGCGTGCGCAGGGCCCACTGCGGGTCCTTGAGCCCGTGCCCGGTGACCGTCACGACGACGCGCGCCCCGGCCGGCACCAGCCCACGCTCGGCGCGGGCGAGCAGGCCCGCGACGCCCGACGCGGAGGCCGGCTCGACGAACACCCCGACCTCGGCCGACAGCACGCGGTGCGCGGCGAGGATCTGCTCGTCCGTGACGGACTCGATGACGCCGCCCGACGTGTCGCGCGCCGCCTCCGCCTGCTCCCACGACGCCGGGTTGCCGATCCGGATCGCCGTGGCGATCGTCTCCGGCTGGTCGACGGGGTGGCCCAGGACGATCGGCGCGGCACCGGCCGCCTGGAAGCCCCACATCTGCGGGGTGCGCGTCGCGACCGCACCGTGCGCGGCGCCGTCGTCCAGGCCCGCGTACTCGCGGTAGCCCTTCCAGTACGCGGTGATGTTGCCCGCGTTGCCCACCGGGAGGCAGTGGATGTCCGGGGCGTCGCCCAGGGCGTCGACGACCTCGAACGCGGCCGTCTTCTGGCCCTGGATGCGGTCCGGGTTGACGGAGTTCACCAGCTCGACGGGGTACACCTCGGCGAGCTTGCGCGCCGCGACGAGGCAGTCGTCGAAGTTGCCGTCCACCTGGAGCAGGCGGGCGCCGTGCGCGATCGCCTGGCTGAGCTTGCCCATCGCGATCTTGCCGTCCGGCACCAGCACGGCGCAGGTCATGCCGGCACGGGTCGCGTACGCCGCCGCCGAGGCGGACGTGTTGCCCGTCGACGCGCACACGACGGCCTTCGCGCCGCGGCCCGCGGCGGCCGAGATGGCCGTCGTCATGCCGCGGTCCTTGAACGACCCGGTCGGGTTCATCCCCTCGACCTTGACGTACACGTCGGCGCCGGTGCGGTCCGACAGCGCGGGTGCGGCCACGAGCGGGGTGCCGCCCTCGCCGAGCGTGACGATCCGCTCCGCGACGTGGGCGGGCAGCCGGTCGGCGTACTCGGTGATGACACCGCGCCACTGGTGGGCGGGCTGGGTCTTCGGCTGGTCGACCGGCATGGTCAGGCTCCCTCGACTCGCAGGACGGACGTGATCTCGTGCACCGGCTCGAGCCCGCGCACGGCCGCGACGGTGGCGGCGAGCGACGCCTCGCGGGCGGAGTGCGTGGTGAGCAGCAGCGCGGCGGTGCCCTCGGCGACGTCGACGGCGTACGGCTCGTCGGGCGCCTGGCGGACGGTGTCGATCGACACGCCGTGGTCGGCGAGCACCTGCGCCACCTGGGCGAGCACGCCGGGGCGGTCCGCCACGACGAGCCGGACCTGGTAGCGCGTGACGGCGGCGTCGTGCGGCAGCACGGGCAGCGACGCGTACGCGGACTCGCGCGGTCCGCGCCCGCCGACCATCCGGTCGCGTGCGGCGGACACGAGGTCGCCGAGCACCGCGGACGACGTCGGGCGCCCGCCCGCGCCCTGGCCGTAGAACATCAGGGGGCCGGCGTCGTCGGCCTCGACGAAGACGGCGTTGAAGGCGCCGCGCACCGCGGCGAGCGGGTGGGCGGCCGGGACGAGCGCGGGGTGGACGCGGACGGAGACGCCCTCGGCGGTCTGCTCGGCGATGGCGAGCAGCTTGACGACGTGGCCGGTCTGCTGCGCGGCGGCGACGTCGGCCGCCGTCACGCCCGTGATGCCCTCGCACGCGACCTGCGCCAGCGAGACCCGGGTGTGGAACGCCAGCGACGCGAGGATCGCGGCCTTCGCGGCGGCGTCGTGCCCCTCGACGTCGGCCGTGGGATCGGCCTCCGCGTACCCGAGGTCCTGCGCCTCCTTGAGGGCGTCGGCGAGGTCGAGCCCGTGCGTCGTCATCTGGTCGAGGACGTAGTTGGTGGTGCCGTTGACGATGCCGAGCACGCGGCGCACCTGGTCGCCCGCGAGCGACTCGCGCACCGGCCGGACGATCGGGATCGCGCCCGCCACGGCCGCCTCGAACGACAGGTCGACGCCCGCGGCGTCGGCGGCCTCGAAGAGCTCCGGGCCGTGGGCCGCGAGGAGTGCCTTGTTGGCCGTGACGACGCTCGCGCCGCCCGCGATCGCGCGGTGGATGAGCCCGCGCGCCGGCTCGATGCCGCCCATGAGCTCGATGACGAGGTCGGCCCGGTCGACGAGCGCCTCGGCGTCCTCGGTGAGCAGGTCGGCCGGCACGACGGTGCCGACACCGTCGCGCGGGCGGCTCGCGTCGCGCACGGCGATACCGACGAGCTCGAGACGCGCGCCCGCGCGGGCGGCGAGGTCGTCCGCGTGCTCGACCAGCGTCCGCGCGACCTGGGTGCCGACGACGCCGCAGCCGAGCAGCGCGACGCGCAGCGGGGCCGCCTCGTCGGCGGTCCGGTCGGTGGCTCGGCTCGGGGCGGGCGTGCCGGTCGGGGCGACGGCCCCGGTGAGGGGCCCGGACGGGGTGGCTGCAGGCACGGAGGAACCTTCGGAACGGGATGCCGGGACGGGGTCAGGATAGCCGCGGGGCGCCGGCCCCCGGGCCGCTGTCCACGGGCGGCGACGACGGCCGGACGGCGGGCCGCCGGCGATCAGCCCTGGTCGAGCGCGAGCAGGTCGTCGACCGTCTCCCGGCGCACCAGGACGCGCGACGCACCGTCGGCGACGGCGACCACGGGCGGGCGGGTCAGCAGGTTGTAGTTGGACGCCATCGAGCGCCCGTACGCGCCGGTCGCGGCGACGGCGAGCAGGTCCCCGGCGCGCACGTCACCGGGCAGCCACGTCTCGTGCACGACGATGTCGCCGCTCTCGCAGTGCTTGCCCACCACGCGCGCGAGCACCGGCTCCGCGGACGACACCCGGCCGACGAGCTCCGCGTGGTACTGCGCCTCGTACAGGGCCGGGCGGATGTTGTCGCTCATCCCGCCGTCGACGGAGACGTAGGTGCGCACGCGGCCGTCGTCGAGCGCGACCGGCTTGACCGTGCCCACCGTGTAGAGCGTCAGCCCCGCCGGGCCGACGATCGCGCGCCCCGGCTCGACGGAGAGGCGCGGCAGCGGGGTGCCCAGCTCGGCGCAGACCGCCGCCACGGCGCTCGCCACGTCCTTGGCGATGCGGTCCGGGTCGAGCGGCACCTCCCCCGGTAGGTAGGCGATGCCGTACCCGCCGCCGAGGTCCACCTCGTCGACCAGCACCCCCGTGCGCTCCGCGAGCTCCGCCCGCAGCCGCAGCACGACGCGCGCCGCCGCCTCGAAGCCCGCCGGGTCGAGGATCTGCGAGCCGATGTGCGAGTGGATGCCCAGCAGCCGCAGCTCCGGGCGCTCCACCACGGCGAGCAGGCCCCGCATCGCGGGCGCGTCTCCCCCGCCCGGCCCCGGGTTCACCGAGAGCCCGAACTTCTGGTCCTCGTGCGCCGTCGAGATGTACTCGTGCCCGCCGGCGTGCACGCCGGTCGTGACGCGCACCATGACCGGCGCGACGAGGCCGCGCGAGGCCGCGAGCGCCGCGACGCGGTCGATCTCGACCAGCGAGTCGACGATGATGCGCCCCACGCCCGCCGCGAGCGCGGCGAGGATCTCGTCGTCCGACTTGTTGTTGCCGTGCAGGCCGATCTCGGCGCCGGGGACGCCGGCGCGCAGCGCGACGGCGAGCTCGCCGCCGGACGCCGTGTCGACGCGCAGCCCCTCCTCGCGCGCCCACCGGGCCACGGCCACCGTGAGGAGCGCCTTGCCGGCGTAGTAGACGTCCACGCCCGTGCCCACCTCGGCGAACGCCGTCGCGAACGCCGTGCGGTAACCGCGGGCGCGGGCGCGGAAGTCCGTCTCGTCGAGCACGTAGGCCGGGGTGCCGTGCTCGGCCGCGAGCGCGTCCACGCCGACCTCGGCCACCTCGACGACGCCGTCGTCGCGCCGCCGCGCACCGGCGGACCAGGGCACGCCGAGGGCGCCGGTCGTGACCCGGGTCCCGGGCTCGGCGCCGGCCGCCGTCACATCCGCTCCGGGGCGGAGACGCCGAGCAGCTCCAGGCCGTTGGCGAGCACCTGGCGCACCGCGTCGTTCAGCCACAGGCGCGTGCGGTGGGTGTCCGTGACCTCCTCGTCGGGGTACGGCGTGACGCGGCACTCCTGGTACCACTTGTGGTAGTCCGCGGCGAGCGACTCGAGGTAGCGGGCGACGCGGTGCGGCTCCCGCAGCTCCGCCGCCTGCGACACGATGCGCGGGAACTCCGTCAGCGCGCCGACCAGCGCCGCCTCGGTCTCGTGGGTGAGCAGGGCGGGGTCGAAGGCGTCGGAGCCGTCGGGCGCGACGCGCGCGACGGCGCGGTCGGCCGCGTTCCGGTCGACGGCGCAGGTGCGCGAGTGCGCGTACTGCACGTAGTAGACCGGGTTGTCGTTGCTCTGCTTGAGCATCTCCTCGCCCGACAGGGACAGCGGCGAGTCCGCCGGGTAGCGGGCGAGCGAGTAGCGCAGCGGGTCCGACCCGAGCCACTCGATGAGGTCGTCCATGTACAGGGCGTTGCCGCGACGCTTGCCCATCCGCTCGCCGCCGATGTTGACGAGCTGGCCGATGAGCACCTCGATGTTCGTCTCCGGGTCGTCGCCCGCGCACGCGGCGATCGCCTTGAGGCGGTTGATGTACCCGTGGTGGTCGGCGCCGAGCAGGTAGATCTTGCCCGGGAACCCGCGGTCCTTCTTCGACAGGTAGTACGCGGCGTCGGCGGCGAAGTACGTGGGCTCGCCGTTCGCGCGGATCATCACGCGGTCCTTGTCGTCGGCGAAGTCGGTGGTGCGCAGCCACACCGCGCCGTCGACGTCGAACACGTGGCCCTGCTCGCGCAGGCGGGCGACGGCCTGCTCCACGGCGCCCGAGTCGTGCAGCGTGCGCTCGGAGAACCAGACGTCGAAGTGCACGCCGAACGCGTCGAGGGTGCGGCGGATCGCCTCGAGCTGCGCCTGGTAGCCGAGCTCCCGCGCGGTCGTGAGGGCCTCGTCGGCGGGCAGGGACAGCAGGTCGGGCTGCTGCTCGAGCACCTCGGCGGCGCGCTCGGCGACGTACTCGCCGGGGTACCCGCCCTCGGGCACGTCCTCGCCCTTGGCGCGGGCGATGATCGACGCGGCGAACTTGTCCATCTGCGCGCCGGCGTCGTTGATGTAGTACTCGGCCGTGACGTCGGCGCCGGCCGCGCGCATGATCCGCACGAGCGCGTCGCCGAGCGCCGCCCAGCGGGTGTGACCGATGTGCAGCGGGCCCGTGGGGTTGGCGGAGATGAACTCGAGGTTGTGCACCTGGCCGGCGAGGGCGTCGGTGCGGCCGTACGCGTCGCCGGCGGTGACGATCGTCCGGGCGAGCTCGCCCGCGGCACCCGCCTCGAGCGTGATGTTGAGGAAGCCCGGCCCGGCGACGTCGGCCGCCTTGATGCCCGGCGTCGCCGCGAGGCGGGAGGCCAGGTCCTCCGCGAGCGCCCGCGGCGTCGTGCCGGCCTTCTTCGCCAGCTGGAGCGCCACGTTGGTGGCCCAGTCCCCGTGCTCGCGCTGCCGCGGTCGCTCCACGTGCACCGAGGCCGGGACGGCGTCGGCGGGCAGGGCGAGGGTGCCGTCGGCCACGGCCGAGGCGAGGGCAGCGCTGAGTGCTCCGGAGAGCTCGTCGGGGGTCACCGGGCGATTCTACAAAGGCGACGGGCCGCCCGGCTCGCGCCGTCCGCCCCTCGTGTGCCGCCCTGCACCCAGGTGCTGGTAGTCTCGTGCACCGTGCCGAGCGGTTCCGCTTCGGCGCCCGCGCCTGTAGCTCAGTGGATAGAGCGTCTGCCTCCGGAGCAGAAGGTCGGGGGTTCGAATCCCTTCAGGCGCACCGTCAGCCCCTCGGGGCCGTGATCGTTGCTGATTCGCGGATTCCGCGGCTTCTTCCGCCGCACAGATTGTCTGTCTCTTACCTGGTCGACGGGGCCTCTGCCCGTCATGCTGCCCGCCAAACCTCTTCGGCGGACCCGTCTCACGCGCCCTTGAACCACTCGTCCATCTGCCGGGCTGCCCTCGTCAGCGCGTCGTCGTG
Source organism: Isoptericola sp. NPDC019693 (assembly GCF_044389085.1). Taxonomy (NCBI): domain Bacteria; kingdom Bacillati; phylum Actinomycetota; class Actinomycetes; order Micrococcales; family Promicromonosporaceae; genus Isoptericola; species Isoptericola sp. NPDC019693. The sequence goes on along the minus strand of NZ_JBIRXP010000008.1, from coordinate 8,793 downwards.
CGCCCTCGCGTAGCCGTTCGTCACCGTCAGGTCGTGGTGTCCGGCCATCTCCCGGACGACGTGCGGCGGCACCCCCGCCGCGAGGCTGTTCGTGATGAAGCACGCCCGTAGGTCGTGGATGCGGAAGCCCGGGTGTCCGAGCGCGCGCACCGTCTCCGTCCACCGTGTCGCCCGCGCGAACGTGTTCCGCCGGATCGGACGCGGCACGTCCCCCGAACGCACCGACACGAAGACCAGCTCGTGCCCCCGTCGTCCCTCGACTAGCGCAGCGAGCGATCCCCGTAGGTGCGCAGGAACGACCGTGACCCGCTCTCGCCCACCCTTCGGAGCACCCCAGACCAACGAGCCGTCCCGTGTGCGTCCCGCAGGCACAGGACCGTCATCCCGGGTCACCTCCGTGACCGCCCGCCGCACGTGCAGCGTGCCCGTCGCAAGATCGACGTCCCCGCACCGCAGCGCGGCCAGTTCCCCATACCGGAGCCCAGCCCCGGCAGCGAGGTCCGCCATCGTCGCGTACGGCTCGCCCGCCTCACGTCGGAGCACCGTCACCAGGGCACGCGACTGCGTCGGGGTGAGCGTCCGGCCCACGCGACGAGCCCGACGAGCCGCCACGTCCCCCGCCGGACGACGCGCGTCCCGAGCCGGATTCGCCCGCACCAGCCCGTCCCTGACGGCGACCGTGAGCACCGCACTCAGAGCGAGCCGCGCCTGACGCACCGTGGACGGCCCCGCACCTTCGGCAGCCCACGAGGCCATCGCGCGCTCGACGTCCCCGACCGAGAGATCACCGACCGCGATCGCGCCGAGCGTCGGCAGCACCCGCGCCGCGTATCCCCGGCGGTAGTGATCGAGCGTCTTCGGCGACAGCCGCGACCGCAGCACAGGCTCCGCGCGCTCCCAAAGACCGGCATCCGCGAGCCGCAGCCGCTCGACCGCGACGTTCCGACCTCGCGCCGACGCCACCGTCTCCCGCTCCCATTCCGCAGCTTCGCGCCGGGTCCGGAAGGACTTCGAGACCTCGCGGCGCGGGCCGTGCGGCGGGTAGGTCCACGCCCTCGCCCGCCACACGACGCGCTCCACCCCGTCTTCTCCGACGTAGGTCCGCTTCTTCACGCTCACGCCGACGTCACCCGGCCACGCGACTCGACGTAGGCGTGTACGTCATCCGCAGCCCAACGCCACGCGCGACCCACCTTCCACGGTCGCGGAATGCTGGTGTCGCCACGTCGCGCGAGGTCCTGCAACGTCGCCTCCGGCACCCGGAGTAGCGTCGCTACCTCACCCTGAGTGAGGACCACCTGCTTCCGATGCGTGAGCACTACCTGCTCGTCACTCATCCGTCCGCTCCTTCCACGCCCGCGCGACGCTCTGCTCGACGCGTACTCATTCCGCGTCCCCTGCACGCTTCGCGGCCTCGTACGCAGTGGCGCTGCCGAATCGTCGAATCCCTCGCTGGCACACCGCACACGTCGCCCGACGGCGACCGACCCCGTCACTGCCCCGATAGATCCACCGGTACACGTTCGCCTCGATCGTGACGTCGTGGCCCCGCTTACATGTCCCGTGGCGAAACGGGATGTTCCCCAGGCCGGCCCTGGCACGGTCACGGGCGTTGTCCTCATCCGTCCCCGGCAGCAGGTGAGTCGGCTCCACGCATGCGGGGTTGTGGCACAGGTGTCGAATGAGCGTCGCGGAGTCATCGATATCCCCGACCTCGGCTAGGTAGGCGATTCGCGACAGCCGGACCTTCTTCCGCTCGCCAATCACCGCCTCCGGATAGCGGGACCCGTCACGCATCGTCAGACACTCAGCGCTCAACCCGGGAAGCGCGTAGTCCTTCTTCGGGACCCTCACCAGACGGGGCCGCACCGCCGACCACGCCGCCACCGCCTCATCACGCGTCGGAACGAACATCCTGCTCATCACGAACCCCCTCATCGATTCCCAACCACTTCTCGATGTCCCGTCGCCGCCACCTCGAGCGATACGGCTTCGGAAGGAACGGCTCCGGCAACAGCCCGTCACGTTCCATCCGTCGGACCTTCTCGTAGGACTCCCCTGCCAATCTCGCGATCTCAGGAAGCCCGAGGAGCACGCGCGTCGGCTTCGACATCTCCACTCCCCTCCCCGACTCTCACCGCGCCTGCTTCGGTAGTCAGTTCCCGACGCATGGCTGCCGTGCGCCGCGCGATTCCAGCCGCCGCATGCTCGCTCACGTACGGGAAGCGGACACGTACCATGGCGCCGGACTCGTCGACCACCACTGCGACACCCGGCATTGAGCGGGGGATGTCCGTCGGCGACACATCCGACGCGTGCACCGCGTCTCCCAGCACCGACACCGCTGCTTCCCGGGTCAGCACCCGGAACGCCGTCCGAACGCTCGCGTTGTCACGCAATGCGGTCGGCAGCGCGTCCGACGTCGGCTTCTGCGTCATTGCGATCACGAGAACCCCTGCCGAGCGTCCCTTCTTCACGCAGCTGACGAGATTCGCTGTGATCCGTTCAGCCAGAGCCTTCGCGTCCTTCGGCATGCCCCGGGTATCGGTGTACGTCTGCACCTCGTCGACGACCACGACGATCAAGGGGTGCTCAGGCACCAATGGCAAGTCCCAAAAGTTCGACGCGCCCCGGTCCCGCATCTGGGTCCGAAGACGCTGCCGAAGAAGCGACCTGACGTCGTCCGTGACCGTCGCGACCGTCGCAAGGTCCTCGTCCTCGTTCGTCCAGACCGCGGCGCGGGGCTGGATCCATGAAAGGTCCGAGCCGCCCTTGCCGTCTACGACCACGAACTGCACGCAGGGGTTCTGCGCCAGACGGCACAGCACGCTCGTCACAGCAGCAGACTTCCCCGACCCCGGGACGCCTCCGACGACTTCCCCAGAGACGTTCGCCAGAGACCGTGTCACCCAACGACCGTCCTCGCCGAGAGCCACCGGCACGGCCTTCAGGTCGTCCGCTGGCGGAACCAAGGAGGTTTCAATCGGTGCGGCCAGCGGATCCCGCAGCCTGATCGCGACCGACACCCGACCCACTGCCCGCTCTGACTCGCTCTGTGAGGCCGACAGACCGGGGACCTGCAGGGTGTGCGCAAGAGCATCCGTCCGCGCCTGATAGTCCCCAAGAGTCAGTCCGGGCAGCATCGATACCACCATGACCGGGCCCACCGGCGAGGCATGGCCACCCAGAACGAGCGGCGTCGCCACGACAGAGCTCCCCTGAACAACCGCACCGGGCGTCTCCAAGATCGTCTTGCGGGCGATCGCTGACGAAGCCTCCTCCACCACCGCAGCCCAACCACTCGAACTGGACGCTTGCCCGGACCTTGACCGTCGGAACGACTCAGTCAACCGGTAGTCAGTGACCGCGAGACCGACACTCGCGCACGCAGTCGCCCACGTAGCCCCTACCGTCGCAAGAACCACGACATCCGGGTCGTGCGGGGGTACCCCTTCCGCCCCCGACCGGACCACCGCCGCCGGCGCCTTATTCGCAGCACGTCGCTGACGCGCACGGACACCGAGCGAGACCCACCCCACGACGCCGACTGCGAGCGTGAGGACCTCGTAGTCCGGCCACACCATCAGGGCCACCAGGACGGCGATCGTCCACACGATCCCGACCCAGCGGACTCTCAGCGCCACCAGGAGCCGCGGAGCGACACGACGCGCCAGACGGGCGATCGCGATGCATCCGACCACCGCGATCCCCATCAGGGCGACGATCCACAGCGCGCCGATCACCGATCAGCCCTCGCGACCCGGCGACGCCTTGGCGGAACCAGCACCCGGCCCGTCGATGCTCCCGGCTTCCCACGACTCCGAAAGAACTCCATTACGACGGTCGACCCGCGCGTGCGCGACCAGGTCTCCGAACGCAATCGGCGAGAACGTCGACGGGGCTGGCGGCGTCTGGGACGGCACCGTCACCTTCGTCGTCTTCGTCGAAACCCGCCCCCAGTCCTCCGACTGATAGGCCACCTCCACGCCCCACAGCGGAAGCCCCGAAGCCTCGGCTCGGGCCTGGACATCGCCAGGACGACGCTTGCCCTCAGCGGTCTCGACCCACTCCATGACCGGCTCGACGACACCTGTCGCCACCATCTCCTGCCGCTTGCTGTCCACCGGGTACGTCGCCATGACAGTCATCTCCTCGTCCTCAGCCGGCCGCGTGTCGACCGGTGGATACATAGTAACCATACCGGAACCCTCATGGGAACCCATGAATGCTGATGGTTCCACAGCATCCTTGCTGGGCATGGGTGCTACATTCAAGGCATGACTTGGTGGACGCCCGGACGGCACATAATCGAGGTCCCCCCGCCGGACCGCCTCACGGCACTGGTCGCGCTCTCGGGCGTCCGAGACGCGGTCGACTTGGCGCTTGAGCATCAAGACGAATGGACGGACCGAGCGATCTGGTCCATGCGTCTTCTGCAGGCGCTGCGTGGGGCGGAGGAGGAGATTCGATTCCTTCGTGAGGCACTGGCCGATGCCGCCGTCGATGAAGGGGTCTCGCTCCGCCAAGTTGCTCAAGCAACGGGAGTGACCCATGCGACGGTCCGCAAGTGGATCAACGGCCGTGCTGGCGATACACCGCCGAGTCAGGACCCGAGCGCGTCGGACCCGCCAATGTGGGCCCTCGACCGCGAACGGATCCGCGAACTCGGCAAGCGAGCCGGCCTCACTGGAATCGACATAGGCGAGGCAACCGAGGACTGGCGAGGGGGCACATCGCCGATCCCGCACACGGAGGGCGACATCCCCCTGCCCAACAACGAGTGAGGCGAGAGTTTCACTACAAGGTCAAGGCGCACGGCCGAGCCGTGCGCGCGCTGGGTGTGGGCCCCGAGCCTGCGCGTGCGGCGCACGCGCCGTTCTCGGCTCGGGGCCCACACCCAGCGCCCGGCCCGACGCACGGTTGAACATTGAAATCCCTCTGCAGGGGGTCGTGCATCGACACACTGGGCAGCATGGCGCGTCAGCACCTCAGCAAGCAGGCGGTGAGCCGATCCGCCGAACAATCAACCAAGGCATCCGCGGCTCTGGAGGGCCGCGCCCTTCCCGCCGGCTACCTCCGCCCCGCATCGGTCCAAGCGTTCATCGACAAGCACCTGCCACCATCAAACAATCAGTAGGAACGTAGGAGTACCCCGCTCCTACTCCTACTCCGCATGCCCGATGGGTAGGCCAACGCCCCGACCGGCACCGAGGCCATCGGGTTGCTCACCGTGACGAGCATGCTGCCGCCCCCGTGCTCGCTTCGCTCCGCGCGGGGTTGCCCTCACGAAACCCATAGCTGCCCCCGTGCCCCACGGACGAGGAACCATACCCGGGGTACGTGTCGGCCCGCTCTCGCGACAGTCGCCCAACCGCTAGACGGTGCACGCGCTGGCACCAGCCCCCGACAGTCGGATACGTCGCGGCGCGGGACTCCCTCGCGGTGGGCGGCTCCCGGGCGTCCGGCCAGAGATGTCGATGCGTTACGTGGCACCTGCCGCCCGACGCACTGCATACGTAGCGCGCCGCGGCATAGCCGCGCAGTGCCAGGGGGCTACCGTTCAGCCATGGCTGGGCGCTCGTGGTGGTCCCGTTTAACGGGCAACACTCGCTGGATATGGGAGAACGCGCTGGAACGTGCGCGGCAGCATGCGTTCGTTCTACTTATTGCCGCTGCGCTACTTGTTGCATTAGTACTATTGCTTGGCCCCTACCGAACCGCGGTCCAATGGGGAACTGTTGGTGAGTGGTCCAGCCTTTTGGCCGTAGTTGTACCATCGGCGTTGTGGTGGGTTGAACGAAAAGAGAGGATCAGGGCACAGTCGAAGTTGCGTGAGCGCGAAGCGCTACAACTGGTGGATGGCGTGCGGCTCGAAAATGCCGGGGTTGGCGATCGTGCCGACGTTCTGCGCGTGAGCCCCGGCAGCGCTTCCCGCCTTCATCTCTATAAGGTCGTAAACGAGTCGAAGGCGCCCATCCGGGTTGAATCGGTGCGCGCGAGCCACGTGGACCCGGACTACGTCCAGCCCGTCAGCCCTCACCAGGAAGCGCACCCATATGAGCTATTTCAAGCGTTGGGTTCTGACTATCTGACTCCAGGAGAATCGCGGGTGTACTGGTACGCGGAAGGGGCACATTCTCCTTCCACGCAATCAATCACGCCCGCCGTTGACGACGACCCCGAACTATGGTTCTGGGACGTCACGTCTATTCAATGGATCGTGCGACTAAATTCATCGCCTATGGCCCTCTTTGGAAACGACTGGGGCGACCGTTCATAGGAGGCCGAGTCACAAGGGCGATATATCAAGATTCCCCTCGCCGGCGATTCCATAGTTCCCAGGCGTGCCCCAGAAGCCCGAGGGGTACCGACCAAATCCTTACGTAGGCGTGTAGCGCCTCCTGGTCCTCGAACCCTGACTCCCAGGGCCACGTGCGCGCGTGGGCCGTCCCGGAGGCCAGACGCCAGACGTCCATGATCGAAGCGACTGGATCATCAGCGCCGTCGCTGAGGTGGTGAGCGACATCGAGAAGCAGAGCAGTCTCAGACTTAATGCTGCCCGACTTCATCCCGGATCTGACCAGTTCTCGTTCGGTCTCAGCTCGGAACGCGTCTGCTTCCCGCCTGACGTCGTTGAGAAGAGTGTCCTCGGACGCCCGTTCCCAGTCACCAACTACGCGATGCAGGTCCTCTGCCTCCGACCTCAGCAGTTGCAGCGAATGCGCCCTTCGATAGTTCGCGTCCTCCGGCTCTAGGACGTAGAGGGCTCGGGCGGCCCCGAGCAACGTCGCCCTGGCCAAACTCAGGTACGGCTTAACCCAGACTCCCGAGTCCGAAGTTGAGTGAAGATGATACAAGGCACCCAGGTGTTCCCCCGCTGTGGCGATGGACCGCCACGCAAGGTGCGCAGGAACCAGGCGTCCAGGTAGCACGGCGTCGTTATCGAGTTCGCTGTCGGGGTAGATGCGTGCCGCCCCCGCGTCTTGAACTAACGCGCCCCAGGCCTCTGAGGTCTGTGTGATCCAATCGCCCATTGCGTGAATTTCCATCTGGTCGCCCTCTCCCATGGCAACGGATCGTAGCCGCGAGAGGCAGGTGTGTGACGCGCCACCAACCCTCGACGAACCGTCGCCCTGGTTCGTACGCCAGGGCGTGACCATCCACTGCGCGGCGCACGGTCACTCTCAACTGCGCTCCCTAGGGACTTGACGCGACAAGATCCCACCCTCTGATGGCCGCGTTGACGAGGTTGTGCCACTCGTCCCGGTACTCGACCCGCACGTCTGGGTGCCAGGCCACATCGGGAGCGCCGGAGCCGTTCTGCTCTCGCATGTGGTCAACGCGTCGAGCACGAGCCTTCGTGAGCGTCAGCTCTCCCCAGTCCCGCGACCTTCGAGCCGTGATCCCCCGCCAGCCCCACGCCCGCGACAACCGGCGAGCCGACTCCGCCCCGCCACCTCTGGCACGCACTTCCATGCCGAGCAGGTCTGCCGACGCTTGCAGCCGGGCATGGTGGCGCTGCCTGATCCAGCCCTCCTCATCGTTCGGTCGACGGTCTCCGAGGACGTCCGCGCCTACGTCCTTCGCCGCGTACCCGAGAACCTTCGCCAGGTAGCCCGCCGTCCGAAACGCGCTGTTCTCGCTGCGCACAACGTCGGCTCGAACCTGCTTCCCCCAGCCGATCCGCCCACCACTCCGTCTAGGGCCGGCGAACACCGCGGCGCCCTGGCTGGCTTCCTCCACGAGACGAGAACGGGGTCGCCCGCGACGGTCCTGGTAGACCCCCAAAACCGCCCCGGCCGGGAAGCGGAGGATGACATGGAGGTGAATCGCCCCCCGTGCCTGCCACTCCGCCACTCCGGCGTACACCGGCCGACGTGCAATGTACTCACCTCGGGCTTCCGACCATTTCATCAGGCCCGCCCGACGGCCGATCTCCTGCGCCGTCCGACCCCACAGACGGCCCGCCACATGATTGAACCGCACTGCACCGTTGTAGTCGTAGCAGGCCCCGTCCAGCGGCGTACCGCCCACCGGGTCGTCCGGACCGTGCACCTTCCCGCACGGGCAATGCGCGCGCCGCGAGCCGCCCTGCCGCCACACCTCGTCCTTCGATACCCGATGCACGCGGCCGAACGACGGCGCGGTCACCGTCAGGAGCACCACCGTCTCCCCCGACTCCACCGCCCCACGCAGCCCCTGGAAAAGCACCGCGCGCACGTCGTTCTTGTACAGCGCGGCACACGACGGACAAACCCGCCGAAGACGGGTGCCGCACCGCACCAGGACCTCCACGGGCTCCCCAGTGGTCTTGTCGACCCCACGACGCCGGATCGGACGCTGACACGGAAGGCTGAGCCCAGCATTCTCGATGAGCGACACCGCTTCGGCGCGGGTCGGAACCTTCGACGTACCCTCGGACGCGACGGGTGTACCCACAACTGCACCTGTCCCGCCCCGGTGCGTTGCAGCGCAGCCGGGGCCTTCTCAGGTGCGGCGGTGCCCGCCACGGTGCCCGCCAAACAGCCTCCGCCGGCCCCCTGGGACCCGGAATTCCGGGCGACTCGGGGAACTCGGGCGGCACGATCCCGCGCGTCCTGGACGAGCCTTCGAACTCCGGAGCAGAAGGTCGGGGGTTCGAATCCCTTCAGGCGCACCACGAGAGAAGCGGCCCTGGTCATCGACCAGGGCCGCTTCTCGTTCCCCCTCGACCCTCTCGGCCGTTGCGGTGCGGGCGGGGGGCGCGCCCCGGGGGGGCGGGGGCCGGGCGGCGGGGGCGGCGCCGCCCCGCGC
>NZ_JBIRXP010000007.1:0-221701 GCF_044389085.1 Isoptericola sp. NPDC019693 | reverse complement strand
GACGCCACCATCGGGAACGCCGTCAACACCACAAAACCCACCAACCACGGCGACAAGAACGCGAACCCCGCACCCGCCTCACGACGGCGCTTGGCGGCGCCGCGGACGCTGTCTTGGCGGGGCGCGTCGGGTGTCGCCGCCATCGGCTCACCGGTCACGGTCACTGCGCATCCGATCTCTCGGGGGTCGTCCTCGACCCGTGGTGCAACGTTGCGGTCTAACGTTGGATCACGATGAACTACGGAAGGCGTCGCCGTCAAGAGGTGACGCGCGGACCGGCCCAGGTGGCCGGCGGGTGCGAGGGGGACGAGTGGTCGAGCAGGGCACGACGGACGGCGCGAGCCGGGGCGCAGGGCGCGGGCGGGTCAGGTCGCCGGGGATCAAGGACGTCGCCGCGGCCGCCGGGGTCTCGTGGAAGACGGTGTCGAACGTCGTGAACGGCACGGGCCGCGTCGGTGAGGCCACCCGGGCGCGGGTGGAGGGGGTCATCGCGGAGCTCGGGTACCGCCCGAGCCTCGCGGGCCGGCAGCTGCGCCAGGGCCGGACCCGGACCTTCGCCCTGGCCGTCCCGTGGATCCACGCCCCGTACTTCGCCGAGCTGGCCCACGTCATGATCGAGGTCGCCGGGGCCCGGGGCTACCGCGTGCTCATCGAGGAGACCCGTGGGGACCGGGACGTCGAGCTCGAGGTCGCGCGCGGGTTCGCCGTCCATGCGATCGACGGGATCGTCTTCTCGCCGCTGTCCCTCGGTCCGGCCGAGATCTCGGGGCTCCGAGGGGCGACCCCGATGGTGCTCCTGGGCGAGCGGGACGATCCCGGGCTGGCCGGCGGCCGCCGCACCGACCACGTGAGCATCGACAACGTGGCGGCGGCGGAGGAGGTCACCCGGCACCTGGTCGCGTCGGGCCGGCGTCGGCTCGGCTTCCTGGGTGCGGAGCCCGAGGCGCTCGCCCGGACCGGTGCGCCGCGGCTGCGAGGCTTCCGCGCCGCCTGCGCGGAGGCGGGGGTCACGGTCGACGAGCGCTGGATCCTGCCGGGCGGCAGGTTCTCGCGCGCGGACGGGGCCGCTGCCGTCGGGGCCGTGCTCGCTCGCACGGGCGAGATCGACGGTCTCGTGTGCGCCAACGACGAGCTCGCGCTGGGTGCCGTGTTCGCGCTGCGGACCAACGGGATCAGCGTGCCCGACGACGTGGCGGTCGCCGGCTGGGACAACACGGAGGACGGACGATACGCGAACCCGTCGCTGACGACCGTGGCCCCGGACGTCAGCGCGATCGCGGAGGCGGCCGTGGAGCGGCTGGTGGGCCGGATCGATCCCGCCTCGACGTCTGACCTCGACCTGGCCTCCGGCGCGGCCGCGCCGGGTGGCGGTGGCCCCGACGTCGTGGACCTGGTGGTGCCGCACCGGCTGCTGGTCCGCGAGAGCACGCGCGCAGCACGAGGCTGATTCAACGTTGCATCGTCGGGTGGTCCTGTGGTCCACTCAGGGCAGCGGCGACGCTGGACCCGGCCGCCGCTCTCTCGACGACGATGCAACGGAGCCCGCGATGTCCTTCCCGCCCCACCTCGACCCGCCGTCCGCTCCGGGCGGCATCGACGTCCCTCGCCCCGAGTACCCCCGCCCGCAGGTGGTGCGTGAGCGCTGGCTCAACCTCAACGGCACCTGGCAGTTCGAGCTGGACCGCGGCGACTCCGGGCTCGAGCGGGGGCTCCGCGACCGCGAGCTCACCGGCGCCATCACCGTGCCGTTCGCCCCGGAGTCGGAGCTGTCCGGCGTCGGCGACACCGACTTCCTCGAGGCGGTCTGGTACCGCCGCGAGGTGACCGTCCCCGCCGAGTGGGCCGCCGTCGACGGCGCCGACACGCACGTGCTGCTGCACTTCGGTGCCGTGGACCACGACACCACCGTGTGGGTGGACGGCACCGAGGTGGTGCGCCACCGCGGCGGGTTCTCGCCCTTCACCGCCGACCTGCACGGCGTCGCCGCCCCGGGGGACACGGTCACCGTCATCGTGCGGGCCCGCGACCCGCGCGACGCCCGCCAGGCCCGCGGCAAGCAGGCCACCTGGTACGCGAACACGCACTGCCAGTACACGCGCACCACCGGCATCTGGCAGACGGTCTGGCTGGAGCCCGTGCCCGCCGCGCACCTGCGCCGCCCGCGCATCACGCCCCACGTGGCGAGCAGCGCGTTCGACGTCGTGCTGCCTCTCTCCGCGAACCGGCCCGGCCACACCGTGACCGCGACGCTCACCGACGCCGACGGCGTCGTCGCCACCGCGACCGCGCGCGCCGACGTCGACCTCGCGCCCGCGCTGCGCGTCGTCGTGCCCGACGACCGCGTGCGCCTGTGGGGCCCGGGGGACCCGCACCTGTACGGCCTGCGCGTGGAGCTGCGCGACGGCGACGGCCTGCTCGTCGACGCCGTCGACTCCTACGCGGGCCTGCGGTCCGTCGCGATCGACGGCCAGGCCGTGCGGATCAACGGGCGCGCCGTCTTCCAGCGCCTGGTGCTCGACCAGGGGTACTGGCCCGAGTCCTTGATGACGGCGCCGTCCGACGCCGCGCTGGTGCGCGACATCGAGCTCGGCCTGGAGGCCGGGTTCAACGGCGCGCGCCTGCACCAGAAGGTCTTCGAGGAACGCTTCCTGTTCCACGCGGACCGCCTCGGCTACCTCGTGTGGGGCGAGTTCGGCGACTGGGGCGTGAGCGGGCAGGGCACCGTCGGCCACAACCAGCAGCCCACCGCGTCGTTCACCACCCAGTGGCTGGAGGTGCTGGAGCGCGACCACTCGCACCCGTCGATCGTCGGCTGGTGCCCCCTCAACGAGACGCACCAGGACCTGCACGACCGGCTGACCGTGCTCGACGACGTCACCCGTGGCATGTTCCTCGCCACCAAGCTCGCAGACCCGTCGCGCCCGGTGATCGACGCCAGCGGCTACTCGCACCGCGTGCTGGAGACCGACGTCTGGGACTCGCACAGCTACGAGCAGGACCCGGCCGAGTTCGCCCGGCAGATGTCCGGGCTGGCCGACGGCGCGCCGTACGAGAACCGCCGCCCCGACGCGGCGATGTCGCTGCCCTACCGCGGGCAGCCCTACTTCGTCTCCGAGTACGGCGGCATCTGGTGGAACCCGCAGGCGGCGGCCGCCGCGGGTAACGACACCGCCGAGTCGTGGGGCTACGGCCAGCGGGTCGCGGACGAGGAGGAGTTCCACGCCCGGTTCCGCGGCCTCACCGACGTGCTGCTCGGCGACCCGCTCATGTTCGGCTACTGCTACACGCAGCTCACCGACGTCTTCCAGGAGCAGAACGGCATCTACCGCTTCGACCGCTCCGAGAAGCTCGACGTCGCCCGCGTCCGCGAGGTGCAGCAGCAGGTCGCGGCCGTCGAGGAGGCGGACCGCGCGGCGGTCTGACGCCGTCGCCGCCCGACGGCGGCCGGGGCCACCTGTCCCCGGCCGCCGTCCGCCATCGGGTGTGCCAGGATCGCTCCCGCGACGTCCGTCGCCGCAGGCACGCGCTCGAGGGAGAGTCATGACGAGCAGGTTCACCGAGCTGAACATCGACTGCCACGACCCGGAGCGCCTGGCGGCCTTCTGGTGCGCCGTCCTGGACTTCACCGTGCTCGACCGGGGCGAGGGCATGGTCGAGATCGCCTCGTGGGTGCCGACCGTCGACGACATCCGAGCCCGTCAGATGCCGCCGACGATGGTGTTCACCCGGGTGCCGGAGGGCAAGACCGTGAAGAACCGCCTCCACCTGGACATCAGCCCGGTCGACCGCAGCACCGCCGACGAGGTGGCCCGGCTGCTCGACCTCGGCGCCACGCGGGCGGACGTCGGCCAGGGCGCCGACCGGACCTGGGTGGTCATGGCCGACCCCGAGGGCAACGAGTTCGACGTCGTGCGCACGCTCGCGCCCACCGAGTCCTGACCCACGAGAGGAGCTGTCGTCGTCATGCCTCCCGTCCTGCCCGACCCCACGGTGCTCCACCCGATGCCCGACCAGCCGCGCGTCGTCCTGCTCAAGCCGCTCGTGACCTCGCCGCTGGTCGACGTCGGGGACTTCTCCTACTACGACGACCCGGACGACCCGACCGCCTTCGAGACGCGCAACGTGCTCTACCACTACGGCCCGGAGCTACGGCCCGGAGCGGCTCGTGATCGGCCGGTACTGCGCGCTGGGGACGGGCACGCGCTTCATCATGAACGGCGCCAACCACCGCATGGACGGGCCGTCCACCTTCCCGTTCCCCACCATGGGCGGCGCGTGGGCGGAGCACTTCGACCTCATCACGGGCCTGCCCGGCCGCGGCGACACGGTGGTCGGCAACGACGTCTGGTTCGGCCACGGGGCCACGGTCATGCCCGGCGTCCGCATCGGCCACGGGGCGATCGTCGCGGCGGGCGCCGTGGTCACGCGCGACGTGCCCGACTACGGCATCGTCGGCGGCAATCCTGCCCGGCTCCTGAGGACCCGTCACGACGCCGACGACGTCGCGCGGCTGCTCGCCGTGGCGTGGTGGGACTGGCCGGTCGAGCACGTGACCGCGCACGTGCGGACGATCATGGCGGGCACCGTCGCCGAGCTCGAGGAGGCGGCGGCGCAGGTCGGCAGCGCCGGCCCGAGGACCTAGCCCAGGGCCGACAGCCCGAAGGCGGTGGCGAAGCCGAGCACGGTGACGAGCCCGGTGACGGGGCCGCCGAACTCGGTCGCCTCGGGGATCATCGTGTCCACGAGCATGGTCAGCAGCGCGCCGGCGGCGAAGGCCTGCACGACGGCGATGGTCACCGGGTCGGCGGCGCCCAGCACCGCGTAGCCGATGCCCGCGGCGACGGCGGAGACGACGGTCGTGCCGCCCCACAGCAACGCCAGCCGGGCGGTCGACGTGCCCGCCTGGCGCAGCCCCACCGTGGCGGACATCGCCTCGGGCAGGTTGGAGATGAACACCGCGGCGAGCACCGCGACGCTCACCCCGCCGCCGCCCACCAGCGTGGAACCCAGCACCACCGACTCGGGGACCCCGTCCAGCACGGTGCCGAGCGCGATGGCGCCGCCCGATCCCGCCGACTGCGCCCCCGTGGACCGTTTGCGGTCGCGGCCGCCGCGCCGGTCGATGAGCAGGTCGCCGACGAAGAACGTCAGCGCCCCCGCGGCCAGCCCGGCGAGCAGCACCCAGCCGCTCGCCGCCCGTGACGCGTCCTCGACCAGGTCGTACGCGACCGCGCTGATGAGCACGCCCGCGCCGAACGCCATGACGAGGCCCGTGAGCCGCCGGCTCGGCGTCCGCCACAGGACGAGGGCGGCGCCGATCAGCAGCGACGAGCTGCCGACCAGGCCCCACCAGAATCCCAGCACCCGGCCATTGCACCAGGTCGGCGCTGCCCCCGCCCGGCCGGAACCCCGGCGTCGCGGGTGCGGACCGGCGGCGGCGCTGCGAGCATCGCGACATGGACCTGCAGGAGCTCGCCCGCCCGGCCCGCACCTCGACGCCCCGCACCCTCGGCCGGGTGGCCCTGGGGCTGGCGCTCGCGGGCGCAGGCGTCACGCACCTCACGGTCGCCCGCGAGGAGTTCCGTGCTCAGGTGCCGTCCTGGTTCCCCGTCGACGAGGACGTCACCGTCCTCGCGTCCGGCGTGGTCGAGATCGTGCTGGGAGGCTCCCTGGTCCTGCTGCCCCGGTGGAAGGTCGCGGTCGGGCTGCTCGTCGCAGCCTTTTTCGTGGTGATCTTCCCCGGGAACGTCGGCCAGTGGCTCGAGCACCAGGACGGTTTCGGGCTCGACACCGACGCCAAGCGGTTCGCCCGGCTGTTCTTCCAGCCGGCACTCGTCGCGCTCGCGCTCTGGTCGACGGGGGCGTTCGCCGCGCTACGCCGCGCTGCCGGCCGCTGACCGGCGGCCCGTGACCACCGGGCACGTCGCGAGGTGGTCGTCCACGAGCCCGCAGGCCTGCATGGCCGCGTACGCCGTCGTCGGGCCGAAGAAGCGGAAGCCCTCCTTCTTGAGCGCCTTGGCCAGCGCCACCGACTCGGGGGTGCTGGCCGGGACGGTGTCCCAGCCGTGGAGCCGGCGCTCGCGGGCGGGCGGCGCGAACGACCAGAACAGCTCGTCGAGCGTGCGGCCGTCGTCGTGCAGGGCGAGCACGGCCCTCGCGTTGCCGATGGTGGCCTCGATCTTCTGCCGGTTGCGGATGATCCGGGCGTCGCCGAGGAGCCGCTCGACGTCGTCCGTGCCGAGCGCGGCGACGCGTTCGGGCTCGAAGTCGAGGAACACCTCCCGGAACGCGGGGCGCTTGCGCAGCACGGTGATCCACGACAGGCCGGACTGGAACCCCTCCAGCGCGATCCGCTCGAGCAGCGCGGCCTCGCCGTGCACCGGCACGCCCCACTCGGTGTCGTGGTACGCCTCGTACAGCGGGTCGCCGTCGCCGAAGCAGCGGGCGGCGACGGGATCCGGGTCGGTGGTCGTCGTCATGCCCCCAGCCTGCCCGCTGCTGCCGACACCGGGCGCCGGTCATCCACAGGCGACGCTTCCTGCACCGAAAGGCATCGGCCAACGAGCGAATCGGTTCGACGGCGCACGGGCCCCAGCGAGAGGCAGCGGCGGAAACTCACCCCTCGCGACCTCTTGTGCCGAGCTCGCCGCCCACGCTACTGTCGAACCGGTTCGCAAGGATGTGAACAGTCGAGGACGATCAGGAGGCACGGTGGCCACCATCGGGGACGTCGCGCGGGTCGCGGGGGTCTCGCGCAGCACGGCGTCGTACGCGCTGTCCGGCAAGCGCGCGATCTCGACCGACGTGCGCCGCCGCGTCGAGGACGCCGTCCGCGAGCTCGGCTACACCCCGAACGCAGGGGCCCGGGCGCTGGCCACGTCCCAGACGCGGGTGATCGGGCTGCTCGCGCAGTTCCTCGAGGACGAGTTCGCGCCCGCGATGCTGCAGTACATGCTCGGCGTCTCGAACACGGCCCGCGAGCTCGGGTACGACATCCTGCTGGCCACGGAGTCCGACGGGCGCAACGCCCTGCGGCGCATGACCGACTCGCGCATGGTCGACGGGATCGTGCTGCTCAACGTGGCCGAGCACGACGACCGCCTGCCGATCCTGCGCGACGCACCTCAGCCGGGCGCCCTGGTCGGCCTCCCCGCCGACTGCACGGGCGTCGACGTGTTCGACCTCGACTTCGAGGAGGCCGGCCGGCTCATGGTCGACCACCTCCACCGCCTGGGGCACCGGGAGCTGGTGCTGGTCTCCCAGCCGGAGCACGTCGTCGAGCGGGGCGGCGCCTACGTGTGGCGCCTGCAGAACGCGGCCCTCGAGGCGGCGCGGGTGCGCGGGATCACGCTGCACGCCGTCTTCGCGCCGTCGAGCCAGCCCGACGTCGGCCGCGAGCTGCACGCGCTGCTCGACGCGCACCCGCACGCCACCGGCCTGCTCATCAACAACGAGGCGGCGGCCGCGGCGCTGCCCACGGTGCTGCACGAGCGCGGGCTGTCCGCGCCGGCGGACCTGTCCGTCGTCGGGCGCTACTCGGACGAGTTCGCCCGCACCTTCTCCCTGCCCTACTCGTCCATCGAGAGCGCCCCCGACCGCCTCGGCCGCATGGCCGTGCGCGAGCTGGTGCGCCGGATCGAGGGGCAGGCGGGACCCGCCGAGCCGCACGTCGTGCGGTTCGTCTCGCCCGAGCTCGTCGACCGGGGCAGCACCGCAGCCCCTCGCCAGGGCTGACCACCGACCAGACGACCCCAGCACCGACGTACACCGTCGAACCGGTTCGACGGTTCGAGGCCCGTTCAAGGAGGAACCGCCATGCACCACCTCACCCGCTCCGCCCCGCGCAGGACCGTCGCCCTGGCGGCGCTCACCGCCCTCGCGGCCGTCGGCTCGCTGACGGCCTGCTCGTCGTCCGACTCGCCCGGCACCGGCGCGTCGGGGGCGAGCGACGACACCTACACCTGGTGGGACCCGTACCCCCAGCACGACGAGGCCTCGGACTGGACCAAGCGCGTCCAGGCGTGCGGCGAAGAGGCGGGCGTCACCATCGAGCGCACCGCCTACGACACCACCGCGCTGACCAACCAGGCGCTGCTGTCGGCGCAGGAGGGCACGTCGCCCGACGTCATCCTGCTGGACAACCCGGCCGTCTCGACCCTCGCGGACACGGGCATGCTCACCACGGTCGACGAGTTCGGCCTGGACACCTCGGCGATCGACCAGAACCTGCTCGACGCGGGCGTCGTCGACGGCGCGGCGTACGGCATCCCGATCGGCGCCAACACGCTGTCGCTCTACTACAACGCCGACGTGCTCAAGGACGCGGGCGTGGACCCGGCGTCCGTCACCGACTGGGACTCGCTCACCGCGGCGCTGAAGAAGGTCACCGACGCCGGCCACAAGGGCATCACCTTCGCGGGCATCGGCACGGAGGAGGGCTCCTTCCAGTTCCTGCCCTGGTTCTGGGGCTCGGGGGCCGACCTCACGGACCTCGACTCGCCGGAGGCGGTCGAGGCGCTGGAGCTGTGGAAGGGCTGGCTCGACGAGGGCTACGCGCCGAACTCGGTGATCCAGAACTCGCAGAACACCACGTGGGAGGAGTTCCTCACCGGTGACTTCGGCTTCGTGGAGAACGGCACGTGGCAGGTGAACAGCGCGGCCGAGGCCGACTTCGAGACGGGCATCGTCCAGCTGCCGGCCAAGGACGGCGGCGTCGCCCCGGCGCCGACGGGCGGCGAGTTCATCGTGGCCCCGGTGCAGCAGGACACGGAACGTTACGAGACGACGCGCCAGATCGTCGAGTGCATGACGACGCCCGAGGGCTTCGTCGAGACGGCGAACACGTTCGCCTACTACATCCCGCCGACGGCGGACGGGCAGCAGGCGCTGCTGGAGGAGAAGCCGGAGCTCGAGCCGTGGGTCGAGGCGGTGCAGAACGCCAAGGGCCGCACCAGCGACGGCCTCGGCACCGACTACCCGATCATCTCCGAGGCTCTGTGGACGGCGGTGCAGAACGCCCTGTCCGGCTCGGCCACGCCGGCCGACGCGCTGAAGACGGCGCAGACCGACGCGGAGTCCGGCACGAAGTGACGCACCTGTCAGACGTACGGGGCACCCGGGTGCCCCGTACGCCTGACACGTCGCTCCGGGCGCGATCGACGACCGTGACGAAGGACTGACGAAGGAAACCTGTATGACCACCACCGAGGTCACGCGCGCGGCGGGCAAGCCGCCGCGCGCGGGTCAGGCGCCGCCCCGGCCGCGCCGACGTCATGGCCCGAGCGCAACCCAGTGGGCGGCCGTCGGCTTCGCCGCACCGCTCCTGGTCTACCTCGTGCTCTTCTACGCCTACCCGCTGTGGCGCAACGTCGACCTGTCGTTGCACGACTACACGATCCGCGCGTTCGTGCAGGGGAACGCCGAGTTCGTCGGCTTCGAGAACTACGCCGAGGTGTTCGCCTCGTCGACGTTCCCGACCGCGCTGACGAACACGGTGCTGTTCACGGTGGGCTCGATCGTCTTCCAGTTCGCGATCGGCCTGGCGCTGGCGGTCTTCTTCCGGTCGAGCTTCCGGCTCTCGGGCGTGCTGCGCGCGATGTTCCTCGTCCCGTGGCTGCTGCCGCTCATCGTCTCCGCGTCCACCTGGGCGTGGATGCTCAACAGCGACAACGGCATCGTGAACTCGGTGCTGGGCGCGTTCGGCGCGGAGCAGATCAACTGGCTCACCTCGCCCGACACGGCGCTGCTGTCGGTGACGATCGCGAACATCTGGCTCGGCATCCCGTTCAACCTCGTCATCCTCTACTCGGGGCTGCAGAACATCCCCGGTGAGGTCTACGAGGCCGCGTCGCTCGACGGCGCCGGCGCGTGGCGGCAGTTCTGGAGCATCACGTTCCCGCTGCTGCGCCCCGTCTCCCTCATCACGATCCTGCTCGGCCTCATCTACACGCTCAAGGTCGTCGACGTCATCTGGATCATGACGACCGGCGGGCCGGGCGACGCCTCCACGACGTTCGCCGTCTGGTCGTACCGCGAGGCGTTCGGCACCGGCCAGCCCGACTTCTCCCCGGCCGCGGCGGTGGGCAACGTGCTCATCCTCGTCGCGCTCGTCTTCGGGTTCCTGCACCTGCAGCTCCAGCGTCGACAGGAGGACTCATGAGCACGCGTCGCAGCTGGTGGAAGACGGCGCTCGGCGTCCTCTTCACCGCGATCATGCTGTTCCCCGTCTACTGGATGGTGAACGTCTCCCTCACGCAGACCGGGGACCTGCGCTCCGACCCGCCGCACTGGTTCCCCTGGGAGCCGACGTTCGAGGGCTACTCCGCCGTCCTGGACCAGCAGCTGCCCGCGCTCGGCACCAGCCTGCTCGTGGGCCTCGGGTGCGTGGTGCTCACCGTCCTCATCGCGGCGCCGGCCGGGTACGCGCTCGGCCTGCTGCACCTGCGCGGCGGGCGCACGCTCAACTTCCTGCTCCTGGTGGCGCAGATGATCCCCGCCGTCGTCATGGCGATGGGCTTCTACGCGATCTACAACCGGCTCGGCCTGCTCAACACGGTCGGCGGGCTGATCGTCGCGGACTCCACGATCGCGGTGCCGTTCGGCGTGCTGCTGTTCACCGCCTTCATGTCGGGCATCCCGCGCGAGCTGCTGCAGGCCGCGCGGGTGGACGGCGCGGGCGCATGGCGCACCTTCTGGTCCGTCGTCGTGCCGCTGAGCCGCAACTCCACGATCACCGTGTCGCTGTTCGCGTTCCTGTGGGCCTGGTCGGACTTCATCTTCGCCTCGACGCTCAACCGCAACGGCGACCTCATCCCGATCACGCTCGGCATCTACAACTACATCGGCAACAACACCACGCAGTGGAACGCGATCATGGCCACGGCCGTCGTCGCCTCCGTGCCGGCGGCGATCCTCCTCGTCGTCGCGCAGCGCTACGTGGCCGCGGGCGTCACCGCGGGTGCCGTCAAGGACTGACGAGAGAAGCCCGATGACCCTCACCTCCTCCCGCGTCCGCCCCGTCGACGCGCCCGGACCACGCCGCGGCCTCGGCGTCGGCGACCTCACGCTCGACGGCGGCTTCTGGGGCCGCCTCCAGGAGACCAATGCGCGCGCCACCTTCCAGCACTGCCTGGACTGGATGGAGCGGCTCGGCTGGCTCGCGAACTTCGACCGGGTCGCCGCCGGCACCACCGGGCCCGACCGGCCCGGTTGGCAGTTCTCCGACTCGGAGGTCTACAAGCTGCTCGAGGCGCTGGCCTGGGAGCACGGCCGGACGGGCGACCCCGCCGTGGACGCGACGTTCCGCAAGGTCGTCGACCGGGTGGCGGCCGCGCAGGACGACGACGGCTACCTCAACACCTGCTTCGGGCACCCCGGTCGGCCCGGCCGGTACACCGACCTGTCGTCCGGGCACGAGCTCTACTGCACCGGCCACCTGCTCCAGGCGGCCGTCGCCAGGGTCCGCGCCGTGGGGCCGGACGACCGCCTCGTCGAGGTGGCGCGCCGCGCCGCCGACCACGTCTGCCGGGAGTTCGGCGCGGACGGCGCCCCGGGGATCTGCGGCCACCCCGAGATCGAGGTGGGGCTGGCCGAGCTCGGGCGGGCGCTCGACGAGCCGCGGTACACCGAGCAGGCGCGCCTGTTCGTCGAGCGGCGGGGGCACGGCACGCTCGCGCCCGTCGCGCTGCTCGGCCCGGCCTACTTCCAGGACGACGTGCCCGTGCGGCACGCCGACGTCTGGCGGGGGCACGCCGTGCGGGCGCTGTACCTCGCGGCCGGTGCGGTGGACGTCGCGGTGGACACGCACGACGACGACCTGCGCGCCGCCGTCGAGCGCCAGTGGGCGCGCTCGGTGGAGCGCCGCACCTACCTCACGGGAGGCATGGGCTCGCGGCACCAGGACGAGGGCTTCGGCGACGACTGGGAGCTGCCGCCGGACCGCGCGTACTGCGAGACGTGCGCGGGCGTCGCGTCGGTCATGGTGTCGTGGCGGCTCCTGCTCGCCACAGGCGAGGTGCGGTACGCGGACCTCGTCGAGCGCACGCTGTTCAACGTCGTCGCGACGTCGCCGCGGGCCGACGGCCGGGCGTTCTTCTACGCGAACCCGCTCCAGCAGCGCGAGCCCGGCGCGGACGTCCTGCCCGACGCCGTCAACCCGCGCGCCGAGGGCGGCGTGCGCGCGCCCTGGTTCGACGTCTCCTGCTGCCCCACCAACGTGGCGCGCACCCTCGCGTCGTGGCAGGCGTACGCGGCGTTCGTCGACGACGGCGGCGGGACGGCCGGCGGCGACGCGCCGGTGGTGACCCTCGCCCAGTACGCGGCCGGCGACCTGCGGGCCGAGGTCGCGGGCGGCGTCCTGGCGCTGCGCGTCGACACGGCGTACCCGGCCGACGGCGCCGTGCGCGTCACGGTCGTCGAGGTCCCGGCGGGCCCGGTCGGGCTGCGCCTGCGGGTGCCGCACTGGGCGGCGGGCGCCACGCTCTCGGTCCCCGGGGGCGGTACGACGACGGTCGCGCCGGGCTGGGCGGAGGTGCCCGGCCCGCTGCGCGCGGGCGACGTCGTCACGCTCGACCTGCCCGTCGCGCCGCGGCTGACCTGGCCCGACCCGCGCGTCGACGCCCAGCGCGGCACGGTCGCCGTCGAGCGCGGGCCTCTCGTCCTGGCGCTGGAGTCGGTGGACCTGCCGGACGGCGTCGCGCTGGAACAGGTGCGGCTCGACCCGGACGTCGCCCCCCGCGCGCACGACGACGGCGCGCTCGTGCGGGCGCGGGTCGTGCCCCTGCCCGAGGGCTCCGACGGCACCCCGCCGTCCGCCACGGGACCGGCGGGCCCGGCGACGTCGTCCGACGCCGTGGACGTCCCGCTGGTGCCCTACCACCGCTGGGCGGAGCGCGGCCCGTCGACCATGCGCGTCTTCGTCCCGACCGTCTGACAGAGCTGCCCGAAGGAGAGCCGGTGTCCCGGACCGACCAGCAGACCAGCGCCGACGTCAACGCCCACATCACCCCCGACCTCACCGCCGACGGCGCCCGCCTGACCTGGCGCGGAGGCGGCGAGACGCTCGTCGTCGAGCCGTGGGGCCGCGACAGCGTCCGGGTCCGCGCCACGGTGATGGGCGACGTGGAGGACGCCGACTGGGCGCTGCTGCCGCCCGACCCGGCCGCGCACGCCGGCGCGACCGTCGAGGTCCGCGACGACGGCGCGACCCTCGTCAACGGCGCCCTGCGCGTCGAGCTCACGACGTCGTCGTGGTTCCACGAGCCGGTCGGCTACGAGGTGTCCCGCTGCGAGCTCGCGTTCTACGACGCCGACGGGCGGCTCCTTTTCCGTGAGCTGGGCCGCGGCGGCTCGCTCGACCTGCGGGCGCGGCACCTGCGGCCCCGGCCGGGCGACGACGGCCACGTGCTCACGGCGTCGTTCGAGGCCGACCCGCACGAGCGGCTCGCCGGGATGGGGCAGTACCAGCAGCACGTGCTGGACCTCAAGGGCTCCACGTTCGAGCTGGCGCACCGCAACTCGCAGGCGAGCGTGCCGTTCGTCGTCTCGAGCGCGGGCTACGGCTTCCTGTGGCACGACCCGGCGATCGGGCGCGCGACGTTCGCACGCAATCGTACGGAGTGGCACGCGGAGTCCACGCGCCAGCTCGACTACTGGGTGACCGCGGGGGCCACGCCGTCCCAGATCGCGCGGAACTACGCCGACGCCACCGGGCACGCGCCGATGATGCCGGAGCGCGGCCTGGGGTTCTGGCAGTGCAAGCTGCGGTACTGGAATCAGGAACAGCTGCTGGAGGTGGCGCGGGAGCACCAGCGCCGCGGCCTGCCGCTCGACGTCATCGTGGCCGACTTCTTCCACTGGCCGCACATGGGCGACTACCGGTTCGAGGACGAGTTCTGGCCCGACCCGGCCGCGATGGTCGACGAGCTGCGCGAGCTCGGCGTCGAGCTCATGGTGTCGGTCTGGCCGCAGGTCTCCCTGGAGTCGGAGAACTTCGCCCACCTGCGCCGGAACAACCTCCTGGTCCGCTCGGACCGCGGCGTCGACGTCCAGATGTCGTTCGAGGGCCCGAGCGTCTTCCTCGACGTGACGAACCCCGAGGCCCGCACCTGGCTGGCGGACACGCTCGCCCGCAACTACGGCGCGCACGGCGTGCGCACCTACTGGCTGGACGAGGCGGAGCCCGAGTTCGGCGTCTACGACCACGACGCCTACCGCACGCACCTCGGCCCGTACCAGCGGGTGGGCAACGTCTACCCGCAGGCGTTCGCGCGGGCGGTGTTCGAGGGGCAGACGGCGGCCGGCGAGCAGGAGGTCGTGAACCTGCTGCGCTGCGCCTGGGCGGGCAGCCAGCGCTACGGCGCCCTGGTCTGGTCGGGCGACATCTCCTCCACGTGGGAGGACCTGGCGCGGCAGATCACGGCCGGCATCCACATGGGGGTCGCCGGGATCCCGTGGTTCACCACCGACATCGGCGGCTTCCACGCCGGGGACGGCGCCGACCCGGCGTTCCACGAGCTGCTGGTGCGCTGGTTCCAGGTCGGCGCGTTCAGCCCGGTGATGCGCCTGCACGGCGACCGGCTCCCGTACGAGGAGGTCACCGCCGCGGACGGTTCGCGGCGGCTGCGCTCCGGCGGGCCCAACGAGCTGTGGAGCTTCGGCGACGACGTGTACCGGGTGCTCGAGCGGTACGTCCACCTGCGCGAGACCCTCCGCCCCTACCTCCGGGAGGTGATGCGCGCCGCGCACACCGACGGCCAACCCGTCATGCGCGGGCTGTTCCACGACTTCCCCGACGACCCGCGCGCGTGGGACGTCGACGACCAGTACCTGCTGGGACCCGACGTCCTCGTCGCCCCCGTGATCACCGCCGGGGCGCGCGAGCGCGAGGTCTACCTGCCCACGGGCGCCCGGTGGACCGACGCCGCCACGGGCACGGTGCACGACGGCGGCGCGACGGTCCGCGTGGACGCGCCGCTCGACGTCGTCCCCGTGTTCCTGCGCGACGGCGCGCTCCCCGAGGTCGTGGGACGGACCACCGGCCGCGTGGCACCCGGAGCCTGAGCACCGCCGAGAGACACCACCCCGAGAAGGAAGGCACTCGACGATGAGCACGACACCTTCAGGTCGCACTGCGCGACACCCCGCACGACGCACGCAGCGGCGCACCGCCGCGGCGCTGTCGGTCAGCATCGCGCTGGCCGGCGGGACGGCGGCCCTCGCCGCCCCGACGGCCGGAGCCGAGACGGCGCTCCCCGCGCCGGACCTGCACTGGACGATGGACGACGTGGACGGCACGACCGTCCCCGACTCGTCGGGCAACGGGCTCGACGGCACGATCAGCGGCGCGTCGTCCCTGGTCGACGCCGAGGACGGCACGCAGGCGCTCGAGCTGCCCGGCGGCTCCGGCGGCGGCTACGTGACCATCCCCCGCGGCGCCCTGGAGGGCGCCACCGACCTCACGGTGTCCGCCCGCGTGCGCTGGGACGGCGAGGGCGGCGCGTGGCAGCGGGTCTACGACCTGGGCACCGACACCACCCGCTACCTGTTCACCACGCCGTCGAACGGCGACGGGAACCTGCGCACCGCCGTCACGACGAACGGCGGGGGCGGCGAGGCGACGGTGAACGGCCACGGCCCCCTGAAGGCCGGGGACTGGGTCACCCTCACCACCACGCTCGACACCTCGTCCGACCCCGGGGCGGGGCGCGTGACGACGTACCTGGACGGCGTCGCCGTCGCGTCGTCGCCCACCTCGATCAGCGCCGGCCAGCTCCTCGCCGACGGCGCGACGGCCGCCGGGTTCCTGGGGAAGTCGTTCTACCCGGACCCGCTGTTCGACGGCGCCGTCGACGACTTCCGCGTCTACCGCAGCGCGCTCGCGCCCGACCAGGTGGCCGAGCTCGTAGGAGAGTCCCCGCCCATGACCGCCCTGTCCACCGACACGTTCGAGGTCCGCACCATGGTGCAGGCCGCGCCCGACCTGCCCGCCGCCGTCCGGGCGTCCTTCTCCGACGGCTACGACCGCGACGTGCCCGTGACCTGGGACGACGTCGACCCGGCGCAGTACGCGCAGCCCGGCGAGTTCACCGTGCCGGGGGAGGCGGGGTCCGGTGAGGACGCGGTCGCGGTGACCGCCACCGTGACCGTGCACCGCGGCGAGCTGACCGTCGACCTCGGCTCGGACACCGGCGCGTTCAAGGGCGGGGCGTCCGGCCTGCTGTACGGGCTGTACGCGGACGGGATGCCCACGGACAACCTCGTCGAGGGCATGGGGGTGCGCTCGGTGGCGACCAAGGCCCAGGACGGGGCGCAGCACCCCGGCTCCGACGCGCTGGAAGTCACCCGGCAGCTCGCCGAGACCACCGACGGCGACGTCTACCTGCGGGTGACCGACTACTACCGCGGGTTCCCGTACCAGTGGCCCGGCGACACCCCGGACGAAAAGCTGGCCGACTACGCCCGCGTGCTCGACGGGCAGCTCGACATGATCGCCGACCTCGACCCCGACGTCCGCGACAACCTGGTCATCGAGCCGTTCAACGAGCCCGAGGGCAACATGTTCGGCACCGGCGAGTGGAGCCTCGACGGCACGTCCTGGCTCGACGACCCGACCGACTACTTCGCCGCCTGGGACACCACGTACCGGACCATCAAGGAGCGCTACCCCGACATGCGGGTCGCCGGGCCCGGCACCAGCGTGCTGTTCGACCAGATGCAGGGCTTCCTCGCGCACACGGTCGAGGCGGGCACCGTGCCCGACATCATCACCTGGCACGAGCTGTCCCACCCGGAGAAGATCCGCACCTCGGTCGCGACCTACCGGGGGTGGGAGGCCGAGGCGTTCGCCGGGACGGAGCACGAGGGCACCGAGCTGCCCGTCAACGTCAACGAGTACGCGTTCAACTACCACACGTCCGTGCCGGGGCAGATGATCCAGTGGATGTCCGCCATCGAGGACTCGAAGGTGGACGCGATGATCGCCTTCTGGAACATCAACGGGAACCTGTCGGACTCCGCCGTGCAGTCCAACCGCGGCAACGGGCAGTGGTGGCTGTACAACGCGTACGCGCAGATGAGCGGGCACACCGTCGAGGTCACCCCGCCGTTCCCCGGCCAGAACTACACCCTCCAGGGCGTGTCGAGCCTGGACGAGGAGCGCAAGGTCTCGCGCACCATCCTCGGCGGGGCCGACGGCGCCGCGCCGGTGGACCTGGTGAACGTGCCGGCGGACGTGTTCGGCGACGAGGTCCGCGTCACCGTCCGGGAGATCCCCTGGACCGGCCAGCTCGGCGACGCGACGCAGCCGCGCCACCTCGCGGAGACCACCGCCCAGGTCGTGGACGGGAAGGTGTCCGTGGCCTTCGACGGCGAGGGGCTGCCGCTGCTGCGCGAGGCGTCGGCGTACGAGATCGTCGTGACTCCCGCCGGCGTCGGGCACTCCACGAGCGCCGCGCCCACGCTGTGGGACGGCAGCTACGAGGCCGAGGACGCCACGTACACCGGCTCGGGCTACTCCAAGAACGGCCCCGAGGGCTCGCCCGCGGACGTCGGCAAGTTCTACACCTCCGGCGGCTACGACGTCGGCGGCCTGCGCACCGGCTCCGACGGGGTGCTCGACTTCGAGGTGACCGTGCCGCAGGACGGCACCTACGACCTGTCCGTCTTCGCGAACAGCCTCAACACCTTCGACCGGGTGACGGAGCAGGGCCCGACCAACGTGTTCGTGCGGGTCGACGGCGCCGCCGAGCAGGAGCTGTTCCTGCCGCTCGGCTACAAGTGGGTGGTCTGGGACCACGCCGACACGACCGTCGAGCTCACCGCGGGAACGCACACCATCTCCCTCGCGGCGCAGGGGCTCGACGGCGGCGCGACACAGGGCGACGCCATCGTCGACCGGATCACGCTGGCGCTGCCGAACCCCGACGCCGCCACGTCGGTCTACGAGGCCGAGCACGCGTCGCTCGATGGCGGGCGGACGGTGTTCGCCGCGGACGACCTGCCCGACGGCGTCGTTCCCGGCGACCTCTCCGGCGCGGGCGCCGTGGCGCTCGCCGAGGGCGAGAGCGCGACGTTCTGGGTGTACGGGGCGGCCGACGCCGAGGCGACCCTCGGCGCGGACCTGCTCGGTGCAGGCGCGGGCACGCTGACCGTCAACGGCCACGACGTGCTCGACCTCGACACGGCACGCCAGGTCGCCGCGCACCTGCGCGGCGGGGTCAACAAGGTGGTCGTCACGGGCGGCGCCGGGGGGCTCGTCCTCGACCGGCTGACCGTCGCCGCCGGGACCGGGGCGCTCGCGGTCACCGCCTACCAGGCGGAGGACGCCGAGCTCGCGGGCGACGCGGCCGTCGTCGACCTGCCGCTGGCCGAGGGCGGCAAGGCCGTCTCCGGCGTCGGCGGGGAGCCCGGCAACGACAACACGCTGACCTTCCGGGTCACGGCCGACCAGGCGGGCCCGCACGCGGTCGTCGTCCGGTTCTCCAACCCGGAGCAGGTGGACGGGACGCACTACAACCCGAACCCGGTGGCCCGGCACGCCGACCTGATCGTCAACGGCGGCGAGCCGCAGCGCGAGATGTTCGTGCCGACGTTCCACGCGAACAACTTCTGGGAGCGCACCGTCGTCCTCGAGCTGGCGGAGGGCGAGAACACGGTGACGTGGCGCTCCGAGGAGGCGACCAACTGGGACGGCGAGTCGTACGCGTCCGAGACGTGGCCGGCGGACTACAACCTGGAGGCCGACGAGGCGCCGATCGTGGACCGGATCACCGTCTCGCCGCTGAGCGCCGCGCTCCCGTCGGCGACGAGCCCGGTCTCCGTCGAGGTCGAGGCCCAGTGCCGCGGCGCCAAGCCGTTCGTCGAGGTCACGGTGACCAACGAGTCCGACGAGCGGACCGGCGTGACCGTCGCCGCGCTGGGGGCGGAGCGGAGCAGGGACGGCCTGCGGCCGGGGAAGTCCTGGACGCAGCCGTTCCCCGCGAGCGGCCGGTCCCTCGATGCCGGGGAGGTGACCGTCACCGCCGGGGGCGTCTCGACGACGCACGCCTACGACGCGGAGGCGTGCCGCTGACCGCTCGCCGCTGATCGACGTCGTACCCGCTGTCGCTTGCCCCTGCGCGAGCCGTCAGCGGGTACGACGTCGAGGTCAGTCCCGCGACAGCGCGAGCGCGGCGCTGTGCCCGCCGAACCCGAACGCGTCGACCAGGGCGTGCCGGGCCGCGGTCGGGCGCGGCGTGGTGACGACGTCGAGGTCGACGCCCGGGTCGATCGAGTCGAGGTTGAGGGTGGGCGGTACGACGCCGTCGCGTAGCGCGAGCAGCGCGACCAGCGCCCCCAGGGCCCCGGACGCCCCGAGCAGGTGCCCGGTCGACGCCTTCGTCGCGGTCACGGCGGGCGGGCTGCCGAGGGCGGCGCGCAGCGCCCGGGCCTCGGTGACGTCGCCGGCGGGGGTGGACGTCGCGTGGGCGTGCACCAGCCCGACATCGCCCGGGTCCAGGTCGGCGTCGCGCAGCGCGAGCGTGATGGTCCGGGCCTGGTTGACGGGGTCGCCGCCGACGATGTCGAACGCGTCGGAGGTGAGGGACGCGCCCTCGACGACGCCCAGCACGGTCGCGCCGCGGGCGCGGGCGTGCTCCTCGGACTCGAGGACGAACAGGACGGCCCCCTCGCCCATGACGAAGCCGTCGCGGTCGGCGTCGAACGGGCGGGAGGCGCGCAGCGGCTCCTCGTTGCGGGTCGACAGGGCCCGCACGCGGCCGAACCCGGTGAGGGACAGCGGCACGATGCTGGCCTCCGCCCCACCGCAGACGACGACGTCCGCCGCCCCGGACCGGATCAGGTCGCGACCCTGCGCGATCGCCTCGACCCCCGCCGCGCACGCGCTCACCGGTGCGCGGGCGCCGGCCTTGGCCCGCAGGGCGAGGGACAGGTAGGCCGCAGGTCCGTTCGCCATCGCCATCGTGATGGTGTGCGGCGAGACCCGGCGGTAGCCGGCCGTGCCGAGGACGTCCTGCATGGCGACGGTGGTCGCGATGCCGCCGTGCGCCGTGCCCACGGACACGCCGACCCGGGCGGGGTCCACCTCCGGCAGGCCCGCCGACGCCCAGGCCTCGCGCCCCGCGACGAGCGTCAGCTGCTCGACCCGGTCGCGGGCGCGGCGCTCGGGGACGCTCAGTCCCTCCGCGAAGGCGTCGTCCGCCCGCGCGGCGATGCGCACCGGCAGCGCGCCGGCCCACGCCTCCGTGATCGGGCCGGCCCCGTTCGCGCCGGCCCGCAGGGCCGCCCACGTCTCCTCGACCGTGCCGCCGACGGGCGTGACCGCCCCCGCACCCGTGACCACCGTTCGTCGCACCCGCATGCTCCTCGTCAGTCCGGTTGCCCCCTGCACCCGCACCGTGCGAGACCTTGTGGGCGCCACTCTGCCCTGCCCGTCCGCGCGCCGCCCATGCAGGTCCGGCCCCGGCGCGGTTCCATGGGGGGACGGCCGGCCCGCGCGACGACGCGAGGGGGGCGGGCGCGCCACGCGAGAGCACGGTCCACAGCAGGATCCAGGAGGTCGCGATGAGCCAGACGATCGACCAGGCCGGCGGCGGGACGGGCGGCGCCGCCCCCGAGCCGGGCCTCAAGCGGGTGATGGGCCGCAAGCTCCTGCTGCTCTTCATCGTCGGCGACATCCTCGGCACCGGCGTCTACGCGCTCACCGGGCAGGTCGCCGGCGAGGTGGGCGGCGCCGCCTGGGCGCCTTTCCTCATCGCGTTCGTGGTCGCGACCCTCACCGCGTTCTCCTACCTGGAGCTGGTCACGAAGTACCCGCAGGCCGCCGGCGCCGCGCTGTACACGCACAAGGCGTTCGGCATCCACTTCGTCACCTTCATCATCGCGTTCATGGTGATGTGCTCCGGCATCACGTCGGCGTCGACGGCGTCGAACGCGTTCGCCGGGTTCCTCAACGACGGCTTCGGCCTGGGCCTCGAGCCCGGCGGCGCGGGGCTGCTGCTCATCGCGCTGGGGTTCATGACGCTGGTCGCGCTGGTGAACTTCCGCGGCGTCGGCGAGAGCGTCAAGGCGAACGTGGTGCTCACCCTCGTGGAGCTGTCCGGCCTGCTCATGGTGATCTTCGTCGGCATGTGGGGCATGACCCAGGGGCGCGCCGACTTCTCCCGGGTGGTCGTCTTCGAGAGCGCCGACGACAAGAGCGTCTTCCTGGCCGTGACGGCGGCGACGACGCTGGCCTTCTTCGCGATGGTCGGCTTCGAGGACTCGGTGAACATGGCCGAGGAGTGCCGCGACCCCGTGAAGGACTTCCCGCGCACCATGCTCACGGGCCTGTCGATCACCGGGCTGATCTACGTGCTGGTCGCGATCACGGCCGTCGCGCTGGTGCCGGTGGGTGACCTGGCCGACGACTCGAAGGGCTCCGCCCTCACCCAGGTGGTGGCCGCCGGCGCGCCGGGCCTGCCGTTCGACACGATCTTCCCGTTCATCGGGATGTTCGCCGTCGCGAACTCCGCGCTCATCAACATGCTCATGGCGTCGCGCCTGCTGTACGGCCTGGCGCACCAGGGCGTGCTGCCGCGCAGCTTCGGCAGGGTGCACCGCACCCGCAAGACGCCGTGGGTGTCGATCATCGTGACCACGCTGATCTCGTTCGGGCTCATCATCTACGTGGTCCGGGCCAGCGCGACCGAGGCCGGAGCGGACGCGATCAGCCTGCTGGGGGGGACGACGTCGCTGCTGCTGCTCACCGTGTTCGCGGTGGTGAACGTGGCGCTGCTGGTGCTGCGCCGCAAGCCCGTGCAGCACGAGCACTTCCGCACCAAGACGTGGATCGCGCTGCTCGGCGCCGTCACCTGCGCCTTCCTCGCGGGCCCGTGGGCGCGCAGCGAGGAGCAGCAGGAGCAGTACGTCATCGCGGGCGGCCTGCTGGCCGTCGGCCTCGTGCTGTCCTTCATCACCTGGCTGTACAACCGCACGGTGAAGCACCGGCAGATCCACTTCGAGGACGTCGAGGAGCTCGACGCCGACAAGCCGCAGGCGGGCTACCCGAAGCGCTGAGCGCGCGGGGGCCTGATCGGCCGAGCACCGTCAGAGGTAGGGCGTGTCGGCATCGGGCGGAGCTTTCTCGGGATCGGTGGCTGCTGAGCGCCCGGGGGTTGGACGTTCGGGGGCTGGACGCTCGGCCGCGCGGGCGACGGGCGCGCCCGGGCCGGTGGGGTCTGTCGGAGGGTCGTGGTGAGTGCGCCCGGTCGGTGACGTCCAGGTGACGGTGCCGTCCGGTGCGAGCCGGCTGTGCCACGCCGTCTGGTGCTTGACCACGTGATGGTGGCGGCAGAGGTGCGTCAGGTTGTCGGCGACGGTGCGCCCGCCGGCGGACCACGCGACCACGTGGTCGACGTCGCACCGCGCCGCCGTGCGCGTGCAGCCCGGGAACCGGCAGACGCCGTCGCGCTGCTGGAGGAACGCGCGCAGCGCGGCGGGTACGGCGTACGTGCCGGGGTCGGTGGTGAGCACCCGCCCGTCGACCGGGTCGACCAGCAGCCGGCGTAGCGAGGGCGCCGCGGCGGCGAGCACGGACGCGGTCTCCGCGTCGACAGGCCCGTGGCCGTCGAGGTCGGCCGCCGCGTCGGACGCGCCCAGCATGGACAGCACGGGGACCGTCACCGCCACCTTCGGGACGATGCGTCGGGCAATCTGAGCCAGCCCCGGCACCGGCGCGCGGTGCTGCGGCCCGTGGGATAGGGGTGTGCGGGGCGGCGTCTCGTCGGTCGTCGGTGCGTCGCCCCGGCCGTTGCGCGTGCGGGGGTTGCCGCCGCTCGTGGTCTCGTCGTCGCGCAGGTCCTGGTCGCCGTCCTGCCCTGCGAGGAGCAGGTCGGCGGCGGCGTCCGCGCGAAGCTGCGCGAGGGTGCGTCCGTCCCCGGCCTCCTTCGTGCGGAGGCCGGCGCGGGTGAGCCGGTCGTAGGCGGCGTGCGCGACGTGCGCGGGCAGGTGGGCGGTGAGCCAGGCCATGCCGTCGGCACCCGGGTCGACGTAGACGGCTCGCGCCTCCGCCGCCCGACGGTGCCGCTCGACGAACGGCTCCGGGTGGGCGACGTCCCGGGCGCGCCGCAGGCGCCGGCGCAGCTGTGGCACGGTGCAGGTCGTGGCACGGGGCAGCACCGCAGCCTCGACCAGAGCGCGCGCATCAGGGTCCGGGAGATCGGCCAGGGTGTCGGCGACGGCGGTGGCGTGCGCCAGCGTGAGGCGCCCGTGCCGCAGGGCGTCGAGGGTGGCGTGGCCCGGCGCGCCG
This sequence comes from Isoptericola sp. NPDC019693, assembly GCF_044389085.1. NCBI lineage: Bacteria > Bacillati > Actinomycetota > Actinomycetes > Micrococcales > Promicromonosporaceae > Isoptericola > Isoptericola sp. NPDC019693. Next base: position 198,417 of record NZ_JBIRXP010000007.1, on the reverse strand, counting down.
GGCTCCACCACCAGGGTGCGCGCGGTGTCGAGAAGATGGGAGGCGGCCTGCTCGGTGAGGTGCAGCGCCGTGGCGAGGTCGGCCGTGAAGGCGCGGCGCGCGAGGTCGTGCCGCCGCGCCGCTCCGGCTCGGCTCAGCTCGACGTCGTCGTGGGCGAGCAGCGCGTCCTCCGCGCGCAGGGCCGCGACGCGGGCACGCTCGATCGCGACGAGCCTGGTCGCCTCGAGAGCGTCGACCCGCCGCTGGATCTCGACGACGTCGTCGATCGCGGAGGACACGGTCGCGAGCGACGGCCCCGCCGGGCGCGGCGCGACCGGGCCGAGGTCGCGGGCGACACCTGGCAGGAGTTCGAACATGTGTTCGACCCTAGCGCCCATGGAGATCCCGCCACAAGGGTGTGGACAACCGCCTGTGGACAACCGTCCGGGCAGGTCAGACGGCGGCGAGCGCCTGCTGGAAGGACGTGAGCAGGGAGTCGTTGAAGAGGACGAAGCGGACCTCGTCGACGGCCGCGGGGTTGGCCTCGTCCCACGACCGCACGGCCTCCAGGGCGATCCGCGCGACGTCGTCGGGCGCCCAGCCGTAGACGCCCGCGCTCACGGCGGGGAAGGCGACCGTGCGGGCGCGCAGGTCGGCCGCGACGTCCAGCGAGCGGGTGAAGCACGAGGAGAGCAGCCCGGGGTCGGTCTCCCCGGCGTGCCGGTTCGGCCCGACGGTGTGGATCACCCACGCGGCGGGCAGGTCGAAGCCGGGCGTGGCGACGGCCTCGCCGACCGGCAGGCCGTCGGGAAGGGTGCTGCGGCGCAGCTCGCGGCACGCCTCCAGCAGGCGCGGGCCCGCCGCGGCGTGGATGGCGCCGTCGACCCCGCCGCCGCCCAGCAACGACGAGTTCGCGGCGTTGACGATCGCGTCCGTGGCGACCGTCGTGATGTCGCCGCGTTCGAGGGTGAGCTGCACGGCTCCTCCTGATGGGTCTCGTGCGTGTCGGGCGGGGCGTCAGGCCGAGCGCAGGGCCTTGTCCTCGTCGGGCATGAGGATCCACAGCACGATGTACGCGAGCACCTGCGGGCCGGGGATGAGGATCGACGCCACGGAGAGCACGCGGACGAGGCCGCGGCTCCAGCCGAGGTAGTCGGCCAGGCCGGCGCAGACGCCGCCGAGCACCCGGCCGTGCTTGGGGCGGAACAGCTTGCGCCTCGGGGCGGGAGCGGGCTGGGGATACGGGGTCGGGGTCGGTGTGGTCATGCTTCGACCGTACGAGCGGCGCCGCGCGCTCGGTATCGGGTTCTCCCCCCGTTCGACCCTGAGCGACCCTGACCCACGGCGGCGGGCCCCGGAGCGTCAGTCGGCGACGGCGGCCGCCACCCGCCGCTGGGAAGCCCGGGCGAACGCGGGCCACCGATCCCAGTAGTAGGGGAGAGCGATCACGCCCTGCACCAGCACCCAGCCGCGCCCGCGGTCCCACGCGCCGTCGTCCAGGGCGCCGCCCGGCCCGGCGCCGGACGCCTCGCGGAAGGCGTCGCGGTCGCGGCCGGCGAACAGCCACCACGCCGGCGGGAGGTCGGCCGCCGGGTCGCCCACGCCGAGCGCGCCCCAGTCGATGACGGCGGTGAGCCGGCCGCCGTCGGCCAGCAGGTTGCCGGGCATGAGGTCGCCGTGCAGCCAGGCGCCGGGCACGGGGTCGGACGCCGCCTCCAGGGCGCGGTCCCAGGCCCTGAGGACCGCGGGGCCGTCGACGCGGTCGCCGGCCTCGGCGGTGGCGCTGTGCACCGCGTCGTCCAGGCGGGCGAGCGGGACGCCGCGGCCCGTGCCCTCCTTGACCGGTCCGTCCGTCGGGTCGACGGCGCGCAGCGCGGAGACGAACGCGCCGAGGTCGGTTGCGGCGCGAGGCAGGTCGAGGTTCGGCACCGCCTCGGGGTCGAGCGGGTCCGACGTCGCCGCGCCCGGCACCCACGGCACGACCGACCAGTGGAACGGGTAGGCGTCGTCGGGCACGCCCACCGCGAGGGGCGCCGGGACCGTCAGCGGCACGTGCGGGGCCAGGCGCGGCAGCCAGCGCGCGTCGGCGAGGGCGTGCTCGCCCGCCCAGCCGACCTTCGGCATCCGAGCCACGAGCCCGTCGCCCAGGCGGAACAGCAGGTGGTCCGTGCCGGACTCCCGCACCGGAGACACTGGCAGCGACCCCCACCGCGGGTGCTGCGTCGCGACCAGGCGGCGGACGTCGTCGGCGGTGACGGAGACCTCGTCGTCGTGCAGGGGCATGGCGTCGACCGTAGGTGCGCGCCGGTCGCCGCGGCCAGGTGATACTCGGGGCATGCGACGGACGACGGCGGTGCTCAGGTCGGCGTGCACGGCCGTGCTGGCGCTCGCGGCGACGGCGTCCTGCGCGGCCGGGCAGGCGGCCTCGTCGTCCGCCCCGACCGGCATGACGCCGTCGGTCGCCCTGCCGCCCACGAGCGGCACCTTCGACTACCAGCTCGGCGGCGCGTACGACGAGGTGGCGGGCGCATCGATCGACGTCGTCGTGCGCGACGCGACGGCCGAGCCTCTGCCCGACGCGTACAACCTCTGCTACGTCAACGGCTTCCAGACGCAGCCCGACCAGGCGGACCTGTGGGCGGACCACCAGGACCTCCTGCTGCACGACGCCGACGGCGAGCTCGTCGTCGACCCGGACTGGCCCGACGAGCACGTGCTCGACCCGTCCACGGAGGAGCAGCGCGACGGCATCCTCGAGGTGCTGGGGCCCGTGGTGACGGGGTGCGCGGACGACGGCTTCGACGCCGTCGAGCTCGACAACCTCGACACGTGGACGCGGTTCGACGCGATCGACGAGGCGGGCGCCCACGCGCTGGCCCGCGCGTACGTGGACCTCGCGCACGACGCCGGGCTCGCCGTCGCGCAGAAGAACGCCGCCGAGATCACGCAGGTCGCGAGGGACGACCTCGGGTTCGACCTCGCCGTCACGGAGGAGTGCGCCGCGTGGGACGAGTGCGCCGCCTACACGGACGTCTACGGCGACCACGTGCTGCAGGTCGAGTACCCGGACGCCCTGGAGGAGGCGGGCCTGACGTTCGACGACGTGTGCGCCCTGGACGACCGCGCTCCGCTCACCGTCCTGCGCGACCGGGACCTCGTCGCCGCCGATGAGGACGGGTACGTGTACGACGCGTGCTGAGGCGAGGAGCGCGCGGTCACACCGGGCTGAGCTCGTCGGCCGGAGCCGGGCGGGGAGCGCGGAGACGGCGGCGGAGGAGCGCCCAGGCGACGCCGATGGAGATCAGCAGCACGATCGTGGCCCAGTAGCTTGTCTCGGTGCCGAACTCGCCACCCGACGTGATGCCGTCGGCTCCGTCGGTCGAGACGAACCGAAAGATGCTGTAGTCGCGTCCCTCGCCGCTGACCGCGAGGCCCAGGACGTTCCCCTGCACGAAGTTCCAGCCTGCGTGGACACCCATGGCGACCCACAGGGACCCCTGCTGGAGCACGATGAGCGCGGCCAGCACCCCGAACAGCGTGATGTTGAGCTTGCCCAGGAGATTCCCTCCGGGGTGCACGAACGCGAAGAGCGCAGCGAGGAAGACGATCGCGAGCCAGGAGGGCCACGAGAAGAGGTGACGCTGGAGCAGGAAGCCACGGAAGACGATCTCCTCGCTGCTGCCCTGGATCAGCCAGATCGGGACCGTCGCGACCACGATCCCCAGTGCCGCGGCACCCTGCACCGACGTGGGACTCCCGGCGCCGGTCACCAGGGCGCCCGAAACCATCGCCGGGGCGGCGGCGAGCGCGATGAGCGCGCCCCCGAGGATGAATCCGAGCAGGAGCTTGAGCCAGCCGGACCGGTCACGAAAACCGAGCGACGAGACCGGACGCTTCTCGACGAAGGCGACCCACAGGAAGATGACGACGATCGGCCACACGTCGGTCAGCGCCTCGACGACCTGTGAGGTGAAGCTCGTCATCTCCTCGGCGGTGCCGGTCGCGAGGCGGAGCCCGGCGCCGATGATGATCTGCACGCCGAACACCGCCACCAGGATGCCGATGACGTAGGTCAGAAGGATGGGTGTCCGGCGCCTTCCTTCCGTGATGGCCTGTACCCACGGGAGGGATCGGATGAGTGCCATGGTCGAGCCCTTCTCGCCGGCCGGGCGGCGCGGCGGTCCTCCGTCCGCGCGGCGACGGCTCCGGGCCGGGTGCGACGCTCCGGCGCGCTGACGCTAACCCGGTGCCGTCGCGACCGCGCGGCGAGCCCGCAGGTGGGGCGCCGGTCACCCTCGTGACCGCCGGGTCCTCCGGCCGGTCACCAGCCGTTCGGGCTGAGCACCTTGCGGATGCGCTTCTCGCTGACGGCGCCGTCGGTGCCGAGCTGCTGGGCGAACAGGGAGACGCGCAGCTCCTCGATCAGCCAGCGCACGTCGGCGAGCTCCGCCGCGCGGGCCGGGTCGGCGGGGCCGGCGGCGTAGGCGGCGCGGGCCTTGTCGTAGGCCTCGGTGACGTCGTGCACGCGCCAGGCGAGCTCGGCGTCGCGCGCGGGGTTGGTCTGCGCCTTCTCCAGCCGGTACGACGCGGCGCGCAGGTAGCGCACCAGGTGCGGCACGCGCCGCGGGGGTGTCTGCGCGACGAATCCGTCGTGGATCAGCCCGGCGACGTGGTCGCGGACGTCCTGCAGCGTGTTGAGCAGGGCCAGCGACGACGACGCGCGCACCTCGCCCTCCACCGTGCGCCACGCGGTCAGCGCGGCGACGACGTGCCCGACGACCCGGTGCACCTCGTCCTCCAGGTGCCGTCGCACGAACTCGCGCGCCGCCGTGTACGACTCGGCGTCGCGGATCTGTACAGCGACCGGGCCGCCCGTCGGGGTGCCGGGCGCCTTCTCGGCGTCCGGGCTGGTCAGCGCGATGACGGCGGCGAGCTGGAGGTCGGCCACGAGCGCCTCGGTGTTGCCGTACGGCGCGGCCGCGAGCGTCAGCGACTGCTTCGACGTCCAGCGCGACGTGATGCGGCCCGGCTGCAGCGCCGTCTCCGCCAGCAGCAGACGGCGCACCCCGCGCGCGTGCGCGGCGTCGCGGCCGGACGCGTCGGCGAGCACGCGCAGCGCGACCGACGGTTTGCGCTTCGCGTCCTCCTCCTCGACCAGGGCGGGGTAGCCCTTGACGACGACCCCACCGCCGAGATCCGTGGACACGGCGTCCGGCAGCCGCCCGTCGGGCAGCTCGTCCGGCCACGTCGTGAGGGCCGTCCGCTCGGGGACGACGGCGGTCGAGCCGCCGGTCGCGGATGGTGCAGGGGCGCGGGGCGCAGGCTTGCCCGGGGCAGGCGCGGCCGCTGCGGTCGGCGGCGCGCCGGCGGTGCGTCGCGCCTCCTCCAGAGCCAGCCCGACGGCGCCCTTCACGGCCGCGCGGACGGCCGCCTCGGCCTGCGCGGCGAGGCGCCTCTGCAACGACAGCAGGTCCTTGGACTCGTCGAGCGGGGTGGGGGCAGGTCGCCTGGCCTTGCTCCTGCCACGGCCCTTGCCCTTCGGCGTGCCCTTCGCCGTGTCCTTCGAGCCCGCGGGTGTTGCGTCCTCGACCCGGAACGTCATGCGCAGGTGCGCGGGCAGCCGCTCGACGCGCTCGGCGTCCCACACGTCGTCGGGGATGACGACGTCGCGCAAGGCGCGGACGGCGCGCGAGAACGCGACGTGGAAGGGCTCGGCCATGTCCCCGGCGCGGGTCATGTCCTCCCACGCCGGCGTGTTCTCCCGCAGCCAGCCGGCGACGGCGCGGCCCACGTCGGGGGCGGGCACGAGCTGGACGCGCACGGCCTTGGGCAGCGACTTGATGGTGGCGACGCACAGCTCGTCGAGCAGGCCAGGCACCATCCAGTCGAAGCCCTCGGGCGCCACCCGGTTGAGGATCGACAGGGGGACGTGCACGGTGACGCCGTCGGCCGCCGTCCCGGGCTGGAACTGGTACGTCAGCGGCAGCGTGACCTCGCCCTGCGTCCACGTCTCCGGGAACTCGGACGTGTCCACGGCGTCCGCGTCGACCAGCTGATCGAGCGTGAACGTCAGCAGGTCCGGCGTCTCGCGCTGCGCCGTCTTCCACCACCGGTCGAAGTGCGCGGCGCTGACGACGTCGTCGGGCACGCGCTCGTCGTAGAACGCGAACAGGTCGTCCTCGGAGGCGACGAGCCCGCGCTGGCGCGAGCGGGCCTCGAGCTCCTCCGCCTCGGCGAGCAGGCGCCGGTTCTCGGCGAAGAACCGGTGATGGGTCGTCCACTGCCCCTCGACGAGGGCGTGCCGCACGAACATCTCGCGCGCGGCCTCCGGGTCGACCTTCGCGTAGAGCACGGGGCGGTCGGCGACGATCGGCACGCCGTACAGGAGCACCTTCTCGGTGGCCATGGCCGCGCCCTGCTTGGTGGACCAGTGCGGGTCGGAGTAGGTGTGCTTGGCGAGCGGGCCCGCGAGCTCCTCGGCCCACTCGGGCTTGATGCGGGCGACGTCGCGCGCCCACAGGCGGGACGTCTCGACGAGCTCGCCGGCCATGATCCACTCCGGCGGCTTCTTGCTCAGCGGCGAGCCGGGGAAGATCGCGAACCGGGCGCCGCGCGCGCCCACGTACTCGTTCCGGGCGCGCTTGGCGGCCTGCCGCAGCGCGCGGGCGCGGGCCTCGCCGCGCAGGTGCGCCACCGACGATGCCTTGATCTCGCCGGTGTCCTGCATGCCGATCTGGCTGAGCAACCCGGCCAGCAGCGACCGGTGGATCGTGTCGTCGTCCCAGGTGAGCCGGTGGTCCACGGAGTCGTCAGGCTCCGCGCCGGGGATACCACGCGCTGGTCCTGACAACTCGCGAGGCTGGTAGCGCATGTCGATGCCGAGCGGCTTGGCCATCTCGCGCAGCTGCGCGACGACGTCCTGCCACTCGCGGATGCGCAGGAAGTTCAGGTACTCCGCCTTGCACATCCGGCGGAACGCCGAGGAGCCCATCTCGTGCTGCTGGCCGCGCACGTACTCCCACAGGTTGAGCGCCGTGAGGAAGTCCGACTTCTGGTCCGTGAAGCGGGCGTGCAGCTGGTCGGCCTGCGCGCGGGACTCGGCGGGGCGCTCGCGCGGGTCCTGGATGGACAGCAGGGCCGCGATGATCGCGACCTCGCGCGCGACGCCGCGCTTCGCGCCCTCGATGATCATGCGCGCCAGGCGCGGGTCCATCGGGAGCTGCGCCAGCGTGCGCCCCACGTCGGTCAGCCGCGTCGCGCCGTCTGTCGTCTCCAGCGCGCCCAGCTCGGAGAGCAGCTGCACGCCGTCGCGCACGGCCCGCGTGTCCGGGGGTTCGACGAACGGGAACTTCGCCACGTCGTCGGGCGTCGTGACGACGCCGACGCTGATCATCTGCAGCAGCACGGACGCGAGGGACGTGCGCAGGATCTCCGGTTCGGTGAACTCGGGCCGGCCGAGGAAGTCCTCCTCGGAGTAGAGGCGGATCGCGACGCCGTCCGCCACGCGGCCCGAGCGCCCGGAGCGCTGGTTGGCCGACGCCTGGCTGACCGGCTCGATCGGCAGCCGCTGCACCTTGGTCGCCTTGGAGTAGCGCGAGATGCGCGCCGTGCCCGGGTCGACGACGTAGTGGATGCCCGGCACCGTCAGGGACGTCTCGGCGACGTTCGTCGACAGCACGATGCGGCGGCCGGGGTGCGACTGGAAGACGCGGTGCTGCTCGGCCGCGGACAGCCGCGAGTACAGCGGCAGGATCTCGACGAAGTCGGGCCGCTTGGCGTCGCGCACCCGGTCCTTGAGGTGGCCCTCCAGGGCGTCCTCGGCGTCGTGGATCTCCCGCTCGCCGGACAGGAACACGAGGATGTCGCCTGAGCCCTCGCGCATCAGCTCGTCGCAGGCCTCGACGATGCCCGTGACCAGGTCCTTCTCCTCGCCCTTCTTCTTCGCCGGCGCGTCCGGGTCCGTGTCGGGGGACAGAGGTCGGTACCGGATCTCGACCGGATACGTGCGGCCCGTGACCTCGACGACGGGCGCGGCGTCGGGCAGGACGTCGACCACGGCCTCGGGGGCCCCGCCGACCTCGGCGAGGTGCGACGGCGAGAAGTGCGCCGCGAAGCGCTCCGAGTCGATCGTCGCCGACGTGATGACGAGCTTGAGGTCCGGGCGGCGGGGGAGCAGCCGCGACAGGTAGCCGAGCAGGAAGTCGATGTTGAGCGACCGCTCGTGCGCCTCGTCGATGACGATCGTGTCGTAGGCGAGCAGGTCCGGGTCGCGCTGGATCTGGGCCAGCAGGATGCCGTCCGTCATGACCTTGACGAGCGTCTCGTCCGACGACTGGTCGGTGAACCGCACCTGGTAGCCCACGACGCCGCCCAGCTCGGTGCCGAGCTCCTCCGCGACCCGCTCGGCGACGCTGCGCGCCGCGATGCGCCGCGGCTGCGTGTGCCCGATCTGGCCCTTCCGGCCGCGGCCCAGCTCCAGCAGGATCTTGGGCAGCTGCGTCGTCTTGCCCGATCCCGTCTCGCCCGCGACGACCACGACCTGGTGGTCACGGATCGCGGCGGCGATGTCCTCCCGACGCGCCGAGACCGGCAGCTGCTCGGGGTAGACGATCGGCGGCACCTCGACGGCGGCGCGCCGGGCGGCGGCCTTCTCGAGCTGCTCGCGGCTGACGCGGCGCGGCCCCGCCTGCCGGGGGCCGCGGCCCTGCCCGCGACCGTTCCCCCGGCCCCGCCCTCGGCCCCGGCGGTGCGCCCGGTCCTGGGGACGACGCGCACCGCCGTCGTCCGACGACGACTGCGGTGCGGGGCTGGGCTCGGTGCTCACGACGTCCCATTCTCTCAACCCCGGCAAGGTGATTCGTGCGCGACCGCCGCACCGGCCCCGCAGCCGACCGCGACATCACCGGGAGGGGGCCCGGTGAGGCGCACGGGCGAGGCGACGAACAGCCCCACCGCGAGGAGCGCCAGCACGGTCCCGCCGGCGCACCACCGGGTCATGACGACCGCCGTCCGGGCCCGCAGCGCGCGGCGCGCGAGGGCGACGACGCCGACACCGGCCAGGCCGCCCGCGGTGTTCACGACGACGTCGGTGGCGTCGGAGCTCCCGAGGGCCAGGGCGTACTGGGCGACCTCCAGCGCCAGGCTCGCGCCCGCGAGCACGGCCGCCGCGCGCCACACGGCCACGACGGCGCGAGGAGCCCGAGATAGAGGCCGAAGGGCAGGAAGAGCAGGAGGTTCAGGGCGACCTCGACGGGGTCGCTGGCGCCCGCCTCGGCGGTGGCGGCGAACGGCACGAGCTTCACGACGCGCAGCGCGCCCCCGCCGACCCACGGCGTCCCGAGCCTCCACAGCACGAGCCACGTGAGGACCACCAGGTACACCGCGAACAGCAAGGAGAGGAGGAGACGCCGGCGCGGCGCGGGGGCGGGGGAGACGGAGGTCATCGGCCCAGTCCACCGGCCGCCGTGTTGCGGGAGCGTATGCGGGAGGCGGTCACCGCCGTGGGCGCACGCTCGACGCGCGGACCGTGAGCGTGGGGTCGAGCAGCAGCCGGTGCGTGGGACGGCGGTCGCCCTCCGTGAGCCGGCCGACCATCGTCTCCACGGCCAGCCGGCCCACGTCGTACGTCGGCGGCCGGACGGCGGTGAGTGGCGGGTCGCCCAGCTCGGCGACCTCGTCGTCGTACGCGACGATCGCGAGGTCGTCGGGCACGCGGACGCCCTGGTCCTGGCAGTACTGCGCGAAGGTCAGCGCGAACGGGTCGGAGTGCAGCAGCAGGGCGGTGGTGCCGGTGCGGCGGATCTCGGCGAGGGTCGACGCGAGCCGCTCCGCCCGGCCCGGGCGGTCGAACCCGTCGCTGTGCCCCACGACCTGCTCTGCCGGGTCGATCCCGAGGGCGCGCAGCGCGTCGCGCCACCCGCGGCCCAGGGCGCGGGACGTCGTCGTGCCCGCGATCGACAGCAGCCCGATGCGCCGGTGACCCTGGGCGTGCAGGTGCCACACCGCCGTCGCCGCGCCGGACGCGTGGTCGGACACCACCCACTCCAGGTGCCGGAACGGGCTGATCTCCGGCGGCCGCCGGTCGGCGAGCAGCACCGGCGTGCCCAGCCGGTCGAGCCAGCCGAGCAGCTCTCCGACGTGCGGTCCGTCCAGCGTCGGCGTCACGACGAGGCCGTCCACCCCCGACTCGGCGAGGCGCCGGCACTGCTGCCGGTCCTCGTCGGGGTCGTAGGCGGTGGTGCGGATCACCAGCCGCACCCCGGCGCGCGCGGCGGCGGCCCGGGCGCCGGCGACCACCCGGGGGAAGTAGTAGTCGAGCTGCGGGACGACGAGGCCGATCGTCAGGCGTGAACCGCGCGCGGCGGGTTCGGGGGCGAGCGCCGGGGCGACGCCCGCGGACGGCTCCGGCAGCGCGGCGCCGCCGTGCACGCGGACGAGGAGCCCCTTGGCGGCGAGGGCGTTCACGTCACGCCGCACCGTCATCGCGGACACGCCCAGCTGGGCGGCGAGCGTGGCGACGGCCACGGTCCCGTGCGTGCGCAGCTCCCGCATGACGTGCTCACGCCGCACGGTGCCGAATGCTGGGCCGGGCGCTGGGTCGGGCGCGGGTGCCACCGGTGCCTCCTCGGGCCGGAACTGCGTGTTCGAGTCTGTTCATTTCTAGCCGACGACGCCGTCTCGGGGCGGTCGCCGTCCGACACTCGTGCCCGTCCGCGCCGACGAACAGGAATGGTGATGGCCGTGCGAACGCACACGAAGGAACCGGCGACGACCGAGCTCGACCGGAGCGCGCTCGACTTCACGCCCTGGCGGTTCTGGTCCGACGCCGACGAGGAGCGGCGCGACCGCCAGCTCGCCCTGCAGGCGGAGCTGGGCCGGGAGCGGGGCTACGTCCTGGGCGAGCGGTGCTTCGTGTCCGAGCTGGCCTCGGTGACGAACGACGTCCTCGAGCTGGGCGACCGCACGTACGTGGCCGCCGGCGCCTACGTCAGCGGGACCCTGCGGGCGGGCCGCGACTGCAGCCTCAACCCGTACACGGTCGTGCGCGGCGACGTGCGCCTCGGCGACGCCGTCCGGATCGGCTCGCACACGTCCGTGCTCGGCTTCAACCACTCCATGGAGCCGGACACCGAGGTGCACCGGCAGCCGCTCACGTCGACGGGGATCACCGTCAGCGACGACGTGTGGATCGGCTCGCACGTCGTCGTGCTCGACGGCGTCACCGTGGGGGACAAGGCCGTGCTGGCGGCGGGCGCCGTCGTCACCAAGGACGTGCCCGCCGGCGCGGTCGTGGGCGGCAACCCGGCGCGCCTGATCCGCTGGCGGGTGCCCCCGGCAGCCGGGACGGCCGACGTCGGCGGCCTCGCGCAGGCGGTGCGCGACCTCGGCGCCACGGCGCGCGAGCAGGCGCGGGCGCTGCTCGACCGGTGCTGGGACCCCGCGACCGGCCTGTTCGTCGACGCCCCCGGCAAGGCCCCGACCGTCCGGGCCCAGTGCGACGCCGTCGAGATCGCCGACCTGCTGCTCGGCGCCGCGCCCCCGCAGCTCACGCCCGAGGAGCAGGTCGAGCGGCTGAGGTCCTGGCAGGACCCGGCCACGGGCATGGTGGGGGAGCTCGGCGCCGACCTCGAGCCGGTGCCGCCGCGGCCGGGGCTCTTCGACCCGGCCGCCGACTATCACGTCCTGTCCGTCGGGTACGCGCTGGACCTGCTCGGCAGCGCGTTCGAGCACCCGGTCGCCGTCGTGGCGGACGCGACCCCGGCCGACGTGATCCACGGCCTGGAGCGGCAGGACTGGCGCACGGGCGCCTGGTCGGCCGGCCACTGGGTCGACGTCCTCGGCACCGCGATGCACTGGAACGCCCGCGCCGGCGTCGCCGGTGCCCCGGGGGCGCAGGAGGCGCTGCTCGGGTGGCTGCTCACGCACGCGAGCCCGCGCACGGGCCTGTGGGGCATGCCGGGCGGGCCCGACGGGCTGCTCCAGGTCGTCAACGGCTACTACCGGGCGTCGCGGGGCACGTTCGCGCAGCTCGGGCTGCCCGTGCCGCACCCGGAGCGGGTGGTCGACACGGTGCTGGAGCACGCCCGCGACCCGAGGTTCTTCCGGCCGGAGCGGCAGAACGCGTGCAACGTGCTCGACGTCGCCCACCCCCTGTGGCTCACGCGCGGGTCGGGCCACCGCGGCGACGAGGTCGTCGAGCTGGCGCGGGGCCTCCTTGGGCAGGCGGTGCGCCGCTGGTCGTCCGGCGCGGGCCTCGGCTTCCAGGCCCCGCACCCCTCCACCGCCGGGACCTCGGCGACGGCGCCCGGGCTGCAGGGCACGGAGATGTGGCTCGCGATCGTGTGGCTGCTCGCCGATCTCGCGGGCCTGGCCGGCGAGCTCGGCTACCGCCCGCGCGGGGTGCACCGGCCCGAACCGGCGGGTCTCCTCGTGCCGGCGTGACACGACCGGGTCACCGGCGCGGCGGCGCCGTGGTCGCCCTCGTGTGCAGCTGCGGGCTGAGGACGACCCGCTGGGCCGGGCGGTCCGGGTCCGCGAGCCGCTCGGCGACGAGGCGGACGGCGGTGCTGCCGACGGTCCGGCGCGGCGGCCGGACCGCGGTGATGGGTCGCGGCGCGATGGCCGCGACCTCGTCGTCGTAGGCGATGACGGACAGGTCCTCGGGGACGGAGATCCCGCGCTCGTCGCACCGCTCCAGCAGGGCGATCGACTCGGGGTCGGCGTGCACGAGCACGGCGGTGGACCGGGCGTCGAGGAGGGCGTCGAGCGCGCGGTCGATCGACTCGCGGCTGCCCGGCTCGTTGTACGTGACGAGGTCGAGCTCCGGGCCCTCCGGCAGCGCGAGGTCGCGCACGCCGGCCTGCCACCCCTCCCGCAGGGCGGCCGTCGTCGGGCTGGTGCGCGACGCGAGGGCGATGCGACGGTGTCCGAGGCTCGCGAGGTGCTCGACGGCGAGACCGGCGCCCAGCGCGTGGTCCGTGACGACCGACTCCAGCAGGGCGTGCTGCGTCGGCCGCCGCGGGGTCCGTTCGAGCAGGACGACGGGGGTGCGGAGCCCCGTCAGCCACGTGGCGAGCTCGCCACCGTCCGGCTGGTCGATCGCGGGGGCCGTGAGCACCGCGTCCACGCCGATGTCCTCGACCAGCCGCTGGATCTGGCGGCGGTCCTCGTCGATCCGGTAGCTGGAGACACCGAGCACGAGGCGGATGCCGCGCTCCTCGGCGGCGGCCCGCGCACCGCTGAGGACCCCGGGGTAGTAGTAGTCGATCGAGGGCACGACGATGCCGATCGTCGTGCCGTCCTGGCGGTGCGCGAGCCGCTCGTGCTCCCCCTGCTCCCCGTGCGCCGCCTCCGGTCGGGCGTCGGCGGTGAGCGACACCCCGCCGTGCACCCGCTGCACCAGGCCCTGCTCGGCGAGCTGGGCGACGTCGCGCCGGACGGTGACGGGCGTGACCCCGAGCCGGTGGGCGAGGGCGCTGAGCCGGGCGGAGCCCTCCCGGCCGAGGATCCCGAGGATCTGCTCACGGCGCTCGCTGGCCAGGGCGGGTGCGGTCACGGTGGGTCCTCCGGGTCGGGCGACGTCAGCGGGGCCGACGAATGATCGATTCTGATCGTACAGGAGCGAGTCCAGGTCTTGACAGGACGGAAACGCTCCGGTTCACTCGTCGATCGTGATCGCATGAGCGATCCGAACGCACTATTCGATCGCAGTCGATCGGAATCAGACATGCCGCGACGGGGTCGTCGCGGCCGAGGAGGTAGGCGTGGTCCCACGCGAGCACGACGTCGTGGTCCTGATGAGCCGGCACACCTTCGGGCTCCAGTTCCACGCGCCCCAGGTGGAGCGGCTGCGCGCGCTCGCCCGCGTCGGTGACCCGATCGTGCTCGACGAGCTCGACAGCGCCGAGGCCCGGCGTCGCCTGGCGACCGCCGACGTCCTGCTCACCTCGTGGGGCGCGCCCGCGCTCACCGTCGAGCACCTGGACGCCGCGCCGCGGCTGCGCGCCGTGCTCCACGCCGCGGGCAGCGTGCGCGACCTCGTCCCGCCCGAGGCGTGGGACCGGGGGATCCGGGTGACCACGGCCGCCGAGGAGAACGCCCGCCCCGTCGCCGAGTTCGCCCTCGCCGCCATCATCTTGGCGGGCAAGGGCGTCCCCGCGGTCGCGGCCCGCGCCGGCGCCACCCCGCGCGGGTGGCGGCTGCACGACGACCTGTCCAACCGCGGCCGGACGATCGGCGTCGTCGGCTTCTCGCGCATCGGCCGCCGGGTGACCCGCCTGGTCCAGGAGGTCCTCGAGCCCGGAGAGGTCCTCGTCAGCGACCCGACCGTCACCGCCGAGGAGGTGGCGGCCGCCGGCGCCCGGCTGGTCGGGCTGCCCGAGCTCCTCGCGAGCGCCGACGTCGTCAGCCTGCACGCCCCGGCGCTGCCGTCGACCCGCCACCTGGTCGGGGCCGCCGAGCTCGCCCTCATGCGGGACGGCGCCACCCTGATCAACACGGCCCGCGGGTCGCTCGTCGACACGGCGGCGCTGGAGCGCGAGTGCGTCACGGGCCGCCTGCAGGCGCTGCTCGACGTCACCGACCCCGAACCGCTGCCCGTCGGCTCGCCCCTCATGGCGCTGCCGAACGTCCTGATCACCCCGCACGTGGCCGGCTCGCTCGGCTCGGAGGTGCGGCGCATGAGCGACGCGGCCCTCGGGGAGCTCGAACGCTTCGTGCGGGGCGAGCCCCCGCTCTCTCCCGTCCACCGTGAGCACCTGGAGGTCAGCGCATGAGCACCGAGCCGACACCGCGCATCGAGACCCGTGCCGACCTCGCCGGCCTCGCCGACCGGATGCTGCGCGCGGCCCGCGCCCACGGCTCGCCCGGCCACGCCCGGATCACGCTGCCGGGGGACCCCGGCGGGTACGGCACGGACGTCGACGGTCTCGAGGGCTTCGCCCGCACGCTGCTCGTGGCCGGGTTCCGGCTCGCGGGCTCGCGCGGCGAGGACCCCGACGGCCTGGCCGAGTGGTACGCGGCGGGCTTCGACGCCGGGACCGACCCGGCGTCGCCCGAGCGCTGGGTGCGCCCCTCGGAGCACGGGCAGGCGAAGGTCGAGGCCGCGTCCCTGGCGCTGGTGCTGGACCTGACGCGCGAGCAGCTCTGGGACAGGCTGAGCCCCGCGGTGCAGGAGCGCGTCGTCGACTACCTGTCCGAGGTGGTCGGCGACCGGACCTACCCGGCGAACAACTGGCTCTGGTTCCGCATCACCGTCGAGACGTTCCTGCGCTCCGTCGACGGCCCGTGGTCCCGCGAGGACGTCGAGGAGGACCTGGCCCGCCACGACTCGTACTACCGCGGCGACGGCTGGTATGCCGACGGCGCGAGCCGCGCCTTCGACCACTACTCCGGCTGGGCGATGCAGCTGTACCCCGTGCTGTGGGCGCGGATGCGCGGCGCCGAGGACCTCGCGGCACCGCGGCGCGCGACCGACGTCGAGCGCCTGGACCGTTACGTCCAGGACGCCGTGCGCCTCGTGGGCGCCGACGGGTCGCCGCTGGTCCAGGGGCGCAGCCTGATCTACCGCTTCGCGTCCGCGGCCCCGTTCTGGGCCGGCGCGGTCGCGCGCGTCCCGTCGACGCCGCCCGGCCTGCTGCGCCACGCGGCGCTGAGCACGGTGGACCACTTCGTCTCGCGGGGCGCCCCGGGCCCCGACGGCCTGCTCTCGATCGGCTGGTACCGGCCGTGGCGCCCGCTCGCGCAGTCCTACTCGGGCACCGGGTCGCCGTACTGGGCGGCCAAGGGCCTGCTCGGTCTGGCGCTGGACGAGGACGACCCGGTGTGGACGGCCCCGGCGGAGCCGCTGCCCGTCGAGGAGACGGACACGCTCACCGCGGTCGCGCCGGCCGGCTGGATCGTCTCCGGCACCGCCACAGACGGACTCGTGCGCGTCGTGAACCACGGCACCGACCACGGCGTCGAGGGGGAGGCCGGCTCCGACTCCCCGCTGTACGCCCGGTTCGGGTACTCCACGGCGACGTTCCCCCTGCTCGACCGCGAGTCCTGGTCGGCCCCGCTGGACCAGGCCGTCGTCCTGCTCGACGAGCACGGCCGCCCGACGCACCGGACCGGGATGCGGTCGGACGCCCCGCGGATCGACGGCGAGGGCCGCGACGCCGTGGGCGTCGTCGCCTCGGGCGGGCCGGTCCACCGGGTCGACGAGGACGAGTCGCGGGGGCTCGGCATCGGGCACGCCCTCGGCGTGCCGGGCACGCCGCGCCCCGTCGGCGAGCTGCGCGTGGTCTCCCTGGTCCGCGGGCCGTGGGAGGTCCGCCTCGTGCGGGTGGAGAGCCTCGAGCCCGCCGCCGGCGCCACACCGACGCTCCGGGTGGGCGGGTGGCCGGTGTCCGGGGACGACGCCGCCCCGGCGACCGCCGCTCCCGACGAGGCCCGTCCCGGCACGGTCGCCGCGAGCGCCGGCGAGGTGACGTCCGTCCTGGCGCCCGTCCTCGGGGCCTGGCAGTCCGGCGTCGCCACCCGGGCCGACGCGTCCCCGCTCGGACCGGCCGCCGTCCCGTGGGCGGCCCGGCCCGCCGAGACCGGGGCCTGGTCCGGGGTGCTGCTCGGGCTGTCCGCGGCCCCTGTCGCGCCCGGGCCGGCCCACGTGGACCTGGACGGCACCGTCGTCCGTGTCACCTGGCCCGACGGCCGCACCACCCGGCACGACCTGGCCCCCGGGACGTCGCCGGACCTCCCCGGGCACCGCCGCCCGTGACCCGCACCACCGATCGCATTCGAAGGAGAATCGACATGAAGCGCCCCCTCACCGCGACCGCAGGCATCCTTGCCGTCGCCCTGACCCTCACCGCGTGCGGCGGCTCCGACTCCGCCGCCGACGCGGACGGTGTCGTCGACCTGACCCTCGGCACCTGGGCCCTCAGCAACGCGCCCGAGTTCCAGCTCCTCGTCGACGAGTTCAACGCGTCGCACGACGACGTGGAGGTCTCGATCCGGGAGTACGACACCGACAACTACGAGACGCAGATGACGGCCGACCTCGCGGCCGGCGCGGCGCCCGACCTCTACGCCCAGAAGACCGTGTCGGCGTTCGTCACCTACCAGGCCGGCGGTCAGCTCGTGGACGTCTCCGACGTGGCGGACGGCCTCGACGAGAACGTCACCGGCCTCGGCTCGTGGCAGGTCGACGGCAGCACGTGGGCCGTCCCGTTCCGGCAGGACTCGTGGTTCCTCTTCTACAACAAGGACCTGTTCGAGAAGGCGGGGGTCGACGCCCCCGACGGCACCTGGACCTGGGACGACTACGCCGAGGCCGCGCAGGCGCTGAGCGACGCGGGTGACGCCGACGGCGCCTACCAGCACGTGTGGCAGGCCGCGCTCCAGGGCTTCGCCACCAACCAGACGCCGGGCGCCGACCTCCTGTCGGGCGACTACGGCTACCTCGAGCCGTACTACGAGCGCGCCCTGGCGATGCAGGACGCGGGCGCCCAGGTGGACTACGGCACCGCGACCACGAACAGCCTCACCTACCAGGCGCAGTTCGGGAAGCAGAAGGCCGCCATGATGCCGATGGGCAGCTGGTACGTCGCGATGCTGCTCGCGCAGCAGGCCGACGGCGAGGCCGACGACTTCGCGTGGGGGCTCGCCCCGGTGCCGCAGTACGACGAGAGCACGCTCGAGGAGCCGGTGACGTTCGGCGACCCGACCTCCATCGGGATCAACGCCGCCGTCGACGAGGGCAAGCTCGACGCCGCCAAGGAGTTCCTCGGCTTCATCGCGAGCGAGGACGCCGCCGTGGCCCTCGCGGCGACCGGGATCACGCCGGCCTACCAGTCCGACGCCGTCACCGAGGCGTACTTCGGTGCGGAGGGTGCGCCCGAGGACGAGCTCTCCCGCCAGACGTTCCAGGTGCACGACACGCGCCCCGAGAACCCCGTGCACCCGAAGATCGCGACGGTGCAGACCATCCTGGGCGACCTGCACTCGGCCGTGATGTCCGGGAGCACCTCCGTCGACGACGCCATCGCCGAGGCGGAGCAGCGCGCGGCGAACGAGGCCGGCATCACCGGCTGACCGGATGCAGCGGGGGGCCGGTCCGCCGGCCCCCCGCGCTCTCGAAGGAGCTTCCCATGGCGACCACGACCTCTCCTGCCGCCCCGGCGCCGACGCCGGTCCGCGGTGCCCGGCGCCCCGGCGCCCGGCTCAAGCGACGCAACGCCCTCATCGGCTGGACGTTCGTCCTGCCGAACTTCCTCGGGTTCGCGATCCTCACCCTGATCCCCGTGATCGCGGTGTTCTACCTGTCCCTCACGGGATGGAACGTCTTCGGCAAGGCGCCCTGGGTCGGGCTGGACAACTACACCCGGTTGCTGAGCGACGCGAGCTTCCACCGCGCCCTGCTCAACACGCTGTACTACTCCGGGCTGCACATCCCGCTCACCCTGGTGGCCTCGCTCGGGCTCGCGCTCCTGCTCAACCAGAAGCTGCGGGGCGTGGCGTTCTTCCGGACCGCGGCGTTCTTCCCGTACATCACCTCGATGGTGGCCATCGCCGTCGTGTGGAACATGCTGTTCAGCCCCGAGTCCGGCCCGATCAACCAGTTCCTCGCCCTGTTCGGGATCGAGGGACCGGGCTGGACGACGTCGGCCACCTGGGCCATGCCCGCCGTGGTGATCGTCAGCGTCTGGCGCGAGATGGGCTACTTCATGGTGCTCTTCCTCGCCGGCCTGCAGACGATCCCGCGGGAGCTGTACGAGGCCGGCCGCATGGACGGCGCGGGCGCGTGGCAGCGGTTCTGGAACATCACGCTGCCGTGCCTGCGGCCCACGATGTTCTTCGTCACCGTCATCCTCACCATCGGCAGCCTCAAGGTGCTCGACCTCATCCTGCTGATGACCGACGGCGGGCCCGGCCAGTCCACGCTCGTGCTGTCCCAGTACATCTACAAGAAGGGCTTCGTCGAGAACGAGTTCGGGTACGCCTCGGCGGTCTCGGTGGCCCTGTTCCTCCTCTGCCTGGCCGTGACCGCCGTGCAGTTCGTGATCAACCGAAGGAGGCAGGACTGATGTCGACGACGACCGAGGTCCGGCGCCCGGCCCCCGCCGCCACGCCCGCCGTCCCCGCCACCCCGTCCCGCACGCGTCCCGGCGTCGGCCGCGTGCTGGCGCACGTGGCGCTGGTGGTCGCCGCCGCGGCCGTCCTGCTGCCGTTCGTGTGGATGGTGATCTCGTCGCTGAAGGAGAACAACAGCGTCTTCACCGTGCCGATCCAGTGGGTCCCGGACCCGGTGGTCTGGCAGAACTACGTCGAGATCTGGCAGAAGTCCGACATGGCGACGTGGATCAAGAACACGCTGATCCTGTCGGTGGGCGTGACGTTCCTGCAGGTGCTCACGGGCAGCTTCGCCGCCTACGGGTTCTCCAAGACGCGGTTCCCGGGGCGCGACGCCCTGTTCCTGCTCTACGTGGCCACCATCGCGGTGCCGTGGCAGGCGTACATGATCCCGCAGTTCGTCATGCTGTCGAAGATGGGCCTGTCGAACACGCTGTGGGCCATGCTCGCGCTGCAGACGTTCAGCGCGTTCGGCGTGTTCCTCATGAAGCAGTTCTACGAGACCGTGCCGGAGGAGCTGTCGGAGGCGGCGCGCATCGACGGCCTGTCGGAGTACGGGATCTGGCGGCGCATCATGGTGCCGCTGTCCGTCCCGGCGATCGCCAGCCTGGTGCTCATCACGTTCACCAACACGTGGAACGACTACCTCGGGCCGCTGATCTACCTGCGCAGCCCCGACCTGTGGACGCTGCAGATCGGTCTGAAGACGTTCATCGGCCAGTACAACGCCGACTACGCGCTGATCATGGCCGGCTCGGTGATCTCCGTGCTGCCGATCGCGATCGTCTTCCTGCTGGGCCAGCGGTACTTCATCGAGGGCATCGCGACCAGCGGGCTGAAGGGGTGACGGCCGGATGCGCGCCCGCACGCTGCTCTCGCACGCGACCCTGACGACGGTCTTCGAGTTCGCCTACGTCGTCCTGGCGACGAACGGGCTCCTGGCGCTGTCGTCGCTCCCGCTGCTCGTGCTCCTGGTGACGACCGACCCCCTGGCGTCGTGGCCGGCCCTGGCCGTCGCGCTCGCGCTCGCGTTCCCCGGCGTCGCCGCGGCGATGACGGTGTTCCGCGAGTTCTCCGCGCAGGGCCGGATCGGCGTCGTGCGGACGTACCTGCGCGCCCTGCGGGACTCCGGTGTCCGGGCGGCGGCCCTCGGGGCGATCGTCGGCGCGGTCGGCGTGGTGGTGGTCGTCGACGCGGTGGGGCTCTGGGGGCAGCGGCTGGGCGCCGTCGTGATCCCCGTGCTGGTGGTGCTCGTCGCGCTGACCCTCGTCTGCGCCCCGGTGGCGCTGGTGCTCGTGGTGGACCGGCCGGGGCTCGGGTGGCGTGCCGTGCTGAGCGCGACGTTCTACCTGGGCGTGCGCCGGTGGTACCTCGGCGCGCTCAGCGTGGTGAGCCTGCTGACGCTGGCGGGCGCGTTCGCCCTGCGGCCCGCGCTGGCCGTCGGCGTGCTCGCCGCGCCGCTGCTCTACGTGGTCTGGGCGAACTCGCGCCACGTGGTGCGGTCCGCGGACCGGGAGCCGCCCGTGCGGAACCGGGACGGAGGACTGATCGTGGACGCCTGACCCCGGGCCGCGTCAGGCCTTGCGGGCCGAGCAGCGGAAGCGGACCTGGGTGACGTCGACCGGGCCGGCGCGGTGCAGCTCCGCGAGCCGCTCGGCGTGGTCGGCGGGGTCGAACCCGGGCACCGTCCACGGTGTGAGGGCGAGGTACGTGACCACCGCCTCGACGTCGGCGAAGCGGAGCCGGCCGCGCCACTCGTCGGCGACGTCGACCGTCAGCCCCGCCCGCTCCAGGTCCGGGCGCGCGCGGTCCAGCCGGACGTCCGGATAGAGAGCCTCGCCGCCGAACCAGTCGCGGAGCTCGGCCGTGTCGCGCCCGTCCACCTGCTGCGTGAGGAACACCCCGCCCGGGGCGAGGACGCGCGCCACCTCGGCGGCGTCGTACGACTCGTGCCGCGCCATGAGGAGGTCGACCGAGCCGTCGGCGAACGGCAGCGAGGGCTCCGCCTCGGCGTCGTACGCCACCACCGGCACGCCGTACGGGGTGAGCCTCTCGCGCGCGACGGGCTCGTTCGGCTCCCACCCCTCCGTCGCGACGACCGAGGGCGCACACCCCGCAGGCAGCCGGTCCAGCAGCGCCGACAGGCGTTCGCCCCCGCCCGTGCCCAGGTCGACGGCGCGGCGCGCGCGCCGCAGCGCGTCCAGGGAGTCCGCCTCGAAGTCCCACGGAGGGTCGTCGGAGGTCGTCGAGCCCGCGAGGACGGCGAAGTCCCAGCCGACCATCGTGGTGCGGCGATGCACGTCGGACAGCGCGGCCACGAGGTCGTCGGCGAGGTCGTCGGCACGGTCGTCGATCATCCGGCGAGGCTAGCTGCGGGCGGCCGCGAGCGCGCTGCCATGTCCCCGGTAGCGTCGGCCCCGCCGAGAGTCGGGCAGAATTAGGAGGTCATCGATGCGCGTCGCCGTCCTGGACGACTACCAGCGGGTCGCCCACCGCTTCGCGGACTGGGGGAGCCTGGGGGCCGAGGTCGACTTCCTCGACCGTCCGCTGCCCGACGACGACGCGGTCGCCGCGGCGCTCGCGGGCTACGACGTCGTCGTCGCCCAGCGGGAGCGGACGCCCTTCACCGCGGCCCGGCTGGCTCGGCTGCCCGACCTGCGGCTGCTGGTGACGACCGGGCGGCAGAACGCGGCGATCGACCTCGACGCGGCCCGAGGGCTCGGCGTCGTCGTGTGCGGCACCGAGTCGCCGGCGAACGCGACGCCGGAGCTCACGTGGGGCCTGATCCTCGCCGTCCTGCGGCACGTGCCGGCCGAGGACCGTGCGATGCGCGACGGCGGCTGGCAGCACACCGTCGGCGGCGACCTGGAGGGGCGGCGGCTGGGCGTCGTCGGGCTCGGGCGCCTCGGCGCGCGGGTGGCGCGGGTCGGGCAGGCGTTCGGGATGGACGTCGTCGCGTGGAGCCAGCGCCTCGACCCCGCGACGGCCGAGGAGGCCGGGGTGCGCGCCGTCGCCAAGGACGAGCTGTTCGCGACGTCCGACGTCGTCACCGTGCACTACAAGCTCAGCGACCGCAGCCGCGGGATCGTCGGCGCCGACGACCTGGCGCGGATGAAGCCCACCGCGGTGCTCGTCAACACCTCGCGCGGTCCGCTCGTGGACACTGACGCCCTGCTGGCGGCGCTGCACGACGGCCGGATCGGCGGGGCCGGGCTCGACGTGTTCGACGTCGAGCCGCTGCCCGCCGACCACCCGCTCCGGTCCGCCCCGCGCACCGTGCTGACACCGCACCTCGGGTACGTCACCGAGGCCACCTACCGGACGTTCTACGGCCAGGCGGTCGAGGACGTCGCCGCGTGGGCGGCGGGGACCCCGCTGCGGGTGCTCGCCTGAGCGCCCTCGGCGCGGGTCAGACCGACAGGCCCGCGTTCCCGTAGGTGGTCGTCGAGAGGAAGGCGAACATCCCGCCGAACACGGCGAGCACCGTGAAGAGCACGTACAGCACCCACAGTGCCGTGAAGGCGATGGACAGCCACAGCCCCCACTTGCCGAGCGTGTTGGGGTAGCCGACCTTCTTCGACTCCGACAGGGCCATCGCGGACACGACGATCCCTGCGGGCGCGACGATGAACGCGAGGACGAACCCGACGATGCCCATCGTCTTGCCGGGTGGCTCGGGCGCGTAGGCGGGGTACGGGTAGCCCGCCTGCGGGTAGGGCGTCTGGGCGTACGGCGCCTGCGGGTAGCCAGGCTGGGCGTAGCCGGACTGCGGGGAGCCGGGCTGGGCCTGGTCCTGCGGGGTCTGCTGCTGGTACGGCTCGCCGGCCGGGTACGGGTCGCTCACCGGACCAGTGTCGTCGACCGACGTCAGGTCGCGCCAGCCTCGTCAGCCGTCAGCCGCTCGGTCGTAACGCTCGGCCAGCACACGCAGGTGCTCGACCAGCTCGGGCGGCTCGGTCACGTGGAAGTCGAGGCCCAGCAGGCCGATCCAGACCGCGACGACCTCCACGCGGTCGCCGCCGGTGACGAGCACGCTGCGGCCGTCGGGGAGGGGCTGCACCGTTCCCACCGCCGGGTTGATCCGGTCCAGGACCTCCTGCGCCGGCGCGTCGACCACGATGCGGGCGTGGAAGGCCCACCCCGCCCGCGCCACCTCCTGCACGACGAACGTCGTGAGGTCCCCCGGGAAGTCCTCCGGGGTGAACCGCGGGCCGCCGGGAGTCCGCAGCCGCAGCCAGTCGACCCGGTAGGGCGCCCAGGTGCCGGACGCCGGGTCGCGCGCCACGAGGAACCACCGGTGCTGCCAGGCGACCAGGTGGTGCGGCTCGAGCTCGAGCGGCTCGTCCTGGTAGAAGCAACGCAGGCCCTGGTGGTCGCGGATCGCGGCGGCCAGCGCGGTGAGCTCCTCCGGGTCGACAGCGGGCTCGTCGGTGTACGGGCCGGTGTTGGCCGGCCCCGCCGTCGAGGCGGACCGGAGGGCCGCGACCTGCCGACGCAGGCGCTCCGGCAGCACCTGCTCGAGCTTGGTGAGCGCGGACTGCCCCGACTCCTCGAACCCCGCGGTGCCGGTCGCTGCCCGCAGGCCGACGGCGACCGCGACGGCCTCGGCGTCGTCGAGCAGCAGCGGGGGCAGCCGCGCGCCCGCGCCGAGCCGGTAGCGCCCGCCCGGGCCGCGGACGGCGTGCACGGGGTAGCCCAGCTCGCGCAGCCGCGCGACGTCGTTGCGCACCGTGCGGGCGGTGACGTCGAGCCGGTCGGCAAGCTCGGCGCCGGACCAGTCCTGCCGTGACTGGAGCAGCCCGAGCAGCGCCAGCAGCCGTGCGGAGGTGGAGGCCATCGCGACTCCCGGGATCGGGGGAAACTCGCCGGAACTCGTCGAGAATAACGGAAAGAAGCGTTCCTGAACCCTTCCTACGGTGGTCTCAGGAGCTGGGCGAGGGCCCGGCTCACGACCTCGGGAGACCGCCATGGACGTCACGACGCCCGCCACCACCCTGGAGCTCCGCCCCTTCCCCGTGCACGTGCCGCAGGCCGACCTCGACGACCTGCGCGAGCGTCTCGAGCGCACCCGCTTCGCCCCGGCCGCCCCCGGCGACTCCTGGGACTACGGCACGCCCGAGTCGTACCTTCGCGACATGGTCGCGCGGTGGAAGGACTTCGACTGGCGCGCGGTCGAGGACCGCGTCAACTCCTACCCCGGCTTCCTCGCGGAGATCGAGGGCCAGCCGATCCACTTCCTGCACGTGCGGTCGCCCCACCCGGACGCGACGCCGCTGCTGCTCGCGCACACCTACCCCGGGTCGGTCCTCGACTTCCTCGACATGATCGACCCGCTGGTCGACCCGGTCGCCCACGGCGGCCGCGCCGAGGACGCCTTCGACGTCGTCGTGCCGTCCATGCCCGGCTTCGGGTTCTCGACGCCGGTCGTCGGCGGGGACTGGACGATGGCCCGCGTCGCCCGGGCCTACGACACGCTGATGCGGGGCCTCGGCTACGCGTCGTACGGCATCCACGGCAGCGACGGCGGGGCGATGGTGTCGCGCGAGCTCGCCGTCATCGAACCCGAGGGCTTTCTCGGGGCGCACGTGCTGCAGCTCTTCTCCTTCCCGTCCGGCGCCGAGGGGGAGATGGACGGGTTCGGCGAGAAGGAGTTCGCCGCGCTCGGCCACCTGCAGTGGTTCCAGTCCGTCGGGGCGTACAACGTCATGAACGCGTCGCGGCCGCAGACCATGGCCGCGGGCCTCGCGGACTCGCCCGTCGCGACGCTGGCCTACCACGAGCTCTTCGAAAGCTTTGGCAACGGGACGTCGCTGGTGAGCCCGGAGCAGGTGCTGGCCCAGGCGACGCTGTACTGGGTGACCAACACCTACGCCACGGCCGCGCGGTATCACTACGCCGAGCAGCGCGCCGGCGCCGAGCCGGTCGTCAGCACCGGGCGGACCGGCGTGGCCGTCTTCCGGGACGACTTCCAGACGATCCGGGCCTTCGCCGAGCGCGACAACGCGCGCATCGAGCACTGGTCGGAGTTCCCGCGCGGCGGGCACTACGCCGCGCTGGAGGTGCCGGACGACGTCGTCGCCGACCTGCGGGCCTTCTTCGGCTGAGTCGTCGCCCGAACGCTGACCTCTCCCGTCGTCAATGACAGCAGTGCTAGCATTGCTGTCATTGACGACGGGAGACGTGCATGTCCACGATCACGGTGCGAGACCTGGACGACGAGGTGCGGCGCCGACTGCGGGTGCGCGCGGCGACGGCGGGCCGGTCCATGGAGGCAGAGATTCGCCTCATTCTCGCCGACGCCGTCCGGTCCTCGAGTGCGGTGGAACGCAGCCTCGGGGCATGGATCGCCGAGGAGCTCGGCGGCGTCGAGGACGACGAGCCAGGCCTCTTCGACGTTCGTCGTGACGACCGGGTCCGCCCGGTCGACCTGGACGAGGCCGGCGGCGTCGACCGGGACAGCACCGCGTGATCGTCCTCGACACCAATGTCCTGTCGGAACTGGCGCGGCGCGTGCCGGACCGTGCGGTGCTCGCCTGGTTCGAGGGGCGTGCGGCAGCAGACCTCTGTCTCAGCGCGGTGACGGTGGCCGAGATGGCCTACGGCGTGGCCCGACTTCCGTCGGGGCGGCGACGGAACGAGATCGCGGAGCGGGTGGAGCGCGTCATCGTCGGGTTCGGTGGCCGGGTCCTCCCGTTCGGCGAGGAGGCGGGTCGCGCCTTCGGCCCGATCGTCGCGGAGCGGGACCGCGCCGGCCGTCCCGTCGCGACCGCGGACGCGCAGATCGCGGCCATCTGCCGGGTCCATGACGCTGCGCTGGCCACCCGGAACGTCAGGGACTTCCTCGGCACCGGGGTGCGGGTCGTGGACCCGTGGACCGCGCCCATCGCGGGGCGTTCGTGATGTGATCGAGGGGTGTTCACGCGACCCCGCACCCGCTTCGACCTGGTCCCCCGCCGCGTGCGCGTGCACGCCGTCACCGAGCTGACGGGCACGCTGCGCCGCACCACGTTCCGCGACGTCGACGGCGCGGACCCCGCCGCCCCGACGTCCCTCGCGGCGCTGCGGGCGCCCGGCCCGGAGGACCACGTCAAGGTCTTCCTGCCCGACCCGGCCACCGGCGAGCTGCACGCCCCCGCTCTTGCTGCGGACGGCGGGCTGCAGCGGCCCACGGGCGTCGTGTCCATCTCGCGCGACTACACCGTGCGCGCCACACGGACCGTCGACGGCGTGGCCGAGCTCGACGTCGACTGGGTGCTGCACGGTGACGAGGGGCCGGCGTCCGCGTGGGCCGCCCGCGCGGCCGAGGGCGACGAGGTGGTGCTCGCCGGGCCGCGAGGCAGCGTCGGCGTGCCGGACGGGATCGGCCGCCTGACCCTCGTCGGCGACGAGACCGGGCTGCCGGCACTCGCCCGCTGGGTGGCCGCCGTCGGGAACGACGTGCGGATGACCGCGGTCGTCGAGATCGGCGACGACGTCGACGAGGCGTACGTCGAGGACGAGCTGGACGGCGCGACCGTCGAGATCCTCTACCGCACCGACGGTCCCGGGCAGCTCGCCGAGGCCGTGCGCTCCCTCGGCGGGCTGGAGTCCGACGAGCTGTTCGTCGGGCTCGGGGAGGCAGGAGACCTCGTGCCCGTGCGCCGCTACCTCCGCCGCGAGCTGGGGCTGCCGGCCGAGCAGGTGCAGGTCTCCGGGTACTGGCGCCGCGGGGTCACCAACCTCGACCACCACCTGCCGCTGGACCCGAGCGACCCGGACTGACCCGGCTCGGGCCGCGCGTCACGTCCTGACGTCGATTCCGGTCGTCAGGTCCAGACGGCGACGCTGCGCCGCACCGGGACGGAGTCGGCGTCGGACGCGAAGAGCTCGGGGGAGCGGGCCCGCACCTGCTCGATGTCGTCGAAGACCGCGCGCAGGTGGGAGCGCAGCACGTCGTGCGCGGTGGCGCGGTCACCGGCGACGAGCGCGTCGAGGATCTGCTGGTGCTGGGCGACGAACGCGTCCGGCGGGGTCTCGTTGAGGCCGAGGCGGCGGGCCCGGTCGAGGTGCGCCTTCGCGGAGGCCACCGTGCTCCACGCGCTGGCGTGGCCGGAGAGGCCCAGCAGCCCGCGGTGGAACTCCTCGTCGAGGCGGAAGAACTCCTCCACGTCGATGCCGGGCCGGTGCTGCTGCTCGAGGTTCTCGCGCAGGGCGGCGACGGCGTCGGCGTCCGGCGGGTCGGGGACGGCCGCGAGGGACGCCAGCTCCACCGCCTCGCGGACGAACTGGGCGTCGGCGACGCGCTGCGGGTCGACGCGCGAGACGAACGAGCCCACCTGCGGGAACACCTGGACGAAGCCCTCCTCGGACAGCAGGAGCAGGCTCTCGCGCACCGGCGTGCGGCTGACGCCGAGGCTCGCCGCGAGCTCGTTCTCGGAGAGGGCCGAGCCCGGGGGGAGCTCGAGCGTGACCACCTTCTGGCGCAGCGTCTCGTGGACCGCGCGGCGTGCGGTGCGGCGACCGCCCGGAAGGCTCATGGCCGCCACTCTAATCGACCCCCCCGTGCGGACCGGCGGTTGACAGACTGGGGTTCCAGTACTTGTATACCAGTACTGCCATGAAAGTGGGTGCTGTGCACCCTGCCGGCGCAGCAGCCGGCCACGAGGGTCGACCACGACGGTCGGCGACGCGAAGGAGCAGACCGTGACGCACGAGACCACCGCCAGCCCGCCGGGGCAGCGGTCCACCAAGGACCTCACGCGGGCCGCCGTCTCCGGATGGCTCGGCACCGCGATGGAGTTCATGGACTTCCAGCTCTACTCGCTCGCCGCCGCGATCGTCTTCAACCGGATCTTCTTCCCGGACGTCAGCCCCGCCATCGGGCTCATCGCCGCGATGGGCACGTACGGCGTCGGGTACGTGGCACGCCTCGCCGGCGCGATCTACTTCGGGCGGATGGGCGACCGTATCGGCGCCAAGCGGGTGCTCGTCATCACCATCACGCTCATGGGCGTCTCGACCACCCTCATCGGCGCCCTGCCCACCCACGCCGTCATCGGCATCTGGGCACCGATCCTGCTCGTCGCGCTGCGGATGATCCAGGGCTTCGGCGCCGGGGCAGAGATCGCGGGGGCGACGGTGATGCTCGCCGAGTACGCGCCGGCGAAGAAGCGCGGCCTCATCGCGTCCCTCGTCTGCCTCGGCACCAACTCGGGCACGCTCGCGGCCTCCGCGCTCTGGGCGCTGCTGCTCGCCGTGCTGAGCGAGGAGCAGCTCCTGTCCTGGGGCTGGCGACTCCCGTTCCTGCTGAGCTTCGTGCTCATGATCTTCGCCGTGTGGCTGCGCCGCCGCCTCAAGGAGAGCCCGGTGTTCGAGCAGCGGTCCGACGTCGTCGACGGCGTGGCCCTCTCCCGCGACGAGCTCGCGGCCGCCGACCGCGCCGCCGCCACGGAGGGGGAGCGCAGCACGCTCGAGGCCGCGCTGCACCAGCGCAAGGGCAAGGCCTTCTTCCTGGCGCTCGCCCTGCGCTTCGGCCAGGCCGGGAACTCCGGGCTCGTGCAGACCTTCCTCGTGGGCTACATCGCGACCACCGTGCTCGTGGACGAGTCGGTGGGCACCACGGCCATCGCCATCGGCTCGCTCGTCGGCTTCGTGACCATCCCGGTGGTCGGCCTGCTCGGCGACCGCTTCGGCCGCCGACCGGTGTACACGGCGATGACGATCCTGTCCGTGCTGGTCTCCGTGCCGGGGATGCTGCTCGTCACCACCGGCAACCCGGTGCTCGTCGTCGTCGCCGTGGCGCTGCTGCTCAACGTCGCCGTGCTGAGCCTGTTCTCGCTCGAGAGCGTCACCATGGCCGAGCTGTTCGGCGCGCGCACGCGGTTCACGCAGCTCGCGCTCGCCAAGGAGCTCGGCGGCATCCTCGCCACCGCGATCGGCCCGGTCGTCGCGGCGAGCCTCACGGCGCTGACGGGCCACTGGTGGCCGATCGCGGCGATGCTCGTCGCGTACTCGCTCATCACCCTGGTCGCGGCCCGGATCGCGCCCGAGGTGCGCGGGCGCGACCTCGTGCGGCTGGAGGACGCGGTATGAGGGCCGTCGTGGTGCACGGCGCCGGCGACGTCCGGGTGGACGACCGCGCCGAGCCCGTCCCCGGACCGGGGGAGGTGCTGCTCGCCGTCGAGTGGGGCGGCGTCTGCGGATCGGACCTCTCCTACTGGCGCCACGGCGCCTCCGGCACCGCCGTCCTGCGCGCGCCGCTCGTGCTCGGGCACGAGATCGCGGGGCAGGTCGCCGCGACGGGCCCCGGCGTCGAGGGAGTCGACGTCGGCCTGCGCGCCGCGGTGCACCCCGCGACGCCGGTCGGCTCCGATCCGCTGCCGGCGCGCCTCGCGGGACGCACCAACCTGCACGCGCGCGTCCGATACCTCGGCTCGGCGGCGTTCGACCCGCACACCGACGGCGGGTTCGCCGAGCGGGTCGTCGTGCGCGCCGACCAGCTGCGCCCGCTGCCCGACGGCGTGAGCACGCAGCACGGGGCGCTCGCCGAGCCGCTCGCCGTCGCCATGCACGCCGTCGCGCGCGCCGGTGACCTGCGTGGCCGGCAGGTGCTCGTCAACGGGTGCGGCCCGATCGGGGCGCTCGCCGTGGCGGCGGCCCGACGCGCCGGGGCGGCACGGATCGTCGCGGCTGACGTCGCGTCCGCGTCGGCGGCGGTCGCCTCCCGCATGGGGGCGGACGACGTCCGCGTGCTCTCCGAGGGCGACGCCCTGCCCGAGGACGTCGAGGTGGTGATCGAGGCGTCCGGCGCGCCGGGCGCGCTCGCGGGCGTGCTGCACGCGACCGCGCGGGGCGGAACGGTCGTGCAGGTCGGCAACCTGCCCGGCGGCGAGGTCACGGCCGCGCTCGGCGACCTCGTCACCCGGGAGATCACCTGGGTGGGCTCCTACCGGTTCGTCGACGAGATCTCCGACGCGATCGACGCGATGGCGGCGGGGCTCGACGTCTCGCCCGTCGTCTCGCACGTCTTCGACGTCGACGACGCCGAGAAGGCGCTCGCCGTCGCCGCCGACCGGTCGACCGGCTCCAGCAAGGTGATGCTGCGGCTCGGCGAGCCCGCCTAGCCCTACCCAGCCCCCGGTCGGGGAACCCCGGGAGCGCCGTCGCTCAGGCGGCGGCGCTCTCCGTCTCGCCGCGGAGGGCGTCGATCTGCTCCTGCAGCGTGGACAGCAGGTCCGCGACCTGCGCGGCGCCGTTCTCCCGCGCCTCGTCGGTCACGTGCTTCACCTCGGCCGACGCCGCCTCGAGCGCCACCTGGGCGTCCTCGAGCGCCACGACCGCGCCGTCCTGGGACTGCTCGGCCCGCCCCAGCGCCGCGCGCGCCTCGTCGGTCGCGGCCTGCGCGGAGGCCATCGCGTTCGTGACGTCGGTGCGGAGCTCGTCAGGGATACCGGTCACCTGCTCTTCGATGCGCTGCAGGTCGTCGTCGATGGCCTCTGCCTGGCTCTGCGCGTCGGCGATGAACTGTTCGACGTCGGCGGGGGCGGAACACGCGCCGAGCATCATCGCGAGAGCGAGGAGGCTCGCCGCGGCGAGACGGGTCGTCGTCTTGCCCTTCGTGGTGCTCGTCGTCGTTGACGTCATGGCCACGATTGTGCACGGTCTACCTGAACGTTTGCCCACAGACGTGTGGAGATCTTGGACACAGCGCGACGGCGGGTCAGCGGGCGCCCAGGCGCCGGCTGATCTCGGCGGCGGCGCGGCCGGCGGCGGCAGCGAGCTCCGACCGGCGGGCGTCGTCCACGTCGTCCGACCAGAACGTCAGCGCCACGCCCGCCACCGGGTGGCCGGTGTGGTCCAGCGCGGCGTGCGCCACCGACGCGAGGCCGGTCGTGACCTCGCCGTCCTCGGTGGCGTGGCCGCGGCGGCGCGTGTCGCGCAGCACCTCGCGCAGGTCGCGGAGCGTGCGGGGGCCGACGCCGGTGCGGTCCGCCAGCGCCGACGCCGTCGGGAAGAGGGCGCGGACCTGCGCCGCCGGCAGCAGCGCCAGCACGGCGCGGCCGCTCGCCGTGAGGTGGCTGGGCAGGCGCACGTCGACGTCGGTCACGAGGCTGGGGCGGTGCGGCGCGCGCTGCTCCACGAGGTACAGCACCTCGCGGCCGTGCAGGACGGCGAGGTGCGCGCTCTCGCCCGTCGTCTCGACCAGCCGCGCGACGACGGGGCGCGCCAGCCGCGCGAGCGGCGCCTGCCGCGCGTACGCGGAGCCGAGCGACAGCGCCGCCGTCCCGAGCCCGTAGCGGTGCTCCTCCGGCAGATGGGTCACGAACCCCTCGTGCACCAGCACGGACAGCAGGTGGTACACGGTGGAGCGCGGCAGGCCCAGGTGCTGCGCGACCGCCGCCGCCGGGACCGGGCCCGCCTGCGCGGCGAGGAACGTCAGCACCCGGAGCGTGCTGCGCGCGGCCGGGACGTCCGCCATCGTGCCCTCCCCCCTCCGCGATATAGAGAACCCCAGACCGCGAGATAGAGAGCCCCTCTATCTCGGCGGTCACGCCTCTCTATCTCGCGGGGGCTGTGTCTGGGATCCCAGACTGAACCTCGCCGCTCCCCGTGTCCAGCGGCCCGTCGACGGTGTGTGCTGGCGACATGTCCGCAACGCTGCAGCAGGCCGGCGACCCCGCCGGTCGCACGACGACCCACCTGGTCCCGCCGAGCGCCGACGTCGTCGTCGAGATCACGGGAGACCCCCTGACCGTCGAGGACGTCGTGGCGGTCGCCCGCCACGGCGCACGGGTGCGCCTCACCGACCGCGCGCTGGCCGGGATGGCCGCGAGCCGCGCCGTCGTCGAGTCCCTGGCCGACGACGACCGCCCGCACTACGGCGTCTCCACCGGCTTCGGGGCGCTGGCCCGCCGCCACATCCCCACCGCGAAGCGCGCGCAGCTGCAGCTCGGCCTGGTGCGGTCGCACGCGGCGGGCAGCGGCCCCGAGGTGGAGCGGGAGGTGGTCCGCGCGCTCCAGCTGCTGCGCCTGGCGACCCTCGCCACCGGCCGCACCGGCGCGCGACCCGTGGTCGCCGAGACGTACGCCGCGATGCTCAACGCGGGGGTCACGCCCGTCGTCCACGAGTACGGGTCGCTCGGCTGCTCGGGCGACCTCGCGCCGCTGGCGCACGTCGCCCTGGCCGCGCTCGGCGAGGGCCCGGTGCGTGTTGCGGCTTCGGGGGACGCGGACGGCGAGCTCGTCGACGCCGCCGACGCGCTCGAGGCCGCCGGCATCGCGCCGTTGGAGCTGCGCGAGAAGGAGGGGCTGGCCCTCATCAACGGCACGGACGGGATGCTCGGGATGCTGTGCCTCGCGCTCGACGACCTGCACCGCCTGCTCACGACGGCGGACGTCGCGGCCGCGGCCAGCGTGGAGGCGCTGCTCGGCTCGGACGCCCCGTTCGCGGCGGACCTGGTCGGGATGCGGCCGCACCCGGGGCAGGCGGCGTCGGCCGCGAACCTGCGTGCCCTGCTCGCCGGGTCGCCCGTGGTGGCGAGCCACCGGGCCGTCGACGCCGACGGGCGGCCGGAGTGCACCCGCGTGCAGGACGCGTACTCGCTGCGCTGCGCACCCCAGGTGCACGGTGCGGCGCGGGACACGGTCGAGCACGCGGGGACGGTGGCCACCCGCGAGCTCGCCTCCGCGATCGACAACCCCGTCGTCACGGTGGACGGCCGGGTGGAGTCGAACGGCAACTTCCACGGCGCGCCCGTCGCGTACGTGCTGGACTTCCTCGCGATCGCGGTGGCCGACGTCGCGAGCATGAGCGAGCGGCGCACCGACCGGTTCCTCGACGTCGCGCGCAACGAGGGCCTGCCCGCGTTCCTCGCCGACGACCCAGGCGTCGACTCGGGCCTGATGATCGCGCAGTACACGGCCGCCGGGATCGTGTCGGAGCTCAAGCGCCTGGCGGCGCCGGCGAGCGTCGACTCCGTCCCGTCGTCCGCGATGCAGGAGGACCACGTGTCCATGGGCTGGGCCGGGGCGCGCAAGCTGCGCCGCGCCGTCGACGGCCTGGGCCGCGTGCTCGCCGTCGAGCTCATGACCGCCGCCCGCGCCCTCGACCTCCGCCTCGCCGACCTGTCAGACGTGTACACCACCGGAGCGACCCCTACGTCTGACAACTCGCAGGACGTGGAGAACGTGTCAGACGCTCACGCCACTCGGGTGCGCGGTACGTCTGACAACTCGCCGACCCCGGGCGCCGCCGCCGGCACCGGCGCCGTCCACGCGCTGCTGCGCACCGCCGTCCCCGGCCCCGGGCCGGACCGGTTCCTCGCCCCCGAGATCGAGGTCGTGACGCGGCTCGTGGCCGGCGGCGAGGTCGTCGCCGCCGCGAGCGCCGCCGTCGGCCCGCTCGCCTGACCCGCCGCCCCTGATCAGCCCGAAGGAGACGACGATGTCCCACAACCTCGGCACCCCGGTGCCCGTGCGCGCCCCGCGCGGCACGACGCTCACCGCCCGCAGCTGGCAGACCGAGGCCCCGTTGCGGATGCTCATGAACAACCTCGACCCGGAGGTGGCGGAGCGCCCCGACGACCTCGTCGTCTACGGCGGCACCGGCCGGGCGGCGCGCGACTGGCCGAGCTATCACGCCATCGTCCGCACCCTCACGACGCTGGCCGAGGACGAGACGCTGCTGGTGCAGTCCGGCAAGCCGGTGGGCGTGCTGCGCACGCACGAGTGGGCGCCGCGGGTGCTCATCGCCAACAGCAACCTCGTGGGTGACTGGGCGACGTGGCCCGAGTTCCGCCGCCTGGAGGCCCAGGGCCTGACCATGTACGGCCAGATGACGGCCGGGTCGTGGATCTACATCGGCGCGCAGGGCATCCTCCAGGGCACGTACGAGACGCTCGCCGCGGTGGCCGCGAAGAGGTTCGGCGGCACCCTCGCCGGCACCCTCACGCTCACGGGTGGCTGCGGCGGCATGGGCGGCGCGCAGCCGCTGGCCGTCACGCTCAACGGCGGCGTGTGCCTGGTGGTCGACGTCGACCGGTCGCGCCTGGAGCGGCGCGTGCGCGAGCGCTACCTCGACGAGGTGGCGGACGACCTGGACGACGCCGTCCGCCGCGTCGAGGCGGCGAAGGCCGAGCGGCGGGCGCTCTCGGTCGGCGTGGTCGGCAACAGCGCGGCGGTCGTGCCGGAGCTGCTGCGCCGCGGCGTCGCCGTGGACGTCGTCACCGACCAGACGTCGGCGCACGACCCGCTGTCGTACCTGCCCGTCGGCGTTTCGGTGGACGAGTGGCACGACTACGCCGCCGCCAAGCCGGAGGAGTTCACCGAACGGGCGCGCGAGTCGATGGCCCGGCACGTGGAGGGCATGGTCGGCTTCCTCGACGCGGGCGCCGAGGTGTTCGACTACGGCAACTCGATCCGCGACGAGGCGCGCCGCGGCGGCTTCGACCGCGCCTTCGACTTCCCCGGCTTCGTGCCCGCGTACATCCGGCCGCTGTTCGCGCAGGGCAAGGGCCCGTTCCGGTGGGCCGCGCTCTCCGGCGACCCGCGCGACATCGCGGCCACGGACAAGGCCGTCCTCGACCTGTTCCCCGACGACGACCACCTGCACCGGTGGATCCGCGCCGCCCAGGAGCGCGTCGCGTTCCAGGGCCTGCCCGCCCGCATCTGCTGGCTCGGGCACGGCGAGCGCGACCGCGCCGGCCTGGCGTTCAACGACCTCGTCGCGAGCGGACAGGTGAGCGCGCCGGTCGTCATCGGCCGCGACCACCTCGACGCCGGCTCCGTCGCCTCCCCGTACCGGGAGACGGAGGGCATGGCCGACGGCTCGGACGCCATCGCCGACTGGCCGCTGCTCAACGCACTCACCGCCGCGTCGTCGGGCGCCACCTGGGTGTCGCTGCACCACGGCGGCGGCGTCGGGATGGGGCGGTCCATCCACGCCGGGCAGGTCTCCGTCGCGGACGGCACCGACCTGGCCGCGCAGAAGCTCGCCCGCGTGCTGTCCAACGATCCGGGCCTCGGCGTGCTGCGGCACGTCGACGCCGGGTACGACGACGCCGCGGCCGCCGCCGCGCGGGGCGGGCTGCTCGTGCCCATGCTGGAGACAGACCCCGACACGGAGGTGTGACGTGCGCGAGGTGGAGCACCCCGGCGGGTCGCACCCGGCCACGCTGGTCCTCGGGATCGGCGAGCTCACGACCAACGCCCCCGAGGCGGTCGGCACGGACCCCGTCGACGACCCCACGGGGGTGGTCCGGGACGCCGCGCTGCTGCTCGACGGCGGTCGCGTGGTCTGGGCGGGCCCGGAACGCGACTGCGCCGCCGGGGTGGAGGCGGCCCTCGGCCGCGCGCCGGACCGCGTCGTCGGGGTGGAGGGCCGCGCCGTCGTGCCCGGCTTCGTCGACTCGCACACCCACCTCGTCTTCGCCGGCGACAGGTCGGGCGAGTTCGAGGCCCGGATGGCCGGCCGCCCGTACGCCGCGGGCGGCATCCGCACCACCGTCGCGGCGACGCGCGCGGCGTCGGACGACGAGCTGCGGGCGAACCTGCGCCGTCACGTCGACCAGGCGCTCGCGCAGGGCACCACGACGCTCGAGACCAAGAGCGGCTACGGGCTGTCCGTCGCCGACGAGGAGCGGTCCGTGCGGCTCGCGGCGGAGGTCACCGGCGAGGTGACGTTCCTCGGCGCGCACGTGGCGCCGCCGGAGCTCTCCGACGACCCGGACGGTTACGTCGACCTCGTCTGCGGCGAGATGCTCGCCGCGTGCGCCCCGCACGCGCGCTGGGTGGACGTGTTCTGCGAGACCGGCGCGTTCACGCCCGAGCAGTCGCGTCGCGTGCTGGAGGCCGGCGCCGCCGCCGGGCTGGGAGTGCGGGTGCACGCGAACCAGCTCGGCCCGGGGGAGGGAGTGCGGCTCGCGGTCGACCTCGGCGCCGCCGCCGTCGACCACTGCACCTACCTGTCCGACGACGACGTGGCGGCGCTCGCGGGCTCCTGGGCGGGGTCCGGCGGCGCGCGGGGGACCGTGGCGACGCTGCTGCCCGGCGTCGAGTTCTCCACCCGCCAGCCGTACCCCGACGCGCGCCGTCTGCTCGACGCGGGCGCCGTCGTCGCGCTCGCCAGCGACTGCAACCCGGGCTCGTCGTACACGAGCTCGATGCCGCTCATGGTGGCGCTCGCCGTCCGCGAGACGGGCATGACCGTCGCCGAGGCGGTCTGGGCGGCGACGGCGGGCGGTGCCCTCGCGCTGCGTCGCGACGACGTCGGGCACCTCGGCCCCGGGGCGCGCGCGGACCTGGTCGTGCTCGACGCCCCCGGCCGCACCCACCTGGCCTACCGCCCCGGCGTCCCGCTGGTGCACGCGGTGTGGAAGGACGGCCACGAGGTCGTCCACCCGCCGAGGTAGCGCACCTCCGGCCCGGACGGCGCACCGCGAGGGAAGGGGAGACGAGGGTCACGCCCGCGCGGCTGGCGGGGCCGCCCGACCGGTAGGTAGGGTGATGGCATGACCTCATCCCCCGCCGTCAGCATCGTCGACCTGACCAAGACCTACGGGCAGCGCCGCGCCCTCGACGGCGTGTCCCTCGACATCCGCCAGGGCAGCCGCACCGCGGTGCTCGGCCACAACGGCGCGGGCAAGTCCACCCTGCTGGAGATCGTCGCCACGCTGCGGGTGCCCACCTCGGGCACCGTGCGCATCGACGGTCGGGACGCCGTCACGCAGGCGCGCGACGTGCGGCGCCTCATCGGCCTCACCCCGCAGTCCAACGCGCTCGACCCCCTCGTCACGCCCGCCGAGGTCCTCGACTTCCAGGGCGCCGCGCTCGGCATGGGCAGGTCCGCCGCCGCCCGCCGCCGCGACGAGCTGCTCGAGCTGCTGGGCCTCGCGGAGCACCGCAGGACCCGCATCGCGAAGCTCTCCGGCGGGACCCGCCGCAAGGTCGACCTCGCCGTCGCCCTCGTCGCCGAGCCGCCGATCGTGATCCTCGACGAGCCGACCACGGGACTGGACCCGATGAGCCGCCTGGGGTTCTGGGACGAGCTGCGCCGCCTGAACGCGGAAGGCCGGACCCTGCTCGTCTCCACCCAGGACCTCCACGAGGCCGACGTCCTGGCGACCGACGTCGTCGTGCTCCGCGACGGGAAGGTCGCTGCCCATGCCGCGCCGGAGGCGCTCAAGCGCCAGGTCGGCGAGCGCGCCCTCACGATCGGGCTCAGCACCGCCCCGGCCGCGCACCGGTTCGCCGCCGCCGCGGCCGAGCCCTTCCGCCCCGACCCGGACGACGAGCGCACGCTCCACCTCCCGCTGGCCGACGGCCCCGACGCCCTGCGCGCCGCGCTGGGCGACCTCGGGGCGCACGGCGACGAGGTGACGGCGCTGCGCCTGGCCGAACCCTCGCTCGACGACGTGTTCGTCGCCCTCGCCGCCCGCTGACCACCCACCTCAAGGATCCGCCGTGACCGCCGTCGCCCTCGCCGCACCAACCCGCCGCTCCGCCCTGCCCGTCACGCTCGCCGCCGCCGGACGCTCCACCCGGACGATCCTCCGGTCGCCCGCGCTCCTGGTCTCGCCGCTCGCCCAGTCCCTGTTCTTCCTCGTCGTGTACGCGGGCCAGCTGGGGACCGTCGGGGGCTCGTACCTGGAGGGCGGGAGCTTCGTCGCCTTCCTGCTGCCGCTGATCCTGCTCACGGGCGCCGCGACCGGTGCCGGTGCCGCGGGCACCCTCGTCCTCGGCGACCTCACCAGCGGGTACCTGGACCGGCTCCGCCTGGCGCACGGCGCCACCGGACCGTTCCTCGCCGGCGCGGTCGTCGCGGCCCTGGCCGGGGTGGTGATCCAGACCGTCCTCACCCTCGCCGGCGCGGCCGTCATCGGCTACCGGCCGGCCGACTGGCCGGGGCTGCTGGGGATGCTCGCGCTCCTCGTCGTGCTCACCCTGGGGATCGCGCTGCTCAGCATCGCCGTCGCCGTGCGCACGACGTCGGCCGCCAGCACCGGGCTGGTCCCGCTCGCCGTCTTCGGGCTCTCGTTCTTCACCGGGGTGTTCGCCCCGGTGGACGAGCTGGCGCCCTGGATGCGCACCATCGCCACGTTCAACCCGCTCACCTACGTCATCGACGCGGCCCGCCAGCTGGAGAGCGGCGTGCCGCCGACCGCGCTGCCCCTCGCGCTCGTCGTCCTCGCGGCGATCGTCGTCGCCGGGGTCGTCGCCTGCACCTTTGCCCAGAACTACGCCAGGAGGAACCGTTGACCGCCACCGCCCCGACCACCCGTGACCAGATCCTCGACGCCTTCGCCGACCAGCTCGCCACCGTCGGGTTCGCCGGCATCTCCCTCGTCGGCGTGGCGAGGACCGCCGGCATCCAGAAGCCGTCGATGTACCACCACTTCCCCGGCGGCAAGGAGGAGATCTACACCAGCGTCGCCCTGCGGTTCATCGACGACCTGGGCTCCCGCGTCCAGGCCGCCGTCACGACGGACGGTGACCTCGCCGACCGGCTCGTCGCCCTCGCCCAGGCGTCCGCCGGCCGCACCGCCCGCACGATCTCGTTCGAGGAGCGGATCTACGACGCCCTCGACCACGTCGCCCAGCCGACGCGGGACCTCGTCTCGCAGCGCTACGTCGACGGGGTGCTCGCGCCCGTGACCGGGCTCTTCGCCCGTGCGGTCGAGAACGGCGAGGTCAGCGGCGCGCCGGAGCTGCTCATGAACGCCTTCCTCCACATGGCTCGGGCGACCGACCTCATGCGCACGCCGGACGACGCCCAGCGCATCGTCGACCTCTTCCTCAACGGGGCGCGCACCCGGTAGGCGCCTACCCGCGGCGGGCGACGCCCGCCAGCACCTCCAGCACGCACAGGGCCGCGAGGCGGACGGTGCGGCCGTCGGGGGCGTCGGCGGTGGCGTCCACCTCCGCGACGTCGACGGAGCGGACGCGCGGGTCTGCCGCGGCGGCGCGGACCAGCGCGCGCAGCTCCCACGCCGCCAGCCCGCCCGGCACGGACGCGGGGCAGCCCGGCGCCACCGACCGGTCGCAGACGTCCACGTCGACGTCGAGGTGCACCGGGCCGCCGGCCGCCCCCGCGACGTCGAGGGCCTCGCGGACCACGTCGCCCAGGCCGCCCGGACCGCGCCGCCGGACGTCGTCCAGCGTCACGACCGTGATCCCCAGGTCGCGCGCCTGCCGCGCGTAGGCGGCCGAGTTGGCGAAGTCCGCGATGCCGACCTGCACGATCCTCGTCGGGTCCAGGCCGGCCTCGATCAGCCGCCGCACCGGCGAGCCGTTGGAGACGCCGTCGCGCAGGTCGTGGTGCGCGTCGAGGGTGACCAGCCCCGCCGCCGGGAGGTCGTCGCCCCACGCGCCGAGGGCCACCGGGACGGTGAGCGCGTTGTCCCCGCCCAGCGCGACGACGACGTTCGCCCCCGCCGCCGCCGCGGCGACCGCGGCACGCGCGCGGGCCTCGCCGTCCGGCCCGTCGGGCTCGTCGACGTCGCCGTGGTCGACGACGGCGAGCCCGCCCAGGTCGACGGGCTCGCCGTCGGGCCCCGCGATCAGTGCGGGGCTGTACCGGCGCAGCGCGTCGCGCACGGCGGCGGGGGTCGCGTGCGCGCCCGTCGGGGACAGCGAGGTGCGCCACGTGGGGACGCCGAGCACGGCCAGGTCGGCGCGCGACGGCGTCGGCTCAGGCCAGCCGCCCGCGCGGGGCCAGAGCGGGTCGTGAGGCAGGGGGACAGGGGTCACCTCGCCGACGGTACGGCCTCCATGAGGTGCCTCACACCCGCACGCAGACCGCTGTGCACGGCGATGCCGCGCTGCTATGGTCCGATGTTCGTAGGTTCATTCATGGATTCGATGACGACGTTCGACGACGTCGATGGATCGAGAACCTGAACACCCCCACTCCGATCGTGCATGGAGCTCCTGTGACTGTCAGCGTCCCCGTGAGGCACCTCCTCACCCTGCGCCTCGATGTCGACTTCCGTCGCGTCGCCAGCGCGCTCTGTCGCTGACCGCACGACGACCGTCGTCGACGCCGACGACGCCCCGCGACGCCCACCAGCCCGACCTCGACGGCCGTGGCGCGTCCCCGCACTCCGTGCACCCCTGATCTCCCGGACGACAGCGTGCCGCCGTCGTCCACCCCCAGGCGCTCCCGCGCGCCTCAGGTGAAAGGTTCCCCCGTGTCTTCCGCAACCAAGGTCCCCGGCACCCCGCCGCGCGAACGCAAGAAGCTGCGCTTCCCGTCGTTCTCCGTGCAGATCCTGCTGGGCCTCGCCCTCGGCGTGCTGCTCGGCTGGCTCGCGCTCTCCCTCGGCCCGCAGGCCGACGGGGAGACGCCCAACGGCCTGACCACGACGCTCGACACCATCGGCTCGTCGTTCGTCACGCTGCTCAAGGCGATCGTGCCGCCGCTGATCTTCACCGCGATCGTCGCGTCGATCGCGAACCTGCGCACCGTCACCAACGCGGCCCGCCTCGCCGGCCAGACGCTGCTCTGGTTCGCCATCACCGCCGCGATCTCCGTGGCGATCGGCATCGGCCTGGGCCTGGTCTTCCAGCCGGGCCACAACACCACCCTGTCGGTGGCCGACGGCGCCGAGCCGTCCAGCACCGGCACCTG
Organism: Isoptericola sp. NPDC019693; assembly: GCF_044389085.1. Lineage (NCBI taxonomy): Bacteria > Bacillati > Actinomycetota > Actinomycetes > Micrococcales > Promicromonosporaceae > Isoptericola > Isoptericola sp. NPDC019693. The sequence goes on along the minus strand of NZ_JBIRXP010000007.1, from coordinate 157,724 downwards.
GATGGACTTCCTCAACGGCCTCATCCCGACCAACGTGCTCGGGCTGGGCGCCTCCACGTCCGTCGAGGCGGGGGCCGACGGCGCGCTGAGCGCCGAGACCGGCGTCAGCTTCAACGTGCTGCAGATCCTCGTCGTCGCGCTGGTCATCGGCATCGCCGCCCTGAAGTCGGGCGCCAAGGCCGACCCGTTCCTCGCGTTCAACAAGTCCGCGCTCGCCATCGTGCAGAAGGTGCTGTGGTGGATCATCCGCCTCGCGCCGCTGGGCACGATGGGCCTCATCGGCAACGCCGTCGCCACCTACGGCTGGGAGTCGCTGCGCTCGCTCGCGTCGTTCTCCGTGGCGATCTACGTGGGCCTCGCCCTCGTGCTGTTCGTCGTGTACCCGGTGCTGCTCAAGGCCAACGGCCTCGGCGTCATCGCCTGGTTCAAGGGCGCGTGGCCGGCGATCCAGCTCGCGTTCGTGTCCCGCTCGTCGGTGGGCACGATGCCCGTGACGCAGCGCGTCACCGAGCGGAACCTCGGCGTGCCGAGCGAGTACGCGTCGTTCGCCGTGCCGCTGGGCTCGACGACGAAGATGGACGGTTGCGCCTCGATCTACCCGGCGATCTCCGCGATCTTCGTGGCGCAGATCTTCGGCATCGACCTGTCGGTGACGGACTACCTGCTCATCGCGTTCGTCTCCGTGGTGGGCTCGGCCGCGACCGCGGGCCTCACCGGCGCGATGGTCATGCTGACCCTCACGCTGTCCACGCTGGGCCTGCCGCTGGCGGGCGTGGGCCTGCTGCTCGCCGTCGACCCGATCCTCGACATGGGCCGCACCGCCGTGAACGTCGCCGGGCAGACCGTGGTCCCGACCATCGTCGCCAAGCGCGAGGGCCTGCTCGACCTCGAGCAGTACCGCGCCGCGTCGTCGGAGCACCTGTTCGACGAGGACGACGCCACGCAGGACGGCGCGCAGGACGACACCGCCCAGACCGAGGCCGCGCAGGACGACGCCGGCCGCGAGCCGGTGGGAGCCGGCGCGAAGGCCTGACGGTCGCCGGCACGTGACGAAGGCCCGGCGGGGGAACCCGCCGGGCCTTCGTCACGTGCTGGGTCTGGCCCGGGCTACCGCGCCAGGGCGGCGGCCTCGACGATGCCGGTGCAGGGGATCGCGAGGACGTCGCCGCGGCGCAGGTCGCGCGGCAGGCGGGCCACCGGCCCGCCGCGGCCCGGGGCCGGGTGCACGGTGAACGGGCGCAGCGGCTCCGGCGTCGCCCGGCCCACGAGCCGCGCCCGGTCGAGCAGGACGGCGCACCCGTCGAGGTCGGCGTCGAGCCAGGCCTGCCGCGCGTCCTCCCCGAGCCGCGGGACGGCGTCCACCACCCGCGCCAGGACGACCGTCCGTGGCGCGGCCTCACCCCAGTAGCGGTCGACGCGGGCGACGTCGGCGCCCACGGGGACGTAGACGCGCGGCGTCGGGCAGTGCTCGGCGAGCCGGGCCAGGCTGGTGCGGTCGACGAGCACGTCGTCGGCGGTGAGCTCGGTGTCCTCCGGCCACCCCTCGAGCGCGGCACGCCGAGGGTGGGCCAGGGTCGTGAACAGCGTCGTGAGGCTCATGCCTCCGGTCTACTGCGGTGCGGGGCCGCGGGACCCGGGCCTCACGGAACGCATACGCGCACGGGCCCGATCCTCACGACTTCTCGCCGTCCGGGTCGAACCGGTAGCCCATCCCCGCCTCGGTGACGAGGTAGCGCGGGGCGGCGGGGTCGGGCTCGAGCTTCTTGCGCAGCTGCGCGACGTACAGCCGCAGGTAGCCGGTGTCGGTCACGTGCTCGGAGCCCCAGATCTCGGTGAGGAGGGTCTGGCGGGTGACGAGCCTGCCGGGGTTGCGCACCAGGCGCTCGAGCATCTGCCACTCGGTCGGCGTGAGGCGCACGTGCTCCGCCTGGCCCCCACGCGCGCGCGTTACGCTGTGCGCGGAGAGGTCCACCGTGACGTCGCCGAACCGCACCACCGGCTCGGAGTCCTCGTGCGCGACGCGGCGGGTGAGGGCCCGGATGCGGGCGAGCAGCTCCTCGATCGAGAACGGCTTCGTCACGTAGTCGTCCGCCCCGGCGTCGAGCGCCTCCACCTTGTCGGCGGCGCCCGTGCGCCCGGACACCACGAGGATCGGGGCGTCGGACCAGCCGCGCACGGCATGGATGACGTCGATGCCCTCCGGCTCCGGCATGCCCAGGTCGATCATGAACACGTCGGGACGGTGGTCGACGGCGCGGGCGATCGCCTGCGTCCCGGTGGTCGCCGTGACGATCTCGTACCCCTGCGCGGTGAGCGTGATCCGCAGGGCGCGCAGGATCTGCGGGTCGTCGTCGGCGATGAGGATCTTCACGGGGCGGTCGCCTCCGGGGCGTCGGGGTGATCGGGGTCGTCGGGCTGACGGGTCGCCCCCGCGGCGGGGAGCGCGACCACCATGGTGAGGCCTCCGCCGGGGGTGTCCTCGGGGGTGAGCGTGCCGCCCATGCCCTCGACGAACCCCTTGGACAGCGCGAGGCCGAGCCCCAGGCCGGTCGTGTTGTCGGTGTCCCCGAGCCGCTGGAAGGGCACGAACACGTCCGCGCGCCGGTCGGCGGGGATGCCGGGGCCGTGGTCCACCACGCGGACCTCGACCGTGCCGGCGAACGCGCTGGTGGCCACGCGCACCCGCCGCCCGGAGGGGGAGTGGCGCAGCGCGTTGGCCAGCAGGTTCACCAGCACGCGCTGCAGCAGCACGGCGTCGGCGACGACGCTCGGCACGGTGAGGTCGAGGTCCAGCTCCACCTCGCCGGGGCCGACGCCGAGCTCGTCGAGGGCGGGCAGCACGACGTCGGCGGTCTCGACGGGCGCCGTCGAGACGGCGAGGACGCCGGCCTCCAGGCGGCTCACGTCGAGCAGGTCGGTGATGAGGGTGGCCAGTGCGCTGAGGCTCTCGTCGGCCGTCTCCAGCAGCTCGTCCCGGTCCGCCTCGCTCAGCGCCCCGCGCGCGGAGCGCAGCCCGCTGACGGCGGCGGCCGCGGAGCTCAGCGGGCGGCGCAGGTCGTGGCTCAGCGCGGACAGCAGGGCGCTGCGCACCCGGTCGGACTCGGCGAGCTGGTCCACCTCGCTCGCGACCTCGGCCAGGTCGCTGCGCTCCAGCGCGGCCTGCAGCTGGACCGCGATGACGTTGAGGAGGCGGCGTTCGGAGGCCGCGAGGTCGCCCCCGGAGAGCTCGAGGACGGCGCGGTCGCCGACGTCGATCGTCGTGCGCGGGCCGGCGGGGCCGTCCTCGCCGTCCGCGGCCAGCACCACGCCGTCGGCGACGAGCCGCGCCCCGGTGAGGCCGAATGCCTCGCGCGCGCGGCTCACCAGCGCCTGGACGGCGTCCTGCCCGCGCAGCACGCTGCCGGCGACCGTCGCCAGCACCTCGGACTCGGCGGCGGCCCGGCGCGCGGCGCGCGTCGTGCGGGCGGCGCGGTCCACGACGACGCTCACCAGGACGGCGGTGACGACGTAGAGGACGAGGGCGACCACGTGGAGGGGCTCGCCCACGGTGACGGTGTGGAGCGGCTCGACGAAGAAGAAGTCGAGCGTGACCCCGGACAGGATCGCGGCGTAGACGGCGGGCCCCGCCCCGCCGACCAGGGCCACCACGACGACCAGCAGCTGGTACGCCAGCACGTCCGAGACGATGGACTCCGCGCTGCGGAACGACACCAGGCCCCAGGTCAGCAGCGGGCCGCCCAGGACCGCGAGGAGGTAGCCGGCCAGGCGCCGCCGCGCCGACAGGGCGCCGCCCATGCGGGGCAGGCGGGCCCGGCCGCCCGCGGCCGCGTGGTTGACGATGTGCACGTCGATGTTCCCGGCCTCGCGCGTCACGGTGGCGCCGATGCCGGGCCCGCTGAGCGCGGCGGCGAGCCGTCCGCGGCGGGAGACGCCGATGACGAGCTGCGTCGCGTTGACGCCGCGGGCGAACTCGACCAGGGCGGTCGGGACGTCGTCGCCCACCACCTGGTGGTAGGTGCCGCCGAGCTCCTCGACCAGCAGCCGCTGCCGGGCGAGCGCACCGGGTGTCGCGGCCCGCAGGCCGTCCTGGCTCGTGACGTGCACCGCGAGCAGGTCGCCGCCGGCCGACCGCGCGGCGATCCGCGCCCCGCGCCGCAACAGCGTCTCGCCCTCGGGGCCGCCGGTGAGCGTCACGACCACCCGCTCGCGGGCCTCCCACGTGGAGTCGATCCCGTTCTCGGTGCGGTAGTGCTGGAGCGCCGCGTCGACCTCGTCGGCCAGCCACAGCAGGGCGAGCTCGCGCAGCGCCGTGAGGTTGCCGAGCCGGAAGTAGTTGGACAGCGCCGCGTCCACGCGTTCGGCCGGGTAGACGACGCCGGACGCGAGGCGGTCGCGCAGCGCCTGCGGGGCGAGGTCCACGACCTCGATCTGGTCGGCGGCGCGCAGCACGGCGTCGGGGATGGTCTCCTGCTGCGCCACCCCGGTGATCTTCTGCACGACGTCGTTGAGCGACTCGATGTGCTGGATGTTGACGGTCGACAGGACGTCGATGCCGGCGTCGAGCAGGGCGTCGACGTCCTCCCAGCGCTTGGCGTGCGCCAGGCCGGGCGCGTTGGTGTGCGCGAGCTCGTCGACCAGCGCGACCTCCGGCCGCCGCGCCAGGACGGCGTCGAGGTCCAGGTCGCCGAGCGCGACGCCGCGGTGCGTCACCGTCGTGCGGGGCACGAGCTCCAGGCCCTGCGCCATCGCGGCGGTCGCGGCGCGCCCGTGTGTCTCCACCAGCGCCACCACGACGTCCTTGCCGTCGTCGCGCAGCCGCCGGCCCTCCTCGAGCATGGCGTAGGTCTTCCCCACGCCCGGCGCGGCGCCGAGGAGGACGCGCAACCTGCCGCGACCCATGCTCACCTCCCGAGCTCGGCCGTGCTCTTGTCGAGGGCCACGTTGAGCTCCAGCACGTCGACCACGGGCTCCCCGAGGTATCCCAGGGCGCGACCCTCAGTGTGCCCCGCGACGAGGGCCGCGACCTCCTTTTCCGGCAGGCCGCGCGCAGCGGCGACCCGCGCCACCTGGAGGTCGGCGTACTCCGGGCTGATGTGCGGGTCCAGCCCCGAGGCGGACGCGGTGACGGCGTCCGGCGGGACGTCGGCCTCCTCCACGGCCTCGAGCGCGGCCACGGCCGCGCGCCGCTCGGCGATCGCGGCGACGAGGTCCGGGTTCTCGGGGCCGAGGTTCGACCCGGACGACGCGGCGGCGTCCCACCCGTCGCCCGCGGCCGACGGCCGCGGCTGGAAGTACTGCGGCAGGGGCGCGCCGTCCGCGTCGACGAAGCCCTGGCCGATCAGCCCGGACCCGACGACGTCGCCGTCGGCGTCGTGCACGAGCGAACCGTCGGCCTGCGCCGGCAGCACGAGCTGCCCGACGCCGGTGATCGCCGCCGTGTAGCCGACGCCGAGGAGCAGGGTGAGGACGATCATCGCCCGGACCGCGACCCCGAGGGCGCGGCCGGTGCTGCGGGTGGTGGCGTTCATGGATGTTTCTCCTTCGTTCCTGCTCAGAACCCGGGGACGAGGCGCACGACGAGGTCGATGAGCCAGATGCCGACGAACGGCGCGACGATGCCGCCGAGGCCGAAGACCAGGAGGTTGCGCCCGAGGGTCTTCGACGCGTCCATGGGCCGGTACCGCACGCCGCGCAGGGACAGCGGGATGAGCAGCACGATGACGAGCGCGTTGAACACGATCGCCGAGACCACGGCGGACGACGGCGAGCTCAGGCCCATGATGTTGAGCGCCTCGAGGCCGGGGAACACGCCCATGAACATCGCCGGGATGATCGCGAAGTACTTCGCGATGTCGTTCGCGATCGAGAAGGTGGTCAGCGCGCCGCGGGTGATGAGCAGCTGCTTGCCGATGCGGACCACGTCGATGAGCTTGGTGGGGTCGGAGTCGAGGTCGACCATGTTGCCGGCCTCCTTCGCGGCCGATGTGCCCGAGTTCATCGCGACGCCCACGTCGGCCTGCGCCAGGGCGGGGGCGTCGTTGGTGCCGTCGCCGGTCATCGCGACGAGGCTGCCGCCCTCCTGCTCGCGCCGGATGAGCTCGAGCTTGTCCTCCGGCGTGGCCTCGGCGAGGTAGTCGTCCACGCCGGCCTCGGCGGCGATCGCCGCGGCGGTCAGGGGGTTGTCCCCGGTGACCATGACGGTGCGGATGCCCATGGCGCGCAGCTCGGCGAACCGCTCGGCGATGCCCTCCTTGACGACGTCCTTGAGGTGCACGACGCCGAGCACGCGCCCCGCCCCGCCGGGCGCCCGGACCGCCACGACCAGGGGCGTGCCGCCGGACCGCGCCACCCGCTCGACGGTGTCCTCGACCTGGGCGGCCACCGCGGCGGAGGTGCCGCCGTCGCCCAGCCAGGCCATGACCGCGCTGCCGGCGCCCTTGCGGATCTGTGTCCCGTCGGGCTCGTCGAGGCCGGACATGCGGGTCTGCGCCGTGAACGGCACGACCTCGCCGGGCACCGCGGTGCTCTCCTGGCCGCCCAGGTCCACGCCGGCCCTGGCTGCCAGGGCGACGATGGAGGCGCCCTCCGGCGTCGGGTCGGCGAGGGACGCGCACGCGGCGGCGCGCACCAGGTCGCGGGCGTCGACGCCGGCGAGCGGCAGGAACTCGCTCGCCTGCCGGTTGCCGTAGGTGATGGTGCCGGTCTTGTCGAGCAGCAGCGTCGTGACGTCGCCGGCCGCCTCGACGGCGCGTCCGGACATCGCCAGCACGTTGCGCTGCACCAGGCGGTCCATCCCGGCGATGCCGATGGCGGACAGCAGCGCGCCGATCGTCGTCGGGATGAGGCAGACGAGCAGGGCGACCAGGACGGCCACGCTCACCGGGCTCGCCGCGTACGACGCGATCGGGTTGAGCGTGAGCGCGACGACGACGAACACGATCGACAGCGACGCCAGCAGGATGCTCAGCGCGACCTCGTTCGGCGTCTTCTGGCGGCTGGCGCCCTCGACGAGCGCGATCATCCGGTCGACGAACGTCTCGCCGGGCTTCGAGGTGATGCGCACGACGATCCGGTCGGACAGCACGCGCGTGCCGCCGGTGACGGCGGACCGGTCGCCGCCGGACTCGCGGATCACGGGCGCGGACTCGCCGGTGATGGCGGACTCGTCCACCGACGCGATGCCGCGCACGATCTCGCCGTCTCCCGGCACCAGGTCGCCGGCGGACACCACGACGACGTCACCGAGGTCCAGGTCCGCCGACGACACGTCGTCGATCGCGGCGCGCAGGGCCTCGGGGTCGTCCGCGTCGTCGTAGCCGGCGACGCGGTGCGCGACGGTGGCCGTACGGGTCTGCCGGAGCGTGTCCGCCTGGGCCTTGCCGCGACCCTCCGCGACCGACTCGGCGAGGTTCGCGAACACGACGGTGAGCCAGAGGAACAGCGCGATGACGACGGTGAAGGAGCCCGGCACGACCGTGCCGCCCGAGGTCACGGGCCCGCCGAGGAACGGCTCGACGACGGCGAGCACGGTGGTGAGCGCGGCGCCGACCCACACGACGAACATCACGGGGTTGCGCCACATCCGGCGCGGGTCGAGCTTGCGGAACGCGCCCGGCAGGGCGTCCCGCACCTGGGCCCAGGAGAAGGCGCCGCCGGGCGTGCGGGCGGTCTGCGGTGACGAGGGAGCGGGGGACGACGAGGTGTCGATCAGGGTGGACATGTCAGACGAGCCCTTCCGCCAGGGGACCCAGCGCGAGAACGGGGAAGTAGGTGAGCGCGGTGAGGACGACGACGACCCCGACGAGCAGCCCGACGAACTGCGGTCGATGGGTGGGCAGCGTCCCTGCCGTGGCGGGCACCTTGTCCTGCCGGGCGAGCGACCCGGCGAGGGCGAGGACGAGCACGATCGGCACGAAGCGGCCGAGGAGGATCGCGACGCCGAGCGCGGTGTTCATCCACGGGGTGTTCGCCGTGATGCCGGCGAAGGCCGAGCCGTTGTTGTTGGCGGCGGAGGTGAACGCGTACAGGACCTCGGACAGGCCGTGCACGCCCGGGTTCCAGATCGACGTCTCCACGACGCTCTCGCGCACCGCCGGGATCGCGAAGCTGAGCGCGGTCCCCGCCAGCACGAGCGTCGGCGTGACGAGGATGTACAGGCTCGCGAGCTTGATCTCGCGCGGCCCGATCTTCTTGCCCAGGTACTCGGGCGTGCGTCCCACCAGCAGGCCCGCGACGAACACGGCGACGACGGCGAGCACGAGCATCCCGTACAGCCCCGAGCCGACGCCGCCGGGCGCCACCTCGCCGAGCATCATGTTGAGCATCGGGAGCATGCCGCCCAGCGCGGTGAACGAGTCGTGCATCGCGTTGACGGCGCCGGTCGACGTCGTCGTGCTGGTGGTCGCGAACAGCGTGGTGCCGATGATGCCGAACCGCGCCTCCTTGCCCTCCATCGCGCCGCCCGCGAGCTGCGGGGCGCTGCCGTTCCCGGCGGACTCGAGCGCCGTCAGCGCGGCGAACGACGCCACGAAGATGACCCCCATCGCGGCGAGGATCGCGTAGCCCTGCCGCAGGTCGCCCACCATCCGCCCGAACGTGCGAGGCAGCGAGAACGGGATGGCCAGCATGAGGAGGACCTCGACGACGTTCGTCCACGCCGTCGGGTTCTCGAACGGGTGGGCCGAGTTCGCGTTGAAGAACCCGCCGCCGTTGGTGCCGAGCAGCTTGATCGCCTCCTGCGAGGCCACCGGCCCGCCGGGGATGCTCTGCGCGCCGCCGGCGACGGTCGTCACGTCGGTGAAGCCGGCGAAGTTCTGCACCACGCCGCCGGCGATCAGCACCACCGCGGCCAGCACCGAGATCGGCAGCAGGATGCGCAGGCAGCCGCGCACCAGGTCCACCCAGAAGTTGCCGATCGTGCCCGTGCGGCGGTGGGCGAACCCGCGCACCAACGCCACGGCCACGGCCATGCCGACCGCCGCGGACACGAAGTTCTGCACCGCGAGCCCGGCGAGCTGCACCGTGTACCCGAGGGTCTGCTCGGGGGAGTACGACTGCCAGTTGGTGTTCCCCACGAAGGACGCGGCCGTGTTGAACGACAGGTCCGGCGCGACGGCGGGCAGCCCCAGCGAGTACGGCAGCCACTGCTGCGTGCGCTGCAGGGCGTAGACGAGCAACAGCCCGACGACCGAGAACGCCAGCACGCTGCGGGCGTAGGCCTGCCAGGTCTGCCCGGAGCGCGGGTCGACACCCAGCACGCGGTACAGGACCCGCTCGGCACGCCAGTCCCGGGGCGTGGTGTACACGGTCGCCATGTAGTCCCCGAAGGACCGGTGGACGGCGGCGAGGACGAGGGCGACGGTCGCGAGCGCGAGGACCGCCCCGACCCAGCCCATCAGAACTTCTCCGGCTTCACGAGGGCCACCACGAGGTAGACCAGCGCGGCCACACCGAGCGCGGCGGCGAGGAGCTCGACGACGATCACAGCTTCTCCACCGCCTTCGCGATCCCGGCCACCAGCGCGAACAGGGCGATCACGCCCAGCACGTAGACGACGTCGAGCACCAGCACGTCCCCACTTCGATTCCGACGGCCGCCGAGGCGGGCCGGGCGCCCGTCCTGGGTGCCGACGTCGATGCAACACCCGCCGGAAGCCCCGCAGGCCCGTCCTCACGGGATCCATACGGCGATCGTCCGGACCCTGACGGAAGCCCTACGGCACGGGCCCGAGGTCCCGGAAAAACGGGGGTCCGCGGCGCCCCGGCCGTGCCAGGGTGCTCGCATGGACACCGTCGACGACGACACCCGGGCCGCGTGGGCTCTCGCCTCGCGCAAGTACACCGACGAGTACGACGAGCACCTGGAGGAGGCCCGCACGGTCGAGTTGCTGCCCGCGGAGGTCGCGGCGCTGCGCCCGATCGTCCAGGGCGCCGACGTCGTGCACCCGATGAGCGGCCACGGCCTGGACGACCTCGCCCTCGCGCGCCTCGGCGCGCGGTCCGTGCACGGGCTGGACTACAGCCCGGCGCCGGTGGCGAGCGCGCAGCGCCGGGCCGACGAGCTCGGACTGCCCTGCCGGTACACCCGCGCGACGCTCCCCGACAGCGGGCTCGACGACGCGTGCGCCGACCTCGTCTACACCGGCAAGGGCGCGCTCATCTGGGTGGCGGACCTGCCCGCGTTCCTCGCCGAGGTGCGCCGGCTGCTGCGCCCGGGCGGATGGTTCTACGTCTACGAGGCCCACCCCTTGGTGCCGCTGTGGACCTGGGACACCGACGAGATCCGCGTGCGCCCGGACCGGGGGTACTTCGAACGGTCGCACGTCAACGACACGTTCCCCGGCCACGGCGCGGTGGAGCGGCAGCACACGCTCGCCGAGCTCGTCATGGCGTGCCTGGGCGCGGGGTTCGCGCTGGAGCACCTCGAGGAGCACCCCGACCCGTTCTGGCTCCCTGCCGGTATCGACGCCGCCGCCTGGGACGGCCGCGTCCCGAATGCGTTCAGCCTGCTCGCCCGCCTGGCGTGAGCGCCGTCGCGCACGACGGAGCGCCCGCTCCCCGGGAGGGGAACGGGCGCTCAGCGGGCCGGCGGGTCAGGACGCCGCGGGCTCCTCGTGGTCGGTCGGGGTGTGCACGATGTCGTAGTACACGTCGGTGTTCCCCTCCTCGGGGAACACGCGGTAGGTGAACTCCTCGTCGGTGAGCGTGACGATGTCCGAGTCGCGCTCGAACAGCACCTCGCCGGCGTCGTCCTTCGCCACGATGTGGCGGGTCGTACCCTCCTCGTCGACCGTCCAGTCGCCCTGCATCTTCGGGGTGTCGTCGAGGTTGTACATGGAGAACGTGCCGTCGGCGTCGAAGTACGCCCAGCCGACGAAGGTGCTGACGTTCTCGTCGTCGAGCGGGACGTCGTCGCCCTCGGCGTCGGTCGCGCCGGTGGTCTCCCACGCGGTCGAGGCGAGCACGTCGGACGGCGTCTGCGCGTCGTCGGCCGCCGCGGCCTCCTCCGCAGCGGCGGTGTCCGAGGCGGCCGCGGCGTCGGCCTCGTCCGTGCTGCAGGCGGTGAGCGCGCCCAGGGCGAGCAGCGCCGAGACGGCGAGGGTGACGGGCTTCTTCGGCGTGGTGGTCCTCATGCGGTGTCCTTCTCTCGTGGCCGGACGTGGCGGTGCGTCCGCGACGTCGTGGTGCTGCAGCCATCGTGGTTCCGGCCGTCGTCCGGGGGCATCGCCTGGTGGTCGCGGCGGGTCTCAGCCGAACGGATGATGCGCCCGCCCGGGGCAGCCTGCGAGCCTGGCAGGCGTCGTCCAGCACCGGAGGAACCTCATGACCGCTCGCCCCCACCGGGCCGGAGCCCGTCGCGCACGAGCACGGCTGGCCGTCCTCGCCGCCGCCCTCGCCGCGGCGGTGACGCTGACGGCGTGCTCCGCCGGCGACGACCCCGCCCCTGAGGTCGCCGACGAGGGGACGGCGTCGGCCGGCACCGCCACCGCCGAGCTGTGGCGGGCCGTCGAGAGCGGCGACGCCGACGCCGTGCGGCAGGCGATCGACGGCGGCGCCGACCTCGAGGCGCGCGGGGACGGCGACGCGACACCCCTCGTCGCGGCGACCAAGGCGGGGCGCACGGACGTGGCCCTGGCCCTGCTCGACGCCGGCGCCGACCCCGACGCGAAGGACGCGATGGAGGACTCCGCGTTCCTGTACGCGGGTGCGGAGGGGCTCGACGAGATCCTCGCGGCGACGCTGGAGCACGGCGCCGACGTGGCGAGCGTGAACCGCTTCGGCGGGACCGCCCTCATCCCGGCCAGCGAGCACGCCCACGTCTCGACGGTCGCGCTCCTCATCGACGCTGGCGTCCCGCTCGACCACGTCAACGGCCTGGGGTGGACCGCCCTGCACGAGGCGATCGTGCTCGGCAACGGTTCCGCCGACCACGTCGAGACGGTCCGGCTCCTGCTCGAGGCGGGCGCCGACCCGACGCTCCCGGACCGTGAGGGCGTGGCTCCCCGCGACCTGGCGGCCCGGGCCGGTCAGGACGAGATCGTCGCCCTGCTCGACGCCGCCGCCTGACGCTCAGGCGGGTTCAGGCGGGCTCAGGCAGGCGCGAGGCGCAGCAGCGCCCCGGGCGCCAGCTGCCCCAGGAGCCACAGGTGCGTCGAGGCCACCGCCGCGACCACCGGGTAGCCGCCCGTGAGCGGGTGGTCGGCGCCGAACAGCACCGGCAGCCCGTCCGGCGGCACCTGCAGCGCGCCGGTCACGCACGCCTCGCTGGGCAGCTCTCGCTGCCGGGTGCCGGCCGTCCGCGTCAGGGGCGCGCCGTCGAGCCGCAGCCCCACGCGGTCGGAGCGGTCGGTCACGCGCCACACCTGGGACGCGAGCCGGGCGACGGCGTCGGCGGTGAACCAGTCGTCGTGCGGGCCGAGCACGACGGGGAGCGTCGTGACCTCGCCCGGCGCGGGCAGCGCCGCGGGGTCCGGCGCCCCGACGTCGTCCACCGCCACCGCCGAGGTGTTGTGGGCGCGATTTCGGCGGGTATCCGACCCTGGATTCCCGCCGAAATTGCGCCCACAACGCAGGGGGGTGCCCGGGGCGAGGGGGTCCGGGCCCAGGTGGGCGAGGGTGTCGGTCGCGCGCGAGCCGAGCACGCGCGGCACGCCGACCCCGCCGCGGAGGGCGACGTACGAGCGCCACCCACGCGCCGGGGCGCCCAGGGCGAGCTCGTCGCCGGCGCGCAGGCGGAACGCCCGCGCCCGGGGTGCGCGGCGGGCGTCGTCCGGGTCGCCGCCGCGGTGCACGACGGCGCCCGCGTCGGCCCCGGCGAGCGCGACGACGACGTCGGCCCGGGCGCGCAGCCGCAGCCCGCCGCCCACGGCCTCGACGGCGGCGGCCCAGACGGGGTTGCCCACGGCTCGGTTCGCGGCGCGCAGGCTGCGGGGGTCGGCGGCACCGGAGGCCGAGACTCCGAGGTGCGCGAGCCCCGGTCGGCCCAGGTCCTGCACCAGCGCCTGCAGCCCGGGCGTCACGACCTCCAGCCCGGCGTCCGACGTCCCCGTCCACCCGGTGCCCGACGTCGTCGGCGCGGCAGTTCGGGTTCGCGTCGGCAGTTCGGACTGCCGCGCCGAGCCCGAACTGCCGCCGTGAGCGACCCCGCCGCCCCGGGCCGACTCGCGCACGGCGACGAACCGCACCCGGTCGCCGGGGGCCCACGGGGTCGGCGGGTCGCGGTCGGCGTCCCACGTGACGACGTCGGTGCGGCCGACCAGCTGCCAGCCGCCCGGGCTGGCGCGCGGGTAGACGCCCGAGTACGGGCCGGCCAGCGCCACGGCCCCGGCGGGCACCCGCGTGCGCGGGGACTCCCGCCGCGGCACGACCAGCGTCGCGTCGTCCCCCGTCAGGTAGGCGAACCCCGGGGCGAAGCCGACGAACCCCACGACCCACGAGGCCCCCGCGTGCCGGCGCACCACCTCCTCCGGGCTGCACCCGAGCAGGCGCGCGACGTCGGCCAGGTCCTCGCCGTCGTACACCGTGGGGATCTCGACGAGCCGCCCGCCGGTCGGCCCGCCGGTCAGCGGCGCCACCGCGGCGGCGCGCGCCCGCAGCCGCTCCGCGAGCCGGGCCGCGGGCAGCCGCCACCGGTCGAACGGGACCAGCAGCGTCCGCGCGCCGGGAACGGGCTGCCCGACGCCGGGCAGCGGGTCGGCGCGCAGCGACGCGTCCAGCGCGAGCGCGTGTGCGAGGTCGTCGACCTCGACGAGCAGGGCGTCGTCGCGCGCGGGCAGGACGCGCGCCCCGCCCACCGTCAGGCCCCGGGGGCCGCGGGGGCGAACGCGGCGAGGGTGACACCCGCGTCGTCGAACGCCGCCCGCACCCGGCGGGCCATGTCGACCGCCCCGGGGGTGTCGCCGTGCACGCACACCGAGTCGGCGGGCACCCGCACCACGCTGCCGTCGACGGCCTCGACCACGCCTTCGGTGACGAGCCGGAGCATCCGGCGGGCCACGACGTCCGGGTCGTGCAGGACGGCGCCCGCCTCGCTGCGCGGCACGAGCATGCCGGCGGGCGTGTAGGCACGGTCGGCGAACGCCTCCGTGGCCGTGGCCAGGCCGGCGGCCCCGGCGGCGTCGAGCGCGAGCGTGCCGGGCAGCCCGAGCAGCACGAGCGTCGGGTCGACGGCGGCGACGGCGGCGGCCACGTCGGTCGCGACGCGCTCGTCCGTCGCCGCCCGGTGGTAGAGGGCCCCGTGCGGCTTCACGTACGTGACGCGGGTGCCCTCGGCTCGGGCCAGGGCCTGGAGCGCACCGACCTGGTAGACGACGTCGGCCCGCAGCTCGGCCGACGGGACGTCGATGTCGCGGCGGCCGAAGCCCGCCAGGTCGCGGTAGCCGACGTGCGCCCCGACCGCGACGCCGCGGTCGGCGGCCAGGTGCAGCGTGCGCCGGATCGACACCGGGTCGCCCGCGTGGAAGCCGCACGCCACGTTGGCGGACGACACGACGTCGAGCATCGCCTCGTCGTCGCCGAGGGTCCAGCGGCCGAAGCCCTCGCCGAGGTCGCTGTTGAGGTCGACGGTGGTCATGCGCCCAGTCTGCCGCGAGCCGCGGCAGGCGGGGCGTACCAGGGGGCGGGGCGGGCATTCGGGGCGTTCCGCATGACTGTCGAGTGAACTCTTGCCGCAGGGGTGGCACGCGCGTGAGGCATGCCGCAGAGTGAGAGGACGGTCCTGTCGCCCGTGTCACACGACGACCCCAGGTTGTGGCAGGATCCGAGCGCCTGAGCAGTGCCGATGGGGGAGGTTCGTCGTCGTGAGGTCTCCGAAGGACACCGTGCGGGGCGTGCGTGTCGGCAGGATGCTCGCGACGGCGACGGCCTCGTGCGTGCTCGCGGCCGGATTCGTCGCGGCGCCCGTCGCCGGCCTCCCGTGGAACGGTGACCGCCTCCAGACCCTCGCGGCCGACCAGCACACCCCCGACGTGGGCGCCGGGAGCCCGGTGGGCGAGGGGGTCTCCGTCGGCGTCGTGGGGGCGTCGGCGTCGACCGGCCCGACCACGCTGCCGGAGGTGCTGGGCGTCCTCGAGCGCGCCGAGCTCGCGGGCCAGGACGCGGGCAGGAGGGTGACGCCCGCGGTGGAGCAGGCCGCCGCCGAGCTCGGCATGCTCCTCAGCACGTACCTGGCGCAGCAGGCCGCGACGTCGTCCGACCGCCCGTTCGCGGCGGCGGACGCCGAGGTGCCCGCGCCGGTCCTCCCCGCGCCCGGGCCCGAGGTGACAGAGCCCGAGGTGACAGAGCCGGAGGTGACCGGGCCCGAGGAGATCGTGCCCGAGGAGACCGGGCCCGAGGTGACGACGCCCGACCTCGTTCCCCCGGCGACCGTCGACGGCCCCGAGGCAGTGCCCGTCGCGCGCCAGATCGCGCTCGACCCCGACGACGAGCCCGCCCCGGCGGCCCCGGCCGAGCAGCCGGGCACCCAGCAGCCGGACGCCGAGCAGCCGGACGCCGAGCAGCCGGACGCCGCGCAGCCAGACACGGAACACCCTGACACCGAGCAGCCGGCAGTCGAGGACGCGCACGCGGACGACGAGGTGACGTTCGACGACCTCGTCGTCGCCGCGACGCGCCTGGCCACGCTGCTGGACCCGGCGACCACGACGCTCGAGGCGGGCATCCTGCCGGCAGGGGCCGACGGGACGGTCGCCGCGCGCGCCACGCTGACCGCGAGCCTGCGCGAGGTCGTCGACCGGTACGGCAGGAGCACGGCGGGCTTCGCCAACGGGCGCATCCCGGCGTCGGCGCTGTGCCCGCTCGACTTCGCCCCCGGCCACCTGCTGCGCTGCGACGCCGCCGAGCAGCTCTCCGCGCTCAGCAGGGCGTACGAGAAGGAGTTCGGGGTGCCCATCCCGATGACCGACTCGTACCGCTCGCTGGAGCTGCAGATCCGCGTCAAGGCCACGAAGGGCTGGCTCGCGGCGACGCCGGGGACGTCGAACCACGGGTGGGGGATCGCCGTCGACCTGGGCTACCCGATCTCCACCTTCACGTCCGCGGAGCACGCCTGGATGCGCGTGCACGGCCCCGACTACGGCTGGGACAACCCGTCGTGGGCGCGCTCCACGGGCGCGAAGCCCGAGCCGTGGCACTTCGAGTTCTTCGCCGCCGGCCCCGTCCCCGACCGGGCGTGGAAGGCGGACGACGTCGCGGCGGGAGCCGGCGGTCCCACGGCTCCGGCGGAGCGGCGCGGCGACGACGCCGGCGACCGCACGGGCACGAGCTCCGGCAAGGGCAGCGGCTCCGGTCAGGGCTCCGCCGCGGACAAGGACGGCAAGGGCAAGGCGGCGAAGGCCGGCGGCGGCACGGCGAAGGGCAACGCCTCCGGCCAGGGCGGCAAGGCGCCCGGCGCCACGACCGGCGGTGGGCAGGACGGCAAGGGCCAGGGCGGCGGCTCGTCCGAGCAGCCCGGCACGACCGCGAAGGTCACCGTGCCGGACGTCGCCGGCCAGACCGTCGCCACGGCGAAGAAGAAGCTCCAGTCGCTCGGGCTGAAGGTGACGACCGTGACGCGGGCGGACGACGACGTCCGCAAGGGCACGGTCGTGACGACGCGGGGTGCCGGCACCAAGGTCCGGCCTGGCTCGACCGTCACCCTCGTCGTCTCGAGCGGGCCCGGCGCGACGCCGGCGCCGGAGCAGGTGGCCGTCCCGTCGGTGGCCGGCCAGGACGGCGAGGCGGCGGAGCAGGCGCTGCAGGACGCGGGCCTCGACGTGACCAGGGTCGAGGAGCACAGCACGAAGCAGCCGGCCGGGGTCGCGCTGCGCACCGACCCGGGCGCCGGGAGCGAGGTCAAGCCGGGGTCGACCGTGACCCTGGTCGTCTCGAGCGGCCCGGAGGAGGAGCCGGTGGAGCAGGTGACGATCCCCGAAGTCACCGGGATGACCGTGGCCGCCGCGCGGGCGAAGCTCGAGGAGCTCGGGTTCGCGGTGGAGACGTCCGGCGACGTCGGGGACGACGACCTGGTCGTCAAGACCCGGGACGCGGGGGAGAAGGCCGACAAGGGCTCGACGGTGCTCATCACGGGGGGTGCGGCCGCGCCGGTCCCGGAGGTCGCCGGGTCCACGGTCGCCGCCGCCCGCGAGGAGCTCGAGCAGCACGGGTTCGACGTCGTGACCGAGGAGGGCGTCGAGGACGACGCCGAGGTCGAGGGCACCGACGTCGCGGCGGGCGAGGTCGTGCTCCTGGGCACCGAGATCACCCTCGTCGTGCGGACGGGTGAGGACGAGTGACGTCGACCCCGCCGGCCACGGAGACCCCGGGCGAACGGCGGACGCGCGAGGCGCTGGAGGCGTCGGGCATCGAGTTCCGGATCGTCCGGCACGGCCCGGTGCGCTCGCTCGCGGAGGCCGCCGCCGCCCGCGGCGTCACGCCGGCGCAGGTGGTCAAGACGATCGTGGTGCGTCGCGGCGACGGCGACTTCCTGTTCGTGCTGGTGCCGGGCGACCGCACGATCTCCTGGCCGCGGCTGCGCGCCCTCCTCGGGGTGTCCCGGCTGTCGATGCCGGACAAGGAGGTGGCCCGCGACGTCACCGGGTACGAGCGGGGCACGATCACGCCGTTCGGCTCGCTGACCGCCTGGCCGGTGGTCGCGGACGCACGTCTCGTGGACGGGGGGCCGGTGTCCGTCGGGGGCGGCGGGCACGGGGTCTCCGCCACGGTCGACGGCGCCGACCTGGTGCGTGCGCTCGATGCACGGGTCGCGGACGTCACGGACCTGGACGACCCTGGACCCGCGGGCCCCGCCCGCACGACGCCGGCCGGTCCGGCGTCGACCCGCCGGGAATGACCGGATGCTGGACGAATTCGCCTGACGGGGGAACACTCGACGCGGGCCGTGTGCTGATGGAGAGGACGCCGACCGCGTCCCCAGGCCGCACGGGCCCCACGCACGGGAGCATCACGACCACATGGACATCGACAGCAGCAGCGACCCCGGGCCGAGCTCGGGGATCGCATCCCGTACCACCGACGAGGCGACGGTCCTCACCCTGTGGGGCGAGGTCGACGCGGCGCTGCGCGAGGCGGCGAGCGACGCGATGGCGGGGCTCGCGGCACGCGCCACCGCGCTACCCGTCGTGCTGGACACCCGGGACGTCACGTTCATCGACTCCTCCGGGGTCGCCTTCATCCTGCAGGTGTACATGCTGGGTCAGGAGACGGGGACGTCCGTGAGCCTGTACCAGCCGTCCGAGGCGGTCGCCGAGGTGCTGGAGATGGTCGGCATGGGCGGCCGCATCCCCCTCGCGGAGGCCGTGCCCGCCGGCCGCGCGGGCTGACCGGGTGCGCCTCCCCGCGGGCGTCGACAGCGGGGTCGTCCGCGCCGCGCGCCTCGCCGCCACAGGGCTGCGCGGCGCCGGTCCGGGGGACGCGCCCGCCGTCGTCGACGCGCTCCTCGCCGTGCAGGGGCAGGAGCTGCAGCCCGCCCTCTGGGGGGTCTCGCGGCGCGTGGCGCCGGCGTCGCGCCCGGGCCGCGCCGCGCTGAATGCGGCGCTCGCCGACGGCGAGCTGCTGCGCACCCACGTGCTGCGCCCCACCTGGCACCTGGTGTGCCCCCGGGACGCGCGGTGGCTGCTCGAGCTCACCGCGCCCCGGGTCGAGAGGCTCATGGCGTCCACGGAGCGGTCGTGGGACCTCGGCGACCTCGGCCCCGGGACGGACGCCGTCGCCGCGGTCGTCGCGGACGGTCCGCGCACCCGCGCGGAGATCAAGGCCGAGCTGGTCGCCCGCGGCGTGCTGGCCTCCGACGCGCCCGGCCTCGCGTTCACCCAGATGCTCATGCACGCGGAGCTGCAGCGCCTGGTGATCAGCGGCCCGCCCCCGGCGGGCAAGGAGCTGCAGCACCAGTCGTACGCGGCGTTCGACGACCGGGTCGGCGCGGGCTACGGCCCGCTGGGCGAGCGGTTCGACGCCGAGGACGCCGTCGTCGAGCTGTGGCGCCGCTACCTGCCCGGGCGCGCGTTCGCGACCGTCAACGACCTCCGCCTGTGGAGCGACGTCACGGTGCGGGACCTCGCGCCCGCGCTCGCCGCGCTGGTCGACGCGGGGGACGTGGTCCAGGTGCCGGGCGTCGGCGACCTCGACGGGCTGACGCTCGTGGCGACGGCGGCCACCGCGCAGGCGTGGGCCGACGGCGGCACGGTGGACGACGGCGGGCAGGAGGCCGCCGGAGGACGGCCGGTCGCCGACCTGCTCCAGGCGTACGACGAGCTCCTCATGTCCTACCGGGAGACCCGGCACGTGGTGCTCGACCCGGCGCTCCCGCCGGCCGACCGGGCCGGGGCGTACGTGCACTCGCTGGCGGTGGACGGCGTCGTCGCGGGCCGCTGGCGGTGGCCGGCCGGGCGGACCGCGCTCGACGTGCAGTGGCTGCGCGAACCCACGGCGGCCGAGCGCGTCGCGCTGGACGCCGCGGTGGCCGACCTCGACGCGTACCTGGCCTGAGCGGGGGACGCACCCGGGCCGGACGTCGCCGGACAGCGCCGGACATGGACGAGGCCGCCGCTGCGCGGCTCCAGGTGGCAGGGTGGTCCCGTGCATCACAACTGGGCCGGGAACCTCACCTACTCCGCACGCTCCGTCGCGCGCCCCGCGTCGCTGGAGGAGCTGGCCGACGTCCTCGCGGGCGGCGGCCAGGTGCGCGCGCTGGGCTCGCGCCACTCGTTCAACGACGTCGCCGACACGGACGGCGTGCACGTCCAGGTGGACGGGCTCGACGACGGTCGGCCGGCCGTGGAGCCGCTGACGCCGGAGGGCGGCGTCGAGGGCGACGTGGTGTCCGTGAACGCGGGCCTGCGCTACGGCGAGGTGTCGCGCGCCCTGCACGCGACCGGCCGCGCGCTGGGCAACCTCGCGTCCCTGCCGCACATCTCCGTGGCCGGCGCCGTCGCGACGGCCACCCACGGCTCCGGCGACACGAACCAGAGCCTGGCGAGCGCCGTCGAGGGCCTGGAGATCATGACCCCGGGCGGCGAGCTGCGGCGCATCACCCGCGTGGGCGACCCCGGCGTCTTCCCGGGCACCGTCGTGTCGCTCGGTGCGCTGGGCGTCGTGACCCGCGTCGAGCTGCGCACGGTGCCGGCGTACGTGGTGCGGCAGGACGTCGCGGCGGACGTCCCGTGGGACACCTTCGTCGCGAGCTTCGACGCGATCACCTCCGCGGCGTACTCGGTGAGCGCCTTCACGAGCTGGGACGAGCCGGCGGTGCGGCACGTGTGGTTCAAGTCCGTGGCCCGCGCCGACCGGCCGGAGGTGCGCGGGCTCGGCCCCGACTTCCTGCGCTGGGCGGACGTGCCGGTGCACCCGCTGCCGGGCGTGGACCCGTCGGCGTGCACGGAGCAGCTCGGGGTGGACGGGCCGTGGCACGAGCGGCTGAGCCACTTCCGGCTGGAGTTCACGCCGTCGGCCGGCGAGGAGGTGCAGTCGGAGTACCTGCTGCCGCGCCGCAACGCCGCCGCGGCGATCGAGGCGATGCGTCGCCTCGGGCCGACGGTCGCGCCGCTGCTGCAGACCAGCGAGATCCGCACGGTCGCGGCCGACGACCTGTGGCTCAGCCCGTTCGACGAGCCGTCGATCGGGTTCCACTTCACGTGGCTGCCGCGCGAGGACGACGTGCGGGCCGTGCTGCCCGCCGTCGAGCAGGCGCTGGTGCCGCTGGGGGCGCGGCCGCACTGGGGCAAGGTCAGCACGCTCGACGCGCGCACGACGGCGGCGCTGTTCCCCCGGTTCGACGACTTCCGCGACCTGGCCGCGCGGTTCGACCCGGACGGGCGGCTGCACGGCGGGCTGGTGGGACGGCTCCTCGCCGGCTGACGCCGTCGAGGAGCGGCGCGCCGGGCGGCTGGCCCTGGCCGCCGTCGTCGGGCAGCATCGTCCGGTGAGACACGTTTGACGCGACGACGCTCACCGTGGAGGTTCGACGCCTGTGAGCACTACGACCACTGACCACTCGCCTCCCCGGGAGCAGTTCACCGGGCAGGTCGGCTTCATCCTGTCCGCGATCGGCTCCGCCGTCGGGCTCGGCAACATCTGGCGCTTCCCCGGGGTCGCGTACGAGAACGGCGGTGGCGCCTTCCTGGTGCCCTACGTGATCGCGCTGCTGACCGCGGGCATCCCGATCCTGTTCCTCGACTACGCGCTGGGGCACCGCTTCCGCGGCAGCCCGCCCACCGTGCTCCGCCGGGTGCGGAAGTGGCTCGAGACCCTGGGCTGGTTCCAGGTGATGATCTGCTTCGTCATCGCCATCTACTACGCGGCGATCATCGGCTGGGCGCTGAGCTTCTTCGTCTACTCCTTCACGCTGAAGTGGGGCGACGACACCGCGGGCTTCTTCACCGGCGAGTACCTGCAGCTCTCCGACACCGCGAACGGCGGCGCGTGGTTCACGCTCGACTTCGTGCCCGCGGTGCTGATCCCGCTGCTGCTGGTGTGGGTCGCGACCATCGCCGTGCTCGTGGGCGGCGTCGCGAAGGGCATCGAGAAGGCCAACGTGATCTTCCTGCCGCTGCTGGTGATCGCGTTCACCGTGCTCGTGGTGCGGGCGATCTTCCTGGACGGCGCCACCGACGGCCTCAACGCCTTCTTCACGCCCGACTGGAGCGCGCTGGGCGACATGAACGTGTGGATCGCCGCCTACGGGCAGATCTTCTTCTCGCTCTCGGTCGCGTTCGGCATCATGATCACGTACTCGTCGTACCGGAAGCGCAAGGCGAACCTCACGTCTCCGGGCCTGGTCGTGGCGTTCTCCAACTCGGGCTTCGAGATGCTGGCGGGCATCGGCGTGTTCGCCGCCCTCGGCTTCCTCGCGCACGAGCAGGGCGTCGGCGTCGGCGACCTCGAGGGCATCACCGGGCCGATCCTGTCGTTCGTGACGTTCCCCGCCGTCGTCTCGCAGATGCCGGCCGGCCAGCTGTTCGGCGCGCTGTTCTTCGGGTCGCTGGCGATGGCCGGGTTCACGTCGCTGATCTCGATCCTCCAGGTGGTCGCGGCCGGCTTCCAGGAGAAGTTCGGCCTCACGCGCCGCAAGGCCGTGCTGTGGATCGGCGTCGTCGCCGCCGTCCTGTCCGTGGTCGGCTTCTCGACGACGACGGGGCTCATCGCCCTCGACACGATCGACAACTGGTCGAACCAGGTCGGCATCGTGGCCTCCGCGGTGCTCATGTGCGTGTTCCTCGTGTGGCTGCTGCGCACCAGCCCGGAGCTGCGCTACCACATGAACGCCGTGTCCACGGTGCAGGTGGGGCGCTGGTGGTACGTCTGCGTCGGGGCGATCGTGCCGGCGGTGCTCGCGTACATGCTGGTCTCGCGCATCGTCGACCTCGTGCAGAACGGGTACGAGGGTTACGACGAGACCTACCTGCTGTACGCCGGGTGGGGCACGCTCGTGGTGCTCGTCGTCGGCGCCGTCCTGCTGACGCTGCCGCGCTGGCGGCGCAGCCCGGACGACTTCGTCGCCTGGCCCGCCTACCCGCCGGTCACGGCCTCGACGACGAAGGGGGCGTCCCGATGAACACCGACGCGATCCTGCTCATGGTGCTGTCGCTGGCGGTCGTCTGGGGCGGCCTGCTGGTCAGCATCCTCGCCCTGCGCGCCCGCCCCGAGCGGGCCGACTTCCCGCCCGGCGGGGACGACGACCACCGCGCGGACGACGCCATCACCGAGCGCGACACCTGACCTCCATGCCGAGGTAGTTCGAGACTCGCTGAGGTAGTTCACAGGGCGGCCCGCACTGGTTGGGCCGCCCTGCGAACTACCTCGGCGAGATGCGAACTACCTCGGCGCTACTCGTCGTCGCGGTTCTCGCGGACCTTCTCCACGCCCTCCTTGAGCAGGAAGAGCGGCAGGAGGAACGCGGCGAGCATCCCCGCCAGCCACACGATGACGGGGCCGACGATCCAGCCGGCGACGCCGCCGACGTCGAGCCCGTCGGTGAAGATCACGGCGATCAGGAGCGCGACGAACGTCGAGAGCAGGCCGACGCCGCCGACGAGGGCGGGCGCGTTGTTGCGGGCCACCTTGGTGAGGAACGGCGAGATGATCGCCTGGACGACGGCGAAGATCACGATCGTGAGCACGAAGCCCAGCGGCTCGGACCAGGTGATGGAGAACGTCTCCAGGTCGAAGGCGGCGAAGATCCACGCGGCGACGAGCACGCCCACCGCCGCTGCCAGCAGGAACACGGCCGTGCGGAGCAGGAACCTGATCATGCTCGGAGCGTAGGTCCGGGCGGCACGCGCGGCACGTCGAGGGGATGCGACGTCAGACGGGGACGGCCAGGAGCCCGATGCCCGCCAGCACGACGAGCGAACCGACGATCTTCACGGCCGGGCGGGGCTCCTTGAACAGCCACCAGGCCAGCAGCGTGCCGATGACGATGCTCGACTCGCGGGCCGGGGCCACGAGCGCGACGGGCGTCGTCTGCATCGCGACCAGCACGAGGATGTATCCCAGCGGCGACAGCACGGCCACGAGCGCGATCTCCCGCGCGTGCCGCCGGCTCATCCGCACGGCCTCCGCGCGCCGGTCCCGGTCGCGCAGGACGGGCGCCAGCGTGAGCGACTGCCACACAGCGGTGCATGCGTAGTAGGCCACGGGGGCGAGGGCGAGGCTCGTGACGGCGTAGCCGTCCCAGAGCGTGTACGCGGCGATGGTGGCGCCGGTCGCGAGCCCCCAGCGCACGCCGACGAGGCCGCGCGAGGCGTCGATGCCGTGCGCCCCGGAGCTGGCGACCACCGCGACGCCCGCGATCACCACGAGCCCGCCCGCCACGTGGACGGCGTCCGCCTGCTCCCCGAGGGCGACGAGCGCGACGAGCATGGTGAGCAGCGGCCCGGTGCCCCGCGCCGTCGGGTAGACGATCCCCAGGTCGGCGCGCGCGTACCCGGTGTTGAGCGCCACGCCGTACAGGTTGTGCAGCACGCCCGAGACGGCCCCGGCCAGGACCAGCGGGCCGAGGTCGGGCCAGCCCTCGCGCGCCAGGACCACCAGCCGACGGGTACCCACAGCACGGCCGAGGCCGTGCCGTACAGCCACACGAAGACGCGCGAGTCCCCGTCCACCCGCTTGGCGGCCACGTTCCACACCGCGTGCAGCACGGCCGCGACGAGGACGAGGGCGAGCGAGGCGGGCGACATCGGCCACGACGGTACTCGGCGGCGCACACTGGTGCGGGGACGTCCCGGCCACCAGCCGGTTTGGAGAATAATTCCTCGGGCTGCATACTCATGCATCGACCCCTCGCACGACTCCCGGAGCCCACCATGCGCACCCGCCACACCCTCGCGGCGACCGTCGTCACCTCGGCCGTCGCCGCCCTCGCCCTCACCGGCTGCACCACGGCCTCGCAGGAGACCGGCTCGACGCCGGGCGCGTCCGGCGACAGCACGGCCGCGGCCGTCGACCTCGACGCCATCCAGCAGGACGACGCCGTCGCCGACCTGGTCCCCGCCTCCGTGGCCGAGGACGGCGTGCTGACGGTGGGCTCGAACCTCCAGTACGCCCCGGTGGAGTTCCTCGACGCGGACGGCAAGACGCCGGTGGGCCTCGACATCGACATCGCCACGGCCCTCGCGAAGACGATGGGCCTGGAGCTCCAGGTGGAGAACGCGGGCTTCGACTCGATCATCCCGGCGATCGGCACGAAGTACGAGGTCGGCATGTCGGCGTTCTCGGTGACGCCCGAGCGCCTCGAGACCGTCGACATGGTCAGCTACTTCACCGCGGGCACGCAGCTCGCCGTCGCGACGGGCAACCCGGACGGCGTGTCGCCCGACGACCTGTGCGGCGTCACCGTGGGCGTGCAGACCGGCACCATCCAGCAGGACGACCTGACCGCGATGAGCACGGAGTGCACCGACGCCGGCAAGGAGGCGATCGACGTGCTGCCGTACGACTCCCAGTCCGACGTCACCACCAACCTCGCCGGCGGCAAGCTGCAGGCCATGTCCGCGGACTCGCCGATCATCGCCTACGCCGCCGAGCAGACGGACGGCGCCGTCGAGGCGCTGGGCGAGATCACCGACGCCGCGCCGTACGGCGTCGCCGTCGCGAAGGACGACGCCGAGCTCGCGAAGGCCGTGCAGGCCGGGCTGCAGAAGCTCATGGACGACGGTGTGCTCGCCCAGGTCGCCGACACCTGGGGCTCCGGCGCGGCCGTGCTCGACACGGCCGAGCTGAACCCGGCAGGCTGATGCCGTGACCGACCAGATGCCCGAACCCCTGCACGCCCGGCCGGTGCCCCGGCCGGGCAGGTGGGTGTCGGCCGTGGTCGTCCTCGTCCTCGTGGCGATGGCCGTCAACGCGCTCGTCACCAACCCCAACTTCCGCTGGGACACCGTCTGGCTCTACCTGCGCGACGTCGTCGTCGTGCGCGGCGTGGGCTGGACGCTCGTCCTCACGTTCGGCTCGATGGCCATCGCCGTCGTGCTGGCCGTGCTGCTGGCGGTGATGCGGCGCAGCGACAACCCCGTGATGCGGTCGGTGTCGTGGTTCTGGATCTGGTTCTTCCGCGGCACCCCCATCTACACGCAGCTCGTGTTCTGGGGCCTGCTGTCGGTGCTGTACCCGCGGCTCTCCCTCGGCATCCCGTTCGGGCCCGAGTTCTGGACGTTCACCACCCAGGACGTGATCACCGCGTTCTGGGCGGCCTTGATCGGCCTCGCGTTCAACGAGTCCGCGTACCTGGCGGAGATCGTCCGCGCCGGCCTGTCGTCGGTGGACCCCGGGCAGACCGAGGCCGCGAAGGCGCTCGGGATGAAGGACGGCAAGATCCTGCGCCGCATCGTGCTGCCCCAGGCGATGCGCGTCATCGTGCCGCCCACGGGCAACGAGACCATCTCGATGCTCAAGACGACGTCGCTGGTGCTGGCGATCCCGTTCACGCTCGAGCTCACGTACGCCACCAACCAGATCGGCAGCCGCATCTTCCAGCCGATCCCGCTGCTCATCGTGGCCGCGCTCTGGTACCTGCTCATCACGTCGGTGCTGATGATCGGCCAGCACTACCTGGAGCGGTACTACGGCCGCGGGTTCGACGGCGGCCGCACCGGCCGTGGTGGTCGCGGCGGTCGTGGCCCCCGGGTCGGTCGCAAGCCCCGCAAGCAGGACCTCATCGGCGCGTCCGGCACCACCAAGGACGACCCCTTCCTGGAGGTGACCCCATGATCGCGTCGGCCGCGGCCTCCGCGCCTGCCGAGTCCGCCGAGACCATGGTCGAGGTCCGCGACGTGCACAAGGTGTTCGGCCGCGGGCACGACGCCGTGCACGTGCTCAAGGGCGTCTCCCTCGACGTCCCGCGCGGCTCCGTGACCGTGGTGCTGGGCCCGTCCGGCTCCGGCAAGTCCACGCTGCTGCGCTGCGTCAACGAGCTCGAGGAGATCACCTCCGGCTCCATCCACGTCGACGGCGACCTCATGGGTTACCGCCGCGACGCCAAGGGCGTGCTGCACCGTCTGCACCCCAAGGTGATCGCGGCGCAGCGCTCCCGAATCGGGATGGTCTTCCAGCGCTTCCACCTGTTCCCCCACATGACGGCGCTGGAGAACGTCATGGAGGCGCCCGTCCAGGTGCGCGGGCTGTCCAAGGCGGAGGCCCGCCGCAGGGGCCTCGAGTTGCTTGACCGGGTGGGGCTCGCCGAGCGGGCGGAGTTCTACCCGGCGCAGCTGTCCGGCGGTCAGCAGCAGCGCGTCGCGATCGCGCGGGCGCTCGCGATGGACCCCGAGCTCATGCTGTTCGACGAGCCCACCTCGGCGCTCGACCCGGAGCTCGTCGGTGAGGTGCTCGCCGTCATGCAGGACCTGGCGCGCTCCGGCATGACCATGATCGTCGTGACGCACGAGATCGGGTTCGCCCGTGAGGTCGCCGACCACGTCGTCTTCATGGACGACGGCGTCATCGTGGAGGAGGGCGCCCCCGCCGACGTGCTGGACAACCCGTCCGAGCCGCGGCTGCGGGAGTTCCTGGCCCACGTGCTCTGACGGGGCGCCGCGCCGTC
Organism: Isoptericola sp. NPDC019693; assembly: GCF_044389085.1. Classification (NCBI taxonomy): domain Bacteria; kingdom Bacillati; phylum Actinomycetota; class Actinomycetes; order Micrococcales; family Promicromonosporaceae; genus Isoptericola; species Isoptericola sp. NPDC019693. Next base: position 130,697 of record NZ_JBIRXP010000007.1, on the reverse strand, counting down.
ACGCGGCCGGCGCGTCCACCTCGCGCGACGTGGTCGCCGCGCGCGGCGCACCGGCGACGGCGACGAGCCAGGCCGCCAGGGCGGTGAGCGCCGCCGCCGACCACCCGACCACGATCTGCCGGGCGAGGTCGCGGCACGCCGTGCGCTCCGCGGGCGGGATCGCCCACTCGGTCATGTCGAGGCTGTCGTCGAGCAGCCCGGCCGTGGCCAGCCCCGACATGCAGGTGGTGCCGTCGATCACGACCGGGGCGAGCACCAGCCACCAGCCCACGCCGAGCACGGCGAAGGCCAGCACGGTGACCGTGACGAGCCCTGCGCCGACGTGCCGCCGACGGCGGACGGCGAGGACGATCGTCACGACGGGGACGGCGACCAGCACCACGGTCCACACGACGAAGATCGCCACTCCCAGCCGGTCGCTCGTCATCGGGCGCCTCTCGTCGTCGGCCGACCGTCACAGCACCGAGCAGACACCGCCCCAGTCGGTGTGGCCGATGGTGACCTTCTTCCAGATGTGGGCGGAGTAGCCGCCGGCCGTCGTGCGCGTCTTGGAGATGGTGCGGGTGTCGCCGCTGGACCACGTGCTGCCGGCGCCGGTCAGCCACGTGGTGCCGGTGGGGCAGCCACTGGCGCCGGACGAGACGCGGTAGACGCGCAGGAAGCCGGACACCGAGCCGGACCCGCGGTACTGCCACGACGCATAGACGCGGCCGCTGCTCTTCGACAGGCACATGGTGCCCGGGCCGGACGTGGACGCGCACCGGTTGCCGGACGGCAGCGCCAGCGTGCTCGCCCCGGCCGTCGCGGTGCGCGAGGCGGTGGCGCCGTCCTCGGCGACGGTCGTCGCGTCGTTGCAGTCCTCGAGCAGGTCGACGCGGTGGGTGGACAGGTCCGCGGGGGCGCCCATCGCGAGGTTGTAGTCGCGGTCGACCTCCTCGGAGATCGTGACGTCCTCGAGCGTGCAGCCGCGGGCCGCGGAGTCGGCCTTCCAGTCGGTCGCCTCGGCGGCGGCGCGCTCCTGCGCGGCCCACGCCTCCCACTCGCTCGCGGGGCTGCCCGGGGCGGGGACGCCGGGGAGATTCTCGGGGTCCGTGGCTGCCTGGGACGGCGCGGTCGCGGCGAGGACCACCCCCAGCGCGAGTGCGGCGGTGCCCAGGCCTGTGGCGATGGTCTTCCTGACGGTCCTGCCTCGGCTCATGTCGCTCCTCGGTTGGGCTCCGGCGCGCGGTTCCGGCGTCGTCGTCGACTCTCGCGGTGACTACGGTGTAGCACTCGGGGGGTTGGCGGCAACTCCAGTGGTAGGACGGAAAGGTTTCATCGTGGACGACGCCGACGCCCGGGAGCTGCTGACGCAGATGTGGGTGGAGCAGCACGAGGTGGTCACACGCTTCGTGGCGCGTCGGGTGGAGGCGGGCCTGGTGGACGACGTGGTGTCGGAGACGTTCCTGGTCGCCTGGCGGCGTCTCGCCGACGTGCCGGACGACCCGAAGCCGTGGCTGCTCGGCGTCGCCCGCAACGTGCTCGCGACGCACCTGCGCACGCACGGGCGCTGGCGGGCGCTGGGCGTCCGCCTCGAGCGGGAGCCGCAGGGCGGCAAGGAGGGCACCGACGACCTCGCCGCCGACCGGACCGACCTGCGCCGGGCCTGGGAGATGCTGTCGGACGCGGACCGGGAGGTCATCGCCCTGGTCGCGTGGGACGGGCTCACCGCGGTCGAGGGCGCCCGGGTCCTCGGCATCCGGCCGTCCACGTTCTCCGTCCGGCTGACCCGGGCCCGCAAGCGGCTGCTCGCCTACTCAGGGCTGAAGGCCGACACGGCCACGGTGCTGCGCAACCTCCAGGAGTCGCGATGAAGTCCCCCATGATGGCGGAGCTCGCCGACCTCGATCCCGCCCGGGACCTGCGCGCCCCGGGCCGCCCCGACGACGAGGCGCTGCAGGCGATCCTCGGCACGGCACGGCGGGCCACCCCGATCCGCCGCTCGGGGCGCGCGGGCGTCCTGGCGGGTGCCGCGGCCGCCGCCGTGGTCGCGGTGGCCGGGGTCGCGACGGTGTGGTGGCCGTCCACGCAGGCGGCGTACGCGTCGTGGTCCGCCGTCCCCACCGGCCTGACGCCGGCCGAGGTGCAGACCCGTGCCGCGGCGTGCGACCGGGTGGCGCACGACATCGTCGAGGGCGCCGACGGCCCGCAGGTCGCGGAGGTGCCGATCAGCCCGGTCCTGGCCGAGCAGCGCGGCGACTACACGTACGTGCTGCTCACGGGGGAGGCCGCGACCGGCGAGTGCCTGGTCACGACCCGGGCGTCCGGCGCCACCGACGTCGTCGGCGGCGACGCGGTGCTCGGCTCGGCGCCGGCCGCGCCCGGCCCGCGCGACGTCACGACGGTGCAGTCCGGCACCGCGTCGTGGTCCGAGGGCGACACGGGCGACGGTGCGCTCACGTCGGCCTTCGGGCGCGCCGGGGAGGACGTCGCGTCCTTCGCGCTCACCACCACCTCCGGCGAGCGCGTCGAGGCGACCGTCCAGGACGGCTGGTGGGCCGTCTGGGCGCCGGGCGAGGCGGCCCTCCGCCCGACGGCGGAGGTCACGTTCACGGACGGCGCGACGGCGGAGGTCGCGGTCGGCCGGTGAGGACCGGCGTCCCGGCCCGCTACTCGCCCTCCTCGCAGGCGATCCCGTTGCCGTTCGGGTCGAGGGCGCCGCGGTAGGCGGGCTGGCCGTTCTGGATCGGCGCGGCGCCGGCCTGGCGGGCGGCGTTGCAGTCCCAGTAGAACCAGGCGCTGTCCTGCTGCTGCTGTTGCTGCTGCTGGGCCGCCGCGTCCTCCTGCGCCTGCTGGTCCTCGAACGCCTTCTTCTGGCTCGCGAGCTCGGTCTCCGCGGCGTCCGCGGCCTTCTCGCGCTCCTTCAGCGCCTCCTCCCGCTCCTGGAGGGTGGCCCGCTGGGCGCTGAGGTCCTCACGGGCCGCGTCCACCTCGGCCTGGGCCTGCGCGGCCGCGGCCTCCATGCGGTCGGCGTCCACCAGGGCCTGCGCGGCGTCGGAGCTGCGCACCATCGAGATGGAGACGCCGAGGATGCACCCGAGGGCCAGGCAGGCGACCGCGACGCCGGCGACGAGCGGGCCACCGCGCCTGCTCTTCCCGCGGGCCCCTGCACGGGTGCGTGCCGCCGCGGCGTCGGCGCTCTCGTCCGCGGCCAGCCGCGCCGCGCGACGGCCGCTGCTGGTACGGATCCGGTCGCCGACCGTGCGCAGCGCCGCGGACACGGTCGCGACCGTCCCGCGGTCCTCGTCCGCGCCGAGCGGGCTCCGCGGTGCGGCGGCGGGAATCGCTGCGGGCGGCGGGGGAGGAGGTGCGGAGAGCGTCCCGACGGGTGCGGAGTACGTCGACGTCGGCGGCGCGGGTGACGGGGGCGGCGGAGGCTGGGGAGGCATGCTCGCGACGGCGGTCGCGGCGGCCGGGGCGTACGTGACGGCCGCGGGCACGGGCGCCATGACCGTGGTCGACTCGACCGGGGTCTCGGGCCGGGCCGGGCGCGCGGCGTCGTCCACCCAGTACTCCCAGCCCTGGGGCGCGGGCGGCCACGCAGGGTCGGGAACCCACCCCGCGTCGGGGCGGAACCCCGGGGGTACCTGCCACCCCGGGGGCGGGTTGAAACGCACAGCCATGACACTCCTCCGTCGTCGAGCGGCCCCCACTATGTCGGAAACCGCCCGTTCCGGTCCATGCGCCCGCCATCCGTCAGCCGTGCGCCCGTCGTGCGCCAGCCGTGCGTCAGGCTCCGGGGAGGTGCTTGCGGTAGTGCGCGACGACGACCCCCGTGGACACCGCGCCGAGCGCCACGAGGACGGCGAAGAGCTGCGCCGTCGTGAACGGCGGGGTGATCGCCGCCATCACCGCGGGGGTGAGGAAGCCGACGTACGCGACGGCGTAGAAGACGCCCGTGAGGCCGGCGAGATGGCGCGGCCCGGCGATGCGCTGCACCTCCAGGAGCCCCGAGGACAGGCCGATCCCCATGCCCGCTCCGCCCACGACGGCGGCGCCGACGCCCCACCACGGCGAGCCCGACGCGACCACCAGCCCGACGCAGGCCACCGCGAGCGTGAGAGTCCCGGCGGCGACCGCGAGCCCGCGCGCGGAGTCGACCGCGTCGAGCCGCTTGGCCGCGGGCTGCACCACGGCGGCGACGCCGAGCGCGACCACGGTGAGCAGCGTGGCGTACGCCACCCCGAAGCCCTGCGTCTGCTCGCGCAGCAGCACCGGTGCGTACCCGTAGGTGAGCGCCGCGACGACGAAGATCCACGGCGCCACCACGGCCACCACCCGCGTGAACCGCCGGTGCCCCGCCGGGGGCACCCGCAGCCCGTGCCACCAGGGCCCGTCGGCACCGCCGAACGCGCACGACTCCGGGGTGCGCAGCACGACCAGCAGGAAGGGCGCGGTGACGACCAGGTGCACCACGAACGGCAGCACCTCCGGCCACGGGCCCCACTGCGCGAGGCCGCCCGCGACGAGCGCGCCCACGCCCGACCCGAGCGTGAACGCGAGCGACGCGCGCCGGGCGCCCGAGCCGGCGTCCGCCCGGCGGTCGTACGGGACCTGCGAGAGCTCCTTGATCCAGCTCGTCCCGACCGACGTCGCCGTCCCGACCGTGATGCCCGCGAGCAGCCGCCCCACGTAGATGGGGAGCGGGCCGAGCGCGCCGAACGCCAGCACCGCGCTGGCGGCCATGCCGATCGCCGTGCCCGCGAGCATCACCGGGCGGCGGCCGTACCGGTCGGACAGCGTCCCGGCGACGAGCAGCGCGGGCGCCAGGCCGAGCACGTACACACCGAGGAACGCGTTCACGGTGGCGTCGCCGTAGCCCTGCACCTCCTCGTACATGAGCAGCACGGGCGTGAACTGGTTGCCCGCCCAGGAGGAGACGAACAGCGCGGCGAACGCGCCGAGCCACGGCCGCCTCACAGGATCCCCCGGTGCCGGCGGACGTGGTCGTGCAGCAGGTCGCAGTAGGCGTCGGCGTCCCCCCGCTCGACGGCGGCGAGCATCTCCTCGTGCTCGGCGAGCGCTGCGCCGACCTCGTCCGCCCCGACGCGCAGGTGCTGGAACATGAGCCGCAGCTGCCGGTCGCGCAGCAGCCCCATGAACTGGACGGCCGTCTGGTTCCTCGACGCCCGGACGAGCACGCCGTGGAACGCCGAGTCGGCGACCACGAACGCCTCGACGTCGTCCGCCGCGGCCGCGAGCCGCTGCGCGTCCAGGTGGGCGCGCAGCTCGTCGAGGACGGCGGCCCCGGGGCGCCCGTGCGCCAGCGCGCGCCGGGCGGTGGAGCGCTCGACCGCCTCCCGCATCTCGAGCACGTCCCGCGCCTCGTCGGGCGCCATCGGCACGACGGCGGCGCCGCGCCGTGGCGCGACGGCGAGCAGCCGCTCGGCGTCGAGGCGCAGGAAGGCCTCGTGCACGGGCGTGCGGCTGATGCCGAGCTCCGCCGCGACGTCGCCCTCGGAGAGCAGCACGCCGCCGGCCGCCTCGCCCGAGAGGATCCTCGCCTTGGTGTGCTGGTACGCGCGCTCGGCGGCGCTGAGCGGCGTCGTCGGCGGGGTCGGGTTCTGTGGCGTCTGTGGGGTCGGCCGGGGTGTCGTGGGGACGGTCACCCGGGGCAACTTACGCTTGCATCCATCTTGCATGCAAGACCGTCCAGATGGCACGGGGTCTCCCGGCAGGCGTCTACGCTGCCCACATGCTGCTGGCGATCGTGCGGGCGTCCCAGGCCGACATCGTGGGCCTCCCCGGCAGCGACGGCCTCGACGAGGTGGGCCCGACTTCGGCGTCGGGCCTGACCGCGGTGTGGTGCGAGACGCTCGGCCCGCTCGAGTCCCTGGGCACCCTCCTCGCCGTGGACGAGAGTTTCGACGAGGAGCGCGGCGACCGAACGTGGCTGCGCGTCGCCGTCGACGGGACCTCGCGCGTGTGGGACTGGTCGGAGGTACCGGCGACGGACGCCGAGGTACTTGCGGCCACCCAGGCGCTGTGCCGAGTTCTCGGCCAGCCGAAGCACCCGGACGGCCTGCAGGAGCGGCTCGATCTCGCGATCGCCGATCAGCAGCTCGTGGAGGCCCTCGACGTCGAGTTCGACCTCCCGGATCTCGTCGCCGCGTCGGTACGTCGGGCCGTCGTCGTGCACCGTGGCGACCCCGCGGACGCGCGGCTCGCGGCACGGGTGGCGGCGCGAGAGCTCGGCCCCGTCGATGTCACCGAGCTGGACGGCCGCTGGACGGTGCTGCGCACAAAGGACCCGCTCGACGCCGACCACCTGATGATCGGGCTGGCAGAGGGATCGTCGCGCACGTCGGTCACGCTCGGCCTGTGGCGGGGCACGGGCGACGCGTGCGGGGCGTCGACCGTCAGGAGGTTCGAGCGCACCGAGGCGACCTGGGGCACCGGCTGGTGGGTTCCCGGTGGCTCCGACCTCGAGGCGCGGGCCGCCGGCGTCCAGGGCCTCGCCGCGGCGGTGGGCGACGTCGACGACCCCGAGGCGCTCCGCGACCTGGTCGCCGTCCTCGACGGAGATCGTGACCCGCTCGACGCGCTGGTCGCGGCCCTGGGTTTGCCCGGCGAGGCGGTGGCCGTCCTCGATGCTCGACCCGAGGCGCCCCCGCTCGACCGGGTCGAGCCGGCGTCGTGGTGGCGCGCGACCTGGGACTTCGCCCTGTCGGCGGAGTTCGTTCCCGACCCACCCCGTGGGTGGCGCCTGACCGGCGTCGTGGCCGTGCTGGTCGTCACGCTCGTGTTCCTTGCCCTGACGGCCTTCTCGGTCGGTGTGCTCGCGACGGACGGCGCCGCCGGGGACCAGGAGGGCGTCAGCGTGGGGGACTGGATCTTCACCGGCGTGTGCGCGTTGCTGCTCCCGTTCTACCTCGGGTTGTCCGTGGTGGTGATCAGACGGTTCCGCCTCGACCGCGAGTGGGCAGCGTAGCCGTCCCGGCCGGCGGTGTCGGTCGCCGCTGGTAGACCGGGGGCATGTTCCTCCTGGACGCGGACCGCACCACCGACGGCGCCTGCGAGCCCGCCGTCGTGCACTCCGTGAGCGACCTGGTCGTGGCCGCCGAGTGCGAGTTCCGCCTGCTGCGCCGCCTCGACGAGCTGCTCGGCCGGGTGCCGCGCGCCGACCAGGAGGCCGACGTGATGCTCGAGCGGGCGGCGGCGCTGGGTGCCGCGCACGAGCGCCGGGTGCTCGACGAGTACGTGGCCCGCTACGGGCGCTCGGAGGGCGGCCCGGGCGGCGTGGTCGAGATCGTGGCGCCGGCCCGCCTCACGCGGGACGCGCTGGTGGCGGCGCACGGCGCGACCCTCGCGGCGGTCGAGGGGGGCGCCGACGTCGTCGCGCAGGCGTCCTTCTTCGACGGCGAGCTCCACGGCCGGGCCGACTTCCTCGTGCGCGACCCGCTGGGCGACCCCGACGTCGGGCCGGGGCGCCCGGGGGAGCACGCCGCCGCCGCGCCGCCGCGCTACGCCGTCGTCGACACCAAGCTGGCGCGGCGGGCCAAGGTGACCGCCCTGCTGCAGCTCGCGGCGTACGCCGACCAGCTCGCCGCCGCGCACGTCGACCCGACCGACGACGTGCACCTGGTGCTCGGCACCCGCGTCACCAGCTCGCACCGGCTCGCCGAGCTGCTGCCGGTGTTCCGGCAGCGCCGGGACCGGCTGCGGGAGATCGTGGCCGCGCACCGCGCCGACGACGGGCCGCTCGCGTGGGGCGACGAGCGGTTCACCGCCTGCGGCCGATGCCCGGCCTGTGCCGAGCAGGCGGCGGAGCACCGTGACGTGCTGCTGGTGGGCGGCGTCTACGAGCAGCAGCGCGCCCGCCTCCTCGCGGGCGGCATCACGACCATCGACGAGCTCGCGAAGGCGGAGGAGCCGCCCGCGGGCATGCCGGCCCGCAGCTTCGAGCGCGTGCGCGACCAGGCGCGGCTGCAGCTCGGCACGGGCGAGCGGGCCGGCGAGGTGGCCTACGACGACCACGGCGAGCGGGCCGTCATCCGCTGGCAGCTCCCCGACACGTCCGCCGTCCGCCGGCTCCCGCCGCCCAGCCCGGGCGACGTCTTATTCGACTTCGAGGGCGACCCGCTGTGGTCCGACCCGCAGGGCGAGCAGTGGGGGCAGCAGACCGGGATCGACTACCTGTTCGGGCTGGTGGAGCGGCCCGGCGCCGCGGGGGAGGCGCCGCCGTTCCGCGCGTTCTGGGCCCATGACCTGGCCCAGGAGCGGCAGGCCCTCGTCGACTTCGTCGACTACCTCACCGAGCGGCGCCGGAGGTACCCGGACCTGCACGTGTACCACTACGCGTCGTACGAGCGGGTGCACCTGTTGTCCATCGCCGCCCGCCACGGCGTCTACGAGGAGGAGGTGGACCAGCTGCTGCGCGACGGCGTGCTCGTGGACCTCTACGCCGTGGTGCGCTCGTCGCTGCGGATCTCGGACCGCTCCAAGTCGATCAAGAAGCTCGAGCCGCTGTACATGGGCGACGAGCTGCGGTCCGGCGACGTCACCACCGCGGCCGCGTCCATCGTCGCGTACGCCGAGTACACGGCCCTGCGCGACGCGGGCCGCGACGAGGAGGCCGCCGCGCTGCTGCGCGACATCGCCGACTACAACCGGTACGACTGCGTCTCCACCCTCCGCCTGCTCGACTGGCTGCGGTCCGCCGCCGACGTCGTCGACGCGCGCGAGGGCGTCCCGGCCGCGGTGGCGCCGGGCGTCGCCGCCCCTGCCGAGGGTGACGGCGCCGCGCCGCCCGAGGAGACGCCGCGGCAGACGGCGGCCCGTGAGGCGCGCGAGCGGCGGCTGGCGCTGGAGGCCGAGGTGCGCGGGCGGGTCGGCGAGGACCGTGGCGCCCGCGACGACGAGGCGCAGGCGCTCGCGATGGTCGGCGCGTCCCTCGGCTACTGGCGCCGGGAGAGCAAGCCGTTCTGGCACGAGCACTACTCGCGGCTCGAGCTGCCGCCGGACGAGTGGCAGGGGCGCCGGAACACGTTTCACGTGGAACGCGCGACCGTCGTCCAGGACTGGCTCGTGGAGGACGGGCGGCGTGCGCCCGCACGGGTGCTGGAGCTGGTCGGCCGGCTCTCGGAGGGGTCGGAGCTCGGCGTCGGCGCGGTGCCGTTCGTCCTCTACGACGACCCCGCGCCCGCCGCGGTGACCGTCCCCGCGAACGCCGTGCGCGGGTTCCACGGCGGCGCGACCATCGTCGACGCCGTCCGCCGGGCCACGGAGGCGGGGGAGCGGGACGTCCTGCTGCTGCGTGAGCAGGTGCGCGTCGGGGCGGAGACCTTCGACGCGCTCCCGATGGCCCTCACCCCGTCCAGCGGGCCGCGCGCCGACCCGCAGGAGCAGGCGCTCGAGGACGTGGCGCGGCGGTCGCTGACCCGGTGGGACGCCGACCGCACGCTGCCGGACGGCCCCGCCGCCGACCTGCTGCGTCGCCGCCCCCCGCGCCTGGCGACGGGTGGCCCGCTGCCCGACGTCGTCGGCGACGACTTCACCGGCGCGGTCCTCGCCGCCACGCGCGACCTCGACCGGTCGTACCTCGCCGTGCAGGGCCCGCCCGGCACCGGCAAGACGCACGTCGGCTCGCACGTGATCGCCGCGCTGGTGTCCGAGGGGTGGCGGGTCGGGGTGGTCGCCCAGTCGCACGCCGCGGTGGAGAACATGCTGCGGGCCGTGGTCGAGAAGGCGGGCGTCCCCGCGGACCTCGTGGCCCGGAAGCGGCCGACGGACGGGCCGGCGCACGCGTCGTCGTCGAGCGGCGTGTGCGCGGAGCTGTCCGGAGACGAGCTGGCCGAGTTCTCCCGCCGCGGCCCCGGCGTCGTCGGCGGCACCGCCTGGGACTTCGCCCACCCGGGCCGCTGGCCGGACGACGACCTCGACCTGCTGGTCGTCGACGAGGCCGGCCAGTTCTCGCTCGCGTCCACGATCGCGGTCGCACGGTCGGCCAGCCGCCTGCTCCTCCTCGGCGACCCGCAGCAGCTCCCGCAGGTCAGCCGCGGGCGCCACCCGGAGCCGGTGGACCGGTCGGCCCTCGGCTGGCTTGCCGACGGGCGCGACGTGCTGCCGCCGGGGCTCGGCTACTTCCTGGCGCGCTCCTGGCGGATGCACCCGGCGCTGTGCGAGGCCGTGTCGCAGCTCGCGTACGAGGGTCGGCTGCGGGCCCACGAGTCGGCGGCCGCCCGCCGGCTCGACGGCGTCGCCCCGGGCGTGCACCACGTGCCCGTGCGGCACGAGGGCCGCGGTGTCGCCTCGCCCGAGGAGGCGCAGGAGGTGGTGCGGCAGGCCGCCGCCGTCGTCGGGCGGGACTGGTCCCCCGGCGGCGGGCAGGCGCCGCGGCCGCTGGCGCCGGCCGACGTCGTCGTGCTCGCCGCGTACAACGCCCAGGTGTGGGCGGTGCGGCGCGCGCTCGACGACGCCGGCCTCGGGGGCGTGCGGGTGGGGACGGTCGACCGGTTCCAGGGCACAGAGGCGCCCGTCGCGATCGTCACCCTCGCCGCCTCGTCGCCCCTCGACGTCCCGCGCGGCACCGGGTTCCTGCTGTCCCGGCACCGCATCAACGTGGCGGTCTCGCGCGCGCAGTGGTGCGCGATCGTCGTGCGCTCTCCCGAGCTCACCGACTACCTCCCGCACAGCCCCGAGGGGCTCGGGCGCCTCGGAGCCTTCCTCGGGCTGTGCGCACGGGCGGTCTAGAAGCCGCCGAAGTCGCCGCCCCCGAAGTCCCCGCCGAAGTCGCCGAACCCGCCCGTGTCGCCGCCACCGTCGAAGCCGGGGTCCGCGCCGGCGGCCTCGGTGTACCCGGCGTCGCCGCCGGCCTCCGCCCCGGCATCGCCTCCGGCGTCGGAGCCCGCGTCGCCGCCCTCGGCCCCGGCGTCGCCGGCGAAGTCCTGCGACGGGTCGCCGAACGCCGGACCGAAGAGCGCGTTCGCCACGGCGGAGCCGATGACCACGCCCGCGACGGTGCCGAGCAGACTGGAGCCCACCATGGACCCGAAGCCCGGGCCGCGACCCGGCGCACCGGGACCGCCCTGCCCGCGGAACGACTGCTCCAGGGTGCCGGGGTTGCGCATCTCGGCGCGGGTGGCCATGCGGGCCAGGGACTGCGGGTCGTCGGACGTGGCCCGCTCGCTCGCGGGGAGGCCCGCACCGACCTCCTCGAGCACCAGGCGCCGCTGCTCGGGCGTCAGGCGGGCGAACGCCTCGGTGTGCGCCTGCTCGACGGCGTCCGGCGGCGCGGTGCGCAGCAGGTAGCGGTAGCGCTCGACGGCCACCTCGTCCGGGTTGCGCTGTGCGGTGCCGGAGCCGTCACCGGGTCGGCCGGCAGGCTGTGCGCCGGGGTGCGGCGCGTAGCCGTGCTTGCCCGGGGCCTCACCGGTGTGCGGCCGGGCGTCGTCGGGCCGGCCGGGCACGCCGTGGTACGTGCGCTCGTCGGGCGTTCTGCCGAGAAGTCGGTCGAGGAATCCCATGATGGTGCAACGACCGCCGGAACGCGTCCGTTCCCGGGAACGGCAACGGCCCGCACCCCGACGAACGGGGTGCGGGCCGTGCGACTCACTGGTGTCTCACACGGCCGGCGTCAGCCGACCAGGAGGTGAGATCAGAGCGGGCGGACGTTCTCCGCCTGCGGGCCCTTCGGGCCCTGCGTGACGTCGAACTCCACGCGCTGCTCCTCGTCCAGGGACCGGTAGCCCTGGGACTGGATGGCGGAGAAGTGGACGAACACGTCGGCCGAGCCGTCCTCGGGGGCGATGAAGCCGTAGCCCTTCTCGCTGTTGAACCACTTCACGGTTCCGGTGGCCATGCTTACTCCTTCAAGAGGTGTCGACGACCTCGACCGTCGAGATCGCGCATCACGGTGAATCGTCGTCAACTCTTGAGACCAAGGTCCGCCGGGTGACCGCGTCGTTCCTTCCGACGCGATCGCCGTGGCGCGGACGGGGACCGTCCGGATCGAGCGAGGCACTGCAACGGGCACAACGGTACGCGAGCGCGAGCACGGGCACCAGTGTTGCCGCACAGCCTGTCCACAGGGTGGTCACGCCGATGGACGCAGGGTCGGCGGCAGCCGATACAAAGGACTCATGACCTCTTCCTCCGTCCCTTCCCTGCCCCTGTCCGGCGGCATCGAGATCCCCCAGGTCGGCCTCGGCGTCTTCCAGGTGCCCGACGACGGCACCCAGGCCAACGTCGAGCAGGCGCTCGAGCTCGGCTACCGGCACGTCGACACCGCCGCCGGCTACTACAACGAGGCCGGCGTCGGCGCCGCGCTGCGCGCGTCCGGGCTGCCGCGCGAGGACGTCTTCGTCACGACCAAGCTCCGCAACGGCGACCAGGGGTACGAACAGGCGTTGCGTGCCTTCGACGACTCCCGCCGCGCGCTCGGCGTCGACCAGGTGGACCTCTACCTGGTCCACTGGCCGGTGCCGAGCAAGGACCTGTACGTGGAGACGTGGCGCGCGTTCGAGAAGCTGCTCGCCGACGGGGCGGTGCGGGCGATCGGCGTGTCGAACTTCCTGGTGGAGCACCTCGACCGCCTCGTCTCGGAGACCGACGTCGTGCCCGCCGTGAACCAGGTCGAGGTGCACCCCACCTTCCAGCAGGTCGCGCTGCAGCAGCGCTGCCGCGAGCTCGGCATCGCGGTGGAGGCGTACTCGCCGCTCGGTCGCGGGGCCGACCTGGACGCCCCGGCAGTCGTCGCCGCGGCGACGGAGCTCGGCGTCACGCCCGCGCAGGTGGTGCTGCGGTGGGCGGTGCAGCAGGGGCGGATCGTCATCCCCAAGTCGCTGTCGGCGGAGCGGCAGGCCACGAACCTGGACGTCTTCTCCTTCGAGCTGTCGGCCGAGCAGGTGGCTTCGATCGACGCCCTGGAGGCCGGGACGGACGGGCGCACGGGGGCGGACCCGGCCACCGCGTCGTTCACGCAGTTCCGCGCCTGAGGCGGTGGCCCGGGGGCCCGAGTGTGACCTAGGTAACAGGTTCGTCACGATCTGCAGGGAGTGACCCGCGCGACACGTCGGCGACATACAGTCTCGCTACGTTCAGCGGCACTGAATGCGGTGTTGAGCCGCGAATGTCCTACCTCCAAAAGGGGAGCAGCATGATCCGACGCACCACGGCCGCCAAGGGCATGGCCCTCGCGGCAGTCCTCAGCCTCGGCCTCGCAGCATGTGCCTCGTCCGACGGCGGGAGCGGCGACAGCAGCGAGGGCGGCGGCGGCTCGACCGATCCGCTGAAGATCGGCACGATCCTGCCGGTCACGGGCACCCTCGCCTTTCTCGGCCCGCCGGAGATCGCCGGCGTCGGCCTCGCGATCGACGACATCAACGCCGCGGGCGGCGTCCTCGGCAACGACGTGTCCGTCGAGTGGGGCGACTCCGGCGACAGCACCGACCTGTCGGTCGCGAGCGGCACCGCCACCGACCTCATCGGCAAGGGCGTCTCGGCCGTGATCGGCGCCGCGTCCTCCGCGGTGACCCTCGGCGTGGTCGACCAGTTCGAGGAGGCGGGCGTCATGCAGATCTCGCCCGCGAACACCGCGGCCGACCTCTCCGGGTACGGCAGCTTCTTCGCCCGCACCGCCCCGCCGGACACGGTGCAGGGTGCGGCGCACGGGTCGCTCATCCTCGAGGACGGCCACTGCAAGATCGGGTTCCTCGTGCAGAACGAGGCGTACGGCACCGGCCTGCGCGACGTCATCGAGGACACGGTCACCGCCGGCGGCTGCGAGGTCGTCTACGGCGGCAACGGCAAGGGCAACGAGTTCGCCCCGGGCGAGACCAACTTCGGCGCACAGGTGACCGACCTGCTCGCTCAGAAGCCCGACGCGATCTCGATCGTCGCCTTCGAGGAGACGGTGGCGATCGTCAACGAGCTCGTCGCGCAGGGGTGGGACTTCAACGGGACCACCTACTTCGTGGACGGCAACCTCTCCAACTACGGCGACAAGTTCGACAAGGGCACCCTCGAGGGCGTCAAGGGCACCCTGCCTGGTGCGCAGGCCGACGAGGCGTTCCGTGAGGAGCTCAAGGCCTGGTACACGGAGAACGAGGACGGCGAGCTCGAGGACTTCTCGTACTCGGCCGAGTCGTACGACGCCACCGTCCTCGCCGCGCTGGCCGCGGTGAAGGGCGAGGGCACCGACGGCGAGACGATCTCGAAGAACATCCGTGCGGTCTCCGGTTCGGAGGACGGCGCCACCGAGGTCAGCTCGTTCGAGGAGGGCGTGAAGGCGCTCGAGGCGGGCGACGAGATCAAGTACGTCGGCAAGTCCGGCATCGGGCCGCTCAACGACGCCAACGACCCGTCGTCGGCATTCATCGGCATCTACGAGTACGGCGCCGACAACACCTACAGCTTCACCAAGGAGATCGAGGGCACCACCGAGTGACCCCCCTCGGGTCGGGATACAGCACCTGATCGAGCTCCCGATCGACAGCACCTGATCGACATGCACGGGACGACGGCCCGGACGCTCACGGCGAGCGCCCGGGCCGTCGTCGCACGCCGAGGAAGTCCCACCCCGGCGACGTCGTTCCGGTCGCCGCGAAGTCGTTCGGGGTGCGGTGAGGTGGCTCGAGGACGGCGCGCGGAGAAGTTCCTTGGCGTGGAGCCTGCCCACGGCCCGGAACCGTCCACCGGCATGCGAACGTTCGCCTGATCGGCGCTCTCGACGCGACATCGTCGTCGCGTGAGAGAGGCCGGACACCTTCCGGTGATCCGACGCGTCGCCACGATCTCTCGACGAGATGAAGCCTTCCGGTTCGCCGTTGCACGGGACGAGGTCCGCTGGGCTGTGGTTCCGTCACGAGACGGCCGCGATGCTGCACGGCGCCTCGACGCACCGGACTCCCCGGCTCGTCCGTGCTGTGCGACTCCCTGTCCCGCCTCGCCGTCGTACCCGCTCGGTCTGACCGCGTGAACATGGACGCGCTGACCGATCTCGCACGACGACGGCGGCCGCTCGGTGGAGCGGTCGCCGTCGTCGTGCGAGTGCACCTTCCCGGACTGGCTCAGCGGGATGCGCGGTCCTACTTCGTGTCCTCCGCGAGGGTGCCGAGGTACAGGGAGATGACCTTGGGGTCTGCCTGGAGCTCACGACCGGTACCGGTGTACGCGTCCTTGCCCTGGTCGAGCACGTAGCCCCGGTCGCAGATCTGCAGGCAGCGCCGGGCGTTCTGCTCCACCATGACCACGGACACGCCGGCCTTGTTGATCATGCGGGTGCGCAGGAACGTCTCGTCCTGGCGGACGGGGGACAGACCGGCGGACGGCTCGTCGAGCAGCAGCACGGACGGGTTCATCATGAGCGCCCGGGCCATCGCGACCATCTGGCGCTCGCCGCCGGACATGGCGCCCGCCCGCTGGTTGCGGCGGTCGTGCAGCACCGGGAACAGGTCACCGATGAACGACCAGCGCTCGTCGAAGACCTTCGGGCGCAGGTACACGCCCATGCGCATGTTCTCCTCGACGGACAACGACGGGAAGACGTTGTTCGTCTGCGGCACGAACCCGACACCGCGGGCGACGAGGGAGTTCGCCTTCATGCCGGTGATGTCCTCGCCCCCGAGCGTCACGGTGCCCGAGTGGATCTTCACCAGCCCGAACAGCGCCTTGAGCAAGGTGGACTTGCCGGCCCCGTTGGGGCCGATGATGCCGACCAGCTCGCCCTTGGCCACCTCGATGGAGCACCCGTCGAGGATGTGCACGCCCGGGATGTACCCGGCCACGAGGTTGTCGGCCCGCAGCAGCAGCTCCTTGTCCTTCGGGGCGCCGGTCGAGGCCTCCCCGGGCAGGATCGCCGTGTCGCTCATCGCTTCTCCTCCTCGGCCTCGAGCCGGGCCAGGATCTCGGGGTCGAGCAGCGAGTCGTCCCCGAGGTCGGTGTCGTGGTGGGCCCCCAGGTAGGCGTCGACGACGGCCTGGTCGTGCATCACCGTCGCCGGCGGCCCCTCGGCCACGATCCGGCCCTCGGCCATCACGACCACCCAGTCGGAGATGTGCCGCACGGCGTGCATGTCGTGCTCCACGAAGAGCACGGTCATGCCTTCGTCGCGCAGTGCCTGCACGTGCCCCAGCAGCGACTGCACTAGCGCGGGGTTCACGCCCGCCATCGGCTCGTCGAGCATGATCATGGTGGGATTCGTCATCAGCGCCCGGGCCATCTCGAGCAGCTTGCGCTGCCCGCCCGAGAGGGACCCGGCGTAGTCGCCGGCCTTGGTGTCGAGCTTGAACCGGGCGAGGATCTCCATCGCCTTCTCGGTGGCGGCCTTCTCCTGTGCCTGCCAGGTGAACGGCAGCCACGACAGCCAGAACCGCTCGCCGGGGTTCTTCGGCTCCGCGAGCAGCATGTTCTGCAGCACCGTGAGCCGCGACAGCGCCTTGGTGAGCTGGAAGGTGCGCACCATCCCGGCCTTGGCGACGCGGGCGCCGCTCTTGCCCTGCAGCGACCGGCCCTCGAAGCTCCAGGTGCCGCTCTGCGGGGTGTCGAAGCCGGTGAGCAGGTTGAAGAACGTCGTCTTGCCGGCGCCGTTCGGCCCGATCAGAGCGGTGATGGCACCTCGCTGCACCTCCAGGTGCTTGACGTCGACGGCGGTCATGCCGCCGAAGTGCCGCACGACGTCGTCGGCCACCAGGATGGCGTCCGGCTTCGGCGCGCCGACGACGGACTCGACCTGGGCGAGTTCGTCGAGCGCCTCGGCGGCCGCCTCGGAGGTGGGGGCGACGGCGGCGGCGGCCGCAGCGTCGACGACGGACTCGGGCTCGGGGGCGGCGCCGGACTCGTCGGTGGACGGGTGGGCGGACATGTCAGCGGACATTGAAGGCCAGCTCCTTCTTGTTCCCGAGGATGCCCTGTGGCCGGAAGATCACGAGGAGCATCAGCGTGACTCCTACCAGCATGCCGCCGATCTGCTCGACGTTGGTGGTGGTGATGATGTCTCCCACCCCGGTGTTCTCCGCGAGGGCGCGCATTCCGGTGCGCATGAACATGTAGGCGCCGAAGAAGATCATCGCGCCCAGCACCGGGCCGAAGACGGTGGCGGCGCCACCGAGCAGCAGCACGGTCCAGGTGAAGAACGTCATCGTGCGGCCCATCGCGTCGGGCGCGATGGTCAGCGGCAGCACGTAGACCACGCCGCCGAGGGCGCCGAGCATGCCGCCCAGCACCAGCGACTGCAGCTTGTACGAGTACACGTTCTTGCCGAGCGCGCGCACGGCGTCCTCGTCCTCGCGGATGCCCTTGAGGACGCGGCCCCACGGGCTGCGGGTGACGAGCCAGACGAACAGCAGCACGAGGGCCACCAGGCCCCACGCGAAGATCCGCGTCCACCACGAGTCGGAGCCCGTGTTGATGTATTCGAGCGGCCCGATGACGGTGCGGCCGTCGGGCAGCGGCGACAGGTCCTGGAACGTGCCCTTGAAGTCACGTCCCTGCAGGCCGGACGCGCCGCCGGTCCACTCCTGCAGCCAGGTGGACCGGCCGATCCAGCGGATGATCTCCGCGGCCGAGATGGTCACGATCGCGAGGTAGTCGCCGCGTAGCTGCAGGGTCGGGATGCCGAGCAGCAGGGCGAACAGCAGCCCGGCGGCCAGTGCGACCAGCAGCGCGAGGAAGAACGGGGCGCCGGCGATGGTCGCGATGCCGAAGCCGTACGCGCCGAGCAGCATGAAGCCCGCCTGCCCCATGTTGAGCAGACCTGTGTACCCGAAGTGCAGGTTGAGGCCGATCGCCGCGATGGCGTACGCCGCCGTCGTCGGGGCGATGAGCTCGGCGAGCGACTGGGTGAGGATTCTGAGGAACTCGTCCATGGTCGGTCTCCCTTCAGCCGATCCGCTCGCGGCGGCCCAGGATGCCCTGCGGCCTGATCAGGAGCACGAGGATGAGGATCACGAGCGCCGACGCATACCGCAGGTCGCTCTGGATCACGAGGTTGGACAGCTCGACGACGAGGCCGATGAGGAGCGACCCGACGAGGGCGCCGAAGGCGGTGCCGAGGCCACCCAGGGTCACGGCCGCGAACATCAGCAGCAGCAGCTGCACGCCGAGCTGCCAGTTGAACGACCCGTACGAGACGCCCCACATGAGCCCGGCGAGCGCCGCGAACGCGGTGGCGAGGATCCACACGATGCGGATCACCTTGTCGGGGTCGATGCCGGTGGCGGCGGCGAGCGCCGGGTTGTCCGACACGGCGCGGGTGGCCCGGCCCAGCCGGGTGCGGGTGAGGAACAGCGCGAAGCCGACCAGGCACACCAGCGCGACCGCCATCGAGATCCACGACGTCGTGCTCAGCGTGATGCCGAGGAGCGTCAGGGGCCGCGGGTTGCTCGAGAGGATGCGCTCGGACCCGCCACCGATGAGCAGCTGGATGACGTACTGCAGCGCGATCGACAGGCCGATGGTCACGATCATCATCTGCATGACCGGGGTGCCTCTCCGCCGCAGCGGACGCCAGATGGCGGCGTCCTGCGCGAGCCCGGTCGCGGCGCAGATCGCGATGGTCACCAGGCCGCCGAGCCAGATCGACATGCCCCACTGGTTGATGGCGATGAAGCCGAGCGCCGCCCCGAGGGCGAACTGCTCGCCGTGCGCGAAGTTCGACAGCCCGGTGGTGCCGAAGATCAGGTTGAGCCCGATCGACGCGAGCGCCAGCAGGAGCCCGAAGCGGATGCCGGAGCCGAACTGCTGCCACACCTGACCCCAGGAGAAGGCCCGCTCGGAGGCGTCGCCCTCTGGCGCCGTGCCGACACCCTCGCCCTCGGTACCAGCGTCGGTGCCGCCCTCGGCGGGCGCCGAGGAGGTCGCGTCGGCGGATGGGCTCGGGGCCGCGGCCTCGCCGCCCAGACGGAACGCCACCCGGCCGGTGCCGCCCGTCTGGGCGGTCACCTCGAGCGCCGTCTCGGCACCCTCGGGCAGCTGCTCGTCGGAGGGCAGCGACGCCGGGTCGAGGGTCACGGTGTACCGGCCGACCTCGGGCACCGCCACGGACACGGGGGCGTCCCCCGTGGTGGTGACGGTCTCGTCGAAGCCGCCGGGCCCGGTGATCGTCACCTGGGCGTCGGTGATGCGGTCGCCGGCGTCGTTCATGACGACGACGGCGACGCAGGCGGTCGAGTCGTCGGGCTTGCAGTCGGTCGCGACGGCGGTCGTGACCCTCGTGCCGGTGGTACTGGTGCTGGTGACGGCGCTGCTGGTGTGCGCCGTGTCCGCTCCCGGGGTCGCCTGCGCTGGTGGCGAGGCGAGTACAGCGGGTGCGAGGGCGATCGCGAGAGCTGCCACCGTGCGGCGCAGCGCGATCGCCCTGGTCGGTCGGTCCGTCGTCATCGGCCGGGTCCTCCGTGTGTCGATGTCGTTCCCCCGGGGCGAGCCCGGGGTACCACCCGCTCACCCCGTCGATGCAGGGACACTAAAGGCCCCATGTATCCCCGGCGTTTCGCGAGCGTGCCGCGAGTGTAGCCACGAAAATGTGACCCAAATGACAGATCCAGGTCACAGTCCTGCATCGCGCGGGCGGAATCCGGCCCCCGGCCGGGCGGACCTAGGCTGGCCGGGTGCCCGACGACCTGACCGCTCCCGCAGACCGAGCCACCACCCCCACCACCCCCGCCACACCCGCCACCCCCGCCACCCCCGTGCCGGCGCCCGCCGTCCCGGAGCGCGCGCCCGTCGCGGAGCGTCGCCCCACCGTCCGCCGGCACCACGGCGACGAGTTCGCGGACGACTACGAGTGGCTGCGCGACAAGGAGTCGCCCGAGGTGCTGGCCCACCTGGAGGCGGAGAACGCGTGGACGCAGGCGCAGCTGGCGCACCTGGCCCCGCTGCGGCAGGCGGTCTTCGACGAGATCAAGGCGCGCACCCTGGAGTCCGACCTGTCGGTGCCGGTGCGGATGGGCGGGTCCTGGTACTACACGCGCACCGAGGAGGGCCGGCAGTACCCGATCCACGCGCGCGTGCCCGCCGCGGGGGAGTGGGCGCCGCCGCGGATCGAGGCGGGCACCGTGCCCCCCGGCGAGCAGGTGCTGCTCGACCAGAACGTCGCGGCGGACGGCCACGACTTCTTCTCCCTCGGCTCGTTCGACGTCTCCGAGGACGGCGGACGGCTGGCCTACGCCGTCGACACCCAGGGCGACGAGCGCTTCACCCTGCGGGTGCGCGACCTGACGACCGGCGCGGACCTGCCCGACGTCGTCGAGGGCACGTTCCCGGGCGCCGTCCTGACGCCCGACGGCCGGTACGTCTTCTACCCCACGGTCGACGACGCGTGGCGGCCCTACCGGATCTGGCGGCACGAGGTCGGCACCCCGGCGTCGGACGACGTGCTGGTGCTGGAGGAGCCCGACGAGCGGTTCTGGATCGGCGTCGGGCTCACCCGCTCGCGCCGCTACCTGGTGATCGAGGCCGGGTCCAAGACGACGAGCGAGGCGCGCGTCCTGGAGGCGGACGACCCGACGGGCGAGTTCCGCGTCGTGTGGGAGCGGCGGGACGACGTCGAGTACACGGTGGAGCACGCGGTCCTCGACGACGGCGGGCACGGGACGGCGCGGGACGCGCTGCTCGTGCTGCACAACGACGGGGCGGAGAACTTCGAGCTCGTCGTCACGGACGTCCCCGCGCGGGCGGGGGAGGACGGCGCGGCCGCGCTCGACCCCGCGGCGGCGGCCGTCGTCGTGCCGCACGACCCCGACGTGCGCCTCGAGGGGGTGGACGCCTTCGCCCACCACGTGGTGGTCAGCCTGCGGCGCGAGGCGCTCCCGCGCGTCGCCGTGGTGGACCTGACGCGCACGACGGCGGGCCAGCCGTGGACGGCGCGGGAGATCGACGTCGACGAGCCGCTGTTCTCCGTGGCCCTCGACGCGAACCCCACGTGGGAGCAGCCGCTGCTGCGCGTGCAGCACACGTCGTTCGTCACGCCCGCCACGGTGGTGGACGTGGACCTCGCGACAGGCGAGCGGCACGTGCGCAAGCGGCAGCCGGTGCTGGGCGGCTACGACCCGGCCGACTACGTGCAGCACCGCGAGTGGGCGACGGCCCCGGACGGCACCCGGGTGCCGATCAGCCTGGTGTGGCGGCGCGACGCGGTGACGCTCGACGGGTCCGGCACGCGCGCCGAGCCCGCGCCCCTGCTGCTCTACTCGTACGGCGCGTACGAGACGAGCATCGACCCGTACTTCTCCGTCCCGCGCCTCAGCCTGCTGGACCGCGGCGTCGTGTTCGCCGTCGCGCACGTGCGCGGCGGCGGCGAGCTGGGGCGGCGCTGGTACGACGACGGCAAGCTCGCCGCCAAGGAGCACACCTTCACCGACCTCGTCGCCTGCGGGCGGCACCTCGTCGAGACCGGCTGGACGTCGCCGCGGCGGATGGTGGCCGACGGCGCCAGCGCGGGCGGGCTCACCGTCGGCGCGGCCCTCAACCTGGCCCCCGACCTGTTCGCCGGCGTGCTCGCGGGCGTGCCGTTCGTCGACGCGCTCACCTCGATGCTCGACCCCACGCTGCCGCTCACGGTCGTCGAGTGGGACGAGTGGGGCGACCCCCTGCACGACCCCGAGGTGTACGCCCGCATGAAGGGGTACACGCCGTACGAGAACGTGCCCGACGACGCGTCCGCGTACCCGCGCGTCCTGGCGACGACGTCGCTGCACGACACGCGCGTGCTCTACGTGGAGCCCGCCAAGTGGGTCGCCCGCCTGCGGGCCGCCGGAGCCCCCGCGCTGCTGAAGATCGAGATGTCCGCCGGGCACGGCGGGGTCTCCGGGCGGTACGCACGCTGGGAGGAGATCGCGTTCGAGCACGCCTGGACGCTCGACGTCCTCGGGGCGGTGTGACGGGCTCCCGGGGGACCGGTGACCGACCCGGGTGAACCCTGCGTGGCCGATCCCACATCCCGCGACTGGAACGGCGGGCGCGCCCCGGACGTCGTAACGTCGCGGGGCCGGGGTCGTGCGGCCCCGTCGTCTCGTCGCTGAGCCGGCTCCGTGCTCCCGCGCACGACCGGTCGTCTGGAGCTCGTGTGTCAGGAAACGCCACCACCAGGTTCGCAGGTGTCTCGCTGCTGGCCGTGACCAGCAGGATCCCGTCGGGGGTGCGGACCTCCGCCGAGGTGCAGGACCGGCTCGCCCCCGCGCTGCGGCGCCTCCGGCTGCCGACCACGCTGCTGCAACGCGTCGCCGGCGTGCAGGAGCGGCGTGCCTGGGAGGCCGGCGAGGACGTGGACGACGCGACCGTCGCCGCCGGGCGCGAGGCGCTCGCCGTCGCGGGCGTCGAGCCCGCCGACGTCGGGCTCCTCATCAATACCTCCGTGACGCGGCGGCACCTCGAGCCGTCCGTCGCGGTGCGGCTGCACCACGGGCTGGGGCTGCCGTCGTCGGCCGTCAACTTCGACGTCGCCAACGCCTGCCTGGGCTTCATCAACGGCATCAGCCTCGCCGCCGGGATGATCGAGTCCGGGCAGGTCCGGTACGCCGTCGTGGTGGACGGCGAGGACGCCGACATCATCCACGACCGCACCATCGAGCGGCTCCTGCGGGAGGACCGCAGCCGCGACGACTTCATGCAGGAGTTTGCGTCGCTCACCCTCGGCTCCGGCTCCGCCGCCGCCGTCCTGGGCCGCACGGACGAGCACCCCGAGGGCCACCGCGTGCTCGGCGGCGTCACGCGCGCCGCGACGCAGTTCCACGACCTGTGCGTCGGCAGCACCGAGGGCATGTTCACCGACGCGAAGGCCCTGCTCGACGGCGGCCTCGAGCTCGTCGTCGACGCCTGGAAGGACGCCGTCGCCGACTGGGACTGGGCGCGCATGGACCGGTACGTCACCCACCAGGTGTCGCGCGTGCACACCGAGGCCATCGTCGAGGCCGTCGGCCTGGACCGCTCCAGGGTGCCCACCACGTACGAGCGGTACGGGAACGTCGGGCCGGCGTCCGTGCCGATCACCCTCGTGGAGCAGCAGGACTCCCTGAGCGCCGGCGACCGCGTGCTGCTCATGGGCGTCGGCTCGGGCATCAACACGGCGATGCTGGAGCTCGCGTGGTGACGGGCACGACCCGCACCGTGCCCTCCCCGACCGACACGCCCGTGACACCCCGGCCCGCCGACACCGCGCCCCCGGGCCTGCCCGGCCTCGACCCGCGGTTCAGCCACGTGCTCACCGACGCGCGCGGCGCGTCGTGGCACTACCTCGACAACGGGCCCGAGCTCGCCGCGCGCGGCGTCGTCCCCGTCGGCACGGTGCTCGCCGTGCACGGCAACCCGACCTGGTCGTACCTGTGGCGGCGGCTCGTCGCCGACGCCGTGGGCGCGGCGGCCGACGGCGCACCCGCGTGGCGCGTCGTCGCCGTCGACCAGCTCGAGATGGGCCTGTCGCAGCGCACCGGCGAGCACCGCCCGCTCGCCCGCCGCGTCGCGGACCTCGGCGCGTTCACCGACGCGCTCGGCCTGACGGGGCCGGTCGTGACGCTCGGCCACGACTGGGGCGGCGTCGTCTCGCTCGGCTGGGCCGTCGACCACCCCGACCAGCTCGCCGGCGTCGCGCTGCTCAACACCGCCGTGCACCAGCCCGACGACGCGCCGGTCCCCGCGCCGCTGCGCCTCGCCCTCGCCGGGCCCGTGCACCGCCTCGGGACGCGCACCACCCGCGCCTTCCTGGAGACCACGCTCGCGCTGGCCCGCCCGCAGCTGCCCGCCGACGTCGCGCAGGCGTACCGGCTGCCGTACCTCGCGGCCGACGAGCGCGGCGGCATCGAGGGCTTCGTCGCCGACATCCCCGTCGACGGCACCCACCCCAGCGCGCCCGAGCTGCACCGCATCGCCGCCGGCGTCGCCGCGCTGACCGTGCCCGCCGTCCTGCTGTGGGGGCCGCACGACCCGATCTTCTCCGACCGGTACCTCGACGACCTCGTGCGGCGGCTGCCGCACGCGCACGTGCACCGGTTCTCCGACGCCGGGCACCTGATCGCCGAGGACGCGGACTGGACGCCTGCTGTGCTCCGGTTTCTGGCTGGGGTGCTGTCGGCGGAGGGGTCGGGAACCTCGGGCGCGGATGCGTTCACGGGCCCCAGGGGGCCCTCCACTTCGGGACGTCGTACATCCGCGCCCGAGGTTCCCGACCCCTCCGCCTCGTCCGATCCCTCGCCTTCCGCTGCGGCGGACGAGTCGGAGGCGCCGTTCGTGCCGCTGTGGGCGGCGCTGGACGCGCGGGCCGACGACGACGCGGCGGCCGTGCTGGACATGACGACCGCCACGTCGAAGAAGGGCGCGGACGGGCGGCCGTTCACGGCGAGCTGGCGGGCGCTGGACCGGCAGGTGCGACGCGTCGCGGCGGGGCTGCACGGTATCGGCGTGCGCCGGGGCGACCGCGTGTCGCTGCTGGTGGAGCCCGGGCCGACGCTGACCGCGCTGGTGTACGCGTGCCTGCGGATCGGTGCCGTCGTCGTGGTGGCCGACGCCGGGCTCGGCGTGCGCGGGCTGACGCGCGCGCAGCGGGGCGCGTGGCCGCGGTTCGTCGTCGCCCAGCGCAAGGGGCTGGCCGCGGCGCGGGCGCTCGGCTGGCCCGGGGTGCGCGTCTCGGCCGAGCCGCTCGCCCCCGCCGTGCGCCGCGCGCTCGGGGTGGCGCACGAGCTGGTCGACGTCGCCCGGGCGGGCGAGGGGCGCCCGCTGCCGCCCGAGCCGGGCCCCGAGGACGAGGCGGCCGTGCTGTTCACGTCCGGCTCGACCGGCCCGGCCAAGGGCGTCGTCTACCGGCACGCCGAGCTGTCCGCGCTGCGCGACGCCCTCGCCGCGCACTTCGACGTGGGGCCGGAGACCGGGCTGGTCACCGGGTTCGCGCCCTTCGCGCTGCTGGGCCCCGCTCTCGGCACGCGCTCCGTGACGCCCGTGATGGACGTGTCCTCGCCGGCCACGCTCACCGCCCGTGCCGTCGCGGACGCGGTCACGGCGTCCGACGCGCGCATCGTCTTCCTGTCCCCGGCGGCGATCCTCAACGTCGTCGACACGGCCGCGGACCTCGACGACGCGGACCGGGCGGCCCTCGCCCGGGTGCGCACCTTCCTCTCGACGGGTGCGCCGATCTCCGCCGAGCTGCTCGCCTCGGCGGCGGCGCTCATGCCGGCCGCGACCCCGCACACCCCCTACGGGATGACGGAGTGCCTGCTCGTCACCGACATCACGCTCGACGGCATCCGGGACGCGGCGTCGGCGCCGGACGCCGGCGTCTGCGTGGGCCGGCCCGTCGCCGACGGCGAGGTGCTGGTCAGCGCGCTCGACGACGACGGCGCCGCGACCGGGGCGCCGTCCCCGGCCCCGGGCGTGCTCGGCGAGGTGCTGGTGCGCGCCGGGCACCTCAAGGAGCGCTACGACCGCCTGTGGCTCACGGACCTCGCCGCCGAGCGCGACACCCCGCCGGGTCGCTGGCACCGCACGGGCGACGTCGGGCACCTGGACGACCAGGGCCGGCTGTGGATCGAGGGGCGCCTGGCGCACGTGCTGCGCACGGCCGACGGTCCGCTGGCGCCCGTGGGCCCCGAGCAGCACGTCGAGCGCGTCCCGGAGGTGCGGCGGGCCGCCGTGGTCGGCGTCGGGCCCGCGGGCGTGCAGCAGGCGGTGGCCGTCGTCGAGACCGTCGACCCGGCGTCCGGCACGGCGCGAAGGCCTCTCCGCCCCGGCCTCGCGCCCGACGACCTCGCCGCCGCCGTGCGTGCCGCGTCGCCGGTGCCCCTGGCCGCCGTGCTGGTCGTGCCGCGCATGCCCACCGACGTCCGGCACAACTCCAAGATCGACCGCACCCGCCTGGCCGGCTGGGCCGACCGGGTGCTCACCGGCGGGCGGGTGGGTCGCCCGTGACCGCGACCGACGCGCCCGCGACCGCCGCGACCCGACCGGCGACGGTGCTGGTGACCGGGGCCTCCGGGCTGCTCGGCGGCGCCGTGGCGCGGGCGCTCGTGGCCCGCGGGGACGACGTGCGCACGCTGCAGCGGCGGCCGTCCGGCGTCGCGGGGGCGTCCGACGTGCTCGGCTCCGTCACCGATCCCGACGTCGTCGCGCGGGCGGTCGACGGGGCCGACGCCGTCGTGCACCTGGCCGCCAAGGTGTCCCTCGCGGGCGCGCCGGCGGAGTTCCACGAGGTGAACGTGGGTGGCACGCGGACCCTGCTGGACGCCGCCGCGCGGGCGGGCGTGCGCCGGTTCGTGCAGGTGTCGTCGCCGTCGGTCGCGCACCTGGGGACGTCGCTGGTCGGGGCCCCGGCCGGCCCGGCCGACCCGGAGGGCGCGCACGGCGAGTACGCGCGGACCAAGGCCGCCGCGGAGGTGCTCGCGCTGGGCCGGGACACCGGGACGGGCGCGGAGAGCGGGCCGCGCGTCGTCGCCGTCCGGCCGCACCTCGTCTGGGGCCCGGGGGACACTCAGCTCGTGGAGCGCGTCGTCGACCGGGCCGCCCGCGGCCGCCTGCCGCTGCTGGGCCACGGCGCGGCGCTCATCGACACGCTCTACGTGGACAACGCGGCCGAGGGGATCCTCGCGGCCCTCGACCGTCTGGCCGACACGCCCGGCGTCGTCGGCGGCCGCGCGTACGTGCTCACCAACGGCGAGCCGCGCACCGTGGCGGACCTGCTGTCGGGGATCTGCCGGGCGGCCGGCGTCCGTCCCCCGGCATGGCGCGTCCCCGCCGGCCTGGCACGGGCGGCCGGGGGGCTCGTCGAGGCGCTGTGGCGGGTGCGGCCCGGCGCCGACGAGCCGCCGATGACGCGCTTCCTCGCCGAGCAGCTGTCCACCGCGCACTGGTTCGACCAGCGCGCCACGCACCGCGACCTGCGCTGGGTCCCGGCCGTGAGCGTCGACGAGGGCCTGCGCCGCCTCGCCGCGCACTACGGCGGCAGCGGCCCGGCCCCGGCGGCGGAGGGCTCAGGGGCGCACGAGGCGTAGCGGCTCCTCGCCGGCCCGGACGGTGACGGTCTGGCCCCAGGTCGCGACCAGGCGGTCGTCCTCCATGCCGTCGCCGAAGACGACGAGCCGGTCGGAGGCGACCGTCAGCGCCACCTCGCCCCCGGGCTCGACGACTCCCTCCGTGAGCGACGTGCCCGTGCCGGGCGAGGGCCACGCCTCGCGGACGAACCATCCGAGCCGGTCCTCCGACCGGCCGGGCGCGGGCCGCCCGCCGCGGTCGTGCGCGAGCGACGCCCACCAGCCGGTGGCCCCCGTGCCGGTGGCCACCAGCAGCCCGGACGACGACTGCCGCTCCTCGCCGGCCGCGCACCGCAGCGCGTAGCGCGCGCTCTGGTGCGAGGGGTGCCCGACGAAGACCTCGTTGAGCGCGGTGAGGCGCTGCCCGTCGTCGAGGTCGGCGCGCACGGTCGTGAGGGCGTCGACCGGCAGGACGGCGACCTGGTCGGGAGCGCCGCCCGGTGCCGGGGCGTCCAGGCCCGACAGCAGCCGCGCCGCCGCGGTGACCGAGTGCCGCACCAGCACGCCGGGGTTGGCCCCCGGCTCGGGGTCGACGCCGAGCACCGGCTGGCCGTGCAGGTACTTCGCGACGTTCGCCACCAGCCCGTCCTGGCCCACCACCACGACGACGTCCTCCGGCGCCACGAGGAACCGCGACAGGTCCGCGCGCTCGACGTCCGCCCGCGCCCAGCCCGCCGGCAGCGCGGCCACGACGGCGTCGCGGGCGGCGGTCAGCGTGTCGTGCCGCTGCTGCACCTCCGCGAGCGTGCGGCCCCGGGTGCGGAGGAAGAACTCGGCCTGCCCGCGCGTGCCGTGCCGGTCCAGGAGCTCGTCGAGCTCCGTGCGCCGGTGCACCACGACCGCCCGCCGGCGCAGCACGTCAGGCCTCCTTCGCGGCCGGGGCGCCGCCGCCCAGCGCGCCCTGCACCAGACCGCCCAGCGCCCCGGTCAGCAGGTCGGGCGTGATGGTGAGGTGCTGTACGTCGGGCAGCGACCGGGCGGCGTCGCGCAGGGCGAGGGCGACCAGCGTGCCCTGGCCCGCCTCCGCGTACACCGCCATCCGCTCCCGCTCGGCCGCGGCCTCCGCCTCGCCGACGGCGCGCACCTGCTCGGCCCGCGCCTCGGTCTCCAGGGTCGAGCGCTCGGCCCTCGCCCGGGCCTCGACCATCGCGGCGGCCGCCTGCTCCTCGGCCTCGCGGCGCGCGTTGGCGCCGTCCTGGGCGACGAGGCGCTCGCGGCGGGTGGCCAGCTCGATCTTGCTCGCCAGCTCGTTCTCCGCGATGGCCCGCTCCCGCTCGACGGCGAGCGCCCGGCGCTCGTACGTGGCGCGGTCGGCCTCGGCCTGGATCTGCTCCCGGGCCGGGGTCTGCAGCGCCCGCTCGACGTCCTTCTCGGGCCGGACGGCGAGCACCTGCACGCCGACGACGGCGATCCCCGTGGCGACCAGCCGCGGGTCGGCGGGCAGCGCCTCGGTGAGCAGCGCCCGGACGCGGGGGACGCCCGCGGTCATGGCCTCGGCGAGCGTCATGCCCGCGAGCACGTCGGCGGCATGGCTCTGCGCGAGCTGGCCGACGATGGTCGTGACCTGGTCCCGGCCGTCGGTGCTGGTGGTGCCGTCGTGCGGGTCGACCGCGAAGTCGAGGCGCTGCGACGCGGTCACCGGGTCGGCGAACCGGTAGGTGACGTTGGCCTGCACGGTGACGTCCTGGTGGTCGGTCGTGACGGCGTGGAAGAAGACGGGCAGCTCCTGGTCGTCCACGGGGACCTCGCTGAGCACCGAGGTGGTGGGCCGGAACCAGAACGCCTGGCCGACGCCCTGGTGGGCCACGCGGCCGCGGCGCAGGTGCACGACGTGCCCGGTGGGGCTGCCGAGGAAGTGCCGGATCCAGGGGTACGTGCGGACGGTGGCCATGATGCCCTCCGAGTTCTCGTCATGCTGACGATTAATTGATGTCAGGATGACGATAACCACCGTCCCGATTTCTCGTCAAGCTGACATCAAACGGGGTTAGGGTGGCCGGGTGGACCAGAGGACCGGGGGGCGTGAGGCGCCGACGGGAACGAGCGGGGCGGTGCCCCCGGACGCGGCGCTGCTGCCCGTGACGGTCGACGTCGTCGCGCTCACCGTGCGGGACGACGTCCTGCAGGTGCTGCTCGTCGAGCGCGGGGTCCCGCCCTTCCGCGGGGCCCTCGCCCTGCCCGGCGGTTTCGTGCAGGCAGGGGAGCGGCTCGCCGCCGCCGCGACGCGCGAGCTCGCGGAGGAGACCGGCGTCGCCCCGCCCGGCCACCTGGAGCAGCTCGGCACCTACGGGCCGCTCGGCCGCGACCCGCGCGGGCCCGTGCTGTCCGTGGCGTACCTGCTGCTGGCGCCCGACTTCGGCGTCGTGCGCCCCGGGTCCGACGCGGGGTCCGTGGCCTGGTGGCCCGTCGCCGACGTGCTGGACGCCCCGGGCGGGCCGACGCTCGCGTTCGACCACGCGCGCATCCTGGCCGAGGGGGTCGAGCGGGCACGCTCCAAGCTCGAGTACTCCCCGCTCGCCACGGCGTTCTGCGGGGCCGAGTTCACCGTCGCCGAGCTCCGCCGCGTCTACGAGGCGGTCTGGGGAGTGCGCCTCGACCCTCGCAACTTCTCGCGCAAGGCCACCGGCACGCCCGGCCTCCTGGAGGAGACCGGCCGGTTCACCTCCGGCGGCGCCGGCCGCCCGGCCGCCCTCTACCGGGCGGCGCGACCCGGCACGCGCGCGGGCGTACGCCCCGGGCCGGACCGGGGTGACGGCGGCCCCCTCGACGGCCCTGTCGACGGCCCTGTCGACGGCCCTGTCGACGGCCCTGTCGACGGCCCTGTCGACGGCCCTGCCGACGGGCCGGCGAGCGTCCCGGCCGTCCTCAACCCGCCCCTGCTGCGCCCCGCCCCGTGACGCCGGGCGGCCCGGCTCGCGACGCGCGAGTCCGACACGCGCGATTCAGATGAACACCAGGTGAACAGTCCCGGAACAGTTCACCGAACGACCCCCTGACGGTCGATCAAGCCCTCCGGCGCCCCCCACGATGGTGTCGTGACCGAGACGCTTCTGCTCGCGCTCGTCGTCGTGACGGCCCTCGCGTTCGACTTCACGAACGGGTTCCACGACACGGGCAACGCGATGGCCACCTCCATCGCCACCCGAGCCCTCAAGCCCCGGACGGCCGTCGCGCTGTCCGCCGTCCTCAACCTCGTCGGCGCCTTCCTCTCCCTCGCCGTCGCCGCAACGATCGCCAAGGGCATCGTCGACGCCGGGGTGATCACCCTGCCCGTCGTGCTCGCCGGCCTGGTCGGCGGCATCGTCTGGAACCTCATCACCTGGTTGTTCGGCATCCCGTCCAGCTCCTCGCACGCCCTCGTGGGCGGCATGGTGGGCGCCGTGCTCGCCGCCGTCGGCACGTCGGGCGTGCTGTGGGAGGGCGTGATCGCCAAGGTGCTCGTGCCGGCCCTGATCGCCCCCGTGGTCGCCATCGCCGTGGCCGGCCTGGGCACGTGGCTGGTGGCCCGCCTGACCCGCGGCGTGCCGCAGGACGTGACGAACCGCGGCTTCCGCTGGGGCCAGATCGGCTCCGCGTCGCTCGTCTCCCTGGCGCACGGCACCAACGACGCGCAGAAGTCGATGGGCATCATCCTGCTCGCGCTCATCGCGGGCGGTGCGGTGCCGGCCGACTCCGGCGTCCCGTTCTGGGTCATCCTGTCCTGCGCCCTCGCGATGGCGATCGGCACCTACCTGGGCGGCTGGCGCGTCATCCGCACCCTCGGCAAGGGGCTCGTCGAGATCGACACCCGCCAGGGCATGGCCGCCGAGACGTCGTCCGCCGCCGTGATCCTGCTGTCCAGCCACTTCGGCTTCTCGCTCTCGACGACGCACGTCGCCACCGGCTCCGTCCTCGGCTCCGGCGTGGGCATGCCGGGGGCCAAGGTCCGGTGGAGCGTCGCAGGGCGCATGTTCGTGGCCTGGATGGTCACGCTCCCCGCGGCCGGCCTGGTCGGCGCGCTGTGCCACTGGCTCGAGTCGGCCATCGGCGGCTCCGCCGGCACCATCGCCGTCTTCCTCCTGCTGGTCGTGTCCTCCGCGGCCATCTGGATCGCGTCGCGCCGCAAGCCGGTCGACCACACCAACGTCAACGAGGAGTGGGACGAGGAGAAGGGCGCGTCCCTCCAGTCCGTGGCCGCCACCACCGGCGAGGCCGGCGGCGAGCGGGTCGGGCCCGTGCCCGCCGTGGCCACCGCCTCGTCCGTCGCGCCGGCCGTCGGTGCCGTGGGCACCGTCGACGCCCCGTCGAACCCGAAGGTGGACGCATGAACTTCATCGAGTGGGGCGCCCTCGGCCAGGTCCTCGTGGCCGGGCTGATCGTGGGCGCCGGCATCCCCGCCCTCTTCGCGCTCGGCCTGCGCCTGCTGGCCGGCACGACGTCGGCCGACCCGGCGGCGGCCTCGTCCGCCGCGCAGCGCGGGGCCGACGAGAGCGGCGCCCCGGCGTCGCGCGTCGTCGCCATCCCGCGACCCTCGACCGCCCGTCTCGTGGGCGCGATCGCCTGCATGGGCGTCGTGGTCGGGGCCATCGCCTTCGGGCTGGTCTTCCTGGTCTCCGGCGGGCACTGACCCGTCGTCCTGCTCTTCTCGGGTCCGGGAACTACCTCGCGGGCTCGGGGACTACCTCGGCGTGAGCGTGTCGGACTTGGCGGCCAGCACCCGGCGAGCCGACTCGTCGACCCTCGCCGCGAACGCCGGGTCCTTGCGGGCCTTCGCCACCAGGGCGTCGGCCATCGCGGGGGCGACGGACGGGTCGGCGGAGACGAGCACGAGGTCGACGCCGGCGTCCACGGCGTCCACGGCACGCTCGCCGGGCGACCGGTCCTGCACCTGGGCGGCGGCGGACACGTCGTCCGTCATGACGACGCCGTCGAAGCCCAGGTCTCCGCGCAGGACGTCCTCGACGACCACGGAGGAGAACGCGGCGGGGGCGTCGGGGTCGATCTTCTCGTAGACGGCGCTCGACATCATCACGTAGCGGGCACCGGCCTCGATCCCGCGCGCGAAGACGCGCACGGCGTCGTCGTCGCGGGTCGTGACGTCGTCGGTCACCTCGGCCTCGGTGTCGGTGTTCTCCGTGACGCGGCCGAGGCCGGGGAAGTGCTTGATGACGGGCTCGACGCCGGCCGCCCGCTGGCCCGCGCCGAACGCGTTCGCCGAGCGGACCACCGTCGTCGGGGTGAAGCCGTAGCTGCGGCCGAAGTAGCCGATGGGCGGGTTGTCGGCGGGGTCGTCGCCGTCGACCAGGTCCATCACGGGCGCCAGGTTGAGGTTGACGCCCGCGGCCGCGAGCTCGTCGCCCCAGCCCTGCGCGCGCTGCTGCAGCGTGGCCGGCTTCCACGTGGCCTGCTCGGTGGCCTTCGGGATCTCGGAGAACCCCGGTCCGCGGAGCACCTGGACCAGTCCGCCCTCCTGGTCGGTGGCCACGAGCAGCGGCGTCCCGTGGGTCGAGCGCCGGGAGACGAGGGCCGTGTACCGGGCGACGAGCTCGCGGGTCGCGTCCACGCCCGCCGTGCTGCGGCCGTGCAGGAACACGTTGCCCACGTGCTTGTCACGGACGGACTCGGCGCTCACGTCCGCCGGGTCGCTCACCGACACCCCGACCATGAGCAGCTGGCCCACCTTCTGCTCGAGGGTCCAGCCCGCGAGCACGTCGTCGGTGCCCTGCGGGCCCGGCGTCGCCTCCGGGGCGGGTGTCGGCGAGGCGCTCGTCGGGGTGGACGACGACGCGGGCGAGGATGTGGGCGGCGAGCCCTGCCCGGCGGCGGGCGAGGGTGCGGGCGACGGCTCGCCGGACGTGCCGGAGCACGCGGCGAGCGGGGTGACGACGAGCGCCGTGGTGAGCACGGCGGCGACGGCCCGTGGGGGCCGCCGGCGGGTCATGCGCGTCGGGCAGGCGCACCGTCGCGATGGGCGAGGGTCGCGAGCGCGTCCTGCCAGTGCGCCTGCGAGTTCGTCGCGTGCTGGGCCGTGTCGATGTTCTCCTGCCTCACGGACACGACCGTACCCGTCTCGTCCGGTTCGAGCGCAATACGAATCTCGTGGTAGTTGTCCTCGACGTCGGCGAGCTCCGCCAGCGGGGAGAAGTGGGTGAAGTGCAGCAGGCGGGGGCGGTCGACGGCGATCACCACGCCCTTGTCCGCGAACTGGCGGCCGAAGAAGTGCCCCTCGAACGTGATGGGGCTGCCGGGGCGGAAGTCCGTCTCGATGTTCGCACCCAGCATCCAGCGAGCGCCCGGGTGCATGAGCTCGGCCCACACGCGCTCGGGCGGCTGAGCCACGTGGACCGACGCCTCGGCGACGTGCGGGTAGCGGTGCTCGGGCGTGCTGGTGGGGCTGGTCATCGTGGGGGTTCCTTCCGCCGGCTCCGGTAGGTTCCGACCCTAACGCCGAGCCTCCGCCGTCGCCGTCCCCGGTGGTGTCGCGTCCGCCAGCTCGCGCACGAGGTCCAGCGCGTCGTCGACCGACTGCGCGGGGTCGGTCACCGGTGCCTGGACGTGCCGCACGACGCCGCCCGGGTCCACGAGCAGGGTGACGCGCTTGAGGCGGTCGGAGCCGCCGGCGCGGAACACCGGCAGCCGCAGCGCGGACGCGGCGAGCCCGTCCTGGTCGGAGGCGAGCAGGTAGGGGAGCCCGGCGTGGGCGGCGAACGCGGCCTGCTGCTCGGGGTGCTGCGTGCTCACGCCCAGCACGCGCGCCCCGGCCGCAGTGAGGTCGGCGTGCCGGCGTCCGTAGGTGACGCACTCGAGGGTGCAGCCGGCCGTGCCGGGCACCTCGCCCCAGCGCGGCGGGTAGCCGTGGGTGCCGGGGGCGTACGCACCGGGGAAGAAGAACAGGACGGTCCACCGGTCGGGGTCGACGAGCCGCACCGTGGAGCCGTCGTGCGCCGCGAGCGCGACGTCGGGCACCCGCGCGCCCTCGAGGGCGCGCACCCGCGCGAGGTCGCCCTCGCCGGGGGCGCCGCTGAGCTCGCCGTCGCCCATGACGAACTGCGTGCCCCATTCCTGGAGGGCGAGCAGCACGGGCAGCAGGCCCTCGCCGCGGGCGGTGAGGCGGTAGTCGTGACGCGGCGGTCGCTCGGAGTACGGCACCTTCTCCAGCACGCCGTGCTCGACCAGGCCGCCGAGCCGCTCGGTGAGGGCGCGGCGCGACAGCCCGAGCGCGCGGTCGAAGCCCTCGAACCGGGTGACGCCCGCGGCGGCCTCCCGCACGATCAGCAGGCTCTGCCAGTCGCCGACGACGCCGAGGGACTGCGCGATGCCGCACGAGCTGTCGGCAAGGTCCTCGCGGCGCATGGGGGTCATCCTCTCGCCGGGCCGGGGTGCGCGTCCATCCCGCACCATAGGGTAAGTTCCAATCTGGAACTTACACCGTCCGGCGGCTCACAGCGTCTGCCGGTTCCCTGATCACGAGGAGGTGGCCGGTGGCCACGAGTGCACGACCGTTCTGGACCTACTGGGCCGCGAGCACCACGAGCGGGGTCGGCACCGCCGTCACGACCGTCGCGCTGCCGCTGGCCGCGGTGACCGTGCTCGACGCCGGCCCGGTCGAGACCGGCCTGCTGGCCGCGTCGTCGTACCTCGCCTGGGTGGTGCTCGGGCTGCCCGCCGGCGCGATCGTGCACCGGTTGCCGCTGCGCGCCACGCAGGTGGTGGCCGACCTGGTGCGCGCCGCGGTGATCCTCGCCGTCCCGCTCGTGTGGTGGCTCGGGGAGCTCTCGCTGGTCCACCTGGTGCTGGCGGCGCTCGCGGTCAACGTGGCCGAGGTCTTCTTCTTCACCGCCAACACGACCTTCCTGCCCACGGTGGTGCCGAAGCACGAGCTGACCAGCCGCAACAGCCTCGTCTCCGGCACGCAGGCCGCCACCCAGCTCGGCGGGCCGTCGGCGGCGGGCCTGCTGGTGCAGGCCGTCGGCGCTGTGCCGGCGCTGCTGGTCGACGCCGCGTCGTACGTCGTGTCCGCCCTGCTGCTGCGGCGGCTGCCCGAGCGCCGCGAGCCGGCCCTCGGCGACGGGGAGGCCCGGCCCGGGATGGCGCAGATGATCGCCGAGGGCTGGCGGTTCGTCGTGCGGCACCCGGTGATCGCTCCCGCCACCTGGTGGGCCTGCGTCGTCAACCTCGTGTGCGGCGTGCAGGCCGGGCTGTTCGCGCTCTACCTGGTGCGCGACCTCGACGCGCCGCCCGCCATGGTGGGCGTGCTGCTCGCCGCCGACGGCGTGGGCTCGCTGCTCGCGGCGGCGGTGACGCCGTGGCTGGTGCGGCGGTTCGGGTCGGCGCGCGTGCTGCTGCTCGACGGGCTGGTCGGGTTCGCCGGCGCGCTGCTGATCCCCCTCGGCGCCGGCACGGCCGGGTGGCTCTGCTTCGCCGTCGGCACGATGGTGTTCGGGGCGGCCGTGGTGCCCGGCAGCGTCGTGACGCGCACCTACCGGCAGGTGGCCAGCCCGCCCGAGCTGCTGTCCCGGGTGATGGCCACGGTGCGGTTCGTCTCCTGGAGCATGATCCCCCTGGGGTCGCTCGCGGCCGGCGTGCTCGCCGCGCAGGTGGGCAGCCGCGCCGTGCTGCTCGGGTCCGCGTTCGTCATGCTGGCGGGCCCCGTCATCGTGGGGCTGAGCCCCGTGCGCCGGCTGCGGAACCTCGAGGACTTCGACGCCGCGGAGGACGCGGCCACCCCGTCGGCCACCGCGCTGTCGCGCTGATCGCGCCCGTCGGGGCGGCAGTGAGCGTTCGGCGCGGCAGCTCGAGCTGCCGCGCCGAGCCGAAACTGCCGCCGTGAGTCAGTCGAGGACGCCGGCGGCCGCCGCCACGAACGCGTCGACGGTCTCCGGCGCGGTGTCCCAGGCGCACATGAGCCGCGCCTCGACGCGGTCCGGGGTCTCGCCGTCGGCCCAGTCGTAGAAGCGGGCGACGGCGCGCAGCCGGTCCGCGGCGGCGCGCGGGAGCGTCGCGAAGACGGCGTTCGCCTCGGTGGGCCGGGTGACGCGCACGACGTCCCCGCCGAGCGCCTCGAGCCCCGCCCGCAGCCGGGCGGCCATCGCGTTCGCGTGCGCGGCGTTGCGGTGCCACAGCGGTGCGTCGTCGCCCGTGGACAGCGGCTCGCCGGGCTCCCCGAGCAGGGCGAGGAGCTGCGCGGACACGAACCGCGTCTTGGACGCGAGCTGCATCGACGCCTTGCGCAGGAACGGCACGGCGGCCGCGGCCGACTCCCGGGCGCGGGCGGACGCGTCGTCCGGGGCGTCGTCGGGCCCCAGCACGAGGACGGCCTCGCCCAGCATGCCGCCGTTCTTCGCCGCGCCGAGGGAGACGACGTCGACGCCGGCGTCGGTGGTCAGCGCGCGCAGCGAGCAGCCGAGGGCCGCCGCCGCGTTGGCGAGGCGCGAGCCGTCGACGTGTACCGCCATCCCGAGGTCGTGCGCGACGTGCGTCAGGGCGCGGAGGGCGTCGAGCGGGTACACCGTGCCGAGCTCGGTGGACTGCGTCAGCGACAGCACCGCCGGGTGGGCGCGGTGCACGTCGTCCCGCTGGCCGGCCCAGCGCGCGACGTCGTCGGGCGTGATCCGGCCGTCCACCGACGGGCAGGCGAGCAGCTTGAGGCCGCCCACCCGCTCGGGCGCGCCGTTCTCGTCGGTGTTGACGTGCGCGACGTCGGACACGACGACGCCGCCCCAGCGCGGCGAGAGCGCGGTGAGCGACACGACGTTGGCGCCCGTGCCGTTGAGCACCGGGAACGTGAGCGCGCCCGCGCCAAACACCTCGCGCACCCGCGCGTCGAGGCGGGCCGTCCACGGGTCGTCGCCGTACGCGACGGCGTACCCGTCGTTCGCCGCGACGACGGCGGCGAGGACGTCGGGGTGCGCGGGCGCGTAGTTGTCGGAGGCGAACGGCGGGAGGGTGCGGGGGTCGGTCACCGGCCCAGGGTAGGCGGGGTCGCGGCCCGCCGACGTAGCGGTTCGTCGTCGTCCCTGTGCGTGACGACGACGAACCGCTACGTCGACGCCGGGGCGGTCGGGTCGCCGCCGGTGGACTCGCGCCAGACGATGCGGTGGATCGGGGCGCCCGCAGCGGGCCGCGGCTCGCCCCGCACGGCCGCGACGAGGCGGCGCATCGCGGTGCGGCCGGCCTCGGGGAAGTCCACGGCGACGGTGGTGAGGGACGGCATCATCAGCGCCCCCATCTCGAAGTCGTCCCAGCCGGTGACCACGAGGTCGCCCGGCACCGACCAGCCGCGCTCGGCGGCGCCGCGGACCACGCCGGCGGCGAGGTAGTCGTTCGCCGCGATCACGGCGAGGGGTGGCGCGTCGGCCGGGAGCTCGGCGACGGCGCGGCGTGCGTCGTCCCCCGACCAGGAGCCGCCGAGGACGCCGAGCGACACGACGCCGGGCGTGGCGGGGTCGGCGGCGGCCCGGGCGACGGACGCCAGGTACACGTCGCGGCGGGCGCGCGCCGAGGCGTAGTGGTCGGGACCCGCCACGTGCACGAACCGGCGGTACCCGGCGGCCACGAGCGTGCCGACCAGCACCTCGACGGTGCTCGCGTCGGCGAGGTTGCCGAGGCTGCGCATCTGCTCGTCGAACGTGGCCTCGGCGACGACAGGTGAGGTCCCGTCCTCGGGGTTCGCGGAGCCGGGCGGGGACGACAGGGCCTCGGGCAGCACGGGGACGAGGGTGAGGACGCCCTCGTACTGCCCGCTCGCGGCGAGGTCGCGGACGCGGGCCGTGCGCTGCTCCACCGTGCCGTCGACGGTGTGCGTCTCCATGACGTAGCCCGCGGCCTCGGCCACCTCTCCGGCGCCGGTGAGCAGCCGGACCTGGTGGTCGAGCGTCGCGCCGGTCACCACGGCCAGGCGGCCGGACCGGCGCGTGCGCATGGACCGCGCGGCGAGGTTGGGGCGGTAGCCGATGGACTCGGCCACCTGCAGCACGCGCTCCCGCGTGGCCGCCGCGATGGTGCCTCGGCCGGTGAGCGCGTACGAGACGGTCGCCTGCGACACCCCGGCGAGGCGCGCGACGTCGCGGCTGGTGGGCGGGTGCTGTGGCATGATACGTATCATACGCTGCGGTAAACGCTTCCCACGACTGTCGTTCCATCGGAGGAACCATGCTCACCATCGGGATCGTCGGCACGGGCGGCATCGCCCGGGCGCACATCGACGGCTATCAGCGCTTCCGGGAGGAGTGCGAGATCGTCGCGCTGTGCGACCCCGCCCCCGGTCGCGCCGAGGCCCTGCGCGCGGAGCTCGGGCTCGACGGCGCTCGCGTCTACCCCGACGCCGCCGAGATGCTCGCCGCCGAGCAGGCCCGAGGAGGGCTCGACCTCGTCAGCGTCGCGACGCCGCCGTCCACCCACGCCGCCCTGTCGATCCAGGCCCTGGAGGCCGGCGTCGACGTGCTCGTCGAGAAGCCGATGGCGCCGTCGCTCGAGGAGTGCGACGCGATGATCGCCGCCGCGAACGACAACGGGCGGCTGCTGTCCGTCGTCGCGCAGAACCGCTTCCGCGACGACATCGCCACGCTCAAGGAGGTGCTCGACTCGGGCCTCGCCGGCCCGGTCACGCACGCGCAGGTCAGCTCGGCCTGGTGGCGCGGCACCGAGTACTACGACCTGTGGTGGCGCGGCACATGGGAGAGCGAGGGCGGCGGCTGCACGCTCAACCACGCCATCCACCACCTGGACATGACCCTGTGGATGCTCGGCTCCCCGAAGGCCGTCACGTCCGTGCTCACCAACGCCGCGCACGAGAACGCCGAGGTCGAGGACCTGTCGGTGAGCGTGCTCCAGTACGACCGTGCGCTCGCCGAGGTCACCGCCTCGGTGGTGAGCCACGGCGAGGAGCAGGGCTTCGTGGTGCAGGGCCGCGACGCGCGCGTCTCGCAGCCGTGGAAGGTCGAGGCGAACCTGGCCAACCCCAACGGCTTCCCCGCCGCCGAGGACGACACCGAGCGGGTCGCGCAGATCGAGGCCGTCGCAGCGGCGCACCGGCCGTTGGAGCACACCGGCCACGCCGGGCAGATCGCCGACATGCTCGACGCCGTGCGCGAGCGCCGTCGACCCGCGGTGGACGGCGAGGACGGCCGGCGCGCCATCGAGCTGGTCACCGCCATCTACGAGGCGGGCATCGAGCGCCGCACCGTGGACCTGCCGCTCTCGCCCGACGACCCGTACTACCGCACCGGCACCCTGGTGGACCGGGCGCCGCGGTTCTTCGAGAAGACGGCCTCGGTGGGCGAGCTGCCCGGCGCGATCATGGTGGGGGCGAAGGCATGAGCGCGGCGAGCAGCGCGAGCGGCGCCGCTTACGCGCCGGACCCGGTGCCCGCCCCCGTCGTCGAGCCGGGCGAGTTCGTGTTCGCGGCGACCAGCCTCGACCACGGCCACGCCTTCGGCATGTGCGAAGGGCTCGCGGGGGCCGGCGGCACCCTGAAGTGGGTGTACGACCCCGACCCCGCCAAGGTCGAGACGATGCGCAGCAAGTTCCCGGAGGTGCGCGTCGCGCGCAGCGAGGCGGAGATCCTCGACGACGCCGAGGTGCGGCTCGTCGCGGGCGCCGCGGTGACCTCGGAGCGGGCGCCGCTGGGCCTGCGGGTCATGGACGCGGGCAAGGACTACTTCACGGACAAGGCGCCCCTGACGACGCTCGACCAGCTCGCCGCGGCGCGCGAGGCCACGGCCCGCACCGGCCAGAAGTACGCCGTCTACTACTCCGAGCGGATCCACGTCGAGGCCGCCGTCCTGGCCGAGCAGCTCGTCGACCGGGGCGCGATCGGCCGCGTGCTGCAGGTCATCGGCCTGGGGCCGCACCGCCTCGGCACCGGCCGGCCGGACTGGTTCTTCGAGAAGGAGAAGTACGGCGGCATCCTGTGCGACATCGGGAGCCACAACTTCGACCAGATGCTGCACTACGCGGGCGCGAAGGACGCGGAGATCAGCCACGCGGCGATCGCGAACTACCACCACCCGGACCACCCCGAGCTGGACGACTTCGGCGAGGCCGGCATCGTCATGGACAACGGGTCCACCGGGTACGTGCGCGTGGACTGGTTCACGCCGGACGGCCTGAGCACGTGGGGCGACGGCCGCACGATCATCCTCGGCACCGAGGGGTACATCGAGCTGCGCAAGTACGTGAACATCGCCACCGAGCGGCGCGGCGGGCACGTGTTCCTCGTGAACGGGGACGGCGAGCAGCACCTGAACGCCGAGGGCCAGGTCGGCTTCCCCTACTTCGGGCAGCTCATCCTCGACTGCCTCGAGCGCACCGAGAACGCGATGACGCAGGAGCACGCGTTCAAGGCGGCCGAGCTCAGCGTCCTCGCCCAGCAGGGCGCGCGGGTGCTCACCCCCTGACGGCGCGGGTCGAGCCTGCCGGGGCCGAGGGTCCCGACAGGCTCGACCGGTGCGCGGTGCGCGGTGCGCGGTGCGCGGTGCGCGGTGGGCGTCAGTGCCTGTGGTGCCCGTGGTGCCCGTGGTGCTTCGCGTGCAGGTCGATGCTGACCAGCGTGCCCTGCGGCGGGTCCTGCGGCCCCGCGGTCGGGTCGAAGGCGTTCGCCGTCGCGAGCAGGCCCTTGCCGGACCACTCGACGGCGCCCGGCACGTCGATCGCGACGACCGTGCGCGGGCCGCCGTGCCTGACCATGCTGATCCGGTTCGCGAACATCTCCGCGACGTACACGTCGCCCTTCGGGGACACGGCAAGGTTCGTGGCGCTGAGGAACCCGCCGGCGACCTTCCGCACGGAGCCCGACCAGGGGCTCACCCGGTAGACCGAGGCGCGTGCGCCGAGGCTGTCGTCCTCCGGCCCGCCGGGCAGCGTGGAGACGTAGAGCTGACCCCACGGGCCGACCTCCACGTCGGTGGGCACGGCCTCGAACCAGTACGTCTCGCCGACGACGCAGTCCGGCAGCCCGAACATCGCCGCGGCCTGCGCCGTGACGACGGCCGGCTGTGCGGGCAGCACGGCCACGGTCCGCACGCGGCCGCGGTCGCTGACGGACAGGATGGCGTTCATGCCGGCGTCGGCGACGTAGGTGGTGCCCCTGGCCTGCGTCGTCGCGTACGGGTGGGAGTCCTCGATGCCCTGGTACCGGACGGGGATGCCGTCCGGCGGCGCCTGGTCGAGGCACGCCTGGTCGACGTCGCGGAACCCGTAGGTGACGTCGCCGTCCGGGTTGTTCGCGTTCTCGTACGCCCGGATGTCGGCGAGGGTGCGCGCCTCGCCGGTCGGGTTGCCCTTCTTGTCGAGCCGCAGGGTCTTGATGCTCGACGCCACCGGGCCCGACGCGTCGTCGATGAGCGTCTCGGTGAACGTGAGCCGCCGGTCGCGGTAGGAGACGCCGCCGACCTCCTCGCCGTTCGCCGACGCGTAGAGGACGGTGGTGTCGCCGTGCCTGTCCACCTCGGTGAGGAGTCCGGCGAAGTTCTGGGTGACGTAGCTGGTGCCCTTGGCGCCGGCAGCGGCGCTGAGGGGGGTGACGAGGCCGGTGGCCACGTCGGTGATGGTCGGGGGCTTCGGGGAGGGCTTGCCGCCGTGGGCGGCGGCGGGGCTCGCGGCGAGCAGCAGCGCCGTCGCTGCTGCAGCCACCGCGGTGGTCGCGCGTCTCATGGATGCTCCAAGGTGCCGAGCGGGGGAGGCGGGGTCGTCGGTGCGACGACGTGGCGCACGCCGTCCCTGCGGCGGTGCCGAGCGGTCGGCGCGGCCGACCAGAAGGGCCGCGCCCGGCGAGCACGTCACGCTCGGCGGTGAGCACGGCAATCCCCAGACTGCACCCGACCGGGGAACGGTCGCCACAGCGCCGGAGGGTTCCTCCGGGTGAGAAATCAGCGATAGATGCCCAGGTCAGCGGACTGCGAGGTCCACCCGGACGAGCCGGTGGTCGCTCGACGGGAACGGGTACGTGCCGGTCAGGCGCGACAGCGGGTCGGCCTGCGTCGGCCAGAACACGCCCGCGTCGCGGACGCGCAGACCCTTCGACGGCAGCACGTAGTCGGCGCGCAGGTTGCCGGGAGCGGTGTCGGCGAAGTCGGCCGTGTCGAGGGCCGGGTCGCCCTGGTGCGTCGTGTTCGCCCCGCCCTGCAGCGCGGCGGCCTCGACCGCCCCGTCCGACGTCGGGAGCGGGTCGGTGATGCGCGGGTGGTCGAGGAGCTGGTCGATCGCGGCGTCCACCGAGTCGCCGTCGAGCGGGTCGGCGTTCTGGTCGCCGAGGATCACGAACCGCTCGCCGGGCTTCAGCCCGCCGCGGTGACCCGCGTCGTCGTAGATGTAGCGCGACGCCTTGCCCGGGGTGACGTAGTCGGCCCAGAACCGGATCTCGTCGTGGTTGCGGCGACCGTTGCGGTCCTCCGGGCCGTCGAACGTGGGCGGGGTCGGGTGGGACGCCAGCACGTGCACGGTCCGGCCGCCCACGCGGACCGGCACGTCCCAGTGCGACTTGCTGGACAGCCGCACGACGTCGAGCTCCTCGGGGGAGTACCAGTCCGCCGGCGCGGGGGTGCTCGGGTCGTCCGGCAGCAGGGCGCCCGGCATGTCCTTCCACAGGAAGTGCTGGAACGTGCGCACGTTCCGCGTGTCGATCGGGTACTTCGACAGCACGACCATCCCGTACTGGCCCTCGAAGTCCCCGAAGCCGAACGCGTCGTTGCCGCCGCCCACCGCCCCGGAGTTGTCGAGGTCGAAGCCGCTCGGCACCCCGGTGTTCGACGGCGCGGTGTACGCGTAGCGGTAGTGCACCGGGTCGGCGCCGCCCTGCGGCACCTCGAGGTAGTTCTCGCGGAACTCCTCCACGCTCGCGTGCGCCGCGTCGAAGTCGAACTCGTTGAGGAGGACGACGTCCGGGTCCGCGCGCTGGATCACCTCCGCCACCGTGCGCGCCTGCGGGTCGTCGCCCGTGGCCAGGTCCGCCCGCAGCTCGCCCTCGGCCGCCCGGTTGAGCGACAGGTTGTACGTGGCCACGCGCAGCGACCGGTCGTGGGGCTGGCCGTGGCCCCCGTGACCGCCGTGGCCCCCCTGGGCGCTCGCGGCGAGCGGTGCCGCGGCCAGGCCGGCGCCGAGCGCGAGCGTGGCGGCGAGGGCGACGGCCGGGCGGCGGACGGCGCGGCGTCGGGCAGGGGTGCGGCGAACGGTCATGACGTCACGGTAGGGAGCCGGGCGCCGCGGCGGAAGAGGGGCGCGGCGACCTGTGGATGAACGGTCGGTGTCGGCGGGCGAGGTGTCAGTGGGTCGGGGCAGCCTGGGGAGATGACGCAGCGGACATACCCGCACGGGACCCCGAGCTGGATCGACCTGGAGACGGCGGACGTGGACGCCGCGCTCGTGTTCTACGGCGCGCTGCTCGGCTGGCGGTTCACCGAGAAGCTGCCGCCGGGTGCGCCGGGGAGGTACGTCGTGGCGTCGTGGGACGGCACGGACGCGACGGCGATCGCGGCCGTCGCGACCCCCGACCCGGGCTACGACGGCGAGCCGGCGTGGCACACGTACCTCGCGGTCGACGACGTCGACGCCGCGGCGTCCCGCGTCGTCGAGCTGGGCGGCGTGGTGAGCTCGCCGCCGCAGCAGGTGGGCCCGCCCGGTGAGCCCGCCGGGTGGATGGCGCGCATCGTCGACCCGGAGGGTGCGCCCAGCCGCCTCTGGCGCGCGGGCACCCGCGCCGGGGCGCAGCGCGTCAACGAGCCCGGCACCTGGAACTTCAGCAACCTGCTCACCCCCGACGTCGACGCCGCGCTCCGGTTCTACGGGCCGCTGCTCGGCTGGGAGCGCAGCGACGACCTGGGCGCCGGCATGGCGCGCGTGCCCGGGTACGGCGACCACCTGGCCCGCACCGTGGACCCCGGGATCCACGAGCGGCAGGAGCTCGTCCCGCCGGGCTTCTCGGACGTCGTCGCGGGAGTGCTGCCCGCGGACGGGCCGGCACGCTGGTCGGTGGTCTTCGCGGTGACCGACCGCGACGCCGCCGCCGAGGCCGCCGAGCAGGCCGGCGCCGTCGTGCACGCGACGCAGGACACCGAGTGGACCCGCGAGGCGACGATCCGTGACCCGTTCGGCGCGGACCTCGTGCTCTCGCAGTTCGCCCCGCCGCCGGAGTTCGTGGCTGCCGAGGCGGAGGCCGGGAGGTCCTGAGCCGGCGCGGGGACGAGCGTCAGGGGCGGCGCGCCTGCACCCACATCACGGGCGTGTCCATGAAGGTCCCTCGCCCGACCTCGCGCGCGTCCGCCAGCCCGGCGTCCGTCAGCAGGCGCTGGATGCCGCCGTCGGCGTTGTCCGCCCGGTGCTGGTTCACCCCGATCTCGTGGCGCCGGTGGTTGCCGTGCCCGTGGCCGCGTTCCTGACCGTGGCCGGTCCCGTGACCTCCGTGCTGCTCGCCGTGGGGACCGTGCCCGCCGTCGTGTCCACCGTCGTGGCCGGGCGCGTCGAGGTCCGCGATCGTGACGGTGCCGCCGGGGCGCAGCACGCGCGCGAGCTCGGCGGCGAACCGGCGCTTCTCGTCC
Source organism: Isoptericola sp. NPDC019693 (assembly GCF_044389085.1). Taxonomy (NCBI): domain Bacteria; kingdom Bacillati; phylum Actinomycetota; class Actinomycetes; order Micrococcales; family Promicromonosporaceae; genus Isoptericola; species Isoptericola sp. NPDC019693. The sequence goes on along the minus strand of NZ_JBIRXP010000007.1, from coordinate 86,203 downwards.
ATCGGCACGTGGTGCAGCGCGAGGGAGGACAGGACGTGGTCGACGCCCGCGTCGGGGGCCGGCAGCCGGTCGGCGAATCCGCGCACCAGCGTGAGCGAGCCGCGCCGCCCCACCCGCCGCCGTCGGGCCTTGCGCGCCGCCCGGCGCAGGGCGGCACCGTCCGGGTCGAGGCCCGTCACCGCGGCGTCCGGCACCGCGCGCAGCACGGCGAGCGAGAGGTTCCCGGTGCCGCACCCGACGTCGAGCACGTGCTGCCCGCGGCCGATCCCGGCGAGCTCGACGGTGCGCCGGTGCAGCCGTCCGGCGCGGCGCCACCAGCTCTGCACGTCGTACCAGGGCATCTTCCACGCGCTGCTCATGCCGGGCAGGTAGGCGCGGTCCGCCTCGTCCGGGCGGACGTCGTCGAAGAGGCGCACGCCACCCGCGGTGGTGTCAGGGCCCTGCGGGGGTCGGTTCACGACGCCACGGTAACGCCGGGGCCGCGGGGCTGACCTGCGCTGACACCACGACGCACCACATTCGACACCAGAATGACGTCAAAGGTCTTGCGGTGACACCATCGTGGTGTCATAGTGGAGCCATGGACCTCACGAGATACGTCGACGAGCTGCAGCAGCAGCTCGGCACCGCAGCCGCAGCGGGCGGGGACGAGGCGCGGGAGCTGGCATCCCGCCTGACCGCCCCGCTCGATGCCGCCGCCCGGCTGGTGCTGCTCGAGGCGCTGTCCGACGCGGCGGGCGAGATCTCCGCCGAGCTGGCCCCCGGCTCGGTCGACATCCGGCTCCGCGGCGGTTCGCCCGAGTTCGTCGTCACCGCGCCGTCCGAGCCCTCCCCGGCGCCCGCGCCCGGCCCGAGCCTGGAGGCGACCGGCCCCGGCTTCTCGGTGAGCGTCGACCTCGAGGGCGGCGCCACCACCCGCACCACCCTGCGCCTGCCGGACCACCTCAAGACGCAGGCCGAGACGGCCGCCGCCCGCGACGGCGTCTCCGTCAACACGTGGCTCGTGCGCGCGGTCGCCGCGGCGCTCGAGCAGTCCACCGGACGCCCGGCCGCCCAGGCCCGTCCGCAGCAGCGCGGCTCCGGTCGCGTCACCGGCTGGGTGCGCTGATCCCCTCGCACGGCCCCGCACCGCACCGCCCTCGTCCTCCCTGACACCACCCCGACACCACTCCTGGAGCTCCGTCATGCCTACTTTCCCCGCCCCGCAGCCCGTGCCCGTCCTGATCGACGTGCCGTTCGCCAACGTGCACGTCGTCGCCGGGGAGCGTGACGACGTCGTCGTCACCGTGCTGCCGACCAACGCCAAGTCCGGTAGCGCCCGCGCCGCCGAGCAGGTGCGCGTCGACCGCGACGGCGACGCCGTCTCGATCACGTACCCCGGCTCGTGGAAGCAGTTCGTGCTCCCGTTCGCGGCCGGCACCGCCGACATCACCGTCGAGCTCCCCGAGGGGTCGACCCTGTCCGGAAAGGCCGGCTCGCTGTACGCCGAGGGTGTGCTCGCCGCCGTCGACATGACGCTGTCCGCCGGCAACGCCCGGGTGGACGACGTCGAGCGGCTCGACCTCAAGATCTCCGCCGGCTCCGCGACCGCGGGCCGCGTCACCGGAACCCTCGACGTCAAGGTGAGCGCCGGGTCCGTCTTCGTCGACGAGATCTCCGGCGAGGGCACGATCCGCGCGACCAACGGCACCACGACCGTCGGCTCCGTGACCGGGGCCCTCGAGGTGCGGGGCGCGCACGGCGACATCGCGGTCAGCCGGGTGCGCGGCACCCTCACGGCCAAGTCGGCGCACGCCGGGATCCGGGTGAACACCCTCGAGTCCGGCGCCGTCACCCTCACGACCTCCTACGGGTCGATCGAGGTCGGGGTGCCCGAGGGCACCGCCGCCTACCTCGACGTGTCGTCGGAGAACGGCTCCGTCCGCAACCAGCTGACCCCCACCGAGGGGCCGGTGCAGGACGAGGCCACGGCGGAGATCCACGCCAGCACCGGCTTCGGTGACGTCGTCGTCCGCCGGCCCTGAACCACCGGCCCCAGGAATCGGAGAACAGACATGACCACCGCCCAGTCCGACGGCGCGGCCCGCGGGGCCGCCATCCACGTCCGAGGTATCGAGAAGTCGTTCGGCGAGCTGCACGTGCTGCGCGGGGTCGACCTCGACGTCGCCACCGGCAGCATCTTCGCCCTCCTCGGCTCCAACGGCGCCGGGAAGACCACCCTGGTGCGCATCCTGTCGACGCTGCTCAAGCCCGACGCGGGCACGGCCGTCGTGCACGGGTTCGACGTCGCGACCAAGCCCGGCGACGTGCGCGAGTCGATCAGCCTCACCGGCCAGTTCGCCGCCGTCGACGAGATCCTCACCGGCCGCGAGAACCTCGTGCTCGTCGCCAGGCTGCGCCACCTGAAGGACCCGGGGGGCGTGGCGGACGAGCTGCTCGCCCGGTTCTCGCTCACGGAGGCCGGCGGCCGCCGCGCCGGCACCTACTCCGGCGGCATGCGGCGTCGCCTCGACATCGCGATGAGTCTCATCGGCGACCCGCCGATCATCTTCCTGGACGAGCCCACGACCGGCCTCGACCCGCAGGCGCGGATCGAGGTGTGGGACACCGTCAAGAAGCTGGCCCACGGCGGCACCACCGTGCTGCTCACCACGCAGTACCTCGACGAGGCCGAGCAGCTCGCCGACCGGATCGCCATCCTGCACGAGGGGACGATCATCCAGAACGGCACCCTCGCCGAGCTCAAGCGCCTCCTCCCGCCCGCCAAGGTCGAGTACGTCGAGAAGCAGCCCTCCCTCGAGGACGTCTTCCTCTCGCTCGTCGGCGCGACCGGTACCGAGAAGGACTCCTGATGACCACCCACGCCCTTGCCGACACCCGCACCCTGACCGGTCGTTCGCTGCGCCACATCCTGCGGAGCCCGGACACCATCGTCACCACGGCCGTCACCCCGATCGCCCTGATGCTCATCTTCGTCTACGTCTTCGGCGGGGCGATCAACACCGGGACCGACGAGTCGTACATCAACTACATGCTGCCCGGCATCCTGCTGATCACCGTCGCGTCCGGCATCGCCTACACCGCGTACCGGCTGTTCCTCGACATGCAGGGCGGCATCTTCGAACGGTTCCAGTCGATGCCGATCGCGCGTTCGAGCGTCCTGTGGGGGCACGTCCTCACGTCGCTCGTCGCCAACCTCGTCTCGGTCGCGATCGTCATCGGGGTCGCGTTCCTCATGGGTTTCCGCACGGGCGCGTCCTTCGGGTCGTGGCTCGCCGTCGCGGGGATCCTGGCCCTGTTCACCCTCGCGCTGACCTGGCTCGCCGTGATCGCGGGCCTCTCGGCGAAGACTGTCGACGGCGCGAGCGCGTTCAGCTACCCGCTGATCTTCCTGCCCTTCATCAGCTCGGCGTTCGTGCCCACCGACACGATGCCCGGCCCGGTCGCCTGGTTCGCCGAGAACCAGCCCGTGACGTCCATCGTCAACTCGATCCGCGCGCTGTTCGCCGAGCAGCCGGTCGGCAACGACATCTGGATCGCCCTGGCCTGGCTCATCGGCATCTTCGTGATCGCCTACGCCTTCGCGGTCGTCGCCTACCGGCGGCGCATCAGCTGAGCCGACGGCGGCACCGCACGCCGGTCGAGCCGGCCGGGACCAGGTCCCGGCCGGCTCGACGGGCGTCGTCGCGTCAGGCGACGGGGACGACGTCGGACGTCGCGGCCCCCTGCTGCCGGTCGCGCAGCGCGGCCCGGCGGCTCGGGTCGGCGACGAACGCCGGGTACCGGAGGATGCCGGGCCGGCGGGCCTCCCAGGTGAGCCCCTTGACGGTGCTCCAGCAGACGAGCTCCTTGAGCCACGCCCCGGTGCGGGCGCCGAGGCGGCCGCCGAGGAAGGCGCGAACCGGGACGTCGCCGCGGTTCGCGAACTGGAACAGGCCCGCCCCGCGGCCGAGGCTGAGGCACTGGCCGAGGAAGCCGACGGCGGCCGGCGCGGGCGTGGCACCCGCCAGCCGGGCGAGCACGGTGTCCGCCGCGGCGCCGCCGAGCTGGCCGGCGGCCTGGCAGCTCATCCGGTACGGCAGGCCCGACGGCGCGCCCGCGTCGCCGGCGGCGACGATCCGCTCGTCGTCGACGCTGGTCAGCGTCTCGTCGGTCAGCAGGCGGCCCGCCGCGTCGGTGCTCAGCCCGCTGCGGGCGGCGAGGTCGGGGACGGTGAACCCGGCCGTCCAGATCGTGACGTCGCTCGGCAGATCGCGGCCGTCCGCGAGCTGCACCGCCTCGGCCGTCACCGCCGTCACGGTGGCCCCCGGTCCCGCCACGACCTCCACGCCGAGGCGCGCGAGCGCCGTCGCGACGGCCCGGCGACCGTGCGGGTGGAGGTACGGCCCGAGCGTGTCGCCGCAGACCAGCGTCACCGCGCGGCCCTGCTCCGCCAGCTCGGACGCCGTCTCGATGCCCGACGGCCCGGCGCCCACCACCGTCACGCGTGCCGCCGGCCCGGCAGCGGCCAGCTCGGGAGCCAGCCGATCGGCCTCCTCGAGGCTCGCCAGGGCGAACGCGTGCTCGGCCGCGCCCGGCACGGCCGGCGCGGCGCTGGTGCTGCCCACCGCGTACACGAGGTAGTCGTACGCGAGGCTGCCGCCGTCGGCGAGCACGAGCCTGCGCCCCTGGGCGTCGATCCGGTCCACCGTCGCGACCTCGAGCCGCACCCTCTCGGCGAGCACCTCCCGGTAGTCCACGACCGCGTCGTGCGAGCCGGCGACCCGCTGGTGCAGCCGGATCCGCTCCACGAACGTCGGGCGGTCGTTCACCAGCGTCACGGCCACGTCGTCCCGCGCCGTCAGGCGGTTCGCCGCCATCACCCCGGCGTAGCCGCCGCCCACCACCACGACCTGCGTTGCGTCGGACATCTCGTCTCCTCGGTCCGTCTCGTCATCGGTTGCTCACGGTGACGACGAGACGAGGGCTGGAGGTGTGACCGCGTCGCAGCGGAGACGACGACGGCGCCCGGTCGCGGGGTGCGACCGGGCGCCGTCGTGGCGTGCCTGGGATCAGGCGCTGGTGACCTCGATGCGCTGCGGCGTCGTGCCGGCGAAGACGCCGGCGACGGTGACCGTCAGGACGCCCGCGTCGTAGGACGCCGTCACGGCGTCACCGTCCACGGCCTTCGGCAGGGTGACGACGCGGCGGAAGGCGCCGAAGCGGACCTCCGAGATGCGTCGGCCCTCCGACTCCTCCGGGCGCTGGTCCTTCCGCTCGCCGCGCACGACGAGCTTGCGGCCCTCGACCTCGACGGTGACGTCCTCGGCCGGGTTCACGCCCGGCAGGTCGAGGCGTGCGACGAGGTCCTCGCCGTCGCGGTACACGTCGGCGGCGGGAACGGGGCCCTCGCTGCGCAGGTCCGCGAGGCGCGGGGTCCACAGGTCGCGGAGCCAGGCGTCGGCGAACGGGGTGCGGTTCAGGGTGGTGGTCATGCTGTCCTCCTCCAGATGAGTTGCTGCTGACGAGTTCAACTTGAGCCACCCCGACTCAATTTCCGGGTTCGCCGACGGCGGACTCGTGCCTTCCGAGATGTGCGCATGGGCGCGGTAGGAGGACGACTTGAGCGCGTCGTCCCGGGCGTCTTACCCGCCGGCAACACGGGTGAAATGCGAGGTCGGCAAGGGTGACGAAGGTCGGTAGACGTAGACGATCGGAGTCCCTCGTGAGCACGTTCACCATCCGCCGCCTCGCGGCGGTCGCGGCCGGAGCGGTCCTGGCCTCGTCAGCAACCGTCGGCGGTGCGGCGGCGACCCCCGTCGCCGCCGACCGGCCGGCGTTCGGGCATGGGCATCGCCCCGGCGCGCAGGACCCGACGACCTTCACCATCGCGGAGGCGACCAAGGCGCTGAAGACGGGCCGGGTCACCTCGGTCGAGCTGACCCGGGCCTACCTGGACCGCATCGCGCAGCACGAGCCCTACTACAACGCGTTCACCCGGCTGAACCCGGACGCCCTGGTCGAGGCGGCCGCGGCAGACGCGGCCCGCCAGGGCTCTCAGAAGGACGTGGGCCCGCTGGAGGGCGTGCCGATCGTCATCAAGGACTCCCTGGACGTGCGCGGGCTGCCCACGACCTCCGGGTGGGCGGTGACCAGCCCCGAGGCGGGCGGCGTCGCCCTGGTCCCCCAGGACGACGCCCCCGTGGTCGAACGCCTGCGCGAGGCCGGGGCGGTCATCGTGGGCAAGACCAACCTGCCGGTCCTGGCGGGGTCCGGCTCCAACGCGAACAACTCGGCCTACGGCCCGACGTTCAACGCGCTGGACCAGGACTGGGCGCCGGGTGGGTCGTCCAGCGGGTCGGCCACCGCCGTCGCTGGTGACTTCGCGGTGACCGGCATCGCGGAGGAGACGGGCGGGTCGATCCAGAACCCGGCGTCGGCGCAGTCGCTGTTCGCGGTCAAGCCGACTTTCGGGCTGGTGCCGAACACCGGGAACATGCCGCTGGCCGGGAACACCCGTGACGTGCTGGGGCCCCTGGCCAAGACTCCCGAGGACGCCGCGATCATGCTGGACGTCATGGCCGGCACCCATTCCGGTGACCCCAAGACCGCGGGTGCCGAGGTGCCCGATGGCGGGTACACGTCGCAGCTGTCCAAGCGAGCCCTGGAAGGTACGCGCATCGGCCTCTACGGGCCGGGCTGGCGCTCCGGGCAGGGCGGTGAGCTCTCCGACGAGACGGCGGCCTTGTACGCCGAGGCCGTGGACAACCTGCAGGAGCAGGGCGCGACCGTCGTCGAGGACCCGTTCGAGGGGACCAGGTTCGCCGACCTCGCGAAGATCGGCGAGGGCGGCTACGACGGGCGAGGCAGCGTGGGCAACGCGCACGCCGTCGAGGACTACCTGGCCGGGCTTGGCGACGGAGCCGCGGTGAGCTCGCTCGAGCAGCTGGACGACTGGGCCGACGCCCACGGGTTCGCCGGTGACGAGCGGATCGACGAGATGGTCGAGGCGCTGGCCACCGAGCCCACGACCGACGCCGAGTTCGAGGCGGTGTCGGAGCAGTACCAGGAGCTGTTCGACCAGGTCATGGACACGCAGGACCTCGATGCGCTGGTGTTCCCGCAGCAGGTCGAGGAGATCCCCGGCATCTACGACGGGGAGATCAACGCCTCGACCGTGTCGGAGATCAACATCTCCCAGCTGCCAGGCGTCGTGGTGCCGGACGGTGCGTACGACTCGGGCAAGCCGTTCAACCTCATCTTCGTCGGCAAGAAGTACTCCGAGGCCGACCTGCTCGGGTTCGCGTACGACTATGACGAGGCCTATGACGGCCGCGTCGTGAACCGGAACCTGGCCACCACACCCGGGCCGGTGCAGCCGGACGAGCAGTAGGGGCGTCGCGCGTCGGCCGTCGCTCAACTGCGGAGGAGCTCAATCGCCGGTTGTCGGTCGACGCCGGCCGCGCACCACCATGATGACCAGGCCCAGGACGAGCCACACGGCCGCCACCTCCAGGGCGAGATGACTGGCCAGGACGAGCACGGTGACGACGATCGCCAGGCCGACGACGGGGACGACCGTGTGCAGGACGCGGCGGTCGGTGCGCTTGCCGACCACGTAGTAGCCGACCACCGCGACGTGCAGGACGACGAATGCGGTCAGGGCGCCGACCGTGACCATCGAGGACAGCAGGTCGAGGCCGTCGGGCCGGATCGCCGCCGCCACGGCGATGAGGAGCGTCGCGACCGCCGAGACGAGGGTCGCCAGGCGGGGCACGCCGGTCCGGCGGCTCACGGACCCGAGTCGTGCGGGCAGCTGTCCGTCGCGTGCCATCCCGTACATGAGGCGGCTCACCGCGGCCTGCGCGACGAGCGCGGAGAGGACGGGACCGAGCGCGCGCGCCGTCGTGACCGTCGTGCCGAGCCACGCCCCCATCTCCTCGCTGATCGTCGTGTAGAAGATCGTGCCCTGCTCCTCGGGGTTCGCGGCCAGCTCCTGGGGCGTCGCCGTCGTGAGGAGCGCGCCCAGGTAGGTCTGGAGCACGAAGAGGGCCCCGGCGAGGACGAGGCAGAAGATCAGGGCCCGGCCGATCTGCCGCGGGGAGCCGGTGCTCTCCTCGGCGAACGTGGCGATCGCGTCGAACCCCAGGAAGGCCAGAGCCGCCACCGAGACCGCCCCGAGCGTCCCGGCGAGCGTGAACCCGTCGAGCCCGGTCAGCGGGGACAACCACGGCCGGGCCGGCCCCTCCTGCACCAGGACGACGACCGCGCCGACGCAGAAGGCGGCGAGCACCACGATCTCCACGACCAGGGCGACGAACCCCACGGTGGCGGCGAGCCTGACCCCGCCGAGGTTCAGGCCGGTGATGAGGAGCACGGCGGCGCCGGTGAACGCCCAGACCGGCACCGTGGGGAACAGGGCGTGGCTGGCGATCCCGCAGAACAGCGCGGCCAGGCTCGGGATGAACAGGTAGTCCAGGCCGATCATCCACCCGGCCATGAAGCCCGGCCGCCGACCCAGCCCCGCGGTCGCGTAGGCCGAGACCGACCCCGCCTTCGGGACCGCGACGGACATGCGGGCGTACGACCAGGCCGTGAACGCCATCGCCACGGTCGCGACGACGAACACGAGGGCGACCGCGCCGTTGCTGCGCGCGTCCAGCACGCCGAAGGTGCCCATCGGCGCGGTCGGGCCGATGAACAGCAGGCCGTAGACGACGAGGTGCCGCAGCGACAGGCTCCGGTGGAGCTGTCCCTCCGGAGGGGCGGGCGGGAGGGCGTCCGTCGCAGGGCGCGGTTCGGTAGACGCGGGACTCAGCTCCTCGGCAGCCGGTGTGCGGGCTGTGCCAGCGTAGGACGGCAGGGGCGGCACGGAACGTCGACAAGGCGGGTGTGCCCGACTAGGGCTCGTCGTCGACGGAGCCTGCGGTGCCGGGAGCCGTGCCGGGCTCGAACGGGAGGACCAGGTGGAGCCGGCCGCCGCCGTCGTCGTTGACGCCGAGCGTGAGCGCGCCGCCACGGGACTCGGCGCGTGCGCGGTGACGTGCCAGCCCGGACAGCGCGGGGTCGGCGGAATCGGGCCCGCTGCCGTCGTCGTCCACGACGACGTCGAGCACGCGGCGCCCGTCGGGCGCCGCGTCGGGGCGGACCTCCGCGCGCACCGTGACCGCCGTCGCGCCGCCGTGCCGGAGCGCGTTGGTCACCGCCTCCTCGATCACGTAGACGACGACCAGCCGCTCGGGGACGGGAAGGGGCGCCCGGTGGGCGTCCACGAGACGCTGCAGGGTCGGGCCCAGGGTCAGCGAGGTCGCGACGCTCACGGGCAGGCGGCCCAGCAGCGTCCGGACCGCGTCGAACGTGCCGAGGTCGGCCCCCGACGGGAACAGGCTGTGGCTGAGCACGCGTATGTCCTCCTCGCGCAGCTCGTCGAGGTCCTCCGCCCACCCCCGGAGGGTCTCTCGCCAGCGCGAGCGGGCGGGCTCGTCCAGCTCGGCCGCCAGCGCGTCCAGGCCCCCGGAGATCACCACCAGCCGCTGCTGGACGGTGCCGTGCAACCGGTCGGCCACGCTGCGCCGCACGCGCAGCTCCTCCGCCTCGAGCTCCCGTACGGTGGCCGCGGCCCGGGCCTCCTGCGCCAGGCGTCGCTCGCGCTCGTCGTCCTCACGCTGCAGGAACCACGCGACGAGCAGCCCGGCGCCGAGCGCGCCCGAGTAGCCCAGCATCCCCGTCACCCAGGCGGCGAACCCGCCGGGGCTGACCGCGTCCGGCGCCGACATGATCGGCACGAGGATGAGTAGCCGGACCAGGGCCTGCCCCGCCGCGAGCGCCGCGGCCACCGCGAGGCGCGCCGGCCACGGGCGCACCCAGCGGTTCACGGCGACGATCAGCCCGACGAGGACGAGGCCGATCACCAGGGTCACGCCGCCGACCCACCATGCCAGGTCAGCGGCGTCTGCGTCGCCGTCCCACTCCACGGCCTGCTCCGTCACGAGCACCGTGAACACCACGACGTTGAGGACGGCGACGGCGACGGCGGTCCGCTCGCGTCGCCGGCGGCGTGCGGTCTGCCAGGCCGGCGAGAGGGTCAGCGCCGCCACGTGCGCCCCGTCTGCTCCAGGAACGCCAGCACGGCACTGACCCGGCGGTTGCCGTCCGCGCCCTCCAGGCCGAGACGCCGGTAGATCGTGAGGAGATGGCTCTCCACCGACCGGGGCGAGATCGAGAGCTGCTCGGACACCCCGTCGTTCGACAGACCCTCAGCCACCAGGCGCAGCACCTGGAGCTGCGCGCGGGTCAGGTCGGCGACCTCGCTGCCGGCTCGGGGCTCCGAGCGCCGCACCAGCTCCGGATCGATCACCACCTGGCCGGCCGCGGCCGCGGCGATGGCACCGACCAGCACGTCGCGCGTGAAGGACGACCGTTTGGACAGGTAGCTCCACGGGCGGGTCGTCTCCTTCTGCACCGCCGTGAACAGGCCCATGACGTCGTGGCTCGAAAGCAGCATCACCGCGAGGCCGGGGTCCGCACGCTGCAGCTGCAGGCCGAGCGCGATGCCGTTACCGTCCTCCAGGTTCACGTCCAGGACCGCCACGTCCGCGCTGCCGGGCAGGATCGTCAGGCGAGCCGCCGCCACGCTGTCCAGCGCGTGCACGAGGCGCAGGCCGGGTGCCTCCGCGACGGTGCGCTCGAGCATCGCCCGCATCAGGGCCTCGTCCTCGACGACGCTCACCCGGACCGTGCGATCTGCGCCCACGCGTCCTCCGCCGTCGTCGTCCCCGTGCCTGGCCCCTGGGCGGCGCAGGCGCCGCGCCAGCACGCAAAACCGTACGTGTTTCCACGCAGATCCGCCGGTCGGACACCGTGCCCGGCGGTCGGATGGTCCCGTCAGCCACCCGACCGGCACCTGCCGGCAGCGACAGGAGAGACCGATGGACGACCAGAACCTCGCCCCCACCACCGCACAGGCCGCAGAGCCCGCGCGCCGACGCCGCAAGCTCCTCGCGCTCGGGGCCGGAGGCCTGGTGCTCGGGATCGGCGCCGTCGTCACGATGGCCGCCTGGACCGACACCGAGGTGGCAACCGGTGACTTCGCCGCCGGGTCCTTCGGCCTGCAGAGCAGTGCCGACGGCGCCGACTTCGCCGACCACGACACGTCCGCCGAGGCCCTGACCATCTCCTTCGGTGACCTGGCGCAGAACCTGTCCCCGACGGACTCCGCGACTGCGGTCTACGCGGTGCGCCTCGACCCGGCGTCCACCTACGGCGCCGATGTCACCGGCGTCGTCGAGGCCTCGGGGGCCGCGGCGGACAACCTCACCTACACGGTCCAGCAGGTCGACGACATCGATGGCTCCACCGCGCAGGGCACGCTCGTGTCCTCGGAGTCGGTGCAGGCCACGGGGTCGCACGACCTGTTCACGCTCGACGCGCTCTCCGACGTCGTGTACCTCAAGGTCACCGTGACAGCCGACGAGGACCTGGCGCAGGGCGAGACGGCGACCGTGCTGTGGACCCTGACCGGCGAGTCGACGACCTCGCTCTGACCCGATGACGACCCACCGACCCGACGGCGCGCGGACGGACCCCGTCCGACGTCGCGCCGTGCGCCCCGTCCGTCCCACCAGGGTGCTCGGCATCCTGGCGGGCGGGCTCGTGCTCGGTGTCGGCAGCGTGTGGACCGTCGCCGCCTGGCAGGATACCGAGACGGCGTCCGCCACCTTCACCGCCGGCTCCTTCGACACGCAGTCACAGGGCGTCGGCGGCGAGTGGGCGCACCACGCGCCCGGGTCGGCGGCGGTCCTCGCCGCCGACCTCACCGGGCTCGCCCCTGGCGGCACGTACGACACCCCGGCTCCCGGCGACTCCCGCTTCGGCCGGCTCAACGTGCGCACGGCCGCGGGCAGCACCCGCGGCGGCGACGTGGCCCTGACCGGTGTCGCCGCCGACGGCGCCCTCGCGGGCGCCCTGGAGTACCGCGTCGTCGCCCGCGAGTCGTCGACGGCGGACTGCGGCGCCGCCGACTTCACCAGCGGCGCCACCTACCTCGCCGGGGGGCCGTCGACCTACGTGCCCGTGACCGCCGGGGCGCCCGGCGGCGCCACCGTGCCCGTCGCGGCGGACGCGCAGGATGCCGCCGGCCTCTGCCTCGACGTCCGCGTCGCCGCGCCGGGCGACGGGGACACCGGCACCGAGGTGCAGGGCACCTCCACGAGCCTCGGGCTCACCCTCACCGTCACCCAGACCGGCTGACCCGGACGGAGACCCCCCGATGACGACGAGACGACGCCCCCGCCCCCTGGCGGTCGCCGGCGAGATCCTGCTGTGGCCGGCCGCGGCCCTCGGCCTGCTGTGCGTGGTGCTCGCCGCGCTCGGCGCCGGGCTCGGCTTCCAGGTGGTCCTCTTCAGCTCGGGGTCGATGTCGCCGACCATCCCCGCAGGGTCCGCCGCGCTGGTGCGGACCGTCACGGCGGCCGACCTGCGCCCCGGCGACGTGGTGACCGTGGAGCGCGACGGCGGGCGCATGCCCGTCACCCACCGCGTCGTCGAGGTCGCCGCGGCCGACGGTGACCCTGCCGCCCGCACCCTGACCCTCCAGGGCGACGCGAACGCCCAGGTCGACGCCGAGACCTACCGCGTCACCGAGGCCGGACGCGTCGTGGCCTCCGTCCCGGGGGTCGCCGGCCTGGTCGCGCGGCTCGGCGACCCGCGGGTGCTCGCGCCCGTTGGCGCCGCCGCCGCCGCGCTGGTCGTCTGGGGCCTGTGGCCGCGGCGGCCCTCCCGGGCCGCGGCCACGGGCACGGGCACCTCGCCGGTGACCCGGCCGGAGACCATCCACGCGACGTCCGCCCAGGGCGCGGGCGTCCTCGCCCTCGTGGTGCCGCTGGCGCTCGCGGGCGTCGTGGCGACGCCCACCCCCGCGGGGGCGAACACCGGCGACGAGCACGTGGTCCAGGGGCAGTACCTACGGCTCACGTCCGTCGCAGGCGACGGCGCCGACCGGCTGTCCCCCGGGGACTCCACCGACTGGGCGGTGGGCGTCGCAGCGGACGCCGGCGACGGCACCGTCGCGCGCACCCTGCGGGTCGACGGCGCGCTGGCCGCCCACGTCCGGGTCGCGGTCGAGTCCTGCCCGGAGCGCTGGAGCGGGAGCGGGTGCGCCCCGGGGGCGCGGACCCTCGTCGCGCCCACCGCGGTCGCGCCCGGGGACGTGGTCGACCTCGGCGGGCAGGACGCCCGCGACGAGCGCTGGCTGCGGGTGCGCGTGACCCTGCCGGCCGACGCGCCCGAGAGCGCCCAGGCCCTGGCGGGGACGCTGACGCTCCGGGCGGCCGGGAGCGGCGAGAGCGTCGCCGTCACGCCCGGCGGCGGGCCGGGGGGCGGACCGGGCGACGAGCCGGGCGACGTGTCGGGTGCCTCGGGGTCCGGTGGCACGGGGTCCGGCGGCACGGGCGTCGGAGCCGGAGGCGGCGAGGGCTCGGCCCCCGCCGGGGCCGGCGCCGGGGAGGTGTCCGCGACCGGTGGGCCGGGCTGGGCCGCGGACGTGCCGGGCTGGGCCGCGGGCGTGCCGGGCGCGCTGCCCCGCACCGGCGCGGACCTGGCTCCGTGGCTGGCGCTCGCCTTGATGGCGGTGCTGGTCGGGGCCGCGCTGCGCGCCGGCCGGCGCGCGACGGAGAAGATCGGACCGGAGTCGGGGAGCGAGTCATGAGGAGCACGATCGAGCGTGTGCGGGCGGCCGTCCGGCGGCGGCCCGCGGGCCGCGCGCTGCTGGCGGGCGGGCTGGCGCTGTCCGTCGCCGCGGGAGTTGCCGGAGGCGTCGCGCTCGGCGTCGGCGGTGCCGGGCCGCGGGCCACCGACGCGGCGTGGGCCAGCCAGGAGGCCGGGGCGGTGAGTGCGACGGCGGGTACGGTCGCGGTCCCGGCGACGACCTGCGAGGGGCACAACAACTCCCCGAACCTCCTGAAGCTCGCCCCGGGCGACGACGGCCTGGAGGTCACCGGCTACCGGGTCGTCATGAGCGTCGACGAGAGCGCGCACGGGGTGCCGGATGCGTGGCAGACGGGGACGACGTCGGACGGGGCACCGCTCCTGCCCGCGAACGCGACGACGGACGTCCCCGCGGGCACGACGGCGGTGGCGTGGGGAGTGTCGTCCGGCCTCAACTACACCATCACCGGCACGGTCACCGTGCGGGCACTGGGTCCGGGCGGGTGGACGTCCGAGCCCGTCGTCTACACGTGGAGCGTCGGGTTCGACTGGCTCGGGATCGGCTACGGGTCGTGCACCCCCGCCTGAGCGCCGGTCACTCCGGTGGCCGCCAGCCGAGCACCACGGCAGGCGACCTGAGCTGCTGACGTCGTGCCTGGTGACGGTTCCGGGCAGGCGGCTTCAGAGAGCCAGCGCAACACCTTTACCTGCTGGAGGTTGTTGTGCCGAGGAAGTTGCCGTGGCCGGTGTGTCAGACCGCCTTGCACGGTCTGATTCGTGGGGAGTCTGCGATCCAGCTCGTGCGTGAGCTGGGTGTCGTGATGGGAACGGTGCAGAAGTGGGCGAGGCTCGCGGGCATGACTCTCGTCGTGGGGGGCCAACATGGTGGTGCTGTAGCCGTCGGGGTCGAGGGCACCGTGGGGGCCATGGGCGCCGTGGGTGAGGATCGTGACCACGTGTCGGTGAGCGGGTCGTATCGGCGGTTGACGCTCGCGGATCGCTCGTTCATCCAGGCGGCGTTGTCGTTGCCCGAGCCGATGTCGATGCGCCGGATCGCGGCCGAGATCGGGGTGGCTCCGTCGACGGTCTCGCGGGAGATCGCCTCCCACCAGGTCGTCTACTGGGGCCAGGCGAAGTACGACGCTGAGGTGGCGCACTACCGGGCGCGGGCTGCCCGGCCTCGTCGGCGGCCGGGCAAGCTCGCCGACCCGTGGCTGCGGACGCAGGTCGTGGAAAGGTTGAACGCCAAGCATTCGCCGCAGCAGGTCGCGCGGCGGCTGCGTCTGGAGTTCCCCACCGAGCCGGAGAAGCATGTGTCGCACGAGACGATCTACCAGGCCCTGTACGTGCAGGGCAGGGGCGCATTGCGGCACGAGCTGACCGTCACCAAGGCCCTGCGCTCGGGGCGCCAGTCCCGCAGGCCGCAGTCCAAGCTCCCGCGCCGGCCCTCGCGACCGTGGCTGGACGGCGCCCGCCTGGCAGACCGTCCCGCCGAGGTCACCGACCGGGCCGTGCCGGGGCATTGGGAAGGTGACCTCGTGGTCGGGCCGAACAGCTCCGGGATCGTCACCCTCGTGGAACGCTCCACCCGTTACGCCCTGATCGGCCGACTGCCCGGCCTGCGCGACAGCCGGACAGTGATCGAGGTGATGCAGGCCATGATCGCCCAGCTACCCAGCGAGCTGTTACGCACGATCACCTGGGACCAGGGCACCGAGATGGCCTCCCACACGGCCTTCACCATCGCGACCGGGTGCCCGGTCTACTTCTGCGACCCGCACTCGCCATGGCAGCGCGGCAGCAACGAGAACCTCAACGGGCTGGTCCGCGACTTCCACCCCAAGGGCACCAACTTCAACCAGGTCACGGACGACGAGATCGCCGAGATGCAACGACTCCTGAACACCCGACCCCGCCAGACCCTCGGGTTCTACACCCCGCAAGAGAAACTCACCGAACTGATCACCGGTGTTGCGCTAGTCCTCTGAAACCGCCACGCAGAACCGTCACCAGGTACTACGTCGGTCGGCGCTCACCCCTCCGGCGGGCGCCACGACATCACAGGGCGGAGGGCGCGGGCACCCAGCGCCTCCGTCCAGCGGCCGACGGTGCGCATCCCGGCGTCGCGCACGGCGGTGGCGGCGGGCGACGTCCACAGCGTCGGGCCGGAGACCCGGGCCGACATCCGCATCACCTTCGCCACGCGCGGCCGCCGCTCGGCGGACCACCGCTGCAGCGCGTCGGCGACGGCGTCGTCCAGGCGGACGCGTGCGCCGAGCACCACCGCGTCCTCGAGCGCCTGGCACCCGCCCTGTCCGAGGTTGGGCAGCATCGCGTGCGCGGCGTCGCCGACGAGCACCACCCGGCCGGCCGCGAGCGACGCGGGAGGGACGGGCAGGTGCCGCAGCTCGTGCCGCAGCGCCCCGGCGTCGTCGACGGACGCGAGCAGGGCGGGGACCGGCTCGTGCCAGCCGGCGAGGCGGTCGCGCAGCTCGTCGAGGTCGCGGGGAACGCCGACGCCGTCGGCGACCGAGACGTACATGTAGACGCGTCCGTCGGCCAGCGGCATGACCCCGGCGACGATCCCGCGGCCCCAGATCTCGGAGCCGACGACGCCCGGCACCGACGGCGTCACGAACCGCCACGCCGTCGACCCGCCGGACACCGGGGCGGGGGCGCTCGGCCACCAGCGGGTCCGCGTCGCGGAGTCGATGCCGTCGGCCGCGACGACGAGGTCCGCGTCGACGTCCACCGTCGTGCCCGTGTCGTCGGTGACGGCGACGCGCGCCGGTCGCGTCGTCGTCCCCGGGTCGACGACGACGGCGGACGCCCCGAGCCGCAGCGCACCGTCCGGCAGCGCCTCCGCGAGCAGCCCCACCAGCTGCGCGCGGTGCAGCATCAGGGTGCGGTCGCCGAAGACCGACTCGGCGCCCTCCGCGCGGCCGCGGACCAGCCATGTGCCGTCGGGACGGCGCAGTCCGAACTCGCCCTGCAGGGCGGCCAGGTCGCGTGTCGCGTCGCCGACCCCCAGCGCGTCGAGCGACCGCACCGCGTTCGGCGCGACGACGATCCCTGCGCCTACCGGGTCCAGAGACGTCGCGCGCTCGATGACCGTGACGTCCCAGCCGTGGCGCGCGAGCGCCACGCCCGACGCCAGGCCGCCGATCCCGCCGCCGATCACCGTCGCCGTGGGGGTCCCGTCCGCCGTGGGGGTCATGGTCCCTGACGGTAGGCCAGGGGCGCGCCCGTCGCGTCCGCTCCGGCGACCCTCGTCACCGGAGGCCCTCGGCATCGAGCAGCGGTGCCGGCGGCAGATCGAGTCGGGTCGCCAGCCGCTCGAGCAGTGCGCGGACGTCGGCGCGGGCCAACGCCACGGGGTCGGCCTCCCGGATCGTCCTGACAGGCCGGTGGATGGCGGCGGTGACGCGCCTCGTGACGGTGATGCGCACGCCGGGGCGCGGGGCGTCGAACCAGTACCAGACGTCGCCGATCCGCACCGGCGAGCCTGACCACCAGGCCTGCATCCCGTCGTCGGAGAACCGGTCGAGCAGGCGCTGCAGCTCACGGTCGTAGGCCCGCGGGGCGCCGTTGGCGGGACCGCCCCCGACAACCGTGAGCTCGTGGGGTTGCTCGGGCGCCGTGACCCCGCGGCCCTCGGTGCGGACCGTCCAGCGTGGTGCCGGGGCTGTCCCCTCGACGGACCGGGCCCGAGCGCTGGTCAGCGCGGCGGAGAGTGTCGCGCCGTCCCACCTTCGCGCCACCGCGAGCCGCGCGAGCGCCCCGTCGAGCACGTCCGCGACGAGGCGCGCGACCTCCGGTGGCGCCGCGTCAGCGACGTCGTCGGGCACGCGGACCCGCACCGACTCGGAGGAGTCGGGGCGGTCGCAGTCGACCAGGACGAGGACGCCGTTCTGGCCCGGATCCGGCCTCTGCGCCACCAGCATGACCGACGACGCGGGGCCGACGAGACCGAGCTCCCCGAGTGCGCGCTCGTAGGCGCCGACGACCGGCGCGGCCGCACCCGCGAACGCGCAGCGGGCCGGGTCGTGGTCGGGGACGAAGACGTCGAGGCGTCGCACTCGCGGCATGGGGGGCTCCCGGGGTCGTGTCGAGCTGCGCCGGAAAGCAGACCTGCCCGGCGACATCGAGGGTGCTCGGGGCCACACCGAGGCGCCGGAATCCTGTCCACGCGCGGCACGTTCCCCAGGCGTGACGACGATCGAGGCCATGCCGCAGGCGGCGGACGTCGTCGTGGTCGGGGCGGGCCAGGCAGGTCTGTCCGCGGCCTACCACCTGCGACGGCGTGGCTTCGTGCCCGCTGCCGACGCGTCCTCCGGCGCCCGCACGTACGTGGTCCTCGACGCCGAGGAGGGGCCCGGGGGAGCGTGGCGGCACCGCTGGCGCTCGCTGCGGATGAGCACCGTGAACGGCATCCACGACCTGCCCGGTATCGAGCAGCCCGACGTGGAGCCGGAGGCGGCGAGCGTCGACGTGCTGCCCGCGTACTTCGGCGACTACGAGCGCGAGCTCGGCCTTGCCGTCGTGCGCCCCGTGCGGGTGCGTCGCGTCGAGCCGGCGGACGACGGCGGGCTCCTCGTCCGGTGGGAGGGCGGCGGCCGGACGGGCACCGTCGTCGCGCGGGCTCTCGTCAACGCGACGGGTACGTGGTCGAAGCCGTTCTGGCCGGCGTACCCGGGGCAGGAGACGTTCCGCGGACGTCAGCTGCACACGGCCGACTACGTGCGGGCGGAGGACTTCGCGGGCCAGCGTGTCGCCGTCGTCGGCGGCGGGATCTCGGCCGTGCAGCTGCTGGAGGAGGTCTCGCACGTGGCGCAGACCTTCTGGTTCACGCGGCGCGAGCCGGAGTGGCGCGACACCTTCGAGCCCGAGGACGGGTCGCGCGCCGTCGCGAGGGTCGCCGACCGGGTGCGCGACGGGCTGCCGCCGTTGAGCGTCGTGTCGGTGACCGGCCTGATCCGTACCCCGACGCTGCTGGCCGCAGAGGCGCGCGGGGTGCTCGACCGCCGACCCATGTTCACCCGCATCGTCCCTGACGGCGTCGTCACGCCCGACGGTGAGACCCTCCCCGTCGACGTCATCTTCTGGAACACCGGCTTCCGCGCCGCGCTCGACCACCTGCGGCCGCTGCACCTGCGCACCGCCGGCGGCGGCATCCGCATGGACGGCACGCAGGTGGACGGCGAGCCGCGGGTGCACCTCATCGGTTACGGGCCGTCCGCCTCCACCATCGGCGCCAACCGCGCCGGTCGCGACGCCGTGCACCGGATCGTGCGCTACCTCGACGCCTCCGCCGGCGCCACGGCACGGAAGAGCTCGTAGCGCCACGCCAGGTGGTCGCGGTCAGGACGGTCCGCTCGCCGTTTCGGCAGGGTCAGCTGCCGCCCGTGCATCTCCTGCAGGCCGTGCTTGAGCATCGGCCCGTCGATCTCCTCGAGCAGGCGTAGCGCGATGCGGACCTCGTGGTCGGGCGTCACACCGAGCATGTTCTGGTCGTAGGCGGCGTGGTGGATCTTGCACAGGGCAAGGCCGTTGTTGACCGTCGGGGCGCCGAGCTCGTGCCCGTCCGGCACGATGTGGGCGGCGTCGAGCAGGGACCCGTGCTTGAGCTCGCAGATCGCGCACCGGGTCTCGTACGCGACGAGCACGCGGGTGCGGAATGCCGGCTGGTGCAGCCGCTGCTTCGCGAGACGGCGTGCGTACTCCCGCTGTGGCTCGCTCAGGTGCGCGGGGTCGTGGATGAACCGGAACGCCTCGTCCAAGGCGATGAGGAACTGCCGGTTCTGCGGCTCGTCGTCCACGACGTACACGGGGAACACGGGCGTGTAGACGTTCGCGATCTCCTTGCGGAACAGGATGAGCGGCATCCCCGTCTCCATCGCGTGCCGGAGCTTGCGGTTGTCGCCGGACCACGGGTCGCCCTTGCGGTACGCGTAGTGCAGCAGCCCGTCCTCGGACTCGGTGTCGTCGTAGGGGCCGTCGGCGGCGCTGACGATCGAGAGCGTCGAGTCGAAGGACGCCGGGTTACGGATGCCGCGCGAGTAGTCGATGACGGGCAGCTTCTCGCCGCCGAGGCGGAAGCTGAGCAGCTCGTCGCGCCGCAGGAAGCCGCCGTTGGCCTCCGCCCGCTCGCCGACCCACGCCATGATCTGCCTGCGCAGCTCCGCCTCGACCGCCGACTCCACCTGAGGAGCTCACCATCGCGCCGCCTCCGCCGCAAGGGTTCGTGGGAGCAACTCTCCTGGTGGCGGAGGAATTCACCCCGCCCGGTCCACGAGCAGCGCGAGCTGCACGCGGTTCACGCCGAGCCGGGTGGTGGCGCGGGCCAGGTGGGTCTTGACGGTCGCCTCGCCCAGGAAGAGCCGCTCCGCGATCTGGGCGTTCGTCAGTCCTTCGGCGACGGCGCCCGCGATCTCCATCTCCCGCTCGGTGAGCTGCGCGAGCAGCTCGCGCGCCTCGCGCTGGCCTCGGGCGGCCGGTCTGGAGCCCACCTGCTCCATGACGACGCGCGCGGCCCGCGGGGACAGTGCGCCCTCGCCCGCGGCGACGGAGCGGACCGCGGCGACCAGCTCGTCCGGGCCGGAGTCCTTCGCGAGGAAGCCCGCGGCTCCGGCGTGGACGGCGTCCAGGATCGCCGACTCGGTGTCGAACGACGTCATGGCGATCACGCCGGGCGCGGACGGTAGCGCGACGACGGCCGCGGTGGCGCGGATCCCGTCCATCCGGCCCATCCGGAGGTCCATGAGGACGACGTCCGGGTGGTGGGCCTGCACGGCGGTGACGACCTCGTCGCCGTCGGCGGCCTCGGCGACGACGTCGAGGCCGCTCTTCGTGAGGATGGTCCGCAGGAACCCGCGCACCATCGCGTCGTCGTCGACGACCATCACCCTGACCACACGCCGACCCTAGCCACTGCCGGGGACGCCCGGGCAGCCCGCGAGGGGAGACCGGGTCAGTCCTCGGCGGCGACCCACGGCAGGTGTGCCCGCACCCGGAACCCGCCGTCGTCGGTCGGGCCGGCGTCGAACGAGCCCCCGAGGGCCTCGCACCGTTCCCGCATCCCGGGGATGCCGACGCCCCCGCCGGGGACGCCGACGCCCGCGGCAGCGGCGTCGTTGCGCACGACGACGTCCATCCCGGCGCCGGGGCGGGCACGCACGCTGACGTCCACGCGCGTGCCGGGCGCGTGCTTCGCGGCGTTCGTCAACGACTCCTGCACCACGCGGTAGACGGCGCGGGTGAGGCCGGGAGGTGCGGCGTCGGCGTCGGTGACGAACACGGTGGCGGTGACGTCGACGCCGCGCTCCCGCGCGCCGTCGAGCAGGTCGGCCAGGTCGGCGAGGGAGGGCGCGGCGCCGGAGTACTCCTCCGCGCCGTCGCGCAGCGACTTGATGAGGGTGCGCATCTCCTCCAGGGCGCGATGTGCCGACGAGCGCATGGACCGTGCCGCGTCGCCGACGCCCGGGTCCTCGGACGACACCTCGAGCGACGCGGCCTCCAGGGAGACCAGGGAAAGCTGGTGCGCCACGGTGTCGTGCATCTCGCGGGCGATGAGGTCGCGCTCCTCCTGCCGGGTGAGCTCGGTGCGCAACGCCTCGGACTCGGCCCGGAGGTCCGCGGCGCGCCGCGCCTCGGCGGTGGCCTGCCGGCGTGCCTCCTGGGCGGCGACGTCGGCCCGCTGCGCGACCTGGCGTGCGGCGTCCGCGTCGGCGTTGGCGCTCACGAGCCGTCGCAGGAGCCCGGCGCCGACGGAGACGGCGAGGCCGAGCACCCCCAGGACCGTGTACCCCACGGGGGACATGTACGAGACGATGCCGTTCTCGAGCGCCACCGAGAAGACCGCCTGCGGCGTGACGGTGGCGTCGCGCCAGAAGGTGACGACGAGAGCGAGGGCCGTCGCGCCGCCGCACCACAGGCTGCGTCGCAGGTCGGTCCGCGCGATCACCCACGGGAGCGCGATGAGCGGCGCGACGGCGCCGAGCGGCCCGACGACGCCGACCGCGGCGGTCGCGAGGCAGACGAGCACCGGGTGCGACATCCGCCACCACATCGCGGCACCGACCCCGAGCGAGACGACGAACCACAGCATCGACAGGGCGAGGTCGTCGCCACCGAACTGGTCCACCGGCGCGGCGAAGGCGATGCCGACCAGCGCGCAGAACCACGCCACGGCCATGGCGCCGATCGTGCCCGCCACGCGCCAGAACCGTCGGCCGGGCGAGGGGCGTCCCGTCGCCGCGGCCGGGGCGGGGCCGGACGGCCGGTAGGGCTGCGCGACCCCGGTCGGCGCCGGAGGCCCGTAGGGCGGTGCCGGAGGACCGTAGGGCGATACCGGGGGCCCGTAGGGCGATGCCGGAGAACCTCCCGGCGGTGGCGTCCCGTAGGGCGTCGCCCCGGGCGAGGGCTGGGCGTAGGGCGGCGCCGGCGGGGTGGGGGCGCCTGGCACCTGGCCGCCGGGGCCGCCCGACGGCGGGCGGCCGTACGGGTCGGCGGGGTTCGGCGGCGGATTCATGCGGGCAGCGTACGGCGGTCGTCGGCCGGCCGCCGTCCCCCGATCGGCTCGACGGCGGGTGAACGACGTCCACCTTTCGGCTGGGCCTCCCGAGCCGCGAAGGGGATCCGCCGGGGGTGTGCCGCGCCGGACGATCGTGCCGTTCCGATCGACGCCCCGGCCCTCGTGGCACCGCACCCCTCAGGAGTCCCCATGTCCACGCCTCACCCCGACCCGTCCCAGCAGCCCGTGCCGCCGCAGCCCGGCCAGCAGCCGCAGCAGTACCCCCAGCAGCAGTACTCCCAGGAGCAGTACCCGCAGCAGCCGTACGGGCAGCCGCAGCCCGGCCAGCAGGCGCCCTATGGCGCGCCGCAGGGCTGGTCGCAGCAGCCGCAGATGCCGCCGGCGCCGGAGAAGCGCAAGAACTGGTTCGCCCGTCACAAGGTGCTCACCGGGCTCGGCGCGGCCGTGGCCCTCGTCGTCATCATCGCGAGCACGAGCGGCGGGGGCGGCGGCGACGGCACCGCCGATGTCGACGCCACCACGGCGCAGCAGGCGGAGGCGGCGACGGACGAGGCCGCGGACAAGCCCGCCGAGGGCACGAAGACCGAGAACACCGAGAAGCCCGCGAAGGAGGAGAAGGCCGACACGCTGCCCGCCGTCGGCGACAAGGTCCGCGACGGCAAGTTCGAGTTCACCGTGACGAAGCTCGAGGACGGCGTGCAGGAGGTCGGCGACGAGTTCCTGAGCGAGAAGGCCCAGGGCCAGTTCGTGCTCGTCCACATGACGGTGGAGAACATCGGCGACGAGGCGCAGTACTTCGACGGCAGCAGCCAGAGCCTCGTCGACACGGAGGGGCGCACGCACTCGGCGGACTCCGAGGCCGCCATCTACCTCGACGAGTCCAACTCGTTCCTCAACGAGATCAACCCCGGGAACACGGTCGACGGGGTCGTCGTCTTCGACATCCCCGAGAAGGCCACCCCGGAGACCCTCGAGCTGCACGACTCGATGTTCTCCGGCGGTGTCGAGGTCGCGGTGAAGTGACGCCCGCGACGCCATGACCGTCCCTGCCCGTCGACCGTCACTCCCCGACGGCCGGCGGGCAGGGACACGTGTCCGCGGCCGCGCGTACGGTCGACCTGTCGACCCACGACCCGCAAGGAGGCGGACGCCATGACCACCGACCGCACGGACGCGCCGGACGACGTGGCCACCGAGTTCTTCGACCGCTACCGGCGGGCGCTGCTCGACCGGGACGAGGCTGCCGTCGCGGACCTGTACGCGGTACCCGCGCTGATCCTGTTTCCCGGGCAGTCCCTGCCGGTGACCAGCCGGGCACAGACGGAGCGGTTCTTCGCCGCGTCGTGGAGCCAGTACGACGGCGTCGCCGACATGACCGCGGACCTGCGGGTCGTGGCGGCGACGGCGCACAGCGTCTGGGCCGACGTGGCCTGGCGCCATGACGGGCCGGGCGAGGGCACCGAACGGTTCGTGTACCAGCTGGTGCGCACGGACGACGGCTGGCGTATCGCCGTGCTCACGCCGATGGACGTGTGAGCGGATACTGGCGGGATGACGGTGACGAACCCTGTCGAGCGGCTGCGGGCGCGGCTGGGCGACGCGCTGTTCGAGAAGGTCGCGGGCCCGGAGGCGGAGGCGTCCCGGGACCGCATCCACCTGACGCCCGGGCCGCGGTGGTTCGCGCCCGACAGCCCGATCGGGCGGGTGCACGCCGACGCGTCGATGTTCGTGGGCGGCCTGCGGGCGCTGCTGCTGCAGTCGCTGCACCCGCTCGCGATGGCGGGGGTGGCCGGCCACTCGGGGTACCGCGGTGACCCGTGGGGCCGCCTGGAGCGCACGGCGACGTTCATCGCCACGACGACGTTCGGCACGGCCGACGACGCGCAGGCGGCCGTGGACCGGGTCCGGTCG
Organism: Isoptericola sp. NPDC019693; assembly: GCF_044389085.1. Lineage (NCBI taxonomy): Bacteria > Bacillati > Actinomycetota > Actinomycetes > Micrococcales > Promicromonosporaceae > Isoptericola > Isoptericola sp. NPDC019693. The sequence continues at coordinate 62,076 of NZ_JBIRXP010000007.1, read as the reverse complement.
GTGCACGAGCGGGTGCGCGGCAAGGCGCCGGACGGTCGTCCGTACCGCGCGGGCGACCCGCACCTGCTGACCTGGGTGCACGCGGCGGAGGCGGACTCGTTCCTCACCGCGCACCAGCGGTTCGGGGAGCGGCCGCTCAGCAGGAACGAGGCCGACGAGTACGTGGCGCAGGCCGCGCGGGTGGCGCGGGCCCTGGGCGCCGTCGTCGTGCCGGAGACGGTGGCGGCCCTGCACGAGACGATCGAGGCGTACCGGCCCGAGCTGGCGGCGTCGGAGGCCGCGCTGGACACGGTGCGGTACCTGCTGCTCGAGCCCCCGCTGCCCCGTGCGGCCCGGCCCCCGTACGCGCTGCTCGCCGCGGGCGCCGTCTCGACCCTCCCGGCCTGGGCGCGCGACGCGCTCGACCTCGACACCTGGTTCCGCCGCACCCTCGGAGGGCCGGCGGGGGCCCTCGCCACCCGCGCAGTGCGGTGGGGGATGAGCACGTCCGAGCGCACCCGGGTCTATCCCCGGGCGGGTGTCCCCACGGCGACGACGGGCTGACGGCCGCCTGACGTCCGGGAGGCGTGCCGACGACGTCCGCGTGACGGCCGCGAGGCGCCGATGACCTGCGGGAACCGGGCCGATGAACGTTGCCCGAACGCTTCGCCGGCACCCCGGTCCACCCGGACATTTCGGACGGAGCGGTTCCTAGAGTCACGGCCGTGACCACCGTCGTGACCCCACGGCCGTCCGGTCTCCCGGACGCCCCGTCGGCCCGGGCGGGCACCCCGCCCGACCGCCGACCACCCGCCACCCGACCCCGCACGCGCCTCGGCGCGCGCCGCCGCCGGAACGCCCTGCTGTGGGCGCTGCTGCTGGCCGGCCCGAACGTGCTGCTGATCCTCGTCTTCGTCTACCGCCCGCTGCTGGAGAGCCTCTACCTCTCGACGCTGCAGTGGAACCTCGGCTCCCCGTCGGCCCGCTTCGTCGGGCTCGGCAACTACGTCGAGTGGTTCACCGCGCCGACCACGGGCCGCATCGTCACCACGACGCTGGTGTTCACGGTCGCGACCGTCGGCGGCGCGATGGTGCTGGGCCTGGGCCTCGCGCTGCTGCTGAACCGTCGGCTGCGGTTCCGCGGCGTCGCCCGCACCGTCGCGTTCGCGCCGTACGTGCTGAGCGGCTTCGCCGTCGGCATCCTGTGGCTGTTCATGTTCGACCCCCGCTACGGGCTGGTCCAGGAGCTGCTCGGCTGGGTGGGCGTCGCCTCGCCCGCCTGGTACACCGACCGGCCGTGGCCGCTGGTCATGGTGATCGTCGTCTACCTGTGGAAGAACCTCGGGTACGTCGCCCTCATCTACCTGGCAGGCCTGCAGGCCGTGCCGCAGGACCTGCGCGACGCCGCCGCCCTCGACGGCGCGTCGTCGGCCCGCACGCTGCGCTCGATCGTGCTGCCGCTGCTCACCCCGACCACGTTCTTCCTGCTGGTCACGATGATGCTCAGCTCGCTCCAGTCGTTCGACATCATCAAGGCGATGACCCAGGGCGGCCCCCTGGGCTCCACGACGACGCTCATGTACTCGATCTACGAGGAGAGCTTCGTCAACGGGCGTGCCGGGTACGCCTCTGCCGTCGCCACCGTCCTGTTCCTCGTGCTGCTGGCCGTCACCGCGGTGCAGATGCGGTACGTCCAGCGGAAGGTGCACTACGCATGAGCGCCACCACGACCGTCCGCACGACGGCGGCGCCCACTCCGTCCGGGCTCCCCGGCAGGACGCCCCGGCGGCGTTCGCCGCTCGTCGGCGGCTACCTCACGATGGCGTTCGCGACCGTCGTCCTCGGCCTGCCGCTCGTGTGGCTGTTCCTCGCGAGCCTCAAGACGCCCGAGGAGCTGTACCAGGTGCCCCTTCAGTGGCTGCCCGGGGCCCCGAGCCTCGACAACTACGCCCAGGCGGCGGGCGCGATCCCGCTCGGGCGGCTGCTCGCCAACAGCATCGGCCTGACGGTGGTGGGCGCGGGCCTCAAGGTGGCGCTCGGCCTCACCTGCGCGTACGCGCTCGTCTTCCTCGACTTCCCGTTCAAGCGGGTCGTGTTCGGCCTGGTCATCGCCACGCTGATGATCCCGCCGCAGATCACGATCATCCCCAACTACACGCTGGTCGCGGACCTCGGCTGGCTCAACACCTACCAGGGGATCCTCGTGCCCGGCCTGGCCAGCGCCTTCGGGACCTTCCTGTTCCGTCAGCACTTCCTCACCCTGCCGGCCTCGATCCTCGAGGCGGCGGAGCTCGACGGCGCCGGCCACTGGCGCAAGCTGTGGCGGTTCGTCGTGCCGATGAGCACGCCCACGCTGGCGGCGGTCGCGCTGGTGTCCGTCGTGACCGAGTGGAACGACTACCTGTGGCCGTTCCTCGTCGTCGACCACGCCGAGAAGATGACGCTCCCCGTCGGCCTCACCCTGCTGCAGAACACCGACGGCATGTCGAACTGGGGCGTGCTGCTGGCCGCGACGGTCGTCGTGACGCTGCCGATCCTGCTCGTCTTCCTGATCCTCCAGCGACGGCTCGTCGCCGGACTGACCGCGGGCGCCGTGACGGGTTGAGCACGACCCGTCCGGCCCGCCCGCACCCCGAAGCACCTCGAACCGTCCCGAACCAAGGAGCATGTGTGTCCCACCGTCCTGCCCGCCGCACCCGGAACGCCGTCGCGGCGCTCGCCGCGGTCTCGGCACTCACCCTCACCGCCTGTGCCGGCCCGAGCGTCGGCGCCACCGGGTCGTCCGACGACGCGTCGGCCGACGTCGACTGGTCGCAGGTGGAGCCTGCGAAGGAGATCACCTGGTGGAGCAACCACCCGGGCCAGTCGCAGGAGATCGAGCAGCAGCTCATCGACGACTTCACCGCCGAGTCGGGCATCGAGGTCGACCTCGTGACCGCCGGCGCCGACTACGACGAGGTCGCGCAGCGCTTCCAGGCCGCCTCGCAGACCGACGAGCTCCCCGATCTCGTCATCGCCTCCGACGTGTGGTGGTTCCGGTACCACCTCAACGACCAGATCATGCCTGTGGACGACGTCATGGAGTACCTCGACGCCGACGCGGACGACTTCCAGCCCGCCCTGTACGCCGACTACGAGTACGAGGACCAGCACTGGGCGGTGCCGTACGCCCGCTCGACGCCGCTCTTCTACTACAACAAGGACCTGTGGGAGAAGGCCGGCCTGCCCGACCGCGGCCCGGAGACCTGGGACGAGCTGATCGACTGGGACGCGAAGCTCAAGGGCGAGGTGCCGGACGGCGGCTCGACGCTCGGCCTGTCCACGGGGCCGTCGTGGGGCGCCTGGTGGTTCGAGAACATGATCTGGGGCACCGGCGGCGCCTACTCGGATGGCTTCGACCTCACCCTCGACACGCCGGAGGCGGTCGCGGGCGGCGAGTTCGTGCGCGACCTGTTCCACGGCTCGGGCGTCGCGACCCTCTCGGCGGACGACGCGATGGCGGACTTCTCGTCCGGCCTCGTCGCCTCGACGATCGGCTCCACCGGCTCCCTCAAGGGCGCGCTCGACGCCGCGTCGTTCGAGGTCGGGACGGCGTACCTGCCCGACGGCCCCCAGGGCGGCGGCACCCCGACCGGCGGCACCGGGCTGGCGATCCCGTCGTCGAAGACGCCGGAGGAGCAGCTCGCGGCGGCGATGTTCCTGGAGTTCCTCACGAACACCGAGAACACGGCGACGTTCTCGCAGGCCACCGGCTACATGCCGGTGCGCACCTCCGCCGTCGAGAGCGACGCGATGAAGGCGACGTACGCCGAGACGCCGCAGTTCCGCACGGCCGTGGACCAGCTCGCCGACAAGGCCCGCGTGCAGGACGACGTGCGGGTCTTCGTGCCCGGTGCGGACGCCCTGCTCAACGAGGCGCTCGAGCAGATCGTCATCGAGGACGCCGACCCCAGGACGGCCTTCGACGCGATCGTGCCGCGCATCGAGACGGCGTACACCGAGAACGTGGAGCCGTACCTGTGACGGGCGGGACCGTGCCCGCCGGGACCGTGCCCGGCGGGCGGGCCGGCGGCGCGTCCCGGCCGCGCGTCGTCGCGCACCGCGGCAACAGCGCCGTCGCGCCGCAGAACACGCGTGCGGCGTTCGAGAGCGCGGCCCGCGCGGGGGCCGACGCGCTGGAGATCGACGTGCGGCTCACCGCGGACGGCGAGGTCGTGGTGATCCACGACGAGACGGTGGACGCGACGACGAGCGGCAGCGGCAAGCTGGCCGACCTCGAGCTGCGCGAGGTGCGGCTGCTCGACGCCGGGTCGTGGTTCTCCTCCGCCTACGCCGGGCAGCGCGTGCCGACGTTCGCGGAGGTCGTCGACCTGCTGCGGCGCCACCCGGGCCTGGACCTGCTGCTGGAGGTCAAGGGCGTGTGGTCGGCGCGGGAGGCGCGCCGGGTCACCGAGCCGCTGCGGGCGGCAGGGCTCGCCGACCGCACGGTGGCTCAGAGCTTCTGGCCCGAGACGGTGGCCGCCCTGCGCTCCGCCGACCCGGGGCTGCGCCGCGGTCTGCTCGTCACGGGCGCCCGGGACGACCTCGTCGCGCGCTGCCGTGACCTCGACGTCGTCATGTGCAACCCCCAGGGCACGGTGCTCCGTGACGACCCCGACGTCGTCGCCCGGCTGCACGACGCCGGCCTCGCCACCGCGGTCTGGACGCTGAACGAGCCCGCGCACTGGGCCGCCGCCGTCGCCCTCGGGGTGGACGAGATCATCACCGACCGCCCCGACCGGCTGGCGGGCTGGCTGGACGGGGTGCACCAGGACGCGTCCGGGGGCGCCGGAGCCTGAGCCCCTCCGCGTCCCGACGGGCCGGTCGTCCCCGTGACGGCCGGCCCGTCGTCGAACCTGCGCCCTCCTCACGAGTGTCGAAGCGCTTGAACAACGTCTCGTCCCGTGGTGGTCGCGCTCTCACGGAATGACCCCCTGGACCGTTCTCGTCCCGAGGGGATAGTCTCGCTCCTGCGCGTCGAAGCGCTTCGACAATCCGAGGGAGTGTGGTCATGAGGCACGGCCTTGCGCGGCTCACGGACGAGCTGGGCGTCCTGTACGGCGGGGACTACAACCCCGAGCAGTGGGACCGGGCCGTCTGGCAGGAGGACGTCGCGCTGATGCGGGAGGCGGGGGTCAACCTCGTCACCGTCGGCGTCTTCAGCTGGTCGCACCTCGAGCCACGGCCGGGAGAGTACCGGTTCGCCTGGTTGGACGAGGTGCTCGACCTGCTGCACGGCGCGGGCATCGCCGTCGACCTCGCCACCCCCGTCGCCTCGCCGCCGCCCTGGCTGGGGCACCGGCACCCGGAGTCGCTGCCCACGACGGCCGACGGCACGGTGCTGAGCTACGGGTCGCGGAACCAGTTCTGCCCGTCGTCCGACGCCTACCGGGCGGCCGCCGCGGGCATCGCCGAGCAGGTCGTGGCGCGCTACGCCGCGCACCCCGCCGTGCGGATGTGGCACGCGGGCAACGAGTACGGGCAGTTCTGCTGGTGCGACCGCTGCGCCGAGCGGTTCCGCGACTGGCTGCGCGCGCGGTACGGCACGCTCGAGGCGCTCAACGCGGGCTGGGCCACGACCGTCTGGTCGCAGGAGTACGGCGACTGGGCCGAGATCCTGCCGCCGCGCGTCGCGCCGTACCACCGCAACCCGTCGCAGGAGCTCGACTTCCGCCGCTTCGGCTCCGACCTGCTGCTCGACCTGTACCGGGAGCAGAAGGCGATCGTCCGCCGGCACGACCCGGAGCGCCCCGTCACGACCAACCTCATGGGCTTCTTCGGCGGCATCGACCCGCACGACTGGGCCGCGGACCTCGACGTGATCGCCGACGACGCCTACCCCGACCCCGCGTCCCCCGACGCGCCCGCGGACTCGGCCCTCGTCAACCACCTGGCCCGGGGCCTGGCGGGAGGCGCGTCCTGGCTGCGCATGGAGCAGGCGGCGAGCGCCGTGAGCTGGCGCGAGCACAACCTCACGAAGTCTCCCGGGCGCCTGCGTGCCGAGGTGCTGCAGGCCGCGGCGCACGGCTGCGACGGCGCGCTGTTCTTCCAGTGGCGGCAGGCGCGTTCCGGCCCCGAACGGTTCCACTCGGCCATGCTGCCCGTGGCCGGCCCGGACACCGCCCTGCACGCGGGCGTCCGGCGCCTGGGCGCCGACCTGCGCGCGCTGCGCGGCCTGGTCGGGCAGCCCGTCCACCGCCGCGTCGCCCTCCTGTGGGACTGGCCGTCGTGGTGGGCCGGCACCCAGGTCGCGCTGCCGACGTCGCGCCTCGACCCGCTCGCCACCCTGCAGGCCTGGCACCGTGTCCTGTGGCGGCTCGGGGTCGTGGCGGACGTCGTCGCCCCCGGGCGGGAGGACGTCGCCCTCGCGGACTACGACGTCGTGCTCGCGCCCGCCCTCACGGTCCTCGACCAGGGCACCGCCGACCGCCTCGACGCCTACGTCGCCGGCGGCGGCCACCTCGTGTGGGGGCCGTTCGGCGGGGTCGCCGACGGCCTGGCGCACCTGCACCTGGGGCGGTCGCCCGCCCTGCTGCGGCACGTGCTCGGCGTCTCGGCCGAGGAATGGGCCCCCCTGCCCGACGGCGGCAGCGTCGTCTCGTGGGTCGACGGCCGCCGCGGCGCGGCGACCACCCTCGGCGAGCGCACCCGGAGCGACGGCGCGGAGGTGCTCGCCACCTACGACGACGGGCCGCTGGCCGGGTGCGTGGCCGTCGCCCGTCACGACCACGGCGCCGGTCGCGCCTGGTACGTGGGTGCCGACCTCGCCGCCGAACCCCGGCACGGGCTCGACACCGTGCTGCGCGCCGCCCTCGACGGCGCCGGCGTCCCGACGGGCGGGCAGGAGCCCGGCGTCGAGACGGTCTGGCGCGGCAGCACGCTGGTCGCGATCAACCACGGCGACCGGTCGGCCACGCTCGACCTGGCCGCCGCCCTCGCCGCGGGCCCCGCGGAGGTCCGCGCCGCCGCCGCCCTCACCGACGTGCTCGGCGGCACCCGGCACGCCCTGCCCGGCGACGCCGTGCCGGGAGCGCGTGCGACGCTCCCGCTCGCCCCGCACGACGTCCTCGTCCTCACCACCTCCTCGACACCGGAAGACGACGCATGACCGCCACCTCGCCCCAGACCGCCCACCCGTACCAGGACCGCACCCTCGCGGTGGAGCAGCGGGTCGAGGACCTGCTCGCCCGCCTCACGCTCGAGGAGAAGGCGGGCCAGCTCTTCCACCCGATGGGCACCCTGGAGGACGTCGACACCGGCAACGCCGAGTTCGACCTGCCGCCGCTGCGCCGCACGATCGTCGACCAGCACATCACCCACTACGGCCTGCTGGGCACCACCCGCACCCCGCGCGAGTTCGTCGAGTGGCACAACGCCGTCCAGCGCATCGCTCTCGACCGCCCGCACGGGATCCCCGTGACGTTCTCCACCGACACCCGCCACCCGGTGACGACCGACCCGCGCAACGCGCTGACCGGCAACCCGGAGAGCGAGTCGCCGGCCGGGTTCTTCTCCGCCTGGCCCGACACGCTCGGCCTCGCCGCGATCGGGGACGACGCACTGATCGAGCGGTTCGCCGCGATCGTGCGCGAGGAGTACCGCGCCGTGGGGCTCACCGTGGCGCTGCACCCGCAGCTCGACCTCGCGACGGAGGCGCGCTGGCCGCGCATCTTCACCACGTTCGGCGAGGACGTCGAGCTGGTCGAGCGCATCGCGCGGGCGTACGTGCGTGGGCTGCACGGCGGCGACCGGCTCGGCCCGCGCTCCGTGGCGGGCATGATCAAGCACTTCCCGGGCGGCGGGCCGCAGCGCGACGGCGAGGACCCGCACTTCCCGTACGGGCGCGAGCAGGTCTACCCGGGCGGCGCGTTCGAGACCCACCTGCGCCCGTTCACGGCCGCGCTGGAGGCCGGCGCCACGCAGGTCATGCCGTACTACGGCATGCCGGTGGACACCGAGTACGAGGAGGTCGGCTTCGGCTTCAACCGCTCGGTCGTCACGGGCATCCTGCGCGAGCGCCTCGGCTTCGACGGCATCGTCTGCACGGACTGGAGCCTCATCACGGACCACATCGCGGTGGGTGACGAGACCTCGGCCCGCGCGTGGGGCGTCGAGCACCTGACCGAGGAGGAGCGGGTGCTCAAGGTGCTGCACGCCGGCGCCGATCAGTTCGGCGGCGAGTACCGCACCGACCTGATCCTCGACCTCGTGCGGGCGGGCCGCCTGGAGGAGTCGCGCGTCGACGTCTCGGTGCGCCGGATCCTGCGCGAGAAGTTCGTGCTCGGCCTGTTCGACGAGCCGTTCCTGGACGGCGACCACGCCGAGCGCGTGGTCGGCAGCCGCGAGTTCGTCGAGGCGGGCCTCGACGCGCAGCGCCGCTCGCTGACCCTCCTGACCAACCGGGAGGACGGCGGCGCCCCGGCGCTGCCGCTCGCCCGCGGCGCGCGGGTGCTCGCCGAGGGCCTGGCGGCCGACGCCGTCGCCGCGTTCGGCGAGGCCGTCACCGCGGTCGAGGACGCCGACGTCGCCGTGCTGCGGGTGCCCGCGCCGTTCGACGCGAAGGACGGCCTGGCCGCCGGCTTCCACACCGGCTCGCTGGAGTTCGACGCCGCGACCGTGGCGCGGGTCGAGGAGCTCGCGGCGCACGTGCCCGTCGTGCTCGTCGTCTACATGGACCGCCCTGCGGTGATCGGCGGCCTCGAGCAGACCGCCGCCGCCGTCGTCGCCGACTTCGGCACCTCCGACGAGGCCCTGGCCCAGGTGCTGTTCGGCGAGGCCGGGCCCGAGGGGCGCCTGCCGTTCGACCTGCCGAGCTCGATGGCCGCCGTCGTCGCCAGCCGCAGCGACGTGCCGTTCGACACCGCCGACCCGCAGTTCGTGCACGGCCACGGCCTGCGGTACGCGCGGGCATGAGCGAGGGGGAGTCATGAGCACGAGGTCGACGATGAGGACGCGGCTCGGCCGCGGCGCCGTCGCCGCGGCCGCGGGTCTGGCGGCCGCCACCGCGCTGGTCGCGTGCAGCGGCGACGACGGCGCTCCCGGCGGCGGGGGCGACGGCGACGGCCCGGTGCAGCTCACCTACTGGACCTGGATGACGAACATCGAGGACGTCGTCGGGGTCTGGAACGAGGAGCACCCGGACGTGCAGGTGAAGGTCGCGCGGCTCGCGGAGGGCGACGACCTCGTCACCCGCATCACGACGGCCGCGGAGGCCGGCAACCTGCCCGACCTCATGCAGGTCGAGTACCAGGCGCTGCCGATCCTCGTGTCCAACGGGGCCGTCGCCGACGTCACGGACACCGTGGCCCCGCTCGCGGACGAGTTCTCGCCCGCGGCGCTGGCGCAGGTCACGTGGGACGGGCAGAGCTACGCCGTCCCCGGCGACATCGGCCCGCTGATGATGTACGTCCGCGAGGACCGGCTGGAGGACCTCGGCCTCGACGTGCCGACCACGTGGGACGAGTTCGCCGACGTCGCCGAGCAGGTGCACGAGGCCGACCCGGACGCGCACCTCACGTCGTTCGACGCCACGTACCCGGGCTGGTTCGCGGGGCTCTCCCAGCAGGCGGGCGCCCAGTGGTGGTCGGCCGACGGGAACGCCTGGGGCGTCGACATCGACGACGCCGCGACCACCCGGGTCGCGTCCTACTGGAGCGACCTCGTGGACCGCGGGCTGGTGAGCACCACGCCCACGTACTCGGCCGAGTGGAACGCTGCCATGTCGACGGGGGACCAGCTCGCCTGGATCGCCCCCGCCTGGGGCGCGGGCGTCATCGCCGGCATCGCCGAGGAGGGCTCCGGGTGGACGGCCGTGCCGCTGCCGCAGTGGGAGCCCGGCGCCGAGGACGCCGGCAACTGGGGCGGGTCGTCGGCCGCCATCTCGACGACGACGCCGCACCCCGACGAGGCCGCCGCGTTCCTCACCTGGCTCTACACCGACCCGGAGGGACTGGCGCAGCTCGTCGACACCGCCGGCCTGTACCCGGCGGCCGTCGCCGGCCAGGAGTACGCCAAGGGGTCGGCCGTCCCGGAGATCCTCGGCGACCAGACGGACTTCTGGGACCTCGCGGCCGACGCCGCCGCCCACACCACCGAGTTCCCCTGGTCGCCCAACGTGAACTACGCGTTCACGCGCATGCAGGACGACTTCTCCACCTCGATCGAGCAGGGCCGTCCGCTCCAGGACTCGCTCCGCGACATCGACACCGCCATCACGAAGGACCTCCACGACCAGGGCTACCCGGTCGCCGAGGACTGAGCTCCAGCGCCGGCGGACGACCGCCGGCCGGACGAATCGAGACGTCATGACCACGCTTGACCCCGACGTCGCGCGCGCGCCGCGCGGCCTCGACGCCCCGGCGGCGGCCCCGCCGAGGCGCGGGCGCCGCCGCGGACGCGGCGTGCCGTACCTGCTGCTCGCCCCCGCGCTGCTCCTGCTGCTCGGGTTCATGCTCGTGCCCATCGGCTACTCCCTGTGGCTGAGCCTGCGGGCCAAGCGCGTCGCCGACGGCAGCCTGCTGGGCGCCCGCGAGGAGCAGTTCGTCGGCCTGCAGAACTACGCCAACGCCCTCAGCGACCCGGTGTTCTGGGAGGCGCTGGGCCGGATGGTCCTGTACGGCGCGGTCGTCGTCGTCGTGATGTTCGGGCTGGCGGTGGTCTTCGCCCTGCTGCTCGACTACGGCCGTACCCGCCTGACGGGCGTGTGGCGCACGCTGATCTTCATCCCGTACGCCGTCCCCGGCGTCATCGCGTCGCTCATGTGGGGCTTCCTCTACCTGCCCGCGGTGAGCCCCATCCACCAGCTCTTCGAGAAGGTCGGGCTCACGGCGCCGGACTTCCTCGGCAGCGGCACGGTCCTGTTCTCGACGGCGAACATCGCCGTCTGGGGCGGCCTCGGCTTCAACATGATCATCCTGTACACCGCGCTGCGCGGGGTGCCGGTCGAGCTGTACGAGGCGGCCCGGCTGGACGGCGCCTCCGAGGTGGGGATCGCGCTGCGGATCAAGCTGCCGCTCATCGCCCCCGCCCTGGTCATGACGATGGTCTTCGCGCTCATCGCGATGATCCAGGTCTACAACGAGCCGACCGCCCTGGAGCCGTTGTCGCACGCGATCACCAGCTCGTGGATGCCGATGATGAAGGTCTACAACGACGCCTTCGTCCAGGGGAACACCTACCTGGCCGCGGCCGAGTCGGTGCTCCTGGCGGCGCTCACGTTCGCCGTGTCCATGGGTGTCATGCGCGTCTCGCGCCGATTCACCGGAGGTGACGACGCATGAGCGTCGCGATCGCCCCTGCCCGCGCGCGGGCCCGCCGCGGCGGCGTCCTGCCGACGCTGGTGCTCGCCGTCGGCGCGCTGTACTGCGTCCTGCCAGCCCTGTGGGTGCTCGTCGCCGCGACGAAGAACCCGCAGGAGCTGTTCAGCACCGACACGTTCGCGCCGTCCTTCAACGGCGGCCTCGCCGCGAACGTCACCGCGCTGCTCGAGTACAACGACGGCGTCTTCCTCAGCTGGGTGCTCAACTCGCTGCTGTTCGCGGGGATCGGCACGGTGCTGTCCGTGTTCTTCTCGGCGGCCGCCGGGTACGCGCTGGCCGTCTACCGGTTCCCCGGCCGGGAGGCGATCTTCACGACGATCCTCGCCGGGGTGCTCATCCCGCAGATCGCGCTCGCCATCCCGCAGTACCAGCTGCTGTCGGCGCTCGACCTGGTGGGCAGCTACTGGTCGGTGCTGCTGCCGCTGCTCGTCAGCCCCTTCTCCATCTACCTGTGCCGCGTGTTCGCGGCCGCCACCGTGCCGCCGGAGATCCTCGAGGCGGGCCGGATCGACGGCGCCGGCGACCTGCGCCTGTTCTGGAGCGTGGGCCTGCGGCTCATGACGCCAGGCCTGGTCACGGTGTTCCTGCTGCAGTTCGTCGCGATCTGGACGAACTTCATGCTGCCCTACATCATGCTCAGCAACGAGCGGATGTTCCCCCTCACGGTGGGGCTGTTCACGCTGCTCAACCGCGGGGCCGGGCAAGCGGCGCTGTACACGCTGGTGATCACCGGGTCGCTGCTGTCGATCGTCCCGCTGATCCTCTGCTTCCTGCTGCTGCAGCGGTACTGGCGGCTCGACGTGCTCAGCGGGGGTCTCAAGGGCTGACGGCCAGATCGGTTCATCCGAGAGGATTTCACACCCCGGAAACGCCGTTTGACCCAGCGGAAACCCTCGCTCCCTACCGTCGTCCCGACGCGCCGCCACGGCGCCCGGTGACGGAAGGGGACGACCGATGTCCGAGGCACCACCCAGCACGACACCACCCAGCACCTCACCCAGCACCGCCGAGCGGCACCCGGTCGACCAGGTGCCACGGTTCGCGCGGCTGTTCCCGCTCGGGCTGCAGCACGTGCTCGCCATGTACGCCGGGGCGGTGGCGGTGCCGCTCATCGTGGGCGGCGCCCTGGGCTACTCCGCGCAGGACCTGGCGTTCCTCATCAGCGCCGACCTGTTCGTCGCGGGCATCGCGTCGATCATCCAGTCCCTCGGGTTCTGGCGGTTCGGGGTACGGCTGCCGCTCATGCAGGGCGTGACGTTCGCCGCGGTGGGGCCGATGATCACCATCGGCACGACGTACGACATCACCGCCGTCTTCGGCGCGACCATCGCGTGCGGCCTGTTCATGATCGTGGTGGCGCCGTTCTTCTCGGCGCTGCTGCGGTTCTTCCCGCCGCTCGTCACCGGCACGGTGATCCTCATCATCGGCGTCTCGCTCATGGACGTCGCCGCCGGCTGGATCACGAACAACGGCGAGGCGGCCGCGCCGGCCGACCTGGGGCTCGCGGCCGGCACGCTGCTGTTCATCGTGCTGGTCGAGCGGTTCGCGCCGCCCGCGCTGGCCCGCCTGTCCGTGCTGCTCGGCCTGGCCCTCGGCACGCTCGTCGCGCTGCCGCTGGGCAAGGTCGACTGGTCGGGCGTGGGCGAGGCCGGCTGGTTCGCCGTCGTGACGCCGTTCCACTTCGGCCTCCCGACGTTCCCCGTCGCGGCCGTGGCGTCCATGCTGATCGTGGGCCTCGTGATCATGACCGAGACGACGGGCGACATGATCGCCGTCGGCGAGATCACCGGTCGCCCCGTGACCAAGCAGCGGCTCGGCGACGGCCTGCGCGCTGACGGCCTGTCCACCGTGCTCGGCGGGGTCTTCAACACCTTCCCGTACACGGCGTTCGCGCAGAACGTGGGGCTCGTCAGCCTCACGGGCGTGGGCTCGCGGTTCGTCGCGACGATGGCCGGCGGCATCCTCGTCGTCCTCGGCCTGGTGCCGAAGGTCGGTGCGGTCGTCGAGGGCGTGCCCAGCGCCGTGCTGGGCGGCGCGGGGATCGCTCTGTTCGGCATGGTCGCGGCGTCCGGCATCCGCTCGCTCACCAAGGTCACGTTCACCAGCAAGAACATCCTCGTGGTGGCCGTGTCCCTCGGTATCGCGATGCTCCCGACCGTGCGCCCGGAGATCTACGCCGAGTTCCCGACGTGGTTCCAGCTGATCTTCGACTCCGGCATCAGCGCCGGCGCGATCAGCGCGATCCTGCTCAACCTGCTGCTCAACGGCGACCAGCTGCGCGCGGCGTCGACGCCGGCCCGCCCTGAGCCGTCACGTCAGGAGGCGTGACCCCCGACCTGCGGGACGACGACGGCCGGTGCCCGGGCTCCCGGGTCACCGGCCGTCGCCGCTGCCGGCGGGCGTCAGCCCCTGAAAGCGTCCTTGACGTTCTCGCCGGCCTTCTTGAGCGAGGCCTTCTTCTGGTCGGTCCGCCCCTCCCGCTCCAGCTTCTCGTCGTCCGTGGCGCGACCGGCGGCCTCCTTGGCCTTGCCGGCGGCGTCCTCGGCTGCGTGCCTGGCCTTGTCTCCGGTACCCATCACTCTCTCCTCCCGATGCGGTGGTGACCCGAGGAACGTCCCCGGGAGTCGCCCTGCTCGCAAGCGGTCCCGCCGCGCGCACGCGTCGACGCGCTGCCGCGGCGTCATTCCACGAGCCGCTCCGCGGCGCCCCGGCGGGCGACGGCGAGATGCACCCGCCCGGACAGGTCGCGACCCAGCACCCGCGCGGTGTCGTGGGCCACGCCGTCCACGAGCGCCCCGAGGGCCGCGACGTCGGTGCGCGACGCGACGCGGACCCGCCCTACGAGCACGAGACCGCCGTGCTCCTCCGCGAGCCCGAGCGCCGCGGACCGCACCCGCGGGTCGGCGTCGAGCTCCGCGCTCGCGGCGCGCGTCACCGCGTCCGGCACGACCCGCAGCCGGTCCCGCGTGCGGGACCCCGGCAGCGACGTCGCGGCGGTGCGCGGCCCGGGGCGGTGCGCGAGGAGCCACCACAGGCCCACCAGCACCAGCACCACGGCCGCCACCGCGCACGCGACCGGCCACCAGGTGGCGTCGGGCGCGTCCGCCACCGCCGGCACGTCGACCGCCTCGCCCGGACCGGGCAGCCCCGCACCCGCGGGCAGCCAGCCGGACGCGAGCGCCACCAGGCCCGCGCCGGCGACCAGGAGCACCAGCCCGAGCAGCGTCAGCAGCGCCCGGTCCGCGCCCACCACGCGACGTCGTCCTCTCATGCCGCACCTCCGGTGCTCGTCACCCGCACCCGGACCTGCGGGGTGGGGTCCAGGGCCGCGACGCGCGCCTGCACCGCGTGCGCCACCTCGCCCGGCACGGTCGCGTCGCCGGTGCTGGTCACCCGGACCACCACCGTGCGCCGCGACGCCGTCGACGTGGCAGCCAGCACGCCGTCCACGTCCTGCGCCGTCGCCGACGACAGCCGCGCGACGTCCCGCGGTCGCAGCTCGACGGCGGGTGCGTCGCGGAGCCGCGCCGCCCGGGGGTTCCCGCGCCAGGCCGCGACGAGCACCACGATCCCGACCAGGGCGGCCACGACCCCGGCGAGCACCGCCGCCGGGCCGAGGGTCGAGCCCTCGACCGCGAGGACGGCCTGACGCACCCACCCGTCCTCGGGGGTCAGCCCCGCGAGCGACCGGGCGGCGAGCGCCTCCTGCGCGGCCGCCACGCCGCACGCGATCAGCACCAGCGCCACCACGACGCCCGCGGCACGCGCCGACGTCCCCGAGCGGTACCCGGGCGCGGCGGGCACCGGCACGCGCGTGCCGCGCGTCCCGTCCGTCCCGGTGATCGTCGTCATCGCACCCTCCTGCCCTCGGCCGCCGGGGGTCGGACGTCGGCCACGGTGACCACGAGGTCGTCGACGTGCACGCCCACCAGCCGTTCCAGCTCCTCCCGCAGGGTGTCCCGCACCCGGGCCGCCACGTCGGCGGCCGGCTCGGGCCAGGTGGACGCGACGCGGGCGCGGACCCGCGCGCGGGCCCCCGCGAGCTCGACGTCCACGTGGGGGAGGTCGGTGCCCGCCAGGCCTCCGCGCACCGGCGTGGACGCGCCGGCCGCGGCCTGCTGGGCCACCTTGACCACCACGCGGTCGGCCATGGTGACCCGGCCGGCGACGTCGGCCGCGGGATCGGCGTCCGGGTCGGCCTGCACGTCGGGTGCGGTGCCGGGGTCAGCCACGGCGGCGACCCCCCAGCAGCGCGCCGAGGTCCATCCGTCCGTCGAGGTGCGCGCCGACCAGCAGCCCGACGCCCCCGAGCACGATCGCGAGCAGGAAGCCCAGGAACCCGCCGGTGGTGACGGCGAGAGCGAGCAGCAGGCCCGCGAGCAGGCCGACCGTGGTGAGGTTGTTCATGACTCGTCCTTCCTCGTCCCGTCGTGCGGGACCTCCGCGCCGCCGGGCCGTCCCGGGGCCTCGACGTCGTCCACGTGCACGACCACGGGTGTCGTCGGTGTCGTGGGTGCCGGGGGCGCGTCGTCCTGCGCCTCGTCCGGGACGGTGCGCAGGACGGAGCGGACGGCCTCGTGCACCGCCCCCGCCACGCCGGGCAGGTCCCGCACGCCGGTCGCCGTGACGACGACGTGCACGTGCACGCCGTCGTCGTCGATCCGCACCCCCGGCACCCGCCCGCCGGGCAGGTAGGTGGCGATCTCCCCGAACCGGCCTGCGGTGAGGGTGGCGACGCCCGGCACCGCCAGCGCGGCGGCGCGCACGCGCGCGGCCGTCGACGGGACGGGTGCGTCGTCGTCCGGGACGCTCACTGCACCCTCGACGGCTGGTCGTCCGACTCGTCGTCGTCCTCCGGCAACCACACGTCGTCGACGCTGACGTTGACCTCGATCACCTTGAGCGCGGTCATCTGCTCGATCGAGCTGATGACGTTGCGCCGGACGGCCTCGGCGACGTCCGCGATCGCGACGCCGTACTCGGCGACGATCTCGACGTCGACGGCGGCCTCCGACGCGCCGACCTCCACGTTCACGCCCTGCGCGTAGTTGGTGGTGCCCCCGGGGATCCGCTCCCGGATGGCGCCGAAGGCGCGGGCCGCACCGCCGCCCACGGCGTGCACGCCGGCCACGTCGCGTGCGGCGATGCCGGCGATCTTGCTGACGACACCGTCGGCGATGGTCGTGGTGCCGTGCTCCGTGCTCAGCGGGCTGCGCCCGGCGCGGCCGGCGCGGTCGGAGGCGCGGGGACTTGGGTTCGCGTCGTCGACACCGCCGGTGCGGGTCTGCGGCGCGCCCGGCTGCTGGCTGCTCTGGTGGGTGCTCTCGGCCATCGTTAGCCTCCGTGCTCGGCCCGCGGTGCGTTCGTCGCGCACCGTCGTCAGTTTGTTCCGACACTGGGTGAGTGCCCGCCGTCCAGGGATCGTCACGCCGGGGACGCTGTGATCTGGATCACACTGCGCCGGAGGTGTCCCCGCAACCGGTGGCCGACGTGCGGCCCGTGGACGACCTCGAGCTGGTCCGCCGGGCACGGACGGGGGACAAGGACGCGTTCGGCGAGCTCGCCGCGCGCCACGGCACCGCGATGTACAGGTACGCCCGCCGCATGCTGCGCGACGACGGCGCGGCGGAGGACTGCATGCAGGACGCCCTCGTGGGAGCGCTGACGTCGATCGGCCGGTTCCGCGGCGAGTCGGCCGTGCGCACCTGGCTCTTCGGCATCCTCGCGCACGTCGTGCGCCGCCGGATGCGGGACGCCGTGCGGCACCCGGTGCAGGGGCTGCCCCCGGACCTCGTCGCCGGCGGGGCGGCCGACCGCGCCGGCGACCCCGTCGCCACCGTGCAGGCGCACGACCTGCTGGCCGCGCTGGAGCTCGCGCTGGCCGACCTGCCGGAGCTGCAGCGGGCCTGCTGGATCCTGGCGGAGGTGGAGAGAATGTCCTACGCGGACGTCGCGCGGGTCCAGTCGACGACGGTCGGGGCCGTGCGCGGGGCCGTGCACCGCGCCCGCGTGAACCTCGAAAGGAGGCTGGAGCCATGGCGGTGACCCCCGACGGTGAGCACGACCACGTGCTCGCCCGCGCCGCCGCGGGGCTGCGGGAGCTGACCGACGAGGGATGGGTGCGGGCCCGCGCGTCGGTCCTGGACCGTGTGCTGCGCGCGGTGCGGCCGTCCGCGCACGTGGCCGGCCGGCACGCCGGGGGGACGTTCGCCCTCGCGACGGCGCTGCTGGCCGACCGGGTGCGGGCCGCGCTCGACGACCCCGAGGGCGAGGTCCGCGTCGACGACGTGCGGTGCACCGTCGGTACCCCCGGCCCCGGCGCCGTCGCCGGCGAGCTGGACGCCGTCCTCGTGGTGCTGAGCGTGCGGTTCGGGTCCCGCCTCGCCGACACGGCGGCGCGGGTGCGCGCCGCGGCCGCGGACGCCGTGTCCGCCGCGCTCGGCGCCGACTTCGACGCCCGCCGCGTCACCGTGGACCTGCACATCGCCGACGTGCACCCCCGGGAAGGCGCGGGCCGCCCGGGGGAGGGCGCGCGTCAGCCCGACACGTCCCCGTCAACGTAGGACCAGCGCCCGCGCTCGCGCACGAACCGGCTCACCTCGTGCAGGCGGCCCCGCTCGCCCGTGGCGGCGGACCGGTACTGCGCGACGAACTCCACCTCGCCGCCGTCGTCGAACGGCCCGCCCGCGTGCGTGGCGAGCACGACGAGCCGCCGCCACACCTGGTCGTCGTCGAGCTCCAGCGACGACGGCCGGGTGCGCGGGTGCCACGTGGCGCGCAGGTAGGCCGCGTCGCCGACGGCGAAGGCGGTGTAGCGCGAGCGCATCAGCGCCTCCGCGGTGGGCGCGGGGCGGTCACCACGCAGCAGCGGGCCGCAGCACGCGCCGAAGGTGTCACCGGAACCGCAGGGGCAGCGGTCGTCGTCGAGCACGGGAACCTCCTGTCAGTGCGCGCCCGGCAGGCGCGGGTTGAACCGCTCCTCGCCGAGGGCGACGAGCAGCGCCAGCAGCACGACGACGGCGCTCGCGAGCGGCACGACGCGCACGTCGACGGCGGCGACCAGCGCCGCCCCCAGCCCGGAGCCGGCGGCGATGCCCACGTTGAACATGGACGACGAGATCGCCACCCCCATGTTCGTCGAGGCGGGGGCGACGAGCATCACCCGGTGCGACAGGGCAGGCGGCACGCTCGAGAACGAGAAGCCGAACAGCGCGAGCGCCGCGACCGCGACGACCGGCTGCTCCCCGAACGCCCACAGCGTCACGAGGGCCACCGTGAGCACGCCGAGCGCCACCAGCAGCACGGGCACGGGGCGGGAGTCGATGAATCGGCCCACGACGATCGTGGCGACCACCCCCGCGGCCCCCTGCAGGAGCAGGAGCCGGGCCATGTCGGACTGGGCGAACCCCGTGACGTCGATGAAGTACTGCGTGACGAACGTGATGACCCCGAACGCGCCGGTCAGCACGAGGCCGGTCACGACCATCTGGAAGAGGAACCGGCGGCGGTTCGGGTGCGGCGCCCGGCTGGCCCCGCCCTCCGACGGCGCCAGCGTGGGGAACAGGGCGAGGACGACGAACGTGACGACCAGCGACAGCGCCGCGACGGCGGCGAACGTCCACCGCCACGACGTGTGCTCCCCGAGCCACGTGCCCGCGGGGACGCCGAGCACCGGCGCCAGCGAGTTGCCCAGCGCGAGGCGGGTCATCACCCTGCCGCGCACCACGGGCCGGAACAGGCCGGTGGTCGCGGGCACGACGGCGGCCCAGAACAGCGCCTGCGCGGTCGCGGTCACGAGGCGGGCGGCGAACAGCTGCTCGTAGCTCGGCGCGAGAGCGGCCCACGTCGTCGCGACGGCGGCCACGCCCGCGCACGCGGACAGCACCCACCGACGCGGCACGCGCCGCGCCCAGTGCGCCAGCGGCACCGTCGTGACGAGCACCACCAGCGCGTACCCGGTGACGAGCAGGCCGATCTCGGAGGTGGTCCGGCCCAGGTCCGGGGCCATGAGGGTGAGCAAGCCGGACGGCAGCGACTCGACGGTGACGAACAGGAACGTCGACAGCGCCATCGCGACCAGGATGATCGTGGCGCGACGCTCGTCGACGGGTGGCGTGATGGCGGACGCCGGCGCGGGAGGAAGGTTCTCGGTCATGGGGATCGAAACGATCCTAGGCGCCCGCGCCCCGTACCTGTCAGGAGGTGCGCAGGGTATGCCTGGCGCTCGGCCTGACAGGTCGCGCGCGTCGGGGAGCTGTCAGGATGCGCGCGCGGTATGCCGCGCGCTGGCCCTGACAGGTGCGATTCTCGGAGGGTGCCCACCCTGGCGGAGCTGCTGACCGACGTCGCCGGGGACCTCTACGGCCTCGAGCCGGCGGCGTTCGTCCCCGCGCGCGACGCCCGCGCCGCCGCGCTGCGCGACGACGGCGAGGACGCGGCGGCCGACCGGGTGAAGCGGCTGCGCAAGCCGTCGACCGCGGCGTGGGTGGTCAACCACCTGGCCCGCGCGGAGGCGGAACAGGTGGAGCAGGTGGTCGAGCTCGGCGCCGCGTTCCGCGAGGCGCAGGACGACCTCGACGGCAAGCGCCTGCGCGAGCTCACCCGGCAGCGCCGACAGCTCGTCGCGGCCGTCGCCGCGCGGGCCCGCTCGCTCGCCGTCGAGGCCGGCGCGACCGTGTCGGACGCCGTCCTGACACAGGTGGAGTCCACCCTCACGGCCGCGATGATCGACCCCGACGCCGGCCGGGCCGTCCGCAGCGGGCTGCTGGTCGGCCCGCTGCAGGCCACCGGCATCGGGAGGGCCGACGTCGCGTCCGCCGTCGCCGTCCCCGACGCGCTCGGCATCGCGCCCGTCGACGACGACGACGCGCCGTCACGGCACCTGCACGCGGTGCCCGACCTGCCCGGGGGGCGCGGCGGTCGCCGTCGGGCCTCGTCGCGGAAGGGCGACGACGCCGCGGCCGAGGAGGAGGCGCGCCAGGCGGCCCGGCGGGAGGCGGAGCAGGCGCTCGCCGACGCGGAGGACGACGTCGCCGCGGCACGCGAGGCGGGCAGCACCGCCGCCGCGGAGGTCGGCCGCATCGAGGGGGTGGCCCGCCGCACCGACGCCGAGCGCGACGCCGTGCGCCGCCGCCTGACCGAGCTGGAGGAGGAGGCCGCCGCCGTCGAGGCGGAGCTGCGCGGCGCCGTCGTCGCCCGGCAGCGTGCCGAGCGCACCCTCGCCGACGCCACCCGTCGCCGCGACGAGGCCGCCGCCCGCCTCGCCGAGGTAGCCCCCGCCCCGCCGAGGTAGTTCGACGTGACGTCCGGCCTCCGGCGGAGGTGCGCCGGTGGATCTCCGTCGCCCGACGGATCCGTGCCGGCGGGCGCTCTGCGAGGGTGGACGCACCGACATCGAGGACGAAGGAGACACCATGCGCCGTCGCATGCGCACGCCCCTGACCGTCACGACCGCTGCCGCGCTCGCGCTGGGCCTCGGCACGCTGCCCGCGGGGGCCGACGAGGTGCCGCAGCCGTCCGCACCGCCGTCGCCGGCCGCCGCGTCGGCGACCGACCGCTCGTCCGTCGCCCGCGCCGTGGCCGACGCCGTCGCGGAGGCGGAGCGGCAGGCGAGCGCCCGGACGTTCCGCGCCCCGAGCGAGTCGACGACGGGCGACCACACTGTGACGGACAGGGTGACGGACGCGCTCGACCAGGCGCTCGCGGACACGGCGGCCGGCGTGCCGGTCGGCGTGGTGGCCCGGGTGGACGCGCCCGGCCTGCGCTGGAGCGGGGCGGACGGCACGCGGCGCCTGGAAGGGCGCGGCCCCGCGCAGCCGCAGGACCGCTTCCGGGCGGCGAGCAACACCAAGATGATGGTCTCGACGCTCGTGCTGCAGGAGGTCGAGAAGGGCACGTGGTCGCTCGACACGCCCGTGGTCGACGTCGCGCCCGAGTCGGCAGCAGCCATCCCCGACGCCTACGAGGACGACGTCACCCTCGAGCTGCTGCTCACCCACCGCTCGGGCCTGCCCGACCACCTCGGACCGCTCACCGCGAACCGCATGGCCGACGACCCGGAGGACTTCGACGAGTTCTTCGACGTCCTCGGCGAGGAGTACACGACGGCGGACCACCTCGCTGCGATGGACGACCAGCCGTGGTTGTTCGAGCCCGGCTCCGACGCCTCGTACTCCAACGCGGGCTATGTCCTCCTGGGCCTCGCGCTGGAGCGCGCCACCGGGCAGGACCTCCAGCGGCTGCTCGAGCAGCGTGTGTTCCGCCCCGCCGGGATGCGGCACTCCGCGTATCCCGACGACCCGGGATACCGCGGCCCGTTCCTGCGCGAGTCCGCCTACACGGGCGACCTCGGCGCGGGCTGGTACGGGCTGGACGGCTTCGACCCGAGCCTGTTCGGCTCGGCCGGCGCCGTCACCAGCACGACGGAGGACCTGCAGCGGTTCACCGAGGCGCTGGTGACGGGCGATCTCCTCGACCCGGAGACCGTGACGGACGTCCTCACGCCACGCACCGTCGGCAGCCCGACGCTGCCGGACTACGGTCTCGGCGTGTACCGCCTGCCCGACCCGTGCGAGCCGGGCGCGTGGCTGTACGGGCACGACGGCGCGTCGTTCGGCACCCTCAGCATCACGCTGACCTCGCCCGACGCCGAGCGCCAGGTGACCGTGGCCCTCACCGGTCGTGACCTCACGACGCTGGAGTCCGACCTCAACACCGCTCTGGTCCCGGCGCTGCTCGCGACCTGCTGACCATGCCGCCGGTCGGGCCCGACGGGCTCGACCGGCGGGCGCGGCGCCGGTCTCAACCGAACCGCACGCTGCCCACCTCCCTCGTCGTGCGCGGCTCGGCCTGAGCGACCGACGTCGCCCCGTCGGTGGCGGGGAACGACGGCGGGTCGGCGCGCACCTCGTCCGCCAGGCGCTCCAGCAGCTCTGCGGGCTCCAGGTCGGCGGGGAGGTCCACGCCGTCGGGGACGAGGACGCCGACCGCGACGAAGGCGCCACCGGCAACCGTGGCGAGCGACGTGGTGCGGAACTCCCGGCCGTCGGCGCCGCGCTGATGGGTGGTGACGCCGAAGGGCCCGAGCTCGTCGAGCGCGATGCTGTACCGCTCGGCGGGATCAGGCCGCCGGCCGACGTACTCGACGGACCGCACCGTGCCGTCCGGGTTCCAGACCAGCGAGTCGTCGCGGAGCCCGTGCTCGGCGGCGGTCTCCGCCTCGTACTGCAGCTGCCGTACCGTGCTGCCCTCGTCCGCGAGCGTGTACGGGCCGTCCGGGGAGACGGTGACGAACGTGATCACCTGGACGCCGTCCACGTCGACGCCGGAGGTGGCGTCCGTCGGGTACGGGCCGTCGTGACGGTACGTCCAGGGATCCAGGCTGTCGTTCGAGGTCGCGAACCGCTCGCCGGCGAGGCCGCTGGCGAACAGCGGCCCGAGCGGGTCGTGCATGACCGCGGAGACGCTCCAACCCGGCTGCCGCGTCGTCGTCATCAGCGCCGTGTCCACGGGCAGCGCGGTGGCGTCGTGGCCGAGGAACTCGTCCGCGGTCAGCCCCCACGGCTCGGGGCTCCAGTGGGCGGCCCGCGCGATCTCCCGGTCGTGGCGCCAGCTCTCCCACGCGTCCTTGCCGAGGTGGAACCAGAGGAACAGTCCTGTCACCACGAGGGCGAACACCAGGAGCGGGGTCACGCTCGGGTTGGCGAGGACGCGGCGCATCGGTGTGCTCATTCACTTCTCCCGTTCGGGGTCGGACATCTGGTCGAACGCCGAGGTGAAGAGGGTGGCGGGCCCGGAGCCGTTCCTGTCATGGAGGAGCCCTGAGCTGCGCACGGCGGCCTCGCCGGGGTCGAACCCGAGCCCCCGGTCGTGCTCGACGACGGCCTCGTGCATCCGGCCGGTGTACTTCTCGGCGAGCTCGGCCTCCGTGGACCGGACGTGGTCCCGCGCGTCGTCGAGCGGGGCCTCGGTGTCGAAGAGCGAGAGCGCCGGCCTGCTCCCCAGGGACACGGCCTCCGTCAGCGCCTGGTTCCCGAGACGGAGGTATCCGACCCCGGTGCCGACGAGGGCGGACACGGTCTCCCGGGTGGCCACGCGGGCCCGTGCGGCGTCGATCGTCTCGGCGTGCATCGCGCCCGTCATCGCGCCGAGGTCGACCAGCCCCGACTGGACGAGCGGTACGCGTGGCCCCGTGTCCACGTCGTACTCCGACGAGGTGGCGTGCCCGACGACCGTCTCCGCGTACCGGTCCGCCACCCCGAGCCAGGCTGCCGCCGCGCCCGGGGTGCGCGAGGTCGCGCCGATCACGTCCCGCAGGGCGAACGCGTCGAGCTCGGGCTGGACGACGAGCGGGACCCGGTCGCCGAACTCCGGTGCCGCCTCGGCGTCGAGGTCGACGCCGGGCGGGGGAGGCGGCTCGACGTCGGCGGCGTCGGACGTGCGGCTCTGCGCCGTGGCGGCGTCGCCCATGACCGGTACGTACGGCTCGTAGGCGAGGGCGATCGACCGGGCGGCGTCGTCGGCGAGCACGGGCGTGCGCAGCAGCCCGGCCGGCAACGACTCCGTCGCGTGCGAGACGAGGAGCGCTGCCCGCGTCTGCTCGCCGCGGTCGTCGGAGGAGGCCCCGGTGGCGACCGCGGCGGCGAACGCCCCCGCGACGGCGCGGCCGCCGTCGGGCCAACCCTCGCGGGGGGTGCTGCCGAGCCACCGGGACACCGCAGGCCCGGTGCGGTGCTGCTCGGCCGGCGCGAGCCGGTCGAACGCCAGCCTCGGGTGCGCTGCGAGGCCTGCGGCGACCGCGACGACCACCGGCGCGAGGACCGTGAACGATCCGTCGAGGGGCATACGGTCGGCCCACCAGTCGTCGAGCGCGTCGTCGGCCCCCGCGTGCACGGCCGCCGGCAGCGACGCAGGGAGCAGGGCGGCGGCGACGTCCGCCTCGGTGCGCGGCGCGTACGGCGAGCCCGCCCGGGCCGCGGCGTCCGCCGCGACCCGGTGGCCGAGCTCCTGCTGCTCCGCGGGCGTCGCCGTGAGCGCCCACTGGCGGACCCCGTCCCCGAGCACCCGCGCCAGCTCGTCGTCGATCCCCGGCTCGAGCGCGCCGCCGAGCACCCCGGTGACCGGGCCGACCTGGCCGGGGACCCCGACGGCGAGCGCGCCGTAGAGCTGCGCGGGGGTGGCGGTGTCCCAGAACGTCGCCCAGAAGGCGAGGTCGTCCGCGTGCGCGGTGAGGAGGTGCCGAAGGTCGTCACGCACGGTGAGCCGTGCCGACGCGCTCCCGCCCGACGTGGCGCGTGGCAGCAGGGCTGCGGCCGTGCGGGCGGCCGCGGTGGAGGCCTGGAACCCCGCCGGATCCGCGCCGGCGGCGGCCACCGCCCGCACCGCCCGGACGTCCCTGAGCGAGGACAGCTCGGCCGCTGCGCGCCGCGACGACTCGTCCTTGGCGTCCCGGGCCGCGCGCCAGCGAGCCTCCGCCGCCGCGACATCACCCCGCGCCGCCGCCAGCTCCCGCTCGGCGGCGGAGAGCCGCAGGTGCGCGTGCGCCGGATCGCCCGGCAGCGCCTGCGCGCCCGACCATGCCGCCCCTGGCCATGCAAGACCCGAGCCCGCCGTGACCGAGCCCGCAGTACCCGAGCCCGCCGTGACCGACCCGCCGACGACCGGCGCCGCGACGCCCGCCGCGATGTTCCACGTGGAACGACGCGCCTCGTCCGCCTCCGCCTGCCAGCGCGCCTCCCGGGCCAGCGCGTCCGCGCGGTCGGCGAGCGCCCGGTGTGCCGTCGCCTGGGCGTCGGCGAGCCCGGCGGCGTGCCGGCGCAGGGTGGCGGCCGCCGCCTCGAGCATCCCGCAGCTCGCCCTGGCGTCGTCGGCCGACGCCGTGACCCGCTCCCGTGCCCGGTCGAGCGCCGTGCTGCGGTGGGCGTCGAGCGCTGCGTGCACCCGCAGCAACCGCGTGCGCGAGTCGGTGAGCCGTGCCGCGGTGCGCGTCGCGGTGTCCGCGGCGTCGACCAGGGCCGACGGCCTGCCGGGAAGCGGGCGCAGCTCCCCAGCAGACGTGCCGGGCCGCCCCGCGGTCGTCACGCCACGCCCTCGGGGCGCGGGCCGCCGAGCAGCGCCGCCAGCTCCTGCGCGGTGGACCGCTCCGCGCCCTCGAAGACCTCGGCGGCGTGGGCGAGCCCGGCTCCCAGCGAGCCGAGCTCGCTCTCGAGGGCCTCGTGGGCGGTGCGCCACGCCGCGGCGACGTCCTGCAGGGCGGCCGACAGGCGGGTGTCGCCGCTCGCGTCGGGCGTCGCCGCCGCGGCCAGGACGCCGCCGGACAGGTCGCCGAGCGACGACGCCGCGCTGCGCAGGTCGACGGCCGCCGTGGCGAGGGCCGTGGTGTCGAGGTCGAGCTGGGTCATCCCGTCCCTGTCCTGGTCGGTCGTCGGGTCGTCCGTGCCTGCGCCGGGGCGCGGGGGCGACGCTAACGACGACGGGACCAGGAGGGCCGAGGTTATCCACAGGCCCGGCGCGGGGTCGGCGGCCCGGCCGTGCGTCCGTCAGGTCGTTCAGTCCCACCAGGCGCGCCACCACGGACCCGCCCTCCCCACGGGCGCGCCGTCGGGCCTCGCGCCCCGCCACGGCGCCACCTCGTCGGGCGGTGCGTGCATGTCGTCGACGCCGAGCTCGGCGAGGGCACGCGCGACGTCGACGGACGCGCCGGCCGGCGGGGCCCCGGACGGCGCGCGCAGGTCCCGGTCTGGTCGGACCAGCACCCCGGTCACGGTGATCCGTTCGTCGCAGCGCAGCGGCCCGACGACGTACCCCTGCGCCCGGACGCGGTCCGGGTGCCGCACGACGGCTCGCAGCACCCTGCCGAGCGTGGGCCCGAGATGCTGCCGCTGCGTCGCGAGCTCGCTCTCGCCGAGCCGTTCGAGCAGGCCGGCGGCGGTCCGCTCGTCGAGGGCGACGAACGGGTAGAACCCCGGGGTCCTCGAGCCGGTGAGCACCGGCTCGAGGAGCACGTCGATCCCGGCGTCGAGCAGCCAGCCGTGACGGCCCTGGCACCGCCCACCGGGGGCGCCGTGGTGCGCGTGGTCCGGACGGGCGGCCAGCTCGCGCTCACGGGTCCACGCGGTCCGCAGGTCGACGAGGTCGGGAGGGGCGAACCGGGCGGCGGGCGAGGGCGGGTCGGGTGGTGCCGGCGGCGAGGTCGGGGGCAGCGTCGCGACGGGCATGGCGGGCTCCTTCGGTCGGGCGTCGGTCGGGCGGACGCCTCGGTCGGGCGTCCGTGGCCGAGCCTGGCGCCGTGCCGTCCCCGGCGGACGGCGCGGCGGCGGTCTGTGGACGACCGTTCCCTGGGGGCAGCCTCGGGCCCCTGCCCTACGGGGCGCCGTCGTGCCTGGTCAGCGTGGACGACGACCGATGAGTTCTGGGCTGGCGCGCCGTCCCTGTCTCAGCACACGATGGATCCACCCTGACGGCCACGGAGGCCCCGATGAGCGAGCTCACCACCCACACCCTGGACGTGCCCGGCGCCGTCCTCACCTACGACGTCCGGCGGCCGTCCCGCGCGAGCGATGCACGCCCGCTGTTCGTGCTCGGGTCGCCGATGGCAGCGTCCGGCTTCACGCAGCTGGTCGGGCTCCTGGACGACCGTGCCGTGGTCACCTACGACCCGCGCGGCACGGAGCGGAGCACGCTCGCCGCCGACGGCGAGGTGTCGGTGGAGCTGCACGCCGACGACTTCCACCGCGTGGTGCAGGCGGCGCGGGCCGAGGTCGGCGACGGCCCGGTCGACGTGTTCGCCTCCTCCGGCGGTGCGGTCAACGTGCTCCCGTGGGTCGTGGCGCACCCCGACGAGCTGGGGACCGTCGTGGCGCACGAGCCGCCGCTGTGGGCGCTGCTGGAGGACCGCGACGTGCAGCGCCAGGTCACCCAGGACATCGTCGAGACGTACCGGCGCGACGGGTTCGGCCCGGCGATGGCCAAGTTCATCCAGGTCTCCATGCAGGACGCGCCGCTCACCGCGGGGTACCTGGCGCAGCCCGCCCCCGACCCGGCGGCGTTCGGCCTGCCGACCGAGGACGACGGCTCGCGGGGCGACCTGCTGCTCGACGGCAACATGGCCACGATGCCCTGGTTCGAGCCCGACCTGGACGCGCTGCGGCGCACCACCGTGCGCCTCGTGCCGGCCGTCGGCGAGAAGGGGCCGGGCACGATGCCGCGCCGCGGGGGAGAGGCGTTGGCGGCGGCGCTCGGCGTCGAGCCCGTCGTCTTCCCCGGCGACCACGGCGGCTTCGCCTCCAGCGACTGGTCGCCGGACAACGACCCGGCAGCGTTCGCCGCGCGCCTGCGCGCGGTGCTCGGCGGCTGAGCCGCCGCTCAGGCGAGGACCCCGGCGTCCCGGCCGATCCGTTCCAGGCCGGCGATGCCCGCCGGGGCGTACTCGAGGTACCGCTCCACGGCCGCGCGCACCTCGGGTCGTGCCGTCTCCTCGGGCGGCACGCGGGCAGGGTTGAGCAGCACGGAGTGTGCCCAGGCGGCGACGTCCGGGTCGGCCATGAACGTCGCGGCCGCCCGGGCACCGCGGCCCTGCATGGTCGACCAGTCGGCGGGGGTGCTCCAGTAGGGCGTCGGCGGGCAGAGGGCGTTCTTCTCGGCGTCGGGGCGGTCGTGGCGGCTTCCCTCGACGTACCCGACGAGGGCGGCGCAGAAGGGTGGGAAGCCTGCCCGCACCGACTGGAGGGTGATCCGCTCGCCCCAGATCGGCAGGGCGGGGCGGACGTGCAGGCCGTACGCCGCGCAGTGCACGACGACGGCGCCGTACGGCACGGCGACCTCGCCCTCGTCGAGCACGAGCCGCCCCGGCTCGACCCGGCGCAGGTGGCCGCCGCGCACCACGCGTGCCACGGTCCGCAGCAGCTCGAGCTCCCACCGGCCGAGCGTGGGCGTGCGCGCCATGGTCGGCATCACCGTCGGGTCGATGCGCGTCATGACACCGGCATCCTCGAGGCGCAGGAAGAGGTC
Source organism: Isoptericola sp. NPDC019693 (assembly GCF_044389085.1). Taxonomy (NCBI): domain Bacteria; kingdom Bacillati; phylum Actinomycetota; class Actinomycetes; order Micrococcales; family Promicromonosporaceae; genus Isoptericola; species Isoptericola sp. NPDC019693. The sequence goes on along the minus strand of NZ_JBIRXP010000007.1, from coordinate 33,733 downwards.
GTCCGCGGACGACGCGTCGCAGGCCGCCGCCATCAGGGTGCCCGCCATGCCCAGGAAGACCGCCGGGTCCGGTTGCACGGTGGCGCGGTCGAGCATCCACGGGTCCCGCGGCCGCACCCACTGGATCGCGTCCGGGTCGACGCCCTGGCCGAGCAGCCACACGACGGCGTCGGTCGCCGTCTTGCCGGAGCCGACGACGACGTACGCGGCCGCGTCCCCGGCGTCGGGCAGCGCCCCTGCGGGGACCACGCGGGCATCGTCGTCGACGTCGAACGGCGGCGGGCCCACGGCCGGGATGGACGGGGCGAGGTAGCGGGCGTCGACCACCCGCCGCCGGACACGGGGCTCGACGACGTCCCCCGACGCGAGGTCGACCAGCAGGCCGTCGCGGTACTCGACACCGCCGAGCAGCTCGACGCGCCCGGTCGGCAGCAGCCGGTCGGCGAGCACGCCCGCGTAGTAGGCGGTGATCTCCGGGCCCGTGGCGCGCTCGTGCAGCCCCTGCTCGGGGCCCGACCCCTGGACGCGACCGGTGCCGAGCCGGGTGGAGGCGACCCCGTAGAACTGCGACGCCTGGTGGAGCCGCACGAAGGGGTACGCGTCCAGCCAGTGCCCGCCCGGCGCCGTGCGCCGGTCGACGAGCGTCGCGTGCGCGGTCGGGTCGTGGTCGACGAGCGCGTCGACGAACGCCATCCCGGCCGCCCCGGCGCCGACGACCAGGTAGTCGGTGTCGACCGAGCGGGCCATGACTCCAGTGACCCACCGGCGTCACGCGTGGGTCAACGGGCGCCGGGGGTGATTCGGGGTGCCCCGGGCGACGTCCGCCCGGGCCTGCGGAACCTCACGTCAGTCCTCGTCGCGGTCCTGGACGACCTTCCCGTCCTGGGTGCCCACGCGGTAGTCCGTCTCGGTGCCGTCCGTCAGCACGGTGACCGACCAGTGGTCGCGGCCGTCGTCCTCGTCGAGCTCGGCGTCCTCCAGGTCTCCGCCGGACTCCGCGACCGTCCGCTCGATCGCCTGGGTGATCGACACCGTCGCGGCGTCCAGCGCGCGCCGGTCGTCGGCGTCGAGGTCGTCGTCCTGCGTGCGGACCACCTCGGTGCCGTCGGCGCTGACCTCGACCTCGACGCTGGTCGTGCCCGTCGCGACGTCGACCTCCCAGGTGTTGTCGCGGTCGGGGTCGTCGACGGCGTACGCGGTGCCGCCGGCCTCCTTCTCGGCGGTGGCGATCGCCTTCAGCCCGGCGGTGGTCCGGTCCTGCGGCGCGGTGTCGTCGTCACCGGCGCCGGTGCTGTCGTCCGTGTTGTCCTCCGTGCTGTCGTCGGTCGCCGCGTCGTCCGGGGCGCTCTCGTCGGCCGACGTCGTGGTGGCGTCGACGGGGGCGTCGCCGGCGTCGGAGCCGTCGGCGCAGGCGGTGAGGGTGAGGCCCAGGGTCAGGGCGAGGGCGGCGGGGACGGTCAGACGGCGTGCGGTGCGGTTGCTCATGACGACGATCCTCCGGGAGGTCCGTGACCCCTGCATGAGGTGTGGATGTGAAGATCCTCATCCGCCGTCCTGAGGGCCGCGACCGGGCCCCGCGCCCGCCCGCTTGCGGTTGACGCAACGTCAACCTCTACCGTCGCTGTCATGACCCGTTCCATCCAGGACGTCGCGCGGCTCGCAGGCATCAGCAGCCGCACGTTGCGGCACTACGACCAGATCGGGCTGCTGCCGCCGTCGGGCACCGGGCCCGGCGGGCTGCGGCACTACGACGACGCGGCGGTCCGGCGCCTGCAGCGCATCCTGCTGCTGCGCGACCTGGGGCTCCCGCTGACGGACGTCGGCCGGGTGCTCGACGAGCAGGCGGACGAGGTCGGCGCGCTGCGCCACCACCTCGGCCAGCTGCGCGCCGAGCAGCAGCGGCTCGCGAGGCGGATCGCCTCGGTGGAACGGACGGTGACCGCGATCGAGAAGGGAGAACAGCTCATGGCAGAAGACATGCTCGACGGCTTCGACCACACGCAGCACGAACAGGAGGTGACCGAGCGCTGGGGCGCCGACGCGTACGCCAGGAGCGACGCGTGGTGGCGGGGGCTCGGCCACGAGCGGCAGAAGGAGTGGCAGGTGCGCACGAAGGAGCTGAGCGAGGCCTGGGGCGACGCCGCCGCCCGCGGTGTCGACCCGGCGTCGGACGAGGCGCAGGCGCTCGCCGCCCGGCACGCTGCCTGGCTCGGCGGCATCCCCGGCACCCCGGGGTCCGAGCAGGGGCGGCCGACGAAGGAGTACGTCGTCGGCCTGGCCGAGATGTACGTGGCCGACCCGCGGTTCGCGAAGAACTACGGCGGCACCGAGGGTGCGACGTTCGTGCGCGACGCCCTCGTTGCCTACGCCGAGCGCGAGCTCTGACCCGCCCGCCGAGTTGTCAGGATGCGCGCCCGGCATACCCGGCGCGCATCCTGACAAGTCGTGGGGTGGGAGGATGCCCGGGTGAGCGAGGACTGGGCGGCGCAGCGCACGGAGGCGGCCCGCGTGCAGGCGGAGCGCCTGCGGGCGCGGCAGGACGCCGAGCACGCGGAGGCGGAGGCGCTGCTGCGCGACTTCGTCCGGGTCGCGGCGGACGCCGGGCCGGAGCCCGAGCCGCTGCAGGTCAAGGGCTACGGCGGGCGCGGGACGGCGCGCACGTCGCTGCGCGGCTGGTACCTGCGCCACGACCGCACCGCCGCCGTCACGACCGACGGCACGTTCTACGTCCTCACCGCCCCGCTGACGTTGCTCGACCGGGTGCGCGGCGCGCGCGTGGAGCCGCAGCGGCCGCCGATGGTCCTCGGCGCGGGGGGCAAGGACGGCAGCTCGATCGACCTCGTCGACGCGCTGGAACGGCTGTTCCCCGGCTGGCGGGACGCCGCGACGTAGCGGTCCGTCGCCGTACCGGCGCACGACGGCGACGAACCGCTACGTCAGCGCGACACCGACCGGCCCGGCGACCTCCGGCAGCGCGAGGTAGCCGGCCCACCCGCCGTCGTCGAGCGGGTACGCCGCGGCGTGGGACCCCGGAGCGCGGTTGGTCACGCGCAGCGCCTCGATCCGCGGCGACCCGGCGGGCAGACCGAAGGCGTCGGGCGTGAGGTCGTGCAGCGCGAGCAGGTCGCGCGGGTCGCGCGGGCTCACCCAGCGCGCGACGCCGGCGGGGAACGTCAGCGGCGCCCGCGCCTGCACCGCGTCCCGGACCGCGCGGATGCCGAGCGGCGACCCGGGCGTGAGCAGCAGCGGCACCTCCGGCCCGCCCGTGCGTGCCGACAGCACCGAGTACGCCACCACGCTGCCGAGCGAGTGCGCGACGACGACGGCCCGCCCGTCGCCGGACGCCGCGTCGGCCAGCGCGCCGGCGAGGCCCGCGTCGATCACCCGCTGGACGGCGTCGTCGTGCAGGTAGGCGTACACGTCCCGCGTCAGGGTGAGCAGGACCGCGGCGCTCACTCCCGGCACGTACCGGTCCACCAGGCCCAGCGCCGCGACGAGCGCGGCCACCAGCGCGTCACCGACCGCGCCCTCCGCGACCACCGGGGACGACGCCGCCACGTCGGGCCGGGCGGCGGCGAGCACCTCGCGCGCGACGTCGAGCACGAACCGCGCCTCGCCGTCCGGCAGGGCGCCCACGAGCCGGGGGAGCGCCGCCGGGTCCGCGGCGAGCGCGTGCACCGTCACCGGGGGCGCGGTGCCGCCGTCGACCAGCCGCTCGAGCGTGTCGCCGTAGTAGACGAACGACGTGTCGTCGTCCGTCGGTCGCAGCCCGTGGCCCGCGGCGGCCAGCCCCGCGCCCAGCGCGCCGAGCCACTGCGCCTCGAGCACCTCCGGGTCGCGTCCGTCGAGGTCACGGCCGTGGACGAGCACCAGTCGGGTCACGCGGGCGACGGTACCGACCCACGGAGGACCGACGTGGGACGCTGGGCCCATGGGGAACACTCAGGACGTCGCAGCCCTGGTCGCCGAGGTGGAGCAGCAGGAGCGCGAGCTCGTGCTCACCCGGTTCACGCACGACGACGCGTGGCAGCTCGGCTGCCTGCTCGTCGAGCTCGCCGCCGAGCGCGGCCTGGCCGTCACGGTGGACGTCCGCAAGGGGCCGCAGCAGGTGTTCCACGCGGCGCGCGAGGGCACCACGCCGGACAACGACACGTGGGTGCAGCGCAAGGTGCGCGTCGTGGAGCGGTTCGGTGCGTCGTCGTACCTCACCGGCCTGCGCGCCCGGGCCCGGGGCGAGGACTTCAACGCCAAGCACCAGCTGCCGTTGCAGGAGTACGCCGCGCACGGCGGGGCGTTCCCCGTGCGGGTCGAGGGCGTCGGGGCCGTCGGCGTCGTCACGGTGTCCGGGCTGCCGCAGGCCGACGACCACGCCCTGGTCGTCGAGGCCCTGCGCGTGCACGCCGCCGGCGGCGCCTGACCGCCGCGGCCCGGCCCGGGGCACCGCACGGCCCTCCGCCGTCTACGGTGGCCCCGTGCCCGCGCTGCTCCTGACGAACGCCCGCCTCGCGGGCCGCCCCGACCGGCCCGTCGACCTGCTGCTCGACGACGGGCGGATCGCCGCGGTGGTCCCTGCGGGCGCTCCCGCCCCGGTGCCCGTCTCGACGCTGCCCGAGCAGGTCGACGTCGACGGGCGCACGGTGGTGCCCGGCCTGTGGGACGCGCACACCCACCTCACGCAGTGGGCGATGGTGCGCCAGCGCCTCGACGTGTCGGCCGCGACGAGCGCCGCGCACGCCGCCGCCCTCGTGCGCGACCGTCTGGACCGGGCCGCCCCGCCTGCCGGCGGCGCGCCGCTGGTCGGCTACGGCTTCCGGTGGGCCACCTGGCCGGACGACCCGACGGCCGCGGTGCTCGACGCCGCGGTGGCCGAGGCGGGGACGGCGGACGTGCCGGTCGTCCTGCTGTCCGGGGACCTGCACAGCGCGTGGGCCTCGACCGCGGGCCTGCGCTTCCTCGGCATCGCGGAGCACCCCACCGGGCTGCTGCGCGAGGAGGAATGGATGCCCGCCAGCCCGCGCATCGTCACGGTGGACGACGCCGTGGCGGATGCCCTGGTCGCGGACGCGGCCCGCGCTGCGGCCGCGCGCGGCGTCGTCGGCGTCGTCGACTTCGAGGTCGCCGACAACCTCGACTCCTGGCGCCGGCGCGTGGCCGGCGGCTGGGACGGGCTGCGCGTGCGCACCGGGGTGTGGGAGCAGCACCTGGACGCGGTGCTCGACGCCGGGCTGCGGCACGGTGACCCGCTCGGCGACCCGGACGGGTCCGACCTGGTGACGCAGGGCCCGCTCAAGGTGATCAGCGACGGCTCGCTCAACACGCTCACCGCGTTCTGCTTCGAGGAGTACGCCGGGATGGCCGGGCCCGACGCGCACGGCATCCTCAACATCGCGACCGACCACCTCGTCCCCCTCATGGTGCGCGCCCACGCGGCCGGCCTGAGCTGCGCGATCCACGCCATCGGCGACCGCGCCAACGCGCTCGCCCTCGACGCGTTCGAGGCCTCGGGTGCGCGCGGCTCGGTGGAGCACGCGCAGCTGCTGCGCCCCGACGACGTCGCGCGGTTCGCCGCGCTGGGCGTCACCGCGAGCGTGCAGCCCGAGCACGCGATGGACGACCGCGACGTCACCGAGCGGCTGTGGCCGGGGCGGGCCGGCCGGGCGTTCCCGCTGGCCGAGCTGCGCGCGGCGGGCGTGACGCTGACCCTGGGCTCGGACGCGCCCGTCGCCCCGCTCGACCCGTGGGTCGCCATCGCCTCCGCCGTCACCCGGTCGCGTGACGGGCGCGAGCCCTGGCACCCCGAGCAGCGGATCGACGTCCGCGCCGCGCTCGAGGCGTCCGTCGACGGCCGGCCCCTCGACCTCGCCGCCGGCGGCCCCGCCGACCTGGCCGTGCTCGACGTCGACCCGCTCGCGCTCCCCGCCGGGCTCGACGGACCCGCGGTGCACGACGACCCGGTGGCGCTCGCCGACGCGCTGCGCGGCACCGCCGTCGCCGCGACGCTCGTGGCGGGCCGCTGGACCCATCACGCGCTCTGACGACGACGCCCTCTGACGACCGCACCCCGCACCCTTCGAGCACGGGATCCGTACCGCCAAGGCCAGGGGTGGCGGTACGGATCCCGTGCTCGAAGGGGACTGTCAGGCGCGGAGCTCGGCGATCTCCGCGAGCAGGGCGTCGCGCTGCTCGGCGTCGTCGACGTGCTTCGTCACGACGCGCTCCAGCCGGTCCCAGTCCTCGCGGGCGAGGGCGGAGAACAGCTGCTGCGCCTGGCCGGTGGACAGGTCGAGCTCGGCCAGGCGGGCGAGCAGGCCGGGGCCGGGCTCCGGCTGCGGGGCCGCCTGCTCCTGCGCGGCCTTCCAGCCGACGAACGCGCCGGGCCGGTTGGTGATCATTCCCTCGACGCCGAGGTCGGTGAACCGGGTCCAGTCGGCGGCGGAGTCGACCGTCCAGACGAACACGCCGACGCCCGCGGCGTTGAGGTCCTCGACGACGGAGGGACGCGTCGCCAGCGCCGCGCCGGACGGGTTGTAGTACGTCGCGTGCAGGCGCTCCGCGGTGGCGACCGGGTCGGCGTCGAGGGTGCCGCGCAGCAGGCCGAGCGGGATCTGCGGGGCTCGGTCGTACGCGTACTCCAGCGCCTTCTCGTCGAACGACTGCAGCACCACCCGGTCCTCCAGGCCGGCGTCGAGGATCATGTCGACGGTCCGGTTGACCTCCTCCCGGGTCTCGGGGCCCTTGATCTCGAGCAGCAGGTCGGAGCTGCCGGTGTCCATGAGGTCGAGCACTTGCGCGAACGTGGGCACCGGCTCACCGGCGAACGCCGGGCTGAACCACGAGCCGGCGTCGAGGGAGCCGACGTACGGCGACCGCAGGACCGCGACGTCGCCCGTCCCGTCGGTCGTGCGGTCCACCGTCTGGTCGTGGATGACGACGGGCACGCCGTCGGCGGTGGTGTGCACGTCGATCTCGACGTACTCGGCGCCGGTCTTCATCGCCGCGGCGTACGCGGCGAGCGTGTTCTCCGGGGTGACGGCCGAGTAGCCGCGGTGCGCGGCCGTGACGGGCAGGTCGCCGGGCTCGTTCACCACCGGCTTCGCCTCGATCTCGGTGACGACGACGTCGTCGATGCTGACGCGCGCGCCGTCGGCGGAGAAGCCGAGCACGCCGTCGTCGGTGCGGCCGATGCGTCCCTCGAGCACCTCCTGGCCGTCGTACACCCAGGTGGCGTGGTTCCCCTGCACCTCGATCGCGATGCGCACGTCCTTGCCGACGCCGGCGTCCGACGGTGCGGACGCCGTCGCGGGCACGTTCCACGCGTTCCCCGAGGTGCGCTCGGCCAGCTCGATGCCGTTGCTCGCCGTCGTGGTGGAGCGCATGGCCGCCTGCCACCACGGCACGCCGCCGGCGGGGTCGATGTCGAGGATCGGCGCGAGCCAGCGGGTCGCGTTGTTGACGGCGTCGAAGCGCACGGTGGCCTCGAGGCGGTAGTTCTCCAGGTGCGGGCCGAACGTGACGCGCCCGATGCTCGACGCCTCGCCCACGAGCCGGCCGTCCTGGACCGACCAGTCGCCCGCCCCGACGCGCCAGCCGTCCGGCAGGGAGCCGTCCGCGACGTCGTCGAAGTCCTGGGCGTAGGCGACGTCGCCGGGCTCCGCCGCGAGCGGCGCGGCGGGCACCGCGGCGGTCGCCACGGGGGGTGCGACGAGGGTCGCGCCGAACGAGGCGACGGACACCCCGGCGGCGACGGCGAACGCGAGCGAGGCGGGGACGGTGCGCGTCCCGGGCGGGGCGAGCAGGATGCGGCGGCGGGCGGTCATGGTGGTCCTCCTGGCGGTTCCTGGCGGGTCGCCGGGGACGCTAGGAAGCCGGGGTGTCCGGCCCGGGGTCGGACGCGTGGCCCGTCGATGACGGTCGGGAGAACTTCCGGTGCCGGTGCGAGACTGCGGGGATGACCGACCCCACGGACGCCGAGACCCGCCTGCGGGCGCGGCTCGCGGAGGTGGAGGAGCGCGTCGTGGCGCAGCGTCGCGCCGTCGACGGCATCGTCGAGTCGGCGCGCGACTCCAACGCCGACGACGAGCACGACCCCGAGGGCGCCACGCTCGCCTGGGAGCGCCAGCAGGCGTCGGCGCTCGCCGCCGGCGCGGAGACGGAGCGGCGCGAGCTGCTGGCCGCGCTCGACCGCGTGGCGGCGGGGACGTACGGCGTGTGCGAGGTCTGCGGCCGGCCCATCCCCGCCGCGCGCCTGGAGGCGAGGCCCGCCGCCACCCGCTGCGTCGAGCATGCGCGCTGAGCGGCTCCGGACGACGCTCGGCGCGGCACTTTCGCCTCACGTCGGCAGTTCGAACTGCCGCGCCGGGCGTGAACTGCCGCGCCGAGCGTGAGTCAGCGGGCGTCGACGCTCATGCCCCGCCAGGCGACGCGCACGGCCTCGCGGCAGCGGGCGAGCACCTCGGGGTCGTCGAGCGCGGCCCCGCGCACCACCGGCTGGTAGTAGAAGACGCCGTTGATCAGGTCGATGCAGGCGTCGACGTCGAGGTCGGGACGCAGCTCGCCGCGTGCGACGCCGGCCCGCAGCAGCGCGACCATGGCTCCCCGGCGCCGGGCGACGTGCGAGCGCCAGTACGCCTGCGCGAGCTTGCGGTCCGTCATGGCGAGGCGGACGCGCAGCCGGAACCGCTCCTCGGGGTAGTCCCGGCCCGCGGGCTGCGCGCCGGGGGTGAGCGCGCTCAGCAGGTTCTCCAGCAGGTCGCCCTCGAGCGGGATGGCGTACGGCTCGCGACCGACGTCGAGGGCGGCAGCGACGAGGTCGGTCATGCTCGGCCACCGCCGGTAGATGGCGGCCCGGCTGACGCCGCTCGCCGCGACCACCCGGCTGACGGTCACGTCCTCGCCCCGCTCCAGGAGGGCGACGGCGGCGTCGAGGATCCGCTCGTCGTGACCCTCGGCGCGCGGCCGTCCGGGTCGACGACCGGGGTCGCGGCGCTCGGCCGCGACCCCGGGGCGCCCGGTCGGGACGACGGTCACGCGGCCTCCGGGGCGACGGCACGCTCGCGCAGCCGGGCGATCAGCCCGTCGGTCAGGCCCGCCGCACGCAGCGGGGCCAGCGGGTCGCCGTGCCGCTCGGCCAGCGCCGCGAACAGCTCGCGCATCGGCTCGGGGGAGAACTCGGCGCGGACGGCGGCGCGTGCCGCCTCGTCGAGGTCGAGGCCGTACCGGCGCATCAGCGGCTGCATCAGGGGCGCGATGCGCTCCATGATCGCGGCCGAGTTCTCGCCGGTCCGCGCGTAGTCCGTGACGATGTCGTCCTGCTCCGCGCCGAGCGCGAGGAGCAGCGACGCGGCGAGCACGCCCGTGCGGTCCTGGCCGGCGGCGCAGTGGAACGCGACCGCCCCGGGGGCGTGGGCGATGATCGCGAGCGCCGTGACGATCTGCGGGGCCGCGTCCTCGTACATGCGCACGTACATGCGGCCGAACCGGCGCTGGTCGATCAGGTCGGTGGCGGAGGTGCCGTCGGGGAGGGTCGCGGCGTCGTCCGTCGCCCGCCCGATGTCCGCCATCAGCGGTACGTGGTGGTAGGTCACGGAACGCTGCGCGCCGAGGGGGCCGCGGCCCGTGAGGGCCACCTCGTCGGCCGAACGCAGGTCGATGACGGCGCGCAGGCCGCCGTCGACGAGCGCGTCGGCGGCGTCGGGCGTGACGATCGCGAGGTCGTCGGCGCGGAGCGCGAACCCGGGACGTACGGCGCCGCCGTCGACGGCGATGCCGCCGAGGTCGCGCAGGTTGACGGGGGCGCTGAGGGCGAGGGTGGTGGCGTCGGCGGGGCTGTCGGTGAGGGTCACGTGATCTTCCTTCGGATGACGGCGCTGGCCTGGTCGATGACCGTGACCAGCACGATGATGCAGATGACGATCGCGGACAGGTGCCCGTAGTCGTACATCTTCATGGCGGTGGTGAGCTCCAGGCCGATGCCGCCGGCGCCGACCATGCCGAGGATGGTCGCGCCGCGCACGTTCCCCTCGAACAGCAGGAGCGTGTAGGAGACGAGCATCGGCCCGGCCTGCGGCAGGACGCCGTACTGGACGACCTGCCGCCGCGACGCCCCGACGGCCTGCATGGCGGTGACGGGCCCGCGGTCGACGGCCTCCATGGCCTCGGCGAAGACCTTGCCGATGGAGCCGACGGAGCCGACAGTCATGGCGAGGATGCCGGCGAACGGCCCCAGCCCGACGGCGGAGACGAACATCAGGGCGAACACGAGGTCGGGCAGGGAGCGGATGACGTTCATGACCCAGCGGGTCGGGTAGTACAGCCAGCGCGGGGCGATGTTCGACGCCGCCCCGAACGCGACGACCAGCGACAGCCCGGCACCGAGCACGGTGCCGACGATCGCCATCTGCAGCGTCTCGATCAGCAGGTCGACGATGACGTCGAGCTCGTCCCAGGTGGGCGGGAACATGCGCGAGAGGAACTCGCCCATGTTGGCGGCGCCCTCGCCGAGCTTCGCGACGTTGAACTCCGCGCCGACGGACGACCAGACCAGCAGGGCGAGCGCGATCGGCACCCCGACGAGGAAGCGGGCGCGGGGCACGGTGAACGCGCGCTCCAGCCGCTCGCGCTCGTGCGGGTCGAGCCGCGGCTGCCCCGTCGCGCGCTGCCCTGAGCGTCCGCGCTGCCCGGGGGGTTGCTGTCGCGGTGCGGTGAGCGTCATCGTCCCGCCTCCCCGTCGGCCGCGCGGCCCTCGTCGTCCCCGTCGCCGAGGTCCGCGTAGACCGCGTCGAGGGAGGCGGCGTCGAGCCGGTCGGTGCGGTCGCTGACGAGCACGCGGCCGTGCCGGAGCCCGACGACGCGGTCGGAGTGCTCGAGGGCCAGCGGCAGCACGTGCAGGCTCACCAGCACCGGGATGCCGTCCTCGCGCGCGATCTGCTGCAGGAGCTCCAGCACGGAGTGCGACATCTTCGGGTCGAGCGAGGCGACCGGCTCGTCGGCGAGGACGAGCCGCGGCTGCTGCATCAGCGCCCGCGCGATGGCGACGCGCTGCTGCTGCCCGCCGGACAGCGACCGGGCCTGCTCGGTCGCCTTGTGCGCGATGCCGACGCGGTCGAGCAGCTCCAGGGCCCGCCGGCGGTGCGCGGCGGAGAACCCGCCGCCGAGGTTCACCGGGCCGGCCTGGTGGAGGGCGCCGGTCAGCACGTTCGTGAGCACGCTGAGCCGCCCGACGAGGTTGAACTGCTGGAACACCTGCCCGACCGACGCGCGCAGCCGCCGCAGGTCGCCGCGTCGCAGGTTCGTCAGGTCGTGACCCGCGACGCGCACGGTGCCGGCGTTCACCGGCGCGAACCCGGTGAGGCTGCGCATCAGGGTGGACTTGCCGGAGCCGGAGGCGCCGAGCAGCGCGACCGTCTCACCGGGGAACAGGTCGAGGTCGACGCCGTCGAGCACGAGCGGTCCGTCGCCGTACGCGACCTGGAGCCCGCGCACCGTGACGAGCGGGAGCGTGGCGTCGCCGGAGGGTGCCGGGCGCGCGGTGGGCGCCGGGGAGGTGGTCGTGGTCATCGCGCTCACGACCCGCTGAGGTCGGGGATGTCCACGTCGGCGATGGCGGCGACGTCGACGAACGGCTGGAAGATCTCGGCGTCGGGCTCGAGGATCGGCTCGGTGCCCTGCATCGCCTCCATCATGGCGCCGAGCTCGTCGGCGTTCTCCTCGGTGAAGATCTCGGGCAGCGCGTCGAGCAGGATCTCGCGCTTGTCGTCCGCGAGCTGCTGGTCGGCGAGCACGGTCACGGCGACGGGCATGGAGGCGCTCTCGCCGATGGAGCGCGTCTCGCCCTCCTCGAACGGGAACATCGCGTTCCCCTGGCCGGCCATCGTGGGGAACATCGTCGACGTGCACGCGACGTCCGCCTGGCCCTCCTTGAGGGCGGTGAAGCTCATGTCGTGGCCGCCGGAGAACAGGGCCTCGTAGTCGGTGTCCTTCTCGAGGCCGGCGTCGTGCAGCGCGGCGACGGGCATGAAGTACCCGGACGACGACGCCGGGTCGGCGAACGCGACCACGGTGTCGGGGGTGATGTCGTCGAACGACCGCAGCGGGGAGTCGTCGAGCACGAGGCAGGTCGACACGGGGGAGTCGTCGCCGGGCCACGCCACCAGCGAGTCGACCTCGCCGGTGTTGACGGCCAGCGCGGACGGGAACCCGCTCATGAAGCCGATGTCGGTGTGGTGGTTGCGCAGGGCCTCGACGACGGCCGTGTAGTCGGGCACGTCGACGATCTCGACCTCGCGGCCCGTCTCGGACTCGACGAGGGCGGCGAACGCCTCGATGGGGTTCTCGGCGGCGGGGTCGTCGCCGAGCGGGGTGGTCGCGAACGTGATGGGGGCGTTCGGGTCGGCCTCCGCCGCGGAGGCGTCGGCGCCGGAGGGGGAGCAGCCGGCGAGGACGACGGCGGCACCGAGCAGCCCGAGGGCGGGCAGGGCCAGGGCAGGCAGAGCGCGGGCGCGCATGGGCGTTCCTTTCGGGAGCACGCGGGGGCCCAGGAGGGCCCGGCGGATATCGCGACTGGCGATACCGGAACTCCATCCGGCGAACATGGCCGTGAATTACGAGACCGCCGGACCTGGAAAGGAAGACTCGGTGAACAGTGCGTGGCCGCCGCCGCACGCCCGCTCACAGCGCGTCGGGTGCGAGCATGTCCGGGTGCGCGTGGAGCCGGCGACGTTCGAGGGTGCGGTCGCGCACGTCGTGGGGCGGGTGCTGGACCATGGCGAGGGTGCCGGACGGCGGGACGACGCCGTGCGGCCGGTGCGGGTGCTCGTCGACGGGCACCCGTCCACCCGCCCGGAGGACCTTGCCGACGCGCTGGTCGAGCCGCTGCGCGCGGCGGGCCGACCGGTCGCGCGGGTGCGCGTCCGGGACTTCCTGCGCGCCCGGTCGCTGCGTCTCGAGCGCGGCCGCCGGGACGCCGACGCGCTGCTGGACGAGTGGATCGACGTCGACGGCCTCAACCGCGAGGTGCTGCTCTCGGTCGTCACGCGGGGCCGCTGGCTGCCGAGCCTGCGCGACCCGGACACCGGGCGCTCCACGCGGGCCGCGTACGAGGACGCGCCGCCGGGCACCGTCGTCGTGCTCGACGGGTCGCTCGCGCTGGGCCGCGGGCTCGACGTCGACCTGTCCGTCCACCTCGCGCTGCGGACCGCGACGGAGACGCGGAACACCCCGCTCGAGGACGCGTGGACCCTCGCGGCCTACGGGCGCTACGGCCGCGAGGCCCAGCCCGAGAGGCGCGCGGACGTCGTCGTCCGGGTGGACCACCCCGCCCGGCCCGCGCTGCTGCTGCCCGACTGAGGGGCCGGACGGGTCAGCCCCTGCAGAGGCAGAACGGGTGGCCGGCAGGGTCGGCGAAGACGCGGAAGGTGTCCTCGCCGCCGGGCAGGCGCTGCGCGCCGACGGCGAGCGCCGCCTGCTCGGCCTCGTCGAGGGTCTGCGGGCCCACCTGCAGGTCGAGGTGCAGCTGCTGCGGGTAGGCCGGGTCGGGCCAGCGCGGGGCGGTGTAGCCCTCCACCTGCTGGAACAGCAGCGCGCGCTCACCGCCGAGCATCGCCATCCCCTCGTCGTCGTAGACCACCGGCTCGCCGAGGACGCCGGACCAGAACGCGGCGGCGGCCGAGGCGTCCGGCACGTCGAACGTGAGGCCCATGATCGTCAGGCCGTCGTCGTCCGCGGCGTGGCACAGGTCGAACGGGTGCCCGGCGGGGTCGGCCAGGGTGGTCCACTCCGGGTTCTCGCGGAGCACCGTGGCGCCGAGTCCGACGGCGCGCTGCACGGCGGCCGCGACGTCCGGCACGCGCAGGTCGAGGTGCGCCTGCTGCGGATGCTCCTGCCCGGGCCACCGCGGGGGCACCAGGTCGGGCGCCGGCTGGAAGGCGAGCGACCAGCCGTCGGGGGTGCGCAGCGTGATCCAGTTCTCTCCGTAGCCCTGCTGGTCGACCTCCGCGCCGGTCAGCCCCTGCCAGAAGTCGGCCGCCACCCGGGGGTCCGGGGCGTCGAACACCACCGCGTCCAGGGCTGCGACCCGCGTCGTCGTCTCGTCGCTCATGCCGTCCAGCGTGCCGCGGACCCCCGACACCCGCAGCGCGCCGGCCGGCGGGGGCTGTACACGTCGCCCGGGCGGGACGATCATGCTGCTCACCGCTGTCGGACGCCTGGGGGCCGCATGATCGTCGCACCGTTCGGACGCTTCACCGAGGGCCGGGTGCCCGACCCGGGCATCGCGCGCCTGTTCACGCGGGAGAACCGGTGGCAGGCGCGGCTCGACGTCGAGGCGGCCCTCGCCCTGGCCGAGGCCGACGCGGGGCTCATCCCGGCGGAGTCGGCCCGCGCCATCGCGCTCACCGCGCGGATCGAAAAGCTCGACGTCAGGCGGGTCCTCGCGGCGACGGCCGAGGCGAGCCACCCCCTGGTGCCGCTCATCGAGGAGTTCGCGCGCGCCGTCGGCTCCAAGCACGGCGGCTGGGTGCACTGGGGCGCGACGACGCAGAACATCACGCAGACGGCCGACGTGCTGGTGCTGCGCGACGCGCACCGTGCCGTGCTGCGCCAGCTCGGCCGCGTGCTGCGCTCGGCGGGCAAGCTCGCGGAGTCGTCGGCGGCGCTGCCGATGGCGGGCCGCACGCACTCCCAGCACGCGGTGCCGGTGACGTTCGGCTTCAAGGTCGCGGTGTGGATCGACCAGCTCGCCGCGCACGCGGACCGGCTGGAGCGGCTCGACGAGCGGCTGTTCTGCGTGCTCATGGGCGGCGCGGCGGGCACGTTCGCGTCGTTCGGGGGCTCGGGGCGGGCGATCGAGTCGGGCGTGGCGCGGCGGCTCGGGCTGCACCCGATGCGGGTGCCGTCCCGGTCGGTCAACGACGGCATCGTGGAGCTCGTGCTGGTGCTGGCGCAGCTCGCGGGCACGATCGGGAAGATCGGCCGGGACGTCTACACGCTGATGCAGCCGGAGTTCGCGGAGGCGTTCGAGCCGGTGCCGGAGGGCACGGTCGGCAGCTCGACGATGCCGCACAAGCGCAACCCCCAGCTCGCCCTGGACATGCAGACGATGTCGGCGGAGCTGCGGGCGCTCGCCGGTCCGGCGCTGGAGTCGATGCTGCACGACCAGGAGGCGAACGGCGCCATGACGGCCCTGCTGGAGGACGTCTCGGCGTCGGCCGCGGTGCTGGCCGGCGACATGCTCGCGCGGCTCGAGGTGGTGATGGACGGCCTGGAGCTCGACCCGGGCCGGATGCGGGCGAACATCCGCCTGTCCGAGGGGATGATCGGCTCGGAGTCCCTCATGCTCGCCCTCGGGGAGAAGATCGGGCGGCAGAAGGCGCACGACGTCGTGTTCGCCGTCGCGCAGGCGACCGCGGCAGACGGGCGCCCGTTCCTCGAGCTGCTGCACGGCGACCCCGTGGTCAGCGAGGCCTTCGACGACGACGAGCTGCGCGCCCTCCTCGACCCGGCGGGCTACCTGGGCCTGAGCGCCGAGATCGCGCGCGAGCTCGCCGCCTGCGCGGACGAGACCGCCGACCGGCTCGAGGCGCTGCCCGCGCGGATCCCCGTCTCCGTCGGGAGCCAGCGGCCCGGGGAGGGGTGAAACCCGGGCCCGGGGGTGGCGCCCGCGCGGCGCCCGCGGCCCGCCGGTGCCATCGTGGACGGATGGAACCTGGGCAGACGGAACCTGGGCAGGCGCTCGCGCATCGGCGTCGTGTCGCTCGCCGCACGACGACGGCGGCGCTCGCCGTCGTCGCCCTCGCGCTGCTGGCGGCGTGCGCGGCGGGGCCCAACCCGGGCGTCGACACGTCGACGATCGGCGGCGCCGGACCCTACGGGTTCTGGTGGGGCCTGTGGCAGGGGATGATCCTGCCGGTCACGTTCGTCGTCTCACTGTTCACGGACTCCGTGTCGGTGTACGAGGTGCACAACAACGGCAACTGGTACGACGTCGGGTACGTCCTCGGGATCTCGCTCGTCTTCGGCGGGCCGCTCGGCGCGCGCCGCGCCCGGCACTGAGGCGGCACCGAAACGTCACCGAAACGGCACTGAGCGGGCCGGGCCGAGGCCCGGGTCAGCCCTCTGCCAGGGCGTACTCGTGCGCGGCGCGGGCGATGTTGCGCTGCATCCCACCGAACACGATCCCGTGGAACGGGCTGATCGCCCACCAGTACAGCTGCCCGGGCAGCCCGCGCGGGGAGAAGATCGCGCGCTGCCGGAACACGGGCCGCGCGCCCGGCCCGTCCTCGACGGACAGCTCCAGCCAGGCCAGGCCCGGCAGGCGCATCTCGGCCCGCAGCCGCAGGAGCCGGCCGGGGACGACCTTCTCCACCCGCCACCAGTCGAGCGCGTCGCCGGGCTCCAGGCGCTGCGGGTGCCGGCGCCCGCGGCGCAGCCCGGGCCCGCCGAAGAGGCGGTCGAGCAGGCCGCGGGCCACCCAGCCGAGGCGCCACGAGTACCAGCCGTGGGCGCCGCCGATGCCCTCGATCACGGACCACAGCGACTCCGGCGTCGTGTCCACCTCGCGCGACCGGTCGTCGACGAGCAGGCTGCCGCCGGCCCAGTCCGGGTCGTCGGGCAGCGGGTCGGACGGCGCGCCGCGCGTCGACGCCGAGGTCCAGCTGGTCCGGACGTCGAGGTCGCGGATCCGGGCCAGGGCCAGGGCCACCGCGTCGTCGAACCCGACGAGCCCCTCGGGCGGGTCGGGCACGTGGGCCGCGATGTCGTGGTCGCGCGCGACCACCTCGTGCACCAGCGAGCCGACGAGCGGGCGCGCGATCGCCGGCGGCACCGGGGTGACGAGGCCGACCCACAGGCTCGCGAGCCGCGGGGTCAGCACGGGGACGGCACCGATCACCCGGGGCCGCAGCCCGGCGACGGCGGCGTAGCGCTGCATCATCCGGCGGTAGGTCAGCACGTCCGGCCCGCCGATGTCGAAGCCGCGGCTGACGTCGGCGGGGATCGCCGCCGCCCCGACGAGGTAGCGCAGCACGTCGCGCACGGCGATCGGCTGGATGCGGTTGTCGATCCAGCGCGGGGCCACCATCACGGGCAGCCGCTCGGTGAGGTAGCGCATCATCTCGAACGACGCGCTCCCGGAGCCGAGGATCACCGCGGCGCGCAGCACGACGGTCGGGACGTCGCCGTCGAGCAGGATCTCCTCCACCTCGCGGCGGGAGCGCAGGTGCGGCGACAGGTCGGGCGTGTCGGGGTAGAGGCCGCCCAGGTAGACGACGCGGTGCAGGCCGGCCTCGGCGGCCGCGTCCGCGAAGCCTCGGGCCGTGCGGCGGTCGGTGTCGGCGAAGCCCGCCCCGGCGCCGAGGGCGTGGATGAGGTAGTACGCCACCGTGACGCCGTCGAGGGCGCGCCGGAGGTCGTCGCGCTCCCCGGCGTCGCCGGCCACCACGTCGACGTCGTCGGCCCAGGAGCGTGCGGCGAGGCGCTCGGGGTGGCGGGCGAGCACGCGCACCCGGTAGCCCGCGGCGAGCAGCTCGGGCACGAGCCGTCCGCCGATGTAGCCGGTGGCCCCGGTGACCAGCACGAGCGGACCTTCGGTCGTCATGAGCAGCCCCTCGCGTCGTCGGTCGCGCGTCGTCCCCTCGCGGTAAGATCACTAGCCAGGCTAGCAATATCTGCCGGGCGATGGCAGGGTGGAAGGGTGCCGCGGTCGATCGTCCGTGGACGTGCCGGACGCGGGAGGAGGACCGGATGGGTGACGCGACGGCCGCCCCGCGGCTGCAGCAGGTCGTGGTGACGGTGAGCCTGGTGGTGTGCGTGGTGGGGTCGATGATCGGCGTCGGCGTCTTCGGCGGTACCCGGGTCGAGGAAGCCGCGGGCGGTGCCCTCGCCGCCGACGCGACGCTCGTCGCCCCGGCGTCCCCGGCCTTCTCGATCTGGACCGTCATCTACCTGGGGCTGGCGGGGTACACGGTGTTCCAGTGGCTGCCCGCCCACGCCGCCGACGAGCGGCAGCGTCGGCTGCGCCTCCCGGTCGCGGCGACCATGCTGCTCAACGCGGCCTGGATCCTCGTCGTCCAGGCGGGGGTGCTGTGGGGGAGCGTGCTGGTCATCGCGGTGCTCCTCGCCCTGCTGGCCCGCACGTTCCTGCTCCTGGTCCGGACGCCGCCGAGCGGGCTCGCGGAACGCGTGCTCGTGGACGGCACCCTCGGCCTCTACCTCGGCTGGGTCTGCGTGGCCACCGTCGCGAACGTGGCGGCGGCGCTCGCGGCCTCCGGGTTCGACGGCGGCGCGGTGGCGGACTGGTGGGCCGTGGGGGTCCTCGCGGTGGTCGCCGGGATCGGTGTCGCCCTCGCCGTGCGCGGCCGGGGCCGGCTCGCCGTCGCGGCGGCGATCGCGTGGGGGCTGGCCTGGGTGGCCGTCGCCCGTGCACAGGGCGACCCCGCCTCGGCGCCGGCCGCCGCCAGCGCCGTGGCCGCGGCCGTCGTCGTGCTCGGCGCGGCGGTGGTGCTGCGGCTGCGGGCCCTCCGCGGGCGGGACGCCGCGGGGTCGGCGGCATGACCGGGCCCGACACGGCGGCCGAGGTCGCCGACCACGTGATCCTGCTCGACGACGACGGGTCGCCGCGCGGGGTCGCTCCGCGCGCGACCGTGCACACCCGGGACACCCCGCTGCACCTGGGCTTCTCCTGCTACCTGTTCCGCCCGGACGGGCGGCTCCTGGTCACGCGCCGCGCGTTGTCGAAGCGGACGTGGCCGGGCGTCTGGACGAACTCGTTCTGCGGGCACCCCCGGCGGGGCGAGTCGCTGGGGCAGGCCGTCCTGCGGCACGGCCGGCACGAGCTCGGCCTGGACGTCGTGACCGACGGCGTGCCTGTGCTGCCGACGTTCCGCTACCGCGCCGTGGACGCGGGCGGCGTCGTCGAGAACGAGATCTGCCCCGTGCTGGTCGCGACGGTCGACCGCGACCCCGAGCCGAACCCCGACGAGGTGGCGGACTGGCGGTGGGTGCGCCCGGACGAGGTCGAGGCGCTGGTCGGCGTCGCGCCCTGGGCGGTGAGCCCGTGGATGGTGGCGCAGGTGCCCGAGCTGACCGCGGCGGGCTGGGCCGCGCCGCCCGGGCGATAGCCGGGGGGTCAGGCGGACGCGGGCGTGTCGCCCACCACGGTGCCCGCGACGTCGTCGGGCTCCCGCTCGGCCTCGGCCGCCATGGCGAGGAGGAAGGTGCGCAACGCCGGGCGGGAGCGCGCCGGGACCGCCCGTGCGATCTCGAGCATGCGGGCGTGGACGGGGGCGAGGCGCTCGCGCACCTCGGCGTGGGCGGCGTCGGAGGCGACGACGACCACCGAGCGGCGGTCCGACGGGTGCGGGCGGCGCTCCAGGTGGCCCGAGTCCACGAGGCGGTCGAGCAGCTTCGTGGTGGAGGCGGTCGAGATCGACAGGTACTCCGCGAGCTCGCGCGGCGTCACCGCGTCTCCGTGCTGCTCGCGGGCGATGACGAGCTGGAGGGCGCGCAGGTCGGTGAGGTTCATCTTCATGTCGCGGCCGGCGCGCCGGCGCATGGCCTCGTCCGCGCGGCGGAACGTCCGCAGCGCCTCGAGGATGCTGCGCGCCTCCGTGTCCGACTCCCCGAACCAGTAGGAGGAGCCCTCCGTGGGTTCCTGGGTCACGCGCCCCATCCTAGCGACAAGACGTCCGGCTAGTATCTTGCTAGGCTAACTAAACGCCGAGCAAGGAGGTGGGGCCGTGCAGCACCCGTCGCACGACACCGGTGACCCGGTGGGCCGGGTCGTCGAGGATGCCGTCGGTCGGCTGCTCGCCGCCGGCGACCGTCCGGACGACACCCGGCTGTGGGAGTCCGTGCGCGCGACGAGCGGCGGCGGCAAGCTGCTGCGGCCGCGGATCCTGATCGACGCCTACGACGCGCTGGCCGGCGCGGCGCCGCCCGAGCCGCGGGACGTCGCCGTGCGCGTCGCGGCCGCCCTCGAGCTGCTCCACCAGGCGTTCCTCGCGCACGACGACGTGATCGACGGCGACGAGACCCGGCGCGGGCGCCCCAACGTCGTCGGCCTGCACGCCGCGCGAGCCCGCGAACGCGGCGCCGGCGCGGACCGGGCGCGGGGCTACGGCGCCGCGGCCGGCATCCTGGCCGGCGACCTCGCTCTCGTCGCCGCCGTGCGGGCCGTCGCGCTGTGCGGGGCGGCCCCGGCGACCGCCGAGCGGCTGCTCGACGCCGTCGACGAGACCCTGCACCTCACCGCCGACGGCGAGCTCGCCGACGTCCGGCTCAGCCTCGGGCCGTGCGCCGACCTCGACGAGGTGCTGCGCACGGCCGAGCGCAAGACGGCGGCGTACTCGTTCCAGCTCCCGCTGCGGGCCGCCGTGGTGCTCGCCGGCCGTGACGACCTGGAGCCCGGCGTCCTGCGCCTGGGCCGCGCCCTGGGCCTCGCCTTCCAGCTCCGCGACGACCTCGACGGCGTCTTCGGCGACCCCGAGGTGACGGGCAAGAGCAACGCCTCGGACCTGCGCGAGGGCAAGTGCACCGCGCTCGTCGCGCTCGCCCGCGGCACGTGGGCGTGGGGCGAGCTCGACGCCGTCCTCGGCGACCGCGACGCCCGCGAGCCGGAGCTGCGGCGCGCCCGCGAGCTGCTCGCGGCGTGCGGGGCCCGCGCCGCCGTCGAGACCCTCGCGGCGGACCTCGAGGCCGAGGCGCTCGCCCTCGGGCGCGACCTCGGCCTGGGCGTCCTGGTGGAGCGCCTCGCCGGCACCGCCTCGCACGTGACGAGAGCCGCATGAGCGCCGCGACGGCCCCCACCGGGTCCGCGCCCGCCGGGACCGCACCTGCCGGGTCCGCGCCCGCCGGGTCCGCGCCCGCCGGGACCGCACTGACCAGGTCCGCCGCCCCCGCCGCCCCGGCCACGGGGCTGGTCGACCCGACCTACGACGCGGTCGCCGTGCGCAGCGCCGCGGTGGTGGTGCGCGCCTACTCGACCTCGTTCGGCTGGGCCTGCCGGCTGCTCGGCGACGACGTGCGCGACCACGTGCGCGGCGTCTACGCGCTGGTCCGGGTGGCCGACGAGATCGTCGACGACCCGCGACCCGGGCTGTCCGCCACCGAGCGCGGGGCCCTGCTGACCGAGCTCGAGCACGAGGTCGGGCGGGCGCGGGAGCGGGGACGCAGCAGCAACCTCGTGGTGCACGCGTTCGCCGGCACCGCGCGGCGGTTCGGGATCGGCGACGACCTCGTGGCGCCGTTCTTCGCGTCCATGCGGGCCGACCTCACGGTGTCCGCGCACGACGAGGCCAGCTTCGCGGCGTACGTGCACGGCTCGGCGGAGGTGGTCGGGCTGATGTGCCTGCGGGTGTTCGTCGCGGGCGACGACGCCGCGTACGACCGACTGGCGCCGGGCGCGGCCCGCCTCGGCGCGGCGTTCCAGAAGGTCAACTTCCTGCGCGACCTCGCCGAGGACGCGGACCTGCGGGGCCGGTCCTACTTCCCGGGGGTCGACGTCGACGCGTTCGGCGACGCCGACCGGGACCGGCTGCTCGCCGACATCGACGCCGACCTGGCCGTCGCGCGCGTCGCGATCGACGAGCTGCCGCGCAGCTCGCGGCGGGCCGTGCGCGTGGCGCACGACCTGTTCGCGGAGCTCTCCCGCCGGCTGGCGGCGACTCCCGCCGCCACGATCCGGCGCGAGCGCGTCCGGGTCCCCGGCCCGGTCAAGGCGCGGCTGGTGGCCAGGGCCCTCGCCTGGGACGCGGTCCGATGAGGGTCGTCGTCGTGGGCGCGGGGATCGCGGGGCTCGCGACGGCCGGGCTGCTCGCGCGCGAGGGGCACGACGTCGAGCTGCTCGAGCGGCACGACGCCCCCGGCGGGCGCGCGGGCTCGTGGGAGCGGTCCGGCTTCCGCTTCGACACCGGCCCGTCCTGGTACCTCATGCCCGAGGTCTTCGACCACTGGTTCCGCCTCATGGGGTCCAGCGCGGACCGCGAGCTCGACCTCGTCGGCCTCGACCCCGCCTACCGGGTCTTCTTCGAGGGGCACGGTGGCGCGGAGCGCCCGGAGCCGCTGGACGTCTCGCCCGACCGGGCGGCGAACGTCGCGGCCTTCGAGGCGGTCGAGCCGGGCGCGGGCGCGCGGCTGGACCGGTACCTCGACTCGGCGCACGACACCTACGCGCTGGCCCTGCGGCGCTTCCTGTACACGACGTTCGCGTCGTGGCGGCCGTTCGCGCACCGGGACGTCGTGTCGCGGCTGCACCGGTTGGGGCCGCTGCTGGGCCGGTCGCTCGGCTCGCGCGTCGCCGCGGACTTCCAGGACGTGCGGCTGCGCCAGGTGCTCGGCTACCCGGCGGTGTTCCTGGGCTCGTCCCCCGACCGGGCGCCGAGCCTCTACCACCTGATGAGCGCCCTCGATCTCGACGGCGGCGTGCGATACCCGCAGGGGGGGTTCGCACGCGTGGTCGACGCGGTCGCCGGGCTCGCGGTCGGCGCAGGCGTCACCCTGCGCACCCGCGCCCGGGCGACCGCGATCACGACCACGGCCGTCGGGACCGGCCCGGGGGCGGTACGGACCGGGCTCCCCATCCCCGGGCCCCGCCGTCCTCGGGCCGTGGTCACCGGGGTGAGCTGGGTGGACGAGGCCGGGCACGATCGTCACGCGCCCGCCGACGTCGTCGTCACCGCGGCCGACCTGCA
Source organism: Isoptericola sp. NPDC019693 (assembly GCF_044389085.1). Taxonomy (NCBI): domain Bacteria; kingdom Bacillati; phylum Actinomycetota; class Actinomycetes; order Micrococcales; family Promicromonosporaceae; genus Isoptericola; species Isoptericola sp. NPDC019693. The sequence goes on along the minus strand of NZ_JBIRXP010000007.1, from coordinate 11,051 downwards.
CCACGTCGAGCAGGATCTGCTGCCGCCCGGCCTGCGGGACCGGTCGCCGGGGTGGTGGGCGCGGCGCGACCCGGGCCCGGGGGGCGTGCTGGTGATGCTGGGCGTGCGCGGCCGCGTGCCGCAGCTCGCCCACCACTCGCTGTTCTTCACCGACGACTGGGACGCGAACTTCGGCGCCATCGCCGAGGGGCGCGTGCCCGACCCGGCGTCCGTGTACGTGTGCGCGCCGTCCCGCACCGACCCGACCGTGGCGCCGCCGGGGCACGAGAACCTGTTCCTGCTGGTGCCCGTGCCGGCCGACCCCGGCCTGGGCCGGGGCGGCGAGGACGGCGCGGGGGACCCCGCCGTCGAGCGCATCGCCGACGACGCGATCGACCGCGTCGCCGCGTGGGCGGGCGTGCCCGACCTGCGCGAGCGGGTCGTGGTGCGGCGCACCGTCGGCCCGGGCGACTTCGCCGCCGACCTGTCGTCGTGGTCGGGTGGGATGCTCGGTCCGGCGCACACGCTGCGCCAGAGCGCGATGTTCCGCGCCGGCAACCGGTCGCGGAGGGTCGCCGGGCTGCTCCACGCCGGAGGGTCGACCATCCCCGGCGTCGGCCTGCCCATGTGCCTCATCAGCGCCGAGCTCGCGGTGAAGCGGGTGCGCGGCGACACGACCGCCGACCCGCTCCCCGAGACCCGCCCGGCCCTCACCCCCCGGAAGTGATCGCCCTGCACTGGACCTCGTTCCTCTACCTCGCGCTGCTGCTCGGCGCGCTCGCGTGCATGGCCCTCGTGGACCGGCGCGCGCGCCTCGTCCTGTGGTCCGGGCGCCCGGCCCGCGGGGCCGTCGTCCTCGCCGTCGGCGCCCTCGCGTTCCTCGGGTGGGACCTCGCCGCGATCGCGGCGGGCTTCTACTCCCGCGGCGGTGCGGCCATGACCGGTGTCGAGCTGGCCCCCCACCTGCCGCTCGAGGAGCTCTTCTTCATCCTGTTCCTCTGCTACCTCACCCTCGTGCTGCACGGGCTCCTGCGACGGCTGCTGGCGCGCCGTGCCGTGGGTCGCGGCCCGTCGGCCGACCGCGCGGCGCTCCACGCCGTGCCCGACCTGCCCGGGGAGGGCCGATGACGTACGCGGGGCTTGCCGTGGTCGCGGTCGCCGTGGCGCTCGTCGTCGCGCTGGTCGCCACGCGGGTGCGGGGGCTCGGCACCCGCTGGTGGACGGCGACGGCGGTCGCCGCCGTCGTGCTCGCGGGGCTGACCGTCGTGTTCGACAGCCTCATGATCTCCGCCGACCTGTTCCGGTACGACGACGCGGCCCTCCTGGGCGTGCGGCTGTGGCTCGCGCCGGTCGAGGACCTCGCCTGGCCGGTCGTGGCGGCGCTCCTGCTGCCCGCGCTGTGGGCGCTGGCCGGCGACGACGAGCACGACGCCCGGCAGGGGGCCGACGCGTGACGGCGCCGGTGGCCGGCGGGCAGACGGCGGGGCCGGCGGCCGCGCTGCGGCAGGTGGTGGGGTCGTCGCGGCCGGTGAGCTGGATCAACACGGCGTACCCGTTCGCGGCGGCCTACCTGCTGGCGGGCGGCGCCGGGCGCATGGGCGTCGCGGAGCTGGTGGTCGGCACGCTCTACTTCCTTGTCCCGTACAACCTCCTGATGTACGGGCTCAACGACGTCTGGGACTACGAGTCCGACCTGCGCAACCCGCGCAAGGGCGGCATCGAGGGCGTGGTGCTGTCGCGGCGGTGGCACCGCCTCACCGTGCGCGCCGCCGTGCTCACGAACGTCCCGTTCCTCGTGTACCTCGTCGTGGTGGGGTCCGCGGCCTCGACCGCGGTGCTCGCGGTGAGCGTGTTCGCCGTCGTCGCCTACTCCGCGCCGGGGTTGCGGTTCAAGGAGCGCCCGGTGCTCGACTCGGCCACGTCGGCCACCCACTTCGTCAGCCCGGCGGCGTTCGGCCTCGCGCTGGCGGGCGGCGCCCTCACCGGCCCCGTGGTCGCGGTGCTCGCGGCGTTCTTCCTGTGGGGCATGGCGTCGCAGGCGTTCGGCGCGGTGCAGGACGTCGAGGCGGACCGCGCGGCCGGGATCGGCTCCGTGGCCACCTGGCTGGGCGCGGCCCGCACCGTGCGCGGGGCGATGGCGGCCTACGTCGCGGCCGGCGCCGTCCTGCTCCTGGCGGGCTGGCCCGCCGCGCTCGCGGCCGTCCTCGTCGTCCCGTACGTCGCGAGCATCGCGGGGTTCCGGAACCTGACCGACGACCGCTGCGAGGAGGCGCACGCCGGCTGGCGGCGCTTCCTGTGGCTCAACCTCGTCACCGGCTTCCTGGTGACCCAGCTGCTCATCGCCGTGAGCCTGGGGTGGCTCTGAGCGGCGGCCGAGGGCGGCGGGCCGGCGGCGCGCCGGATCACCGCGACACGCGCACCCACCGCACGAGCAGCCCGACGGCGAGCACCCCGGCGCCCGTGAGCACCGCGGCCGGCGGCAGCGTGGCGCACAGCGCCACGCAGCCGACCAGCCCCACGGCCTGGAGCGCCCGCGGGTAGCGGCGGTGCTCGCCGTCCTGCGTCCACGCGGCGGCGTTCGCCACCGCGTAGTAGGCGAGCACGCCGAACGAGGAGAACCCGATCGCGCCCCGCAGGTCCACCGTGAGCACCAGGGCGACGACGACGGCGGCGACCGCCACCTCGGCGCGGTGCGGCACCCGATACCGCGGGTGGACGGCGGCGAGGGGTCGCGGCAGGTCTCCCTCGCGCGCCATGGCGAGCGTCGTCCGGCCCACGCCCGCGACCAGGGCGAGCAGCGCTCCGAGGGACGCGGCCGCGGCCCCGACCCGCACGACGACGCCCGCCCACGGGGTGCCGGCGACCGCGGCGGCCAGCGGCGCGGGGGCCGCGGCCGTCCCGGCGAGGCCCAGCGCGGCGAGCAGCGTGACGGCCACGACCGCGTAGACCACGACGGCGCCGCCCAGCGCGCCGACGATCGCGCGGGGGATGGTGCGGGCCGGGTCGCGCACCTCCTCGCCGAGCGTCGCGACGCGCGCGTACCCGGCGAACGCGAAGAACAGCAGCCCGGCGGCCTGGAGCACGCCGTAGAGCCCCGCCCCGGTGCCCGCCGGGGTCGTCGCGACCAGGGTCGCCGTCGGGCCGAGGGCGTCCGCCGGCCCGCCGGCGAGGGCCACGGCGACGGTCACCGCCAGCGAGAGCAGCACCACGACGACGATCCACCGGGCGAGCCGCGCGGTGCGGGTCACGCCGCGGTAGTTGACGGCCGTCAGCGCGACGACGGCGAGCGCCGCCACGGGCCGTTCCCACCCGGGCGGGGCGGCGTAGGCGGCGAAGGTGAGCGCCATCGCCGCACAGCTCGCCGTCTTGCCGATGACGAACCCCCACCCGGCCAGGAACCCCCACCAGGGGCCCAGGCGCTCGCGGCCGTACACGTACGTGCCGCCCGAGGCCGGGTACTGCGCCGCGAGCTGCGCGGACGACGTCGCGTTGCCGTACGCGACGACGGCCGCCACGCCGAGGGCGACCAGCAGCGCGGCCCCCGTGCCGGTGGGCAGCACGGCCGCGGCGGCAGGGGAGAAGGCGGCGAAGACGCCGGCGCCGATCATCGACGAGAGGCCGATGACGACGGCGTCGGACGTGCCGAGGCGGCGGGCGAGCTGGGTCACGGACCGATCCTGCCGCACCCCGTTCCGGGGGAGGTCTTGCCGAGCGACTGAACACGTGTTTAGTGTTGAACATGCGTTCAGTCGATGCCGCACCCCAGGGGACGCCTGCCGGCCCCACCGAGGCTCGCGGGGCCGTCGCGCCGGCTCCCGACGGCAGCACGCGCGGCCGGATCCTCGACGCGGCCGTGCTGCGGTTCGCCCGGTCCGGCTTCGACGCGTCCGTCCGCAGCATCGCGGCGGACTCGGCGGTGAGCCCCGCGCTCGTCATCCACCACTTCGGCTCCAAGGACCGGCTCCGCGAGGCGTGCGACGCGCACGTGCTCGCCTGGATCGTGGAGGCCAAGCGGCAGAACATGACCAAGGCGACGTCGGGCCGCCTCTTCGAGGTGCTCGCGAACGCCGAGGGCTTCGCCCCCCTCGTGGGCTACGTGCTGCGGTCCCTGCAGTCGGGCGGCGCGGTGGGCAGGGCGTTCCTCGAGCACATGATCGAGGACGCGGAGACGTACACGGCGGAGGCGGTCGCCGACGGCATCGTGAAGCCGAGCCGGGACGAGCGGGCCCGCGTGCGCTACCTCGTGTACTCGTCGCTCGGCGCGATGTTGCTGTCGCTCACCATGAACCCGCCTGAGGACCCGGAGGACGTCAACGCCGCCGTCCGCACCTTCATGGACGACCTCTACCTCCCGATGCTCGAGCTCTACACCGAGGGCTTCCTCACCACCCGTCGCATGCTCGACGACTACCTCCTGTACGTGCCGGACCCGCCGGCCGGGGCGCCCGCCCCCACCGACGGAACCCCCCACCACGACGAAGAGGAACCATGACCACCACGGCTGCACCCACCCCCGGGCCCCGGGCCGCGTCCGCACCCGCGGTCGAGATCCACGACCTGCACAAGTCCTTCGGCTCCGTCCAGGCGCTGGACGGGCTGGACCTGACCGTCGAGGCCGGCCAGGTCGCCGGCTTCCTCGGCCCCAACGGCGCCGGGAAGTCCACCGCCATCCGCGTGCTGCTCGGCCTGCTGCGCGCCGACTCGGGCAGCGCCCGGCTGCTCGGGGGCGACCCCTGGCGCGACGCCGTCGCGCTGCACCGCCGGCTGGCGTACGTGCCCGGCGACGTGTCCCTGTGGCCGAACCTCACCGGCGGCGAGGCGATCGACTACCTCGCCCGCCTGCGCGGCAGGCCCGACAAGAGGCGCAAGGCCGAGCTGCTGGAGCGGTTCGAGCTCGACCCCACGAAGAAGGCACGCACCTACTCCAAGGGCAACCGCCAGAAGGTCGCGCTCGTCGCGGCCCTGGTCTCCCAGGTCGACCTGCTCGTGCTCGACGAGCCGACGTCGGGCCTCGACCCCCTCATGGAGGCCGTGTTCACCGAGCACGTGCGCGAGGCCAAGGCGGCGGGCACCTCCGTGCTGCTGTCGAGCCACATCCTGTCCGAGGTCGAGAAGGTCTGCGACACCGTGACGATCATCCGCAACGGCCGCGCCGTGGAGTCGGGCACCCTCGACGACCTGCGGCACCTCACGCGCTCGGCCGTCACCGCCGTCGTCGACGGCGACCCGTCGGCGATCGCCGCGATGCCCGGCGTCCACGACCTGACGGCGACGCCGGACGGCACCGGCACCCGCGTGACGTTCGACGTCGACGACGCCGAGATGGGCCGGGTGCTGCCCGCCGTCAGCGCGCTCGGCGTGCACTCCTTCGCCGCGCAGCCGCCGTCGCTGGAGGAGCTTTTCATGCGGCACTACGGCGACGAGCTCGCGGCCGACGGCGTGCCGGTCGGCGACCCCGGCAAGAGCGGTGGGCGCAGCAAGGCGGGCGCACGATGAGCGCCGTCACCGCGGCGCCGCCGCTGGCGGCCCCCCGCGCCCGCGGCGGCACCACCCTCAGCGGCACGTGGAGCCTGGTGCGGTTCATCCTGCGCCGCGACCGGGTGCGCCTCCTCGTGTGGTCGCTGGCCGTCCCCCTGCTCTACCTCGCCTCCCTGGCCGAGTACACGACGATGGCGGACGACCCGGAGGGCATGCAGGCCCGCGCCGCCCTGGTGCAGACGCCTGCCATGGTGTCCATGACCGGCCCCGGCTACGGCACCGACCACTACACCGTGGGTGCCGCCGTCTCCAACGAGCTGGTGCTGTGGATGGTGCTCACGCTCGCCGTCATGAGCATCCTCCAGGTGGTGCGGCACACCCGCGCCGAGGAGGAGTCGAGCCGGGCGGAGCTGGTGCGCGCGGCCGCGGTCGGCCGGCACGCCCCGGTGGTGTCCGCGCTGGTCGTCGTGCTCCTGGTGAACCTCGTGGTCGCGGCCCTGTCCACGGCGGTCCTCGTCGGGAACGGGCTCAAGCCGGTCGACTCCGTGGCGATGTCCCTGGGCGTCGCCCTGAGCGCGATGACCTTCGGCGCGATCGCGCTCGTCGCGGCCCAGGTGACCGAGCACTCCCGCGGCGCCACCGGGCTGTCGATGGCGGCGCTCGGCGCGGCGTTCACGCTGCGCACGATCGGGGACATGCAGGAGCAGCACGGCAGCTGGGTCTCGTGGCTGTCCCCGATCGCGTGGGCGCAGCAGATGCGCGCCTACGTCGACCTGCGCTGGTGGCCCGCAGCCCTCGCCGTCGTGGCCATCGCGGTACTGCTGGTCCTCGCGTCGGCGCTGGCCTCGCGCCGTGACTTCGGCGCCGGGCTGGTGCCCGACCGCCCCGGCCGGGCCGACGCCCTGCCGAGCCTGCGCGGGCCGTCGGCCCTCGTGTGGGTGCAGCAGCGGATGGCCCTGCTGTGGACGGCGCTCGGGCTGGCGCTGATGTGGTTCGCCACCGGCACGATCGTCGACCAGGTCGGGTCGATGACCGAGTCGCTCGCCGACAACCCCGTGTACGCGAGCCTGCTGGGCAGCGGCGAGGTGACCCAGGCGTTCGTCGGCATCATCGTGCTATACGCGGCGCTCGGGGCGGCCGCCTACGGCATCGTCGCCGCCCTGCGGGCCAAGTCGGAGGAGGATGCCGGGCGCGTGGAGTACGCCCTCGCGACGCCCGTCTCCCGCGGCCGCTGGCTCGGGGCGCACCTCGGCGTGACGTCCGCGGGCACCCTCGTGGTGCTGGTGACCGGGGTGCTCGGGCTGGCCGCCGGCGCGGTGGCGGCGGGCACCGACGAGGTGACCTTCGGCCAGGTCACGGAGGCCGGGCTGCTCTACCTGCCGGCGCTCGCCGTCTTCGTCGGACTCGCGGCGGCGCTGTTCGCGTGGGCGCCCCGGGCGACCTCGCTCGTGTGGCTCCTGCTCGAGTACACGATCCTCGTCTCGCTGTTCGCCGACCTCTTCCACCTGCCGGACTGGGCGCGGAGGATCTCGCCGTTCTGGTGGGTGCCCGACCCGCTCACCGGCGCCGTCGACCTGGGCCCCGTCGCCGGGCTGTGCGCCGTCGCGCTGGTGCTGGTCGTGCTGGCGTTCGTCGGCTTCCGCCGGCGCGACGTCGCGACGAGGTAGCGCCCACCCGCGAGCTGTCAGGACCAGCGCGCCGTATACCGGGCGCCGGCCCTGACAACTCGCGGGGCGGGTTAGCGTGGTCGGCCGTGAGCACCCCCACGGATCCCGGCACGACGGCGAGCGAGCGACCCGGCACGGGCCACGACGGTCAGCTCGCGCACGGACTTCGCACCCGCCACCTGACGATGATGGGCCTCGGCTCCGCGATCGGGGCGGGCCTGTTCCTGGGCGCGGGCGTCGGCGTCGCGACGGCCGGCCCCGCCGTCCTGGTCAGCTACGCCATCGCGGGCGCGCTCGTCGTCCTGGTCATGCGCATGCTCGCCGAGATGGCGTCCGCGCTCCCCGCGTCCGGCTCGTTCTCCGTCTACGCGGAGGCAGCGCTGGGCCGCTGGGCCGGGTTCCTGCTGGGCTGGCTGTACTGGTTCACGCTGATCATGGTGCTGGGCGTCGAGGTGACGGGTGTCGCCGGCATCGTGAGCGGCTGGTGGCCGGACGTGCCGCAGTGGGTGGTCGCGGCGGCCGTCGTGCTGGTGCTCGGGGGTATCAACCTCGTGGGCGTGCGGCAGTTCGGCGAGTCGGAGTTCTGGTTCGCGGCGATCAAGGTGGCCGCCATCCTCGCCTTCCTCGTGGTCGGCGCCCTCATCGTGGTGGGCGTGATCCCGGTGTCCGGCAGCGTGCTGGGCGACTGGGCCGCGCACGGCGGCTTCGCCCCCGCGGGCTGGGCGGGCGTCGCGGCCGGCCTGCTCACGGTCGTGTTCGCGTTCGGTGGCATCGAGATCGTCGCGATCGCCGCCGCCGAGGCGCGCGACCCGCGCACCGCCGTCGCCCGCGCCACCCGCACCATCGTGTGGCGGATCCTGCTGTTCTACGTCGGCTCGGTCGCGATCATCGTCGCGCTGATCCCCTGGGACGACGCCGCCGCCCTGGAGTCGCCGTTCGTCTCCGTGCTCCAGCTCGCCGGGTTCGACGGCGGGGCGCGGCTCATGGAGGTCGTCGTGGTGCTGGCGCTGCTCAGCGCCTTCAACGCGAACGTCTACGGCACGTCGCGCATGCTCTTCTCCCTGGGGCAGCGCCACGACGCGCCCGCCGCCACGACCCGGGTGTCGCGTCGCGACGTGCCGTGGGTGGCCGTCCTGGTGTCGGTGTTCTTCGGGGTCGTCGCCGTGCTGCTCAACTGGCTGCTGCCCGCGCAGATCCTCACGATCCTGCTCAACGCCGTCGGCTCCGCGCTGTTCGTCGTCTGGCTGCTCATCACGATCTCGCAGCTGCGCCTGCGTCCCCGCCTGGAGGCCGAGGCCGCGCGCTCCGGCGAGCCGCTGCGGCTGCGGATGTGGGGCTACCCGTACCTCACCTGGATCACCCTGGCGGCGCTGGTCGCGCTGGCCGGGCTCATGCTGTCCGACCCCGCGGCGCGCGCCCAGCTCGCCGCCACGGGCGGACTGGTCGTCGTGATCCTCGCCGTCTACGCCCTCACCCGCCGCGCACGGAGGGTGCGCGACTGACCGGTGCCCCGGGCCCTCAGGCCGGCCGGTCCGGCTTGGCCGGCCGGATGGTGGGCACGTCGCCGACGATCGGGATCGGGCGGCGGTGGAAGGGGAAGCCGTACCGGGTGACCAGCCCGGCGAGCGTCGTGACGCGGTTGCGCGGCCCGACGAGCGACATGATGTGCACGAACAGCCACACCAGCCAGGCGAGGCCGGCCGTGAGGCGCAGCTTCTTGGCGGTCACGGGCAGCGTGATCTCGGCGATCGCGGCGCGGCGTCCGATGACCGCCATCGTGCCCTTGTCGCGGTAGCGCAGCGGCTCGGTGGCGCGGCCCTCGAGCAGGGCGAGGATGTTGCGCGCCGCCAGCTGCCCGCCCTGGATGGCCGGCTGGGCGAGCTGCGGGAGCCAGTCGGGCGTCTCGGCGATGTCGCCGATCGCGAAGACTCCCGGCCGGTCCTCGACCTGCAGGTCCGGGCCGACGGCGATGCGCCCGCCCTTGCGGCGCGGCAGGTCCCAGTCGTCCACCTCGGGGTGCGGCCCCACGCCCGCGGACCACACGGTGAGGTCGGTCCGGAGGCGGGTGCCGTCGGTGAGCACGACCGCGTCGGGCTGCACCTCCGCGACGCCCGCGCCCAGGTGCAGCCTCACCCCGCGGTGCTCCAGCTCCTTCGCGGCGTACTCGCGCAGGCTCGGGTGGAACGCCTTGAGCAGCTCGGCGCCGCGCTGCACCACGGTGATCTCGAAGGCGTCGCCGTGGATCTCGGGGTAGGCGGGCGCGAGCCCGGCGGTGCGCAGCTCCGCGAGCGCCCCCGCCACCTCGACCCCGGTGGCACCGCCGCCCACGACGACGACGCGCAGGCCGTCGTCGGACCCGGGGGTGAACGCCGACCGCTCCAGCCTGATGAACAGCTGGTCGCGGATCCGCAGCGCCTGCGACCGCGAGTACATCCCGAACGCGTTCTCCTTGGCGCCGGGCGTGTCGAAGAAGTTCACGGTGACGCCGTTGGCCAGCACGAGGTAGTCGAACGAGATCGTCTCGTCGTTGGCGAGGCGGATCGTCCGGGCGTCGTGGTCCACGCCGACCAGGTGCTCGTGCTGCACCCGCAGGTTCTTCTGCTTGAGGCGCAGCCCTCGCAGCCAGTAGGTGACGTCGCCGGGGTTCAGCCCGCCGGTGGCCACCTGGTAGAGCAGCGGCTGGAACGTGTTGTACACGCGGCGCTCGACGAGCGTGACGCGGACGGGCGCCTTCGCGAGCGCCTTCACGACCGCGAGGCCGCCGAACCCTCCGCCGACGACCACGACATGGGGGAGGTTCTCGGTGCGTTCGCTCACGAGGACCACGGTAGGTGACCGGTGGCACGGCGGCCCGTCGCCGGCGGTGTGAGGTACGGACCGATCTCGGCCTGGTTGAATGCTGCCGTGCCCGAGCTCCTCGCCGTCTGCCGCGTGTTCGCCCTCCTGCCCGACGCCGGGACGGTGGGCGTCACGGCCATCGACAAGCGCCCCGTCGAGGGGCGCGTCAAGGCCCGCCCGTACGGGTTGTACGCGGACGTGCAGGCGGACCGCGCCAACCACGGCGGCCTCGACCAGGCGGTGTACGCGTACTCCCAGGAGGACGCGGAGGTGTGGGGCGCCGAGCTGGGTTACGAGGTCACGCCCGGGCTGTTCGGCGAGAACCTGCGCACGCGCGGCCTCGAGGTGAGCCGTGCCGTCGTCGGGGAGCAGTGGCGGATCGGCACGACCCTCCTGGAGGTGACGCAGCCCCGGGTGCCGTGCCAGACGTTCGCGCGCCGCCTCGACTCGCCCCCGCGCTGGGTGCGCCGGTTCACGCAGGCGAACCGGACCGGTGCCTACCTGCGCGTCGTCGAGAACGGCGACCTGGGCGCGGGTGACGCCGTCGAGGTGGTGCACCGGCCGGCGCACGGCGTCACCGCCGCCGACTGGTTCGGCGCGTACAACCGGCTCGACGGCGCGCCCGAGCTCGCGGACGTGGCGAAGGCGCTGATGGTCGCCCACGACGACGGCGACCTGCGGCTCAGCGACGAGATGCGGGAGCGGGCCGAGAAGGCCCTGGCCGGCTGACTCTGCTGACTCTGCTGACCCGCGGTGCCCGCGGGTATCCGCGGGTGGAGTCTCGACGCGCGACGCCCGGGCGCGTGGTGTCGGCGGCCGGGTCGTGGACGGGCGCCGCGGCACCTCGACGACGGGTGCGCCCGCTCCTCTTGTGGACCGCGCCGAGGGTCGCTACGCTCGAACACATGTTCGAAGACGACGGAGCTCACGCCGCCCCGCCCGCGGCCGGCCCCCGTGGTTCTCGGACGCCTGGCTCCGGTGCGGCCTGTGCCCAGGCCGCACCGGAGCGACACACGTCGCGGGCGCCCCCCCCCCCCCCCGGCCCCCCCCCGGGGGGGGGCCCCGCCCCCCCCCCCCCGGGCGCCGCCC
>NZ_JBIRXP010000006.1:0-337299 GCF_044389085.1 Isoptericola sp. NPDC019693 | reverse complement strand
ACCCACGACGACGACCAGGACCCAGGCCATGGCCGAGGCGTACCCCATGTCGAACTGGGCGAAGCCCTTGATGTACAGGTACAGCGTGTAGAACAACGTGGAGTCCGCCGGACCGCCCGTGCCGCCGGAGATGATGAACGCCGACCCGAACACCTGGAACGCGCCGATCGTCTCCAGCAGCAGGTTGAAGAACAGCACCGGGCTCAGCATCGGGATCGTGATCCGCCAGAACTTGCGCACCGGGCCCGCACCATCCACGGACGCGGCCTCGTACAGCTCGGCCGGGATCTGCTTCAGCCCCGCGAGGAAGATGACCATCGGGGCGCCGAACGTCCACACCGCCAGCAGCACGAACATCGGCATCGTCTTGGACGGGTCACCCACCCAACCCCCGGCCGGCAGGCCGAACAGCTGCTGGATACGGTCCACGATGCCGTCATCGATGAACATCGCCTTCCACACGATCGCGATCGACACCGAAGCGCCGATCAGCGACGGGGCATAGAAGATCGACCGGTACGCCCCCTGACCGCGGTGCTTCATGTTCAGCACCATCGCGACCAGCAACGCCGCCGCCAGCTTGATCGGCGTACCGACCAGCACATAGATCGCCGTGACCTTCGCCGACGTCCAGAACCTGGGGTCCTCGAACAGCTTCGTGAAGTTCTCCAACCCCACCCACGACGGCGGACGGAACAAGTCATAATCCGTGAACGCCAGATACAACGACGCCACCATCGGGAACGCCGTCAACACCACAAAACCCACCAACCACGGCGACAAGAACGCGAACCCCGCACCCGCCTCACGACGGCGCTTGGCCCGCCCCCGCTCGGGGGACGCGTCCTGCGTCCCCCGAGCGGTGTCGAGCGTGGAACCCGAGGTCACCGCAGTCACGACTGCTTCACCGCGCCGTCCGCGAAGGAGAACCACTGCGTGACGAACTCGTCGACGGTGATGTTGCCGTACCCGAGCTCCTCGCCGAGGCGCTTGAACTCCGCCTCGATCTCGCCGAAGCCCTCGACCGGGACCGGCGCCGCCTCGGTGACGACGTCCGCCACGGACTCCTCGTACTGCACGACCTGCTCGTCGACCGAGCCGGGCTCGACGGCCATCGCGTCGATCTGCGCCTGCACGGCCGGGACGCCCTTCGACGTGCCGAAGATCGTGCCGACCTCGGGCTCGTTGATGAGGAAGTCGATGAGCGCCGCGGACGCCTCCGGCTGCTCGGTCTGGGCCGACGCCGACAGGAGCATCGACGGCTTCCAGAACTGGGCAGGGCCGTTCTCGCCGGACGGGATCGGGAGCATCTGGATGTCCTCGCCCGACTCGGCCACGTAGCCGGCCAGGAAGTTGTCCCAGGTGGACTCCGACGCGACCTCGTTGACGTGGAACCCGCCGAGCGGCTCGAGCTGCTTGTTCTTCTGGATCGGGTAGATCGACTCGGCGTCCCGCAGCTCCTGGCCCAGGTTCAGCCACTCGGTCATCTGCGCCTCGTCGAAGTTCAGCGTCCCGTCCTCGCTGAACGGCTCCACACCCTGCTGGACGAGCCACTGCAGGAAGAACCAGAACGTGGCGGTGAAGTCGCCGCCGCCGTACAGGGCCGGGTCCTCGCCGGCGCCCGCCTCGGTGACCTGCTGGATCCACTTGCTGTAGTCGTCCCACGTGTACCCCTCGGCGAGAGGCTCGACGCCCACCTTCTTGAGCAGGTCGGCGTTGTAGAACGTGGCGAGCGTGTTCGTGCTGGTCGGGATGCCGTACTGGGCCCCGTCGATCTGCCCGGACGACAGGAGCGAGTCCTCCACGCCGTCGGTGTTCAGGTTGACGCCCACCTGACCGCCGAGGTCCAGCAGCTGCCCCGTGCCGCCGTACTGGCGCAGGTAGGACAGGTCCATCTGGATGACGTCGGGCAGCGCACCGCCGGCCGCCTCGGTGGCCCGGGCGGTCCAGTAGCCGTCCCAGTCCTGGAACTGGGTCTGCACGGTGATGTTGGGGTGCTTCTCCTCGAAGAGGTCCACCGCCTTCTCGTACATCTCCGCACGGGCGGGCTCGCCCCACCAGGCGAGCGAGATGGTGATGTCCTCGTCGGTGCTCACCTTCTCCGCGGAGCCGGGCTCCGCGGGGTCGGCGCCGCCTCCGCAGGCGGTGAGGGTGAGGGCGACGGCGACCGCCGCCGCGGCCGCGCCGGCGGCCTTCCGCGTGATCCTCATGTGAGCCTCCTCGCTCGTCGATCGTCCACGATCGTCGGCGACGAGGACGCCCCGTTGACCCCTCGTACGGCTGCCGACTGAATCGATAAAACAGGATTCGGTAAGCGTTGTCCAGCCCCGGAGCGTTCCGAGTCTCATCACGATCTCGCAACGAGCCCCGACGTGTTCCCGGGGCGACGTGCCCGCCACGGCCGGCCGGGCCGGTCCCGTCCGCGAACGTGCGGTCGCTCACATCCGGCCGGCAGCCTACGCGGGGGCGCGTCCGCACGACGAACCCGCAGGCGACGACGTCCCCGCGACGCACGAGGCGGCAAGCGGCCCCTCGGACCCCTTGCCGCCTCGTCCCCGTCGGAGGTTCTCCGCCCCCGCGGACCCCTCAGACCCCGGCGAGCACCGGCACCTGGCCCAGCACCGCCTCCACGAGACGCGCGTCCGTGCCGGCCCCCTGGGGAAGCAGGCCGGGCAGCGCCAGCAGCGCTCGCGCGACGTCGCCCGGCGACGCGGCCCCCGCGTCCCCGTCGCCGGCCGCGGCCACGACGTCGGCGAGCTCCTGCGCCCGCGGGTCGTCCACGAGCCGCCCGGCGACCGCCTCCCGGCGCACGACCTCGCTCCATGCCGCCAGCGCGAACGCCGCGCCGGCGGGGACCGCGCCCGCCGCGAGCCGGTCGGCGACGACGCCACCCCACCGGAACGGGATCTTCTGGGTGCCGTCCATCGAGACCTGCACCGTGGTGTGGCCGGTCGCCGGGTTGGCGAACCGCTCCAGCAGCGACTCCGCGTACGCGCGCAGGTCGGCGCCGTCGGGCGGCGTGAGCGTCGGCAGCGCGTCGTCGAGCATGAAGGCACGGGCGCGCTCGTGCAGCACCGGGTCGGTCACGGCCTCCGCGAGCGTGGCGTGCCCCGCCAGCCGCCCCGCGTACGCGAGCAGCGAGTGCGTGCCGTTGAGCAGCCGCAGCTTGGCCTGCTCCCAGGGCGCGACGTCGTCGGTGAACGTCGCCCCCGCCTCCTCCCAGGCCGGCCGGGGGCCGGCGAACCGGTCCTCGATCACCCACTGGCGGAACGGCTCCCCGACGACGAGGCCCTCGTCGCGCGCGCCGAGCTCGCGCTCCACCGCGTCCCGCTGCTCCGGCGTCGTGGCGGGGACGATCCGGTCCACCATCGAGCACGGGAACGCGACGTCCGCCGCGAGCCACGACCGCAGCCCGTCCCCCTGCTCGCCCGGCAGCGCCGCGTCCACCGCCTCGCCCACGAGCCGCTCCAGGACGCGCCCGTTGTCGACCATGTTGTCGCAGGTCAGCACGGTGATCGGCCGCCGCTCCCCCGCCGCCTGCGCGGCCTGCCACCGGGCCGCGAGCCCGCGCACGAGCAGGCCGACCGCCGTCGCCCCCGGGGCGGCCCCGTCGCCGGCGGCGAGGGCGTCGAGGTCCGGGCGCACCCGCCCGACGTCGAGCCCGCCGTCCGCGCCGCGGGCGTACCCCTTCTCGGTGACGGTGAGCGTCACGACGTGCGTCGTGGGCGCCGCGATCGTCTCCAGGACCCGCGCGGTCTCCTCGGCGGGCCACGCGACGTCGAGCACCGCGCCTACCAGGTCGAGCCGCGTCTCGTGGGTGCCCGCGGTGAGGACCGCGTAGACGCCGCCCTGCGGGCGGAGCTGGTCGCGCACGGAAGCCGACCGCTGCGTGACGCCGAGGACGCCCCAGCGGCGGTCCCCCGTCGCGCGGGCGGCCAGCTCCGTGAACACGGCCTGGTGCGCCCGGTGGAACGCCCCGATCCCGAGGTGCACGATGCCCACCTGGTCGGGGGTCACCGGCGCCTCGAGGCGGGCGGGCAGGTGGGAGCGGTGCAGGCGGTCGGTCATGAGTCCCTCCGTGTCCCGGCGGCGGCGCCGGGAGGATGCTTCCGGATCGGTCAGGTCGGTCGGGTGGTCAGTGCCTGGTCAGTGCCGGTCGGCGGCGGCGCGCGGAGGCGCGGTCGACCCGCGCACGACGAGCTCGACGGGGAGCGTCACGTCGTCCTGCGGCGCCTCGCCGTCCTTGCCCGGGCGCGCGAGGAGTCGGTCCACGGCCGCCCGGCCGGAGTGCCGCAGGTCGGTCCGCAGCGTGGTGAGGGGCGGGTCCAGCAGCTCCGCGACGTACGCGTCGTCGCACCCCACCACGGACAGGTCGCCGGGCACGTCGAGGCCGCGCACCCGCAACCGCTCGACCAGGCCCACGGCGACGAGGTCGTTGAACGTCACCACGGCCGTGGCGCGGGAGGCGACGACGAGGTCGGCCGCCGCGTGGCCGCCGGCGACCTGCGGACGGTGCGGCCCGAGCTCGACGAGCTCGACGTCGCCGAGCCGGTCGGCGGCCGCACGGAGCCCGGCGCGGCGCCGCCCGTCCGACCACGACCGGGCGGGTCCGCCCACGTAGGCGACCTTCGCGTGCCCCAGGGCCCGCAGGTGCTCCAGCGCCCGCAGCATCCCGGCCTCGTGGTCGGCGACGACGGACGGCAGCCCGTCGACGTGGTGGTTGACCAGCACCACGGGGCGCCCCGCGAGCGCCTCGACGGTGCGCTCGACGGCGCGCGGCGAGCACAGGACGATGCCGTCGGTCTGCGGGGCCAGGCCGGAGACCGCCTCGGTCTCGAGCTCGGGGTCCTCGTCGGAGTCGACGACGAACAGCCCGACGCCCCGTTCCCGGGCCTGGGCCTGGGCGCCCTTGGCGATCGCCGCGAAGTAGGGGTTGGCGAGGTCGGGCACCACCAGCCCCAGCGCTCCGGAGCGGCCCGCCCGGAGCACGCTGGCGGCGCGGTTGGGCCGGTAGTCGAGCTCCCGCGCCGCGGCGGTCACCCGGTCGCGCGTCGCCGCCGCGACCCGCTGCGGGTCGGTGAGGGCGCGCGAGACCGTCGAGATCGACACCCCGGCCGCCCGCGCGACGTCGTGCACCGTGACCACGACCATCGTCTCCTCGTGCCCTCCGCCCGCACCCGGACGATGCGAACGTTTGCCAGATCGTCGCACATCTGCGGCCTCCGTGTCGCCCCTGCCGCGGGGAAGGTCGGGGATTCCTCGCCCCGGGGTCGGCAGGCTAGGATGCAAACGTTCGCATCCCGTCTCGACGTTGAGGAGCTCCCTGTGAGCGAGCGCTGGACCCTGCACCCCGACCGGGCGCTGCCCGCCGACCCCGGATCCAGGGCCCTGGCCCGGGAGATCTACACCGCGGTCCGGGACCTGCCGATCGTCTCGATGCACGGCCACGTCCCCGTCGAGTGGTTCGCCGACGACGCGCCGTTCGGCGACCCGGCACAGCTCGTCGTCGTGCCGGACCACTACCTCACGCGGATGCTGGTCTCCCAGGGCGAGACGCTGCCCCGGCTGGGCGTCGGCTCCACCGAGGACGAGGCCGTCGAGACCGACCCGCGGGAGGTCTGGCGCCGCTTCTGCTCCGGGTGGAAGCACTTCCGCGGCACGCCCACGCGGTACTGGCTGGAGCACGTGCTCGTCGAGGTCCTCGGGGTCACGCAGCGGCCGTCGGCCGAGACCGCGGACGCCCTGTACGACCAGGTGGCCGCCCGCCTCGCCGACCAGGAGTTCCGCCCCCGCGCCCTGCTCGACACGTTCAACATCGAGGTCATCGCCACGACCGACCCCGCCTGGTCGACGCTCGACGCGCACGCGAAGCTCGCCGCGGACGGCTACGGCGACCGGGTGCTGCCGACCTTCCGGCCCGACCCCCTGCTGCACCTCGACCGCCCGACCTGGCGCGACGACGTCGCGCGGCTGGGCGAGGCGGCCGGCGTCGACGTCACGTCGTACGACCGCTACCTCGAGGCTCTGCGCGCGCAGCGCGAGCGCTTCGTCGCCGCTGGTGCGCGGGCGACCGACCACGGCCACCTGTACGCCGACACGACGCCGCTGGACGACGCCGAGGCCGCACGCCTCCTCGACAAGGCGCTGGCGGGCACGGTGACCGCCGCCGAGGCGCAGGCGTTCAGCGGGCACATGCTGTTCCAGATGGCCGCAATGTCGGCCGAGGACGGCCTCGTGATGCAGCTGCACCCCGGGGTGCTGCGCGACCACGCGACCGCCCCGTTCGCCGCGTTCGGCCCGGACAAGGGCTACGACATCCCCGTGGTCACCGAGTTCACGCGCTCGCTGCGCCCCGTGCTGGACGCGTTCGGCCATCACCCGGGCTTCCGGATGATCGCGTTCACCGTGGACGAGGACGTGTACTCGCGCGAGCTCGCGCCCCTGGCCGGCGTCTACCCGGCGCTGCGCCTGGGCGCGCCGTGGTGGTTCCTCGACGCCCCCGACGCGATGCGGCGGTTCCGCGAGGCGGCCACCGAGACGGCCGGGTTCAGCAACATGAGCGGCTTCGTGGACGACACCCGCGCGTTCTGCTCCATCCCCGCGCGCCACGACCTGGCCCGGCGCGTCGACGCCGGCTACCTGGCCCGGCTCGTCGCGGAGCACCGCCTCGACCTGGACGAGGCGCTCGACGTCGCCGCCGACCTCACCTACCGCCTGCCGCAGGCGGCCTACTCCCGCCCCTGAACCGCTGTGAGCGCGATTTCGGGGACTTTGAGCCGTCGGATTCCCCCCGAAATCGCGCTCACAACGACTGAGGGCGACGACGCACGACGAGCACTTGGAGTCACGCAGTGAAGATGGGTTTCCGCTGGTACGGCGAGGGCAACGACACGGTCACGCTGGACCACGTCCGGCAGATCCCCGGCGTGGAGACGATCGTGTGGAGCCTGCACCACAAGCAGGCCGGGGAGGTGTGGGAGCAGGCGGAGATCGACGCCGAGGTCGCGCGCATCACCGGGCTCTCCGACGAGGCGCGGGCCCGCGGCGTGACGCGGACGCTCGACGCCGAGGTCGTCGAGTCGGTCAACGTCCACGAGTCGATCAAGCTCGGGCGCACCGTCCTGGGGATGAGCCGTGACGAGGCGATCGAGAACTACGTGACGACCATCCGCCGGCTGGGCCGGGCCGGCGTGAAGGTCGTCTGCTACAACTTCATGCCCGTCTTCGACTGGCTGCGCACGGACCTGTGGCACCCGCTGCCCGACGGCTCGACCGCGCTGTTCTTCGAGAAGGCGGTCGTCGACGAGATGACGCCCGAGGGGCTCATCGCCGACATGGCGGCCGGGTCGCACGGCCTCACCCTGCCGGGCTGGGAGCCGGAGCGGCTCGCGGGCTTCACGGAGCTCAACGCCGCGTACGAGGGCGTCACGCACGAGGACATGTACGCGAACTACCGCTACTTCCTCGACGCCGTGGTCCCCGCGGCGCAAGAGGCCGGGATCAGGCTGGGCGTGCACCCCGACGACCCGCCGTTCGACGTCTTCGGCTGGCCGCGCGTCGTCTCGACGCCGGACGACCTGCAGCGCGTGCTGGACCTGCACCCGAGCCCGCACCACGGCCTCACGCTGTGCCTCGGCAGCTTCTCGGCGAACCCGGACCAGGCGCCGCTCGCCGCGGACACCGTGCGGCGCTTCATGGACCGCATCCACTTCACCCACGTGCGCAACATCAAGCACTTCCCGAACGGCGACTTCACCGAGGTGGCGCACCGGGCGTGCGAGGGCGACGTCGACACCACGGGGATCATGAAGGCGTACGCCGAGGCCGGGTACACGGGCTACGTCCGCCCGGACCACGGCCGCCACCTGTGGGACGAGAACACCACCAACAAGCCGCGCCCCGGCTACGGCCTGTACGACCGGGCCCTGGGCATCCAGTACCTGCTCGGCGCCTGGGACGCGTTCCGCTACGCCGCTCCCCAGGCCCCGGGCGACGGACGCTGAGCACGCCCCGCTGAGCACCGCCGCGGGCCGGGCGCGATGCCCGGGCCCGCGGCGGCGCATCACACCCCCACGACCCCGAAGGGACCCGCCGATGCGTTCCGAAATCGTTGTCGATCCCGCGCCGCACGCGGCGTGGCTGCCGGACGGCGCGCTGGCCGCCGTCGGCCGTCGCCGCGTCGCGCTCCGCCTCCCCGACCTGTCAGGACCAGCGCAGGGTCATCCCCGCGCTCGACCTGACAACTCGGCGGAGGTGACCTCGACGCTGCGCACGGAGCTCACGCGCGCGACGTCCGCGCACGGTGGCGCCGTCGTCGACCCGGACGACTCCCCCGACGTCCTCCTCGCCCTCGTGCCCGAGTTGTCAGGGGACGGGTTCCGGTTCGTGCGCGACGACGGCCGGGTCACCGTCACGGCGGCCACGGCGACGGCGCTGCTGCACGGCTGGTTCCACGTCGTGCGGCTCCGCGAGGCGGCATTCACCGGCCCCGATGCCGAGGAGAGCCACGCGCCCGCGTTCGCGCTGCGGGTGCTGGACCACTGGGACAACGTCGACGTCCATCCGGTGATGGGGCAGGTCGAGCGCGGGTACGCCGGCGGCTCGATCTTCTACGCCGACGGCCGGGTGCGCGAGGACCTGTCGCGCGTCACTGCCTACGCGCGGCTGCTCGCCGCGACCGGCGTCGACCGCGTCTGCATCAACAACGTCAACGTGCACGCCCGCGAGGCGCGGCTGCTCACCGACGACCTGCCCGACGTCGCCCGCGTCGCCGCCGCGCTGCGCCCCTACGGCGTGCGCACCCACCTCGCGGTGAGCTTCGCCGCGCCGATGACGCTCGGCGGGCTGCCGACGTCCGACCCGCTCGACGACGACGTCCGCGCGTGGTGGCGCCGCGCTGCGGAGCGCGTCTGGGCCGCGGTCCCCGACTTCGGTGGCTTCGTCGTCAAGGCCGACTCGGAGGGTCAGCCCGGCCCGTTCGCCTACGGGCGCGACCACGCCGACGGCGCGAACCTGCTGGCCGAGGCCGTGGCCCCGCACGGCGGAGTGGTGCACTGGCGGGCGTTCGTCTACGACCACACCCAGGACTGGCGCGACCGCTCCACCGACCGCGCCCGGGCCGCGTACGACCACTTCGCCCCGCTCGACGGGCGCTTCGCCGAGAACGTCGTCGTGCAGGTCAAGCACGGGCCGATCGACTTCCAGACGCGGGAGGCCGTCTCGCCGGTCCTCGCGGGGATGCCCTCCACCCGGCTGGCACTCGAGCTGCAGGTGACGCAGGAGTACACGGGCCAGCAGCGGCACGCGTGCTATCTCGCGCCGTGGTGGAGCGAGAACCTCGGCTTCCGCCCCTGGGGGGAGGACGGGGACGGTACCGCGGTGCGCGACGTCGTCGCGGGCCTCGGCCCCAACGCCTCGGCGGCGGTGGCGTCCGCCGGGGGCGGCGGCATCGCCGCCGTCTCCAACGTGGGTGACGACCGGTTCTGGACCGGGCACCCGCTGGCCCAGGCGAACCTCTACGCCTTCGGCCGGCTGGCGTGGGACCCGACGCTCGACCCGACCGCGATCCTCGACGAGTGGATCGGGCTGACGTTCGCGGGCCCGGACGGCACGGTCCACGCGCGCGTCCGCGAGGTGCTGCACGCGGTCCTCGACGACTCGTGGCGCACGTACGAGTCGTACACCGCGCCGCTGGGCGTCGGCTTCATGGTGCGGCCGGGACACCACTACGGCCCGGACGTGGACGGCTACGAGTACACCCCGTGGGGCACGTACCACTTCGCCGACCGTGACGGCGTCGGCGTCGACCGCACGCGCGCCACCGGCACCGGGTTCACGGGCCAGTACCCGGCCCCGTGGCGCGACGTCTACGAGGACCGCGCGACCTGCCCCGACGAGCTGCTGCTGTTCTTCCACCACGTGCCGTACACGCACGTGCTCCGCTCGGGCGTGACGGTGATCCAGCACGTGTACGACACGCACTTCGCGGGCGTCGAGCGGGTGCGGGAGATGGTCGCGGCGTGGGAGTCCCTGGCCGGGCTGGCTCCCGGCGCCGTCGGGGCCGACCTCCATGCCCGGGTCCGCGAGCGCCTCGCCGAGCAGCTCCGGTCCGCCGTCGAGTGGCGCGACCAGATCAACACCTACTTCCTGCGCAAGTCCGGTGTTGCCGACGCCCGGGGTCGCACGATCTACTGACGCCGGCCCGCCCGCCCCGCCGCCGTACCGAAGGAGCTCCGCCGATGACGACGACCGACCCTGCACGGCACGGCATCCCCCCGCAGGCCGTGCTGGACCTGCTCGACGACCTCGAGCGGCCGGGCCTCGAGCCGCACGCGCTGGCGGTCGCGCGGCGCGGCGAGCCCGTGCTCGAGGCCACCTGGGCGCCCTACCGGGAGGACCTGCCGGGGCTGGTGTACTCCGTGTCGAAGACGTTCACGGCGGCCGCGGTCGGGCACCTGGTCGCGGAGGGCCGGCTGTCCGTCGACGACCTCGCGGGGAAGATCCTCGGGCTGCCCGACCCGACGGGGATCACGGTGCGGCACCTGCTCAGCATGAACACGGGGCACTCGGCCGAGCAGGTCGCGGGGCTCGGGTTCGACTCGGGCGAGCTGCTGGGTACGGTGCCGGACCACGCGCCCGGCAGCCACTTCGTGTACAACTCGCAGGCGTCGATGACGCTGTCGTCGGTCGTCACCACGCTCACCGGGCAGCGGCTGACGGAGTACCTGCGGCCGCGGATGCTCGAGCCGCTCGGGATCGAGGATCCGTGGTGGGTGCCGCACCCGGACGGCGGGCTCCGCATCGACCAGGGCTTCTCGGGCCTGCACCTCACGGTCGGGCAGCTCACGCGGCTCGCCGTCGCCCTGGCCGACGACGGCCGGTACGGCGGTGCGCAGGTCGTCCCGGCCGCCTGGGTGTCCGAGATGCGGCGCGCCTGGTCGGACAACGCCGACTCCCCCGGCGCGACCCACGACTGGGCGCTGGGCTACGGGTACCAGGTGTGGCGCAGCCGCCACGGGTTCCGCGCGGACGGGGCGTACGGCCAGCTCGGCCTCGCGCTCCCGGCGCACGGCCTCGCGATCGGGTACCTCGGCGCGACCCGGGCGACGCACGAGGTGCTCGACGCGTTCTGGCGGTTCGCCGACCGGGTCACGGACGGGCCGCTCGACGCCGACCCGGACGCCGCCGCCCGGCTGGCGGCGCGCCTCGGCGCGCTCGACACGTGGCCGCGGCGTCTCGACGACGACCCGGAGCCGACGCCGTCCGACGTGGTCTCCCCGGTGCCGTGGGTGCTGCACGAGCACGAGGGCGCCTGGCGGGTCGAGGTCGACGGGCACCTGCTCGACGTCGGCGAGGACACGTGGCGCACGCACGTCGTCGACTGGCCGCACCTGCCGCCCGCGGGCGAGCCGTACGGCGCGGGCTCGGTGGCGGACCCGGTGCTCGTCGTGGCGCTGCGGGCGCGGCGGGTCGGTGCCGCCGTGGAGGTGGACGCCGTCGTGCCGACGTCGCCCCACCGCCTCGTGGCCCGCGGCGAGCCGGGCGGGCGCCTCGTCCTGGCGTGGACGACGACGCCGCTGTGGCACCCGGGCCTGTCCACCCTGGCGGTGCCCGGCGCCCTGGCCGCGCCGGTCCGCTGACCCGCCCGCCCGGGCGCCGGCGGCGGTGGACGACGACCGGCGCCTCGGCGGAGCCCCGTAACGTTTCGCGCTCTTGACAGGGCCTCCTCGCGCCCGCGAGGGTTTCGAAGCGCTTCGACACCGCCGTCGACGACGACACCGGCGGACCGGGGCGCGACCACTCACCCGTGCGCGACGAAGGGCACCACCGTGAAACGACCGCTCAGGACGACGCTCACCGCCATCGCGGCCGGCCTGGCGCTGGCCGCCGGGCTCGCCGCCCCGGCCGGCGCCGCACCGGCGCACCCGCAGCACCCGGCGCATCCCGCTCACCCGACGCACCCCGCGCACCCGAAGCCGAAGCCCCCGGGGCACTCGAAGCCGAAGCCCCCAGGGCACCCGGGGCACCCGCACCGCGCCGCCGACGCGGCCGAGACGGTGGCCGCCATGCAACCGGGCTGGAACCTCGGCAACTCGCTCGACGCCGTCGGCGCGGACGAGACCGCCTGGGGCAACCCGCGCGTCACCCCCGAGCTGATCGCCGCCGTCAAGGACGAGGGCTTCCGCAGCATCCGTGTCCCGGTCACCTGGGACGACCACCAGGGCGGGGCCCCGGACTACGCCCTCGACGCGGCGTACCTCGACCGCGTGGAGGAGGTCGTGGACCAGGCGCTCGCCGAGGACCTGTACGTGCTGCTCGACATCCACCACGACTCGTGGCTCTGGGCGAACGCGATGCCCACGGACCCGGACGGCGTGCGCGACCGCTTCCGCGCCACGTGGGAGCAGCTCGCCGAGCGCTTCCGCGACCACCCGTCCGAGCTCCTGTTCGAGAGCCTCAACGAGCCGCAGTTCGCCGGCGTCGACGACGCCCAGGGCGACCTGCTGCTCGACGACCTCAACACCGTGTTCCACGAGGTGGTGCGCGCGTCCGGCGGCGGCAACGACGACCGGCTGCTCGTGCTGCCCACGCTGCACACCAACGCCGGGCAGGAACGGCTCGACGCCCTCGCCGGCACCATCGCGGAGCTCGACGACCCGCAGCTCGCCGCCACCGTGCACTACTACGGCTACTGGCCGTTCAGCGTGAACGTCGCGGGCGGCACCCGCTTCGACGAGACCTCCCGCGCCGACATGACGGGCACGTTCGACCGCGTGCGCGCCACGTTCGTCGACCAGGGGATCCCGGTGATCCTCGGCGAGTACGGGCTGCTGGGCTTCGACCGCCACACCGGCACCATCGAGCAGGGCGAGAAGCTGAAGTTCTTCGAGGAGCTGGGCCACCAGGCACGACAGGCCGGGGTCACGACCATGCTCTGGGACAACGGTCAGCACCTCGACCGCACCGGGTTCACCTGGAGCGACCCCGAGCTGTGGGCGCAGGTGTCGTCGAGCTGGACCACCCGGTCCGGCACGGCGTCCACCGACCAGGTGTTCGTGCGCCCGGACGACGTCACCGCACAGACCGTCACGCTCGAGCCGCACGGCACGACGCTCGAAGGGCTGTTCCTCGACGGCGAGCCGGTCGCGGCCGCGGACGCCGCCGTCGCGGGTGACGAGCTGACCCTCTCGGCGGACTACCTCACGCGGCTGATCGGCGACGGCGCCCACGGCGAGCACGCCACGATCGAGGCGCGCTTCTCGACGGGGGTGCCGTGGCGGATCCACGTGATCGCGGCCGACACCCCCGTGCTCGCGGACGCCTCCGGCACCGTGGGCGGCGGCGTGTCGATCCCGACGCAGTTCCGCGGCGACCGGCTGGCCACCATGGCCTCGGTCTACGCCGACGGCACCGGCGCCGGGCAGCACGGCTGGACCCCGTTCCAGGAGTTCGACGCCGCGTTCGCCCCCGACGAGGCGGCCGGCGCGATCGTGCTGCGCCCGGCCTACCTCGACACCCTGCGCGATGGCGAGCCCGTCTCCCTGACGTTCCACTTCTGGAGCGGCGACACGGTGGAGTACACCGTGACGCGCGACGGCGACGCCGTCACCGGCACCGTCGGGCGGTAGTCCAAAGCTCCGCGAGGTAGTCCGGCTCGACCGGAACTACCTCGCGGAGTCTCGTACTACCTCGGCGGGTGCTCGCGCAGGACGACGACGTCGGTGGGCTCGAGGTGCAGCGTCTCCCCCGCCTCGACGGCGCGGCCGGTGAGCAGGTCGGTGCCCGAGGCGTGCGCGACGACGTCGACGGCCTCGGTCGCGTGGTTCAGCACGAAGGCGAACCGGCCGTGGTCGTTCTCGCGGACCGCGAGCTCGACGTCGGGCGCGTCGGCGTAGGGGCCGACGAGGCCGTGCCGGTCGAGCATCCGGCGGACCACCCACGCGACGCCCGCGTCGTCCAGCGCCGTCGCGACGTACCAGGCCTCGCCGTCCACCCCGTCGCCTTCCTGACCGCCAGCGCCCCCGGGACGGTGGCGCGTGACCGCGGGCGTGCCGGCGTAGAACTCGGCACCGTAGGTACCGACGACCTCCGCGCCCTGCGGCACGAGCACCTCGAACACGAGCGCGGCGTCCGAGACGGCGTCGTCGCCCGCG
Organism: Isoptericola sp. NPDC019693; assembly: GCF_044389085.1. Taxonomy (NCBI): domain Bacteria; kingdom Bacillati; phylum Actinomycetota; class Actinomycetes; order Micrococcales; family Promicromonosporaceae; genus Isoptericola; species Isoptericola sp. NPDC019693. The sequence goes on along the minus strand of NZ_JBIRXP010000006.1, from coordinate 323,146 downwards.
CCGTCCTTGAGCGTCACCGGGTTGGTGACGCCGGGCTCGGCGGAGTCGGTCTCCTCCACGCGGAGGCCGAACAGCCGTCCCAGCGGGCCGGGGGCGTCCATGAGGAAGGCGTTCGCGTCCTCGTCCGCGCGGCCCGACCAGTACGACGCGAGCACCGATCCCCCGCGTGCGACCACGCCCTCCAGCCGGCTCGCGACGTCGCCCTTGAGCACGTGCAGCATCGGGGCGAGCACGACGTCGTACCGCCCCAGGTCGGCGGTGGCGGGCACGACGTCCACCTGCGCCCCCGCCTGCCAGAGCGCCCGGTAGTAGCCGAGCACCGTGTCGACGTAGCGGGCGTGCCGGTTGAAGCCGTCCGTCATCTCCGCGGCCCACCAGGAGTCCCAGTCGAAGAGCAGCGCGACCCGGGCGGGCGTGCGCGCGCCCAGCACGGCGTCGCCGAGCGCGTCGAGCTCGGCCCCGAGCGCGGCGATCTCGCGGAACGACCGCGTGTCGGTCCGCCCGGCGTGGTCGAGCACGGCGCCGTGGTACTTCTCGCACGCCCCCCGGGACTGGCGCATCTGGAAGTACAGGACGGCGTCCGCTCCGTGCGCGACGGCCTGCCACGACCACAGCCGCAGCACCCCAGGGCGCTTGACCGGGTTGACGTCGCGCGAGGCGGTGATGGTCGGCGTCTGCTCCATCACCCAGAACGGGGCGCCGCCCTTGAGCCCCCGCATGACGTCGTGGGCCAGCGCCATGCGCGCGTGCTCCCGCTGCCCGGGCGGGTAGTTGTCCCACGAGGCGAAGTCCAGGTCGTCGGCCCACCGGTGGTAGTCGATCGGCCGGAACATCCCCATGAAGTTCGTCGTCACGGGGGTCGTCGCGTCGTGCGCGCGGATGCGGGCCTTCTCGTCGCGGAAGTTCGCGAGCATCGCGTCGGACATGAACCGCCGGTAGTCGAGCGTGATGCCCTGGAAGGCGGTGTGGTCCGGCCCGCGCCAGTGCTCGCTGAGCATGTTCGGCGGCACGACCTGCTCCCAGTCGCTGAACGTGTGCGACCAGAACGTGGCGTTCCAGGCGTCGTTCAGCCGCTCAAGGGTGCCGTAGCGCTCCCGCAGCCAGACCCGGAACCCGGCGGCGCACAGGTCGCACCAGCAGCCGCCGTCGAACCCGCCGTACTCGTTGCCGACGTGCCAGGCCACCAGGCCGGGCGTGCCCGCGTACCGCTCGGCGAGGCGGCCGGCCAGCTCCGCGGAGAGCCGGCGGTAGACGGGCGAGCTCGGGCAGGCGTTGTGCCGCTGCCCGTACACGTGGCGCCGGCCCTGGAAGTCGGTCCGCTCGACCTCCGGGTGGCGGTGCGCGAGCCACGGCGGCAGCGCGCCGGTCGACGTCGCGAGCACGATGTCGCGCCCGCCCGCCACGGCGCGCGCCACGACGTCGTCGAGCTGCGCGAAGTCGTAGGTGTCCTCGTCGGGCTGCAGCGTCGCCCAGGAGAAGACGTTGAGCGTCACCGTGTCGATCGACGCGAGGTCGAAGGCGGCGTAGTCCTCCTCCCACACCTCCCGCGGCCACTGTTCCGGGTTGTAGTCGCCGCCGTAGCGGACCTTCGTCCCGGCGGGCAGGCGGGCGGGCGGTGCGGCGCGGTTCTCGGCGGGCACGGATCCTCCAGGTCGGGGACGGGTCAGGCGACGAAACGCTCGCGGACGTCGTCGAGCACGGGCTGCTCGACGCGCAGCAGGAAGGCGAGCCAGGCGGCGGCGACGACGGCGAGCACCAGCTCGCCCGCCACCCACACCACGCCGCCGGCCACCACGAGGAGCGCGAGCAGGCCGACGGTCGCGCGTGGCCGCCGGCCGAGGTAGTAGAGGGACAGCCGGGCCACGTCGCGGGCCCGGAAGGAGAACAGGGAGGCGAGGACCAGCGCCTGCACCGCCCAGAGCAGCACGAGCAGCCCCACCGCGCCCAGCACGACGGCGTAGGCCAGCGAGATCCCCGCCGCCTCGCGGTGCACGACCGACGTGAGGACGACGCCGAGCAGCGCCGTCGCCGGGACCCACAGGCGCAGCGCGTCGAGCCAGCCCAGCCGCAGCCCGCGCAGGAACGTGCGGCCCGGCACGGGCTCGTCGGCGCCGGCCCGCTCGTGCAGCGCGAAGATCCCCGCGGCCAGGAACGGCGCGGCCGGCACGAGGCACAGCGGCACCAGCAGCGCGTTGCCCGTGGACCGGTCCAGGAACGCGAGCAGCACCAGCGTCGGCACGCAGCCCAGGGCGACGAGCACCCCCACGACGACGTACCAGTAGACCCGCGTCGTGATCCGGCCGAGCACGCCGTCCCCGAAGTCGCGGGGAGCGCTCGTCGCGGCCGCCATCAGGCCGCTCCTTCGTCCCGTGCGCCGGGCGCGACGCCGGAGCCTCGACCGAGGATGCGCGCGTCGTCGAGCCAGGGCGGCGTCTCGTCGCGCACCGGGTCGATCTCCACGAGCGTCACCTCGTGGCGGGCGAGGGTGAGCGCGAGCTCGATCCGTCCGCCCGACACCTCGAGCGACGTGTGCGAGCGGCCGGGCACGGACGCCTCGTGCAGCAGGTCGAGCTGGCGCGCCGTCGGCGACGCCGGTCGGCCGAGGTGGCGCCACGCGCTGAACGCGTTGCCCTCCTCCTCGTCGACGCGCGAGCGGTGCACCGACGCCCGGCGCGTCGTCGCGTCACCGGCCGGGACGCTCAGCCGCAGCTCGTGCCGGTCCGGCTCCGCCGTGTCGGCGGTGCCACCCACCGGCTGCCAGGCCAGCACGGTGACGCGGCCCGCGTCGTCGCGCGTGACGAGGTGGTCCGGGCCGCGGTGCAGCACGTGGGTGCCCATGCGGGCCATGAACGCGTAGAGGTGGAACACCGGCTTGCGCAGCTGCCGGTGCCCGAGCATCCCGAAGCCGCCGTGGAAGACCGACGTCGGCACGTTCTCCTCCTCGAAGACGTCGCAGAACGTCCAGTAGGAGAACGAGTCCACCAGGTCGCCGCCCTCCGAGAGCACCGGCGCCAGCGCCGCCGCCTGGTAGGCGGTGTCGTGCACCGGGTTGTCCGGGCGATAGCTGGTGCTGAACTCGGTGACGTGGGCGGGCAGCCCCTCCAGGCGCGTGCCGGCCAGCAGCTTGGCCGGTCGCGCGAACTGGTCCAGCAGGTTCCGCGGGTCCCGCAGGGTCTGGTAGGTGCCGAACGGCACGTGCTGAGCCGGCCCGGTCGTGTAGGCGTGGAACGACACGAAGTCCACCGGCACGTCCCGGCGCTCGACGAACTCCGCGAACGGCTCCCACCACTCGTCCGCACCGGGCGAGATGGCGGGCCCGCCCACCTGCAGCCCGGCGTCGACCTCCTTCACCGCCGCCGCGGTCACCTCGTAGAGCCGGAAGTACGCCTCCTGCGACGCGCCCTGCCAGAAGATGTCGAGGTTCGGCTCGTTCCACACCTCGATCGGCCACCGCCGCACCTCCTCCAGGCCGTAGCGGTCGATCGCATGGCGCACCACCGCCTGGACGAGCGCCGCCCACTCGCGGTGGTCGCGCGGCGGCGTCACGTTGCCCTTCCACCAGAAGACCGTCTGGTCCCCCGACGCGAGCGCCGACGGCATGAACCCCAGCTCGAGGAACGGCCGGATGCCGAGCGCCAGCCACGCGTCGAGGACCTGGTCCGCGTAGGTGAACGCGTACCGGGTGCCGCGGTGGCCCGCCACGTCGTAGGGGCGGTGGATCCCGACGTCGTCGGACAGCAGGCCGTGGCCCCGCACGTAGCGGAAGCCGATCTCCCGCTGCACCACCGCGAGCGACTCCTGGTGGTCCTGGCGCAGCGCCAGGTTGAGGCGGCCGGTGCCGACGCACCGGCGCCAGGCGTCGGACAGGGTGCCGACGGGGTCGGCGGGGACGACGACGAACGTCACGAAGGCTCCCGGGGGTCGCGGTCGGGCGGGTCGGGCGCACGACGGCGCCGCCGCCGGGAGTCCCGGCGGCGGCGCCGCGGCGTCACTTCTGGCGGGCCAGGGCGGTGTTGACCGTCTCGACGAGCTGCGTGGCACCCAGCCCCTCGATCTCGGCGACGTACGCGTCCCACTCGTCGAGCGAGCGCTGACCGGTGATGAACCCGGCCGTCGCGGACTGGACGGCGTCCTTGAGCTGCGTGTCGAGCAGCGAGTTCTGCTCCAGCTCCATCTCGTTCAGGCGAGGGGCCGGGGCCACCGGCAGCACCTCCTTGGAGTCGAGCACGGACCGGGTCCACTCCTTGACCTCGTCCGACATCACGGACTCGAGCAGGTCCTGCGTGGAGCCGTTCGCCAGCAGGAACACCCCGTTGCTGTAGCCGAAGTCGGTGTTGAGCTTCTTCGGCGCGCCCGCGTTGATCGCGTTCCAGCTGATGTCGTCGTTCAGCGTGCGGGTGCCGTCCGAGCCCTTCGAGTACGTCTCGCCGTCCACGCCCCACTGGGCGAACTCGATGCCCTCGTCGGAGTAGTACTGCCAGTCGACGTACTGCAGCAGCGCCTTGAAGTACGGCTGCTCGGCCGCCTTGCTGGAGATCATCAGGCCGCTGGAGAGCTGGCTCGCGGCGAGGTTGCTGCCCGACGGCCCGCCCGGGATGGTCAGCAGGCGGGTGGTGATGTCCTTGCCGCCGTCCTTGATCGCCGTGCGGTACGCGGTGATCTCCTGCGTGTTGCTGGAGACGGCGGCGGACTTGCCGGAGACGAACTTCTGGCGGGCCTGGTCGTCGGACTGGGTGATCTCCGGGTCCATGACGCCCGCGTCGACCCAGCCGTGCACCGTCTCGAGGAGCTGCTTGTAGGCGTCGCTCGTGCCGTTGAAGACGTACTCGCCCGCCTCCTGGTCGTACCAGGTGTTGTTGTAGCCCCAGCCGCCCGAGGCGCCGTAGTTCGGGCCCATGACGTTGAGCAGCGCGCCGAGCGTGGTCACGTCGGTCCAGCGGTCGGAGAACGCGTAGTCGAGGCCGGGGTTCGCGTCCTTGACCTTCGCGAGGTCCTCGGTGAACTCGTCCCAGGTGGCCGGGTCCTCGGTGATCCCGGCCTTCTTCCACATGTCGTCATTGATCATGACCGTGTACTGGACGTCGGGGATCTCCCGCAGGCCGGGCAGGATGTAGTACTTGCCGTCGTCCTGGCGCAGGTTGTCGATCTCGTCCTGCAGGCCCCAGTCCTCGACCTTCTGCGCGAAGTTCGGCATGTACTCGAGGTAGTCGGACACCGGCAGGATCGCGCCGCCCGAGACGAACTGCGTCTCCTGGCCGGGGTAGGTCACCGGCATGAGGTCCGACGCCTCGCCGGACCCGATGAGCAGCGCCTTCTTCTGGTCCCAGTCGGCCAGCGGCACGTCGGTGCGGTTGAACGTGACGTTCCGGTCGGCCTCGAGGTGCTGGAAGACCGACCAGTCGTCCTGCACCTCGTAGTCCGGGTGGTCGCGGTACATCAGCGAGAACTCCACCGGCTCCGTGGCCTTGAACGACGTGCCCGCCGCGAAGTCCTCCATCGCCCCGACGGAGTGCTCCGCGTCGATGGTCGCGGCGGCGCCCTCGGTGGCGCCGTCGCCGCCGTCGTCGCCCCCGCTGCCGCAGGCCGCCAGGCCCAGGGCCAGGGTCGTCAGCGACGCGGCCGCGACGGCCGCCCGCATCCGGGTGTTCCTCATGTCTTCTCCTCGTGTGACGAGCGTCGTCGCTCTCGTGCGGGATGTGATCTGTGCAGTGCGGGTGTCGTCGGCCGGCCCGGCCCGTCAGCCCTTGACGGAGCCGAGCATCACGCCCGAGACGAAGTACCTCTGGATGAACGGGTAGAAGCAGATGATCGGCAGCACGGTGAGCAGCATCGTCACGGACTGGATGTTCGCGCCGATCTGCACGGCGTCCTGCGTGGGGTCGGCCGCCGGCGACGCCGCGGCGATCATGTTCCGCAGGTAGACCGTGACCGGGAACAGCTCCTTCTGGTCCAGGTACAGGAAGGCGTTGAACCACGAGTTCCACAGGCCGACGGCGTAGAAGAGCGTCATCGTCGCGAGCACCGCCTTGGACAGCGGCAGCACGATCCGGAAGAAGATGCCGTACGTCGTGAGGCCGTCGATCGCGGCCGCCTCCTCGAGGTCGTTCGGGAAGTTCTCGAAGAACGACTTCATGACCAGGAGGTTGAACACCGAGATCGCACCGGGCAGGACGATCGCCCAGAGCGTGTTGCGCATCCCCAGCACGTCGGCGACGAGGATGTAGTTCGGGATCAGGCCGCCGCTGAAGAACATCGTGAAGACCGCGATGCCGATGAAGAAGGTGCGGCCCTTGAGGTGGCGGCGGCTCAGCGCGTAGGCGTACGGGGTGGTGAGCGCCATCGAGACGAACGTGCCGACCACCGTGTAGACGACCGTGTTCTTGTAGTTGGTCCAGAACATCGCGTCGCCCATGACGTACTGGAACGTCTCGATGTTGAACCCCCGCGGCAGGAGGTTGACCTCGCCGGCGGCGATGAAGCCCTCCGACGAGAACGCCTTCGCCACGAGGTTGACGAACGGGTACAGCGTCACGGCGCACACGATCAGCAGCGCGACGATGTTGGCCACCGAGAAGGCGCGGTACCCGGGCGTGTCCTTGACGGTCGTCGCCTCGGTCCGGACGGCGGCGAGATCGGGGGTGGGCATGCCGGTCACCACAGCGAGGCTCCAACCGTGCGGCGCGAGACGAAGTTCGCGGTGAGGACGAGGGCGAGGCCGATGAGCGCCTCGAAGAGGCCGATCGCCGTGCCGTAGGAGAACTGGGCCGACTGGATGCCCACGCGGTACAGGTACGTCGAGATGACGTCCGCCGTGGAGTAGATCAGCGGGTTCTGCAGCAGCAGGACCTTCTCGAACCCGACCGCCATGAAGGAGCCGATGTTGAGGATGAGCAGCACCATCATCGTGGGGCGGATGCCCGGCAGCGTGATGTGCCAGGTCTGCTTCCAGCGGTTCGCGCCGTCGATGCGCGCCGCCTCGTAGAGCTGGTCGTCGACCGTCGTCAGGGCGGCGAGGTAGAGGATCGTGCCCCAGCCGACGGTCTGCCAGACCTCGGAGCTCACGTAGATCGTGCGGAACCAGTCGGGCTGCTGCATGAACGCGATCGCGTCGCCGCCGAACGCCTGCACGACCTGGTTCACCGTGCCGCTGACGGCGGTGAGCTGCAGCACCAGGCCCGCGACGATGACGATCGACATGAAGTGCGGCAGGTAGGAGATCGTCTGCACGATCTTCTTGAAGCGCCGCGAGCGCAGCTCGTTGAGCATGAGAGCCAGGACGATCGGCAGCGGGAAGCAGATCGCCAGCGTCAGCAGGCCCAGGATCACGGTGTTCCAGAACACCTGCCAGAACTGCTGGTTGTGGATGAACATGTCGAAGTAGTAGAAGCCGACCCACTCGTCGCCCAGCGGGCTGCCCCCGGGGCGGAAGCGGCGGAACGCGATGACGTTCCCGATCATCGGCACGTACTTGAAGATCAGGAAGAACAGCACCGGCAGGAGGACGAACGAGTACAGCCGCCAGTCCTTGCGCAGCGCCTGGCGCCACGTGGTGCGCGTCCGCCGCCGCGGTTCGCCCCGCGGTGGTGGTGACGACGGTCCGTCGTCGATCGGTGGGACGGTCACCACCGTCCCTGCGGCCTGCGCCATGAGTCCCCCAGCCCGTCACGTCGTCGTGCGGTCCGCCGGTCGCAACCTCGCGCCGACGTCCGAAACTTTCGTCATTGAAAACGTTCTCCAACTGCGGCTGAGATTAGGGGGCGGCTTCGGTGATGGTCAAGCACCCCGCCGATCACGGTCTGATCACGGCACCCTGACAGAGCATCGGCCGGCCCTGCGTCGTGTACGGTCGAGCCGAAAGTTGCGGCCGATCGTGCGGAACGAGCGCGATGCCGTGCGCCGACAGGACGGACGATGAGCACCTCCACCCCGCAGGGCCCCGCCCCGACGATCGCCGAGATCGCTCGGGAGCTCGGCGTGTCGGCGCCCACGGTGTCGAAGGTGCTGAACGGCAGGACGGACGTCGCGCCGGCCACCCGCGACCGGATCGAGGCCGCGCTGGAGCGGCACCGGTACCGCCGTCGCCGGGTCGCGGCGCCGCCGGTCGGCGCCGGGCTGGTCGACCTCGTCTTCCACCGGGTCGGCTCGGCCTGGTCCACGGAGATCATCCGCGGCGTGGAGGACGCCGCCGCGGCCGCCGGGGTGAGCGTCATCCTGTCCGAGCTGGGCGGCCGGCACCGTCCGCCGTCCACCTGGCTCGAGACGACGCTCTCCCGCCCGCCCCTGGGCGTGCTGCTCGTCGCGGCCGGCCTCAGCGCGTCGCAGCGGCCCCGGCTCACGACGCGGGGCATCCCGTACGTCGTCATCGACACCGACGGCGAGCCCCCGCCCGACGTGCCGACGGTCGGGTCGGACAACTGGAGCGGGGGGCTCGCGGCGACGCGGCACCTGATCGAGCTGGGGCACCGGCGCATCGCCGCCATCTCGGGTCCGGGCAACATGCTGTGCGCCCGCGCGCGGCTCGACGGCTACCGCACGGCGCTCGAGGAGGCAGGGATCGGCTTCGACCCCGCGCTCGTGCGGTCGGGCAACTTCGAGGTCGAGTCCGGCTACCGGTCGGGCAGCGAGCTCCTCGACCTGCCCGAGCGCCCCACCGCCGTCTTCGCCGGGTCGGACATGCAGGGCATCGGCCTGCTGCGGGCCGCGCAGGAGCGCGGCGTCTCCGTACCGCGCGACCTGTCCGTCGTCGGGTACGACGACCTGCCGCTCGCGACGTGGACCGCGCCCGCGCTGACCACCGTCCGCCAGCCGCTGCTCGAGATGGCGACCACCGCCACCCGCCTGCTCCTCGAGCTCGCACGCGGCGAGTCGCCGATGGCGCGGCGCATCAACCTCGCCACCGCGCTCGTCGTCCGGGAGTCCACCGCTCCCCCGCCGAGGTAGTCCAAGACCCCGCGAGGTAGCGCGAAGCCCCGCGAGGTGGTGGACTGGACCACTACCTCGCGGGGCTCGGCACGACCTCGGCGGTCAGCGCTGGACGCGCGCGCTGCCGCCGCCGGCCAGCTTGGCGACCTCGGCGAGGGTCGCCGTCGTCGTGTCGCCGGGCGTGGTCATGGCGAGCGCGCCGTGCGCGGCGCCGTACTCGACGGCCTGCTGCAGCGAGTCGAGCTCCATCAGGCCGTACGCGAGGCCGGAGGCGAACGAGTCGCCACCGCCGACGCGGTCGAAGATCTCCAGGTCGGCGCGGTGCGTGGCCTCGACGAAGCCCTCCGCCCGCGACCAGGCGATGGCGCCCCAGTCGTTGACCGAGGCCGACTTCACGCCGCGCAGCGTCGTCGCGATGACCTGGAAGTTCGGGTACGCCTCCGCGGCGGTGCCGATCATGGCGCGGAAGGCCCCGGTGTCGAGGTCGGTGAGGTTCTCGTCCACGCCCTCGACCTCGAAGCCGAGCGAGGCCGTGAAGTCCTCCTCGTTGCCGATCATGACGTCGACGTGGTGCGCCAGACGGCGGTTCACCTCGCGGGCGCGCTCGACGCCGCCGATGCCCTTCCACAGGGAGGGGCGGTAGTTGAGGTCGTAGGACACGACCGTGCCGTGCTTCTTGGCCGCGGTCATGGCCGCCTCGGCGACGTCGGCGGCGGACTCGGACAGCGCGGCGAAGATGCCCCCGGTGTGCAGCCAGCGCACCCCCGAGCCGAACAGGGCGTCCCAGTCCACGTCCTCGGGCCGCATCTGCGCGATCGCGGTGTTGCCACGGTCGCTGACGCCCACGGCGCCCCGCACGCCGAAGCCGCGCTCGGTGAAGTTGAGGCCGTTGCGCACGCTGCGCCCGATGCCGTCGTACTCGCGCCACTGCACCCAGGAGGTGTCGAGGCCGCCGGTGAGCATGAAGTCCTCGACGAGGCGGCCCACCTCGTTGTCGGCGAGCGCGGTGACGATCGCGCCGCGCAGGCCGAACGCGCGGCGCAGGCCGCGGGCCACGTTGTACTCGCCGCCACCCTCCCAGACGTCGAACGAGCGGGTGGTGCGCACGCGGCGGTCGCCCGGGTCGAGGCGCAGCATGACCTCGCCGAGCGCGACGGCGTCGTACCGGCACTCGGCAGCGGGGCGGGTGGTGATGGAGGGGTTGGACATCGTGTCTCCTTGCTGGCTGTCGGGCCTGCTCAGGCGGGCTGCGCGAGGGCGACGGCCTCGGCGGTGCGGCGGGTGATCTCGGCCCAGTCGCCGGCGGAGACGAGGGACTTCTCCACCATCCACGACCCGCCGACGGCGAGCACCGGCGCGAGCCCGAGGTAGTCGCCGAGGTTGGCGGCGCTCACGCCGCCGGTGGGCACGAAGCGCAGGCCCGGGAAGGGTGCGGAGAACGCCTTGATCGCGGCAGGTCCGCCGACGACGGACGCGGGGAAGAGCTTGACGACGTCGATGCCGAGGTCGAGCGCGGCCATGATCTCGCTGGGGGTGGCGACGCCGGGCAGCACGGGCACGCCGTGCTCCTGCGCGCGGCGCACGACGGCGGCCGACAGCCCGGGCGACACGATGTAGCGCGCCCCCGCGTCGACGACGGCGTCGACCTGGTCGACCGTCGTCACGGTGCCCGCGCCCACGACGACCTCGGGCTGGGTCCGCGCGACGGCGCGGATCGCGTCGATGCCGCCGGCGGTGCGCAGGGTGATCTCGGCGACGGGGAGGCCGCCGGCGACGAGCGCGTCGGCGAGTCGTGCGCCCTCGTCGGCGCCGTCGACCACGACGACGGGCACGAGGCGATGGGCACCGAGCGCGGCGACGACGTCGCCGGCCGGGGTCGAAGGGGAAGACATCCTAGCTCCGTTTCGCTATGGTGAACGTACGTTGTTCACTACGGAACACCATAGAGGACCGGCACCGATGACCCAACCCCCCAGCCCGCTCGGCAGCGTGGACAAGGCCCTGCTCACCCTCGACGCGCTCGCCCGTGCCGGCGCGGGCGGGGTCGCCCTGGCCGACCTCGCCTCCGAGGTCGGCGCGAACAAGTCGACGCTGCACCGGACGCTCGCCGCGCTGCGCCACCGGGGGTACGCCGACCAGCGGCCCGACGGCGCGTACACGCTGGGCCCCGCCGTGCTGTCCCTCGGCGCCGCCTACCTCGCCGAGGACAACCTGCCCGGCCTGCTGCGGCCGGCGCTGGAGGTGCTCCGCGACGAGGTCGACGAGCTCGTGCACCTCGGCACGCTCGCCGGTCAGGAGGTCGTCTACCTCGACAAGGTCGAGCCGCAGCGGCCCCTGCGCGTGTGGTCCGCCGTCGGGCGCCGCATCCCCGTCGCCACGACGGCACTGGGCCGCGCGCTCCTGGCCGCGACCCCGGACGCCGGCGCGGAGCCCGGGGGCGACGGCACGCCCGACGCCACCCTGCGGGCTGCCCTCGCGGCCGCCCGGGAGCGCGGGTACGCCACCGAGACCGAGGAGAACGAGCCCGGTATCGCGTGCGTCGCCGTCGCGCTGCTGCGCGCGGGCCGCCCGGTCGCTGCGGTCAGCATCACCGCACCCGTCGAGCGCATGACCGGCGCCGCCCGCGACGCCCGCGTGGCCGCGCTGCGCGAGCTGCTGCCGACCGTCCTCCCGACCGGGCTGACGCTCCCGACCCCCTCGACGTAGCGACGGGTCGCCGTCCCGCACCGGGACGGCGACCCATCGCTACCTCGACGCGATCCGTTCCCGGCTCAGCGCGCCAGCCAGCCGCCGTCGACGGGGATGATCGCGCCGTGCACGTAGTCCGACGCGGGCGAGGCGAGGTACAGCACCGCCCCGGCGATGTCCTCGGGCGCGGCCCACCGGCCCGCGGGGATGCGGGCGAGGATCTCGGCGTTGCGCTCCTGGTCGGCGCGCAGCGCGCCGGTGTTCGCGGTGGCCACATAGCCCGGCGCGACGGCGTTGACGTTGACGCCGCGGCCCGCCCACTCGTTGGCCAGCGCCTTGGTCAGGCCCGCGAGCGCCGACTTGGACGCCGTGTACCCCGGCACGTTGACGCCGCCCTGGAAGCTCAGCATCGACGCGGTGTTGACGATCTTGCCGTGCCCGCGGGCCAGCATGGCACGACCGACCTCGCGCGAGAGGGTCCACGCGGACCGCAGGTTCACCTCGAGCACGTGGTCGAAGTCGGTGTCCGGGTGCTCGGCGGCCGGGGCGCGGCGGATGGTGCCGCCGTTGTTGACCAGGACGTCCACCTCACGCTCGACGAGCGTCGCGGCCAGGGCGGCGACGGCGTCGCGGTCGGACAGATCGGTCGCGACCGGGGTGAACCGGCGCCCGGCGGCCTCGACGGCGCGACGGGCATCCGAGTCGCCCTCCGGCATCGTCGTACTGACACCGATCACGTCGGCGCCCCCGCGGGCGAGGAGCGTCGCGATCGCGAGGCCGATGCCCTTGCTGGCGCCCGTCACGGCGGCGGTGCGGCCCTCGAGGCTGAACAGGCGCGCGATGGCGGGGTCCAGGCCCGGCTGGGCGAGGGGTCGGTCGGTGGTGCTGGTGCTCACGTGTCTCGTTCCTTCGTCGGGCCCGGGACGGGCGGGGCGCTGGGCCCTACCGGTCGCCCCCGAGCGCGTGGGTGATGTCGGCGGCCGTCTTGTGCAGGTCGTCCGCCATCGCGGCGAGCTGGCCCTCGGTGTGCTCGAGGGCGAGCGAGGAGATCGACAGGCCGTAGTTGGAGTGGCCGGAGTGGTCGCGAATCGCGGTGCCGATGCACACCACGCCCGGCACGTTCTCCTCGCGGTCGAACGCGTACCCGTCGCGGCGGATGTCCGCCAGCTCGGCGCGCAGGTCCTCCAGAGTCGCGAGGCTGCGCGCCGTGCGGCGCGGCAGCCCGGCGCGGTTGACGAACCGCTCGACGGCGTCGTCGTCGAGCCGCGCCAGGATGGACTTGCCGATCGCCGAGGTGTGCAGCGGGATCGACGCCCCGACGCGTGACGGCATCCGGTACGGCTTGTCGGAGTCGGTGCGGACCAGGTAGATGATCTCGTCGCCGCTGCGCACGCCGACGTGCACCGTGCACTGCACGCGGCGCACGAGGTCGTCGACGTACGGCTGGACGATGGTCGAGACGTCCACCCGGTCGTACGCCGCCCCCGCCAGGGACAGGATCTTCGGGCCGGGCACGTGGGTCCCGCCGTCGGCGACCCGGATGAAGTCCCGGTCGACGAGCGTGGCGAGGATGCGGTGCACTGTCGCCTTGGGCAGGTCCACCGCCGCCACGATCTCGCTGAAGCGCCCGTGCGTCATCGCCGCCTCGAGCACCAGCAGCGTCTTCTCGCTGGCCGTCGTCGCCTCGCTCATCGACCGTTCCTCCTCGTCCCTGCGCGTCCGCGCGTCCTCAGCGCATCCTCGTCAGCGCATCGTCGCGACGTCGAACCCGTCCATGTCGTCGAACGATTGGTTCTCGCCGGCCATCGCCCACACGAAGGAGTATGCGGCGGTACCGACGCCGGAGTGCACCGACCAGCTGGGCGAGATGATCGCCTCGCGGTCCGCGACGACCATGTGCCGCGTCTCGGTGGGCTCGCCCAGCAGGTGCACGACGCGCGCGTCGGCGGGCAGGTCGAAGTACAGGTAGCACTCCGTGCGCCGGTCGTGGGTGTGCGCAGGCATGGTGTTCCACATGCTGCCCGGGTGCAGCGTCGTGACCCCCATGACCACCTGGCACGACCGCACCCCGTTCTCATGGATGTACTGGTTCAGCGTGCGCCGGTTGGACGTGACCTGGTCGCCGAGCTCGCGCACGGTGCCCTGCCCGGGCTCGACCAGCGTGGTCGGGTACGCGGTGTGCGCCGGCGCGGAGAAGAGGTAGAACCGGGCGGGCCCCGTCTCCCCCGCCGCGTCGTCGGACGCGAGCACGACGTCGGCCGCGCCCCGCCCCACGTACAGGCACGCGCCGTGCGTGAGGCGGTGCTCCGTGCCGTCCACCGTGATCGTGCCCGGACCGCCCACGTTGACGATGCCGGCCTCGCGGTGCTCGAAGAACCGCTCCGAACGGATCTCCGGGTAGCCCGGCAGGGTCAGCGGCGCGGACACCGGGCTGATGCCGCCCAGCACCACGCGGTCGTGGTGGGTGTAGACCGTGCGGACCTCGTCGTCGACGAACAGGTCGGGCACGAGGTAGCGGTCCCGCAGGTCCTGGGTGGTCATGCCCGGGATCTGCTCCGGGGCGGTGGCGTAGCGCTGTTCCATGGGAACCTCCGAATCGGTGGTGGACGGTGGGACGGGCATCGCGATCAGGCGAGCCCGAGCAGCCCGGGCAGCCAGAGCGACAGGACCGGCGTCATGGCCACGACGAGCAGCAGGAGCACCAGACCGACGAAGAACGGGACCAGGCGCCGCATGACGCTCTCGATGGACATGCCGGACACCCTGGCACCGACGAACAGGACGGGCCCGACGGGCGGGGTGATCGTGCCGATGGACAGCGCGAGCACCATGAAGATGCCGAAGTGCACGGGGTCCATGCCGAACGCCGTGACCACGGGCAGGAAGATCGGCGCGAAGATCAGCACGGCCGGCGTCGGGTCCATGAAGCACCCGATGACCAGCAGCAGCACCACGATGAGCACGATGAGCACGTACGGATTGGTGCTGACGGCGAGCAGGGCGTCGGTGACCATCTGCGGGATCTGCGCGAACGACATCACCCACGACATCACCGCCGAGACCCCGACGAGGAACATGACGATCGCCGTCGTCCGGCCGGACTCGAGCAGGATCTCGCCCAGATCGCGCACCTTGATGGAGCGGTACACGAACGACAGGGCCAGCGAGTACAGCACGGCGATGCACGACGCCTCGGTGGGGGTGAAGACGCCCGCCAGGATGCCGCCGATGACGATGACGATGAGCAGGAGGGCCGGCAGCGCCTCGCCCGCCACCTTGAGCTTGGCGGGACCCGACAGCCTCTCGGTCACGCGCAGCTCGGGCCGTTTGCGTGCGTACAGGTGCACGATCACCATGCAGACGGCGGCCCACAGGATGCCGGGCACGTAGCCGGCCACGAACAGCGCCGCGACGGACGTGCTGGACACGAGCGAGTACACGATCATCAGGTTGCTGGGCGGGATGATCATGCCGGACGGCGCGGACGCGATGTTGGTCGCGGCGGCAAAGTCCTTGGGGTAGCCCTCCTTGGCCTGCAGCGGCCCCATCGTCGAGCCGACCGCGGCGACGGCGGCCACCGCCGATCCGGACACCGAGCCGAACATCGCGTTCGCCGCGACGTTGGTCTGCGCGAGCGACCCCGGGGCGCGGCCCACGAGCATCTTGGCGAAGTTGACGAGCCGCAGCGCGATCCCGCCGTTGTTCATGATCACGCCGGCGAGCACGAAGAACGGGATCGCCAGCAGGGAGAAGTTGTTGACGCCGCGGAACATCTGCTGCGCGGACGTGAGGAGCCCGTTCTCGAAGCCGAGCACGGTGATCGCGGCGAGCGCCGACGACGTGCCGACGGCCACGGAGATCGGGATCCCCAGCGCGAGGAGGGCGAGGATCCCGACGATCAGGACCAGCCCGGCGATTGCTGCCACCTCCATGTGAGCCCCCTCAGACTGCGTCCGGCTCGCCGTCGGTCGCGGCGTCCTCGACGCCACGCACGACGGCCACCAGGTGGTAGACGGTGTAGAAGAGCACGAGCACGCCCGAGATCGGGAGCACCAGGTAGAGCCAGCCGACCATCAGCGGGAGGCTGGGGACGTCCTGCGTCCACGTGAGCTGCGCGAGCTGCCAACCGCCGTAGACGAGCACCAGGCCCGCGAACGCGAACGTCACGACCTGGCTGAGCACGGCGGCCGCACGCTGCAGGTGCTCGGGCGCCTTGCGCACCAGGAAGTCGACGGCGATGTGCCCGCGCTCGCCGAACACGAGGGCGGTGCCGAAGAATGCCAGCCACACGAACAGGTACTTGGCGAGCTCCTCGGACCACACGCTGGGCGCCGACAGCACCTGGCGGGTGAAGACCTGCCACGCCACGACCAGCACGAGACCGGCCAGGAGCAGTACGCACAACCAGCGCAGCACGACGTCGAGGCCGTTCTTGACGCGCGTCATCACTCCTCCTCCGCCATCTGCTCCGCGACCGCGCGGGTGCGGTCGTAGAGGTCGCGCGACGTGGGCGTGGTGAGCTTCTCGTCGAGCAGCGGGGCGACGGCCTCGCGGAACGGCTCGACGTCGGGCGAGTTGAACTCGGCGCCGGCCTCCTCGGCGGCCTGCTGGCTCTGGGTCATGACCTCGGTCGTGAGGCGGCTCGACTCGTCGTAGGCCGTCTGGAGCTCCTCGAGGAACACGCCGCGGTCGGCCTCCGACATGGAGTCGAAGGTGTCCGGGTTGGTGATGAGGTAGTCCGGGATCATGAGGTGGTTCGTGTACGAGTAGTACGGCGCGACCTCGTCGTGCTTGAGGTTGCGGTAGATCGACTCGTTGTTCTCGCCGCCGTCGATGACGCCGGACTGGATCGCGGTGTAGACCTCGCCCTGGCCCATGGGCGTGCCGACGCCGCCCATGAGATCCATCATCCGGCTGTTGGTGTCGGTCTCCATGACGCGGATCTTGAGGCCGGCGAGGTCCGCGGGCGTCTCGATCGGGTGCGCGGAGGTGTAGACGCTGCGCACGCCGGCGGAGAACCCGCCGAGCACGCGGATCCGCTGACCCTCGAGCGACGCGTACAGGTCGCCGGTGATGGCCGGGTCGTTGAGCACGGCCTCCTGGTGCGCCTGGGAGTCGTACACGTACGGCATGTTCAGGGCCACGAAGTCCGGGTTGATGTTCTCCAGCAGCGACCCGGCCACGAGGGCGAAGTCGACCGCGCCGGACTGCACCAGCTCGACGGTGTCCTTCTGCGCGCCGAGCGTCTCGTTCGGGTACACCTCCACCGCGTAGCGGCCGTCGGTCCGCTCCGCGAGCCGCTCCCCCAGCCTTGTCAGCGCCACGGCCTCGGGCTGGTCGGCGTTCTGGTTGAAGGCCACCTTGAAGACGCGCTCCGCCTCCGGCGCACCTGCGCCGTCGGACGCCGCGCTCCCCGCCGCCGCCGTCGTGAATCCTGCACCGCAGGCGGTCAGCGCCACCGCCACGAGCGCCGCAGACCCCGCTGCGGCCAGTTGTCTGAGCCTCATCGCCCCCTCCTTCTGCTCCTCGTCGAGCGAGACACCCGCGGTGCCTCATGGTCCGTCACACGGAACTCAGTTCTGTAGTACGGAACCAGTTGCCGAGGCTGCCTGTCAAACCGCGGGCCCGGCGAAGGTCTCTGCGGCATGTGGCCGGGCACGATGTCCTCATGAGCACACGCAACCCCCTGGATGTCCTGTTCATCGGCGGCTCCGGCGTCATCAGCGCCGCGAGCGTCACCCGCGCCGTCGCCCTCGGGCACCGGGTCACGGTGCTCAACCGCGGCACGTCGACGACCCGGCCGCTGCCGCCCGAGGTCGAGACGCTCGTGGCGGACGTGACCGACGACGACGCCGTCGACGCCGCGCTCGCGGGCCGGGAGTTCGACGTCGTCGCGCAGTTCCGCGCGTTCCGGCCGGACCACGTGGCGCACGACGTCGAGCGGTTCACGGGGCGCGTCGGGCAGTACGTGTTCATCTCCTCCGCGTCGGCGTACCAGACCCCGCCGCAGCGGCTGCCCGTCACCGAGTCGACGCCGCTGCGCAACCCGTTCTGGCAGTACTCGCGCGACAAGATCGCCGGCGAGGACGTGCTGGTCCGCGCGTGGCGGGACCGTGGGTTCCCCGCGACGATCGTGCGGCCGTCGCACACCTACGACCGCACGCTGCTGCCCACCACCGGCGGCTGGACCGATGTCGCGCGGCTGCGGGCGGGGAAGCCCGTCGTCGTGCACGGGGACGGCACGTCGCTGTGGACGCTGACCCACACGGACGACTTCGCCGTCGGCTTCGTGGGCCTGCTCGGCCACCCCGCCGCGGTGGGCGACACCTTCCAGATCATGGGCACGCACGCCCCGACGTGGGACCAGGTCTACCGGTGGCTCGCGGCCGCCGCGGGCGTGGACGAGCCGGAGCTGGTGCACGTCGCCTCCGAGACGATCGCCCGCGTCCTGCCCGACGTCGGGCCCGGCCTGCTCGGCGACAAGGCCCACTCGATGGTGTTCGACTGCGCCAAGCTGCGCGCCCTGGTGCCGGAGTTCGGCACCACGGTCACCTACGACCAGGCCGCCGTCGAGCAGGTCGCCTGGTACGACGCGCACCCCGAGGCGCAGCGGGTGGACGGCGCCCTCGACGCCGCGTTCGACCGCCTCGTCGCGCACGCCCGCGCCGTCTGAGGCCGGGCGCCACGTAGCCTGCTCCGGTGACTCGAAGCCCCTCCCCGCTCGTCCTGCTCGACCTCGACGGCACGCTCACCGACTCCGCTCCCGGCATCGTGGCGGGCATCCGGCACGCCTACGGCGCGCTCGGCCTGCCCGTGCCGGACGACGCCACGCTGCGCTCCTTCGTCGGCCCGCCGATCACCGACTCCTTCCCCGCGCACGGGGTGCCCGCCGACCGGGTGGACGAGGCGGTGCGCGCCTACCGCGAGGTCTTCGCCGCGGGCGGGATGTACGACAACCGGGTCTTCGACGGCATCCCGGACGTGCTCCGCGCCCTGCGGGCCGCCGGCTGCACGCTCGCCGTCGCGACCTCCAAGCCCGAGGTGTACGCGAGGCCCATCTGCGACCGCTTCGGGATCACCGACCTGGTCGACGGCGTCTTCGGCGCGCCGCTCGACGAGGGCACGTCGACCAAGGCCGACGTCATCGCCAAGGCGCTCGCCGCACTGGGCCGTACGTCGCCCGTCGACCCCACCGACGGGCCGGTGCTCATGGTCGGCGACCGCGAGCACGACGTGCACGGCGCGGCCGAGCACGGCATCGCGTGCGTCGGCGTCACCTGGGGGTACGCCGCGCCCGGCGAGCTCGCCCAGGCCGGCGCCGTCGTGCTGGTGGACGACGTCGCCGACCTCGCCGACGCCGTCCTGTCCCGCCTCCGCTGATCCCCGACGAGTGGCGCGAGCACGACGAAGGCCCCGGACCCTGTGAGGGGTCCGGGGCCTTCGTCGTCGACCGTCAGGCCGGTGGGTTCAGCGCGTCACTCCGCGCCGGCCTGCATCTGGCCGGTCGGGGGCAGGTCGTGCACCGCGACGCCGGTGGGGGCGTCGAGCGCCGCCGCCGCGCCGACCGAGACCGGCCCGCGCTCGTGCTCGCTCTTCGGCACCCCGCGGAAGCTGAACTCCCCGAGAATGCCCTCGCCCTCGCCGTCGACCAGCACGAGGTCGCCGGCCTTGAGCTCGCCGAACAGGATCTTCTCGGACAGGGTGTCCTCGATCTCCCGCTGGATCGCCCGCTTCAGCGGACGGGCGCCGAGCACCGGGTCGTAGCCCTTCTCCGCCAGCAGGTTCTTCGCCGCGGGCGTGAGCTCGATGGCCATGTCCCGGTCGCGCAGACGCTTGTCCAGCTTCGCGATCTCCAGGTCGACGATCTCGATGATCTCGTCCTGCGAGAGCTGCGGGAAGACCACCACGTCGTCGACACGGTTGAGGAACTCCGGCCGGAAGTGCTGCTTGAGCTCCTCGTTGACCTTCGCCTTCATGCGCTCGTAGGAGGTCACCAGGTCACCGCCGGCGTTGAAGCCGGTCTGGACGCCCTTGGCGATGTCCCGCGTGCCGAGGTTGGTGGTCATGATGATCACGGTGTTCTTGAAGTCGACCACCCGGCCCTGCGAGTCGGTCAGGCGACCGTCCTCGAGCACCTGCAGCAGCGAGTTGAAGATGTCCGCGTGGGCCTTCTCGACCTCGTCGAACAGGACCACCGAGAACGGCTTGCGCCGCACCTTCTCCGTGAGCTGGCCGCCCTCGTCGTAGCCGACGTACCCGGGGGGCGAGCCGAACAGCCGCGACACCGTGTGCTTCTCCGAGAACTCGGACATGTCGAGCTGGATCAGCGCGTCCTCGTCCCCGAAGAGGAACTCGGCGAGCGCCTTGGCCAGCTCCGTCTTCCCGACACCCGTGGGGCCGGCGAAGATGAACGAGCCACCGGGACGCTTCGGGTCCTTGAGCCCGGCACGCGTGCGACGGATCGCCTGGGACAGCGCCTTGATGGCCGTGTTCTGGCCGACGACCCGCTTGTGCAGCTCGTCCTCCATGTGCAGGAGCTTGCTGGACTCCTCCTCGGTGAGCTTGACGACCGGGATGCCGGTCGACATGGCCAGCACCTCGGCGATCAGCTCGTCGTCGACCTCCGCGACGGAGTCGAGGTCGCCCGACTTCCAGGCCTTCTCCTTGTCGGCACGCTGGGCGGTGAGCTGCTTCTCCTTGTCCCGCAGCCCCGCGGCCTTCTCGAAGTCCTGCTCGTCGATCGCCGACTCCTTGTCGCGGCGCGCCTCGGCGATCTCCTCGTCCAGGGCCTTGAGCTCCGGCGGCGCCGTCATGCGACGGATGCGCAGGCGCGCGCCCGCCTCGTCGATCAGGTCGATCGCCTTGTCCGGCAGGTACCGGTCGTTGATGTACCGGTCGGCGAGCTGCGCGGCGGAGACCAGCGCGGAGTCCGTGATGGACACGCGGTGGTGCGCCTCGTAGCGGTCGCGCAGGCCCTTGAGGATCTCGATGGCGTGCTCGAGCGACGGCTCGTTGACCTGGATCGGCTGGAAGCGGCGCTCCAGCGCCGGGTCCTTCTCGACGTACTTGCGGTACTCGTCGAGCGTGGTCGCGCCGATGGTCTGCAGCTCGCCGCGGGCCAGCATCGGCTTGAGGATGCTGGCGGCGTCGATCGCGCCCTCGGCGGCGCCCGCACCGACGAGCGTGTGGATCTCGTCGATGAACAGGATGATGTCGCCGCGGGTGCGGATCTCCTTGAGCACCTTCTTGAGGCGCTCCTCGAAGTCACCGCGGTAGCGCGACCCGGCGACCAGGGCGCCGAGGTCGAGCGTGTAGAGCTGCTTGTCCTTCAGCGTCTCGGGCACGTCGCCGCGCACGATGTCCTGGGCCAGGCCCTCGACGACGGCCGTCTTGCCGACGCCCGGCTCGCCGATCAGCACGGGGTTGTTCTTGGTGCGGCGGCTCAGCACCTGCATGACGCGCTCGATCTCCGTCGAGCGGCCGATGACCGGGTCGAGCTTGCCCTCGCGCGCGGCCTGGGTGAGGTTGCGGCCGAACTGGTCGAGGACGGCGGAGCCGGACGGCTGGCCCTCCTGCGGGCCGCCGGCGGCCACGGGCTCCTTGCCCTGGTAGCCGCTCAGCAGCTGGATGACCTGCTGGCGCACCTTGTTCAGGTCGGCGCCCATCTTGGTGAGCACCTGCGCGGCGACGCCCTCGCCCTCACGGATGAGGCCGAGCAGGATGTGCTCGGTGCCGATGTAGTTGTGCCCGAGCTGCAGCGCCTCGCGGAGCGACAGCTCCAGCACCTTCTTGGCGCGCGGCGTGAACGGGATGTGCCCGCTCGGGGCCTGCTGGCCCTCGCCGATGATCTCGGTGACCTGCGTGCGCACGCCGTCGAGCGAGATCCCCAGCGACTCCAGGGCCTTCGCGGCGACGCCCTCACCCTCGTGGATGAGACCGAGCAGGATGTGCTCGGTACCGATGTAGTTGTGGTTGAGCATCCTTGCCTCTTCCTGAGCAAGGACGACCACCCGACGGGCTCGGTCGGTGAATCTCTCGAACATGTGCTGCTCCCTCACGAGCGGCGTTACCTGCACCCCGTCGGATTGACGGCTACAGCCTGACCGCTACGACTCTATGCGCTCCCAACTCACCGACACCCCTCGGTAAGCCCATGTTCGCCAGGGGCGTGACGGCGTGCCGGATTGCCAGCCGCGGGCAGACCGGTCCAGGCTCGGGGAAAGGCGGTCGCCGCCGCAGAGGTCCACCCAGGGGGTACCGATGGACGAGATCGAGCAGCAGCCGGGAGCCACGGGCGGGTCAGGGCGCGACGCGAGCCGGCGGGCCTGGAACGGGGACGACGCCCGGCTGGCGCAGTTCTCCGGGCTCCTCGGCGAGGTGCACGACCCGCTGACCTGGGGACTCGACCTGGAGGACGAGTCGCTCACCGGGCACGCGGGCTCCGACGACCCCACGTCCGAACGGTTCGTGCGCGCCTACCGGTCGTTCACGGGCGAGGCGCTGGAGGTCGAGACGCTGCGCGTCCGCGTGCCCGACGACGACGTCGAGGACGTGGTGCGCGCCGCGTGCAGCGGTGCGCTCGCCGCCCCCCTGCACGCCGACATCGCCGCGCCCGTCGAGCCCGCAGGGTCCGACGCCGCCGATGCCGCCGACACCCCTGACGCGCCCACCGCCTCCGCAGCCCCCGGGCCGGACTTCGCGGACTCGTTCCAGGACTACCGCAGCGCGATGCGCGCGCTGGTCGCGGAGGTCGACGAGGCGTCGCTGACGACCGGGACGTTCCTCGTCGACGGCGAGGACACGGACTGCGTGCGCGTCACGGCCCGCGAGACCAGCGCCGTCTACGTGGCGGCCGCGGACCGTGCCCTCGTGGTCACCGGCCCCGCCGACCTCGTGGACCGGGTGGAGGTCGTGACCCGGCCCGTGGACGCCCTGCTGTCGGGGCGCCGTCGTGCTGACGGCGGCGCGTGATCGACGTCCCGTGACCTCGCCCTGACGGGTGACCGCGCCCGACCTATGCTGCACACCAGGGCCGTCCCGCGGGTCGTGGCGGGGGCGGCGGACGCACGACGAGAGAGTCGGGGTGGCCGATGCGCGGCATCGTGGTCGGGGTCAACGGTTCGGTCGAGTCGGACGAGGCGCTGGACTGGGCGCTGCGGGAGGCCGCCACGGCCGCCGTGCCGCTCACCGTGGTCATGGTCGCGGCGGGCGCCGGCAAGGGCGCGGACGCCGCCGCGCACGAGGCCGCGCTCGCGCCGGTGCGCGAGGAGGCGCAGGGGCTGCTCGACGCGGCCCGCGCCCGCACCGGTACCGACGTGGACGGGAACGTCGCGGCGCTGCCCGGCCCGGCGGCCGACCGGCTGCTCGAGCTCGGCGCGGACGCCGACATGCTGGTCCTCGGCCGCAGGCGACGGGGGCGGCTCGGCCGGGCGGTCCTGGGCTCGGTCTCGACGGCGGTCGTGGAGCACGCGGTCGTGCCCGTCACGGTGGTGCGGCACGGCAACCCGGCAGGCCCCGACGGCGAGGAGGACGTGCCCGCCGAGGAGACGCCGCGCATCGTCGTCGGCGTCGACACGTCGGCCCCGAGCGTCGCCGCGCTGCGGCACGCGTGCGAGGTCGCGGGGCGGACCGGGGCGTCGATCGACGCCGTCTTCGCGTGGCAGATCACGACCCTCGCGCCCCTGCCGGGGTCGTGGGGGTGGGCGCCGCCCGTCGACGACTACGAGAAGTTCGCCGCCGACTCGCTCGCCGAGGCGGTCCGGGCTGCCGGAGTCACGCTGCCGCCCGAGCGGCTGCAGCGCCGGGTGGTGCACGGCCAGGCCGCCAAGCAGCTCGTGCTCGCGGCGCAGGGCGCCGAGCGGCTCGTCGTCGGGGCGCGCGGCCTCGGCGGCTTCGACCGGCTGCTGCTGGGGTCGGTGAGCCGTCAGGTGCTCGACTTCGCGCCCTGCCCCGTCACCGTGGTGCGCGGCTGACGCCGTCCCGCCCCTCCGGCCGGGCCGCTCAGGCGAGCGCCTGCTCGAGGTCCGCGACCAGGTCCTCGACGTCCTCGATCCCGACGGACAGGCGCACGAGGTCGTCGGGCACCTCGAGCGACGTGCCCGCCACCGAGCCGTGCGTCATCCGGCCGGGGTGCTCGACCAGCGACTCCACCCCGCCCAGCGACTCGGCCAGCGTGAACACCCGCGTGCGGGAGCACAGGTCCAGCGCCTTCGCCTCGCTGCCGACCCGGAACGACACCATGCCGCCGAACCCGCGCATCTGGCGGGCGGCGACGTCGTGGCCCGGGTGGGACGCGAGCCCCGGGTAGAGCACCGCGGTCACGGCCGGGCGCCCGGCGAGGAAGTCCGCCACCGCCGCGGCGTTCGCCTGGTGCCGGTCCATCCGGACGGCGAGGGTCTTGAGCCCGCGCAGGGTCAGCCACGCGTCGAACGGGCCCGCGACGGCACCCGAGGAGTTCTGGTGGAAACCGACGGCGCCCGCGACGTCGTCGCCGCCCGCCGGCGACTCGAGCCCGCCCGGCAGCCGGGCGCCCGGCGCGACCACGAGCGCTCCCCCGACGACGTCGCTGTGCCCGCCGACGTACTTGGTCGTCGAGTGCACGACGACGTCCGCCCCCAGCGCGATCGGCTGCTGCAGGTACGGCGTGGCGAACGTGTTGTCGACGACGAGCAGCGCGCCGGCGTCGCGCGCGACGCCGGCGAGCGCCGCGACGTCGCTGATGCCCAGCAGCGGGTTGGTCGGCGTCTCGACCCACAGCACCTTGGTCTCGGGCCGGACGGCGGCCCGCACCGCCTCGACGTCGGACAGGTCGACGGGCGTGTGCGCGATCCCCCACGGCCCGAAGACCCGCGCGATCAGGCGGTAGGTGCCGCCGTACGCGTCGTCGGGCACGATCACGTGGTCGCCCGGGCGCAGCACCGCGCGCAGCAGCGTGTCCTCCGCGGCCAGGCCCGAGGAGAACGCGAAGCCGCGGTCTCCCTGCTCCGCCGCCGCGAGCGCCTCCTCGAGCGCGGTGCGCGTCGGGTTGGCGGAGCGGGAGTACTCGTACCCGCCGCGCAGGCCGCCCACGCCGTCCTGCTTGTACGTGGAGACCTGGTGGATCGGCGGCACGACGGCGCCGGTCGTCGGGTCCGGGTCCTGGCCCGCGTGGATGGCCCGCGTCGAGAAGCCGAACGTCGTCCAGTCGGGGTGCTCGCTGTGGCTCACCCGGCCAGCGTACGCACGGGCGTCGTCATCGGCCCGCGACGAACCCGAGAAGGTCGTGGCGGGTGAGCACGCCGACGGGGTCGCCGTCCTCGACGACGAGCAGCGCGTCGGCGTCGGTGAGCGCGGCGCGCACGGCCTCGACGCCCTCGCCCGCGCCGATGAGCGGCAGCCGGTCCTGCATGTGCGCGTCGACGCGGTCCGCGAGGGACGCCCGGCCGGCGAACACCGCGTCGAGCAGCGCCCGCTCGGTCACCGCGCCCGCCACCTCGCCGATCTTCACGGGCGGCTCGGCCCCGACCACGGGCATCTGCGAGACGCCGTACTCGCGGAGGATCTCGATGGCGTCGCGGACCGTCTCGCTGGGGTGGGTGTGCACGAGGTCGGGCAGCCGCCCGTCCTTGGCGCGCAGGACGTCCCCCGCGGTGACGCCCTCCTCGTCGGGCAGGAACCCGTACGAGCGCATCCACGTGTCGGAGAAGATCTTCGACAGGTAGCCGCGCCCGCCGTCGGGCAGCAGCACGACGATCACGGCCTCCGCCGCGGCCGCGGCGTCCTCCTCCTCGAGCCGGCGTGCGAGGCGCAGCGCCGCCTCGACCGCCATCCCGCACGAGCCGCCCACCAGCAGCCCCTCCTCGCGCGCGAGGCGGCGCGTCATCGCGAACGAGTCTGCGTCGGTGACGGCGATGACCTCGTCCGGCACGGTCGGGTCGTAGGCGCCGGGCCAGAAGTCCTCGCCGACGCCCTCCACCAGGTAGGGGCGGCCGTCGCCGCCGGAGTAGACCGAGCCCGCCGGGTCGGCGCCGACGACCCGCACCGGGCCGCCGTCGGCCCGATCCGCCGAGACCTCCTTGAGGTAGCGGCCGGTGCCCGTGATCGTGCCGCCCGTGCCCACGCCCGCGACGAAGTGCGTCACGCGGCCGTCCGTGTCCGCCCAGACCTCGGGCCCGGTGGACTCGTAGTGGGACAGCGGTCCGTTCGGGTTGGCGTACTGGTTGGGCTTCCAGGCGCCGTCGATCTCCTGCACGAGCCGGTCGGAGACGGAGTAGTAGGAGTCGGGGTGGTCGGGCGGCACGGCGGTGGGGGTCACGACGACGCGCGCCCCGTACGCCCGCAGCACGTCGCGCTTGTCCTCGCTCACCTTGTCCGGGCAGACGAAGACGCAGTCGTACCCCTTGCGCTGGGCGACGAGCGCGAGGCCCACGCCGGTGTTGCCCGACGTCGGCTCGACGATGGTGCCGCCGGGTCGCAGCTCGCCGGACGCCTCCGCCGCCTCGACCATCTTCAGGGCGATGCGGTCCTTCACCGACCCACCGGGGTTCACGTACTCGACCTTGGCGAGGATCGTCGCGCTCAGGCCGTCCGTGACACGGGTGAGCCGGACGAGCGGGGTGTGCCCGACGAGCTCCGAGATGTGCTCCGCGTATCTCATGTGCCGATCATGCCCCCGGCGCGCGCCCCGCGACACCGCCCGCCGATAATGGGCCGGTGGGCGCGACTCCCGACCTTCCCGCCGACCCTCATGACGGCACGGAGCCGGAGCTGGTGCGCCGCTCCGGGGTGGTCCTGCGGGTGGGACGGCTCTCCCTGTCGGCGGGCACCGGGTCGTACCGGGTCAAGGCGTCGATGGCGCGGGTCGCCCGGGCGCTCGGCATCGAGCGCCACCAGGCGCACGTGACGCTCACGGAGATCACGACGACGTCGCACCGCGGCGCGAGCTTCCGCACCGAGGTCACCGAGGTGCGGTCCGTGGGCATCGACGCCGACCGCCTGCGCGCCCTGGAGCGGCTGGGGCAGGACGTCGAGCGACGCCGGTCGGTCACCGTCGAGGAGGTGGACCGCGAGCTCGACCGGATCCAGTCCACCCCGCCGCTCTACCCGACCGTCGTCAACGCCCTGTGGGCCGCCCTGGCGTGCGCCGCTTTCGCCTTCCTCAACGACGGCGGGCCGGTGGAGGTCGTGGTGGTGTTCCTCGCCGCGGGGCTCGGCCAGCTGCTGCGCCGCATCCTGCTGCACCGTGGGCTCAACCAGTTCGGGGTGACGATGCTCGCCGCCGCGCTCGCGAGCCTCGCGTACGTGGCGTTCCTGGCCGCGCTGGACGCCGTCGGCGCCACGACCACCAACCACGAGGCCGGGTACGTGTCCGCCGTGCTGTTCCTCGTGCCGGGGTTCCCCCTCGTCACCGGGGCGCTCGACCTCGCGAAGCTCGACTTCTCCGCCGGCATCGCACGCCTCACCTACGCCCTGATGATCCTCACCTCGGCCGCGCTGTCGGTGTGGGCCGTCTCGACCGTCGTGGGCCTCGCGCCCGTGCCGGCCGACCCGGTCGCGCTCGACGAGGGCGTGCGCCTCGGCCTGCGGCTGGTCGCGAGCCTGCTCGGCGTGCTCGGGTTCGCGCTCATGTTCAACAGCCCCTGGGGCATGGCCCTGGCCGCCGCGTCGATCGGCATGGTCGCGAACACGGGGCGGCTCTGGCTCGTCGACGCGGGCGTGCCCGCCCAGGCCGCGGCCGCGGGGGCGGCGCTCGTCGTCGGCCTGCTCGCGGCCCTCGTCGCGCCGCGGATGAACGTCCCGCGCATCACCGTCTCGGTGCCGGCCGTCGTCATCATGGTGCCCGGCGCCGCCGCCTACCGGGCCATCTACTACGTCTCCAACGGCGACACGACGCAGGCGCTGGCCTACGCCGTCGACGCCGGGCTCGTCGTCGCGGCGCTCGCGATCGGGCTCGCGGTGGCGCGGATGCTCACCGACCGGGCGTGGAGCTTCGAGCGCTGAGGCCCGGCGCGCGGGCTCAGGCGCGCGCGGCCCAGGCGGCGAGGCCGAGGGCGACGGCGTCCTCGGCGAGCGCGGCCGGCAGGTCCGGCCACCCGCGGCGCGCGAACGCCGCGCGCCACGCGGCGCCCACCCCCGTGCCGACGACGCCCCCGACGGCGCCCACCGCGGCGGCAAGGGCGACGGAGCCGGGCGCGGCGTGGTGGCGCAGCGCGAGGAGCAGGCCCCCGACGGCGCCGCTGCCCGCCCGCGACTCCGGGCCCGGACGCTCCAGGCGGCTGGGCGTGCCGGGCAGCTTGTCGCCGACGATCTCCCCGGCGACGGCGAGGCCCGCCACCAGGCGGGCGGTCGCCGCCGGCCGGCGCAGGCGGTGGGTGGGCAGCCGGTGCGCGGGGGGCGGGCCGAGCAGCGGGGCCGCGACGCCGAGGGAGGCGCGCGACCCCGCGGCGACACCCAGCGCCAGGGCTCGGATGGCGAGCGGAGCGGTCATGGGCTCACCCTGGCACCGGATCGCCGGTTCCGCCGAGGTAGTTCCGAACCTGCCGAGGTAGTTCGAAATCCGCCGAGGTAGTTCCAGGTCCGCCGAGGTAGTTCCGAAACCACAGAGGTAGTCCGTGGTCCCCCGAGGTGGACTACCTCGGGGGACCACGGACTACCTCGGCGTGGAGTGCGTCAGCGGGTCTCGGACGTGGGCTGCTCCGCCGGGTTGGCGGACACCACCGGGAAGGTGCCGTCGGAGAGGGCGTACTTGCGGTCGTCACGCATCAGCAGGCTCGCGACGATGGTCACGGCGATGACCACGATCCCCATGACGATGTACGAGTTGCCGAAGCCGATGGCGTCGTACGACAGGCCGAAGGCCCAGGAGAAGATCACGATGCCGATCTGCTTCGCCATGTTGAAGCCCAGCATGTATGCGGTCGCGGAGATCCGGACGTCGAACATGCGGGTCAGATACTTCATCACCGAGATGAGCATGAGCGGCATCTCGATGGCGGCGAGCAGGCGCCACACGATCAGCATCTCGGTCGAGGTGAAGAACGCCGAGCCCAGGACGCGGACGACGAGCACGAGGCCGAAGAGCAGCAGGCCGTTCTTCGCGCCGATCTTGTTGATGAGGAACGGCGTCGCGATCATGACGACGGCCTCGGCCAGGATCTGCACGAACACGACGCGGGAGAACAGCACCTGCGAGTCGATCGTGCCGTTGACGAACTGCGCGAAGTAGTTCGGGAACTGCTGGTCGAACACGTCGTAGAGGGCCGCCGTGCCGAACATCAGCACCATGAAGCCGACGAAGGATCGGTTGGTGAGCAGCTCCTTGACGGTCGACATGTTGACCCGGGCCTTAGTCTCCTCGCCGGCCGGGTCACCGCCCACCGCGGCATACCCGGCATCGCCCGGCTTCGGGGTCTTTGCCACGAAGAGGAGGACGCCCAGCACCAGCGCCGAGAACGTGCCGGCCCACCAGATGTTGTTCGGGTTCGACGCCCAGATGAAGCCGCCCACCAGCGACGCCGTCGCACCGGCCACCGAGCCGAACAGGCGCACGTGGCCGTACTCGAAGCCGTTGGCGCGCGAGTTGCGCTCGTTGAACGTCTCGACGATCCCGACACCCGCGTTGAGAGTCAGGGAGAGGAAGACACCACCGACGATCGCGCCCAGCACCTGGTTCGCGTTGACGATCGGGGTGAAGACGAAGGCGAAGAACGGACCCATCATCGCCCCGACGAGGACGACGAACGCGAAGAGGTTCTTGCGGAAGCCCAGCTTGTCCTGGATGAAGCCGTAGAACGGCTGCAGGCAGAACGCCGTGAAGGCCATCACCGAGTTGAGCAGGCCGATGTTCCCGTGGGACATGCCCGCCTCGGTCTCCAGCCAGCGGCTGAGGAACGTGAAGGCGAGCTGCCAGATCGCGAAGTAGAAGAAGAACAGTCCGCCGAAGTTCCAGAAGGCGGGCTTCTTCAGCGAGTCCCGCGCGCGCGGCTTCGCGGGGGCATCGGGCGTCGCGGGGGTGGTGCTCATCAGAAGGCTCCGTCGGCGGGGAGGACCTCGGTGGAGGTGGGGGTGGGGCGGGTGTCAGGCACGGGCGTCCCCCACACGGGGTTGCCGTCCGCGTCGAAGGGCAGCACCTGGGCGCGGGCGTGCCGGTTCGGGTCCCACAGCGGGTCGCCGGAGATCTCGGTGTAGGTCCGTGCGTGGTAGACGAGCACGGGGTCGCCGTCAGGCGTCTCGGTGAACGAGTTGTGGCCCGGGCCGTACTGCCCGACAGACGGGTCGGAGACGAAGACGGGCTCGGGGCTCTTCGTCCACGACGCCGGGTCGAGGAGGTCGGCGCCGGCGTCGGCGGTGAGCAGGCCCATCGCGTAGTCGATGCCGGTGGCGGCGCCGGAGTAGGTGAGGAAGACGCGGCCGTTCCGCACGAGGACCGAGGGGCCCTCGTTGACCCAGAACCCCTTGATCTCCCAGTCGTACTCCGGGCGCGTCAGCTCGACGGCCGGGGTGGCGAGCGTCCACGGGTTCGCCATGCGGGCGATGTACAGGTTGGAGTGGCCGCGCACGGTGAGGTCCTGCTGCGCCCAGACGAGGTACTGCTCGCCGTCGAGCACGAAGCTCGTGGCGTCCAGCGCGAAGGACTCCCAGCCGGTGTCCACCTTCCCGCGCTCCACCCACTCGCCCTCGAAGGGGTCGTCGGCCGTGTTCTCGATGACGAAGACGCGGTGGTTGAACGTCTCGTTCTCGCTCGGCGCGTCCACCGTCCCGTGGTCGACGGGGGCGGCGGCGTAGTAGATGTACCAGGCGCCGTTGACCCGGTGGATCTCGGGGGCCCAGATGAGCTGCGACTGCGGACCGGCGGCGTGCCGCTCCCAGACGGTGACCTCCTCGGCCTTCTGCAGCTCCTCGAGGCGGTCGGCGCGGCGGAGCACGATGCGGTCGTACCGCGGGTGCGAGCCGGTGAAGTAGTAGGTCCCCTCGTGCCGAAGCACGCACGGGTCGGCGCGCTGCAGCACGATCGGGTTGACCGTGACCTGGTCCGTCATGGGTTTCTCGTCCTCCGGTGTCCTGCACTGGTCCGGCAGAGTGCAGCGGGTGCTGCCCCACAAGAAAATGTAAACGATGTAAACCGATCCGCGCTGTGACCTCGGAGACGCCTTTCCCACGAGCCGCGCCATGACCAGGAAGAAAGTGTCGGGGGTGTGACGAGTTCCACGGCGAGCACGGCCACCGGGCCGGCGGCCACCGGCCGTCAGGGCGTGACGACGACCCCCAGGGCCTCGGCCAGGACCACCGCCTGCGCGGGGTCGATCACGGCGCCGGCGAGCCGCGCGACGCGCGGGTCGAGGGCCGACAGGTCCGTCCCCTGCAGGACGGCGCCGCGCAGGTCGACGTCGCCCAGCTCCGCGCCCGAGAGGTCCACGCCGATCGCCGTGGCCCCGGACAGCCGGGCGCCGACCAGGTCGGCCTCGCGCATCCGCAGCCCCTCGAGGTGCACGCCGTCCATCGCCGCCCGGTGCAACGTCACGAACGACCAGTCACCCCGCTCGGCCCGCAGCAGGTCGAACCGGCAGTCGTCGAAGCGGGACCCGACGAGCTTGCAGCCCTCGAACGACGCGTCGAACAGGTTGGTGCGGCTGAAGGTGCACCCGGTGAACGCGCAGTCCCGCCACGCCGAGGCGTTGAGCCGCGCCCCGCGGAACGTGCACTCCTCGAACGTCGCGCCGGTGGCCGTCACCTCCGTGAGGTCGACGTCCACCAGCTCCACCCGCTCCAGCGTGACGCCGGACAGGTCCCGCCCGTACCAGTCCTCACCCCGCACGGTGCTGCCCGGCTCGACGACCTCCGGACCCGTCCCCTGCTCGCCGCTCATCCCCGGACGCTATCCGCCCCCGCCGACAGCAGTCCCTCCGCACTACCTCGGCGGGCGGGTGACACTGGACCCGTGCCCGACACGACGACGCCCCGAGGCCTGATCCTGACGCCCGGCGCGGGCGCGAGCCGCGACCACCACACGCTCGTGGCGGTGGAGCAGCGGCTGGCCGCGCTGGACCCGCCCCTGCCCACGGAGCGCGTGGACTTCCCGTACCGGCTGGCGGGCAAGCGGATGCCGGACCGGCCGCCCGTCGCCGTCGCGCACCTGCGCGCCGAGGCGGAGCGGTTCGCCGGCGCGCTCGGCGTCGGCACCGACCGGCTGTTGCTGGGCGGGCGGTCGTACGGCGGACGGATGTGCTCGATGGCGGTGGCCGAGGGCCTGCCCGCCGCGGGCCTCGTGCTGCTGAGCTACCCGCTCCACCCGCCGGGCAAGCCCGAACGCCTGCGCGTCGAGCACTTCCCCGACCTCACGGTGCCCGTGCTGTTCGTCTCCGGCGACCGCGACCCGTTCGGCAGCCCCGATGAGCTGGCCGAGCACGCGGCGGCCGTCCCCGGCCCCGTCACGACGGTCACCCTGCCCGGCGCGCACGACGTGCGCGGCAAGGACGACGACGTCGCGGCCGCCGTCGCGGACTGGGCGCGCACGCTCTGACGCCCCACCGTCCGCACGCGCGTGTCCACCGATGCGCGCTTTTGTCCGCTCGCGCTCGGCGCGGTCCCTGCGCCTGCCAGCATCGGTCCCGTCACGACCGTCGACCGACGGCACATGTGTGCAAGGAGGCCCTCATGTCCACGAGAAAGCTCCGACGCCCCGGCGTCGCGATCCTCGCCGTCGGCGCCCTCGCGGCGCTCGGCGCCTGCAGCGGCGGCGACGCCTCGGGCGACGGCGGCGAGGACGTCACCCTCACGTTCGCCTGGTGGGGCGACGCGTCCCGCGCCGAGCGGTACGAGAAGGCGATCGACCTCTACGAGGAGAAGAACCCGAACGTCACGATCCAGTCGTCGTACGCGTCGTTCGCCGACTACTGGACCTCCCGCAACACGGAGGCGGCGAGCGGCAGCCTCCCGGACGTGTTCCAGATGGACGTGACGTACCTGTCGCAGTACGGCGGAACGGGCCAGGTCGCCCCGCTCGACGAGTTCGTCGAGGACGGGACGATCGACATCTCCACGTTCCCGGAGACCGTCATGCCGGCCGCCAAGGTGGACGGCAAGCTCGTCGGCATCCCGACCAGCACCGGCGGCATCGCGAACTTCTTCAACACCGGGCTCTTCGAGGAGCTGGGCGTGGACGTGCCCGAGGGCGACCTCACCTGGGACGAGTACGACGCCGTCCTGGCCCAGGTCGGCAAGGCCGGGGCGGACCGGGACCCGCAGGTGAGCGGGTCGACCCAGTACACCCAGATCTGGACCGTCTTCGAGATCTGGCTCGCCCAGCAGGGCAAGTCGCTCTACACCCCGGACGGCGCGCTCGGCTTCACGGAGGCCGACCTCACCGCGTGGTGGGAGCGGGCCACGCCGCTGTTCGAGGACGACGGGTTCATCGACCCGAAGCGGCAGGAACAGCTCAACGGCGCGGACGTGCTGGGCTCCGGCGTCACGGCCAGCGAGCTGAGCTTCTACAACTTCCTGGTGCGCTTCTCGGAGGGCAGCGCGGGCGCCGAGTTCGCGATGACGCTGCCGCCCGCGGACGACCCGGGCAACCGCGGCCTCTACCTCAAGCCGTCGCTGGAGCTGTCGATGTCGGCGAGCTCGGAGCACCCGCAGGAGGCGGCGAAGTTCATCAACTTCATCGCCAACGACCCCGAGGTCAGCAAGGAGTTCGGCCTCTCCCGCGGCGCCCCGGTCTCCCAGCCCGCCCTCGACGCGCTCGAGGTGGACGGCCTGGACCAGCAGATCCTCGACTACTGGGAGCAGCTCTCCGAGGTCGCCGGCGACACTCCCCCGCCGCCGCCCGAGGGCGCCGGCGCCGTCGAGGTCGAGTTCACGCGCATCGCGCAGGACATCGGCTTCGGCAGCACGAACCTGGACGACGGCGTCAAGGAGTTCTTCTCCATCGCGCCGGGCATGCTGGGCTGACGCCCCGCAACCGCAACGAGCGTGCTGACTTTGTCCTCGAACCAGTGGTTTGAGGACAACGTCAGCACGCTCGTTGCGTTCGGGGGGCCGGTTCAGCGGCCGCCCGCGGGCGTCTCCGGGTACTCGGCCGGCTTCTTGCCCAGCTCGACGGCGAGCTCGCGCCGCCCGGCGAGGATGTCGGCCCGCTCTTCGTCCCGCTGGCGCAGGGCGTCCGCCTGGAGCTCCGGCGAGAGGTGGTCCCAGTACAGGGTGCCGTCGAGGTGCTGGGCCTCGTGGATGAACGCCCGGGCGAGGAACCCCCGGCCCGTGAGCTGCACGGGCCCGCCGTGCTGGTCGACGCCGCGCACCGTGGCGGCGCCCGGCCGCTCCAGCGGCTCGTACGCACCCGGCACGGACAGGCAGCCCTCCTCCTCCGTCTCCGGCTCGGCGTCCGCGTCCGTCTCGAGCACCGGGTTGACCACGTGGCCCACGTGCCGGTCGCCGCGCTCGTCGGTGACGTCGTAGACGAACAGCCGGAGCCCGACGCCGACCTGCGGCGCCGCGAGGCCGACGCCCTCGGCGTTCTCCATCGTGGCGAACATGTCGTCGATGAGGCGGGCGAGCTCGGGGGTGGAGAACTCTTCGACGGTCGCGGCCGGCGTGTGCAGCACCGGCTCGCCGATCTCCGTGATCCGCAGCACGCGGCCCCGCGCCGCCTCCGGCGCCTGCGCCGGGTACGGGTCGGCGGGCTCGCCCAGCAGGTACGTGGTGGGCCGACGACGACCGAAGCTCCATGCCATGCGAGAAAGCCTAGGCGAGCGCGACGGGCACCCGCGCCCGGCCGCCCTCGGGGGTCCCCCGGAGGCACGTCATACCCCAGGTGGACCCCGGCGGGGGCGGAATCCGCTCGTGGTCCGACGCGACCGGCGCCCCGCCGCGGGCACGGTAGGTGGCATGACACCTCTGCTGAGCGCACGCGGACTGACGATGCAGTACCCCGGCGGGGTCACGCCCGCCCTGGACGGCGTGGACCTCGACATCGCCGCGGGCGAGTCCGTGGCGATCATGGGTGCGTCCGGCTCCGGCAAGACGACGCTGCTGCACTGCCTCGCGGGCATCCTGCGGCCGACGGCCGGGTCCGTGACGTTCGCGTCGGGGCAGGGCCCGGTTCGGGTCGAGTCGCTCGACGACGCGGCCCGGTCGCGGCTGCGGCGCGAGGAGCTCGGCTTCGTGTTCCAGCAGGGCCTGCTGCTCGACGAGCTCACGGCGCTGGAGAACGTGGCCGTGGCCCGGATGCTCGCGGGCGTGCCGCGCGGGCAGGCCGAGGCCGAGGCCGCGCAGTGGTTGCAGTACCTGGGCCTCGCGGGCCTGGAGCAGCGGCGCCTCGGGGAGCTGTCGGGCGGCCAGGCGCAGCGCGTCGCCATCGCGCGCGCCCAGGTGACCGGCGCCCGGCTGATCTTCGCCGACGAGCCCACCGGCGCCCTGGACTCCGCCACCTCCGTCGAGGTGCTCGACCTCCTCCTCTCGGCCACGGTGCAGGGCCGCACCCTGGTCGTCGTCACGCACGACGCCGACGTCGCGCGCCGCTGCGCGCGCACCGTCGTCCTCCGCGACGGGCGGGTCGTCTCCGACACCGCCGCCCCCGCCATGCCGGCCGCGCCCGCCGCCGAGGTGTCGCGATGACCGCCACCGCGCCGGCGCCCGCCCCGCCCGCCGTGCCGGGCGCACGACCGGCCGGAGCCCTCGCGACCGCCGTCCACCTCGCCCCGCTGTTCCGGCGGCGGCGCGACGGCGACCGCCTGGCCACCGCGCTGCCCGTGGCGAGCTTCGCCGTCGTCACGGCCCTGCTGCTCGTGGTGCTGGGCGGCGCGCAGGCCTTCTTCGGCTGGGACGACGACCTCGCGCCCACGTACGAGTCGCTCGCCGTCATCGCCGTCGTGCTGCTGGTCGTGCCGCTCGCCACGGTGGGCGCGTCCGCGGCCCGGCTCGCCGCCCGACGCCGCGACGAACGGCTCGCGTCCCTGCGCCTGCTCGGCGCGACCACGGGCACGATCACCGCGCTCACGGTGCTCGAGGCCGCCGTGACCGCGCTGGTCGGCGCGGTGCTCGGCGTCGTGCTCTACGCGGTCCTCGCCCCGCTCGTGGGCCTGCTGCACTTCCGCGGCGAGGCCCTGGGGGCGCAGATGTGGGTGCCGTGGTGGTGGCTGCCGCTCGCCGTCCTGGTCGTCACGCTGCTGGCCGCGGCGAGCGCCGTCGTCGGGCTGCGGGCCGTGGTCGTGACGCCGCTCGGCGTCCGGACGCGGCAGAAGGCAGGGACCGCGCACTGGGTCCGCGTCATGATCGCGGTGGGCGTGCTCCTGCTCGGCGTCACCGTCATGGCCGTGGGGCTGCAGGTGTTCGGGGAGCTGGGCGGGGTCGTCGCGATCGTCACCGCGATGGCGATGGTCTTCGGCGGGATGCTGCTCGCCCTCGACGCCCTGGGCCCGTGGTTCGTGCGCGTCCGGGCGCGGCGCCAGGCCCGCAAGGCGCAGACCGTTCCGCGGCTCCTGGCCGCGCGCATGGTGCTCGAGGACCCGAAGGGGGCCTGGCGGCAGGTCAGTGGCGTGGCGATGACCAGCTTCGTCGGCGTCTTCGGCGCCGTCGGGCTCGCCATGGCCAGGATGACCCCCACCGACGGGATGGACGCGAGCGAGCGCTGGCTCATGCAGGACGTCTCGACCGGCGTGCTCGTCACGGTGGCGGTGTCGTTCCTCATGGTCGCCTGCTCGGTGGGCATCAACCAGGCCGCCTCGACGCTCGACCGCGCGGCCGTGCACGTCTCGCTCGACCGCCTCGGCGTGCCGCGAGACGTGATGACCGAGGCGTCGCGCCGGGCCGTGATGTCGGCGCTGTGGATGGTGGCCGGCGGGTCGGCGCTGTGCGCGGCCGTGCTGCTCTTCCCGCTGGTCGGGATGGCCATCTTCGTGAACCCCGTCGCGATCGTCACCGCGCTGGCCGTCTTCGCGCTCGGGTTCCTCGCCGTGCGGGGTGCGGCGGCGCTCAGCGCCCGCCTCGTGCCGGGCATCCTGGCCCGGCCCGAGCGGGCGCTCTGACCCGCGCGCCCGCGGTCAGGAGGCGCCGCCGGTCTTCTGGCCCGTCTCGCGCTCCCAGGCGTCGAGCTGCTGCGTGAGGGCGCGCGCCAGCTCGAACACCTGCGCCGGGGGGATCCGCACGCGCGAGACCACCCGCCCCGGCACCACGCGGCCGGTGACCGCCCCGGACTCGGGGTCGGTCACCGGCTGCGGCGGCTTCGTGGCCGCGACGAAGTCGATGACGAACGACGTCGACGTGTGCCACAGCGACGCGAAGTCCGCCGGGACACCGCCCTCCATCTCGGTGGGGACGTCGATCTTGAACTTCACCTCGTTGCTCGCCATGGCCACCACTGTCGTCCTCCTGCGACGCGGACGCCACCACCCCGGGCGCCGCGCGGTGACCGCGTGGTCAGCAGCGCCCAGACCGCGAGGCCCACGACCAGAGCCCAGAAGGCGGACCCGACGCCGAGCACGACGACGGGGCTCGCCGCCGTGAGGAACGTGGCCGTCGCCGCGACCCGGTGCGGCTCCTCGCGGAGGGCGGCCGAGAGGGCGGCGCCGAGGGTGGTGAGCAGCGCGAGGCCCGCGACCGTCTCGAACACCCCGGCCGGGGCGGCCGCGACGAGCGCCGTGACCACCGGTGACAGCACCGCGAGCACGAGGTACGCCCAGCCGGCGCTCTGCGTCGCGACCCAGCGGCGCGCCGGGTCGGGGTGCGCCTCGGCCGACGCCGGGAGCGCCGCCGTGATGGCGGCGAGGTTGACCGCGTGCCCGCCCGCGAACGCCGCCGCGACCGTGCCGGCTCCCGTGACGAGCAGCGTCTCGCGCCACGGCACGGCGTAGCCGAAGGAGGCCAGGACGCTGACCCCGGGCACGTTCTGCGACGCCATCGTCACGACGTACAGCGGCAGCGCGATCCCCACGACCGCGGGCAGCGTCAGCTCCGGCGCCGTCAGGGCGAGGCCCGGCGGGCGCAGCGCGAGCGTCCCGTCCCCCGCACCGACCGCCACCAGGACGACGGCGACGGCGAGCACGAAGGCGGCCGGGGTGGCCCATCGCGGCGCCAGGCGCGCCAGGAGGAGCCACAGGACGATCACCGGCGCCACGAGCAGCGGCGCGGCCGCGACGGCGACCAGCGGCTCCAGGCACAGCGAGAGGAGCACCCCGGCGAGCATGGCCTGGGCCACGGGCACGGGGATGGCGGCGACGAGCCGGCCGAGCGCGGGCCACGCCGCGGTGAGGCCGATCAGGGCTCCGCACACCAGGAACGCCCCGACGGCGGCGGGCCAGCCGCCGGAGACCGCACCCGCGCCCACGAGGACGGCCGCGCCCGGGGTGGACCATGCCAGCGTGAGGGGCGCGCGATGGCGGCGGCTGAGCCAGATCATCCCGAGGCCCTGGGCGACGCACAGCACGAGGAGGCCGGACGCCGCCTGCTCCGGGGTCGCGCCGACGGCCGTCAGGCCGGCCACCACGACCGCGAACGAGCTGGTGAAGCCGACCAGGGCGGCCACGATCCCGACGCCGACGGGCTGCGCGAGCGAACGTTCCACGAACGGAACGGTAGGCCGCCGCAGGCTCGTTCCGCAAACAGAACACTAGGATGGCGCCGTGCGATCCGCCGAGCTCTCCGCGCTCATCGGCGAGCGCCTCACGTCCGCCCGCGCCGTCCGAGGCCTCTCGCTCGGGGCCCTCGCCCGCGCCGCCGGGATCGGCAAGGGGTCGCTGTCCGAGATCGAGGCCGGGGCGCGCAACCCGAACCTGTCCACCCTCTACGCCCTCGCCGGAGCCCTCGACGTCCCGATGTCGTGGCTGCTCGCCGAACGCGCGGGCGCGGAGGTGTCCTCCCCCGGCATCCGCACGCGGCTCTTGGCGGCCACCCAGGCGGACGAGGTCACAGTGGAGGTCTTCGCCCTGCACCTCGACCCGGGCCCGATGCACCGTTCCGAGGCGCACGGGGCCCACGTCACCGAGCACCTGCTGGTCACGCGGGGGCGCGCCGAGGTGGGCCCCCTCGACGCCGCCGTCGAGCTCGGCGTCGGCGAGTCCCTGCAATGGCGCGCCGGCTCCAGGCACGGGTACCGCGCGCTCGACGACGCGCCCGCCGAGGCCGTGCTCACGATGTGGTGGCGCCCCGCGGAGAACAACTAGTCATACAGGTTAGCGACTTGTATGCTCGCATTGCCGGCGGGAACGGTCCCGCGGGCGGCCGTCACCGCGGCCCGCAGACGCGAGGGAGCGCCATGCCGACCATGCCGACCCAGCACTACCAGCCCGACGCCATCCGCTCCGTGCAACTGTCGACGCTGACGCTGCCGCTGGCCACCGCCATCTCGGACGCCAAGGTCTTCACGGGCCGGCAGAAGCCCATGACGGAGGTGGTGTTCCTCGTCGCCGAGATCACCACGGAGCAGGGCTTCGAGGGGCTCGGCTTCTCCTATTCCAAGCGGGCGGGGGGCCCGGCGCAGTACGCGCACGCCAAGGAGGTCGCCGACACCGCGATCGGCGAGGACCCCAACGACATCGCCAAGCTGTACACCAAGCTGCTGTGGGCGGGGGCGTCCGTCGGGCGCTCGGGCGTCGCGACGCAGGCGCTGGCCGCGATCGACATCGCCCTCTACGACCTCAAGGCGAAGCGCGCCGGCCTGCCGCTGGCCAAGCTGCTCGGCGCGCACCGCGACTCGGTGCGCACGTACAACACCTCCGGCGGCTTCCTGCACGCGAGCATCGACGAGGTCAAGGACCGCGCGTCGCAGTCGCTGGCCGACGGCATCGGCGGCATCAAGATCAAGGTCGGCCTGCCGGACACCCGCGCCGACCTGGCCCGCGTCGAGGCGGTGCGCGAGCACCTCGGCCCCGACGTCCCGCTCATGGTCGACGCCAACCAGCAGTGGGACCGCACCACGGCGCTGCGCATGGGCCGCCGCCTCGAGCCGTTCGACCTCGTGTGGATCGAGGAGCCCCTGGACGCCTACGACGCCGAGGGTCACGCCGCCCTGGCCGCGGCCCTGGACACCCCCGTCGCCACCGGCGAGATGCTCGCGTCGGTGGCCGAGCACGAGCGGCTCATCGCCGCCCGCGCCTGCGACATCATCCAGCCCGACGCGCCGCGGGTCGGCGGCATCACGCAGTTCCTGCGCCTGCTCACCCTCGCCGACCAGGCCGGCCTGGACCTCGCGCCGCACTTCGCGATGGAGATCCACC
The DNA here is from genome assembly GCF_044389085.1 of Isoptericola sp. NPDC019693. NCBI lineage: Bacteria > Bacillati > Actinomycetota > Actinomycetes > Micrococcales > Promicromonosporaceae > Isoptericola > Isoptericola sp. NPDC019693. Next base: position 283,355 of record NZ_JBIRXP010000006.1, on the reverse strand, counting down.
TGCACCTGGCCGCCACGTACCCGCGCGAGCCGTGGGTGGAGCACTTCGACTGGCTCGACCCGCTGTTCGAGGAGCGCCTGGAGACGAAGGACGGCCGGATGCTGGTGCCGGACCGACCCGGCCTGGGCGTCACCCTCACCGGGCAGGCGCGCGCCTGGACGACGGACAGCGTGCTGGTCGGCTCGCGGTGACCACCGTGCGCGCGGGTGGAAGCATGGGCGCATGCCCCCGACCCTGAGCGGCGCCCTCGTCGCGACGCTGCGCCGACGGATCGTCGAGGGCGACATCGCCCCGGGAGAGAAGCTGCCCAGCGAGGCCGCGCTCGCCGTCGAGCACCAGGTCAGCCGCACCGTCGTGCGCGAGGCGATCGCGCGCCTCAACCTCGAGGGCCTGGTGCACACCCGGCGCGGCAGCGGCAGCTACGCCCTGGCGCCGCCCGCCGGGGACGGCGAGGACGTGCCGGTGGCGCGCTCGCTCGAGGACCGGCTCGGCCTGGTCGACTTCCGGCTGGGGGTGGAGACGCAGGCCGCCGCCCTGGCCGCGGAGCGCCGGTCGGACGCCCACCTCGACGCGCTCGCCGTCCGGCTGCGGGACCTCGACGGCGCGCAGGGGCACCCGGCGACGGCGATGCAGCACGACTTCGCGTTCCACCGGCTCGTCGCGGAGGCGGCGCAGAACCGGTACCTCCTGGACGCCCTCGACCGGCTCGGCCCGCAGATGATCGCGATGCCGCGCGGCCGGCTGGACCGTGCCACCGGCCCCGGCAGCGGCAGCGACGACGGCGCGCCCGCGCGGTTCGCCGCCGTCGTGCAGGAGCACCGGGCGATCCTCGACGCCCTGGCCGACCGGGACGCGCTCGCCGCCGCCGCCGCGATGCGCGTGCACCTGGCCGGCTCCCGGCGCCGGCTCCTGGCCGAGGCCGGCGGCGACTGACCGTGAGAACGGTCATCCGTTCCGAGATCGGTCCGGATGCGGACCGATCTCGGAACGGATGACCGAACTCGGCGCTCACCCTCCTACTGCGCCGGCTTGACCGCCAGCACCGGGTGCTCGGCCTGCAGCAGGATCCGCTGGGCCACGGAGCCCATGATGAACTTCCCCACCGGGCTGCGGCGGCGCAGTCCGATGACGATGAGGGTCGCGTCGTGCCGCTCGGCGAGCTCGAGGATCTCGTCGCTGAAGTCGTCGCGGTGCGTGCCCCGCACCACCCGGGCGACGACACCGGCGTCGGCCGCCGCGGCGAGCACCCGCTCCAGGTCGGCGTCCGTGGCGACGGTCGTCTCGACGAGCGAGCCCTCCCGTGCCGAGTTCACCACGAGGAGGTCCTCGCCGCGCAGCCGCGCCTCCGTGATCGCGACGGTCGCTGCCGCCTCCCCCACCGGGGTGGGGACGTAACCCACGACGATGCTCATACGGACGCTTCCTCTCGGTCAGGGGTCGGCGCCGAGGCGGGCCGACGACGGCGGACGGACTGGACCAGGGGCCAGACCGCGACCACCACGAACAGGACCAGCAGGGTGGCCGAGATCGGCCTGGTGACGAACCCGGAGGGGTCGCCGCCGAACAGCAGCAGCGAGCGCCGCACGCTCTCCTCGAGCAGCGAGCCGAGCACGAACGCGAGCACGAGCGGCCCCGGCTCGAAGCCGAACTTCTTCATGAGGTAGCCGACGGCGCCGAAGACGACGACGAGGAGCACGTCGAAGACGGAGTTGTTGATCGTGTACGCGCCGATCATCGTGATGAGGGCGGTGATCGGCGCGAGGATCGCGGCGCGCACGCGCAGGATGCGCACGAACACGCCCACCAGCGGGATCGACATGATCAGGAGCAGCACGTTGCCGATGTACATCGAGTTCACGACGCCCCAGAACAGGTCCGGGTGCTGGTCGACGAGCTGCGGGCCGGGCGTGATGCCCTGGATGAGCAGGGCGCCGAACATCAGCGCCATCGTGGCGTTGGCGGGAATACCGAGCGTGAGCAGCGGGATGAACGAGCTGGTCGCGGCGGCGTTGTTCGCCGTCTCGGGGCCGGCCACGCCCTCGATGGCGCCCTTGCCGAACCGCGACGGGTCCTTCGCCCGCTTCTTCTCCGCGGCGTAGGCCGCCATGGAGGCGATCGTCGCCCCGCCGCCGGGCAGGATGCCGAGGAAGAAGCCGAGCACCGACCCGCGGGTCACCGCACCGGACGACTCGCGCAGCTCGGAGCGCGACGGCCAGACGTTGGTCACCTTGCCCGGGGCGTGCACGGCGCGGTGCCGCTCCTCGAGGTTGTAGAGGATCTCGCCGAGCCCGAAGAGACCCATCGCGACGGGGACGAAGTCGATGCCGTCCGCGAGGTCGAGGCTGCCGAAGGTGAACCGCTCCGTGCCCGTGAAGGCGTCGCGGCCGACGGTCGCGAGCAGCAGGCCGAGCGCGGCCGCGATCAGCGCCTTGACCCGCGCGCCGGACGCGATCGTCGAGACGAGGAGGATGCCGAGCAGGGCGAGCGCCGCGTACTCGGGGGGCCCGAAGTCGAGGGCGAAGCTCGCGACCAGCGGCGCCAGGAAGGTCAGCCCGACGATGGCGACGGTGCCGCCGATGAACGACCCGACGGCCGCGATCCCGAGCGCCGTGCCGGCCTTGCCCTGCCGGGCGAGCGCGTGCCCGTCGAGCACCGTGACCACCGAGCTGGCCTCGCCGGGCAGCCGGAGCAGCACGGACGTGATGGTGCCGCCGTACTGCGCGCCGTAGAAGATCCCGGCGAGCATGATGATGGCGGTGACGGGCTCCACGCCGTAGGTGAGCGGCAGCAGGATGGCGATCGTGGCTGCCGGGCCGAGGCCCGGCAGCACGCCGATCAGCATCCCGATGAGCACCCCGACGAGGCAGTACAGCAGGTTGGTGGGTTCCAGCACGACCTCGAACCCGGCGATGACGTTCTGCAGGTTGTCCACGTGACGTCTCCTTCGGGTCGGTCAGAACAGGTGCGGCACGTTGGTGCCGAGGGCGGCGACGAACACGAGGTACAGCGCGGCCACCGCGCCCACGGAGCAGACGACGGACGTGCGCCACGACTCCCCGCCGAGGAACTTCATCCACACGAGGCTCAGCAGCAGGGACGGGATCTCGAAGCCGATCACCGGCAGCAGGGCCACGAGGCCGAGCAGCGTCGCGAGGCCCACCAGCGGCATCCACGAGTGGCGGGTGAACCGCTCGCCGTCGCCGCCGGCGCGCCCGGCGACCAGCTGCGCCAGCGACAGCACGACGAGCGCGACGCTGACGACGAGCGGCCACATGCCCGACCCGGGCTGGGCGGGCGTGCCCACCCCGAGGGACAGGGAGACCACGACCCCGCCGGCGCCGAGCGCGAGCGTGACGAGCCCGGCGCCGAGGTTCGCGAGCGGGCCGGCGGGCGGGGGCCCGTCGTCCTGGGCGGCGGCCTCGGGGGGCACGCCCTCCCCGGGGTCGTGGGCCCCGTCGGGGGGCGAGGGGTGCGGGGCGGTCATCATCGGTCTCCTCCGGCGTCCTCGCGGCTCACTCCTCGGCGAGCGAGATGTCGTACTCGTCGGTCAGCGCCTTGTACTTCTCCGCGAGCGCCGTCCACTCCTCGACGACCTCCTCGCCGCTGATCTCGTGCGGGGTGAGCAGGTTGTTCTCGTTGAACGACGTGTACGCGTCCTCGCCGACGGCGGCGTCGGCCGACTCCACGAGGCGTGCCTTGACGTCCTCCGGCAGCCCCTTGGGCGCGGCGAGCGCCCGGTACTGCGAGACGGGCACGTCGTAGCCCTCCTCGACGGCGGTGGGCACGTCGGGCAGGAACTGGTTGCGCTCGGCGGAGAACGCGAGCAGCGGCACCACGTTCCCGGCGTCGATCTGTGGCTTGGCCTCCCCGAGCTGGATGGTCGCGACCTGCACCTGGTCGCCGACGACGGCGGTGAGCGCGGGCGAGCCGGAGTCGAACGGCACGCTGGTGCCCTCGATCTCGGCCTGGGCGAAGAGCACCGCCTGGGCCAGCTGGGAGCCGGTGCCGACGCCCGTCGTGCCGTAGGTGACCTTGCCGGACGCGGCCTTGAGATCGTCCAGGTCCTGGTAGCCGGACTCCTTGCTGGCGACGAGCACATAGTCGTCCTGCGACAGCCCCTTGAGGACGTCGACATCGTCGAGCGAGACGGCCTCGTCCTCGGACACCGCCAGCGGCGTGATCGTGATGAGCGACGCGTTGAGCAGCACGAGGCTCGAGCCGTCGGCGGGCTTGCCCGCCACCTCCTGGGTGGCGACGGCACCGTTGGCGCCCGCGCGGTTCACGACCGGCACGGAGACGCCGAGGTCGGAGGCCATGCCGTCGGCGAGCGCACGGGCGATGAGGTCGGTGGAGCCGCCGGCGTCCTGGCCGACGGTCAGCGTCACGGGGCCCGAGGGGAAGTCGGCCGAGGCCTCGCCCCCCGACCCGCCGGACACGTTGCCGCCGCAGGCGGCGAGGGTGAGCGCGGCGACCGCGGCGGTGGCCCCGGCGACGGCACGGCGGTGGGCAAGTCTCATCACGGCTCTCCTCGTTGAGATCTCGATCGAGCGGCGCGAGCGTCGGCGCCGCGGCAAGTCCGGTCGGGCGACGACTCTAGGGAGCCATACGATGCCTGTCTAAGCCTCAATCTGCATGACTTGATCCAATGAGGGCATCAATCACGCCACCCGCGAGGAGCGCACCGGATGACCACCGCGTACACGCTCGACCAGGTCCGCTGCTTCGTGGCCGTGGCCGAGGAGCTGCACTTCGGCCGCGCCGCCGAGCGCCTGAGCATGACGCAGCCCCCGCTGAGCCGGCAGGTGCAGAAGCTCGAGCACGCCGTCGGCGTCGCGCTGCTGGAGCGGGACAACCGGCACGTGGAGCTCACCACCGCCGGCGCCGTCTTCCTCGCCGAGGCGCGCCGGCTGCTGACGTCGGCCGACGCCGCGCCCGCCCTGGCCCGCCGGATCGCGGCCGGTCGCGCGGGGGTGCTGCGGCTCGGGTTCACCGCGGCGACGGGTTTCAGCCTCCTCGGCACCCTGGTGCAGGAGATCGCCGAGGCCATGCCCGACGTCGACCTCGACCTCCAGGAGCTCGTCACGATGGAGCAGCTCGAGGCCATCCGGCGCGGGGAGCTCGACCTCGCGCTGGGCCGCCCGCCCTTCGACGACCCGCGGCTCGACTCGCGCCTGCTCCTGTCGGAGGACCTCGTGCTGGTGGTGCCCGAGGGGCACCCGCTCGCCGCGCTGCGGCGGCCCGTGCGGACCGCCGACCTGCGCGACGTCCCGCTCATCGGCCACCACCCGACCAAGGCGCGGTACTTCTACGACATGGTCGTGCGGTACGTGGACGTGGAGCACGCGAACGTGGTGCACGTGGTGAGCCAGGTCCTCACGATGTGCTCGCTGGTCGGGGCCGGGCGCGGCGTCGCGTTCGTGCCCGAGTCCGCACGTCTGCTCGGCCTGCCCGGCGTGCGCTTCTGCGACCTGGCCGACGTGCCGCACGCCGTCGTGGAACTGCACGCGCTGTGGGACCGGGGTTCCAAGAACCCCGCCCTGCACGAGTTCCTGCGCCATCTGCGGACGGTGCACGACTGATCGGGCCGACCCCGGCGGCATCGATGCCCGCAGGGCATGAACCGATGCCATTCAGGGCTTGGACAGGCATCGTGAACGCTTCTTAGGTTGTCCGACGAACTGTCACCGCCGACGTCTGTCACCAGGAGGGGCCATCGTGGCCACGTACTCACCCTCGGAGCTCGCCGCCACCCTCAAGGAGGGCCTGCTGTCGTTCCCCGTCACGCCGTTCACCGCGGAGGGCGAGGTCGACACGGCCCGGTACGCCGAGCACATCGCGTGGCAGACGAGCTTCGGGATCGGCGGGCTCTTCGCCGCGGGCGGCACGGGCGAGGGCTTCAGCCTCACGCCGGCCGAGACCGCGCGCGTGGTGGCGCTCGCCGTCGAGGCGGCCGACGGCGCGACCCCGGTGCTCGGCAGCGCCGCCGGCAACACGGCCCAGGCCGTCGAGAACGCGCGGGCGGCCGAGGAGGCGGGCGCCGAGGGCGTCCTGCTGCTGCCCCCGTACCTCACGGACTGCGACCAGGACGGGCTGCTCGAGCACGCGTCCGCCGTCTGCGCCGCGACGAGCGTCGGCGTCATCGTCTACAACCGCGCCAACGCCGTGTACTCCGCGCGGACGGTCGCCCGCCTCGCCGACCGGCACCCGAACTTCATCGGCTTCAAGGACGCCCTCGGCGACATCGAGCAGCTCACGCGCGTGGTCGCCACCAACGGCGACCGCCTGTTCTACCTCGGGGGCCTGCCCACCGCGGAGACGTTCGCGCTGCCGCTGCTGCAGCTCGGCATGAGCACCTACTCCTCGGCGATGTACAACTTCGTGCCCGAGTTCGCGCTCGAGTTCTACCGCGACGTGCGGAACCTCGACCGCGCCGCCGTCACCGAGAAGCTCACGCGGTTCGTGCTGCCCTATCTCGACATCCGCGACCGGGCCAAGGGGTACGGCGTGTCGATCGTCAAGGGCGGCCTGCGCGCCGTCGGCCGCGACCTCGGGGGCGTCCGGCCCCCGCTGCAGGACCTCACCGAGCGCGACGTCGACGACCTGCGCGCCCTCGTCGACGCCGCGGGCGTCCGGCCGTCCGACGTCGCGCTCGCCCGCTGACCGCCGCCGTCCGCACCCGCGCCCCCAGGAGGGATCACCCATGACCGTCACCGCCACCCTCACCGGCCACTCGATCGTCGGCGGCGAGCCGCTGCCGGGCACCGCCGGCAGCGCCGCCGCCCACGACCCCGCCACCGACGAGGTGCTCGAGCCCGCCTACTCCCTGCTCGACGTCGACCAGCTCGCCCTCGCCACCGCCGCCGCGCAGGAGGCGTTCGCGTCCTTCTCCGCGCTCGCGCCGGAGCCGCACGCCCGCTTCCTCGAGCGCATCGCCGCGAACCTCGAGGCCTCCGGGACCGCGATCGTCGACCGTGCCCGGCGCGAGACCGGCCTCCCCGAGGCCCGCCTGGTCGGCGAGCTCGCGCGCACCACGGGCCAGCTGCGCCTCTTCGCGGCCGTCGTGCGCCAGGGCGACCACCGGGGCGTCCGCGTCGACCCGGCGATCCCGGACCGCGCTCCCCTGCCCCGGGCCGACATCCGGCAGCGCCAGGTGCCCGTCGGCCCCGTGGCCGTCTTCGGCGCCAGCAACTTCCCCCTCGCGTTCTCCGTCGCGGGCGGCGACACCGCCTCGGCCCTCGCCGCGGGCTGCCCGGTGGTCGTCAAGGCCCACGGCGCCCACCCGGGCACCGGCGAGCTGGTGGGGCGGGCCGTCGCGGACGCCGTCGCCGCCGAGGGGCTGCACCCCGGTGTCTTCTCGCTGGTCTACGGTCCCGGCGCGCGCGTCGGCCAGGCGCTGGTCGGCGACCCCGCGATCCGGGCCGTCGGGTTCACCGGCTCCCGCTCCGGCGGGCTCGCGCTCGTCGCCGCCGCCGCCGCCCGCCCTACGCCGATCCCCGTCTACGCCGAGATGAGCTCGGTCAACCCGGTGATCGTGCTGCCGGGAGCCCTCGACGGGGACGACGCCGACGTCGACGCCCTCGCCGCGGCGTACCTCGCCTCGGTGACCGGCTCGTCCGGCCAGCTGTGCACCGCCCCCGGGATCGTGCTAGCGCCGCGTTCCGCCCGCGGGGACGCGTTCGTCGACGCCGTCCGCCGCGCCGCCGAGGCCACCACCGGGCAGACCATGCTCACCGCCGGCATCGCGCAGGCGTGGCACGAGGGCGTGGACGCCCTCGCCGCGCAGGACGGCGTCGACGTCGCGGGCCGGGGGACGCCGGGCGGCACCCGCAACGCGCCCGCCCCGGCCGTCTTCGTCGCGGACGTCGCGACCTTCCTCGCCAACCCGGTGCTCGAGGCGGAGATCTTCGGCGCGGCGTCGCTCGTCGTCCGGTACGCGGACGACGACGAGCTGCTGGCCGCCGTCGGCCGCCTGGAGGGGCAGCTCACGGCCACGCTGCACCTCACCGAGGGCGACGCGGCCACGGCCCGTCGCCTGCTGCCCGTGCTGGAGCGGACGGTCGGGCGCATCCTCGCCAACGGCTGGCCGACCGGCGTCGAGGTGGGGCACGCGATGGTGCACGGCGGCCCGTTCCCGGCGACGTCGGACGGGCGCACGACGTCCGTGGGCACCCTCGCGATCGAGCGGTTCCTGCGCCCCGTCGCGTACCAGAACCTGCCGGCGTACCTGCTCCCGGAGCCCGTGCACCCCGACAACCCGTGGAATCTCACCCGGCGCGTCGACGGCGTGCTCCGACCCGCCGACGCCACCGCGGAGGCGGCCCGGTGAGCTCCCCGACCGTCGCGCGCGTCCAGGTCGTCCCCGTCGCGGGGCGCGACTCCATGCTGCTCAACCTGTCCGGCGCCCACGCACCGTTCTTCACCCGCAACGTCGTGATCGTCGAGGACTCCGAGGGCCGCACCGGCCTGGGCGAGGTGCCGGGCGGGGAGAAGATCCGGGCGACGGTCGAGGAGGCCGCGGCCCTCGTCGTCGGGCAGCCCGTCGCGCGGTTCCGGTCCGTGCTGCGCGGGGTCTCGGCGCGGTTCGCCGGCCGGGACGCGGGCGGGCGCGGCAACCAGACGTTCGACCTGCGCACCACCGTGCACGCCGTCACCGGGCTGGAGTCCGCGCTCCTGGACCTGCACGGGAAGGCGCTCGGCGTCCCCGTGGCCGAGCTGCTCGGCGAGGGTCAGCAGCGGGACGCCGTCCCGATGCTCGGCTACCTCTTCTACGTCGGCGACCCGGACGCCACCGACCTGCCGTACCTGCGCGAGCCCGGCGCGCCCGACGCCTGGTCGCGGCTGCGCAGGGAGGCCGCGAGCACGCCCGACGACGTCGTGCGCCTCGCGGAGGCGGCGCGGGAGCGGTACGGCTTCCGCGACTTCAAGCTCAAGGGCGGGGTGCAGGCGGGCGACGCGGAGGTCGACGCCGTCGTCGCGCTCAAGGAGCGGTTCCCCGACGCCCGCATCACCCTCGACCCGAACGGCGGCTGGCTGCTCGACGAGGCCGTCCGGCTCGGGCGGCGGATGCGGGGCGTCGTCGCGTACGCGGAGGACCCGTGCGGCGCCGAGGGCCGGTTCTCCGGCCGCGAGGTCATGGCCGAGTTCCGCCGCGCCACCGGGCTGCGCACCGCGACCAACATGATCGCCACCGACTGGCGCGAGCTGGGGCACGCGATCCGTGCCGACGCCGTCGACATCCCGCTGGCCGACCCGCACTTCTGGACGATGGCGGGCTCCGTCCGCGTCGCGCAGCTCTGCCACGAGCTCGGCCTCACGTGGGGCTCGCACTCCAACAACCACTTCGACGTCTCGCTCGCCATGTTCACGCACGTGGGCGCCGCGGCCCCCGGGGAGATCACCGCGCTCGACACGCACTGGATCTGGCAGGACGGGCAGGGCCTCACCACCCGTCCGCTCGAGATCTCCGGGGGTGAGATCCGGGTGCCCACCGCGCCCGGGCTCGGCGTCGAGCTCGACCCGGACCGGCTCGCCGAGGCGCACGAGCTCTACGAGGAGCACGGCCTCGGCTCCCGCGACGACGCCGTCGCCATGCAGTACCTCGTGCCCGGCTGGGAGTTCGACGCGAAGCGACCGTGCCTGGTGCGGTGACCGCCCGGGCCGGCAGGGCCGCCGCCCGATGAGCGGCGTCCTGCTCGGCTTCGCCGTCGTGCTCGTGCTCGTGGGCGTCGGATGGGCGGTCACCTGGCTGCTGCCCGCCCGCGCCCCCGAGATGCAGCGCGGCATCGCGCCGCTCGTGTACTACGTGACCAACCCGGCGCTGATGTTCGTGCTGGTCTCGCGGTCCGACCCCGCGGCGGTGCTCGGCACGTACGCGCCCCTGGCCCTGGTGGTCGCGGCGGCGACCGGGCTGCTGTTCGCGGTCGTCGCCGGCGGGCTGCTGCGCCGTCCTGCCGGGACGGTCGCCACGGGCGCGATGGCGTCGTCGTACGTCAACGCCGGGAACATCGGCGTGCCCGTCGCCCTGTACGCCGTGGGGTCCACGGCGCCCGTGGTGTCCGTGCTCCTGGCGCAGCTGCTCGTCGTCGCGCCCGCCTACCTCGCCGTCTTCGCGTGGTGCCGGCACCGCGCCGACCGGGGCGCCGGCGGCGACGGCGACGGGCTGGGGCGGATGCTGGGGCGCGCGCTCGCGAACCCGGTGACGGTGTCCACGGCCGTCGGGCTGCTGGCCGCGCTGCTGTCGGCGGAGCTGCCGGAGGTGCTCGACGTGCCGCTGGGGATGCTCGCGGACGCGTCCGTGCCGCTCCTCCTGCTGCTGTTCGGGATGTCGTTGCGGGGCAGGGCGCGCGGCGACGGCGGCACGGACCGCGCCGCGGTGGCCGTCGGCACCGCGCTCAAGGTCGCGGTGATGCCGGCCCTCGCCTGGGCGGCGGGCCGGTTCCTGTTCCACCTCGACGGCACCGACCTGCTGGGCGTCGTCATCATGGCCGCCCTGCCCACCGCGCAGAACGTCTTCCTCTTCGCCGGCCACTTCCGCCTGTCCACCGCCGTCGTGCGCGACGTCTCGCTGGCGAGCCTGGTGCTCGCCCTCCCCGTGTCCGTGGGGATCGCCGTCGTGCTCGGCTGAGCCGCCACCCGGCACCGGACGGCGCGACCGTCGTTCCGCACCGCTTGCCGGCGGCGACGACCCTGGTTAAGTTAATTTGGATTCACGCTGGGTTGGATCGAGCAGCACACGACCAGGCTCGACGGCGCCGCGGGACAGGGGGCGAGACGACGAGGCGCCGACGATCCACGAACGAAGGGGTTCGACGTGGACGAGATCAGCAGGCGGAGCGTTCTCAGGGCAGGCGGGACGATCGGGGCGCTCGGTGCGCTCGCCGGCGTGGCCCCCGCACACGCGTGGGCGTGGTCGTCGGCCGGGTCGATCGCCGGCACGGGCACCGGCCGCGACCCGCGAGGGGTGTGGGACGAGCTGGCCGACCCGGTGCTCGCCGACCTGCTCGACACGGGCGGGGTGCCCGCGGTGAACACGGCCCTCGCCTCGTGGACCACCAACGGGCAGGCACTGCCGGCCGGGCTCCCCGCCGACGTCGAGCGGCTCGTCACGCAGGCGCGCGAGCTGCCGTCGTGGGCGGACCACGCCAAGCTCGACAGGGCGTTCACCTTCACGACCAAGCGCGGCCTCTACCTCGGCGTCCTCTACGGGATGAACAGCGGCATGATGAGCGCCGCGATCCCGCGAGAGGCGCGGGCGGTCTGGTACTCGAAGGGCGGCGCCGACCTCACCGACCGCATCGCCAAGACCGCGAAGCTCGGCTACGACATCGGCGACCACCACGCCTACCGTCCCGACGGGAAGATGATCGTCACCTGCGTGAAGACCCGCCTGGTCCACGCCGCGGTGCGCCACCTGCTGCCACAGTCGCCGCACTGGTCCGCCGTCGCGGACGAGGCCGTGCCGATCAGCCAGTTCGACATCATGGTCACCTGGCACAGCCTCGCCTCCTCCGTCTGGCAGAAGCTCGTCGAGTGGAAGGTGCCCATCTCCTCCGCGGAGGCGGACGCCTACCTGCACCTGTGGCAGGTGACCGGCCACATGCTGGGCGTGCTCGACGAGTACATCCCGTCGAGCTGGGACGAGGCGCTCGCCCAGCGCGAGCAGGTGCTCGTTCCCCTGCTCGCCCGGACCGACGAGGGCGTGCTCATCGCCGACAAGCTCGTCAAGCTGGGCGAGAGGCTCGACTTCACGCTCGTCACCAAGCCCGCCTTCGAGGCCGTCACCCGGTACATGCTCGGCGACCGCGTGACGGACATGCTCGAGCTGCCCCGCCGGCCGGTGCTCGACGCGACCATCTCGGCCGCCTGGATCCCGTTCGTCCGCGCCCGCGAGCTGGGGCTCCTCCTGCCCGGATCCCCGGCCGTCTACTGGCTGTTCGACGAGCTCCTGCGCAAGGTCGCGCTGCTGTACCTCGAGCCCATGCAGCCGATCAACATCGACATCCCGACCATCAACAACCCGGACTACGACTGACAGCGACCGGCACCTGTCGGCCCCGACCGCTACTTTCGCGCCATGACCGACGACGTGACCGACGACGTGACCGACGACGTGACCGCTGACGCTGCCGCGGTACGAGACCTTGCCATGGAGTCCCTCGGACTGCCGGAGACCTGGATCGAGCCCCAGGGGTACCGGGACTCGCTCGCCCTGTCGGCGATCGACGCCGTCTACTCGCTGCGCGCCCACTACGCGGGCGTCGTGAACATCCTCGACCGGTACCGCGCGCTGCGGCGGTCCGAGGGAGCCGACCCCTACCAGGACTCCGGGCCCGACCTCCTCGCGGTCATCGAGCAGGCGGGAGGCCCGGAGCCCGCCGCGTCGAGAATCTTCAACGACGCCAAGGCGCCGGGGACGAGGCCCGCGGTGCTGAAGTCGGTGGTCCTGGTCGACGCCGTCGACGCCCTGCGCCGCGTCGGCATCACCACCAGCGCCGAGCTGCGCGACGCCACGCCCGCGCGTCTCGCCGCCGCGAGGACCGCATGGCTGTCCGTGACCGGGGTGGGGCCCGTCTCCTGGGACTACCTGGAGATGAACGTCGGCCTCCAGGGCGTGAAGGCGGACACGATGGTCTGCCGCTTCGTCACCCGAGCCGTGAACGCGGAGAAGACGGTCCCGGTCGACCGTGCGCGCGCTGCGGTGAAGGGTGCGGCCGACCTGCTCGACGTCTCCCACAAGGCCCTCGACCACGCGATCTGGAAGGCGCAGTCGGGACGCTCCTGAGGACGACGAAGGCCCGGAACCGCGAGGTTCCGGGCCTTCTGAGGTGAGCCGCCTATCAGAATCGAACTGATGACCTATTCATTACGAGTGAATCGCTCTACCGACTGAGCTAAGGCGGCGTGCCGTGCCCGGCGTGAAACCGGATCAACGAGCGCGCCTACAGTACCTGACGCGCGGGGCGGTCTCCAAAACGTGGGCACCTGGCGGCCCTGCTTCCGCGCGACAGCGCCCGCTGACCTCCGCATACTCGTGCTCATGCAGCCCACGACGACGCAGACCTCGGTCATCACCACGGGCCGAGGGTGGTGGTGGAAGACGCTCGTCCTCGGCGTGCTGCTGTGGGCCGTCACCGCCGCCGTGACCTTCGGCACGCAGAACACGAACCTCATCCCGACGGTGATCCTGCTGGGCAGCTTCCTGGTGCCGTTCAGCGTGGTGCTGTTCGTGGTGGAGCGGGCGCACGGCTCGATCGACATCATGCTGCTGCTGGCGGCGTTCTTCTTCGGCGGCATCTTCGGCGTGCTGGGCGCGTCGATCCTGGAGTCGCACCTGTCGCCGTCGCTGTGGATCTACGTGGGCGTCGGCGCGATCGAGGAGGCCGTGAAGATCGTCGTGTTCCTCGTGGTGGGCGCGCGGGTGGCCGAGAAGACGGGGCTCAAGGGCGCGCTGCTCGGCGCGACCGTCGGCGCCGGGTTCGCGGCCTTCGAGTCCGCGGGCTACGCGTTCAACGCCAGCCTCACCCGCCTCGGCCAGATCGACCTCAACGCGCTGCTGCAGACGGAGGCCGTGCGCGGCCTGCTCACCCCCGTCGGGCACGTGCTGTGGACGGCGATCCTCGGCGCGGCGATCTTCGGCGCGGCGTCGGCCGCCGGCCGCTACCGCCTCACGGGCGGGGTGGTGCTCGCCTACCTCACCGTGGTCGCGCTGCACGCCCTGTGGGACTCGATGGGCTTCCTCTCCGCGTACCTCGCGATCAAGGTCACGGGCGGGGTGCACTACGAGCTCGCGTACGGCCAGCTGCTGCCCGCGGCGTCCGCCGACGCCTCCACCTGGTCGACCGTCTTCTACGTCCTCGGGCTCGTCGTCATCTCCGTGCTGGGCGTGCTCGCCCTGCGGCACTGGTCCCGGACGACCCCTCAGCAGGTGGCGCCGTCGGCCGGCACGTCGCCGTCCACGAGGTAGGACTCGACCGCGTCCGCCACGCACGCCCGCGACGGCTGGTACGCCGTGTGCCCCTCGCCCTCGTACGTGAGCAGGACGGCGGAGTCCAGCGTCTTCGCCAGCCCCTCGGCCCACACGTACGGGGTGGCCGGGTCGTTGGTCGTGCCGACGACGACGATCGGCGGCGCACCCTTCGCGTGGACGTCGAACTCCTGCTCCACCTGCGGGTACTCCGCGCCGGCGCACGTCAGCCCGCCGTAGCCGAAGAACGAGCCCATCGTCGGGGCGTCGGCCTCGATCGCCGCGGCGTCGGCCCGCATCTGCTCGACGTCGGTGGTGGCACGGTCGTCGAGGCAGTTCACCGCGCGCATCGCCTCCTCGGAGTTCGAGGAGTAGCTGCCGTCCGCGTTGCGGTCGAAGTACTGGTCGGAGAGGTAGAGCAGCACGTCGCCCGTGCCCTGGTTGATCGCCTCGTCCAGGCCCTGCGTGAGGGCGGGCCAGCTCCCCTGGTTGTAGAGCGTGACCGCGATGCCGTAGAACGCGAGGCTCTGCGTGACGGTGCGGTCGGACGTCGAGGTGGCGTAGGGCCGCTCGTAGGCGTGGTCCAGCACCTGCCGGATCTGCCGCATCCCGTCGTCCACCGACCCGCTCAGGGGGCAGCCCGCCCCCGCCTGGCAGTCCTGCACGTACGCGCGCAGCGCGTTCTCGAAGCCGACGGCCTGCCCGTGCGAGATCTCCTCCGAGGTGAGCGTGGTGTCGATCGCGCCGTCGAGCACGAGGCGGCCGGCCCGGTCCGGGAACAGCCCCGCGTACGTCGCGCCGAGCTGGGTGCCGTACGAGAAGCCGAGGTAGTGCAGGGTGTCGTCGCCGAGCACCACGCGCAGCATGTCCATGTCGCGGGCCGCGCTCTGCGTGTCCACGTGGCCGAGCACCTCGCCCGAGTTCTCGGCGCACGCCGCGTTCCACGCCTCGTTCTCGGCCGCCATCGCCTCGAGGCCCGCGTCCGTGCTCCGGTCGAAGTCCTTGGCGAGGGACTCGCCCTTGCGGGCGTCGTCGAAGCACGTCACCGGGGTGGAGCGCTGCACGCCTCGCGGGTCGAAACCGACGATGTCGAACGCGTCCTGCAGCTTCTTGCCGAACGTGGAGCCGCCGCCCTGCGCGTCGCTGCGCACGAAGTCCACGCCCGACGCGCCCGGCCCGCCCGGGTTGACCAGCAGCGACCCCTCGGGGTCCTTGCCGTCGGCCGGGTTGCGCACCAGCGACAGCTCGATGCTGCCCGCGTCCGCGTCGTGCCAGGACAGCGGCGCCGACGCCGTCGCGCACTGCAGGCCGTCGTCGCAGTCCTCCCACTCGAGCGCCTGCCCGTAGTACTGCTCGAAGCCCTCCGGCGCCTGGGAAGCGGCCGGCCCCGAGGCCGAGCCCACCGGCGCCTGCTCCTTGGCGGGCGCCGTGCACCCGGCGAGCAGCACCGCGCCGGCGGCGACGGCGGCGAGGGCGCGCAGGCCGGAGCGGCGGGGACTCGGGCGGGCGGAGGTCGTGCGGCGGGCGGTCGGGCGGCGCTCGTCGGAGATCACCCGCCCAACCTACCGTCGTCCCGCGACCAGCCCCGACGCCCTCAGCCGGCGGCGGGGACCCAGGCCACCGGGCCCGCCGCGTCGTCCTTCGCGCGAGGCGTCAGCTCGACCTCGCCGAGGTCGCCGAGCCGCACGGTCACCGGGGTCCCGGCGTCGGCGCCAGGCGGGACGGCGACCGCGCTGGTGGTGGGGACGTAGTCCATCGTGCAGACCTGGTCGGGGTCCGGCTCTACCATGCGGACGTCGACGGTCCCGCCCCCGTCGTCCCAGCCCGCCTCGGCCTCGGCGAGCAGCGGGCACGAGCTCGACCCGTACGTCACGACCAGCAGCACGGCAGGGTCGGGCGACCAGGCGACCCCGGCGGGGCTGTCGAACGTCCCCTCCGCGCCGTCGGGCAGACCCCGCACATGCTCCCCGGGCGCCGGGACGCCCGTGACCTCGCCGGACGCGGACGGCGCCGCCGAGGGCTCCGGGGAGGCCGACGGCGCCCCGGAGCCCGACGGCGCGGGCGACGCGCATGCCGTGACGACGACCGCGAGCACGCTCACGACACCGCCCAGGAGGAGTCCCCGGGCCGTGCGGGCCGTCAGTCGGACGATGGTCACGGAGCGACCGTCTCGCGCACGTCCACGAACCGCAACCGCTCGGGCGTGGCCCCGGGGGCCGCCTTGCGCAGGAAGTCGCGCCGCTTGGCGGAGAAGCCCCGCCGGTCGTCGAAGAGGTCGCGCGCCATCTCGGCCAGCTCGATCGTGCGGTAGTACGACAGCGGACGGCGCGGGGCGCGCACGCCGGCGGCGGCGACGGTCTCCGCGTGGCCCTCGGGCGTGGTGAGCTCGACGGCGCGGTCGGCCAGCCACGCGGCGAACCGCTCGGGGTCCCGCGGCCCCACGGCGTCCACGAGGCCGATCCGCTCCGCCTCGGCGGCCGACACCGGGAGCTTGCTGCTCAGCAGCCGGTCGGCGTCCACCTCGCCGAGCCGGGCCGCGACCGTCCACGTGTGCAGCTCCGAGCCGAAGATGCCCATGTCGTAGTACGGGTTGAGCACCACGCCGTCGCGCGCGACGACGACGTCGGCGCACAGGCCCGCCATGACGCCGCCGGCGCCGGCGTTCGCCGTGAAGGCGGCCACCGTGAGCTGGTCGGCCGCGGCGATCGCCTCGCACAGGTCGTCGATCGCCTGGATGTTCGCCCACGCCTCGGCCGCCGGGTCGTCGGCCGCCTCGATCGCCCCCAGGTGGATGCCGTTGGAGAACGCGTGCTCGGTGCCGCGCACCACGAGCACCGCGGTGTCCTCGGTCAGCGCCTTCTCCACCGCGGTCGTGAGCCGGCGGCACTGCTGCGTGTGCATCGCGCCGCTGTACGACCGGATGGTCAGGTAGCCGACGTCGCCGACGCGCTCGTACGCGGACTCCGCCAGGGCGGCGGGCGCCGGGCGGTACGGCGCCCCTGCGACGTCGAGCACCCACGCCGCGGGCAGCTTGGTGCCGCGCTTCTCGGCCAGGGTCGCGGCGTACCCGACCCACAGGGTGCCCCCGCCCGTGGCGATCGCCACGGCGTCCTCGTCGCGGCCGACGACCGTGCCGGGGGCGGCCGACGGGTCGACCTCGCCGGGGACGGCGACGGCGTCGAACAGGCAGAAGCGGGCGCCCTGGAGCGTCGCGGGGGCGCCGGGCGCGCCGTCGGCCGCGGCAATGGTGCGCGCCAGCTCGGCCGCGGGGCGGGACAGGTCGAGCTCGAACGCGGCACGGCGCAGCAGCGGCAGCTCGCCGGTGCCGGGCACCTCCCGCTCGAGCCGGTCGGCCGGCGTGGGCCCCTCCCCCGCCGCGACCTTGCGCAGCACCTCCTCCACGCACGCCAGGGCGGCGTCGGCCACGAGCCCGTTGTAGAGGGCGGACTTGGCGACCGGCGCGTCCTGGCCCGTCGGCAGGGCGAACGTCGAGGTCGCCCACACCGGGCCGGCGTCCATCTCCTCCACGGTGGACAGGGCGGTCACCCCCCAGCGGTCGCGGCCGTCCAGGATGGCGTGGTCGAGGGACGACGGGCCGCGGTCCCCCACCGGGCCGGGGTGCACGACGACGGTGGTCCAGCGCCGCCACACGTCCTCCGGCACGCGGTGCTTGAGGAACGGCGCCAGGATCAGGTCCGGGCCGATCTCCTCGACGCGCGCCGTGAGCTCCTCCGGCGAGCCGAACGTCGGCGCCAGCTCGACGCCCACGTCGTGGCCGTGGTCCGTCAGGTACCCCCACACACGCTGCGTGAGCCCGTTGAACGCCGAGACGAGCAGAAGGATCCTCATGCCAACCCCCAGTCTGGTCACGGGGCCACCATGGCCCCCGCCGCGGAACACCTCACCGCATCGAGGGGTGATGAGGCAACTGTCGCCCGCGGTCGCGGCGCGGCCGGGTCAGCCCTGGGGGCGCAGCGCGACCGCCATCGCCTCGAGGGCCAGCAGCGGGGCCACGTTGCCCTCGAGGCGCTCGCGCGCGACGCCGATGGCGTCCATCCGGCGGATGGTCTGCTCGGGCGTCGAGTCGGCGGCGAGGGCGCGCACGGCGCCGTCGTGCTCGGCGTTCACGAGGTCGACCGTCGCGCCCAGCTGCACCACGAGCACGTCCCGGTACAGGGACAGCAGGTCCACCATCGACCGGTCGAGGACGTCGCGCTGACGGCGCGTCGCACGCCGCTTCTGGTCGTCCTCGAGCTGCTTGAGCTGCGAGCGCAGCCGGGGCGGCAGGGTGTCGCCCTCCTGCACGCCGAGCGCGCGCATCAGCTCCGCCTTCTCGACGGCGTCGCGCTCCGCCGTGGCCGCCAGGGCCTCGGCCTTCGCGACGTCCACCAGCTCCCCCGCCGCGAGCACGGCGTCGCCGACCCCGCGGATCCGGCGGGCGATCTCCAGCACGGCGTCGCGACGCTCGCGCGCCGCGGAGTCCCGGGCGAGCCGGCGGGCGAGCCCGACGTGCGACTGGGCGGCACGGGCCGCGGTGAGCGCGACCGCCGGGTCGATGCCGTCGCGGCGCACGAGCAGGTCCGCCACGTCCCGGGCCGGCGGCACGCGCAGCACGACACCGCGGCAGCGGGAGCGGATGGTGGGCAGCACGTCCTGCGCGCTCGGGGCGCACAGCACCCAGACGGTGTGCGGCGGGGGCTCCTCGATCGCCTTGAGCAGCACGTTCGTGGTGCGCTCCGCCATCCGGTCGGCGTCCTCCACGACGATCACGCGGAACCGGCCCGACGACGGGGTGCGCGCCGCGGTCATGATGAGGTCGCGCACCTCGTCGATGGTGATGACGACCTTGTCCGTGGCGACGACCGTGAGGTCCGGGTGGGTGCCGGCCAGCGTCGTCGTGCAGGCGCGGCACTCTCCGCAACCGCCGCCGCTCGCGGAACCCCGTGGTCCGGGCGGCCCGGCGCCCTGCGGGCCGTCGCACTGCAGCGCGGCGGCGAACGCCCGCGCCGCGACCGAGCGCCCCGACCCGGGCGGGCCGGTGACCAGCCACGCGTGCGTCATCGCGGCCGGGTCGGTGGCCGCGCGTCGCAGCGTGGCGACGGCGTCCGGCTGCCCGACGACGTCGTCCCACACGCTCACTCGCGACCCTCCCCGGCGATGTCCCGCTCGACGTCCCGCTCGGTGTCCCGCTCGATGTCCCGCACCGCCGCGGCCTCCTCGACGACGGGCGTGAGGTCGAGCCGCGCGGCCACGTCCACGCGCACCTGCGCCTGCACGTCGTCCAGGCTCGCCGCGGCGTCCACGACCACCCAGCGCCCGGGGTCGGCGGCCGCGCGCCGCAGGAACGTCTCGCGCGTGCGGCGGTGGAACTCGTCGCCCGCACGCTCCAGGCGGTCCGGCTCCCCCGACAGGCGGGCGGTGCCGACCTGCGGGTCGAGGTCCAGCAGCACGGTCACGTCGGGCAGCAGGTCGGCCGTGGCCCACAGGGAGAGCGCCTCGATCTCCTCCTCCGAGAGCTCGCGGCCGCCCGCCTGGTACGCCACCGAGGAGTCGAGGTAGCGGTCCGTCACGACGACGGCCCCGCGCTCGAGCGCCGGCCGCACCACGGTCGCGACGTGGTGCGCGCGGTCCGCCGCGTACAGCAGGGCCTCCGTGCGCGGGTCCAGGTCCTCACCGTGCAGCACCTCGCGGCGCAGCGTGGCCCCCAGGTCCGTGCCGCCCGGCTCCCGCGTCACGACCACCTCGCGCCCCGTCACCTCGTGCAGCCAGTCGCCCAGCAGGCGGACGTGCGTGGTCTTGCCGGCGCCGTCGCCGCCCTCGAACGAGACGAAGTACCCGGGTGCGCTGCTCACTCCGCACACCCTAGCCGTGACCGACGACACCGCCGCCGCCGTAGCGCTGGTCCCGGTCCGGGGGGACGATGGCAGTGATCCCTCGAGACGCAGGAGGTTCGATGTCCACCCAGTCGCAGCCGTCGCAGTCCGTGCTCACCGAGGAGGAGAGCTGGGAGCTGCTCGCAGGTCAGAAGATCGGCCGGCTCGCCACGTCGGTCGCGGGCGAGCCCGAGATCTTCCCCGTGAGCTTCGAGGTCTCGGGCGAGCGCATCTTCCTGCGCACCAAGCCGGGCACCAAGCTCGCCGAGGTGACGATCAGCCCCCGCGTCGCCTTCGAGGCCGACGAGATCGGCGACGACGCCGCCTGGAGCGTCGTCGTCAAGGGCCGCGCGCAGGTCCTCGAGCGCGAGGAGGACCTGGCCGAGGCCCGCGGGACCGGTCTGGTCAGCTACCTCGAGGACGGCAAGACGGTGTGGATCCGCATCACGCCGAGCGACGTCTCCGGCCGCCGGCTCGTGCCGGGCGACCAGCGCTGACCGCCGCCGCCGGGCCCGTTCACTCCCCCGGGTAGACCACGCCCACCTGGCGGCGGACATCGTCCATGGTCGCCATGACCTCGAGGGTGCCGTCCCACGACATGCGCGGGCTCTCGACGTCGCCCGCCGCGATCCGGCGCGCCACCTCGGCGGCCTGGTACTGCTTGCCCTCGCCGCGGAAGCCGTCGTACGCCCAGGTGGCGCCGTCGTGCCGCTCGACGGTGAACGACGTCGGTGCGTAGAACGTGCGCGCCACCTCGATCCGCCCCTCGGTGCCCGAGATCACGGCCGTGTTCGCGGTGCGCGCCCACAGCGTGGTCGACAACGTGGCCTGCACGCCGCCGGGGTAGCCCAGCACCATGCCGATCTGCCCGTCGACGCGCGTCTCGGTGAGCGCGCCGACCGCGGTGGCCGTCTCCGGGGCGCCGAGCAGGTCGTGCGCGAAGGACACCGGGTAGACGCCGAGGTCGAGCAGCGCACCCCCGGCGAGCCCGGGCGCGTACAGGCGGTGGGCCGGGTCGTAGGGGAACTGCTGGCCGTGGTCGGCGACGACGCTCACCACGCGACCGATCTCCCCGCGCGCGATCACGCCGCGCAGCGCCGCGACGTGCGGCAGGAACCGCGTCCACATGGCCTCCATGACGAAGACGCCGGCCTCGCGGGCGGCGTCGAGCACCTCACGCGCCTGCGCCGTGTCCTGGGTGAAGGCCTTCTCCACCAGCAGGTGCTTGCCCGCCCGGACGGCCAGCAGCGCGTGCTCGTGGTGGTGCGAGTGCGGGGTCGCGACGTAGACGACGTCGACGTCGGGGTCGGTGACCAGCGCCTCGTAGTCGCCGTGCGCCCGCGCGCCCGGTGCGTGCGCCGCCGCGAACGCCTCCGCCTTCGCGAGGTCGCGCGAGCCGACCGCGACGACGGACGCCGCGGTGTGCTCCCGGACGCCGTCCGAGAACGACCCGGCGATGTTGCCGGCGCCCAGCACGCCCCAGCGCACGGCCGGGGCGGTCCGCGGGTCGGGCACCGTGCCCGCCAGGTCGTCGGGGGTGAGGCCGGGCGCGAACGAGGAGGGTGTGACGTCGGTCATGGGCGACACCGTACCGGCCCCGCGATCTCGTTCGGCACTCCTGCCCATCGTCGGCACCCGCAGGGACCGAACATGGACGGGAGTGCCGAACGAGACCCGCGCGCTACTTCTTGTTCTGCACCGACAGCACGTACCCGGCGTCGAGGAACGTCAGGTCACCGGTGGGCAGGTTCGACACCAGCGTGGCGAAGTCGCGCTGGTTGCCGTTGGCGCACTTCGTGACGAACCCGGCCTGGGAGATCTGGTCGCCCGTGAGCCGGTACACGTAGTTGCCGGCCCCGTCGGTGATCTCGAACGAGCTCGTCACCCCGGGAGTGAGGTCGCACGTCGCGACCACCTGCAGCGTCCAGTTGTTGTCCTGGACCCCGGTGGTCTCGAACCACTGCCCCTCCTCGGACGAGACGGTCGCCGCCGCGCCGTCCACCCGCACGTCGTCCACGAACCAGCCGGTGTCGAGGTACGCCGCGTCGGTGGAGTAGCGGAACCGCACGTCGGTGGCCCCCGCCGGCAGCTGCGCCGTGAGGTGCACGTACTCCGGCTCGTCGACGAAGTAGGCGCCGCCCGACGTGCCCGTCAGGCCGTTGCCCTCGGTGTTGCCGCCGTGCGGGTCGTCGTCCGTCGTCACGACCGTGCCGGCGTCGTCGACGAGCGGCACCGTGACCCACTCGCCGCCCACCTGCGCCTCGACGAAGCCGTAGTCCCAGCCCTCCTCGATGAAGTGCCAGGTCCAGAAGTCCAGGCTGGACACCGCGCCGTCGGTGGCGACGTCGAGCACGTTGTCCGACTGGCTCTCGTACCCGCCGTACCAGTGCGTGTCACCGGAGTGCGGGGCCACCTCGGAGGTGTCCTCGCCGTCCAGCCCGACGGTCACCCGGGGACCGGGGTTGCGGAACCGCTCCACCTGGATGCCGTACGGCAGCGCGACGGGCGACTGCCCGTTGGCCCGCCGGTCCCACTTGGCGGACGGCTGGGCACCCTGGTTGGACCCGCGGCCCTCCCAGAACTGGTCGTCCGCGATGTCGATCGTCCAGTCCGTGAAGGCCGGGTCGCCGAAGTCGACCGCCTTGATGTCGAACACGTCGCTGTCCTCGTCGTCCAGGTACACGGCCACGGCCCAGTCCTGGTAGAGCGTGGCGACGTCGGGCAGGTCGCCGCCCGTGGCGGCGTTGAACTCGTCGATCGCCGCCTGGACGCCGTCCATGCCGTCGGCCTGGTTCGCGAAGATCTGCTTGATCAGCAGGTCGCCCCCGGCGCCGTCGTACGTGAGGTCGGGCGTGTACGTGCCGTCGCCGTTGCCGCCCGCGCGCTCCCACAGGTACTGGAAGAACGTGTACGCCGCGCCGTAGTTCTCCAGCCCCCCGGCCCAGCGCGTCAGCGACGTCTCGGCGTAGAACACCTGGTGGTAGGTGAGGTGCGAGCCGCCGACGTCGTACCCGTTGAGGAAGACCGCGAAGTCGGCCAGGCCCTCGTCCACCCAGGACAGCTCGCCCGGGTCGGAGTAGTTGTGCAGCAGGTGCTCCAGCTCGTGGGCCACGACGCCCTCGTAGAGCTCGGGCTGGTCGTTGTCCGGGTCGTCGTCGTTCCACGGGGAGTCCGCGCCGCCGAGCCGGTTCTGCCAGTCGAACGCGTCGATGACGATGGCGTTCATGCCGACCGAGTCGATGAAGTCCGGGGCGAAGTAGCCGGCGGTGTACGAGTCCTGCTCGCAGTCGTAGTACAGCTCGTCCTGGACGTTGTACACGACCATGACCAGGGAGTCCGTCGCGGGCTGGTCCGGGTCGGCGGCGTCCATCTCGCCGTAGTGCTCCTCGTCCACGGCGACGATCTGGTTCGACAGCTCGTCGCCGAGGAAGTCGATCTGCGCCTGCGTCAGGGTGAAGTCCTCGGCGGTGAGGTCGGTGCACGGCTCGAACTCGTCGTCCGGCGCGTGGTCGAAGGACGGGTCGAGGCTGTCCACCCCGGTCGGGGCGCTGCCGTCCAGCGGGGTGCCCGCCGGGACGTACACGTACACGGGCGTGCCGTCCGGCGTCGCGCCCGCGTAGGCGCGGTCGAAGTCCTGGTCGTAGGTGCCGCCGGCGGCGCTGTCGTTGATCGGCAGGGTGATGGACTCGTCGCCGGGGAGGTTGGCCGGGTCGGCGGCCGCTCCCGCGGGCACGGCGGCCGCGGCGGTGAGGAGCAGCGCGCCGGCGCTGCTCAGGAGGATGGTGGCTCTGCGACGTGCACGCAGCATGGGCGGGTCCCCTCTGGGACGGCCCGCGGTCCCGGGTTCCGGGAGGCGGGCCGGTGGCGGATGCACTGGGCGGTCGAGACTCGGGCAGTGCGGCCGCACGTCCTTGTGCGGTCATCGCTCATGAAACCACCACCGGCGCCACCACGGGGCCTGATTGCCCGAGGCTCAGGCCATGACGCCCTGCGAGGCCGCGACCACCCGGTTCGCGGCGTCGCGGACCTGCTCCAGCTCGGCCAGGCTCAGCCCGCTCGCCGCGACCACCTTCGCGGGGACCTCCTCCGCCCGGTCCCGCAGGGCACGCCCGGGAGCGGTGAGGTGCAGCTCGACGACGCGGGCGTCGCCGGCGCCGCGCCGTCGCTCGAGGAGGCCCTGCCGCTCCAGCCGCTTGAGCAGCGGCGACAGCGTGCCCGGGTCGAGCAGCAGCCGCGCGCTGAGCCCGGTGACCGTCGTCGTCGCGCCGGCACGGTCGTCCTGCCACAGCCCGAGCATCACGAGGTACTGCGGGTGGGTGAGCCCGAGCGGCTCGAGGATCGGGCGGTAGATCGACACCATCGCCCGGGCGGCCGCCGAGAGCGAGAAGCACACCTGCGCCTCGAGGCGCAGCGGGTCGGCGGGCAGGTCCATGCGCCCACCCTACGAGTCGGCCTATAGTTGGTGCACCAATGGTTGGCCCACCAAGTTTTGCTGAGGGAGTGTCATGGCACGCCGCGCACGCCGTGAGGACGACGACCGGACCTGGGGCATGAAGGTCACCGAGAGCCTCCTGATGTTCTTCGGGCCCGCGAACATCCGCCGCACCCCGCCGGTCCCGCCCAGCGCGGAGGACCTCGCCCGCGACGCCGCGCTCCGCAGCTCCCTGCAGCGCGTCACGCGCGCCGACGGCCACGTCTATCTCGTCGAGCGCGAGGACTGACCGCCCGCCCGAGTGTTGTGAGCGCGATTTCGGGGACTATCCGGGCCCGGATAGTCCCCGAAATCGCGCTCACAACATTCGTCGGGCTACTTCTTGGCGGTGGACTTCTTCTTCGCGGCCGGCTTGCGCGTCGTCGTGCGCTTCTTGGCCGGGCCCGCCGCCCGCTTCTCCGCCAGCAGCTCGATCGCCCGCTCGGGGGTGATGCTCTCGGGCGTGAGGTCGCGCGGCAGGGTCCGGTTCGTCTCGCCGTCGGTGACGTACGCGCCGAACCGGCCGTCCTTGACCACGATCGGCTTGCCGCTGGTCGGGTCGTCGCCCAGCTCGCGCAGCGGCGGGGTGGCCGCGCGGGCGCCCCGGCCGCGCTTGGGCTCGGCGTAGATCTTCAGCGCCTCGTCCAGCGTGATCGTGAAGAGCTGCTCCTCCGACGCGATCGTCCGCGAGTCGGTGCCCTTCTTGAGGTACGGGCCGTACCGGCCGTTCTGCGCGGTGATCTCGTCGCCCGACTCCGGGTCGGTGCCCACCACGCGCGGCAGCGACAGGATCTTCAGGGCGTCGTCGAGCGTCACCGTCTCGAGCGCCATCGACTTCAGCAGCGACCCGGTGCGCGGCTTGGGCTGCGCGGCCTTCGCCTTCTTCTGCGCCGCCGCCGACAGGCTCGGGTCGATCTCGGGCAGGTCGAGGACCTCGGTGACGTACGGGCCGTAGCGGCCGTTCTTCGCGATGATCTCGTTGCCGGACGCCGGGTCGGTGCCGAGCACCTTGCCGTCCTCGGCGCCCGCGGCCAGGAGCTCGCGCGCCTTCGCCACGGTGAGCTCGTCGGGGGCGACGTCGTCGGGGATGGACGCGCGCGGCGGGTTCTGCCCCTCGGCGACCTCGGCCCCCAGGTCCTCGACGTACGGGCCGTAGCGGCCCACGCGCACCCGGATGCCCTCGCCGATCTCGACCGAGTTGATCGCCACCGGGTCGATCTCGCCGAGGTTCTCCACCAGCTCGTGCAGGCCCCAGCCGGTGCTGTCGCCCGAGCCGTCACCGAAGTAGAACCGCGTCAGCCAGGCGACGCGGTCCCGGCTCCCCGACGCGATCTGGTCGAGGTCGGCCTCCATCTCGGCCGTGAAGTCGTAGTCCACCAGCCAGCGGAAGTGCGCCTCGAGCAGCTTCACGACGGCGAACGCGAGCCACGTGGGCACCAGCGCCTGGCCCTTGGTGCGCACGTAACCACGGTCCTGGACCGTCGAGATGGTCGCCGCGTAGGTGGAGGGACGGCCGATGCCGAGCTCCTCCAGCGCCTTGACCAGCGACGCCTCCGTGTAGCGCGCGGGGGGCGTCGTCGAGTGCCCCTCGGCCGTGAGGTCGTCGCCGCGCAGCGGGTCGCCCTCGGCCATCCGCGGCAGCCGCGCGTCCTTGCCCGACGCGGCGCCGTCGCCCTCGGCGACGTCGGTGCCCTCCTCGTACGCGGCGAGGAAGCCGCGGAACGTGATGACGGTGCCGGACGCCGAGAACACGGCCTCGCGACCGGCGAGGTCGCCCGCCGCGCCGGTCAGCGTGGCCGCGAGGCGCACGGACGCCGTCGACCCCTTGGCGTCGGCCATCTGCGAGGCCACGGTGCGCTTCCAGATCAGCTCGTACAGCTTGAACTGGTCGCCGGAGATCTCGCGGGCCACCTGGGCCGGTGTGCGGAACGAGTCCCCCGCGGGGCGGATCGCCTCGTGCGCCTCCTGCGCGCCCTTGTTCTTCGAGGCGTACAGCCGCGGTGCGCCGGGCACGTACTCGGGGCCGTACAGCTCGGCGGCCTGCCGCCGGGCCGCGTCCGTGGCCTCGGCGGACAGCGACGGCGAGTCCGTACGCATGTAGGTGATGTAGCCGTTCTCGTACAGCGCCTGCGCGGTGCGCATGGCCTGGCGCGCGCTCATGCGGAGCTTGCGGCCGGCCTCCTGCTGCATCGTCGAGGTGGTGAACGGCGCGGCGGGCTTGCGGGAGTACGGCTTGGTCTCGAGCGACCGGACGGCGAAGGCGGCGTCCGCGAGCCCGGCGACGACGGCGTTCGCGGACGCCTCGTCGAGCTGCACCACCCCGGTGCGCACCTTGAGGCGCCCCCGGTCGTCGAAGTCGCGGCCGGCGGCCACGCGGTCGGCACCGAGCCCGGTCAGGCGGGCGCGGAAGGCCTGCCCGGCGTCGTCGCCCTCGGTGGGCGCGAACTGCCCGGTGACGTCCCAGTAGTCGGCGGAGACGAACGCCATCCGCTCGCGCTCCCGCTCCACGACGAGCCGCGTCGCGACCGACTGCACGCGCCCCGCGGACAGCCCCTGGCGCACCTTGCGCCACAGCACGGGCGACACCTCGTATCCGTAGAGGCGGTCGAGGATGCGGCGGGTCTCCTGCGCGTCGACGAGGTCCTCGTCGAGCTCCCGGGTGTTCTCCAGCGCCCGCATGATCGCCTCGCGGGTGATCTCGTGGAACACCATCCGCTTGACCGGCACCTTGGGCTTGAGCTCCTGGATGAGGTGCCAGGCGATGGCCTCGCCCTCCCGGTCCTCATCGGTGGCGAGGTAGAGCTCGTCGGCCTCCTTGAGGGCCTTCTTCAGCTCGCGGACCTTCTGCTTCTTGTCGGCGTGCACCTCGTAGTAGGGGTCGAACCCGTTGTCGACGTCGACGGCGAACTTGCCGTACGGCCCCTTCTTCATGTCCGTCGGCAGGTCACGCGGCTGCGGCAGGTCCCGGATGTGCCCGACGCTCGCCTCGACCTCGAAGTCGTCGCCGAGGTAGCCCTGGATCTTGCGAGCCTTGGTGGGCGACTCGACGATCACGAGCTTGCGTGGCTGGGGCATCCGTTCCTGCTTTCCCTGGTGCTGCGGCGGTGCGGGCGGCGAGCTGCTGCGGCGGCGACGGTGGCCGGCCGACCGGTCATGTCACGGTACGACATCTGATTGTCACTTCCCCGACACGGCCGCCGGGCGGCACTCTACCGAGACGTGCGGCGGGGCTGCGCGGTGAGCTGGCGCAGCACCAGGAGGGTCGCGAACGCCGCCGCGGTCACGGCGAGCACGCCCACGGCACCCGCCGCGTACGCGGTGAGGTCCGGCGAGAGGGGAATCGGGTCGCCGTTCGTGACGAGGCCCACGAGCGTGCCGCCGGACCCGAGGACGCCGGCCAGCGACGCGAGCAGCAGGAGACCGGCGACGACGTACGACCCGGGCGCCGCGTACGTCGCGCCCGGTCGGCGCAGCTCGTCCGTCGACGACGCCGGGGTGAGGGCGCACACGGCCGCGCCCCACGCCAGGACGACGAGCACGGCGGCGACGACGTCCGACGGGCGGTGCCACTGGCCCACGAGCGTCGAGACGCCGGTCGCCGCGGTGTACGCGGCCCCGAGGATCGCGACGACCGGCCGCCAGGCCCGCGGCGTCACGAGCAGCAGCGCGACGGACACCGAGGCGGCCACCGTGGTGTGGCCGCTGGGCAGCGTGTTGGGCCCGGTCCACCCGGGCAGCAGCTCCGGCCGGTCGAGGACGCCGTGCTTGAGCACCTGGGTGGTCACGTTCGCGCCGCCCACGAGCACCGCGACCTGCAGCGCCAGCACCCATCGCCGCCGCGCCAGGGCGACGAGCATCGCCGCCCCGACCCCCGCGACGACGAACGCGACGGACACGACGTCGAGCACCGGCTCGGCCACCCGCCAGAGGCGTCCCTGGCCGTGGGTAGCACCCGCGAACGCGAGCTCGTCGACCCGCTGGCCCGCGGCCGTGCCGACGAAGAACCGCCAGGTGAACCACACCGCGAGGACGGCGAGGACGGCCACGACCGCCGCGGCGACGCGAGGCGCGGTGCGGCCCTGCGGCGCCGGCCGGTCGCCCCGCCACGCGCCGACCGGGAGGATGGGCGCGCCGACGCCCACCGTCCCCCGCGAGGGGGTCGGCGGTGTCTGGGGGCGCGTCTCGGTGAGCACGGGATCACGCTACCGACTCGGTGTGACGGAAACGTACGCGCGGCGTGGGGACCTCTCCCCTGCTACGGGGCGGTGTGCCGTAGCGTGACCGTGTTGGAGAAGGTCTGGCGGACGTTGGGATCCTTGGGGATGTACTCGACCTTGAGGTAGGACTTCTTCCCCACCCCTTGGAGCATCACCCCGGGCACCCGGATCGTCCTCCACCCGTCGTCGACCTTCCACGACCAGTTGACCCAGCAGCCGGCCCATGTCTTGTGGATGCTGTACGGCTCGCGCGACCACAGACAGAGCTTGCCCCGCTCGGGGACGCCAGCGGTCTTGACCGTGACGGTGGCGCGGACCGAACGACGGGCCGACCAGTCGTTGGGGAACGACGTGCGGTCCAGGCGCAACGTCACCTTCGGCCGCGCATGGATGACCTTCTGGCTCCAGGCCCGCTGCGATCGCTCGAACGTCGACGGCCCGACGTACTTGACCACCATGTACTGCCGGTCACCCTCAGCCGGCTTCACCAGGGTGGCGGGGAGGTAGAGCGACGCCTGCCCCCGCGAGAGCGTGGCGGAGCGCAGCTTGCGGCCGTACGACCACAGCTCGACCCGGCCCGTCGGCGTGGCGCTCGGCGACGTGACCTTCACCGCCACGCGGCGAGCCTTCCCGTAGGTCCACGTCTTCGGGGTCGACACCGTGACGGACGTGGCACGCGGGCGGACGACGACCCGGCCCGACCGCGACGTCGACTCGTACTCCGGCGATCCGTTGAACCGGACCGTCAGTCGCGACTCACCGAACGGGAGCCGGCTCGCGGGGATCCGGAGGGTCGCACGCCCGTCCACCACGACGGCGGACGCCAGGTTCTCCGTGTCGATGCGCTGGAGGTACACCCGTCCCGTGGGCGTCCCGAGCGACGACGTCACCTTGACCGGCACGACGACGTCCGACCCGTAGCGCACGCCGGAGGGCACGGGGGCGGTGAGCGTGACCGGCTTGCTCCGGACCGTCACCGGCAGCGTCCAGCCGGACACGTACGTCCCCGACGCCGAGCGGTGCGTCAGCCGGACGTTCCCCCCGCTGGTGAGCTCCGTGC
The DNA here is from genome assembly GCF_044389085.1 of Isoptericola sp. NPDC019693. Taxonomy (NCBI): domain Bacteria; kingdom Bacillati; phylum Actinomycetota; class Actinomycetes; order Micrococcales; family Promicromonosporaceae; genus Isoptericola; species Isoptericola sp. NPDC019693. The sequence continues at coordinate 253,771 of NZ_JBIRXP010000006.1, read as the reverse complement.
CGTCGAGGCCGAACGTGGCGACGCCGTCCACGAGCGTCGCGGAGCGCTCCGTGCCGCCGGCCTTGAGGACGAGGCCCACCGTTCCCTCGCGCGGCTCGTCCGTGCCGGTGACGTCGAACCGGAGCTCGTGCCGGTCCCCGTAGTACCAGGACGCCGCTCCCAGGACCGGTGCGGCGGGCTCGGCGACCTCGAACTCGACGGAGTCGGACGAGGTGTACCGCCGCTGCCCGGTCTCCGGGTCGACGGTCGCGGGCATCTCGACGTGCCGCACCTCGACCGTGTGCCGGCCCGCCTGGAGGTACCTGCTCGGGATCACGACGGTGGCGCGCCCGTCCGTGAGCGGGGCGCGCTGGAAGTACGAACCGCGTCCGTCCTCGAACCACTCGACGTACCCGGTTCCCGGCGCACCGTCGCGGGTCACCTGCACGCCGAGGGTGATGTCCTGGCCCGTCCACCACCGCTCCTCGGTCGGGGCGATGACCGTGCTGTCCTCCCCGACGTCCGCCACGGCCGGCGGCACCGCCAGCCCCGTCGACACCAGGGCGAGCGTCAGCATCGCGCCGACCGCCGCCATCCACCGCCGCACACCCGCGTCCGCGCGCATCCTGTCGCCCTCCGTCGTGACTGCGAGCAACCTAGCGGCAGCTCGACCGCGGTCGCCGCGCCTCGCGGGTGAAATTCCGGACGGCGTCCGCCGAGCACGTCCCCGCGCACGACGACGGGCGCGCCCCCGGTCGTGGGGGCACGCCCGTCGCGGGGCCTGTGCCGGCTACGCGCCGCCGGTCACCAGGGTGAGGCCGTAGGCGTCGAGGATCTCCCCCACCGGCTGGAAGAACGTCGTGCCGCCGGACGTGCAGTCCCCGGACCCGCCCGACGTCACGCCCTGCGCCTGGTCGCCCGCCAGCAGCGAGCCGCCGGAGTCGCCCGGCTCCGCGCAGACGTCCGTGCGGATGAGGCCGTCGACCCTGCCCTCGGCGTACGAGACGGACACGTCGAGCGCCTCGACGGTGCCGCAGTGCCAGCCCGTCGTGGAGCCGGAGCGGCACACCTGGGCCCCCACCGGGGCGGGCTCGGCGCCCGCGACGGCGACCTGGCCGCCGGACCAGTCGTTCACGGCGCCGACCGGCGTGCTGCCGGCCCCCACCTGGACGTAGGCGTAGTCGTCGCCGGGGAAGCTCGACCCGGCGAACGTCCCGGCGGGCTGCGACGTGCCGGCGCCGGCGGAGCCGCAGTGCCCCGCGGTGACGAACCCGCCGACGACGGCGAAGCCCACGGAACAGCGCGACGCCCCGTCGATGTAGTAGGCGTTGCCGCCGACGACGTCCTCGAGCACACGAGGCCGCTCCGCCGTCGTGCTCACGGTGACCGCTCCCTTCGGCACGTCCGCCGCGGCCAGCGCGTCCGCGACGTCGGCCCGGGTGCCCGCCAGCGTCTCGACCACGAGCGTGTTGTCCCGCACGTCCACGTGCCAGCCCGTCACGCCGTCGGCCACGTCGTCGGCCACGTCGGCGCCGAGGTCCGCGGCCCAGCCCTCGAGCTGGTCGAGCGAGTACCGGGCGTCGACGGCGTCGACGGCGGTGGCGCCCGCCGCGCGCTCGGCCTGGGCCTCGGTGTCCGCGCCGCCCGCCGTCGCGACGACCAGCCGGTCGCGCTCGGGGTCGAGCCACGCGCCCGCGAAGTCGTCGCCCAGCGCCTTCCGCAGCCGCTCCTGCACGGCCCCGGCGTCGTCCTGGAAGTCGAGCCGTTCGACGGCGCGCTCCCTCGACATGCCGAGGTCGTCCGTCATGGCCCGCAGGAGCCCGGCCGGGTAGCGGTCCGCGCCCGCGACGTCGTCGTCCGGGCTCGGTCCGGCGGCCTGGGCCGTCACCGCGGTCGCCGCGAGCGTGAGCCCGGCGGCCGTGGCGGCCATCGTCCTGAAGGTCGTGCGTCTCATCGGAGAATTCCTTCCGTCAGGGGCCGGACGGTTGCCCGGCGCACCTCACGCTACGGCGGCGACCAGCCCGCGGCCAGGGCGCGCCCAGGCGCCAGCCGGGTGCACACTGAACCTTCGTGCACCCGATCCCGTGGTTGCGCCCGCACCGGGTGCCCGCGACCTCCTCCGCCTCGCCGGCCAGCCTGCGCCGCCGTCCGGCCCAGGTGGTCACCCTCGCGTTCCTCGCGACGATCGCCACCGGCACCGCCCTGCTGAGCCTGCCGATCAGCGCCACCGGGCGGAACGCGAGCTTCGTCGAGGCGCTGTTCACCGCGACGTCCGCCACCTGCGTGACCGGGCTCGCCGTCGTCGACACCGAGCACTTCTGGACGCCGTTCGGGCAGGTCGTGATCCTGCTGCTCATCCAGGTGGGCGGGTTCGGCGTCATGACCCTCGCGTCGCTGCTCGGCCTGCTGCTCACCCGCCGCCTGGGGCTCAGCACCCGCCTGGTGGCGACCGAGTCGACCCGCTCGGTGGGCATGGGCGACGTGCGGCGGGTGCTGCTCGGGGTGCTGCGGTTCACGGTCGTCACCGAGCTGGTGGTGGCCGCGCTGCTCACGGCGCGGTTCGCCGCCGCCTACGACGAGCCGCTCGGCCACGCCGTCTGGTCCGGCGTCTTCCACGCCGTGTCGGCGTTCAACAACGCCGGGTTCTCGATCTACAGCCAGAACCTGATGCCGTTCGTGGCCGACCCGTGGGTCTGCCTGCCGATCTGCGCGGCGGTCATCATCGGCGGCCTCGGCTTCCCGGTGCTGCTCGAGCTGTGGCGGCTGCACCGCACCCGGCGCACCGAGGAGGGGCCGACCGACCTGCGGCGGACGTCCCGCTGGAGCGTGCACACGCGCCTCACCGTGCTGATGTCGGCGGTGCTGCTGGCGGTCGGCACCGTGTTCTTCCTCGCGGCCGAGTGGCGCAACCCCGGCACGTTCGGCCCGCTGGACCCGCCCGCGAAGGTGCTGGCCGCGTTCACGCAGGCGGTCATGCCCCGCACCGCCGGCTTCAACTCGGTCGACCTGTCCCAGGCCAACAACGGCACGTGGTTCTTCACGGACATGCTCATGTTCGTCGGCGCCGGGTCGGGCGGCACCGCCGGCGGCATCAAGGTGACCACGTTCGCCGTGCTCGCCGTCGCGATCTGGTCCGAGCTGCGCGGCGACCCCGACGCCACGCTCTGGGACCGGCGCCTGACGCCGGGCACCCAGCGGCAGGCGCTCACCGTCGCGCTCGTCGGCGTCGCGGCCGTGGTGCTGCCCACCCTCGCGATCACCCTGTCCACCAGCCTGTTCACCCTGGACCAGGTGCTGTACGAGGTGATCTCGGCGTTCAGCACCACCGGCCTGTCCACGGGGATCACCGCCGACATGCAGCCCTGGCACCAGCTCGTGCTCGTGGCCCTGATGTTCCTCGGCCGGCTCGGGCCCATCACGCTCGGCACCGGCCTGGCGATGCGCGACCGGCAGCGCCTCTACCGGCGCCCGGAGGCGGCCGTCGTCATCGGCTGACCCGCCGGTGGGCAACGTGCGTGCTGACTTGTTCCGCATCGGGCCGTATTGAGGAACAAGTCAGCACGCTCGTTGCCTGCCGACGGGTCGTCAGGCGATGGGGCGTCAGAGGCGAGATGTCAGCAGTTCGTGCCGGCGTACGTGCCGACGGCCTGCGCGGACTCCTGGAACTCCGAGCCGGTCATCGCGGACATCGCGTCCTGCAGCTTGGTCATCGCCTCGGCGTCCGTGGGGTCCTCGGCGGCGGCGGCCAGGCCGTCCGACGCGGTGCGGAACGACGTCGTGAGCGCCTCCCAGTCGTCCGCGATCTCCGCGGGGGGCTCGTCGACGCCCTCGAGCGTGGTGGTGAGCTCCTCGAGCTTGTCGACCGTGGGCTGCAGGTCGGTCGGGTCGACGTCGCTCATCGCGGAGGACGCCTCGGTGAGCGACTGGACGGCGCTGCAGACGTCGCCGCCGGCGGCCTCGCCGGCGGGAGCCTCCTCCTCGGCCGGGCTCTCCTCGGCAGGGCTCTCCTCGGCCGTGTCGTCGGTGGCCTGCTCCTCGGCGGCGGGGGTGCCCTCGTCGGAGCCCGCGTCACCGGAGCCGCCGCAGGCGGCGAGGCCCAGCGAGAGCAGGGCGGCGGCGGCCACGGCGGTGGCACGGGTCATGGTCAGTCGGTTGCGCATGGTGACCATGGTCCCCGACCGGAGGCGTTCGCGCGCCCCGGCCGGGCGGGGACAACTCCCCATGCGGCGGCCGCCCCGCGGCCTCGATGGCACACTCGTGCCGCACGCCGGCGCCGACCGGCACGGTGCGGCGGAGCACGCAGGAGGAGGACGGACCGATGGCCGAACGAGTGACGTTCCCGAGCAGCACCGGACCGCTGCTCGCGGGCATCGTCGACCGCCCCGAGGGCGAGGTGCGCGGCTGGGGGCTGTTCGCCCACGGGTTCACGCTCGGCAAGGACTCCCCGGCCGCGGCGCGCATCTGCAAGCAGCTCGCCGCGGAGGGCGTCGGGATGCTGCGGTTCGACAACCTCGGCCTCGGCGACTCGGAGGGCGACTGGGGCGACGGCTCCTTCACCGTGAAGGTCGCCGACACGGTGCTCGCCGCGCGGTTCATGACGGAGCACCTCACCCACGGCGACCCGCCGTCGCTGCTGGTCGGGCACTCCTGGGGCGGGGCCGCCGTCATCGCCGCGGCGCAGGAGGCGGGCGCCCGCGCCGTCGCCTCCGTGTGCGCGCCGTTCGACCCCAGCCACGCCGAGCACCAGTACGACGACCTGGTCGACCAGGTGCTCGCCGAGGGGAACGCCGTGTGGCAGGTGGGCGGCAAGCGCCTGAACCTCAAGCGGGGCATGGTCGAGGACGTCCGCGACGCCGACCTGGAGAACCGCATCGCCGACCTCGGCCTGCCGCTGCTGGTCATGCACTCGCCCACGGACCGTGTCGTGGGCATCGAGAACGCCAGCCAGATCTTCGCGGCCGCGCGCCACCCCCGCAGCTTCGTGGCGCTCGAGGGCAGCGACCACCTCCTGACCGCGCCGGGTCAGGCGAAGCGCGCCGCGCGCATCGTCAGCGCGTGGGCCGACCCGTACCTCGTCAGGCCGCGCCCGTCGTCCCGCTAGCGGGACGGAGGAAGCCGTCGCGCACCAGGCCCCGGACGGCGGGCAGCAGCTCGGCGCGCAGGTCGTCGGCCGGGACGTCGAGCAGCGCGCCGAGCGCGCCGACGATCTGCCCGACGGCGAGCTCGCCGTCGCACACCCCGACGAACGCGGCGAGGCCGGTGGAGGCGTGCACCCCGCGTCCGAGCCCGTCGCCCTGCCGGACCACGACGACGTTCGGGTCCGCCTGGCCCGGGGTGTGGAACCGCTCCTCGGTGACGTCGTCCGCCACCACCAGGTGCGCCTGCGCGAGCGCCGCGTCGTCGCGCGCCTCGAGCCAGTCGTGCGCCGCGAGGGACGCCGCGACGTGGGCCCCGAGGGGCTGGTGCACCGACCCGGTGTGCTCCTCGAGGCGGCGCAGCGTGGGGCGGGCGCCGTCCACCGGACGCCGGAGCGTGACGATGCCGAAGCCCACGGCCTCCACGTCGCGCGAGGCGAAGTCGTCCAGCCACGCGCCGTAGGCGGCCGCCCACGCGCCGGGCTCCCGCTCCGGCGTCGTGCCGCCGTCGCGGATCCACGTCTCCGCGTACTCCGCCGGGTCGAGCACCTCGCGCTGGATCACCCAGCCGTCCAGGCCCGCGGCGTCGAGCCACGTGCCCACCCGCTCGTCCCACGGCTCGCCGCGCCGGTGCTCCCAGTTGCCCAGCAGCTGCGCCACGCCGCCCGGGGCGAGCACGCCGCCGACGTCGCGGACGAGGTCGCGCACGAGGTCGTCGCCGGACCGGCCGCCGTCGCGGTACTCGTAGTCGCCGAGCGCCTCGGCCACCGCGGCCCCCGCGGCGCCGGCGTGCGGGGTGATGACGAACGGCGGGTTGGAGACCACGAGGTCGAAGCTCTCCCCCGCCACCGGTTCGAGCATCGAGCCGTGCCGCAGCGCGACGTCGACCCCCTCCGCCGGGGTGTTCAGCGCGAGGTTGAACCGCGCGAAGCCCAGGGCCCGCCGCGAGAGGTCGGTGGCCACGACGTGGCGGGCGTGGCGGGCGGCGTGCAGCGCCTGGATCCCGCAGCCGGTGCCGAGGTCGAGCACGCGGCCCACCGGCGTGCGCGCCGTGACCTGAGCGAGCGTCGTGGAGGCGCCGCCGGCTCCCAGCACGTGGTCCGTCGCGAGGCGGCCGCCCGTGGCCAGCTCGGCGAGGTCGCTGGCCAGCCACCACGCTGCCTCGCCGCCCGCGTCGACGGCGGCGTACGGCCGCAGGTCGACGACGGCGCGCACCGCGTCGCCGTCGTCCTCGCCGGCGGCGGCCACCAGGCCGAGGCGGACGGCGCCCGCCGTGCCGAGCCCGGGCAGCGCGCGGTCGAGCGCCGCCCGGGGCACCTCGTCGCCGAGCAGGAAGAGCCGCGCCAGCGCGGCACGCGGTTCGTGCGCTGCGGCGACGTCCGCGAGCGCGCGGCGGGCGGGAACCGTCTGCTCGCGGTGCAGCGCCGCCGACGCGACGTCGCCAAGCACCTCGCCGACGCCGTCGACCGTGTAGCCCGCGGCCGTCAGGTCGGTCCGCAGGGCGTCGACGAGGGCGGCGGCGTGACCCGCGGCGCCGGGCACGGGCGTCGAGGCAGGGCCCGAGGCGGGGCCGGCCGTCGTCATCGGCCCGTGCACTCGGTCGACAGGAAGGACGTGATGTCCCTGGCCGCCGTCGTCGCGCCCGCGGTGTCGTCGGCCGTGATCGCGCCGGCCATCGCCGAGCTCACCGCGTCCGCGTCGTCCTCGTCGACCTCCTCGAACGCGGTCGCCGCGCTGTCGAGGTAGTCCGCCATGGTCTCCCACGGCCCTGCCACGCCCTCGGGCGGCTCGACGTCCTCCATCGCCCGGTCCGCCGTGCGGAAGCTCTGCACCAGCGCGCGCGGGTGCTCCGGGCTGAGGTCGACGAGCGCCCGGTTGGTCGTGGACCACGCCTGCTGCAGCCCGACGCACGTCTCGTGGTCGAGGCCCGAGCCGTCGGCGTCGGCGTCGGCGTCCTTCCCGTCCGTGCTGGGCCGGGGGGACGCCGCCTCGTCCTTGGACCGGCTCGGCTCCCCCTCCACGCCCATCGCGAGGTCGCCGGGGATCGAGACCGCCGGCGCGGGCTCCGCGACCGGCTCCTCCCCGCCGTCGGACGCCCCGCACCCGGTGAGCGCGAGCCCTGTCACGAGCATCCCCGCGACGACGACCGGAAGACGACGGGGCAGGAGGCGGGCGCGACGCATCCCCCTATGGTGCGGCACCGCCCGCGCGCGCGGAAATCACCGCTCAGTCGGCGGGCGCGTCCGTGGCCTCCGAGCCGTCCGCGCCGTCCTGCGCCCCGCAGCCGTCCTTGAGGAAGGTCGTGACCCGGTTCGACGCCGCCGTCATCGCCCCGGTGTCCAGGCCCGCCAGCGCCTCGGCGACGGCGGCGTCCACCTCGTCCTCCCCGGCGGCCTCGATCGCGTCGGCGACCGCGCCGACGTACGACGCCACCGTGCCCCAGTCGTCACGCACCGCGGCGGGCGGGCTGACCTCGACGAGGGCGTCACGCGCGCCGAGGAAACCGCGCCGGAGGGTCTCCGGGTCGTCGGCCGTCATGCCGACCTGCAGGCTCGCCGACCGCGACCACGCCGCCTGCACCACGGGGCACTCGTCGGGCGGGCCCTGGGCGAGGACGACCTCCGCGGGGGCGCCCGCGTCCGCGACGAAGCCGGCCGCCAACCCGACGCCCATGCCGAGGAGGAGCGCGACCGCCCCGGCCGCGGCCAACGACGAGCGCCGGCGCCAGGCGCCCGGCACCGGTCGCCTCAGGCGACCGAACAGTCCGCGCGAGCCGCTGGTGACGCGTCTCGTGCGGGCCCTCATGCTGCCGAAGGCTACCGGGAGAGCCTGCGTCGGCGGAACGTCACCGCAGGTGAGAGCACCTCGCTTGACCCGTGGCGGGCGTTCGGCCAGATTACGCGCGTGACCTCTACCACGCCCGGCCTGTGGGTGCATCCCGAGAACGACCCCCGAGCGACGGGCGTCGACCCGGTCGGCGAGAAGGAGACCCTCTGGGAGTACCTGTGCCGGTACCGCATGACGCTGGTCATGAAGTGCGAGGGCCTGGACGCCTCCCAGCTCGCGCGGCGCTCCGTGCCGCCCTCGACGCTGTCGCTGCTGGGGCTCGTCCGCCACCTCGCGAACGTGGAGCACCACTGGTTCCGCCGCGTGCTGCAGGGACGCGACGAGCGCGGCCCGTTCGAGCTGCCCGGCTACCCCGACGTCGACCTCGACGGCGCCCTGCCGGACAACACCTGCGTCGACGAGGCGTGGGACGCCTGGCACCGCGCCGTGGAGGTCGCGGACGACTGCTTCGCCGGCGAGGACCTGGGCCGCGAGGTGCCCTACGACGGCGGCACCGTCGAGGCGCGCGACGTGCTGCTGCACGTGCTCGAGGAGTACGCCCGCCACATGGGGCACGTGGACCTGCTGCGCGAGTGCATCGACGGGCGCACGGGTCTGTAGCCCGCGCTGTGGCCGCGGCCGCGGCCGCGTAGCGTGCCGATCATGACCGGCACGACGGGCACGGGCACGACGGCCACCGCGGGTGTGCGGAGCTTCCTCAGCGGCGTCCTGGTGCTGCTCGCGGTGCTGGCCGCCGTGGTCACGGTGCCGGCGCGGTACGCCGAGCACACGCTGCTGGACACGGACGCGTACGTCGCGGCGACCGCCCCGCTGGCCGACGAGATCACCACCCAGGACGCCGTCGCCGAGGTGCTCACCGGCGCCGTGGTCGGCCGGATCGACTCCGGGGCGCTCGCGGGGGCGCTGCGCCCCGTGATCGGCGAGGTGGCCGACGCGTTCGTGCGCTCCGACGCGTTCGCGCCCGCGTGGCAGGAGGCCACCCGGCAGGGGCACGCCGCGGCCGTGGCGGTGCTGCGCGACGAGAGCGACCTGGTCGACGCGGCCGACGGCGTCGTGACGCTGCCCCTGGACCCGTTCCTGGAGGCGGTCGGGCAGGCGCTGCGCGACCGGGGGCTGCCCGTCCCCGAGGGCTTCGCGGACACCGGTGCGGACGTGGTCCTGTACGCGTCCGAAGACCTTGCCACCGCCCAGTCGGCGGTCGCGACCCTCGACCGGTGGACCCCCTGGGCGCTGCCGGCGACCGTCCTGCTCGCCGTCCTGGCCGCCCTCGTCGCCCGCCCGGGCCGGCGCCTGGGCACGGTCGCCGTGACCGGGGTGGCGACCGCCGTCGCGATGCTGGTGCTCCTGGTGCTCCTGCCCGAGGCCGTCCGGACGGTCTTCGCCGGCGTCGACGTCGGGTCGGCGGGGCGCCCCGTGCTGGACGACACCGTCGACGCCCTCCTGGTGCCGCTGCGCACGCAGCTGTGGTGGGCGTTCGGCGTCGCCGCGGCGGTGGGGGTCGGGGCCGGGGTCGCCGGCGCCGTGGTGCGGAGTATGAGGTTGCGCCGCGACCGCCACGACGGTCGGATGTCCGGATGAGCGACGCGACGCAGCGGCAGTTCCCCGACCTGTGGGTGGACCCCGAGGACGACCCACGACAGCAGTGGGCCGACCCGGTCGGGGAGCTGGAGACCCACTGGTCCTACCTGCGCTCCTACCGCGCCACGATCGAGATGAAGTGCGACGGGCTCGACGACGAGCAGCTCGCACGGCGCTCCGTGCCGCCCTCGACGCTGTCGCTGCTCGGCCTGGTGCGCCACCTGGCGAAGGTGGAGCACTCCTGGTTCCGCCGGGTGCTGCAGGGCGACATGGGCCTGCCGAAGCTCTACGTCGCGGACGGCGGCCCGGACTGGGACTTCGACGGCGCCGTCGCCGACCCGGCGGTCGTCGCGGAGGCGTGGGCCGCCTGGCGGCGGGAGACGGCCGCGGGCGACGCCTGGCTCGCCACCCAGACGGACGCGGACATGGCCCGCGTCGTGGTGTTCGACGACTCGACCTCGACGGTGCGCGACATCCTCGAGCACCTCGTCGAGGAGTACGCCCGGCACGCGGGGCACGCCGACCTGCTGCGCGAGTGCATCGACGGCCGCACCGGCTTCTAGACCGCCCGCGAGACGCTCGGGCCGGGCCGCGACGTGCGCGGCCCGGCCCGGGCTCGTCCGGTGCGAGCCGCCCTATCGCGCGGGGACGCTCGCCGTCTCGTCGGCCTGCTCGCGGTCCACGCGGGCGGCGCGCAGGCGGGACATGATGACCGCGCCGAACGCGATGCCCGCCGCGACGACGGCGATGACGAGACGCAGCGCCTGGTTCGCGTCGGCCGGCACGCTCAGCATCACCACGGCGGGCGCGATCAGCACCGACACGAGGTTCATCACCTTGATGAGCGGATTGATGGCGGGCCCGGCGGTGTCCTTGAACGGGTCGCCGACCGTGTCGCCGATGACGGTGGCGTCGTGCGCCGCGGAGCCCTTGCCCCCGTACGCGCCGTCCTCGACGATCTTCTTCGCGTTGTCCCAGGCGCCGCCGGCGTTGGCGAGGAAGACCGCCATGAGCACACCGGCGCCGATCGCCCCGCCGAGGAAGCCGGCGAGCGGCCCGACGCCGAGCCCGAAGCCGACCGCGATCGGGGCGAACGCGGCCAGCAGGCCGGGCGTGGCGAGCTCGCGCAGCGAGTCGCGGGTGCAGATGTCCACGACCTTGCCGTACTCGGGCCGCTCCTCGTACGTCATGATCCCGGGGTGCTCGCGGAACTGGCGCCGCACCTCGAAGACGATCGCGCCCGCCGCCCGGGTGACCGCGTCGATGGCCAGGCCCGAGAAGAGGAACACGGTGGCGGCGCCGAGGATCACGCCCACCAGCGTCACGGGCGAGACGATCTCGAAGCTGAGCATGGACGGGACCAGCCCCGCGCCCCGCTCGGCGACCTCGCCCAGCGCCGTCGACACGGCGTCGGCGTACGACCCGAACAGGGCCGTCGCGGCGAGCACCGCCGTCGCGATCGCGATCCCCTTGGTGATGGCCTTGGTGGTGTTGCCCACCGCGTCGAGGTCCGTGAGGATCTGCGCGGCCTCGTCGTCGACGTCGCCGGACATCTCGGCGATGCCCTGCGCGTTGTCGCTCACCGGCCCGAAGGTGTCCATCGCGACGATGACGCCCACCGTGGTGAGCAGGCCGCAGCCCGCGAGGGCGACGAGGAAGAGCGACAGCCAGAGCGACCCGCCCGCCAGCAGGAAGACGCCGCAGATCGCGGCGGCGATGACGCCCGCGGTGTACACGGCGGACTCGAAGCCCACCCCGATGCCGGACAGCACGACGGTCGCCGCGCCGGTGCGCGACGTCGCCGCGACGTGCAGCGTCGGCTTCGACGTCGTGCCGGTGAAGTACCCGGTGATCCACAGGATGATCCCCGCCAGCACCACGCCGATGACGACGGCCAGCGCCGCGACGACGCGCGGGTCGGCGGTGAGCTCGCCCAGCTCGGCGGTGCCGGACAGCTCGGCGAACGACGACGGCAGGTAGAGGAACGCGGCGACCGCGGCCAGCAGCGCGCCGACGACGGCGGACAGGTAGAAGCCGCGGTTGATGGCCTTGAGGCCGTTCTCGCTGCCGCGCACGCGGGTGACCAGCACCCCGAGGAGCGCCACGAAGGCGCCGACCGCGGTGACGATCAGCGGGAAGACGAGGCCCTCCTCGCCCATCACCGCCCGGCCCAGGATGAGCGCGGCGACGAGGGTGACGGCGTACGACTCGAAGAGGTCGGCGGCCATGCCCGCGCAGTCGCCGACGTTGTCGCCCACGTTGTCCGCGATGGTCGCGGCGTTGCGGGGGTCGTCCTCCGGGATGTGCTGCTCGACCTTGCCGACCAGGTCGGCGCCGACGTCGGCGGCCTTGGTGAAGATGCCGCCGCCGACGCGCATGAACATGGCGAGCAGCGCTGCTCCGAAGCCGAAGCCCTCCAGCACGGCGGGTGCCTCGGTGCGGTACACGAGCACGACGAGCGCCGCCCCCAGCAGCCCCAGGCCCACCACCGACATGCCCACGACGCCGCCGGTGCGGAACGCGATCCGCGCGCCCTCGGCGCGACCGTCGGGGCGGGTCGACGCGGCCGCCACCCGCACGTTGGCGCGCACCGCGAGCCACATGCCCAGGTAGCCGATCGCCGCGGAGAACGCGGCCCCGAACAGGAACGCGATCGACCGGCCCACCCGGACCCCGCCGTCTCCCGGCAGCAGGAAGAGCAGCGCGAACACCACGACGGCGAAGATCGCGAGCGTGCGGAACTGGCGGTTGAGATAGGCCGACGCCCCCTCCTGGACGGCGCGCCCGATCTCCTGCATGGCTGGGGTGCCCTCGGGGGCGGCGAGCACCTGCCGCCGCAGGGTGCCCGCGCACACGAGCGCGGCCAGTGCGATGACGGCGATGACCGCGACGATCGTGATGCTGCTGGAACCGAACGTGAGCATCCGTCCTCCTTGACGTGCTTCCTCGACCCGGCAGGGACGGCGTCGACCGTCCGTGGGAAGGTCCCGCCGTCGCCGTTGACGGCGGGATGCCGGGGAGTCTACCCACATGTGACGGCCGTCACGAACCGCCGTGGAATCCTGTCCCCAACGTTTCCCGTCCCCCGACCGTCCCAGCGGGTGAGGACGGCACGGGAGGGACCGGTGGATCGACGATGAGTCGCTGGGAGGACGAGCTCGCCGAGCTCGCACGGGCACGAGGCCGCGCCCTGGTCGGGTACGCCTACGTGCTCTGCGGGGATCAACGGCTCGCGGAGGACCTGGTGCAGGACGCGCTGGTCAAGGTGTTCGCGCGACTTCGCCGCGGCTCCGGCGAGGCGCGCGACGGGTCGCTCGTGCACCCGCTCGACGGCGGCGGGACGAGCGAGGCGTACGTGCGGCGCGCGATCCTCACCCTCTTCCTCGACGAGCACCGGAGGAAGAAGCGTTGGGCGGCTGCGCGACCGCTCGTGGCCACCGACGACCGGGTGCGCGGCGCGGCGTCGGGCGCGACGGCGCGGGCGGACGTCGCCGCCGCGCTCGGCCGCCTGGCCCCGCGCGAGCGGGCGTGCGTCGTCCTGCGCTACCTCGAGGACCTCACGGTGCCGCAGGTGGCCGACGTGCTCGGGCTCGCGCAGGGCACGGTCAAGCGCTACCTGGCGGACGCGACGGTGACGCTGCGGGACGTGCTGCGGGTGCCCGACGACGACCGCGCGGAGAGGCCCGACGGCCCGACGGCGGTCATCACGACGAGCACGACGACGGGACGGAGGGCGGGGCGATGAGCACGAACCACGCGCGGGACGACTGGGCGGACGCCCGCACCGACGAGGCGCTGCGGCGCGAGCTGGACGCCCTGGCCGGCCTGGGGGCGTCGGCCTCGGGCCTCGACGGCGCCCTCGGGGCGGTGCGCCGCCGGGTGCGGCGGCGCCGGTCCGTCAAGCAGGCCGGGATCGCCGCCACGACGCTCGCCGTCGCCGCCGGGCTGGTGCTGGGCGGCGCCGCGCTGCTGCCCGACGCGCCGCAGCCGCTGCCCGGGCCGGCGACCAGCCCGACGCCGTCACCGTCGCCTTCCGGCGACCCCTCCCCGGACGAGGGCTCCGCTGCCCCGTCCCCGCCGGAGGTCGCCATGACCGAGACGGGCTACCAGCCGTCGTGGCTCGAAGGCACGGACCTCGTGTGCGGCATGCGGTTCGACGACCTCCCGGCGAAAGCCGACGGCCACCGGCTGGAGCTGCTCGGCGACCCGACGCTCGAGGACGACACCAGCGCCGACGGCACCGAGACCGTGCAGACCTGGCGTGCACCGACCCGTCTCACGATGGAGCAGGCGAGCGACGCCGGGCTCCGGGTGAGTGCGCCCACCCTGCTGTGGCAGGAAGGCGCGTGGGTTGTCGACGTCGGCGTCAACACGACCGAGGGCGGCATCGACCAGGTCGGCGACGCTCCCGCGGACCGCGAGGCGGAGGACTCGACGCTCAGCACCTGCTTCCCCGACCGCCGCACCGTGGACGGCGTCGCCACCGACGAGTTCCGGGCGGTGCTCGGCGCCGGCACTTATCAGGTGCGCGCGTTCGTGCAGCTCTGGACCTCCGACCTCTCGGACGTCGAGCTCGTGGTGTCCGACCCGGTCACCGTGACGCTCGAGGACCCGACGGCCGGGACAGCTTCCGCGACGGCGCCGGAGGGCGCCTCGAACGCGGCCGGGCCGGAGTGCTCCGCGCGCGGGCTCGACCTGCCGGACCCGGACGTCGCGGGCCTCCCCGAGGCGGTGCAGGTCACCGCGGTCTCGCTGTTCGACGCGGCCCGCTCCTGCGACGACGAGCGGCTGACCGCGCTCGCCGAGGCGGCCGACCGGCACGACCTGAACTGGGGCGGGCAGCCGCCGGCCGAGCTCCTGGCGCTGCCCGGGGCCGAGGACGACGAGGAGGTCTACGCGATCCTCGCCCGGCTGCTCTCCGGCACGACGCCCTGCGAGATGGGGTCGGACGGCCGCGAGGACGCCGACCGGGCGTACGCCTGGCCGCGCATGGACGGCGGCGTGTGCCAGGCCACGGCCGAGGACTGGCGAGACGCGGTGGACGCCGGCGCGCTCACCGAGCAGGAGGCGCAGGAGTGGAGCACGGGCCCGCGGCCCGACTACGAGGGCTGGCGGCTGACGATCGACGGAGAGGGCCGGTGGATGCAGTTCGTCGACGGGTACATCGGCCCGCCGCGCGGCGAGTGACGACCGGCCGCGTGGGAAGATGACGGGCATGCCCGACGTCGTTCCCGCAGCAGCCCGCGCCCACACCGAGGACCTGGGGGCGTTCGTCTCCGCCTCGCCGTCGTCGTACCACGCCGCGCTGGAGGTGGCCCGCCGCGCGGAGGCCGCGGGCTACGTGCGGCTGGACGAGAAGGCCGCGTGGGACGTCGTGCCGGGCGGGCGCTACGTCGTCGTGCGCGACGGTTCGGTGATCGCGGTCGCCCTGCCGCCGTCGGCGGGCGCGACGACGCCGTTCACCATCCTCGGCACGCACACCGACTCCACCGGGTTCAAGCTCAAGCCGAAGCCCACGACCGGGCGCGACGGCTGGGTGCAGGCCGGGGTCGAGGTGTACGGCGGGCCGCTGCTCAACTCGTGGCTGGACCGCGAGGTGGAGCTCGCCGGCCGGCTGGTCACCGCGGACGGGACGGAGCACCTGGTGCGCACCGGCCCGATCGCGCGCATCCCGCAGCTCGCGATCCACCTCGACCGGTCCGCGAACGAGGGCCTGACGCTCGACAAGCAGCGGCACACCCAGCCCGTCGTCGGGCTCGGGGACGTGTCGCAGGCCGACGTGCTGGCGGAGCTCGCCGCGGCGGCGGGCGACGACGTCGCCGCCGACGCCGTGCTCGGCTACGACGTCGTGCTCGCCGAGACGCAGCCGCCGCGCGCGTTCGGCATCGGCGAGGCGCTGTGGGCGTCGCCGCGGCTGGACAACCAGCTCTCGACGCACGCCGCGATCACCGCGCTGCTCGCCGTCGCGCCCGAGGACCTCACCGGGATCGGCGTCGTCGCGGCGTTCGACCACGAGGAGATCGGTTCCGGCTCGCGCTCCGGCGCGGCCGGCCCGTTCCTCGAGGACGTGCTGCGGCGCGTGTCCGCCGGGCTCGGCGCGGCGGAGGACGAGCGGGCGCGGGCGTTCGCGGCGTCGCTGTGCGTGTCGTCCGACGTCGGGCACGCCGTGCACCCGAACTACCCCGAGCGGCACGACCCCGCGAACCACCCGCACGCGGGCGGCGGACCGATCCTCAAGATCAACGCCAACCAGCGCTACGCCACCGACGCGCACGGCGCGGCGCGCTGGCAGGCGGCGTGCGCCGCGGCCGGCGTGCCCAGCCAGGAGTTCGTCTCGAACAACGTCGTGCCGTGCGGCTCGACCACGGGGCCGATCACCGCGACCCGCCTCGGCATCCGCGTCGTCGACGTCGGCGCCGCGATCCTGTCGATGCACTCCGCGCGCGAGCTCACGGCCGTCGTCGACCCCTGGTACCTGTCCCGCGCGATGCAGGCCGTCCTCGCCGGCTGACCGGCGACGTCGTGGGCGCCGGCCGGGTCAGCGAAGGCCGAGCTTGCGGGTGCAGTGCGGCCACTGCCCCCAGCCGGCGCGGTCCTGCAGGATCTGCGCGCGCTTGGTCTGCTCGCCCTTGCTGTGGCGGTGCGGCAGCCCCTGGCCACCCACGGCGTGCCACGTGCGCCCCGTGAACTGGTACAGCCCGTAGAACCCGTTGCCGGTGTTGGTGCGGGGGTTCCCGCCCGACTCGCAGCGCGCGAGCTGCCCCCACACGTCGCGCTTCGAGATGCGGCTGGTCGAGATCCAGCCGGTCCTCCCGCCGGGGACCCGCACCTTGACGCGGTTGTTCTCGCGGCCGGTGGTCCGTGCCAGGACGGTGACCCTGGTGCCGAGACGTGCCTGCGTGACCTTCGTCGAGCGCGAGCCGATGTCCTTGGTCAGCGTGACCTTGCCGCGGGTGTACCGGGTGCCGGACACGTCCTTCAGCCGGACCTGAGTCACGGCCTTCTTCGACACCCAGCCGACCTTGCCCGCAGGGGTGCGCACCTGAAGGCGGTACCGGCCCCGGTCGAGGACCCGCAGCCTGGTGCCGGCGTCCGGCCGGGCGACGGTGCGGGAGCGGCTGGACGCCGTCTTCGTCAGGGCCGCCCTGTTCCACTTCACCCAACGGACGCCGCCGGCAGCGGCGGTGCGCACCGGCTGGGTGCGGGCGGACGGAGCGACGGCGGACCGGGTGACGGCGGACTGGGTGACGGCGTCCGCGGGGCTCGCAGTGGCCGCCGCGGCCGGCACCACCATCGTGGAGGTGACGAGCGCGCCGGCGACTGCGGCCACGACGGAACGACGGGCGGCGGATCGAGGCATGCGTTCCAGGGAACGATGTCACGATCGGATCACAAAACTGGTTCGCGAATGGTCACACGCTCTTCACCGGATGCGGACGCCATTCCGTGCCGAACGGCGACATCCCGCCGTTTCGGCCACTTCACCCCAGGCCGGACATGCCCGACTGCGCCCCTCAGGCGCGGCGTCGACGCCGCACGACCAGCAGCACCGCACCCGCCGCGAGCAGCACGGCCGCCGCGGCAGCCAGCCCCGCCACCGCCGCACCCGTGCGCGGCAGCTCGTCGGCGGCAGCCGACGCCTCGACGTCGCCCGCGGCCAGCGCGGCACCCTGATCCGGCGCGGCGGCGTCGACCGCCGCCGGCATCCCGCCCACGACCTGACCGGACGTCGCCGACGTGTCCGGGCGCGACGTCGCGGGCCCGTCCTCGCCCGCGGGCCCCGCATCGTCGCCGGACGGGAGCCCCGGCGTCTCGTCCTCGACGCCGGGCACGGCCGGCTCCTCCGCCGCCCCCTCCTCGGACGGCTCCGCGGGCGACGACGTCTCAGGAGGGGCCGCCTCGGTGTCGGGCCCCGACGGCCCGGGGGGCTCGACGGCGGGCGGCACCGCGGGCTCGGTGGTCGTCCGCGACGGCTCCGGCGACGGTTCGGGTGCGGGCTGCGTGTCCGGCGCGCACACCGGCTGCTGCCCACCCTCCCCGAAGTGCTCGTTGTACCCCTCCACCTGCACCCACGTGATGCAGAGGTCGGCGGGCGGCTGACCGGCCAGCGCCGACCACGGCAGGTAGGACTCGCCCACGTACGCACCTGAGGCCTGCCCGTTGAGCGTCTCGAAGTGGATGTGGGCGGCTCGCTCGGCCGCGCCCGTCGTGTACCGGATGTTGACGTGGCCACCGTCGCGGAACGCGTCCCCCGCGGGCAGGGTCAGACCGTCCGCGCCCACGGTGTAGGGCACGGGGTCGTCCGAACCTCCCGCCGCCGCAGGCGCGGCGGAGAGCAGGAGGAGGGCAGCGGCGGTCGCCGCCACGGTGGCGTGGCGCATCGATGATCCTTCGTCGGCGTCAGAGGAGGGCACAGCCCGGCTCCGAGCCGCGGAGCCGTCGGCAGCGCGAACGATCCTAGGTCCGGATGAACCGACAAGATACCTTTTGATGCGATTTCACCCTGATATCAGGACACAGTTCACCCACTGAGGACCCTGGTCGGGAACGACCGGAGCCGGTCGGTCCGGTGCGAGACTGTGGCCCGTGCCCGCCGCCCCCGACCCCGCCTCCGAGCCCGAGCCCGAGCAGCACCCGCTGCTCGACGTGCTCACCGCGCACGGGGCGCGGGCGGACCGGCTCACGCACGTGCGCACCTTCCCGGCGCGGGCCGGGGCGACCGCGGACTGGCCCGCCTGGGCGGACCCGGGGGTGGTCGCCGGCTACCGCGCGCTCGGCGTCGACCGGCCGTGGGCGCACCAGGTCGAGGCCGCCGACGCCGCCCGGTCCGGTCGGCACGTCGCGCTCGCGACGTCGACCGGCTCGGGCAAGTCGCTCGCGTTCTGGCTGCCCGCCCTCACGGCGGTGCGCGGCCCCGAGCCCGCCACCGTGCTCTATCTCTCGCCCACCAAGGCGCTCGCGGCCGACCAGCTCGCCGGCCTGGAGCGGCTGGTCGCGGCCGTGCCCGGCGCCCGGCCCCGCGTCGCGACGTGCGACGGGGACACCCCCACCGAGGAGCGCCGCTGGGTGACCGAGCACGCCGACGTGGTGCTCACCAACCCCGACTTCCTGCACTTCTCCCTGCTGCCCGGCCACCGGCGGTGGGCACGGCTCCTGCGCGGGCTGCGGTACGTCGTCGTCGACGAGGGGCACGCGTACCGCGGCGTCTTCGGGGCGCACGTGTCGCTGGTGCTGCGGCGGCTCGCGCGGCTGGCAGCCCACTACCGCCCGCTGTCAGACGCACAGCTCACCGGGGTGCTCCGAACGTCTGACGCGTCGGCCGCCGCTCCGGACCCGTCAGACGCACAGGTCACCGGGGTGCCACACGTGTCTGACAGGTCGCTGGTGTTCGTGGTGGCCAGCGCGACGACGGCGGAGCCCGCGGCGAGCACGGCGCGGCTGGTGGGGGTGGCGCCCGAGGAGGTCGTCGCGGTGACCACGGACGCGTCGCCGGCGGGACGGCGCACGTTCGCGCTGTGGCAGCCGCCGGAGGTGGCCGCGTTCGACCGGTCGCGGCCTACCGGCGACGCGCCCACGCACGACGACGACCCGTGGGCGTTGCCCGACCCGCTCGACCCGGCCCGCACGGAGCACGAGGCCGAGGCCGTGCTGACCACCCGCGGCGCAGCCGAGCACCCGCGGCGCTCGGCGACCGCCGAGACGGCGGACCTGCTCGCGGACCTCACGGCGTCCGGCGCGCGCACGCTCGCGTTCACCAGGTCGCGCCGCGGCGCGGAGTCGGTGGCGCAGCAGGCGCGCGACCACCTGCGCCCCGTGGCCGCCGGCCTGGAGGCGCGGGTGGCGAGCTACCGCGGCGGGTACCTGCCGGAGGAACGACGCGAGCTGGAGCAGGCGCTGCGCACGGGCGAGCTGCGCGGCCTCGCCACCACCAACGCCCTCGAGCTGGGGGTCGACATCTCGGGGCTGGACGCCGTGCTCGTCGCCGGCTGGCCCGGCACCCGGGTCTCCCTCTGGCAGCAGGCCGGGCGAGCCGGGCGCGCCGGCGCCGAGGGCCTCGTCGCGTTCGTCGCGCGCGAGGACCCGCTCGACACGTATCTCGTCACGCATCCCGAGGCGGTGTTCGACGCCGCGCTCGAGGCCACCGTCTTCGACCCGGCCAACCCGCACGTGCTCGCCCCGCAGCTCTGCGCCGCCGCGCAGGAGGTGCCGTTGCGCGGCGACGACCTCGCCGCCTTCGGCGACCCGCGGGCCGTGCGCGAGGTGCTCGACGTCCTCGTGGCGCGCGGCGCCCTGCGACGCCGCCCGTCCGGCTGGTACTGGACGCACGCGCAGCCCGCGTCGGCGATGGCGGACCTGCGCGGCACGGGCGGGCGGCCCGTGCGGGTGGTCGAGGCCACGACGGGGCGCCTGCTCGGCACCGTGGACGCCGGGTCGGCGGACGGCCAGGTGCACGACGGCGCGGTGTACGTGCACCAGGGCGCGACGTTCGTCGTGGACCACCTCGACCTGGCCGACCACGTGGCGCTCGTGGTGCGCAAGGACGTGGAGCACGGCACCTGGTCGCACGAGGTCATGGAGATCGCGATCGACGAGGAGGGGCACCGCCCGGTCGAGGGCCGCGACTGGGGCCCGGTGCGCTGGGGCCTCGGGCCGGTCGAGGTGACGAGCCAGGTGGTGAGCTTCCAGCGGCGCCGCCTGCCCGACATGCAGGTGCTCGGCACGGAGGCGCTCGACCTGCCGTCGCGCACGCTCGCCACGACCGCCGTGTGGTGGTCGGTGCCGGACTTCGTGCTCCGGGCGGCGGGCGTCTCCGCCGACGAGACGCCCGGCGCGCTGCACGCGGCCGAGCACGCGTCGATCGGGCTGCTGCCCCTGCTGGCCACGTGCGACCGCTGGGACCTGGGCGGCGTCTCGACGGAGCTGCACCCCGACACCGGCGAGGCCACCGTCTTCGTGTACGACGCGTACCCGGGCGGTGCCGGCTTCGCCGAGCGCGGGTACGAGCTCGGCGCGCGCTGGCTGCGCGCCACCCGCGACGCGATCGCCGCGTGCTCGTGCGCCGAGGGCTGCCCGGCCTGCGTCCAGTCGCCCAAGTGCGGCAGCGACAACGCTCCCCTCGACAAGTCCGCGGCCCTGCGCTTGTTGGATGCCGTGCTGAGCCACGCGCCGGCGGAACCTACCATCGTGAGGTGACTACCGAGATCGACCTCGCCGAACGCCGCCGTTCCCGCGAGGACACGCGCGTCGACCCCGCCAACTCCCGCTCGTGGCTGCTGCTGTCGGCGCTGCGGGACGACCTGTTCGACGCCGCCCAGCTCTCCCGTGCCGACCAGGTGATCCTCGACTGCGAGGACGCCGTCGACGACAGCCGCAAGGACGAGGCACGCCAGAAGGTCCTCGCCTGGTTCTCCCAGGGCGGTCGTGCCTGGGTGCGGATCAACGAGCGCGGGTCGCAGGCGTGGGCCGACGACGTCCGCGCCCTGTGGGACTCGAAGGGCCTGCGCGGCGTCATGCTCGCCAAGACCGAGTCGCCCGACCAGGTGGTCGACACGGCCCAGCGGCTCGGCGGCAGCGTGCCGGTGATCCCGCTGGTCGAGTCCGCGCTGGGCATCGAGGATGCCGTGAGCATCGCGCGCGCCCCGGGCGCCTTCCGCCTGGCCTTCGGGTCCGGCGACTACCGTCGCGACACCGGCACGGCCAACGAGTCCCTCGCGATGGCCTACCCGCGCTCACGGCTCGTCACCGCGAGCCGCATCGGCGGGCTGCCGGGCCCGATCGACGGCCCTACCGTCGGCACCAGCCACGCGCTGCTGCGCGAGCAGTCGGCGGACGGCGTGGCGCTCGGCCTCACCGGCAAGCTCTGCCTGGACCTGGAGACGCCTGCCGTCATCAACGAGTCCTTCAGCCCGTCCAGCGCGGACGTCGCGTGGGCGATCGACTTCCTGGCCGACTTCGAGGCGTCGGGCTCCGTGATCCGCGACGGCTCCGACAAGCCTCGCCTGGCCCGCGCCCGCAAGATCAGCGAGCGCGCCACGCTGTTCCACGTCAACCCGTCCTGATCCCCGCCGTCTCCCGGCCCGGGCGCGCCTCACGGCGACCGCTCGGGCCGGGTGGGCGGCGTCGGCACGGACGGCGACCCGGGCGGCGGCACGGTTCAGGTCGACCCCGCCCCGGTCGGTGCAGACACGGGCGCCGCACCCGGCCGCGGCCCGGCGCGGGCGTGCGCCCCGGCCGCGCCGAGCGCCCCCGCCCACGGCCCCACCTCCGGCCCGACGGCCGCGCGCGACGCGCGGACGCCGACGATGCCGCCGTCCTCCGGGACGCACGCCACCACCTCCCCGCCGTTGCGGCGCACGGCCTCGGCCGCCGTCGCGCACGGGTCGGCGCCCTGCCGCCACGCCGTGGCGGCGGCGAGCGCGCCCAGGTCCGCCGCGGCCTGGGCCGCCCCACGCGCGCGCTGCGCAGCACCGAGCGCGCCGACGGCCAGCGCGAGCAGCACGACCACCGCCGCCAGCGCGAGCACCACGACGGTCCCCGCACCCCGCTCCCGGTGCACAGCCCTCTCGTCCCGGTTCGCCCGGGCGTCGGCGGCGCACCGGTCCCGGTCAGCCCTGCCGACGTCGGAGCTCCCGTCCGTCGTCGTGCGCTCGGTCGCCGTACCGGCCGACGTGTCGCCGCTCGCACCGCTCTCGTGCGTGCCGTCGCGTGCGGCGCTCATGGCTCCACCCACGCCGTCGCGTCGCCGGACGCCCGCACGGGCGCACCGGCGAACCAGCCGCCCACCACCGGGCGGCTGACCGTGACCCGCACCCACGTGCCGTCCCGGCTGACGCTCAGCTCCGCGTCGTCCCCGCCGACCTGCGCGACGGCCTGCCGGGCCGTCGCGTCGTCCTCCCCGATGGCGTAGGCGCGCGCACCGGCCCGAGCCGCGTCCAGGGCGCGCATCTGCGCCGTGGACGCGGCCGCGAGGCTGAGCACCGCGACCAGCAGGAGGACCACCACCGGCAGCCCGACCGCGAGCTCGGCGGTCACCGCACCGCGCTCGCGGTCGGCACCCGCGTGGGCGCGCCCTCCGGGGACCCGCACCGTGCCGGCGCCTCTGCTGCGGTGCGGGCGCATCAGATCGACAGCGCCGAGCTGATGATGTTCTCCAGCAGGCCACGGACCGTGCCGCTCTTGAGCACCGCGATGAGCAGGCCGGCGAACCCGACCGCCGCCACGGTGGCGACGGCGTACTCGGCGGTCGCCAGCCCCGCCTCCGGGTCCGGCCGGTCCGGCGCCGGCTGTGCCCCGGGACCGTCGTTCCCGGCCGGGGGCGTGCCGGCCTCCGTCCCCGGTCCTGGCTCCTGCTCGTTCCTGGCCGCCGCGCGGCCCTCGTCGTCGTTCGTCATGGCTCCTGAGTGCTCCCTTCGTGAGCGTTCCTCGTGGTGTCCTTCTCGCGGCCGGCGCGGACGGTCCGGGCCGGTCGCGGCGCGCCCGCCCGGGGCGGGCGCGGGGACCCGGGCGGCGCCCGGGTCGTCGTGGGCCGGGCACGGTCACCCGGTCAGCAGGTCGATGCCCAGCGCGAGCAGGACGGGCACGAGGCCGACCAGCACGAACGCGGGCAGGTAGCAGGCTCCGAGCGGCAGCACGAGGCGCACCGCCAGCCGGGCCGCGGCCGTGCGGGCGGCCGCGCGGCGGGCCCGCAACAGCTCCTCGCCCGCGGCACGCAGCGCTCCGGTCGGGGACGCCCCGTCGGTCCAGGCCCCGCGCAGCGCCCGGTGTGCCGGGCCGAGCCGGGACGGGGCGTCGCGCCACGCGCCGTCCCAGTCCGCGCCCAGCCGCAGCGCGTCCGCGGCCGCGCGCAACGCAGCGCCGTCGACCGTGCCCCCGCCCCTGTCCGGTGCTGTGCCCGCTGCCGTGCCCGACGCCGCCGGGGCCACCGCGCCGTCCAGCGCCGCGCCCGTGGCCTCGAGGGCGCGCGGCACCCCGGCGCCCGCGCGCAGGGCCGCACCGAGGAGCTCCAGCACGACGGGCACGTCCACGGGGTCCGTCTCGTGCTCCTCGGCCGGCGGGTCCGCAGGGCCGTCCGACGCCAGGCGCGCCACCCTCGTGGCAGTGGCGGCGCGGCCCAGCCACCACGGCAGCACGGCGAGGAGCGCGGCCGCCGCCACCGCCCACGAGGCGCCCGCGACGGCGACGGCGCCGGGGTCGACGGACGACGCGCTCATGCCGCCTCCCCCGCCGCCCTCGCCGACGCGACCAACCGACGGGTCCAGGCCCACCCGGCCGCGAGCAGCAGGAGCCCCAGGCACACCGCGACGGAGCCGACGCCGCCGTCGACCGCCGTCGCCACCGGGTCGGCACCCAGCACCCAGCCGAGCGCCGCCCCCAGCAGAGGCAGCCACATCAGCACGCGCGCGGTCGCCCGGGGCCCGGCCAGCGACGCCTCCCGCTCCCCGCGGGCCTCCGCCTCGGCCACGAGGGCCCCGGACACGGCGTCCAGCACCGAGGCCAGCGGGGCCCCGACGTCCCGGGCGAGCACCGCCGCGGCCACCACCGACCGGGCGTGACCGGCCCCGCCGACCACCGGCGCCAAGGCCACCGGGTCCGGGACGCCGGTGGCGTCGGCCGGCACCCCGAGCGCCCGCGACCACGCCGCCGCCGGCGGCGCCCCGGCACGCAGCAGCGCCACGACCTGCGCGACGGCGACCCGCACCGCGTCCGCCTGCGTGGACTCGTGCCGTCCGCGGCGCAGCAGCCCCGCCGACCAGGAGCCGGAGCGCGGGTGCAGGGGGCGGACGAGGGAGTCCGGGCGCCGTCCGCCGCGAACCAGCACCAGCCACACCGCGAGTCCCACCCAGAGCCCGACGGCTCCCGGGCCGGAGGCGAGGTCCGCGGCGGTCCAGCCGCCGGTCCCGGGCCCGTGGTCCGTCATGACGACCGTCACGGCGCCCACCTCCCCACGAGCTCCTCCCACGCGACGTCGGGCCGCGGGTCCGCACCCGCCTCCCACGTCGCCGCGCGGCGGACCTCGAGCCTGCCGTCGTCGTCCCGCCCGACCAGACCGACCTCGGCGAGATGCCGCCGGCCGCCGTGCCTCCGCAGGTGGAGCACCACGTCCAGCGCGGCGGAGGCCTGCGCGGCGACCGCGTCACGCGGCATCCCCGCGAGGGCCGCGAGCGCCTCGAGCCGCGCCGGCACGTGCTCGACGGCGTTGGCGTGCACGGTGGCCATCCCGCCGTCGTGCCCCGTGTTCATCGCCAGGAGCAGCTCGCGCACCTCGGCTCCGCGGCACTCCCCCACGACGATCCGGTCGGGCCGCATCCGCAGCGCGCCGCGCACCAGCTCGGTGAGCGTCACCTCGCCCACGCCCTCGACGTTGGGCCGCCGGGCGGCGAGGGACACCACGTGCCGGTGCCGGGGCGCGAGCTCGCGGGCCTCCTCGACCACGAGCACCCGCTCGTCCGGCGGCACCAGGGACAGCAGCGCGGCGAGCAGCGTCGTCTTGCCCGTGCCGGTGCCGCCGGTCACCAGGAGGTTGGCCCGGCCGGTGACCAGACCGCGCAGCACGCCCTCCCACCCGGGCGGCAACGCGCCGCCGGCGACGAGGGAGTCCACCGAGTGCGCGGCCTGCCGCAGCACCCGGAGCGCGATGACCGCCCCCGCGGGCGCGACGGGCTCCACGACGGCGTGCAGGCGGGTGCCGTCGGGCATCCGGGCGTCGACGGTCGGGGCGGCGTCGTCGAGGCGCTGGCCGGCCACGGCCGCCATCCGGACGGCGAGCGCCCGCACGGCCTCCGGCGTCCCGAGGTCGAGGTCGGCACGACGCAGCCCGTCGCCGCGGTCCACCCAGACGTCGCGCGGGCCGTTGACGAGCACGTCGGTGACGTCGGGGGTGTCGAGCAGCTCCTGCAGCGGCCCGGCCCCGGTGAGCTCGGCCCGCGCGGCACGGGTGAGGTCGGTCAGCGCCGCCGACCCGAACACCCGCCCGGTCGCCCGCAACGCGTCGCGCACCACGCCGTCGTCGAGCGCCGTGCCCGCCGTGCCGACGCGGGCCCGCACGTCGTCGAGCAGGTCGCGGTCGACGAGCGCGCGACCGGTCACGACGCACCCGCCAGCGCCGTCACCAGCGGTGCCACGGCACGGCCGAGCGGCGTCCCGCGGCCGACGGGCGGGCCGTCGCCGCGGTCGACGGCGGCGGCCAGCCGGGCGTCCGCACGCACGGTCGTGGCCACCGGGAGCCCGACGGCGTCCCCGAGGGCCACCGCGTCGACGCGGCCCGGCGCGGGGCGCCTGGCGACGAGCCACGGGTCCCGGACGCCGAGCTCGACGAGCTCCGCCCAGGTGGCCATGGCCCCGGCGACGCCCGGGGCGGTGCAGGGCACGACCAGGAGCACCACGTCGGCCGCCGCCACGAGCATCCGCACGGCGGCGGTCCAGGCCGCGGGCCGGGGCACGTCGAGCACCACGGTCTCGCCGGCGTGCAGCAGCCCGGTGCAGACGTCCACGACCACCGCGTCGTCGGGGCGTCCCGGGCTCGACCGGGTCCCGGAGAGCACGGGGACGGAGTGCCAGCGGGGCAGCGCCGCGACCAGACCGACGCCGTCCACGTCGCCCCGGGCTGCGGCCAGCTCGGGCCAGCGGGCGCCGGGCTCGTCCTCGATGCCGAGCAGCACGTCGAGGCCGGGGCCGGGAAGATCGAGGTCCACGAGGACCGCGCCGTCCCCGGCCCGGCGGAGCCCCTGGGCGAGGGCCACGGCGACGGTGCTCACGCCCGCGCCGCCGCAGGCGCCGACGACCGCGATCGTCCGCCGGTCGTGCCCCGGCCCGTCGCCCCGCCCGCGACCCGGCGGCCACGACGCCGGGGGCGCGACGGTGCGCACCGGCCCGGGTGACGGGTCGGCCGGGCGGGGCAGGGTGCGAGCGAGGGCGTCGTTCATGCGCCCAGGCTGGTCCGCCGCCGGGGC
This sequence comes from Isoptericola sp. NPDC019693, assembly GCF_044389085.1. NCBI lineage: Bacteria > Bacillati > Actinomycetota > Actinomycetes > Micrococcales > Promicromonosporaceae > Isoptericola > Isoptericola sp. NPDC019693. Next base: position 227,283 of record NZ_JBIRXP010000006.1, on the reverse strand, counting down.
CCGTCCGGGACGCGCCCGAGGATCTGTGGACGGAGGCCGCCTGGGGGCGGGCTCCGTCCGGCGTCAGGCCGCCGCCGCGTCCTCGGGAACGCCGTCGTCGGCGTCAGCGTCGGCCGGTCGTCGCCCCCGCTCCCGCTCCGCGCGCAGCGCCGGAACGAAGCAGAGCACGCCGAGCACGCTGAACGCCCCGCCGAGCACCATGGCCACGGAGGTGCTCGTCGCCTGCGCCACGCCGCCGAGCGCGGGCGACGCCACCGCGTACACCGCGAAGGACACCATCGACGCCAACGACAGCACGGTGGACCGGTTGTCCCGCTGCGCCTCACGGTGCAGCAGCGCGTTGTACCCCGGGCCGGAGCTGCCGTGCAGGCCGTAGGTGACGAGGTAGGCGACGACCAGCATCGCGGGCCCTCCGGCCAGCCCCATCCACACGGCGCCGAGGCCGTTGAGCACCCGCGCCGCCATCGCCGTGCGGGCGACGCCGAACCGTCGCGAGGCGAGCCCGCACAGGGCGGCGCCGAGCGCGAACGCCCCCCAGCCGGCCGACGCGACCGGGCCCATGACGGCGCCCGCCTCGGCCTCGCCGCCGAGCATCTCCGCCATCCGGATCGGCTGCAGCGACTCGAACACGACCATCGCGGTCGCCGCGAAGAGCTCCACCAGGAGCAGGCCGCGCAGCACCGGGTTGTCACGGGCGAGGCGCAGCCCGGAGGCGACGACCGCGGGCATCTGGCGGGCCGACCCGACGGTGGAGCGCACCGCGACGCGCCACCGGCGTCGTCCGGCGAGGGCCACGCCCGCGCCGTCGCCTGCCCCACGGCGCGGTGCCTCGCGCACCAGCAGCGTGACCATCACGAGGTGCACCACGGCCAGCGCCGCGTACGTCGCGTACGGCAGGGTGAGCGCGGACCACGCGCCGATCGGGTGCCACCACACCAGCCCGCCCGACACGAGCGCGCCGAGCGCGATCGACACCCCGAGCACCGTGCCCTGATGGGCCAGCGTGCGGTCGACGTCGGCCCCGGGGTGCTTCGCGTGCACGGCATCGACGAACCACGCCTCGAGCGGGCCGGAGTCCAGCGCGCGGAACATGCCCATGAGCGCGGCCGCCGCGAAGAACGCCCAGATCGACTGGGCCAGCAGGAACGTCGCGGCCGCCAGCACCTGCACCACGGCCGAGGCGATGAGCATCGGCCGCCGTCCGACCGCGTCGGCAGTGCCGCCCGTCGGGAGCTCGAGAGCGAAGACGACGAGGCCCGTCACGGAGGCGAGCGAGAGCGTCTGGGCCACGGTGAGGCCGCGCTCGATCGGCAGCAGCGTGGTGACGGTGACGACCAGGCCGACGGGGAACCACCGGGTGGCGGTGAGCAGGAGGAAGACGCGCTGCGGGCTCATGACTCGTCGTCCTTGCTCTCGTTCTTGCTCTCGGGAAACCCGCCGGGCACGTCGTCGGCGTCCAGCGGGAACAGGAACCGCCACAGGTGCAGCCGCCGCGCCCGGGGGTCGCCGGCGCCGGCACGCAGGTACGTGTTGACCACCGCCTCGAGCTCCTCGCCCATCGCGGCCGCCTGCTCGGGCGTGACCTCCACCCAGGTGTCGGTCATGCCGGCGACGTCGGTCCACTCCTTCGGCCAGCCCTCCTGCACGTCGAGCCAGTGGGAGTAGTTCGTGTCGAACTGCCGGTGGTAGTCGCGCACCAGCCAGCCGAGCGCCGTCTGCGCGTCCTCGTCGCCGCCGAAGTCGGAGTCGCGCCAGCCGTGGCTCTGCGTGGTCGCCGCCCAGAGGCGCTCCTTGCCGCGCCCCTCCTCGGTGTCGGTAACGAGGCCGACGGACTCCAGCCTGCGCAGGTGGTAGCTGGTGGCACCGGTGTTGGTGGACAGCTCGGCGGCGAGCGCGGTCGCCGACGCCGGGCCGCCGCGCCGCAGCGCGCCGAGCAGCCGCGAGCGCAGCGGGTGCGCGAGCACCTTGGCGGCCTCGGCGGTGAGCTCGAGGTGGGTGTACGGGCGCTCCGGCGTCGGTTCCATGCGTGCACGATAAGCATGCATAACTCTTGTGCACAAGACTTCTGCACAAGAGTTATGCATGAACTCCTGCCCGACATGACGACCCGCCCGGCTAGGCTCGGGCCGTGACCGACCAGCGACCCGGACCGCACGAGGCGGCACCGGCGACCCCGCCGGTGCGGGTCGCGGCGTTCTTCGACCTCGACAAGACGATCATCGCGACGAGCTCGTCGGCGGCGTTCTCCAAGCCGTTCTACGCCGGAGGCCTCATCACGCGCGGCGACGTCCTGCGCAGCGCGTACGCGCACCTGCTCTTCTACGCCGGCAACGCCGACGCCGACCAGACGGAGCGGATGCGCAAGCACCTGTCCGAGCTCGCCACCGGCTGGGAGGTGAGCAAGGTGCAGCAGATCGTCGCGGAGACCGTGCACGAGCTCATCGACCCGTACGTCTACGCCGAGGCCGTGGAGCTCATCGCCGAGCACCACGAGCTCGGGCACGACGTCGTCATCGTCTCCGCCTCGGGCACGGAGCTCGTCGAGCCGATCGCCACCGTGCTGGGCGCCGACCACGTCGTCGCCACGCGGATGGCCGTCGAGGACGGCCGGTACACCGGCGAGATCGAGTTCTACGCGTACGGCGAGCAGAAGGCCGAGGCCGTTCGCGAGCTCGCAGCCCGGCGCGGCTACGACCTCGAGCGCAGCTACGCCTACTCGGACTCGGTCACGGACGCGCCGATGCTCGGCGCCGTCGGGCACGGCTTCGCCGTCAACCCGGACAAGACGCTGCGGCGCGTGGCCGCCGAGAACGGCTGGGGCGTGCTCACGTTCTCCCGCCCCGTGGCGCTGCGGTCCGCGATCAGGCCGCCCGCCGTGGCGCTCACCGCGGGCGTCGTCGTCGTCGCGGGCGTGGCCGCCTGGCTGCTCCGCCGCTGGTGGCGCCGCCGGCACGGCTGAGCGCTTGCGGCCCTGCCCGGGCGGGCGTTCCATGGGAGGAGACAGCCGGACGGGGGACCCACGCCAAGGAAGTCCCCGGTTGAGGACCCACTCGGTGGGAACGACCCCACCCAGTGATCGGACCAGCGCCTGCTACCCGCGTCCGGGCTGGCGAGAGCGGCGCTCGGTCGACATGTCTCCCGGGCGCCGTCCTCGTGTCCGGGGCCTCAGCCGGCGGCGTCGACGGTCGGCGGGCCGGCCCACTCGTCCGCGAGGACCGCATACGTGTACCCGTCCACCCAGCCCAGCTCGTCGTGCCAGGAGTCGCGGACGCCGTGCTGCTCGCGGCGCATCCCGAGCTTCTCCATGACCCGCCACGAGGCCTCGTTCGCGGCGAAGCACCCGGCGGTCACGCGGTGCAGGCCGAGGTCGGTGAACGCGACGTCGAGCAGCGCGCCCGCGAGCGCCGTCGCGATCCCCCGGCCCGCATAGGCGGGGTCGACGAGGTAGCCGATCGACCCCTCGGCGCGGTGCCACGCGGCGCCCCGCGGCTGGCCCATGCCGTCGCTCACCTCCAGCTCGCCGGTCGCGACGACGACGCCGTCCACATCGACCACGATCGCCTGGTCGTAGGCGTCGTCGAGCGCACGGCGCCACGACCCCCGCAGCTCGTCGGCGTCCTGCGTGGTGCGCAGCAGCCATCGCGTCACCTCGGGATCGTTGCGCCACGCCAGCACCCGGTCGACGTCGCGGCTCGTCGGCACGCGCAGGCGGAGGTTCCCCGCCTCGCGCGGCCAGGACACGTAGGGAGTCGTCATGGTCGACGTCTACCAGGGCCCGACGACAGGAGCCCGGACGATCTCGCCCCGTCGCACGCCGCGCCGGCGGTACCCGGGGCTACTGCGCAGGGCCGTCCCAGTAGCGCACCGGACTACTGCACTCGTGGAGGACGGCGGACGTCGTCGCAGGTCGTGGGCGTGGGCGTACCTACGGCGGGTGCCACGCCGCCCCCGCGCGCGCCCGCGGCCACCGACAGTGGACGTGTCAGGCGCAGCGAGCGTCGGGCCTCGGTCACTGGGGAGGAACAGCACGATGACGAACACGACCACGAAGAAGGGTGCCGTCAAGGGCACCGTCGCCGCCGCTGCCGGCATCGCCGTCCTGCTGGGCGGGGCCGGCACGTTCGCGCTGTGGAACACCAGCGGGGCCATCGGCGGCGCCGCCAGCGAGACCGGCACGCTCACCGCGGACTTCAGCGGCACCACGGACTGGCAGGACGTCACCCCGGGTGCCGCCAACGCCATCACCGACATCACCACGTTCCACATGGTCCCGGGCGACGTCATCGAGGGCACGACCACCCTCACCGTCACGGCCACCGGCGAGAACCTGGTCGTCGCCGCCACGCTCGACGACACGCAGGCCACGCTTCCTGACGACGTGACCGCCACGATCACCCTGACCGACGCGGCGCACTCCGACTCCGGCGAGTCGCTCGCGCTGACGGGTTCCGACGCGGGGACGACGTACGACCTCACGGCCGTCGTGAGCCTCGCGTTCGACCAGTCCGCCGAGGCCTCGAAGAGCGCGGCGATCAACCTGCAGGACGTCAAGATCGATCTGCAGCAGGTCCTGAGCTCCTGACCCCTGACCACCGCGGGCGGCAGCTTGCCCCTCCCCCGAGCGCTGCCGCCCGCGGTCCCTACCGCCCGTCCGAGCGAGTCGAAACCAGGGTGTGAGATGCGTCGTCAGGTCCGGTTCCTGAACCCGGTGCGCGTGGTGCCGGCCGCCGTGGCGGTCGCCGCCGCGATGCTGCTGGCACTGCCCGGTGCGGGCTCGTTCGCCGCCTGGAACGCCTCCGCGCCCGTCGGCGGAAGCACGACCACGGGCAGCCTGGGCATCGACGAGGACACGCTGACCGCCGGGGCCTGGACCAGGTCCGGCGCCTCCTTCGATCCGGCGACGGACACGCTGAGCGCCGGCGACACGATCACCTCGACGATCGCCGACGTCCCCGTCACCGCCGTCGGGGAGAACCTCCGGGCGTCCTTCGCGATCTCCGGCGCCGGCCTGCCGGACGCGATCAAGGACCACGTCACCGTCCAGCTCACGGCGGGCTCCGTGCCCGTGCAGGGCCTCCGGTCCGACGACGACGGCCACCAGACCGTACGGCTCACGCTCGCGGTCACCGCCGACGCCGGGCTGCCCGCCACCGCGCGCACGATCGACCTGTCCGGCCTCACCGTGTCCCTGTCCAACGGCAACGGCTGGACGGACACCGCCGCCCTCGACGCCGGCACGATCTCGACCGGCGCCCCCGAGCCGCAGGGCGGCACCACCTTCCGCGTGGACTTCGACCTCTCGCTCGACGACGACGGCGTCGTCGGCTTCTACCTCACCGACCCCGCCCCGGGCACGATCATCACCTGGGGTGTGTGGGACGGCGGCAGCGAGCGCCAGACGGACGCCGTCGACGGCCTCAACGAGATGGACTTCGGCACCGCCGGGTTCACGCCGAACGTCCGGGTCGTCGGCGCCTTCCGAGGGTTCGGGTCCGCGGAGCAGACGACCTCCGAGGTGGGGTCGCTGACCCACGTCAGCGGCTGGTCGGAGGACTACGGCACGCGGTCCGCGCGGTACGCCCTCAAGGACGCGGTCCACCTGCAGTACGTCGAGCAGCTCCCGGACACGCTGACGGACACGTCGTACGCCTTCCAGAACGCGGGCTCGGCGAACGCTCCCGGGACGTCCTTCCAGATCACCGGCTGGGACTCGTCCCGCGTCACGACGATGGCGCACATGTTCGACGGTGCGACGAACTACAGCCAGTACAAGCCGACGTTCGACACCTCGAACGTCACGGACATGTCGTACATGTTCGCCGGTGCCGAGAGCTTCACCGGCCCGACCGGGTTCACCGACACGTCGAAGGTGACGACCATGGAGGGGATGTTCCAGGGCGCCACCGGTTTCGTCGGCGCGAGCTGGGACGCGAACGACAACATCACCCGGTGGGACGTCTCCCACGTGACGAACATGTCCCACCTGTTCGAGGGCGCCACGAGCTTCGACGGCGACATCACGGGCTGGAGCACCGGCAGCGTGACGACCATGGAGGACATGTTCAAGAACGCGTCGAGCTTCTCGCGAGACCTCTCCGGCTGGGACGTCGCCGCGGTGACCGACCACGAGGAGTTCGGCGACGGCTCCGGGCTGACCCCCGAGCGGCTCCCGCTCTGGAGCGGCGCGACGTCCGCCACGGCGGCACCGTCGGCGGACGTCACCACCGTGAAGGGCAGCGACCAGGAGGCGGACGACGCGACGAGCGGCGAGGCGCCGGCGGCCGAGCAGACCGAGCAGACCGAGCAGACCGAGCAGACCGAAGCCACAGAGCCCGAGGAGACGCCCGCACCCGAGGAGCCCGCCGGCCCCGACCAGGCCGTCGCCGACCAGGCCGCCGCCGACCAGGCCGCCGCGCCGTCGGCACGTCCGACGGCGACGCCGGAGGGCGAGCAGGCAGACTGAGCAGCGCCTGTGGGGGCGGTCCCCCACGGGAGACCGGGGAGGTCGACATCGACGCGGAAGACACGGCGGACGGCCCGGCGACGACGCCGGCGGCGGACGCGGAGGGCAGCCGGCAGGTCCGGCACCCGGCCCTGTCGGGGCTCTGGGCGGGGCTCACCTACGGGGTGCTGGGCCTCGTCATCCTGCTGGCCGCCGCGGTGATCGTGGTGCCGAAGGTGCTGGGCGGCATCCCGTTGACCATCCTGTCGGGCTCGATGGAGCCGAACCTTCCGGTGGGGTCGCTCGCCGTCGTGCTCCCGGTGGAGCCGGAGGACGTGCGCGTCGGCGACATCGTCACCTACCTGCCGAACCCGGACGACCCGACCGCGATCTCGCACCGGGTGACCGCGATCGACAACCACCAGGACGGCACGCGCACCTTCACCGTCCAGGGCGACGCCAACGCCACCGAGGACGACCCCGTGCAGGAGTACCAGGTGCGCGGCCGGGTCGCCTACGCCGTCCCGTGGCTGGGCTCCGTGAACTCGGCCGTCAACGGCGACCACAAGTCGGTGGCGGTCTACGCGGTCGCCGGCGCGTTCTTCCTGTGGGCGGTCAGCCTGTGGTGGCGCGCCTGGCGGGGCCGACGCCGGACGCGCACCGCCGGGCCCGCGGAGACCAGGCCCGCGGAGACCGGGGCCGGCACGGACCGGCCCTGAGCCCCGTCACCCGCGCAGCTGTCGCCGATCGGTGACGCCCAGCTTCTGCATCGCCCGGTAGAGGTGGCTCTCCACGGTCCGCACGGAGAGGAACAGCCGGCTGGCGATCTCCCGGTTGGCGAGGCCTTCGCGGGCGAGGGTGACGATCTCGGCCTCGCGCGTGGTGAGCCCGGACGTCGGGCCGACGTCGACCCTCGGGGCGGTGGTCCCGGCGATGTCGGCGACGTCGTCCACGGTGAGGACGCGACGCCCCTCGGCGTCCGAGCGCTGCCGGGCGACGGCGATCGCGACGTGGGCCAGCGGTCCGCGCGTGCGCATGGCCCGCAGCGACTCGAGGGCGACGCCGCTGGTGCCGTGCGCCAGGTGCCGGTGCAGCCGCACTGCGGGCGTGAGCAGCGGCATGCGCACGGACGCGAACCCCTCCTCCAGCCGGGCGAGGCGGGCGTCGTCGAGCATCTGCGGCGTGAGCGCCCAGCAGAACACGGCCGACGCGGTCCAGCCGCGCGCCCACAGGTCCTCGCCCGCCGCCCAGAGGAGGTCGGCGTCCGGCTCGCCCCCGGTCGCCGCGTGCTCCACCTCCATCCGGGCCCACGGCCGCATGAAGTCGAGCACGGGCACGAACGGCCGCGGGGTGCGCTCCAGCTCGTCCAGCAGGGTGCGCGCGAGGTCGTGGTGGCCGGCCCGCGCGTGCAGCACCGCGGCGAGCGCGAAGATCCGGTCGTCGAAAGGGCTCATCACCGGACCGCCCCGTCCGAGCCGGAGCACCACGCTCAGCGCACGCAGGGCCCGGTCGTGGTCTCCGCGCACGAACAGCGCGGTCGCCAGCCCGCGGGCGGCCAACCGGATGCCGAACGGGCTGACCTCGTCGTAGGCGGCGCTGACGCGCTCGCGTGCCCAGGTCACGGCGTCGTCCACCTGGCCCACCATGAGCAGCGCGTCGCCGCGCAGGGCGTCCAGCCGGTGCGTGTAGGGCCGCTGGTGAGGCGTGCCGCTCCAGCCGCCCAGCAGCTCGAGCGCCCGGTCGGGGGCCCCCGCCTCGAGCGCGGCCCGCACCAGTTGGACGGTCGCGTAGCCGCGCAGGGACCGCGGGACGTCGGCCTCCAGGTCGAACGCCGCGGGGTCCGGGGCCCGCTCGGGCTCCCCGTACACGTCGTCGAGGTAGTGCAGGAACGGCTCGCCGACGCCGTCGACCGTCACCAGCCCGGACGGGCCGGGGTCGTGCAGGAACCCTTCGCGCACGCTGCCCCCGCGCTGCACCACCCACTGCCCGCGGAGGACGGCGTGGGCCGCCACCTGCTCGGGGTCGTCCGTGGGGGCACGCGACGTGCCGGCGAAGATCTCGTCGGCGTCGACGGGGGCGAGCCCGTCCACGAGGTGCAGCCGGAGCAGCGGCAGCGCGCTCGCGACATCGTGGCGCTCGGCCCAGGCGCGCGACCAGAGCGACGCCCGGGTGCGGACCGACTCGGTGACGATCGCGACCTGCTGGTGCACCGGCTGGTCCTCGGGCACCGTCGTGCCCGCGAGCGCGGCCAGCGGCGACTCCTCGCCGGCCTCGTCGCCGCCGGCCGGCCCACCCGTGCCGAACAGCTCCTCCGCCCGCTCCCGCAGCAGCGCCCGCCGGGCGCCGGTAAGCTGTGCGCGCAGCGCCTGGGCGAGCACGGGCGGGCTCACCGCGACGAGGCGGGCCCGCGGGCGCTCGTCGACCGCGACCCGGCCTGCGGCGTCGAGCGCGGCGAGCCGGTCCTCGCCCAGCAGCACGCGCGCGTGGTCGACGTCGAGCAGCCCGAACCAGGCGAGCGACTCCAGGCCCTGCCTGAGCGGGTCGGGGAGCCCGCCGAGAAGGCCGTGCAGCACCGACCCGGTCGGCACGGCCTCGAGGCCGTGCACCTGCGCCCACCTGCCCTCCACCTGGGCGACGGCACCCGCCCCGGCGGCCGCGACCGCCAGGGCCACGGCGGCGCGCGGGTTCCCGCCCGACCGGCCGGCGACGGTCGCGGCCAGGCTGCCCTCGACCTGACCACCCAGGAGGTCCCCGACGAGGGTCGCGACCTCGTTCACGCCCAGCGGCTCCACGGCGACGGCACCCGCGCCGCGGGCGAGCACCGACCACGGGCCGTCACCGGCGACGCCGAGCGGCACCGTCGTGACGAGACGTACCCGGTCCCGCCGCAGCCGCGCCACCGTGTCGACGACGGCGAGCGACGGACGGTCGAGCAGGTGCGCGTCGTCGACGAGGACGGTCGCCTGCCGGCCGGCGAGCGCCTCGTCGAGCGCGGCCGTCGCCTCGGGCACGCCCCACCGGGGGACGGAGCCGCGGGGCCGGAGCGTCGGGTGGGTGAGGAACGCGCCGAGCGGCACGGCTTCCCCGCCCGCCGACCCCGCGAGCTCGACGACGGCCGCCCCTGCGGACCGCCGGGCGTCGGCGAGCGCGCGCAGCACCGTGCTGCGCCCTGCGCCGACGTCGCCGGTCACGTGCACGTCGTGCCCGGAGCGCAGCCAACGCTGTGCGTCGTCGAGGGTCCTGTGGTGGACGAAGGTCACCGTCGCGCCTCCCTTCCTCCCGACCCACTGCCGGGCCTCGGCCGCGAACGCCCTGCTCAGGATGGCGTCGACGGACCCGCTCGGCCACCGCAGCAAGCATCGTGGCTGGCATCGCAGCGGGCATCGCGACGACCTGTGCGGAGGGCCGCCGGACCGGGGGCGACGTGACCCCGGTCACGCCCCCGGTCTAGACTCCCGACGGCGAGGCCCACGGGCCCGCCGTCCCCGGCCGCACCGCGTCGTGCACCGGCGGACCGCACCAGCGACGATGCGCAACCGGAGGTAAGCGTGCCAGAGAACGAGACCACCGCCCCCAGCCTCGAGAACCTGCTGCACGAGACGCGAGCGTTCCCGCCGAGCCCCGCGTTCGCGGCGCAGGCCAACGCCCAGCCGTCCCTGTACGAGGACGCGAAGGCCGACCGGCTCGGGTTCTGGGCCGACCAGGCGCGTGAGCTCGTCACGTGGTCCACGCCGTTCACCCAGACGCTCGACTGGTCCGAGGCGCCGGTCGCGAAGTGGTTCGCCGACGGCACGCTCAACGCCGCGTACAACGCGGTGGACCGGCACGTCGAGGCCGGTCTCGGCGACCGGGTCGCCATCCACTTCGAGGGCGAGCCCGGCGACACGCGGACCGTCACCTACGCCGACCTGCAGGCCGAGGTGTCCCGCGCGGCGAACGCCCTCACGGCGCTCGGCGTGACCAAGGGCGACAGGGTCGTCATCTACCTGCCGATGCTCGTCGAGTCGGTCGTCGCGATGCTCGCGTGCGCCCGCATCGGCGCCCCGCACTCCGTGGTCTTCGGCGGCTTCTCCGCCGACGCGCTGCGCAGCCGCATCGCCGACGCCGAGGCGAAGCTCGTCATCACGGCCGACGGCGGCTACCGCCGCGGCGCGCCCTCCGCCCTCAAGCCCGCGGTCGACGAGGCGCTGGCGCCCAAGGACGGCGAGCCCGCGACCACGGTGGAGCACGTGCTCGTGGTGCGCCGCACCGAGCAGGACGTCGAGTGGACCGACGGCCGCGACGTCTGGTGGCACGACGCCCTGGAGCACGCCGACACGTTCCACGAGCCCGTGGCCGTCGAGGCCGAGCACCCACTGTTCATCCTGTACACGTCGGGCACCACGGGGAAGCCGAAGGGCATCCTGCACACCACGGGTGGCTACCTCACGCAGGCGGCCTACACGCACAAGAACGTCTTCGACCTCAAGGCCGAGTCGGACGTCTACTGGTGCACCGCCGACATCGGCTGGGTGACCGGGCACACGTACGTCGTCTACGGACCCCTGACCAACGGCGCGACCCAGGTGCTGTACGAGGGCACGCCGGACACCCCGCACCGCGGCCGGTGGTGGGAGCTGGTCGAGAAGTACCAGGTCTCGATCCTCTACACCGCGCCGACGGCCATCCGCACCTGCATGAAGTGGGGCGAGGACATCCCCGCCGGCTTCGACCTGTCGAGCCTGCGCGTGCTCGGCTCGGTGGGCGAGCCCATCAACCCCGAGGCGTGGATGTGGTACCGCCGCGTCATCGGCGGCGACACAGCACCGATCGTCGACACCTGGTGGCAGACCGAGACGGGCGCGATCATGATCAGCCCGCTGCCCGGCGTCACCGCCACCAAGCCCGGCTCGGCGCAGGTCGCGCTGCCCGGCATCGTCGCGGACGTCGTGGACGACGAGGCGCACTCCGTGCCGGACGGCGGCGGCGGATACCTCGTGCTGTCGGAGCCGTGGCCGTCCATGCTGCGCGGGATCTGGGGCGACCTGCAGCGCTTCAAGGACACGTACTGGTCGCGGTTCCAGGGCCTGTACTTCGCCGGCGACGGCGCCAAGAAGGACGAGGACGGCGACATCTGGCTGCTCGGGCGCGTGGACGACGTCATGAACGTCTCCGGCCACCGCCTGTCCACCACGGAGATCGAGTCCGCCCTCGTCTCGCACGACGTCGTGGCCGAGGCCGCCGTCGTCGGCGCCGCCGACGAGACCACCGGCCAGGCCGTCGTCGCGTTCGTCATCCTCCGCGGCGAGCACGCGGACCGCGCGTCGACGCCGGAGGGCGCCGAGGAGGTCCAGCAGGAGCTGCGCAACCACGTCGCCAAGGAGATCGGCCCGATCGCCAAGCCGCGCCGCATCCTCGTCGTGCCGGAGCTGCCCAAGACCCGGTCCGGCAAGATCATGCGCCGCCTCCTGCGCGACGTCGCGGAGAACCGCACCGTCGGCGACGCGACCACGCTCGCCGACTCCTCGGTGATGGACCTCATCTCCGCGGGTCTCGCCAAGCCGGCGTCGAACGAGGACTGACACCCCGGGCCTGCCGGGACCCGCACGGTCCCGGCAGGCCCCTCGGGCCCGTCACGCCGGACGAATCGTTTCAGCGTCCTGACCGGCGCCGACACCTCGACCACTGTGGGACCGCACGCGCAGCGCGTGCCGAGTCGCACGAGAGACGAGGACGTCCCGCCATGCAGCACTCCCCCACTCCCCCCGGAGCACCTCCGCACCAGCACGCCGCCGCGACGGCGCGCCCCGCGGCCCGCCACGTCGTGCCGGCGGCCCTCGCCGCGGCCGCCCTCGCCGCCGGCGCCGCGGCCGCCGTCGTCGCGACGGCGCCCGACGCCCGTGCCGACGCCCCGCCCGGCATCCATGTGGCGGACGGCCGCGTCGTCGAGGCCGACGGCACCGACCTCGTGCTCCGCGGCGTCAACCACGCGCACACCTGGTACACGCACCAGACCGACTCGTTCGCGGACATCAAGGCCGCCGGCGCCAACAGCGTGCGGGTCGTCCTGTCCAGCGGCGACCAGTGGACCCGCAACACCCCCGAGGACGTCGCCGACGTCGTCGACCTGTGCGAGGAGAACCGGCTCGTCTGCATCCTCGAGGTGCACGACACCACCGGGTACGGCGACGAGTTCGCCCCTGACGCGGCCACCCTCGACCAGGCCGTCGACTACTGGGAGGACCTCTACCCGACGCTCGCCGGCACCGAGGACTTCGTCATGGTGAACATCGGCAACGAGCCGATGGGCAACGACGACGCCACCAACGAGACCTGGGGCAGCGCGACCTCCGACGCCATCGTGCGGATGCGCGACATCGGGTACGAGCACGCGCTCGTCGTCGACGCGCCCAACTGGGGGCAGGACTGGAAGAACTACATGCGGCCCGCGGCCGCCGACGTCTTCGCCTCCGACCCTGACGCCAACACGATCTTCTCCATCCACATGTACAGCGTGTACAACCAGCACCAGACGGTGACCGACTACCTCGAGTTCTTCGTGGACGCGGGGCTGCCGATCATCGTCGGCGAGTTCGGCTGGCAGCAGACCGCCGCCGACGTCGACGAGGACTGGGTGCTGTCCGAGGCGGAGCGTCTCGACCTGGGCTGGCTGGCCTGGTCGTGGAGCGGCAACACCGACCCCTACCTCGACATGGTGCTCGGCTTCGACCCCGCCGACCCCAGCGCGTGGGGCACCCGCATCATCGACGGCCCGGACGGCCTGCGCGAGACCGCCGTCGAGGCGTCGTGGTTCGGCGCCGAGCCGCCGGAGCCGACCGAGCCGCCCGAGCCGACCGAGCCGCCGGCCGACGCCTGCACCGCCGTCGTGCGGGTGACCCACTCCTGGCCGGGCGGCTGGCAGGGCGAGGTGACCGTGACGGCCGGCGACGCCGCCGTCGACGGCTGGGACGTCACGTTCGCGCTGCCCGGCGGCAGCACGGTCGCCCAGGCCTGGGGCGGCGAGGCGACGTCGGACGCCGACGGCGTGCACGTGACCCCCGCCGCATGGAACGGCACGCTCGCCGCGGGCGCCTCCACCACCGCCGGTTTCATCGGGACGGGGGCCGCGCCCTCCACGGCTCCCGCCGCCACCTGCACCGCGAGCTGACGGCGCCCGCCGAGGTAGTCCAGCTCTCGCCGAGGTAGTGGTCCAGACCACTACCTCGCGGAGAACTGGACCACCTCGGCGAGAATGGGGGCGTGCCCACCCAGACCACGCTCTCCTTCGACCCACTGGACGCGCCCACGCAGGACGCCGTGCGCGCACTCGCCGCGGCCGCGGCGTCCCAGGACGGCGTCGCCCCGCTCTCGGAGCAGCCGCTGCTGCGCCTCGGCACCGAGGCCGACTGGCTGACGCACGTCGTGGCCCGCGGTGACGACGGCGTCGTCGCCGGCTACCTGCAGGTGGACCGCGGCGGCGAGGACGCCAGCGCCGAGCTCGTCGTGCACCCGGCGCACCGCCGGCAGGGCGTGGGGACCGTGCTGCTCCGCACGGCCGAGCGCGACGCCCGCCTGCCGATGTTCTCGGGCGCCCCTGGTCAGCGCGGCAAGCCGCTGCGGGTGTGGGCGCACGGCGACCTGCCCGCGGCACGGGCGTTCGCGGCGGCCCACGGCTACGAGGTGGCGCGCGAGCTGCTCGTGCTCGCCCGCCCGCTGGGGCCCGACGACGCGGCCAGCGACGTGCCGGACCTGCCCGGCCTCGCCCTGCGGACCTTCCGGCCCGGGGCCGACGACGAGGCGTGGGTGCGGCTCAACGCGCGCGCGTTCGCCGACCACCCCGAGCAGGGCCGCCTCACCGTGGACGACCTGCACGACCGCCGGCGCGAACCCTGGTTCGACCCGGAGGGCTTCTTCCTCGTCGTGCCCGCCGACGCCGGCAGCGATGACGCAGGAGGCGAGCCGCTCGGCTTCCTGTGGACCAAGGTGGAGAACGACCAGCCGGACGGCGCCCGGGACGGGGAGCGCCGTGCTGGTGAGATCTACGCGGTCGGGGTCTCGCCCGACGCGCAGGGGCGCGGGCTGGGCCGCGCGCTCACCGCCGTCGGGCTGCGGCACCTGGCGCGCGCCGGCTGCGACCGCGCGGTGCTCTACGTCGACGGGGACAACGCCGCGGCGCTGGCCACGTACGCGGGCGCGGGGTTCGAGCGCGCCGCCGTCGACGTCCAGTTCGCCCGCCCCGCCGGCGCCTAGCGTCCGACGGGAGAACTTCGTCACCCGCCGTTCACCTATCGGTGCCACGATGGGGGACATGACAGCGTCGCGCCCCCGAACGTCCCGGTCCCGCGACGGACGCGGCCGGTACGCTCCCGCCGCACCGGACCCCGCCGTCGCGGCCGCCGAGGTGACGGACAGCCGGCCGCGGTCCACCGCCGTGGCGCCGGCCCGCCCCCTGGACCCTCAGCTCGCCGCGCACATCGCGGAGCACATCGCGGAGGAGCCCGAGCCGGTGGACGGCGCGGCACGGACCGCGCCCGAGCCCCTGCCGGACGACCGGTTCGCGGAGCGGGAGCTGAGCTGGCTGGCGTTCAACGAACGGGTGCTGGAGCTCGCGGAGGACCCGACGCTGCCGCTGCTGGAGCGCACCCGCTTCCTCGCGATCTTCGCCTCCAACCTGGACGAGTTCTTCATGGTGCGGGTAGCGGGCCTGAAGCGGCGCATCGCCACCGGCATCGCGGTCACCGCGGCGTCGGGCATGAGCCCGCGCCAGGTGCTCGAGTCGATCGGCGAGGGCGCGCACCGCCTCATGACGCGGCACGCGGAGGTCTTCCGCTCCGACGTGCAGCCCGCGCTCGACGCCGAGGGCATCACGATCGTGCACTGGGACCAGCTCGAGGTGCGCGAGCAGGAGCGCCTGCACAAGTTCTTCCGCAAGCAGATCTTCCCGGTGCTCACGCCGCTGGCGGTGGACCCGGCGCACCCGTTCCCGTACATCTCGGGGCTCTCCCTCAACCTGGCCGTCGTGGTCGCGAACCCGCTGACCGGCAAGGAGCACTTCGCGCGCGTCAAGGTGCCGCCGCTGCTGCCGCGCTTCATCGCGGTGGACGACCGCGGCCGCCCGTCCGCGCCGACGCCCGCGCAGGGCGGCAGCGCGCAGACGTCGTTCGTGCCTCTCGAGGAGGTCATCGCCCAGCACCTCGACCACCTGTTCCCGGGCATGGAGGTGCGCGAGAGCCACACCTTCCGCGTCACCCGGAACGAGGACGTGGAGGTCGAGGAGGACGACGCCGAGAACCTCCTGCAGGCGATGGAGAAGGAGCTGCTGCGCCGTCGCTTCGGCCCGCCCGTGCGGCTCGAGCTGGCGCACGGCATCTCCCCGCGCATCCGCGAGCTGCTGGTGCGGGAGCTCGGGGTGGCCGAGGACGAGGTGTACGAGCTGCCCGCGCCGCTCGACCTCACCGGCCTGAACGTCATCGCCGACATCGACCGCGCCTCCCTGCACTACCCGCCGTTCGTCCCGACCACGCACCGCCAGCTCGCGGAGGTCGAGTCCGCGACGCCGCGCGACGTCTTCGCCGCGATCCGCGAGCGGGACATCCTGCTGCACCACCCGTACGACTCGTTCTCCACGTCGGTGCAGACGTTCCTCGAGCAGGCGGCCGCCGACCCGGCGGTGCTCGCGATCAAGCAGACGCTGTACCGCACGTCGGGCGACTCCCCCATCGTCGACGCCCTCATCGACGCGGCGGAGGCGGGCAAGCAGGTGCTTGCGCTCGTCGAGATCAAGGCGCGGTTCGACGAGCAGGCCAACATCTCCTGGGCCCGCAAGCTCGAGGAGGCGGGCGTGCACGTCGTGTACGGGATCGTGGGCCTCAAGACGCACGCCAAGCTGTCCCTGGTGGTGCGCCAGGAGGCGGACGGGCTGCGCCGGTACTGCCACGTCGGCACGGGCAACTACCACCCGAAGACGGCCCGCCTGTACACCGACCACGGCCTGCTCACCTGCGACCGGGACGTCGGCCAGGACCTCACGCGCCTGTTCAACCAGCTCTCCGGCTACGCCCCGCAGTCGCGGTTCCACCGGCTCCTGGTCGCGCCGCGCGCCGTGCGGGCGGGGCTCATCGAGCGGATCGAGCGGGAGGCCGACGCCGCCCGCGCCGGGCACGAGGCCTGGGTGCGCATCAAGGTCAACTCCGCCGTGGACGAGGCGACGATCGACGCCCTGTACCGCGCCTCCCAGGCTGGCGTGAAGGTGGACCTGGTGGTGCGCGGGATCTGCGCGCTGCGGCCGGGCGTGCCGGGGCTGAGCGAGAACGTCCGCGTCCGCTCCATCCTCGGCCGGTTCCTGGAGCACTCCCGGATCTACGCGTTCGCCAACGCGGCCGGACCGACCATCGGCGAGGGGCCGGAGTCCGGGCCGGAGGTGTACATCGGGTCGGCCGACCTCATGCACCGCAACCTCGACCGGCGCGTCGAGGCGCTCGTCCGGATCAGCGACGAGGGTCAGGTCGCGGAGCTCCTGGAGCTCATGGACGCGTCGATGTCGGACGAGACCTCCACGTGGCACCTGCAACCGGACGACACCTGGGTGCGGCACAACGTGGCGCCCGACGGCGCGCCGCTCGTGGACCTCCAGGCGCAGCTCGTCGACCGTCACCGCCGGCGCCCCGAGCGCGCTCGATGAGGGCGCAGTGAGGGCGGCGCACGTGCGCCGGGCGGCGGGCACGGCGGCGTCGCCGCTCGTGGACAGGCTGGGGGCGACGTCGGTGGAGCACGCCCCCGTCATCGAGTCGGCGGGCGGGCTCGTGTGGCGCGAGCGCGAGGGACGTCTCCAGGTGCAGCTCGTGCACCGGCCGCGCTACGACGACTGGTCCTGGCCGAAGGGGAAGCTCGAGCCCGGCGAGGCGCTGAACACGGCTGCCGCGCGCGAGGTCGCGGAGGAGACCGGCAAGCCCGTCGTGCTCGGCGTCCCCCTGCCCGGCCTGCAGTACCTGACGCCCGAGGGACGGGTGAAGCGCGTGCACTACTGGGCGGCGCGGCGCGCGTCGCGCACCGGCGACGCCGCGGCCCTCGCCGCGCGGTTCCCCGTGCAGCCGCCGTCGAAGGACGAGGTCGACAAGAAGGCGTGGCTCGACGTCGACGACGCTGCCGCGCGCCTGACGCGCCGCGCCGACCGGGGGCCGCTCGAGGCCCTCGTGGAGGCGCACGCCCAGGGCCGGCTCGCCACGCACGCCGTCGTCATCGTGCGGCACGGCAAGGCCGTGACCCGGGCCGCCTGGCACGGCGCGGAGCACGACCGCCCGCTGACGCCGACGGGATTCGCCCAGGGCGCGGCCCTCGTGCCGGTCCTCGCGGCCTACGGCGTGACGTCCGTCGTCTCGAGTCGTTGGGAGCGCTGCGCGGCGACCATCGAGCCGTACGTCCGCTCGGCGCACGCGCGCCCCGAGCTCAGCGACCAGCTGGGCGAGGCGGAGCACGAGCGCTCGCCCGCCCGTGTCGCCGCGACCGTGCGCGACCTGCTCGAGTCGGGCCGGTCGTCGGTGCTGTGCACCCACCGGCCGGTGCTCCCGACCGTGCTGGACGTGCTGGGCCAGCACTCGCGTCGCGCTGTCGCGAACGTGCTGCCCTCGCGGGACCCGTTCCTCGAGCCGGGCGACCTGCTCGTCGCCCACGTCGCCGCCACGGGCAAGGGCCCGCGCGTCGTCGCCGTCGAGAAGGTCACGCCCCCGGTCTACTGACGTGTCAGACGCAGGGCTCACCGGAGTGCGACGTGCGTCTGACAACTCCGACGCCGCCGCGAGCTGTCAGACGGAGGACTCACCCGGGTGCGCTGCATGTCTGACAGCTCGACGGGGCCGCATCACGGTGCCAGATGGCGGGTGAGGACGTCGCCGACCCGGCCCGGCTCCGCGCGCACGGCCGCGGCGGGGAACCGCAGCCGCACCGTCCGTTCGTCGGGAAGCAGCTCGGCATCCCGCATGAGGTCGTCGTACCAACGGGTCACCTCCAGATGACCGACCCCGTCGATCTCGACGAGCAGGCGGCGGCCGTCTGCCAGGAGCCACTCCGCGTCCAGGTATCGGTACCGCCCGCGCGCGTCACGACGTTGCGCCTGACGTGCCGGCTCGGGCAGGTCGCGGGCGCGGCACAGCCGGGCGAAGTCGATCTCGCTGAGTGCGTCCGCACCCCCCTCGATGTCATGCAGGCTGAGCTGCATCAGCCGCCGGTGCCGCACCTTCCCCACCCGGTCCAGCTGCTCCCAGAGCCGGGCCGGCGTCGAGAGCCGCTGCTGCACGACGGCCGCGAGCAGTCCGACGGCGGTCCTGCCCGACCGCTGCCACGCCGCGGCGTCGACGGCACACCTCTCGACGCGGAACACCGGCCGGCCGTGCACCGAGACGACGTCCTCGGGGCAGAAGCGGCGGGACTCGTGCACGACGACGCCCGGCAGCCGTCGGGTGCGCGCGCCCCGTGGCACCACGACGTGCAGGCCCGGCCGGTCCCAGCCGACCAGCCCGTGCTCGGCCAGCCCCGTCCATGAGCCGACGGCCACCGGCGGTTCGGGGTCGAGCACGGCCGCCCAGAGCTGCGCCGCACGGGTCGACGGTCCGGTGTGGAGGAGGACCAGGTCGGAGGTCAGCGTCCGCCACCGTCGCGCGGCGACCTGAGAGGAGACGTGGGTCGGCGTGATCCCCAGCCGGCGGAGCTGGGCACGTGTCGCCACGCCGTGCTGACGGCGGAGCAGGTCGGCGAGCCCGGGAACGTCGAGGAAGTCGCGAGATCCGGTCATGCCACCACGGTGGCGGAGCTACCCGCACCGTCCTCGCGGGCAGACCCGGGGTGTGGACGGAGCCCGCCTGGGGGCAGGCTCCCTGCCGCGCGACGTTGTCAGACGCTCAGCCCACCGGAGTGTCCTGTGCGTCTGACAGGTCAGGTGAGGATCGGGTGCAGCAGCCACGTGGTCAGGGCGGCCACGAGCGCCGCGGCCGGGATGGTCAGCACCCAGGCGACGCCGATGTTCTTGGCCACGCCCCAGCGCACCGCCGACAGGCGGCGGGTGGCGCCGACGCCCATGATCGCCGAGGTGATGGTGTGCGTCGTGGAGACGGGGGCGTGCAGGATGAACGCGTTGGCGTAGAGCACCAGCGCGGACACCGACTCGGCGACGAAGCCGCGGGCCGGGTCGAGCTCGATGATGCGGCGGCCGAGCGTGCGCATGATCCGCCAGCCGCCGGACGCCGTGCCGAGGGAGATCGCGCCGGCCGCGGCGAGCTTGACCCACAGGGGGATGCCGGCGTCCGGGTTCGCCCAGCCGACGGTGAGGATGGCCATGAAGATGACGCCCATGGTCTTCTGCGCGTCCTGGAGGCCGTGGCCGAGCGCCATCGCGGCGGCCGACACCGTCTGCGACAGGCGGAACCGGCGGGTCACCCGCGAGGGCGCCGCGTTCCGGAAGATCCACAGCAGCGCGACCATGGCGAAGTACGCGCCGATGAAGCCGATGAGCGGCGAGAACACCATGGGCAGCACGACCTTGTCGACGATCGCCTGCCCGTAGATCGGCAGGCCGGCCGCGAGCCCGGCGCCCACGAGGCCGCCGATGAGCGAGTGCGTCGACGAGGACGGCAGGCCGAACCACCAGGTGATGAGGTTCCACACGATGGCGCCGACCAGTGCGCACAGGATCACCGTGAGCGCGGTGTGGTCGGACGCGTCCTGGAGGTCCACGATCGACGTCGCGATGGTCTCGGCGACCTCGGTGCCGAGCAGCGCCCCCACGAAGTTCATGACCGCGGCCATGAGCAGCGCGATGCGGGGGGTGAGCGCCCGCGTCGAGACCGAGGTGGCGATCGCGTTGGCCGCGTCGTGGAAACCGTTGGTGTAGTCGAAGCCGAGCGCGAGCGCGACGACGAGGACGACCAGCGCCACCTCCACGGTCAGGACTCCTTGAGGGCGATGGTCTCGACCATGTTCGCGACCCGCTCGAAGGCGTCGGCGGCCTCCTCGAGCATGTCGACGATCTCCTTGAGCTTGATGAGCAGCACCGGGTCGGTGGTGTCGTCGAAGAGCTGCGCGATGAGCTCGCGGTGCAGCTTGTCGCCCTGGTTCTCCAGCCGGTTGATCTCGACCCAGTAGTCGGACAGCTGGTCCATCGAGCGCAGCCGGGGCATGGCCTCGGCGGTGAGCTCGGCGCAGCGCTGCAGCACCTGCACCTGCTCGGAGACGCGCAGCGGGAGCTCGTCGACCTTGTACAGGACGATGAGGTCGCCGGCCTCCTCCATGGCGTCCATGCAGTCGTCGAGCGCGGAGGCCAGGCCGTAGATGTCGTCCCGGTCGAACGGGGTGACGAAGGTCTGGTTCAGACGCCGCATGATCGAGTGGGCGGCATCGTCGGCGACGTGCTCCGCCTCGTTGAGCCGACGGACGATGCCTTCGCGCTCCTGCCGTGACGCCCCGAGCAGCTCCGCCAGGAGCGCGGCCCCGGTGACGTTGTGCTGCGCGAGCGTCGCCAGCATGTCGAAATAGGTCGTGTCGCGCGGTGTCAGGCGCAGGCGCACGTGTGGCTCCCGGATCGAGGACGCTGAGACTCTCACAGACTAGAGGTGGCCATCCTGGCGCGACCAGTTGAACGCGCGCTGAACGATCGCCCCGCCGGCTGCGGGAACTCGGGTGAGGTGCGACGCCGGACCGGGAGCGCCTCTCGGCGCGTGGCCGCTCGTAGCGGCTGAAGATGGAGCCCGGGGCTACCGCGGCCCGACGTCGCCCGAACATCGTAAGCCCGACGGTCGGCGTGCTCCGAACACGCAGGTCAGACCCGTGCGGCGCGGCGGTCGGGGTCAGTCCAGCGTGCCGGCCCGCCAGCCCGCCGCCGCGCGCTCGAGCTCCTCGGCGGTGCGCACGAGGTCGGCCGCCCCACGCGTCATCCGGGTCGCGCCCTCGGGGTCGGCGACCTCGCGGGCGTCGGCGTCGAACGCGGCGCCGGTGGCGAGGATGCGGCAGAACGACGCGGCCCGCTCCAGCGCCACGGCCAGGTCCCCGGTGTAGACGCCAGACAGGACGTCGTCCGCGAGCGCCCGCAGGTCCTCCGGCGCCGGGGGGCGGGGCACACCGGCGACCGCCTCGTGCACGGGGGCCGCGTCGACGCCGAGGCGGTAGCGCAGCCCGACGGTGCGCGCGTCGCGGCGCACCCACTCGCGCAGGACGTACAACCGCCACAGGGCGCCGGGCAGCGACGCGGGCGCGGCGTCGGACCACAGGGCGGCGACGACGTCGAGCCCCTCCCGCTCGACGAGCCGCACCAGCCGGTCCACCACCTCCGGGTCCTCGGCGGCCCGCGCGTGGTGCACGACGGCGCGGGCGGTGGTGTGCGCGACCTCGTCGCGCAGCGCGGGGTCCAGGGATCCCGGGATCTGCTCGGCGGTCTGCGGGTCGAGCATGGCGGGTCGGCGGTGCCGGCGTGGCTCGGGTGCGTCGTTCACCCCTCCAGTCTCACCCCGGTGGCCGGGCCGAGGTCCGGGTCGAGGTCCGGGTCGTGCGTCCGACCTGCTCAGCGCGCCGACAGGCGAGCCCCGACCTAGCATCGAGAAACGTCAGGAATGCCGAGCGGAGCGAGGACGATCATGACGAGCCCAGCACCAGGGTCTGCGGCGCACAGCGCCCACCGGAAGGCCACAGCCCTCGCCTTCGCGGCGGCGGTGGGTGGCTTCCTCTTCGGCTTCGACTCGTCGGTCATCAACGGCGCGGTCGACGCGATCGAGGGCCAGTTCGACCTCAACTCGACCGTGACGGGGCTCGTCGTGGCGGTCGCCCTCCTCGGCTGCGCGCTGGGCGCCTGGTCGGGCGGCAAGCTCGCCGACCGCTGGGGCCGCACGCACGTGATGGTGCTGGGCGCGGTGCTCTTCTTCGTGTCGTCGATCCTGTCGGCGATCGCGTGGAGCGCCTGGGACCTCGCGATCTGGCGGTTCATGGCCGGCGTCGGCATCGGTATCGCGTCGGTGATCGCCCCCGCGTACATCGCGGAGATCGCCCCGGCCGCGATGCGCGGGCGCCTCGGGTCGCTCCAGCAGCTCGCGATCACCGTCGGTATCTTCGCGGCCCTGCTGTCCGACCAGATCCTCGCCACGGCGGCCGGCAGCGCGGCGAACGAGCTGTGGTTCGGCTGGGAGGCCTGGCGGTGGATGTTCCTCGTCGCCGTGGTCCCCGCGGCCGTGTACGGGATCCTCGCGCTACGGATGCCCGAGTCGCCGCGCTATCTCGTGACGAAGGACCGCGACGACGAGGCCCGCGCGGTCCTGGCGTCCGTGCTGGGCCCCGACGAGCATCCGGACGACCGGATCGGCGAGATCCGCCGCTCGATCGCCGTCGACGAGGAGAACGCCGAGCTGGGCAGCCTCAAGGGCGACCGGTTCGGGCTCAAGCCCATCGTGTGGGTCGGCATCGTGATGGCGATCTTCCAGCAGTTCGTCGGGATCAACGTGATCTTCTACTACTCGACGACGCTGTGGCAGGCGGTCGGCTTCGACGAGTCGCAGGCGTTCCTCGTCTCGACGATCACGGCGGTCACGAACGTGGCCGTGACGTTCATCGCCATCGCGCTGATCGACAAGGTGGGCCGGCGTCCGCTGCTGCTCATCGGCTCGGCGGGCATGGCCGTCTCCCTGGGGCTCATGGCCATCGCCTTCACGCAGGCGAGCGGCAGCGGGGAGGAGATCACGCTCGCGGCCCCGTGGAGCGTGATCGCGCTGGTGTGCGCCAACGCGTTCGTCGTCTTCTTCGGCGCCACGTGGGGCCCGCTGATGTGGGTGCTGCTGGGCGAGATGTTCCCCAACCGGATCCGCGCGGCCGCGCTGGGCGTGGGCGCCGCCGCCAACTGGATCGCGAACTTCGCGATCACGCTGACCTTCCCGCCGATGCTCGACGCGTTCGGCCCGGCGATCCCGTACCTGATGTACGCGGTCTTCGCCGCCCTGTCGTTCTTCTTCGTCCTCGGCAAGATCCCGGAGACGAAGGGCGTCGAGCTCGAGGACATGGCGGGCGAGGCCTACAAGCGGGCCTGACCCGCGCCCGCCGCGGCACCCCGGCCCCGGCCCCAGCAACGCGGCCCGCGCCCCTCTCCCCGAGGGTCGCGGGCCGCCGTCGTGCACCGGGTGAAGTCCTCACCAGGACACTTGCTTGCTGCAAGCACCAGGCGTATGTTTGCACCCTGCAACAACTCGGCCCGCCCTCGCGGGCCGCACCGCTCCGGCCGCTCGGCCCCGAGCACCCACCCCCCCCCTTTCAGCAAAGGCCCTGCCATGCCCGTTGCCCGCACCGCGGCCCGTGAGCTCGTGGAGACGCTCGAGGACCTCTCCCGCGCCCAGCGCGAGGCCGCCATGCGCGTGGCCCGCGACCTGGACCTCCCTCGAGCCGGCCTCGGGGCCCTGCACCTGCTCACGCGGTGCGGGCGGGTCCAGATCACCGACGTCGCCGCCAAGCTCCGCGTCGACGTCTCGGTCGCGAGCCGCCAGATCAGCGCCCTCGTCGACGCCGGCCTCGTCGAGCGCACGGTGGACGACGACGACCGGCGCGCCCGCTACCTCGCCCTGACGGACGCCGGCCGCGAGTTCGCGGACGCGTCCTTCGAACGCATCGACGACCTCGTCTCCGAGTCGTTCTCCGACTGGTCGGACGACGATCTCGCCGACGCCATCTCCCGGATCCGCAGCGTCGCGGCCGCCCTTACCACGACCCACGACCGCGCCACCGCGCAGGAGGAGATTTCCGCCTGATGAGTCAGTCCCCCAGCCCGGCGCCCACCGCGCCGGACCTTTCCGCCACCCCGGCCCCGGCGATGACCCGCCGCGAGGTGCTCGAGGCCCTCTCGGGCATCCTCCTCGGCGTCTTCGTCTCGCTGCTGGCCACCACCATCGTCTCGACGTCGCTGCCGAAGATCGTCAGCGAGCTGGGCGGCTCCCAGCACTCCTACACCTGGGTCGTCACCGCGATGCTGCTGACGATGACGATCACGACCCCGCTGTGGGGCAAGCTCGCCGACCTGACCAACCGCAAGGTCCTCATGCAGGTCGCGCTCGCCATCACGGTGGTCTCCGCCGCCGCGGCGGGCCTGTCGCAGAACATCGAGATGCTCATCGGCTTCCGCGCCCTGCAGGGCATCGGCGCGGGCGGCCTCACGGCCCTCGCCACCGTGCTCATGGCCGACATCATCAGCCCGCGCGAGCGCGGCAAGTACATGGGCCTCATGGGCGGCGTCATGGCCGTCGCGCAGATCGGCGGCCCGCTGCTCGGCGGCGTGCTCACCGACTCGGTCGGCTGGCGCTGGACGTTCTTCGTCGGCGTCCCGTTCGCCGTCGCCGCGTTCATCGTGCTGCAGAAGACGCTGCACCTGCCCGCCCTCGCCAAGCGCGAGGTGAAGATCGACTACGCGGGCGCCGGCCTCATCGCCGTCGCCGTCGCGCTGCTGCTCCTGTGGGTCACCTTCGCCGGCGACCAGTTCGAGTGGCTCTCGTGGCAGACCGCCGCGATGGTCGGTGGCGCCCTGGTGGCGCTCGTCGTCGTCGGCTTCGTCGAGAAGCACGCCGCCGAGCCGATCATCCCCCTGCACCTGTTCAAGAACCGCACGTTCGTGCTCGCGGTGGTCGCCTCCGCGTCCGTCGGGGTCGCCATGTTCGGCACCGCGGTCTTCCTCAGCCAGTACTTCCAGCTGGCGCGCGGCAAGACGCCGACCGAGTCCGGCCTGCTGACCATCCCGATGGTCGTCGGCACGATGCTCGCGGGCATCGTGCTCGGCCGGATCATCTCGAACACCGGCCGGTACAAGGCGATCATGGTGGGCGGCGCCGTCGTCCTGACCGCCTCGCTGTTCGGCCTGTCGACCATCGAGGTGGACACGAGCTTCGTGCTCATCTCCGTGTACCTGTTCGGGCTGGGCCTGTCGGTGGGTGCCCTGATGCAGAACCTGGTGCTCGCCACCCAGAACACCCTCGACGTGCACGAGATGGGCGCCGGCACCTCCGGCGTCGCGTTCTTCCGCTCGCTGGGCGGCGCGATCGGCGTGTCCGCCCTGGGCGCCGTGATGGCCGCGCAGATCAAGACGGACCTGTCCACCGGCCTCGCGAAGCTCGGCATCGCCTCCGACGCCATGGGCGCCGGTTCCGGCGCCGTGCCGGACCTCGCGTCGCTGCCCGCCCCGGTGCAGACCGTGGTCGAGGGCGCCTACGCCGACGGCATCACGACGATCTTCCTGTACGCCGTCCCCATGGCCGTCGTCTCCCTCATCGCGGTGCTCTTCATCAAGGAGATCCCGCTGGGGCACCGCTCCGGCATCGAGCAGGTGCTCGACGAGGAGAAGGCGGCCGAGCAGCCCGCCGCCGCGCCCATCGCCGAGCGGGCCTGACACCGGCGGAGCACCCGGACGGGGCCGATTTCACCCGCTGAGGCCCCGTCCGGGCGCAACTTCGCCTGCTACGGCACTCCCGTTTGCCCCGGCGAAGCCCCATGATGGGCGCATGCACGACGCAGCCGCCCAGCCCCTGCCCGACCCGGCCACCGACCCGTTCGGGGCTCTCGAACGCGAGATCCGGGTCCTGATCCGTCGCGCCCAGTCGTCGGCGGCGCAGACCGCCCGGCGGGTGCACCCCGAGCTCGAGGCCTCGGCGTACCCGATCCTCGCGCACATCGACTCCCATCCCGGGATCCGCGGGTCGGACCTCGCCGCCCACTTCGGCGTCGGGCGCGCCACCGTCTCGCGTCAGCTGAGCCGGCTCGTGGAGCTGGGCCTCGTGCACCGCGAGGTGGACCCGGAGGACACCCGTGGCCAGCGGATCACCCTGACCACCGACGGGGCCCAGCGCTTCGCGAAGGCCCGCGACCGCCGCATCGAGATGTACAAGGACGCGTTCGGCAGCTGGGACGAGGCCGAGGTCGCCCAGCTCGCCACGCTGCTGCACCGGTACTCCGAGGACTTCGTGCGCTGGCGCGACACGCGCTCCTGAGCCGCCGCCGGTCTCCAGGCCCGTCGGGACACCCGTCCTGGCGGGCCTGACCCGTGCCCGGCGGCGGGCGTCGTGCTCGTGGTCAGCCGCGGCCAGCCGCGTCAGCCGGCCAGGAGGCGGGCCCGTAGCGCGTCGAGCGTCGCCGGGTCGCCGCCGTGCGCGACGAACCAGCCGGCGGCGCCGCCGTCGTGCTCCGCGAGGCGGTCGAGCACCGTCGCGATCGCCCAGCCCGGCGCGGTGACCAGCTCGGGCGGCAGCTTCGCCAGCACGTGCGCGTCCGGGACGGCGTAGTTCGCGGTGACCGCGACGCGAGCGAGCACCTGCGCCATCCGTGGGCCGGTCCGCTCGTAGTCCGCGACGATCGCCGCCCGGTCCACGCCCAGCAGGGCGAGCACCAGGGCGACCGTGACGCCGGTGCGGTCCTTGCCGGCCGTGCAGTGCACGAGGACCGGTGCCTCGGCCGTGGCGACGAGGCCCACGGCCTCCACGAGGTGCGTGGCGCCCGCACCGTCCAGCATCTGCAGGTAGAGCTCGCCGAGCCCGGGCACCGGCGCCGGGGTCGTGGCGCCCTCCATCGCGGTGCCGTCCAGCAGCGGCAGCGGCACGACGCGCGCCGTGCCCGCCAGCGGGTGGGGTTCCCCGTTCTCCCCGGGGTCGCGCAGGTCGAGCACCGTGCGCGGCGGCCACGCGACGTCGCCCGGGGGGACGTCGCCCGACCGCGGCGCGTCGGAGCGCAGCAACGCCCCGGGCACCAGGCCCGGGGCGGCAGTCGCGACGTCGCGCAGGTTGACGAGGTGGTCGGGCACGGGCGCCGGCGCGGCGGTCCGGGCCGCGGCGCCGGGCGCGAGGGGCGCGGGATCGGTCACCCGACCGACCCTAGCCGTGCCCTCGGCCCGGGGCCGCACGGCGGCCCCGGGCCCGGGCGGTCAGGCCTCGGCCGGCTCGAACGTGAGGCTCAACGAGTTCATGCAGAACCGGTCCCCGGTCGGCGTCTGCGGCGCGTCGTCGAAGACGTGCCCCAGGTGCGAGCCGCACCGGGCGCAGCGCACCTCGGTGCGGACCATGCCGTGCGACCGGTCCTCGAGCAGCTCGACGGCGTCGCCGGCGAGCGGCGTGTAGAACGACGGCCAGCCGCAGTGGGAGTCGAACTTCGTCTCGCTCCGGAAGAGCTCGTTGTCGCAGGCGCGACAGCGGTACACGCCGACGCGCTTCTCGTCGAGCAGCTCACCGGTCCAGGGCCGCTCGGTGCCCGCCTGCCGCAGCACGGCGAACTCCTGCGGGTTCAGCTCGACCTTCCACTGCTCGTCGGACTTCGTGACTTCGTACGTCATCTGACACCTCCGTCGTGCTCAACCGTGCCCGGCCCGCCGCTGTTCCGGTGGGGCCGTCAGGCCGCGGGGGCCGACCCGCCCTGGCCACGGCCGCGGCCGCCACGACGGCGACGACGGCGCGCGGGCGCCGAGCCGTCAGCGCGGACCGTCTGCGGGGCGTGGCCGCCCGACGACGCCGCCTGGCCCTGGGGGCGCTGCCCCTGCGCACGCTGGGCCTGCTGGCCGCGCTGCGCCTGTCCGCGCTGCGCCTCGCCGCTCGAGCCGCGACCGCGCTGGCCGCCACCCTGCGACTGACCGCCGCCCTTGCGGCGCTGCGGCTGCTGCGGCGCCGCCGGGGCGGGCGGCGTCACGTACGGCGCGACCTCGCCCACCAGGGCGCTGACGGTCGCGTCGCCGGGGGCCACCGGCTGCGGGCGCGCGTCGATCTTCGCCTTGCGCGTGAGGTCGCGGACGTCGCCGCGCTGCTCGGGCAGCATCACGGTCACGACGTCGCCGCCCGACCCGGCACGGGCCGTGCGGCCCGAGCGGTGCAGGTACGCCTTGTGCTCGGCCGGCGGGTCGACGTGCACGACGAGCTCGACGTCGTCGACGTGGATGCCGCGCGCGGCGATGTCCGTGGCGACGAGCACCTTGACGTCGCCCGAGGAGAACGCGGCGAGGTTGCGCTCGCGCGCCCCCTGCCCGAGGTTGCCGTGCAGGTCGACGGCGGGCACACCGGCGCCGGTGAGCTGCTTGGCGAGCTTCTTCGCCTGGTGCTTGGTGCGGGTGAACAGCACGCGGCGGCCGGTGCCGGACGCGAGCTCGTGCACCACGTGCTTCTTCGCGTCGGCGTCGGACACGGCGAGGATGTGGTGCGTCATCTGCGGCGGCGGCGCGGCGGCCTCGTCCACCGAGTGCGTCACCGGGTTCTTGAGGTAGCGCTTCACGAGCACGTCGACGCCGTTGTCCAGCGTCGCGGAGAACAGCAAGCGCTGGCCCACGGTGGGCGTGCGGTCCATGATCCGCTTCACGCCGGGCAGGAAGCCGAGGTCGGCCATGTGGTCGGCCTCGTCGAGCACGGTGATCTCGACGTCGTCCAGGGTGAGGTGCTTCTGGCCGAGCAGGTCCTCGAGGCGGCCGGGGCACGCGATGAGGACGTCGACGCCGGCGTTGAGCGCCGTGACCTGGCGGGACTGGGCGACGCCGCCGAACACGGTGGTGGTCACGAGGCCCAGGGCCTTCGCGAGCGGCTCCATCGTGGCGTTGATCTGGTTGGCCAGCTCGCGCGTCGGGCACAGGACGAGCGCGCGCGGGCGGCCGGGACGGCGGCGGGGGCGGCCCGCGGCGGCGGCCTGCGCCGCGGACGTCGCCAGGCGCGTCACGACCGGCAGCGAGAACGCGAGCGTCTTGCCGGAGCCGGTGCGGCCGCGGCCGAGCACGTCGGTGCCGGCCAGCGTGTCCGGCAGGGACGCCGTCTGGATGGGGAACGGGGTGGTGATGCCCTGCTCCGTCAGCTGACGGACGACAGGGGTGGGCAGGCCGAAGTCGGCGAAGGTAGACAAGAAATGGGGCCTCTCGGGCTCGGACGTCTCAGACGTCGGGGTCGGGGTCCGCCGCACGTAATCCGGGGGGGATCTCCACGACGCGGGGCGCGCAACGCGCAGCCACCTGCCCCCAGTCTCTCACGACGGGAGCCCGGGTCGACAGGCACGCCGCGGTCCGCCGCCCGCTCGGCGCGGCAGTCCGTGCTCGCGGCGGCAGTTCGAACTGCCGCGCCGAACGGAAACTGCCGCGGCGGGCGCGCGGCCGGAGGGGCTCCCAGGGGCACGTGGTGGAATGGCCGCCGTGGACGACTTCCTCGGGACGGTCGGCGACGTGCTGACGCAGATCTGGACGGCCGCCACCACCCCCGTGCCGCCCCCGGCGCAGGCGGTGGTGCTGGCCGCGGGACTGGCCGCGCTCGCCGTCGTGCTCGTGACGCCGGTGTGGCGGGTGGCGCGGCACGTCGTGACGATCGCGCACGAGGGCGCGCACGCCGTGGCCGCCATGGTCACCGGGCGGCGCCTCGACGCCATCCGCCTGCACTCCGACACCTCGGGCCTCACGGTGTCCGCGGGGCGGCCGCGCGGCTTCGGGATGGTCGTCACGGCGTTCGCCGGCTACGTCGGCCCCGGCCTGACGGGCCTCGGCGCCGCCTGGCTGCTGCGGCACGGCTACGCGGTGGGGCTGCTGTGGCTGCTCGTGCTGCTGCTGGCGCTGCTGCTGCTGAAGATCCGGAACTGGTTCGGCCTGTGGTCCATCCTCGTCTCGGGCGCCGCGCTGGTCGCCGTCTCGTGGTGGCTCGAGCCCGCCGCGCAGGCGACCGTCGCCTACGCCGTCACCTGGTTCCTGCTCATCGGGTCGGTGCGCCCGGTGCTGGAGCTCCAGGCCCAGCGGTCCCGGGGGCGGGCGCGGAGGTCCGACGCGGACCAGCTCGCCGCGCTCACCCGCACGACCGGCATGCTCTGGGTCGTGGTCTTCCTGCTCGTCACGGTCGGCTGCCTGCTGCTCGGCGCGACGTGGATCGTGGAGCCCGCGGCCTGACGGTCAGGGCAGCCCGGCCGGCAGGTCAGAGCCGGGCGTACCGGGCCCGCGCGAACGAGTAGACCCCGTAGGCCGCGATGCCGACGCCCGTCGCGACGAGCAGCACCACCCCGAACGGCTGCTCCCTGATCGTGCGCAGCGCGTCGTCCAGCCCGCCCGCCTTCTCGGGGTCCGCCGTGACCGCGGCCGCCACGAAGAGGCCCCCCAGCACGCCGAGCGCGATCCCCTTCGCCACGTAGCCGACCTGGCCCAGCCGCACGACCGCCCCGTTCCCGGACGTACGGAGGTCGTCGCGGAACGACCTGCGCCAGCCCTTGACGACGTGGAAGACCCCCACCCCCACGATCACGACCCCGACCACCGCGACGAGCCACCGGCCGGCGGGGGCACGCATGAGGTCGGCGGTGAGCCCCTCCTCCGACCCGCCGCCGGAGGACCCGGTGGCGACCCGCACGGACGTCGCGGCGAGCGCCCCGTACAGGACGGCCTTCGCGGCCGCCTTCGCGCGGGCTCCGAGCTGCTTCGCGGTGTCCGTGGCAGGCACCCCCGCCACCGCCTCGGTGAGCTGCCAGAGGGCGAGGCCGGCGAACCCCGCCGCCGTCAGCCACAGCAGGAGGGCGCCGCCCGGGGCGGCGGCGAGCTCGCGCAGGGCGCCCTGCTGGTCCGCGTCGCCCTGCGCGGAGCCGAACGCCAGGCGGACGGCCAGCCACCCGAGGAGCAGGTGCAGCACGCCGGAGGCGACGTAGCCGGCGCGGGCGAGGGTCTTCAGGGCGGGGCTGTCGTTCGCGCTGCGCGAGGAGCGTCGAGCGGCGCGGGCGAGGTCGGGCACGGGTCACCTCCGTCGGTGCCGCAGGGTCGCGGCACCACACGATGACGCACCCTCGCCCAGGGCGCCACCTCCGGCGGCCCGGTCCGGGGACGACGACGGCCGGGCACGGAGCGAGCTCCGTACCCGGCCGTCGGAGGACCGGTCAGACGGGTGGGTGCGTCGTCGACGCGCCGGGCACCCGCCCGGACGTCACGCCTGCGGCGTGAGCACGAATCCCGGACCCTGCGCGGCAGGGTCGGTGTCGAGGGTCAGGGTGTCGAGGGCCGGCGCGGCCTGCGCCTCGACGAACACGTGCGTGGCTCCCGCCTCGTCGACGACCTGGTCGTCGGGCTGCGGGGCCGGGACGAGCGCGAGCTCGAAGTTGCCGGGCTGGCCGGCGGACTGCGCGATCCGCAGCCCGCCCTCGTCGGGCACTCCTGCCTGCTGGGCCAGGTCCTCGACGGCGGTACGGGCGTTGTCGGTCACGGTGAGCATGGACGCTCCTCTCGTCGGTCCTTGCGAACCCGTCCACCGAAACAGCCTGGCGGGCCCGACGCAACGATGAGACGCGATCGGGACGAGATCTCCCGGTGGGTGAGACCCCGCGTGACAGCCGTCCCGCCGCGTCGATAGGTTGCCCTCCGTGACCAGATCGTGACCATTCGGGCGTCGCTCCGACAGTGGTCCAGGTCACGACGCGTCTGCGGCGCCCGCGGCCCCGCGTACGCTGTCCGCAGCCGGCGACCGACCTCCGGGCGGACGGCGGCGGGCCTCTAGCTCAACTGGCAGAGCAGCGGACTTTTAATCCGCGGGTTCAGGGTTCGAGCCCCTGGGGGCCCACGTGGTTACTCGCTACCCCGCCGTCATCGCCCACCGCGGCGCCTCCGCCGACGCCCCGCAGAACACGCCGGCGGCATTCGACCTCGCCGGGCAGGCGGGCGCAGCGATGATCGAGATCGACGTCCACCTCAGCGCCGACGGCGTCCCCGTCGTGATCCACGACGGCACGGTCGATGCCACGACCGACGGCACCGGCGAGGTGCGGAGCCTCACCCGGGACGAGCTGCAGGCGCTCGACGCCGGGTCCTGGTTCGACGGGAAGTTCGCCGGTCAGCGGGTCCCCACGCTCACGGAGGTCCTGGCGCTCGTCGAGCGCCACCCGGGCCTCGGCATCCTCTGCGAGTTCAAGGGACGCTGGTCCGCCGAGGACCTCGCCGTGCCGATGCGCGTGCTGGACGGCGCGGGCCTCGAGGGCCGGCTGGTGGTGCAGGGCTTCGACCCGGTGACGGTCGCGGCCCTGCGCGACGTCGCGCCGGGCGTCCCGCGGTCCCTGCTGGTGGAGCACCCCCGGGCGGACCTGCCCGGGCTGCTCGCCGAGCTCGACGCGGCGGCCGTCAGCCCCGCGGTGGCGCTGGTCGCCGACGACCCGGAACTCGTCCCGGCGGCGCACGCCGCGGGGCTGCGGGTCTTCGGCTGGACGGCGAACGACGAGGCCGCGTGGCGCACGCTCACCGACGCGGGCGTGGACGGCATCATCACCGACCGTCCGGCCGCGCTGCGCGACTGGCTCGAGACGGCCACCGCCCCGGCCCGGGGCTGACGCCCGCCCGCGGCTCACCGCCGCGGCGCGTGCAACCAGCCCGACAGGCGGCCCGTCACCCAGGGCAGCACCCAGAACGACATGATCGGCGTGAGCGCCAGCGTCGAGACCAGCACGCGCGGCACCACGTGCAGCTCCGCGAAGGGCGGCACGAGCCAGCCCATCAGCACGGTGAACGCGAGGTTGACCGGGAAGAAGCCGAGCCAGATGGCCACGGACTGCTTCCACCGGGGCGGCGCGGCCAGCAGCGGGGGCCCGGCGGGCTCGTCCTGGCGCACCGGCGGGTCGAACCACCCCTCGATGCCGGTGCGTCGCTCCACCCGGCGCTCCTCGACGAGCCCCTCGCCGGCGGCGAGCCAGCGCCGCCGCTCCGTCGACTCCTCCCACGCCTCCAGCCGGGCGGCGTCGGCGAACCGGTAGAGCATGATCCAGTCCGAGCCTCCCTCGGAGGCGCGGATCCAGCCGGAGCCCAGGAAGCCGTCCCAGCGGTTCGCGAGCCGGACCCCGGACTGCACCCAGGCGGTGACCTCGGGGACACGGTCGGGGCTGACGGCGCGGTGGACCGCGACGGTCACGGGTGCTGAGGTCATCCGAGCATCCTGGGGCGCGGGCGCCCGGCGCGCCCGGCGGCGAGGTCGCGCGGGACGGCGCGTCCCACCATCCGGTCGCGGCCCGGTCGCGGCCCGGGCGCGCCCGGGCCCGGGCGGGGATGCGCCGGGATGTCCCGTCCTTCACATCTCGTCCTCGCGGCCCGCACGGGATTCGTGTCGTCTGGTCCCCTCGTTGGCCCGGAGCACCCGGAGAGACGGTTGAAGATGGAACGAGCTTCCGTCCGGTGCGAGCTCCCGACAGGTTCGAGCTCCCGACCCCCGAGGACCTTCCGCATGACCGAGCACACGACCGAGCACGCCCCTGCGCCGCTGCCCCGGCGCCGCGACATCCACCACCCGACCCGCCCGCGCCGCGCCGGCCTCCGCACCGCGGAGCCCGCCCCCCGCCCCACGACGCCGCGCCTCGGACGCCGCACCGTGCGCACCGGCGTCCCCGTCGCCCTGACCGTGATGGCGCTGACGACCGGGGTGGTCCTCACGGGCAACTCCTCGGCCTCCGGGGAGACGCGGACCGCAGCCTCCACCGACCCGGGTTCGTCGTCGGTGGGCACCATCGGGCCCGGCACGTTCGGCACCGTCTCCACGGCCGCCTCGGCCACGACGGCGATCGTGCGGCCCGGGCTGTCAGGTGCCGCCGGCGCGACGTCGGGCGCCGTCGGCTCGGGCACCGCGAGCACGGGCACCGCGAGCACGGCCACGGGCACGGCCACGGGCACGGGCACGGCGAAGACGGACGCCGAACAGGGCACGTCGGAGCGCGCCGCCACGAGCGTCACCCCGTCCGGCGACGAGGCGCTCACCGCCGCCCAGCAGGCCCTGGCCCACGCCGACCGGGTGACGACCGAGACCCGCGGGATCCCGGCCGCGCAGCGCAAGGCCGTCGCGAAGAGCGCGGCGCACCTGCGCGACGTCGTGTCCGACCGCTCCGGCGGCGAGGCGGCGTCGCGCGCCGGCGAGCGCACCGCGCTGGACGTCCGCGCGCAGGACGCGGGCGACGTCGCGGACGCGACCGAGGACCTCACCACCCTGATCGAGAAGACCGAAACGAGCGCGATCAGCATCACGCCCGCGCCCGCGACGCCGGCCGAGGTCCTCGACGCGCAGGCTTCGGCGGCCCGCCAGGCCGCCGGGTCCCTCAAGAAGTTCGCGGACGACACCGACGGGTACGAGAACGGTCGCCTCGCGTCCGCCGACCTCGAGGGGCTGTCCTTCGCGCCGGGCGAGTCCCTGCGCCGCGACGCCGCCGAGCAGCTCGAGCGCCTCGACGCCGCCTACCAGGCCCACTTCGGCGAGCACCTGCACATCCGCGACTCCTACCGGTCGTACGCGTCGCAGGTCTCCGTCAAGGCGAGCCGCGGCTACCTCGCCGCCGTGCCGGGCTACTCCGACCACGGCTGGGGCATCGCCGTCGACATCAACGGCGGCGTCGAGGAGCGCTCCAGCGCCCGGCACCAGTGGCTGGTCGCGAACGCGGCGAAGTTCGGCTGGCACAACCCGGACTGGGCCCAGGCCGACGGCCGCAAGCCGGAGGCGTGGCACTGGGAGTACCGCCCGCTCTGAGCCTGCCCCGAACCGCACGACCGACGGACCCGCGACACCGTGTCGCGGGTCCGTCGTCGTCCGCCGGTCAGGCCCAGCCGAGCTCGTGCAGCCGGTCGTCGTCGATGCCGAAGTGGTGGGCGATCTCGTGCACCACGGTGACGGCGACCTCCTCGACGACGTCGTCGCGCGTGTCGCAGATGGCGAGGGTGGGGTTGCGGTAGATCGTGATCCGGTCGGGAAGCGAGCCCGCGGCCCAGAACTGCCCGCGCTCGGTGAGCGGCACGCCCTCGTACAGCCCGAGCAGCTCCGGGTCGTCGGCGGGGGCGTCGTCCTCCACGAGGACGACGACGTTGTCCATCATCGCCGCCAGGTCGGCCGGGACCTGGTCGAGGCCGTCCCGGACGGCGTCCTCGAACTCCTCGCGCGTCATCTCCACCACGGGGACCATCCTCGCCCACGCACGGGAACGGGCAGGAACGGGCAGGCACGGACCGTCCCGGACGGCTGGGTATGCTTGCCGGGTCCAGCCCCCATCGTCTAGCGGCCTAGGACCCCGCCCTTTCACGGCGGTAGCACGGGTTCGAATCCCGTTGGGGGTACGTCCGTGGGGACGCCGGCACCGCCGGAAGCCCTGCGAAACGGCGCATCTGCGCTGGTCAGGATCCGATTTCAAGATCCCGGCGAGCATGGGGTACGCTTCTTCTCGGCTCGAAACGAGCTTCCTCGGTGGGAGTCTTCTCCTCACCATGGCCCTGTAGCGCAGTTGGTTAGCGCGCCGCCCTGTCACGGCGGAGGTCGCGGGTTCAAGTCCCGTCAGGGTCGCGCATGATGCGCCCGGTTCGTCGGCAACGGCGCCCGGGCGTTCGTGTCCAGGCTCTGTAGCTCAGTTGGTAGAGCGTTCGACTGAAAATCGAAAGGTCACCGGATCGACGCCGGTCGGAGCCACCATCGAGACCCCCACGCCCCGGGCGTGGGGGTCTCGTCGTTTTGTGCCAGGAATTGCCTGGACCAGCAGGGACGGGTTGAGTGGGACCGCACGGACGATCACCTCACGCAGGATCGGAGCAGCCGATGACGGACTGGGACGACGGACGCACGCCGCCCGTCGAGCAGCCACCCTCCATGGGACGGCTCGTGGAGCAGCTGTCGGAACAGGCCACGCGGCTGGTGCGCGCCGAGGTGGCGCTCGCCAAGGCCGAGATGGCCGAGAAGGCGAAGCGTTCCGGCATCGGGCTGGGGCTCGTCGCCGCGGCACTGGTCATCGTGCTCTACGCGGTGGGCGTGCTCATCTGGGCCGGCATCACCGGACTCGCCACGGTCTGGCCGCTGTGGCTCTCGGCGCTCGTCGTCGGGGTCGCCATGCTGCTCGTCGCGGGCATCGCCGTGGCGATCGCGGTGGGTCAGCTGAAGAAGGCGGCCCGCCGGCCGGAGACGGTCGACCGGGTCAAGGAGGACGTGGAGACGATCAAGAAGGGGGTGCGCCGGTGACCGAGCCCACGACGCCCGAGAACAAGACCCCGGCCCCCACGGCCCGCGAGCTCGAGGAAGAGGTGGCCCGCACCCGTGCCGAGCTCGGTGCGACCCTCGACCAGCTCGCGACGCGCATGTCGCCGAAGTACCAGGCGAACCAGTTCGCGCGGGCGACGAAGCAGGCCGCCGGCGACGCCGGCACGTTCGTCACGGGTGGCGGGCTGCCCGCCACCGACGCGCGGCGAAAGCGCAACGCCCAGGTGCTCCTGGGTGCCGCGGCGGCGGGGCTCGCGCTGGTGGTCATCGCCGTCGTCCGCGCCCGGCGCCACTGAGCGCGGTCCGCGCGACCGCGCGGCCTGTCCCCTCGGGGTCCAGGCCTGCCCCCTCGGGGGCCTACTTGTCCGGCGTCGCCTCCTCGGAGGCGGCGCCGAGCAGCGCTCGCACCTCCGACTCCTTGTAGCGTCGGTGACCGCCGAGCGTGCGGATCGACGAGAGCTTCCCCGCCTTCGCCCAGCGGGTGACGGTCTTCGGGTCGACGCGGAACAGGCTGGCCACCTCGGCAGGCGTCAGCAGAACCTCGGAGTCTCCGTGGAGCGACATCCCCTGCACCTCCTGTACGGACCGGCCCGGGCGGCGCCCGGTGTGCGGACACGGTCTCGCTCATCCATTGTGTGCAGAAAGCGGGATTGAGGCGACTTGGGAGCCGGATGAAATCGTCCGGAACGTCCCGCATGGACGGAGTCGTCCCCGTCCGTCCGATCTGCCGCGTCGGCCGGGCTTCCGACCGCACTTCGCACCGGTCGGTCTCGTGACCTGAGACACGATCTGACGAGGATCACCCGCTCCGACGTCCGTCGATGCGTCCGGCGCGCGCTGCGGAGTGGAGGGAATGGCGCGCGAGCATGTACCGTTGGGGTCTGAACAGACTACTTACGCACGGGGCCGCCGTCACGGACGGCGCAAGCCCCGCTCCTACGTTGAGGGGGTCTCAGCCATGGGCCGCGGCCGTCAGAAGGCAAAGCAGACTAAGGTCGCTCGCGAGCTGAAGTACTACAGCCCCGAGACGAACTACCACGCGCTCGAGCAGGAGCTCAAGGGCGGCGGAGGCAGTCGCACGGATGTCGCGACGGAGGATCGTTTCTCCGACGACGACGAGTACGACAACCGATACAACGCCTGGGGCGACGAGCGCTGAGCTCCCCAGCGCCAGGCCCGTGCTCCACGGGTTCTGACGCGGCGCGCGAAGGGCCGGACGGCAGCAGCCGTCCGGCCCTTCGTCATGCGTGGGGTCGTGCGCGGGGGAGGTCGCCCTCCCCCGCGCCGGGACGTCAGCGGTAGTCGCCGGTGAGGCGGACGGCGCCGCCGTGCACGCCCTTGGTCCCGGCCACCAGGTCCTCCGCCGGCGCGGCCGGGTCGAGGTCCTCGACGGAGCCCAGCACCCAGGCCGGCACGCCGCGCGCCGCGAGCGTCGCCAGGGCCGCGTCGACGCCGTCGGCGCCCACGACCGCCACCATGCCGACGCCGAGGTTGAGCGTGTTCTCCAGGTCGCCCCGCGGCACGGACCCGAGCTCGCGCACGGTGCGGAAGACGGCGGGCACCTCCCAGGAGGCGCGGTCGACGGTCGCCACGGTGCCCGCGGGCAGCACCCGCGCGAGGTTCGCGGCCAGCCCGCCGCCCGTCACGTGCGTGACGGCGTGCACCTGCGCGGCCGGGTCCTCGGCGAGCGCGAGCACGTCGCGCGCGTACACGCGGGTGGGCTCCAGCAGCTCCTCCCCCAGGGTGCGGCCGAACTCCTCGACATGGCGGTCCAGGGACCAGCCCGCGTGCTTCACGACCGCGCGGACCAGCGAGTAGCCGTTGGAGTGCAGGCCGCTCGAGCCCATCGCGACGAGCACGTCGCCCGCGCGAACGCGCTCCGGCCCCAGGACGGCGTCCGCCTCCACGATGCCCGTGGCGGCGCCGGCGACGTCGTACTCGTCCGGCGCGAGCAGGCCCGGGTGCTCGGCCGTCTCACCGCCCACGAGGGCCGTGCCGGCCACCTCGCAGGCCTGCGCGATGCCGCGCACGATGTCCGCCACGCGCTCGGGGACGACCTTGCCGGTGGCGATGTAGTCCGTCATGAACAGCGGCTCGGCGCCGACCACGACGATGTCGTCCACGACCATGCCGACGAGGTCGAAGCCGATCGTGTCGTGCTTGTCGAGCGCC
This sequence comes from Isoptericola sp. NPDC019693, assembly GCF_044389085.1. Lineage (NCBI taxonomy): Bacteria > Bacillati > Actinomycetota > Actinomycetes > Micrococcales > Promicromonosporaceae > Isoptericola > Isoptericola sp. NPDC019693. The sequence goes on along the minus strand of NZ_JBIRXP010000006.1, from coordinate 188,742 downwards.
TGCGCGATCGCGACCTTGGTCCCGACCCCGTCCGTCGACGTCGCGAGCAGCGGCTTGCGGTACTCGCGGATCGCCGACAGGTCGAACAGGCCCGCGAACCCGCCCACCCCGCCGAGGACGGCGGGCCCGTGCGTGCGGCGCACCGCGTCCTTCATCAGCTCGACGGCCTTGTCGCCCGCCTCGGTGTCGACGCCGGCCGCGGCGTAGGTCAGGGGTTCGTTCGTCACGTGATGCTCACCGTTCGTCGGCTGTGTCGGTCGGCTGTCGGTCAGCCGGTCGGTCGGCTGCGGGTCAGGGGTGGTCGAGCGCGGTGCCGCCACCGGCACCGACGGAGACCTGCCTGAGCCCGTCCTCGGGGGCTCCCAGCGGCAGCTCGGCCTGCTCCAGCAGGTGCTTGCCGAGCTGGTCGGCCGTGGGGAGCTCGATCGGGTACTTGCCCGTGAAGCAGGCGGCGCACAGCTGGGAGGCCGGCTGCTCGGTGGCCGCGATCATGCCCTCGGTCGAGATGTAGCCGAGGGAGTCGGCGCCCAGGGACTGGCCGATCTCGTCGGGGCTGAGGCCGTTGGCGATGAGCTCGGCGCGCGACGCGAAGTCAATGCCGTAGAAGCACGGCCACTTCACCGGCGGGGAGGAGATGCGCACGTGCACCTCGGCCGCGCCCGCCTCGCGGAGCATCCGGATCAGGGCCCGCTGCGTGTTGCCGCGCACGATGGAGTCGTCGACGACGACGAGCCGCTTGCCGCGGATCACTTCCTTCAGCGGGTTGAGCTTGAGGCGGATGCCGAGCTGGCGCAGGGTGTCGGACGGCTGGATGAACGTGCGGCCCACGTACGCGTTCTTGGTGAGGCCCTGCCCGAACGGGATGCCCGACTCCGCGGCGTACCCGACGGCCGCCGGCGTGCCGGACTCCGGCGTCGGGATGACGAGGTCCGCCTCGACCGGGTGCTCCCGGGCGAGGGTGCGGCCCATCTCGACGCGCGACGCGTGCACGGAACGACCGTTGATCGTGTTGTCGGGGCGGGCGAGGTAGACGTACTCGAAGACGCAGCCCGCGCGCTCCGGCTCGGCGAACTTCTCCGAGCGCAGCCCGTCGGCGTCGATCGTGATCAGCTCGCCCGGCTCGACGTCGCGCACGTAGGAGGCGCCGACGATGTCCAGGGCCGGCGTCTCCGACGCGACGACCCAGCCGCGCTGCAGGCGGCCCAGGACCAGGGGGCGCACGCCCTGCGGGTCGCGGGCGGCGTAGAGGGTGCCCTCGTCCATGAAGACGAGCGAGAACGCGCCCCGCAGCCGGGGCAGCACCTCGAGCGCGGTCTGCGCGAGCGTGTGGTCGGCGTCCCCGGCGAGGAGCGCCGTGATGAGCGCCGTGTCGGTGGTGTTGCCGCGGGCGAGCTCGCCGCGACGCTGGGCGCCGTAGCGCTCGGCGACGAGGTTCACGAGCTCGGCGGAGTTGGTGAGGTTGCCGTTGTGGCCGAGGGCGACCGTGCCGCCCGCGGTGGCCCCGAGGGTCGGCTGGGCGTTCTCCCAGGTCACGCCACCGGTGGTGGAGTACCGGCAGTGGCCGACCGCGAGATGACCGGTGAGGGCGTCGAGCGCCGTCTCGTCGAAGACCTGGGACACGAGGCCCATGTCCTTGTAGACGAGGATCTGCTCACCGTTGCTGGTGGCGATGCCGGCGGACTCCTGTCCGCGGTGCTGCAGGGCGTACAGGCCGAAGTAGGCGAGCTTCGCGACCTCCTCGCCGGGGGCCCAGACCCCGAAGACGCCACAGGCGTCCTGGGGGCCCTTCTCGCCGGGCATGAGGTCATGGTTCAGGCGGCCGTCAGGGCGCAAGGGCATGATCCGAGTATCCCACAGGAGCCGGATCGGCCGACCTGCGCGGACAGGTCAGCGACGGCGCAGGCTGCGCCGGTCGGAGATCACCGCGATCAGTCCCCCGACGCCCAGGCCGACGGCGATCCCGCCGAGGATCGTCACCGACACGTAGACGCCGGGCTTCATCAGGGTCTCGGCGGCACCGGAGACGTCGATGAGCCAGGTCGAGAAGATCAGCCCGACGACGGCACCCACGAGCGCGCCCATCCACAGGAACACCGGGTACTTGGGCGCCCGGCGGACACGCTCCGGGTCCACCAGCAGCGTCACGTCCTGCGGCTCCTCGGCGTCGCGCGCGGCGCCCGCCGTCCGGTCGGCGGGCGTCGTCGCGTCCTGCTCCACCGACGTCTCGGCGTCGGGAGCCGCGCCGTCGGGTGCCGGGGCGTCGTGGTCGGGGGTCGAGCTGCTCACCCCTCGAGCCTAAGCCACCCGCGGCACCCGACGGCCGCACGGTCAGGCGGCTCCCAGGTCCTTCCAGGGCCCCCACCGCGTCGCGCCGGGCTCGTCGTGCCGGGAGTACCACTTCGCCTCCCAGCGGTGCCCGTCGTGCACGACGACGTCGCCCTTGCCGTACACCCACGTGCCGGTCCACGCCGGGAAGGTGCCGGCCGACGTCGTCACCGGCGCGCCGACCTCGGCCCACGGCCCGTACGCCGCAGCCCCCGGCCGGTCCCCGCGCGACCACCACAGCGCCTCGAAGAGCCCGCCGTCGTAGACGACACGGTCACCCTTGCCGTAGGTGGCCTTCGCGTCCCAGGCCGGCGCGACGGGCGCGAGGTCGAGCCCGACGAGCAGCGGGTCGTGGTCGGAGGACCGGAACGGCGTCTCGTCGTACAGGATCGTCGCGTTGTAGTTGTAGCGGCTGTACTCGTTCGCCACCGGCTCGTAGGCGTTGATGTTCCAGATGTCCGTGCCGGTCACGCGGTCGATCAGCCCGGGCGACGCGAGCGCGTGGTCGAGGGAGCCGACCGCGCCGTCGAACGCGTAGGAGTACTCGCCGGTGGTCGGGCCGAGGTCGGTGTAGCCGGCGTCCGTGAGCACGACGACCGGGTCCTCCTGCTCGTAGGAGTTGAGGTCGCCCACGAGCAGCACCGCGTCGGTGCCGGCGTCCTCGGCCACGTCGTCGGCGAAGGCCACCAGGGCGGTGGCCTGCCGCACGCGCGACTCGTTGGAGGCCCCCTGGCCGTCGCCGGTGTCCTCGTCCCCCGGCCACGGGCCGGCCGAACCCTTCGACTTGAAGTGGTTCGTGATGACCACGACGTCGTCGCCCGGGTCGGCGTCGACGCCGCCGGCCGGCTGGAACACCTGCGCGAGCGGCTGGCGGGCGTTCCCGAACGCCTCGGGGTCGTCGAGGATCCGGGAGGCGCCCACCGGCTCCGCGCCCGCGGTGCGGTAGATGAACGCGGTGCGGATCACGTCCTCGGAGTCCGGCAGGTCCGCCGGCGACGCGACGAACGCCCAGGTGCCCGCACCGTCGTGCGCGTTCAGGGCGTCGACGAGGTCGGAGAGGGCCTGGTCGCGGTCCTTGCCGAACGCGGCCGAGTTCTCGATCTCCTCGAGGCCGACGACGTCGGCGCCCAGGGCAGAGATCGCGGCGACGATCTTGGTCTGCTGCCGCTCCAGGTCCTCGGCCTCGGCGGCGCCGCGGGCGTCGCAGCCGTCGCGCACCGTGACGGGGTCGCCGGCGCGGTCGGTGTAGAAGCGGCAGCCGGTCAGCTGGTCGCCCGTGGTGGTGAAGTAGTTCAGCACGTTGAACGTGCCCACCTGCAGGGTGCCGCCGACGTCCTCGGGCGCGGCCTCGCGCGTGTCCTCGAACGTGGCGGGCTGGACCTCGGCGGCGACGTCCGGGGTGAGCCGGTGCTGCGGCTGGAGACCCCAGGCGTCGTAGCGGTAGTCGAGGACGACGGGCCGCGTGAAGGTCACGGCGGCGCCGACCCGGACGGGCTCGCCGCCCGTGAGCCACGGCAGCGGCTGCGACGAGTTCGCCGAGGACGAGTAGTTGACGGACGCGCCGTCGTCGAGCAGGACGGCGCGGGCCGCGTTGTCCTCGGCCTGCTGCTTCGCCTCGACGGAACCGGGGCGCCCGACCGTCGTCGGCTGGACCAGCGGCTGGTCGCCCGCGGCGAGCCCGATCGTGCCGTAGAAGTTCGTGTCGTAGTTGTCGGTGACGGTGAAGTCCCCCTGCGGGGCCAGCAGCATGCCCTCGAGGGCCTCGCGCTCGGCGTCGGTCGCGGGCCAGGCGGTGGCCAGCGGCTCGACGGCGCCCGGCTGCTCGAGCGGCGTCCACGAGTCCGCGGTGATCTCGGTGAGGCCCTGGTGCTCGCTGACCTCGCCGGTGACCTCGACGTGGTCGCCGACCTCGAGCTCGGACGCCGCGCCACGGGAGTACACGAAGACGGCGTCGGAGGCGCCGGGGGTCCGGTCGTCGGCGGGGTCGCCGCCGGTGCCCGCCGTCTGGAGGTACAGGCCGTCGAAGCCGCCCGTGGGGTACGTGGCGGTCACGACGCCGGTGGTCGTCACGGTGGTCCCGGCCAGCGGCGACGTCGCGCCGGTGCCCTGGATCTCCGCGATCGTCGCGTCCTGGGCCGGCCCCGGGTCGGTGCCCGGGTCCGTGCCGCTCGCGGCCGGCGTCGGAGCCCCGGCGGCGAAGTCGGCGGCGTTGTCGGCCGTGTTCGCGTGGGCGCGCCGGGCGACGGACGTCGCGTTCGTCGTCGCAGGGGCCGGGCCCGAGCCCGCGAAGGCGTTGGCGGTGGGTCCCCAGCCGACGAGGTCGACGACGGCCTCAGCCGCGGCGCAGTCGGCGCCCGTGCAGGAGAGGCGGTCCGTCGAGCGCACCAGCGCCACCTTGGCGCCGGTGCCGGACATCGCGATCGTGCCGGTGACGTCGGGGGCGGGCAGCGCGGGCAGCGAGGTGTTGGAGCCCAGCGCCTGGGCCACGAGGAACGAGCCGCCCGCCGGGATCTCCCCCGACAGGTTGGTCTGCGCCCCGTTGGCCCACGTCCCCGCCGCGGACGCGTACTGCACGGACCAGCCGTCGAGCGGCACGGCGTCGTCGGTCGGGTTGTACAGCTCGACGAAGTCCTGGTTGAACGCGGCGCCGCTGTTGCCGCCGCCCCCGTACACCTCGTCGATGACGACGGGCGCGTCGGGCGAGACGGCGGCGGACGCCGGGGTGGCGAGCGCCGCTCCGACGGGAAGGACGAGCGCGGCCGCGGTGGCGGCCGCGAGCGCTGCTCGGTGACGGATGGGACGGGTCGGGCTCACGGTGGCTCCTTCGCGGCGGACGTGGGTGACGTCACCTCAGCAGACCCGCGTGAACCGTTGTTGAACCCCGTGTCACCGGACGTCGTCGTCCGGCTGTCGGGAGCGCGAGCCTGCCCGGTGCGCCGAACGTAGCGGAACCGACCGACACCCGCGCGCCCGCCACCGGGTTTCGTTCGGCAGTGGCGGCGATGCTCGGCAACCGCAGGGACCGAACATCGCCGACACTGCCGAACGAAACCTCAGGGGCGGGGGCGCGCGGCCTGCAGCGGCAGCAGCGCGGAGAGGTCGGCGCGCTCGCCGGAGGCGCTGACGCGCCCGGAGCCCAGCGCGTCGGCCCAGGCCAGGCGGCCCGTGGCCAGGCCGAGCCACGTCTCGACGTCGGTCTCCACCACGTTGGGCGGCGTCCCGCGCGTGTGCCGCGGGCCGGCCACGGCCTGGACCGCCCCGGCGGGCGGCACCCGCACCTCCACGGAGTTCCCCGGCGCGACGTCGGCCAGCTCCTCCAGCGTGAACCGCACCGCCGTCGTCACGACCGGCCGGGACACGTCGCCGCCCAGCCACGCGGCCACGGCCGCCCGTCCGGCAGCGGGGTCGGTCCGTCGTCGCGCAGGCACGGCAGCACCTTAAGCCTCCCCACCCACCGTCCGACGACGTCGTCCCCCACCATCCCGTCCCGCCCGGCAGCAGGCGCACGCACGGCGTCCGAGGTCCGGCTCGGCCGCCGCCGACTCACCGGGCCGCCGGCGACAAGGAGCGGCGAGCGAGCCGAACGACGAGAAGCGGCGAGCGAGCCAAATGACGAGAAGCGGCGAGCGAGCCAAATGACGAGCGTGGGGCGGGGGTCTCTTCGCGCGGACGTATCCCTCCCGAAGTGGAGGGCGCCCTGGCGCCCGTGAACGCGTCCGCGCGAAGAGACCTCCGCCCCACGCGACCGTGACCACGACCGGGACCGTGACCACGACCGGGACCAGGACCGAAACCGTCAGGAAGCAGCTAGCTCCGCCCGCACCTCTTCCCGCAGCCGCCCATGACGCGACGGTTCCGGGGCTGCCGCCAGCAGCGACTTCGTGTACTCGTGCTGCGGGTCGAGGATGACGTCGTCGGACGGCCCCCGCTCCACGATGTCGCCCCGGTACATCACGAGGATCTCGTCGCTGAAGTGCCGGGCGGTGGCGAGGTCGTGCGTGATGTACAGGACACCCAGGTTCTCCTCGCGCTGCAGCCGGGCGAGCAGGTTGAGCACCCCGAGCCGGATGGAGACGTCGAGCATCGACACGGGCTCGTCGGCGACGAGGAACCGCGCACCCGGTGCGAGGGCGCGGGCGATGGCGACGCGCTGCCGCTGCCCGCCGGACATCTCGTGCGGCCGCTTGACCGCGTAGAGCTCGGGCGGGGTGAGGTTGACCCGCTCCAGCAGGTCGTGGACGGCGGGCTCGAGACCGTCCCCGCTCGCGACGCCGTGCAGCTTCAGCGGGCGCTCCAGGTGGTGCGCCACCGTGTGGTACGGGTTGAGCGACGCGAACGGGTCCTGGAAGACCATCTGCACCTGGTGGCGGTAGCTCGACAGCGCTCGGCCGCGGCGTCCGACCGGCCGGCCGTCGAGCAGGATCTCCCCGCTCGTCGGCGTCTCGAGCTGGGAGATCATCCTGGCCACGGTCGACTTGCCGGACCCGGACTCGCCGACGAGCGCGAGGGTCTTGCCCGGCTCGAGCGTGAACGACACGTCGTTCACGGCGCGCAGGGTGCCGCTGCGCATCCCGCTGCGGACCTTGAACTCCTTGACGAGCTTGCGGACCTCGAGGCTGCTCATGACGCCTCCCCCTCGGCGGCGTCGCGGGCGACGCCGGTGCGGACGAACGAGCCACGGTCGCCCGTGAGGCTCGGGAACGAGTCCAGCAGCTGCCGCGTGTACGGGTGCTGGGCCCTCGCGTAGATGGACTCCGCGGTGTCGAGCTCGACGATGCGCCCGGCGCGCATGACGGCGATCCGGTCGCTGATCTCGAGCAGGAGCGGCAGGTCGTGGGTGATGAACACGACGGCGAAGTTGAACCGCTCGCGCAGGCGCATGATCTCGCGCAGGATGCCGCGCTGGACGACGACGTCGAGCGCAGTGGTCGGCTCGTCCATGATCATGACCTGCGGGTTGAGCGCCATGGCCATGGCGATCATCACGCGCTGGCGCATCCCGCCCGACAGCTCGTGGGCGAAGCTGTCGAGGCGGGCAGGGTCGACGCCCACGAGCTCGAGGAGCTCGGCCGAGCGGGCGGCCCGCTCCTTCGAGCCCATCTGCGGGCGGTGGGTGGTCAGGACGTCGCCGAGCTGCTTGCGCACGCTGATCACCGGGTTGAGCGAGTTCATCGCCCCCTGGAAGACCATGGACACCTTGTCCCAGCGGAAGGCGCGCAGCGCGTCGCCGGTGAGGCCGACGACGTCGATGTCGGCGCCGCCGGCGTCGTGGAACGTCACCTCGCCGGAGCGCAGGATGGCCGGCGGCTTGAGGAGCCGGTTGAGGCCGTAGGCGAGCGTCGTCTTGCCGCAGCCGGACTCTCCGGCGAGGCCGAGGATCTCCCCCCGGTGCAGCGTGAGGGAGACGTCGTCCACGGCGCGCACGGGCGGGTCCACCTCGTACTCGATGGACACGTGCCGGGCGGTGAGGACCGGCTCGAGGTGGGCCACGTGCTCGTCGTGCGTGGGCGACGACAGCGGGGCGGCGGCGGTGGCGGTCATGCGTCGACCCTCTCCTTCTCGGCGGCGACGGTCTCCGGCGCCGCACGACGGCCGAGCTTGTCCTTGCCCGCCTTGCGCGCCTCGCGGACGCTCTTGGCGGCGGCGGGCGCGAGCCGGAGCTTGGGGTTGACGATCTCGTCGATGGCGAAGTTGACGAGGGAGAGGCCGGTGCCGAACAGGGCGATCATCAGGCCCGGGGGCACGAACCACCACCAGGCGCCGCGGGTCAGCGCGCCGCCGCCCTGCGCCTCGTTGAGCATGGTGCCCCAGGTGATCGACCCGTTGGGGCCGAGGCCGAGGTACGACAGCCCGGCCTCGCCGAGGATGGCGAGCACGATCGCGAAGAGGAACTGGGACGCCAGCAGGGGCAGCAGGTTGGGCAGCACCTCGACACCGATGATGCGCGGCGTCTTCTCGCCGGCGACGCGGGCCGCGGAGACGTAGTCACGCACCCGCAGCGAGCGGGCCTGGGAGCGCAGCACGACGGCGGGTCCGGCGAAGGCGGTGACGCCGAGGATGAGCGCGACGACCCACAGGCTGCGCACCTGCAGGTAGCTGGCGACGACGATCATGAGCGGCAACCCGGGGATGACGAGCATGATGCCGGTGACCAGGGAGAGGAACTCGTCGGTCCAGCCCCGCAGGTATCCGGCGACGACGCCGAACAGGAGCGCGAGCACGATCGCGACGAGGCCTGCGGTGACCCCGACGATCAGCGAGCCGCGGGCGCCCTCGGCGAGCTGCGCGAGCACGTCGTAGCCGAGGCTGGTGGTGCCGAGCCAGTGTCCGGGCTGCGGCGGCAGCATCGCGTCGTTGCCGGAGTCGCGCGGGTCCTGGGTGACGAAGGGGCCGACGATCGCGAACAGCACGATCGCGCCGATGAGGACGAGGCCGGCGAGGAGCTTGCCCGACATGGAGGGCAGCATCTGGCGGACGCCGGACCTCGTGGCCGGCGGCGCGGCGGGCGTGACGGGCGTGGCAGGTGCGGTGGTGTCGGTGCGGGTGTCAGTCATGGTGACGCGTCCTCGGGTCCAGGAAGCCGTAGATGAGGTCCATGAGGAACAGCGCCGCAAGGACCGCGAGGGTGATGACGAGGAACACGCCCTGCATCAGCGCGTAGTCGTTGTTGCGCACGGCCGTGATCATGAGCTTGCCGACGCCGGGGTAGGTGAAGACCTGCTCCATGACGAGGGAGCCCGCGACGACGAACCCGAGCGAGACGCCGAACCCGGCGAGGGACGGCAGCGCGGCGTTGCGCATCGCGTAGGTGGTGAACACGCGGCGCGGGCGCAGGCCCTTGGCCTCGGCGGTGGTGACGTAGTCCTCCGACAGCGTCGAGACCATCATGTTGCGCATCCCGAGCAGCCAGCCGCCGACCGAGGAGATGACGATCGTCACGGCCGGGAGGAACGCGTGGTAGAGCACCGACCCGACGAAGGCCCAGCTCCACTCGGGCCCGTTGAAGTGGAAGACGTCGTACGCGCCGATGATGGGGAACCACTGGAGGCTCACGGCGAACACGAAGATGAGCACGAGGGCCACCCAGAAGTAGGGCAGCGACTGCAGCATGGTGGTGCTGGGCACGAGGCTGTCCACCCAGGTGCCGCGCTTCCAGCCGGCGAGGGCGCCGAGCCCGATGCCGAGCACGAACGAGATGATCGTGGCGGTGCCGACGAGGCCCAGGGTCCAGGGCAGCGCGTCGCCGATGAGCTCGGTGACGGGCGTCGGGAAGTTCGTCACCGAGACGCCGAGGTTCCCGGTGAGGACGTTCTTCCAGTACGTGAGGTACTGCTCCCACAGGGTCTGGTCCTCGGCCGCGCCGAGGAGGAGCCGGATGCTGTTCTCCGTGCCCGCCGGGATGCCTCCGGCGCGCTGCAGCTTCGCCATAAGGATCGAGAACGGGTCGCCCGGCAGCATGCGCGGGATGAAGAAGTTCAGCGAGATCGCGGCCCACAGCGTCACCGCGTAGAAGGCGATCCGCCTGGCGTAGAACTTCATGGGGTCGGGCCGCCCTTCGGTGTCGCGGGCATGCGGCTCCTCCTCGCTTCGTGCGTCACAGCGTCGTGGTGCGGGTGTGCGGGTGACCGGCGGGCCGGTTGGGCGGCCCGCCGGTCACGGCCGGGGGCGCGTTACTCGGCGCCGCCGAGCTTGCCGAGGACCACGCCCGACGACGGGCCCTGCCACGACGGCGGGAACATGTACATGTCCTCCTCCGTGGGCCAGCCGGTGAACTTCGTCGTGTTGTAGAACGTCTGCGTGCCGTTCACGACGATCGGGATGTACGGCAGGTCCTCGACGATGTGCTGCTGGACGGTGGCGTAGGCCTCCTTCTTGGCGGCCTCGTCGTTGGTCTGGGACGCGGCCTCGACGGCGGCGTTGACCTCGTCGTTGTCGTACCGGGCGATGTTCCACTCACCCGGCTCGAGTGCGGTGCCGACCTTCTGGGTGTAGTCGCCGGTGAACCACTCGCGGTAGATCTGGAACGGGTCGGCCAGCGAGGTGCCGACGACGCCGCCCATGATCAGCTCGAACTCGCCGGAGACGCGCGCGTCGGCGAACTCGTTCCAGGAGATGGTGGAGGCGGTCACCTTGATGCCCGCGGCCTTGGCCTGCTCCTCGATGAGCTTGGCGGCGTTGTTGAAGTCCGACCACCCGTCGACCGAGGTGAGGGTCAGGTCGATCGGCGTGCCGTCCTTGCCGTAGAAGCCGTCGGCGTCCTTGGTGTAGCCGGCCTCCTCGAGGATCGCGCCGGCGGCCGCGGCGTCGGCGCTCTGCGGCGACTCCTTGGGCATGCCGTCCGCGATCCACTTGTCGTCGCGACCGAGCAGCGCGAACGTCGGCGAGATCGGCTGGGCGAGCCCGACGAACGCCTTCTCGGTGATGGCGGAGCGGTCGATGGCGGCGTCGAGCGCCTGCCGGACGGCCACGTCCGTCTGGGCGCCCTCGCAGCCGAGGTCCGTGCTGGAGCAGGTGTACAGCACGACCGGGTCGACGGGCGTGTTGACGTACCCGAAGCCGCCGGTCGAGGTGACGCGCTCCGGGTCGGGCACGAACATCGTCGTCCAGTCGATCTGACCGGTGGTGAGCAGGTCCTCCGCGGACTGGTTGGCGTCGATGCCGACGTAGCGCAGCGAGGCCACCTTGGGCGCCCCGCCCCAGTAGTCGGGGTTGGCCTTCGCGGTGTACGCCGCGTTGGAGGCGGTGTCGAGCAGGTACGGCCCGGTGCCGACCGGGGACTCCGCGTTGTCCCACGCCACGAGCCCGGTGAGCGCGTTGCCCTCGGCGTCCTCGCCGGCGTCCTTCTCGTGCTCCGCGAACACGTGCTCCGGGACGATGTACGTGCTGCCGAGGATCGCGAACTCGTTCGCGTACGCCGGCTCGGCGAAGGAGAACACGACGGTGGACTCGTCCTGCGCGACGGCGTCCTGGAGGTACTCGGGCTTGGCGGTGTCGTTGGTGAACGAGTAGACGACGTCGTCCGCGGTGAACGGCTGGCCGTCGTTCCACTGCACTCCGCCGCGGATCTTCACCGTGAGCTCGGTGCCGTCCTCGTTCCACTCGAACGACTCGGCGAGCATCGGGGTGGGGTCGACGTCCTGGAGCTTGTTGTAGGCGAACAGCGTCTCGTAGATGCCTCCGTTGGCGAGGTGCAGGACGCCCACGGCATAGGGGTTGAAGTTGGGGGTGATCGGCGTCTGGGAGCCCGCCCAGATCACGAGCTCCTGGTCCGTGGCCGCACCCTCGGCAGCGGGAGCGCCGGTGCTGTCGCCGCCCTCGGTCCCGCCGGCGGAGCCCGAGCAGCCTGCGGCCAGAAGGGTCACGCTCGTCAGCGCGGCGGCGGCTGCGAGCCACCGTCCGCGGATCTTCCCTCGGATCATCGTTGGTCCTTCCAGTCGGCAGCGCACCATCACGCCGCGATCGCTCACGCTTAGGGAAGGGACCTTAACGAATATGCACCGGGCCACGGCTAGACCCTGAATCGTTATAAGGCAGGAGTGTTATCAAACCGTCATCTCGCGGGCGTCCCCGCGGCGAGGGGTTCCAGGGACGGGATCTCGGCCGGCAGCCCACGCCCGCGCCGAGCCCGGCGTGACGGGCAGCCCGCCGCGGTGCGTGGCACCGAGGACGGTGCCGGGCCGGGCCGGGCCGGTCAGGAGAGGGTGAAGAGCACCCGCCGGTCGGGGACGGAGGCCTCGGCCAGCGTCACCCGGACACGCTCGCCCAGCGGCAGATCGGCACCCTCGAGGGGTGCGCGCACGGCCGGATCCTTGAGCATGACCTCGCCGCGCTGCGGGCCGTCCGGCCCGCCGTCCCCGCGCACGTCGACGACGACGCCGTCGAACGTCTGCCCCTCGCGGCCGGCGAGCAGCGCCGCCTCGACCACGTCCACGCAGCCGCGCTCGAACGCGCCGGCCGTGCGGGAGGCCGACGCCATCGTCCCGGGCAGGGTGGGCAGCGCGTCGGTCACCCAGGCGGGCGGCTCCTTGCCCGCGGCGTGCGCGAGGCAGACCTCGGTCGCGTAGCGGTCGGCGAGCCGGCGCAGCGGCGCCGTCACGTGGGCGTACTCGGCCGCGATCGCCGCGTGCCGCGCGTCGGCGGGCAGCGCGACCGGGGCCCCGCCGTCCGGGCCCGGCACACCGAACGCCAGGTAGCCCGCGCCGCGGAAGAGCGACGTCGCCTCGGCGAGGAACGCCGCGTGGGCGGGACGGCGTGACTCCAGCGTCGGGACGAGCTGGGCGTACGAGACCTCGTCGGGCCAGTCGATGCCGAGGGCGCCGGCCGTGCGGCGCAGGCGCGCCACGTCGCGGTCGTCCGCCGGGGGCAGGGTGCGCAGCAGGCCGACTCCCGCCTCGCGCATCATGGCCGCGGCGGCGATCCCGGTGAGGAGCGAGATCTGCGCGTTCCACCCCTCGACCGGGAGGGTGCGGCGCAGCTCGAGCGCGAACGACCCGTCCGGCCCGGGCACGATCTCCTGCTCCGGCACCTCCAGCGACACCCCGCCGCGGTCGCGCTCGCGCTCCTGGCGCAGCCTCCCGACGTCGGCGAGCAGGGCCAGCGAGTCCGACGCGGCGCCCGCGTCGAGCTGTGCCTGGGCCTCGCCGTAGGTGAGGCGGGCGCGCGACCGGACGGTCGCCCGGGTGACGGAGCTGCTGGTGATCTCGCCCTCCGCGTCGAGCCCGATCGTCCACAGGACGGCGGGCCGGTCCTCGTCCGGCAGCAGGCTCGCAGCCCCCTCGGACAGGACGGGCGGGTGCAGCGGGGTGCGCACGTCCGGGCCGTACACGGTGGTGCCGCGGCGGTGCGTCTCGGCGTCGAGCGCGCCGCCCGGCCGCACGAACGCGGCGACGTCCGCGATGGCGTACCGGACGATGTACCCGCGGCCCGACGACGCGACGTGCACCGCCTGGTCGAGGTCCATCGAGCCGGGCGGGTCGATGGTCACGAGCTCGACGTCGCGGCGGTCCTGGCGGCCCTGCGCCGCCGTCGCGCGACCGCCGCCGTCCAGGGCGTGGCCGCCGTCCGCGGCGGACTTCTCCGCCTCCTCGCGGACGTCGGCGGGGAACATGGCGGGCAGACCGACCTCGGCGCGGAGCGCGGCCAGGGCGTCGGCGACCTCGGCCGGGCCCGCCTGGGCGAGATGGAGCTGACGCGTCGGCACGGCTCGACCGTAACGGCGCAGCTCCCGGGTCGCGCGGCGAGGGGCCCGACCGTGAGGCAGCGCACGGGCATCGCGTGCGTCACGTTTTCGACAGGCTCCGCCACGGCCAGATATCTTGATGTCAAACAATCTCTCGTCCATCACTGCCCTGCCTAGGGAGCATCGCCGCATGACCACCGAGTCCCGGCCCGAGGCCGCCACGATCATCTACACGCACACCGACGAGGCGCCGCTGCTCGCGACGTACTCGTTCCTCCCGATCGTCGAGGCGTACGCCGCCCAGGCCGGGGTCACGCTCGAGACGCGCGACATCTCCCTCGCCGGGCGCATCCTCGCCCAGTTCCCCGAGCGCCTCACCGACGACCAGCGCATCGGCGACGCGCTCGCCGAGCTGGGCGAGCTGGCCACCACGCCCGCCGCCAACATCATCAAGCTGCCGAACATCTCGGCGTCCGTGCCCCAGCTCAAGGCCGCCGTCGCCGAGCTGCAGTCGCAGGGCTACGACGTCCCGAGCTACCCCGAGGACCCGCAGACCGACGCGGAGAAGGACGTCCGCGCCCGGTACGACAAGGTCAAGGGCTCGGCCGTGAACCCGGTGCTGCGCGAGGGCAACTCCGACCGCCGCGCCCCCGCCTCGGTGAAGAACTACGCCAAGGCGCACCCGCACCGCATGGGCGCCTGGTCCGCGGACTCGAAGACGAACGTCGCGACCATGGGCTCCGGCGACTTCTTCTCCAACGAGAAGTCGGTCGTCGTCCCCGCCGACGACACCCTGACCATCCGCCTGGTCACCCCGGCCGGCACGACCGTCCTCAAGGACGGCCTGAAGGTCGAGGCCGGCGAGGTCGTGGACGGCACGTTCATGTCCGTCGCGGCGCTGAACACCTTCCTCGCCGAGCAGGTCGCCCGCGCCAAGGCCGAGGGCGTGCTGTTCTCCGCGCACCTCAAGGCCACGATGATGAAGGTCTCGGACCCGATCATCTTCGGCCACGTCGTGCGCGCCTTCTTCCCGGCACTGTTCGAGCGATACGGCGACCAGCTCAAGGCCGCCGGCATCTCCCCCAACGACGGCCTCGGCGGGCTCCTGGCAACCGTCGACACGCTGCCCGACGGCGCGGCGATCAAGGCCGCCGTGGAGCAGGGCCTGGCCGACGGCCCGGCGCTCGCCATGGTCGACTCCGACCGCGGCATCACGAACCTGCACGTGCCCTCGGACGTCATCATCGACGCCTCCATGCCCGCGATGATCCGCGGCGGCGGCCACATGTGGGGCCCCGACGGCAAGGAGCACGACACGCTCGCCGTCATCCCCGACTCGTCGTACGCGGGCGTCTACCAGACCGTCATCGACGACTGCCGCGCGAACGGCGCCCTCGACCCGGCCACGATGGGCTCCGTGCCCAACGTGGGCCTCATGGCCAAGAAGGCCGAGGAGTACGGCTCGCACGACAAGACGTTCGAGATCCCCGCCGACGGCACCGTCGAGGTCGTCAACGCGGCCGGCGACGTGCTGCTGAGCCACGACGTCCAGGCCGGCGACATCTGGCGCGCCTGCACCACCAAGGACGTCGCGATCCGCGACTGGGTCAAGCTCGCCGTCAACCGCGCCCGCGCCACCGGCTCCCCCGCCGTGTTCTGGCTCGACGCGCAGCGTGGCCACGACGCACAGCTCATCGCCAAGGTCGAGGAGTACCTGGGCGACCACGACACCGACGGCCTCGACATCCACGTGATGGCGCCGGCCGAGGCGACGGCGTTCTCGCTCGCGCGCATCCGCCAGGGCCTCGACACCATCTCGGTGACGGGCAACGTGCTGCGCGACTACAACACCGACCTGTTCCCCATCCTCGAGCTGGGCACCTCGGCCAAGATGCTGTCGGTCGTGCCGCTGATGAACGGCGGCGGCCTCTTCGAGACCGGCGCCGGCGGCTCCGCCCCGAAGCACGTGCAGCAGCTCCTGGCGGAGAACTACCTGCGCTGGGACTCGCTCGGTGAGTTCTTCGCGCTGGCCGCGTCGTTCGAGCACCTGGCCACGGTCACGGGCAACGCACGCGCCCAGGTGCTCGCGGACACCCTCGACCGCGCCACCGGCACGTTCCTCGACCAGGACAAGTCGCCGACGCGCCGTGTCGGCGGCATCGACAACCGCGGCTCGCACTTCTACCTCGCCCTGTACTGGGCGCAGGAGCTCGCCGCGCAGTCGGACGACGCCGCGCTTGCCGCCGCGTTCGGCCCGCTCGCCGCGTCGCTCGCCGAGCAGGAGCAGACCATCGTCGCCGAGCTGGTGGGCGTGCAGGGCTCGCCCGCCGACGTGGGCGGCTACTACCGTCCCGACGCGGCCAAGGCCGCCGCGGTGATGCGCCCGTCCGCCACGTTCAACACGGCGCTCGAGGCCCTCTGACGCCGAGATAGAGAGCACGGGAAGCCGAGATAGAGAAGGCGAACCCGCGAGACAGAGAAGCCCGGACGGGCCGCACCGGCTGCGGCCCCGTCCGGGCTTCTCTTTCTCGGCAGCTACCAGGACCAGCCGCGGGCGCTGAGCTCCAGTTCCTCCCGCAGCCGCTCGTCGGACTCGGCACGCTCGCCGGCACGCAGCGGGAGGTCGACGACGCTCAGCCCGGCGAGGCGGCACGCCTCGCGCAGCAGCGCGTCGTACGCGCCCTGCGCGGCGCGCACGTGGTGCGCGCGGGCGTAGACCTGGGGGTCGTCGTCGATGGCGCGCAGCTCGCGCGCGAGTTCCCCCAGGCGCACCTGGACGGTGAGCGTCAGGAGCGGGTCGGTGGCCGGGGCACGACGCCGGTGCGCCCGGCGGGCGACGCCGTCACGGTGGGCGTCGGAACGCAGCCACGACCGGGCGGCGACCGTCGCGACCAGCGCGAACGACGCCGTCACGAGCGTCAGCTGCCACGTCATCGGAGCACCACCTCTGCACCGATTTCAGCCTATGCCGGGGGCGGCGCGCACGCGACAATCGACGGCATGCCGGCGCACCGTCCGATCCTGGCGACGATCGTCGCGCTGGTCGCCCTGCTGCTCGCCGGCTGCGGCTCCGCCACTCCCCCGCAGGTCGCCGAGCCGCCCCTGGTGCTCGCGGCGGCCGGGCCCCTGCCGCCCGGTGCGGTCGGCGTGGTCGACGTCGCCGGCCGGCCCGTCGAGGTCCAGGTGCCGCCCGGGTACGACGCCACGGTGCCCGTGCCCCTCCTCGTCGTCCTGCACGGCTTCGGTTCCGACCCCGCGCGGGCGGACGCCCTGCTGGGGCTGCGCGAGGAGGCCCTCGCGCGGGGCGTGCTCTACGCCCTCCCCGAGGGCACCGAGGGACCGGACGGACGCCGGTTCTGGAACGCGAGCGACGCCTGCTGCGGCGTCGACCGGGCGGGGGTCGACGACTCCGCCTACCTCGCGCAGGTGATCCGCACGCTCGCGGCGACCTATGCCGTGGACCCCGACGGCGTCGCGGTGGCCGGGTACTCCAACGGCGGGTTCATGGCGTATCGCACGGCCTGCGACCATGCCGACCTCGTGGCCGTCGCGGTGTCCGTCGCCGGCGCGATGCCTGCGCAGGACGGCGCCTGCCGCCCGTCCCGCCCGGTGTCGGTGGTGCAGGTGCACGGCACCGACGATCCCGTGATCCGCGCGGGCGGCGGGCTCCGCGACGGGCACGTCTACCCGGGGGCGGCGGAGTCGGCCGCCGCCTGGGCGCGTCTCGACGGGTGCGCGACGACGCCCGCCACCGCGCTCGCCCGGCGCGACCTCGACAGCGCGGTCCGCGGGGCCGAGACCACCGTGACGACGTGGCGCGGGTGCGCGGACGACACCTCGGTCGCACTGTGGTCGATCGCGGGGGCGGACCACGCCCCCGCGCTCGCGCCGGCGTTCGCCACGGCGGTGCTCGACGTCGTGACCAGCACGCGCTGACGACGAGCAAGGCTCGCCTGTCCTTGCTGGCGGAGCCCGGGAAGGCTCCCTAACCTGGAATGGTTCAAGAGAGCGATCGTCACCGAAGTGATCGGCATCGGAAAAGCGAGGTTCACCATGACCACTCCCACGATGAAGCGACACGCCCCCCGCGCCGAGGCGTCCGACAAGCTCCGCTCGCACCTGCAGCGCGTGCTCGTCGCGCTGGTCGACCTGCACGTCCAGGGCAAGCAGGCCCACTGGAACGTGACGGGCCGCGGCTTCCGCGACCTGCACCTGCAGCTCGACGAGCTGGTCGACGTCGCGCGGGAGCACAGCGACACCGTCGCCGAGCGGCTCCGCGCCCTGCAGGCCGTGCCCGACGGCCGCACCGAGACCGTCGCCACCACGACCGACCTGTCGCCCTACCCCGCCGGCCTGGTGTCGGTCGAGGACACGGTCGACGCGATCGTCGAGCGCGTCGCGCAGACCGTCGACGTCGCACGCTCGGTGCACGACGAGGTCGACGCCGAGGACCCGACCACCGCCGACCTGCTGCACGAGATCATCACCGACCTCGAGAAGCAGGCGTGGATGATCTCCTCCGAGAACACCGAGGCCTGACCGGCGGCACCGGGGCCGCAGCGCCCCGGCCCGCTCATGACGACGGCGCGGTCCCCGGCAGGGGCCGCGCCGTCGTCGTGCGTGAGGCGACCGTCAGATCACGCCGAAGGCGATCATCGCGTCGGCGACCTTGGTGAAGCCGGCGACGTTGGCGCCGACGACGTAGTCGCCCGGAGCCTCGTACTCCTCCGCCGTGGCGATGCAGTTGTCGTGGATGCCGGTCATGATCTCGGCGAGGCGGGACTCGGTGTAGTCGAAGCTCCAGGAGTCGCGCGACGCGTTCTGCTGCATCTCCAGCGCCGACGTCGCCACGCCGCCCGCGTTCGCGGCCTTGCCCGGGCCGAAGAGCACGCCGGCGTCGCGCAGGAGCGACACGGCCTCCGGGGTGGTCGGCATGTTGGCGCCCTCGGCGACGGCGCGCACGCCGTTGGCGACGAGCTCCTTGGCGTCGGCCTCGGAGAGCTCGTTCTGGGTGGCGCAGGGCAGCGCGACGTCGGTCGGCACGTCCCAGATGCTGCCGTCGGACACGAGGCGGGCGCCGGGGCGCTGGTCGACGTAGTCGGACACGCGCCCGCGACGGACCTCCTTGACCTCCTTGAGCAGGTCGAGGTCGATGCCCGCCTCGTCGACGACGTAGCCGGACGAGTCGGAGAACGTGATCACGCGGCCGCCGAGCTGCTGCGCCTTCTCCGCCGCGTAGATCGCGACGTTGCCCGAGCCAGACACGGAGACGCGACGGCCGTCGAAGCTCTCGCCCTTCGTGCCGAGCATGCTCTGGGCGAAGAGGACGGCGCCGTAGCCCGTGGCCTCCTTGCGCACGAGCGACCCGCCCCAGGTCAGGCCCTTGCCGGTGAGCACGCCGGACTCGTAGCGGTTGGTGATCCGCTTGTACTGCCCGAACAGGTAGCCGACCTCGCGGGCGCCCACGCCGATGTCACCGGCCGGCACGTCCGTGTACTCGCCGATGTGGCGGTACAGCTCGGTCATGAACGACTGGCAGAACCGCATGACCTCGCCGTCGGAGCGGCCGCGCGGGTCGAAGTCGGAGCCACCCTTGCCGCCGCCGATCGGCAGGCCGGTGAGGGCGTTCTTGAAGATCTGCTCGAAGCCGAGGAACTTCACGATCCCCAGGTACACCGAGGGGTGGAAGCGCAGGCCGCCCTTGTACGGGCCGAGGGCCGAGTTGTACTCCACGCGGAAGCCGCGGTTGATCCGCACGCGGCCCGTGTCGTCCACCCACGGCACGCGGAAGATGATCTGCCGCTCCGGCTCGCAGATGCGCTCGAGCACGGCGGCCTCGACGTACTGCGGGTTCTTGCGCAGCACCGGGCCCAGCGACTCGAAGACCTCACGTACCGCCTGGTGAAACTCCACCTCGCCGGGGTTACGACGCAGCACCTCGGCGAACACAGGCTGCAGACGGTCTTCCATGGGGGCTCCTCCCGAGTTCTGGGGAGCGCGCCCGCGGGGCCCGGAGGGCGGCACGGCACACGCACGACCATCGCAGCCTAGACGCTCCCGAGACGCCGTCTCACGCCCCGAGACGCTGTCCACGAGCCGGTCGCTCCCGCGCCACCGCACGCGGACCCGGGAGCCGGGCCGTGAGCGCGAGATCGGGGACCGTCCGGTCGCGAACGGTCCCCGATCTCGCGCTCACGGCGCCTCGGATCAGCCGAAGATGCGCGGCAGCGTGCCCTCGTGCGCCTCGCGGGCCTCGGCGAGCGGCACGCTGAAGGTCTCGCCGTCGAAGCCGCCGGCCACCGTCAGCGCGTCGCCGCCGGTGTGGCCGAGCCGCAGCACCGGAACGCCCGCGGCCTCGGCCACCGCGACCAGCTCGGTCTCGTGCTCCGGGTCGACGGCCACCACGGCGCGCGCGGTGGACTCGGAGAACAGCGCGGCGAACGGCGTCACGCCGTCACGCCCGGTGATGCCGTCGAGGGCGACGTCCGCGCCGACGCCGTAGCGCAGCGACGCCTCGAGCAGGCCCTGCGCGAGCCCGCCCTCGGACAGGTCGTGCGCGGCGGCGACGAGGCCCTGCTCGCGGGCCTCGACCAGCACGGACGCCAGCGCCTTCTCGGCGGCCAGGTCCACGCGCGGCGGCAGGCCGCCCAGGTGCCCGTGCTCGACGTCGGCCCACGCGGACCCGTCGAGCTCGTCGGCCGTACGACCCAGCAGCAGGACCGACAGACCCTCCGCACGCCAGCCGGACGGGACGGCGGTGCGCACGTCGTCGATCACGCCGAGCACGCCCACGACCGGGGTCGGGTGGATCGACGAGTCGATCTGGCCGGGCTCGCCGGTGCCGTTGTAGAGGGAGACGTTGCCGCCCGTGACCGGGACACCGAGCTCCTGGCAGGCGTCCGCGAGGCCCTCGATCGCCTCGACGAGCTGCCACATCGAGTCGGGGTGCTCGGGCGAGCCGAAGTTCAGGCAGTCGGTGACGGCGAGCGGCGTGGCGCCGGCCGTCGCGACGTTGCGGTACGCCTCCGCGAGGGCGAGCTGGGCGCCCGTGCGCGGGTCGAGCTTGCCGTAGCGGCCGTTCGCGTCGGTCGCGAGGGCGACGCCGCGGCCCGTGGTCTCGTCGACGCGGACCACGCCGCCGTCGTCGGGCTGGGCGAGGGCCGTGTTGCCCTGCACGAAGCGGTCGTACTGGTTCGTCACCCACGCCTTGGACGCGAGGTTCGGCGAGGCCAGCAGGCGCAGCGCGGTGGCACGCAGGTCGCCGGCCGACGTCGGGCGGGACAGGCCCGCGGCCACCGTGGTGTCGGCCTGGAGGCCGTCCTGCCACGCGGGGCGGGCGTAGGGGCGCTCGTAGACCGGGCCCTCGTGCGCGACCGTGCGCGGGTCGACGTCCACGATCCGCTGGCCGTGGTGGTCGATGGTGAGGCGGCCGGAGCCGTTGACCTCCCCGATGACGGCGGTCTCGACGTCCCACTTGCCGGTGATCGCGAGGAACTCGTCGAGCTTCTCGGGCGTGACCACCGCCATCATGCGCTCCTGCGACTCCGACATGAGGATCTCGCCGGCGTTGAGCGTGGGGTCGCGCAGCAGCACGTCGTCGAGCCAGACGTGCATGCCGCCGTCGCCGTTGGACGCGAGCTCGCTCGTGGCGCAGGAGATGCCCGCGGCGCCGAGGTCCTGGATGCCCTCCACGACCTGCGCGGCGTACAGCTCGAGGCAGCACTCGATGAGCACCTTCTCCATGAACGGGTCGCCCACCTGGACGCTCGGCCGCTTGGCCGGCACGCCGTCCTCGAACGTCTCCGAGGCGAGGATCGAGGCCCCGCCGATGCCGTCGCCGCCCGTGCGGGCGCCGAACAGGACCACCTTGTTGCCCACGCCGGACGCGTTGGCCAGGTGGATGTCCTCGTGCCGCAGCACGCCCAGGCACAGCGCGTTGACCAGCGGGTTGCCCTGGTAGGAGCCGTCGAAGACGAGCTCGCCGCCGATGTTCGGCAGGCCGAGCGAGTTCCCGTACCCCCCGACGCCGCTCACGACGCCGTGCACCACGCGCGCGGTGTCCGGGTGGTCGACGGCGCCGAAGCGCAGCTGGTCCATGACCGCCACCGGGCGCGCGCCCATCGAGATGATGTCGCGGACGATGCCGCCGACGCCGGTCGCGGCGCCCTGGTAGGGCTCGACGAACGACGGGTGGTTGTGCGACTCGACCTTGAAGGTCACCGCCCAGCCGTCGCCGACGTCGACGACGCCGGCGTTCTCGCCGATGCCGACGAGCAGGTGCTCCTTCATCTCCTCGGTGACCCGGTCGCCGAACTTCTTGAGGTGCACCTTGGACGACTTGTACGAGCAGTGCTCGGACCACATCACGGAGTACATGGCCAGCTCGGCGGCCGTGGGGCGCCGCCCGAGCAGGTCGCGGATGCGCTGGTACTCGTCCGGCTTGAGGCCGAGCTCGGCGTACGGCTGGACCTCGTCGGGCGTGGACGCGGCGTTCTCGACCGTGTCCAGCTGGGGGCGGGGGGCGGACACGGCTTCGGCACGGTCGGCAGCGGCGGTCATCAACTTCCCTCGGGTCGCACGAGTACGAATGGCGCGGGCGGCCGGAATGCTCCGGGTGCTCGGACCGGGTGATCGCCGCACCGCCTCGCGGTGCCGGTATCCGGCGTCGGTCCGGGCGGGGGCGCCCACACGGCGCGCAGCCAGTCTACCGGCGCCCGCCCGCGCTCCCGACGCCACCGGTGCAGGATGAGGTGTGCCGATCCTGCCCGCCGACCGCGACCCCCGCCTGATCACCGTGCGCCGAGGCGGCACGCTCACCGACGACCACCACCGGATGCTGGCCGAGTGGGCGGTCGCCTGCGCCGACCACGTCCTGCCGCTCTTCGAGCGCGAGGCGCCCGACGACGCACGCCCCCGGGACGCGCTCGAGGTCGCCCGCGGATGGATCCGCGGCCAGGTCCCGATGCGCGAGGCGCACCGCACCGCCTTCGTGGCGAACGCGGCAGGACGCGGGCGACCAGACCCCGCCCGGTTCGCGGCGCTCGCGGCCGGGCAGGCCGTCGCCGTCGCCCACGTCGCCGCGCACGACCTGGGCGCTGCCGCCTACGCGATCCGCGCCGCGAGCGCCGCGGCCCCGGACGGCGAGCAGGAGGCCGCCCGGCTCCGTGAGCGCGACTGGCAGCGGGCGCGGGTACCCGCCGAGCTCCTCGACCTGGTCCTGGACGACCAGCGGGCCCGCAGCCCGATCTGCTGGGGCGCCTTCGACGACTGACGGGGGCTAGCGGGCACCCGCGGCCGGCCCGTCGCCGGACCGGTCGGCAGTCTGGTCGGCAGTCTGGTCGGCAGGCTGGTCGGACTGGCCGTCGGCGAGCCTTGCGGCCGCCGACGGTTCGAGGGCCGTCGCCGCGGCGGCGAGCACCCCGAGGACCAGCCC
This sequence comes from Isoptericola sp. NPDC019693, assembly GCF_044389085.1. Taxonomy (NCBI): domain Bacteria; kingdom Bacillati; phylum Actinomycetota; class Actinomycetes; order Micrococcales; family Promicromonosporaceae; genus Isoptericola; species Isoptericola sp. NPDC019693. Next base: position 165,805 of record NZ_JBIRXP010000006.1, on the reverse strand, counting down.
GACCCGCGTGTGCGGCAGCCGCCGCCCCTGCGCGCGCCACCGCTCGCCGCGCCGGTAGGCCCACTTCTCCCCGAGCACCGCGACGGCGATCCCGAAGGCGATCGCCCCGGCCGTCACGGAGCCGGCCACGACGGGGTCCGGCAGCGGGTCGGCGCCGTCGACGAGCTCCGGGTCGCCCAGCAGGACGTTGTCCTCGGGCACGTGCGCGTCCGGGGTGCGCCCGGCGGCGTCGCCCTCCGGCTCCGCGACCCCGGGACCGTCCTCGTCGGCCTCCTCGTCGGCCTCCTCGTCGGCCCCCTCAGGCGGCAGGGCCTTGATGCGGTCCGCGAGGTCGCGCAGCTCCCGGGCCTCGTCCCGCGACTCCCGGATGCCCTCGACGACGGAGCGGCCCTCGGTGGTGACGACCATCCCGAGGCCGAACCCTCCGGCCAGAACGCCCGCCTTGGCCAGGGCGCGCGCCCACCGCGGCCCGACGACGTCGGGCACGGCGTACCAGGCGAGCGTCGTGAGTCCGGTGATCGCGACGCTCCGGGCGTCGACGCGCCTGAGCGCGGCGGGCGTCTCCATGGGTGTTCCTCCGGGTCGGGGGCTCGTGCGGGCAGGGGCCCGAGGTCCTCGGGGCACCCGTGGGACAACGGACGGTGCGGAGGCAGAGTTCCGTCCTGGCGACCGACGCGCGCACCACCTGCACGGATGACCGGTTCTTGACCTTTGGCCCCAGATCCTTGACCGCTACCGCGACCAGGTGATCCTCGTCCGTGAGCAGAGCCACGCGCAGGCCGGGTGGAGCCGGGGGTTTCGTCGTTTACCACAAGGTGGTTTGATGCGCACGTGGAACTGCTCAGAACTTTCGCCCCCGGCGCGTTCGCGTACGGGCTGGCGTCCTGGTCGTGGCTGGGGGTCCACGGCAAGACGCCCCGCTTCACGACCGTCTTCGGCGACGTCTTCCTCGAGTCCCTGGAGGGCTGGTGGTTCCTCGACACGATCGAGGGGTCGCTCGAGCTCCGCTGGTCCACCGCCGTCGAGATGTACACCCAGCTCGACTCCCCGGACGGGCGGGCGGACCTCCTCCTGGAGGACCTTTGCCGGGAGGTCCTCGACGCCGGCACCCACCCCCGCGCGGACGAGGTGCTCGCCTTCTCCCCGCACCCGGCGATCGGGGGCAGGCTCCACGCCGACCACGTGGCACCGCTCCGGTTCGAGCTGGCGCTGCGGCTCACCGGGGAGATGCACCACCAGCTCCGCGCCACGCTCGACCCGGCCCCCTCGCCCCTGCTGCTCGGGCACGTCGACCCGCCGGCGTCGCACGGCGCACCCGCACCCGCCTGGAGCACCGGGGGTCACGACCGACGACCGTGACCCACCTGTGACCTGCACCCTCCGCCCAGCAGATGCACGACCGGCCGTCGTGTCGTCTCCTGGAGAGGCACGGATGAGGCGGACCGTGGGAGGTAGGCATGAGACGAGTGCTCGTCGTCGGGCTCGTCGTCGGGGTCGTGGACGGCGCGCTGCTGGGCGCGTCGGCGGCGCTGGGGTGGACCTGGGTGGCGTGGGCCGCCGTCGTGGCCGGGCTCGGTGGCGCGGCAGCGGTGGCGCTCGCCGTGCCGGCGCCGCGCGTCGCCCGGCCGGCCACCGTCACCCTCGGGCTGCCGCTGCGGGACGAGCAGCCGGCCGAGGACGCCGTGCCGGCGCCCGCCGAGGCGCTCGGGCCGCGGCCCGCCGCCGTCGAGGAGTACCCGCAACCGGTGCGCGCGGGCGAGCCGACGCCCGCAGCCGCCTGAGGCGCCCGCCCGAGATCGGTGCGGCACGGACGCACCGCACGACGCCACTGCACGACACACCCGTACGACGCACCAGTACGACACAGGGGGCACAGACCGCACCGGGTGCGGTCCGTGCCCCCTGTCGTCAGGGCGTCAGCGCTTCTGCTTCTTCAGCGCCTTCTCGCTGACCGGGGCCGTGCCGTCGGCGCGCTGCTGCGCGTAGTACGCCCGGGCCTCGTCCTGGCGCTCGGCCTCGATGCCCGACGCGATGACCGCGCGCAGGTGGTCCGGGCCGTACCCCCAGGCGTCGACGAGGTCGACGGCGTGCGGGCGCAGCCGGTCGAGCAGCCGGTCGACGTACGACGTCACGGTCCGCGCCCGCTGCACCGACAGCCTGCCGTTCAGGAGGTACCAGGCGAGGTTGCGCTCGATGAGCGTGAGCCCGAAGACGTCACGCACCCAGGTCAGCACCCGGCGGGTGCCCGGGTCCGCGACCTGATCGAGCGCGTCGGTGAAGGCCGACCAGCGCAGCAGGTCGGCGTGCGCCCGGGCGGCCTCGACGAGCTGCACCTGGTTCTCGTCGAAGATGCGGGCGGCCGTCACCGGGTCGGCCTTCTGGGCCGGGCGCAGCGCCATGGCGACGTCCTCGACCAGGGTCGCGACCCGGTCGGCCAGCAGCTCGCGCTGCGTCTCGGCGTCGCGCAGGTGGCCGGCGGCGCGACGCGGGTCGCCGACGTCGGCGAGGGCCTGACCGGCCCGGCGCAGGCCGGTGCGGTGCAGGGCGGCGTCCGCGGCGCGGTCGACGACGAACCGCGCGATGCCGGCCGGGGTCGACGTGCTGCCCTTGAGCTCCTTCGCGTAGTCGCCCACGAGCCGCTTGGCCACGAGCTGCAGCAGCACCGTGTTGTCGCCCTCGAACGTGGCGTACACGTCCATGTCGTGGTGCAGGCTCGTGATGCGGTTCTCGGTGATGAAGCCGGCGCCGCCGCAGGCCACGCGGGCCTCCTGCAGCGTCTCGAGCACGAACGTGGTCGACGTCGCCTTGAGCGCCGCCGCCATCGTCTCGAGGTCCTCGCGGTTCTCCGGGGTGTCCTTCTCGCCGGAGAAGACGTCGTCGAACAGGTCGAGCAGGCGGTCGTGCGCGAAGTGCGTCGCGTACGTCTCGGCGATGCGCGGGAACAGGCGGCGGCGGTGCGTCGCATAGTCCAGCAGCACCGTCTCCTCGATCGGCGACGACGAGGTGAACTGGCGGCGCTCGGCGCCGTACTTCACGGCGATGGCGAGCCCCAGCTTGGACGCGGTCGACGCCGCGCCGTCCAGGGAGACGCGGCCCTGCACCAGCGAGCCGAGCATGGTGAAGAAGCGACGGCCGGGGCTGTCGATCGAGGACGAGTAGGTGCCGTCCGGGGCGACCGCGCCGTAGCGCGCCAGCAGGTCCGTGCGGGGGATGCGGACGTGGTCGAACGCGAGACGCCCGTTGTCGACGCCGCGCAGGCCGCCCTTGAGGCCGTCGTCGTGCCCGCTGATCCCGGGCAGGAACTCCATCGTCTCCGGGTCGCGCACCGGCACGTAGAAGCAGTGCACGCCGTGGTTGACGCCGTTCGTGATGAGCTGCGCGAAGACGGTGGCCGCCGTGGCGTGCACGGCCGCGTTGCCGAGGAACTCCTTCCACGCCGCGCGGAACGGCGTGTGGATCTCGAACTCCTCCGTCTCGGGGTCGTAGGTGGCCGTGGTGGCCACCGACGCGACGTCCGAGCCGTGCCCGATCTCCGTCATCGCGAACGCGCCGGGCACGGACAGGTCCATGGCGCCGGGCAGCAGGCGGTCCTGCTGCTCCGGCGTGCCCAGGTGCAGGATGGCCGAGCCGAACAGGCCCCACTGGACGCCCGCCTTGATCTGCAGCGACGGGTCGGCCACGGCGAGCTCCTCGAAGCCCGCCAGGTTCGCGCCGGGGGCGTCGGCCCCGCCGAGGCGTGCCGGGTACCCGAGCCACACCTGGTGCTTCTCGTCGGCCGCGAGCAGCTTCATCTGCTCGAGCACGCGCTCGCGGTGCTCGTCCATCGACAGCGACTCGTCCTTCCAGAAGGTCGGGTCGGTCGAGCGCTCGCGGGCGTACCGGCGCCACTCCGGCCAGCGGCCGAGCAGCTGCTCGGACAGGCCGGCGACGTCGACGCGCGGCGTCGCCCTGGGGGCGGGCGCGCTGCCGGCGGCCTGCGTCGTCGCGGGACGGTCGGACGTCGTGGTCATCGCTTCTCCTGCGGTTGTGCGGGGTTGGAGGTCTCGAAGGGACGGGAGGGGCCGGAGGGGTCGAGCAGCGCCGTGCCCTCGTGGTGGCCCTCGGGGTCGCCCTCGTGGTGGAGGACGCCCACGGGGCCGGTCCACAGCCAGAGCGTCACCTTCTCGGTGAGCTCCTCCCGGGTGAGGCGGTCGGGGCCGCCGGGCGCGGCACCGTGGCCGAGCCACCACTCGCCGGCGCCGCGCACGAAGCCGACGGCGCCGGCCGCCCACGCCGCGGCGAGCGCCGGCGGCACCTGGACGGCCCTGGCGAACGGCTCCGCGACCAGCTCGATCACGGAGTCGAGGTAGGCACCGAGCGCCTCGGCCTGACCGGTGCCGGCGGCACCGGGCGCAGGCTCGTTGCCGCCGATGGCCGTGCGGGTGACGAACCAGTAGACGTTCGGCGAGTGCTCGATCATCTCCAGGTACACGCGGACCATGGCGCGCAGCGCGGCGTGCGGGGTGGGCGCGGCCTCGGCCGCCTCCCGGAGCGCGTCGTGCATCGTCGCGACGACGTGCGCGGCCACGGCGAGGCGCAGCCCCGCCTTGTCCTCGAAGTACCGGTAGACGATCGACTTGGACGTGCCCGCCTCGCCCGCGATCTCGTCCATCGAGACCCCGGGACCGCCACGGTGCACCGCCTTGCGCGCCGCGTTGACGAGCTGTGCCCGCCGCGCGGCACGATGGTCGTCCCATCGCGTGGAACGACCATCGAGGGTCGAGCGTCCGTCGAGCTGCTGCCCTGCGGCCGTCATCGGCCGCACCTTGTGACTCGTCTCACGGGACTGAGAGTATCAGGTACTGTGAGTCCTACCTGACCGACGGAGTGAAGGATCTATCTGTGGCTACACGCAAGCCCTCCGACGGCTCCTCCCGGAGCACGTCCCGGACCACCGCCCGCGCCGCGAACCCGTCCGCCCCCGCGGGCGTGCGTGACGCCGTGATCGTGGGCGGCAACCGCATCCCGTTCTCGCGCGCGGGCAAGAAGTACGCCGACGCCTCCAACCAGGAGATGTTCACCGCCGCCCTCGAGGGTCTCGTCGCCCGCTACGGCCTGCAGGGCGAGCGGATCGGGGAGGTCGTCGGCGGCGCCGTCCTCAAGCACTCGCGGGACTTCAACCTGGTCCGCGAGTCCGTGCTCGGCTCCTCCCTGTCCCCGCAGACGCCCGCCTTCGACCTGCAGCAGGCCTGCGCCACCGGCCTCGAGGCCGCGATCACCGTGGCGAACAAGATCCGCCTCGGCCAGATCGAGTCGGCGATCGCCGGCGGCACCGACACCGTGTCCGACGCCCCGGTCGCCGTGAGCGAGGGGCTGCGCCGCGCGCTCCTCGACGCGTCGCACGCCAAGACGCTCCAGGGACGGCTCAAGGCCTTCGCCAAGGTCCGCCCGTCCGACCTCAAGCCCCTCACCCCCGCCACCGACGAGCCGCGGACGGGGCTGTCGATGGGCGAGCACCAGGCGATCACGACCGCACGCTGGGGCATCTCCCGCGCTGCGCAGGACGAGATCGCGCTCGCCAGCCACCAGCACCTCGCCGCCGCGTGGGACGCCGGCTTCTTCGACGACCTCGTCACCCCGTTCCGCGGCCTGACCCGCGACGACAACCTGCGCGCCGACACCTCGCTGGAGAAGCTCGCCAAGCTCAAGCCGGTGTTCGGCCGCGGCCTCGCGGAGCCCGCCGAGCCCACCATGACCGCCGGCAACTCGACGCCGCTGACCGACGGCGCCTCCACCGTGCTGCTGTCCTCGGCCGCGTGGGCCGCCGAGCGCGACCTGCCCGTGCTCGCGCGTCTCGTGGACGCCGAGACCGCCGCCGTGGACTTCGTGCACGGCCACGACGGGCTGCTCATGGCACCCGTGCACGCCGTGCCGCGCCTGCTGGCCCGCAACGGCCTCACCCTCGGCGACTTCGACTTCTTCGAGATCCACGAGGCGTTCGCCTCGACCGTCCTGACGACGCTGGCCGCCTGGGAGGACGCCGACTACTGCAAGACGGAGCTCGGGCTCGACGCGCCGCTGGGGAGCGTCGACCGGGAGAAGCTCAACGTCAACGGCTCCTCGCTGGCCGCGGGCCACCCGTTCGCCGCCACCGGGGGCCGCATCCTCGCCACCGCCGCCAAGCTCGTCGCCACCAAGACCGCCGAGACCGGCAAGCCGGCGCGCGCCCTGATCTCCGTGTGCGCCGCGGGCGGCCTCGGTGCCACCGCCGTCGTCGAGTCCGTCTGATCGGGAGAGGAACGAGATGACCGACTCCTACACCAAGGCCGTCAACTCCGGCTTCACCAAGACCCTCGCGAAGAAGCTGGGCCTCCCGCGCCCGGCGATCCTGCGTCGCTTCCGTGCGGGCGACCCCCTCACCGTGGGGCCCGTGCTCGTCGTCTCCGACGACGCCTCCACCGGCGACGCGGACACCCTCGCCAAGCAGCTGCTCGACTGGGGCCTCGACGTCCGCCGCCAGCCCACCGACGACGTCCGCTGGGGCGCGGTGCTGCTGGTGCTCACCGAGGTGGGCCGGCCGACCGACGTCTCCCCGGCCGTCCTGGCCGTGGGCTCCGTCCTGCGCCGCCTCGCCACCAACGGGCGCGTCGTCACCGTCTCGCGCGCGGCCGCCGACGGCGACGGCCCGGCGCTCGCCGCGGCACGCGACGGCGTCGACGGCTTCCTCCGCTCGCTCGCCAAGGAGCTGCGCGCCGGCGCCACCGGCAACGGGATCGTGCTCACGGACGGCGCGGCGGTCGACAGCACGTCCGTGCTGGCGACGCTGCGGTTCTTCCTGTCCGCCCGGTCGGCGTACGTGGACGGCCAGCTGCTGCCCGTCGGCCCGGCCGACGCCGTCCTGCCCGAGGACTGGGACCGGCCGCTGGCCGGGAAGGTCGCCGTCGTCACCGGCGCGGCCCGGGGCATCGGCGCGGCGATCGCGCGGACGCTCGCCCGCGACGGCGCGACCGTGGTGTGCGTGGACGTCCCCGCCGCCGGCGAGGGCCTGGCCCGCACCGCCAACGCCGTGGGCGGCACGGCCCTGCAGCTCGACGTGACGGCGGACGACGCCGGGCGGCGCATCCTCGAGCACGCGCGCAGCCGCCACGGCGGCCTCGACATCGTCGTGCACAACGCGGGCATCCTGCGCGACAAGCTGCTCGCCAACATGAAGCCCGCCCAGTGGGACGCCGTCATCGCCGTCAACCTCGAAGCGCAGCTGCGGATCAACGACCAGCTGCTCGGGCTCGACGGCACGGAGGGCGGCGTCGGCGGGCTGCACATCGTCTCGCTCGCGTCGACCTCCGGCATCGCCGGCAACAAGGGCCAGACGAACTACGGCTACTCCAAGGCCGGCGTCATCGGCCACACCCGCGCCACGGCCCCGCTGGCCGCGGCCCAGGGCGGCACCGCGAACGCCGTCGCGCCCGGGTTCATCGAGACCGAGATGACGGCGTCGATCCCGTTCGCCACGCGCGAGGTGGCCCGGCGCCTGAACTCGCTGCAGCAGGGCGGCCGGCCGATCGACGTCGCCGAGGCGATCGTCTTCCTCGCCTCGCCGGCCTCGGCCGGCGTCAACGGCCAGGTGCTGCGCGTCTGCGGCCAGAACCTGGTGGGGCGGTGACGGCGGCCGCGTCGGCCACCAGCGCCGGCGACCCGTTGCGCGTCGAGACCCTCCCGACCCTGCCGGGGCTCGGCGGCCTGTACGCACGCGGCGCCGCCGCCTCCGGCCGCATCGCCGCGGGGCGTGCGATGCCGGGGCTGCCGGTCATCGGCCAGGGCCGGTCGGAGGTCGAGGGGGAGGCCGCTCCCCTGACCCTGCCCGACGTCGCCTACCGCGTCACCGGCGTGCCGACGGCGGACCTCGCGCACCACCTGCACGACTACCAGCGGCTGCTGCACGAGCCCGTCACCGACGTCCTGCCGGCGGGGTACCTGCACGTGCTCGCCTTCCCCCTGGCGACGGCGGTCATGGTGCGCAGCGACTTCCCGCTGCCGCTGCTGGGCATGGTGCACCTGGCGAACGCCGTCGAGCTGCGGGGCCCGGTCCTCCTGGGCGACGTGCTCGAGGTGCGCGCGTGGGCCGAGCACCTGCGCCCGCACAAGCGCGGCGTGCAGGTGGACCTCGTCGCGGAGGTGCGCCGCGAGGCCGACCCGGGGGCCGCTCCCGTGTGGCGGGGCGTGTCGACGTACCTCGCCAAGGGCTTCCACCTGCCCTGGACGGCGAGCCCGGCGGACGAGGCGGGCGAACCCGAGGGCGCGGAGGACCGCGCCCCCGCGGGCACGTGGACGCCGCCGCTGCCCACCGGCCGCTGGGCGCTCGGCCCGGGCACCGGCCGTGCGTACGGCGCCGTCTCGGGCGACCGGAACCCGATCCACCTCTCGGCCCTGTCGGCGAAGGCGTTCGGCTTCCCGCGCGCCATCGCGCACGGCATGTACACGGCGGCGCGGGCCCTCGCGGACGTCGGGCAGGCCCGCGGCGACGCCTACCGGTGGACGGTCGAGTTCGCCTCGCCCGTGCTGCTGCCCGGCACCGTGGACGTCGCCGTGACCCCGGACGACGACGGCTTCACGTACGTCGGCTGGCACGGCGGCCGACGCCGGCAGCACTTCCGCGGCACGGTCGCGCCGCTCTGACACGCCTCGCGGCCGGCTCCGCCGGCTGCCGAACAGGCGGTTGACACCGTTATCGGGCCTCTTCGGGCCCGATAACGGTGTCAACCGCCTGTTCGGCGTCGGAGGGCTAGGGCAGGATCGGCCCATGACGACCCTCGGCTGCATCCTCGCGCCCTACGGCAACCCGCCCTCACGGTTCGTCCCGTTCGCCCGTACCGCCGAGGCCGCCGGTCTCGACGAGGTGTGGCTGTGGGAGGACTGCTTCCTCGAGTCCGGCCCGTCGGCCGCGTCCGCGATGCTCGCCGCGACGCAGCGGCTGCGCGTCGGGATCGGCGTCATGCCGCTGCCGCTGCGCAACGTCGCGCTCACCGCGATGGAGACGGCGACGCTCGACGGCATGTTCCCCGGCCGGTTCCTGCCGGGCGTCGGGCACGGCGTGCAGGACTGGATGGGCCAGGTCGGCGCGCGGGTGGCCTCGCCGCTGACGCTCATGCGGGAGCAGGTGACCGCGCTGCGCGCGCTGCTCGCGGGCGAGCGGGTCACGACGTCCGGCCGCTACGTGACCCTCGACGACGTCGCGCTCGACTGGCCGCCGGCCGCCGCTCCCCCGGTGCTCGCCGCCGCGAAGGGGCCGAAGACGCTGCGGCTGGTCGGCGAGGTGGCCCAGGGCGTCGTCATCGACGGTGACTCCGGGGTCTCCGGCGCGCGGCAGGCGATCGCTCTGCTCGACGAGGGGCGCGCGGCCGCCGGCCTGCCGCCCGTGGCCGAGTCCGGGCCCGGCAGCGCGCACCCGTTCCGGGTGGTCGCGTTCGCCCAGACGGCGACCGGGGACGGCGCGGCCGAGCGGCTGCGCCGGTCGCTGGCGCGGTGGGACGTCGACGCGAGCAGCGCGGAGGTCCTCGCCGACCACGCCACGTGGGGCACGACGGAGCAGGTGGCCGACGGGCTGCGCCGCTTCGCCGACCTCGGGGTGACGACGGTCGTGGCTCAGCCGACCCTCGACGAGCCCGACCTCGACGGCTTCGCGGGCTTCCTCGGCCAGGAGGTCGCTCCCCTGCTGCGGTAGCGCGGGGCGTGGGGGCCGGCCGCCGCCGGCCCCCGCGTCAGCCTGCGGTGCGCGGGATCGTCCGCGTCCAGCGCCGCTCGAAGACCACCTCGTCGCCGTCGCGCGCCACCACCTCGTTCTCGGTGTGGAAGGCATCCGCGTCGCAGGTGATCTCGGACCGCGTGACGACCGACGCGTCCCAGCCGCCCGTCATCCCCGCGGGCAGCGGGTCGCCGGCGGCCCGGCGCAGCCGCACCGTCCAGTCGGAGCGGGTGCGCGCGCTGGTCGCCTCCGTGCCGATCCAGTACCGCTCCAGCGCGTCCTCGGTGAACTCCAGCCCGTCCGGGTAGGTGCGGGTGCCGCCGTAGCGCGGGTCGACCTCCAGCAGCCAGCGCCCCTCCGCGACGTCGCGCACGACGCGGCGCTCCGGGCGCCCCTCGGCGCCCTCGCCGAAGACCACGCCCAGCGGCGGCGCCTGCTCCGGCTCCTCGAAGGCGACGGGCGGGTGGTCGGCGGCCCGGTCGTGCACCGGCAGCTCGACGGCGCCGTCCCCCACCGCGACGGCCAGCACGGCGTCGCCCGGCTGCGGCCAGACCCACGGCCAGTACGCCGACGACACCGCGAGGCGCAGCCGGTGGCCCGGGGCGAGCGCGTAGCCCGTGCCGGTGAGCTCGAACGACACCTCCTCGGTGGCGCCCGGCGTCCACGGCACGACCCGGTCCCGGCCGTGCCGGGACGACAGGTTGAGCACGCCGCGCGTGACGAGGGTCGACGAGCCGTCGGGGCCGACGTCGCAGAGCCGTGCCACGACCTGGCCCTTCGCGGCCGAGCACGTGAGGCGCAGCCGCACCCGCGCCCGCCCGAGGATCTCCAGCGGGGCGTCGAGCGGGTCGGAGTCGAAGCAGAGGGACCGCCCGTCCTCCTCGCGCTGGTCGGGCGGCAGGTCGGCGTCGTTGCCGAACGGGAAGAACCGCCCGGCGTCGACGCCCGTGTGCGACGGCGAGTCCACGAGCCAGGAGGTCGGCACGGGGTGGCCCCCGGGCAGCGCCTCGACGGTCGTGGCCAGGGTGCGCAGGCCGCCCTCGGGCGGGTCCTCCTCCCCGGCCGCGACCAGCGGTAGCTCGCGAGGGAGCACGTGCGGCGACGGCCACGACGGCTCCCCCACCCAGCGGCCGGGCAGCTCGTCGTACACGGTGGCCGGGGGCACGGACTCGCTGATCCAGGCCCGCAGCGGCGGGTCGTCGAGCACCCCGCGGTCGGCGCCCTTGAGCCAGTGGTCCCACCAGCGCAGCGTCTCCTGGAGGAAGCCGATGGCCGGGCCCGGCGGCAGGCCGCGGTCGGGGTACTGGTGCGACCACGGCCCGAGGATGCCGCGCACGGGCCCGCCGAGCGCGCCCTCGTCACCCGCGGCCGCGAGGCGCAGCACCGTGTCGCGGTACGGGTCGTTCCAGCCGCCGACGGCGAGCACGGCCGCCGAGATCGCCGAGTAGTCCTCGATGACGCTGCCGTGCCGCCAGTAGTCGTCGCGGGCCTGGTGGTCCAGCCAGGTGTGCACGAACGGCTCGGTGCGCTCCAGCCGGTCGAGCCACTGCTCCCGCCAGCCCTCCCCCACGTACGCCGGGTCCGGCGGCCGGGAGCAGAACGCCAGCATCGTGGCGGCCCAGGCGTGCATGTCGACCGCCAGCACGGAGCCGCCGGTGTAGTGCACGTCGTTGTCGTAGCGGTCGTCGGTGGAGCACACGGTGACGATCGCCTTGAGCGGCTCGGGGGCGAGCGCCGCGATCTGCAGGGAGTTGAAGCCGCCCCACGAGATGCCGAACATCCCGACGTTCCCGTCGCACCATTCCTGGGCCGCCAGCCACTCGACCACGGCCACACCGTCCGCGAGCTCGGTGGGCGAGTACTCGTCGTCCTGGAACCCGTCGGAGTTCCCGCTGCCCCGGATGTCCACGCGCACGGACGCGTACCCGTGCCCCGCGTAGTAGGGGTGGCGCTGGGCGTCGCGCGGAGCGGTCCAGTCGGACAGCCGGTAGGGCAGGTACTCGAGGATGGCCGGCACGGGCGTCGGGTCGACGGGCCGCCAGACGCGGGCGGCCAGGCGGGTGCCGTCGGGCAGCGGGATCCACAGGTCCTCGACGGTGGTCTCGTACGGCAGGTCGGTGACGTGGCGCATGGTGTCCTCCGGGCGCTCGGACGATCGGTGGTCGGGTGGTGCGGTCGTGCTCGGGGTCGAGGGCACGGGCCTCAGTGGACGGGGTGCATCGTGCGCTTCATCCAGCCGGACATCGCCAGCACGACGACGCCCACCACGACGGCGACCGCGCCGTTGACCGCGAAGTACACGCCGTCGGGGATCTCGCCGTAGAAGCGCACGGTCTGCGCCTGGATGCCGTTGGCCAGCGCGATCGACAGGAACCACACCGCCATCGACTGGCTGGAGAACGCCGCCGGGGCGAGCTTGGTCGTGGCCGACAGCCCGGTTGTCTGCAGCAGCACGTCACCGAGGCCGAGCAGCAGCAGCGAGACGAGCAGCCACCACACGGCGATCCGCCAGTCGCCCGACTGCCCGGACACGGCCGGCACGAGGACGAGGTACGACAGACCGCCGAGCAACGCACCGATCGCGACCTTCTTCGAGGCGTGCGGCTGGCGCGGGCCGAGCCACGTCCACAGGGCCGCGACCAGCGGGGCGACGAGCACCTCGGCCGCCCCGAGGTAGGAGCTGAACCACGCCGACGGCACGTCCCACCCGAAGATCTGGCGGTCCACGTGGTCCTCCGCCAGGAGGATCAGCACCGAGTAGGCCTGGAAGAGGACGAAGTTGAACGCGACCGACGCGATCCACAGCACGAGGAACGGACGCAGACGCCCGCGCTCCTCGGTCGTGACGCGCGGGCTGCGGAACATCACGGTGAAGTAGACGACGGGTGCGACCATCGCGATCACGGTCAGCGCGTCCACGACGCCGGCGACGCTCAGACGGCCGACCGACGCGAGCACGGCCAGGACGCCGACCACCGCCGCGGCCGAGCCGAGGAGGATCCAGCGCATCCGGCGCGCGGCGGCCGGCGGGAGCGGCGCCTCGGCGCCCCGGCCGTAGCCCGGGATGCGGCGGCGGCCCACGACGTACTGGATCAGGCCGGCCGTCATGCCGATCGCCGCGGCGGAGAAGCCCCAGTGCCAGCCGACCTCGGCGCCCAGCCAGCCGGTGACGAGCGGGCCGACGAACGCACCCACGTTGATGCCCATGTAGTAGAGGGCGAACCCGGCGTCGCGCCGGTCGTCGTCGGTCGAGTAGAGCTTGCCCACGAGGGTCGACACGTTGGGCTTGAGGAGCCCGGTGCCGAGGCTGATGAGGACGAGGCCGACCCACGTGGAGATCTCGGCGGGGATCGCCATCGTGTAGTGGCCGGCGGCGATGAGGATGCCGCCCCACAGGACGCCGCGGTAGGAGCCGAGCACGCGGTCGGCGATCCAGCCGCCGCCCACGGACACGAGGTAGACCATCGTGCCGTAGCCGGCGGCGATGGACGCGGCGTTGCCGGACTCCATCGCGAGGCCGCCGTCGGCGACGGTCGCGGTGAAGTACAGGACGAGGATGGCCTGCATCCCGAGGAAGGAGAACCGCTCCCACACCTCGAGGCTGAACAGGGTGGCCAGGCCGCGCGGGTGCCCGAAGAACCCCCGGTCGTCGCGGTTCTCGGGTTCCGGTTCGACGACGGTCGCGTCCTCGGTGGTCACAGGCTCTCCAGGTCTCGGGGACAGGGCGTGGCGTCGGGCCGGTGACGTGCGTCCGGCCCGGACCGGCCGTCGACCTTACCCGCTGTCCTCCCGCCAGGGTCTCACCGCCCGGGCGGCGGGACCCGTCGAACAGCCCGAAGGGGCGGCCCGCTCAGTCCCGCCCGGCGCCGCCCAGCCGCGCGTGCAGCCCCGCGCGCACGTCCGGCCACTCGTCGTCGACGATGGAGAAGTACACGGTGTCGCCGACGGTGCCGTCCGCGGCGACGCGGTGCTTGCGCAGCACCCCCTCGGGCCTCGCCCCGAGGCGCTGGATGGCCGCGCAGGAGCGCGCGTTGCGGGTGTCGGCGCGCAGCGCGACGCGGCGCATCCCCCACTCCTCGAACGCGTGCCGCAGCAGCAGGAGCTTGCACGCGGGGTTCGTGGTGCCGCCCCACCAGTCACGGCCGTAGAAGGTGGTGCCGATCTCCACGCGGCGCGGCCCGGGGGCGAGCTCGTAGAAGCGGGTCGAACCCCGCACCGCGCCGTCGTCGCCCACGACGGCGAACGCCATCGTGCCCGGCGTGGCGACGCCGGCGGCGATCCATGCCTCGAGGTCCGCGACCTGCGTCGGGACGGGGGACGTCATGCCGAACCACAGGTCGGCGTCGACGAGGCCGAGCAGCGCGGCGGCGTGCTGCGGGCCGAGCGGCTCCAGGCGCACGCCGTGGCCGGCGAGGACGAGGTCGTGAGTCACCGGCCCATCCTCGCCGAACAGGCGGTTGATGCCGGAATGCGCCCAGGATCGGCGCCATTACGGTGTCAACCGCCTGTTCGGCGGCCGGCGCGGGTGGATGGGTAGCGTGCGGAACATGGACGACGCCCTGCACGAGATGACCGCCGCCCGGCTGCGCGACCTGCTGCGCGCGGGCGAGCTCACGCCGACCGAGGTGGCCGACCACTTCCTGGCCCGGATCGAGCGGGCCGACCCCGACCTCGGGGCCTTCGCCAGCGTCACCCCCGGGGCGGCGCGCGAGCGGGCGGCGCGCCTCGAGCAGAGCGACGCGCACGGGCGGGGCGTGCTGTGGGGGCTGCCCGGCGCGGACAAGGACCTGTGGCTGCGTGCCGGCGTGCCCGCCGGGTTCGGCTCCCGCGCGTTCGCCGGCGACGACGCCGTGGTGGCTCCGGTGAGCGACGAGATCGTCGACGTCCTCGACGCCGCCGGCATGGTGAGCCTCGGCCGGACGACGGCCCCCGAGCTCGGCTTCCCCGCCTACACGGAGCCGCTGGCCGGGCCCGTGGCGCGCAACCCGTGGGACCGGTCGCGCGGGGCCGGCGGGTCGAGCGGCGGCGCGGCGGTGGCCGTCGCAGCAGGCCTCCTGCCGTGCGCGCCCGGCTCGGACGGCGGCGGCTCGGTCCGCATCCCCGCCGCCGCGTGCGGCGTCGTCGGGCTCAAGCCCAGCCGCGGCCTGGTGCCCGCGGGGTCGGGGCAGGAGTCGCTCGGCGGGCTCGTCGTGAACGGTCCGCTCGCCCGCACCACCGAGGACACGGCGCTGCTGCTCGAGGGGATGCTCACCCGCACGCCGGACGGGCGGGTCGCGCACCCGCTGACGCTGCGCGCGCCGTCGGCCCGCGCCGGCGAGTACCTGGCGGCGGCGCGCCGTGGCGAGGTGGCGGGCAGCGGCGGCGAGGACGTGCAGGGCCGGTTCCGCGTCGGCGTGACGACCGACTCCGCCTGGGACGACTTCTACGCGATCGAGACGTCGCAGGACGCGCTCGACGCGCTCGACACCGGCGTGGCGACGCTCACCGGTCTGGGGCACGAGGTCGACGGGCTGTCCCTTCCGCCCGACCCGACGTACGGCCCCGCCTTCCGCACCCTGTGGATGGCAGGCGCGTCCGCCGTGCCCCTCGACGACCCCGCCCGCCTCGACCGGCTCGAGCCGCTGACCCGGTGGCTCATCGGCCGCGGCCGCGAGGTGCCCGCCCGCGAGCTCGCCGAGGCGCTGCGGGCCCTCACGGCGTTCGAGCGCCGGCTCGTCGCGCAGGTGTCGCGCTTCGACGCCGTCGTCACGCCCGCGCTCGCGATGACGCCCCGCCCCCTCGGCTGGTTCGACCCCGAGGACCCGGAGCGCAACTTCGAGCAGCAGTGCCAGTACACGCCGTGGACGTCGATGCTCAACGTGGCGGGGCTGCCCGCGATCACCGTGCCGACCCGCTGGACCGGCGACGGGCTGCCGATGGGGGTGCAGCTGATCGGGCGGCCGGGCGGGGAGACGACGCTCCTCGCCCTGGCCGCGCAGCTCGAGGACAGGCTGCGCTGGGCGGACCGGCACCCGCCGGTCTGGTGACGGACGGCTCTCCGACCAGGGCGGGCACCACGATCCGAGACGCCGGAGTGCGAACCCGGGGACAGGCGCCTACGGTCGGTGACCGAGGTCGTTCGTACGACGGAAGGAGCCCCATGGGACTCGGAGACAAGGCCAGGCACCTCGCGGAAGAGGCGGAGGGCAAGGTCAAGGAGGCGACGGGCAAGCTCACCGGCGACGAGAAGCAGGAGGCCGAGGGCAGGGCCCAGCAGGCCGGCGCGAACCTCAAGCAGGCGGGCGACGACGTCAAGGACGCGTTCAAGGACTGACCCGCTGTCACGACGGGGCGCCACCGGGGGGTGGCGCCCCGTCGTCATGTCCGCCCTGCGTGCCCGCCCTGAGCGGGGCGGGGACGCGCGGCCCGTCCGTCAGAGGTCGTCGGGCAGGCAGCCGAACGCCTCGTCGGCGCCCAGCGCGGCGGTGGCGAGCAGGCCCTCGAGGCCGGAGCCCTCGGGCACCGGGCGCGGGTCGTCGACGACGACCCACAGCCCGTCCACGACGTCGTACTGCGCCTGGGGGCCCTCGGTGACGAGGGAGCGCACCGCGGCGACGAGACGCTCGACCTCCTCGCCCGCCGTGCCGACGCCCACGGACGCGCGGACGGCGCCGGCGTCGAACCCGAGACGGCCGAGCAGCGGGTGCGCGCAGAACCGGCCGTCGCGCACACCGATGCCGTGCTCGGCCGACAGGTACGCGGCGACGAGGCCCGGGTCGTACCCCGTGACGGTGAACGTCACGACGCCCACCGGGTCGACGGCGTCGTCCCACACGTGCACGACCTCGACGCGGTCGATCTCGCCGAGCCCGTCCACGAGCCGGCGCCGCAGCGCGTCCTCGTGCTCTCCGGCGGCCCACGGGTCGAGGGCGGCAAGCTCGTCGCACGCGGCCGCGAGCGCCACCGCGCCCACCACGTTGGGCGACCCGGCCTCGTGGCGGGCGGGGCCCTCGTGCCAGTCGGTCGTCGTGGTGCGCACCCGCCGCACGGCGCCGCCGCCGGCGAGGTACGGGGTGCCGGCGTCGAGCCAGTCGCGGCGCCCGACCAGGGCCCCGGCCCCGAAGGGCGCGTAGGTCTTGTGGCCCGAGAAGGCGACGTAGTCCACGCCGGTCGCCGCGAGCGAGAAGCGGCGGTGCGGCACCAGCTGCGCGCCGTCGAGCACGACGCGCGCGCCCGCCCCGTGCGCCGCGGCGACGACGTCGGCCACGGGCAGCGCCTCCCCCGTGACGTTGGAGGCGCCGGTGAGCGCGAGCAGGGCGTACGGGCGCCCCGCGGCGGCGGCCGAGCTCAGCTCCTCCTCGAGCTCCGCGAGGGTGGCGGCCACCGAGGACCCGCCCGTCACGACGGTCGCGTCGGTGACGCGCTGCCAGGGCAGCAGGTTGGCGTGGTGCTCGATGTCGAGCACGAGCACGCGGCCGCGCTCCCCCGTGACCGGGTCCGCGGGCACGCAGCCCGCGAGCAGGTTGAGCGAGTCGGTGGTGTTGCGCGTGACGATCGTCAGGTCGTCCTCGCGGGCGCCGACGAACGCGCCGATCGTGCGCCGGGCCGTCTCGTACAGGGCCGTGGACACCTGCGACAGGTAGCCGGCGCCGCGGTGCACGCTCGCGTACAGCGGCAGCACCCGGGCGACGCGGTCGGCCACGGCCTGGAGAGCGGGCGCCGACGCCGCGACGTCGAGGTTCGCGTACGGCACCTGGCGGCCGTCGACGAGCGGGACGAGGGTGTCGCCACCGACGACGGGCAGCACGGGCGAGACGTCGTGCACGGTGGCGGGCGCGACGTCGTGCACGGCGGGCGCGGGGCTGAGCGTGGTCATGCGGGATCCTCCTCGGTCGTGCCGGGGAGGTCGCTCCCCGCGCTTGCCCGCGCGCCGGACGGCGCGGGGCCAGGTCGTCACCCGGGGCACCCCGCCGCGAGAGGAGGGTTGCCGGCCAGCGAGCCGGGGCTTCGCGCTGGCGCTCATGACCTGTCGCCCATCGTGAGTGCGCAGCACCACACGGTCAAGCGGAGCCCGGGACCTTCTCACGATGCGGTCGCGTGAGACGCTGGACGTCGGCCCGGCCCGGCCGTCCCCCGCCTCTGCAGCGGCCGCCCGACGGACCACCACCGAGGACCACAGAGCAGCACGGAGTGACCATGCGACGCCTTCCCCGCCGACTGACGCCGATCGCCCTCGCGAGCCTGCTGGCCCTGACCGCGTGCACGGGACCGCAGGCCGAGGGCGACGACGCGGGCACGCCGGGCTCCGGTGCCGCTCCGACCGCGAGCGCCTCCGCCCCCACGGAGGCCGGGGACGCGGCCGGTGGGACGACGAAGGACCCGTCGGCGTACACCGTCCCCCACACGGACGACCACAAGACGATCGTCACCATGGACCGGTCGCAGGTCGAGGCGCTCACCGGCACCGACCTCGGCGAGGGCGTCCAGGACGCGCAGCGCGCGATGACGCAGGCCGACACGTGGGCGGGCGACGCGACCGCCGACCACGTCGACCTCGTGACCGCGGCGGCCGAGCGCGAGTCCGACCGCATCGAGCGGGTGCTCTCGCAGCAGGCCGACGGCCGGGACGTCGAGCTGCGGCTCACCGTCGTGCACCACGAGCACGCGCAGGAGGCCCACTTCGGCGAGGACGACGACTGACGCGCGCAGGCCGCGGAGTGCGGCGAGGCGCCGGAGGCGCTGTTCAGACGCCCGGGCGGCACCGGCACGCGTCGCTCAGGTCGCGAGACGGGGTGCCCATCAGGCGGACGCCTGTCGTACGATCGCCGCGACCATCCCGAGCGGCCGAGTGACGTGGCACGTCGACGCCGCAGCAACCCGCGGGCAGGTCGCCGGCGACGGCGGCCCGTCCGGACGAGGGTGCTACCGCCACGACCGATGGGAGGACTGCGATGAGCACCCAGATCGATCCCCGCCCCGCCGAGGGCTACGCCGGCGACCTCACCCCGCAGCAGGCGTGGGACCTGCTCGCCGCCGACCCGGACGCCGTCCTGGTGGACGTGCGCACCGAGGGCGAGTGGCGCGCGATCGGCGTGCCGGACACCGCGACCGCCGGCAAGCGCCCGGTCTTCGCCGAGTGGGTCCAGGCGGGCGGGCGTCCCAACCCCGGCTTCCTTGCCGAGCTCGCCGCCGCGGGCGTGACCGCGGACCGTCCGGTCGTCTTCCTGTGCCGCTCCGGCCAGCGCTCGATCGGCGCCGCACGCCTCGCGACGTCGTCCGGCCTCGGCCCGGCGTACAACGTGCTCGAGGGCTTCGAGGGCGGCCCCGGCTTCGACGGCGTCCGCGACCGCGAGGGCTGGAAGGTGCGCGGCCTGCCGTGGGGCTCGTACGACGACGCTGCCGCGACGCCGGCGGCCGGGCAGCAGCCGGAGCAGACCCGATGAGCAGCACGCAGGTCCCGACCGGTCCTGGCGCCGACCCGACGACCCTCGGCGGCTCGCGCCCGCTGCCCGCCACGGTCCGGCCCGCGACCCTCGCCGTGCGCGGCGGGCACCGCCGCTCGGACTTCCAGGAGATGTCCGAGGGCCTGTTCCTCACCCAGGGCTACACCTACGGCTCGGCGGCGGACGCCGAGGCCGCGTTCGCCGGCGAGCGGTCCCAGTTCCTGTACTCGCGGTACGGCAACCCGACGGTGCACACGTTCGAGGAGCGGCTGCGCCTCATCGAGGGCGCCGAGGCCTGCTACGCCACGGCGTCGGGCATGTCGGCGGTGTTCAACGCCCTCGCCGCGCTGGTCTCCAGCGGTTCGCGCATCGTGTCGGCGCGGGCCCTGTTCGGCTCCACGAACGTCATCTACGACGAGATCCTCGCCAAGTGGGGGGTGCGCGTCGACCTGGTGGACGGGCACGTGACCTCGCAGTGGGAGGAGGCCCTCGCCACCCCGGCGGACGTCGTGTTCTTCGAGTCGCCGTCCAACCCCATGCAGGACCTCGTGGACGTGCGGCGGGTGGCAGAGCTCGCGCACGCCGCCGGCGCCGTCGTCGTGGTGGACAACGTGTTCGCGACGCCGGTGCTGCAGAAGCCGCTCGAGCTCGGCGCCGACGTCGTCGTCTACTCCGCCACCAAGCACATCGACGGCCAGGGCCGCGTGCTCGGTGGCGCGATCCTCGGCAGCGAGGAGTTCCTCTCCGGGCCGGTGCAGACGCTCGTGCGCAACACCGGCCCGTCGCTGAGCCCCTTCAACGCGTGGGTGCTGCTCAAGGGCCTGGAGACGCTCGACGTGCGCGTGCGCGCCCAGAACGCGGCAGCGCTCGAGGTCGCGACCGCGCTCGAGGGGTTCGACGGCGTGACCGGGGTGCGCTACCCGTTCCTGCCCTCGCATCCCCAGCACGAGCTGGCGAAGTCGCAGCAGTCGGGTGGCGGCACGGTCGTGACGTTCGACCTCTCCGTGCCCGAGGGCACCGAGCCGGAGGCGGCGAAGAAGCGCACGTTCGCGTTCCTCGACGCCCTGCAGGTCGTCGACATCTCCAACAACCTGGGCGACGCGAAGTCGATCATCACGCACCCCGCCACGACGACGCACCGCAAGCTCGGCCCCGAGGGCCGCGCCAAGGTCGGCATCGCCGAGACCACCGTGCGGCTGTCGATCGGGCTCGAGGACCCGCGGGACATCATCGAGGACGTCGAGCAGGCCCTGCAGGCCTGACCCGCCCCGCCCGAACGGGGCCCTCCGACGCGCCGGCCGCGGCTCAGGAGGACGGGACGGCGACGTCGTCCACGGACGCCGTGGTCAGCAGGTCGAGGTCCGGCGCGGTGGTGAACCGCCCCACCGGCACCTCCGCCCCTGGGTCGCACGACGAGTCCGGGTCGGGGCCGTAGCCCCAGCGGGCGCTGTCGACGAGCCAGCGGTCGTCCACGCGCACGAGCTCGTAGGTGTCGTGCTCGAACGCCCCGGTGTCCCGCGACCGCTCCACGACCTCCGACGCGTCGTCGTCCCACGCCCACCAGGTGGGTAGGCGGCTGCACATGAGCACGGTGGCCTCGTCGCCGCTGCCGGAGACGTCGACCACCGTCATGTCGCTCGGCCCCTCCCACAGCTCGAGCTCGCGGGACTCGACGTCGCTGCGCAGCCGGTCGCCCTTGGTGGCGATCCACTCCGGCGTGGTGACCTCCGCCAGGCGGGAGTCGGTGAGGTCGAGCTCGTTGGTGGACGCCTTGACCAGGGTGTCGTAGCGGCGCACCGCCTCGACCCGCGGGTCCTCCTCGGCCGAGCCCGTCGGCCCGGTGCCGTCGTCCCACGCGACCTCGTCGTGCACCGTCGCCGTCGCGGGGGCGGTGCACGCCGCCGCGGCACCGACCACGACCAGTCCGGCGAGCGCCGTGGCGACCCGGTACGACCGGGCGGTCCGGCGCGTCACTCGCCCCGCTCCGCTTCACGCGCCCAGGCGTCGAACCCGTCGTTGTACTCCTGGATCAGCTCGTCCACGTACCGTCCTTCGTCCTCGGGGGCGTCCATCACCCCGTGCTCGACGTACGCGTCGACGATCGCCGTGAGGCGCTCGCGCATGACGTCGTTCCGTGCGTCCTCGTCGCCGTGCTCCGCCGCCAGCGCGTCGTTGTACTCCGTCGCCCACGCGTCGCCGAGGGCGTCGGCCATCCAGCCCGCGACCTCCCCGACGGCGTACCCGGCGAGGGTCCCGCCCCCGACGGGCACCAGGCCGACCAGGGAGGACACGTCGTCCAGGGCGTCGCGCACCTGCTGGTCGTGGGCGGCGCCGGTGGCGAGGCCCGCCCCCACGGGCGCACCCTCGAGCGCGGCCTGGGTGCCGAGCAGACGGGCGATCGCGCCCTCCCCGCTCAGCGAGGTGGCCGGGTCCGCGGCGTAGGCGACGACCGACTCCTGGTACTCGGAGACCGTGGCGGCCAGCACGGCGTGCCCGCCGGGGTCGTGACCGGCGACCCCCATGAGGTCGGCCACCCAGTCCTGCTCGGCGTTCACGATCCAGACGTCCGGCCCACCCAGCATCCCCGTGTGCAGGGCGCCGTCCCGGTCGGTGTTCGCGCTCATCGGGTACTCGGCGAGCTGCGGCAGCTGCTGCGCGAGCGCCGTGGCCAGGGCGAGCGACCCGGCGGGCGTCATGTGGTCCGGCACCAGCTGCTCGTTCCCGCTCAGGAGCTCGAAGACGCGTGACGACAGGTCGGCGACCGACCGCTGCACGTCCGGGTCCGCGGCACGCGGGTCGAGGAGCGACCCGGTGGCCTGCTGCGCCCCCGCCCACAGGGCGCTCGGCCCCTCGAACCCGTCGCCGGTGGTGTTCGCGGCCCAGTCGCGCTCGCCGAACCAGTAGTCCACGCGGTCGGCACCGAGCTCGCCGTCGCCGTACGGGTCCTCGCCGGCAGCAGTGAGCCACGCGAGCGCGGCGTCCGGGTACTGCCCGAGCGTCTGGAGCACCCGGCCCGCGAAGTCGTCGACCCGCCGGAAGGCGTCCTCGTCCTCGAGGATCGCCAGCAGCCGGCCGCCGGCGTTGGGCGACGTGTCGTACGACGCCCCGTGGCCCGGGTTCATGGGGTCGCGCTCGATACGGTCGACCATGGTCGCCATCGCCACGGTCAGCGTCTCCCCCAGCCGCGCTCCGTCGGGGTCCCCGAACAGGAAGCCGATCGACGAGCCCGAGGCGTGGCCGTCGAGCATCTCCCGTGCGAACTCCGACGCGGTCGCCGGTGTCCACCGCGCGGACCCGTTGCTCAGACCGAGCCGCACGGCCTGCGCGGCCGCCAGCGCGAGGGCGGGGTCCAGGTCGCCCGTCAGCGTCTGGTAGCCGAGCCGGTCGATGAGCTCCGTCGTCCCGGTCCCGCCGATCCGGAGGAACGTGCGGGCCATGACGCCGTGGTCGTCGCCCCAGGTCTCGAAGAACGTCTGCAGGTCGCGGACGTCCTGCTCGTCGCCGTCGCCTGCCGCGACCCGGGCCGCGAGGTCCGCCATCGCGGTCGAGATCTCCCCGGGGGTGAGGTCGTCGACGGAGGCCACGCCGGCGCGCACGAGCGCGTGGTGCAGGTCGTCCCAGCCGGCCGGCTCCCCCTCACGGAGCGCGTCGCACAGCACGCCGTCGAGGGTCCGGCGTTCGTCGTGGAGGTCTCGCAGAGCCGCCCAGGCCTGCGCCTGCTCCCGCTCGGCGTCCTCCCGGATCTCCTCGCGGATCCGGTCGCGCGCGTCCTCGTCGGGGGCGTACCTGCCCCCGGTGTACTGGGTGTTCCAGTACAGGGAGCTCATGGTCGCCTCGGCCTCGTCGAGCCGGGCCCGCTCGGGCTCGGCCCGCCGCGCGAGATCCTCGACCGCCCCGACGTAGGTGGACAGCGCGGGCCGGACCGCGGAGAGCCTGGCGCGGACCGCGTCGAGGCGCGTGCGCGGTGCGTCGAGCGACGTCCGCCACGCCTCACCGGCCTCGCCCTCCCACGTCGCGACGTCGAGGTCCGCGAGCGCCTGGACCAGCACGGTCACCACGCTCTCCAGCTCCGTGTGCCGGACGCCCAGGTGGGAGTCGTAGTCGGTGAGCACGCCCATGTCGCCCGCGTCCGGGTGGCGGTCGGAGTGGTAGCCGCCCATCAGGCGCTGGCCGCGATCGTGGCGTCCGTCGCCTGCAGCTCGGCCGCGGCGTCCTTGGCCACCTGCCCGGCGGCGACGACCTGCGCCTGGACACCACCCAGCTCCACGGCCACCGAGAGGGCGAACTCGAGGACCGCGGACTCCACCCCCTGGCTGCCGCAGCCGGAGGCGTCGTCGCGCAGGCTCGTCGACATCCCGTACCCCTGCGAGACGAGGGTGCTCCCCGTGCCCTGCATCGCCTCGAAGTCCGCGGCCAGCTGTCCGGCCATGCGTGGTCCCCCTGCTCGAACCGTCCGAAGACCCTTCGGACGTCGCCGCGGGTCGGTGCCGGGCAAGACTATGCGGGCGGACCCGCCGCGGCGACGGGGAGAACTCCCCGTCGCGGGCGCGCGGTGGCGGACGACGCCCTCACCGCGGCGACGACCGCCCACTCGACCAGCGCATGACGTCGACGGGCGAGCGTCAGCCCTTCGGACGAGGTGGCACCGTCACCCGTCGCGACCGACGGGGAAGTGCTCGACGACCTCACCCGTCGACACGTCCACGACGACCAGGGAGCCCTCCGGCCAACCGGAGGTGTCCTGCGGCACCTCCCACCCCTCGACCTCCCCGCACCGGACCCGGTCGTAGGACGCGACGACGGTGTTCGACCAGGTGTTCACGAGGGCGACCCGGGGGTGCTCGCGCATCTCGTCGGGCCAGTCCGCGGGATCGGTGAGGACCTTCCCCTCGGCGTCGGACGGCGTGCCGTTGAACCACCCTTCGTAGCCGCCGTCAGGCTCTCCGGGCTCGTTCGTGCCGGCGACGGAGGACGGCAGGGTCGCGCACAGGTCCGGCGCCGTGGTCGTGGGCCGGGGCTCCGCCGTCGACGCCACCGGCAAGGGGGCGGCGTCAGGCGGAGGGTCCGCGGGCGCGCTGCAGCCGGCCAGCACCACGACCGCGGCGACGATCCCGCACGTCACGACGACCCCACCTAGGGGTCGCGACCTCCACCCGTCCACCGTCGGCTCCCTCCGCAGGATCGGCGGGCGCTCCGCCGCGCCGCACCCGCAGAGTCAACCAGAGGCGGCCGTGGCCGAGCGACGGGCCGCCGGAATCGCACGGATCCCGGCCCGACACCGGGCCTACGGTCGGCCGCCTCGACGACCCGTCCGAGCCGGCCCAGGCGACCAACGGCGCCAGGGTGAGCCCTTCGGCGCGCCGGGTTCCTCAGCGCGCCGTGCGGACGACCATCTTCCCGGTGTTGGCGCCGCGCATCATGTCGAGGAACGCCTGCGGGGCGTTCTCGATGCCGTCGACGACGGTCTCGTCGTAGGCGATCTTGCCCTCGGCGAACCAGCCGGTCATGAGCTCGCGGAAGGCGGGCGCGTGCTCGAGGTAGCCGGCGAGCGTGAAGCCCTTGAGCATGAGGCCGCGGGTGATGAGGTTCGCCATGTTGTCCGGGCCGGGCAGGCGGTCGGTGCTGTTGTAGCCGGCGATGGCGCCGCACAGCGCGACCCGGCCGCCGTCGTTCATGACGTCGAGCGCCGCCGTGAGGTGGTCGCCGCCGACGTTGTCGAAGAAGACGTCGACGCCGCCGGGCACGAGGTCCGGGAGCTGCTCGCGCACGGGCGCGTCCTTGTAGTTGAGCGCCGCGTCGTAGCCGTACTTCGACGTGAGCAGCTCGACCTTCTCGGCCGAGCCGGCCGACCCGACGACGCGGCTCGCGCCGAGCAGGCGGGCGATCTGGCCCGCGGCCGTGCCGACCGCGCCCGCGGCGCCGGAGACGAAGACGGTGTCGCCCGGCTTCATGCCGGCGATGGCGGTGAGCCCGACGTAGCCGGTGAGGCCCGTCATGCCGAGGATGCCCAGGTGCAGCGACAGCGGCACCCCCGGGATCTCGGGCACGACGCGGAACCCGCGCGCGTCCTCCTGCACGACGTCCCGCCAGCCGTGCTGGTGCAGGACCACGGCGCCCACGGGGACGTCGTCCGACGCCGACTCGAGCACCCGGCCGATCGCGCCGCCCGTCATCGTCTCCCCGAGGGCGAACGGCGGGGTGTAGCTCTTGACGTCGTTCATGCGCCCGCGCATGTAGGGGTCGACGGAGACGAACTCGTTGGCGACGCGGACCTGGCCGGGCTCGAGGTCGCCGTAGGTGACCTCGACGGTGCGGAAGTCGTCGAGCGTGGGCCACCCGGTGGGGCGGGCGGCGAGCTGGATCTGGGTGCTGACGATCGAGGACATGCGGGGGGAGCCTTCTTCCGGGTGGGGACGGTGGCGGGCGGGGCGGCCGGTCAGGCCACGAGGCCCACGACGAGGGCGACGACGGCGAGCAGCGGCAGGGTGCCCTGCGTGACGGCGGCGCGGCGCTTGTCGGGCGAGGACAGGAACAGGACGAGGGCGGCCGCGAGCATGCTGCCGGTGCCGGCCAGGACGAGGGCCGCGCCCGCACCCGTGGTGCCGGCGGCGACGAGGACGATGCCGACGGCCGTCACGAGCGCGAGGAACAGGTTGTAGAAGCCCTGGTTGTAGGCCAGCTCGCGGGTGGCCGACGCCTCCTGCTCGGTGGTGCCGAACACCGCGCGCGCCCGGGGCGTGGTCCACGCGACGGACTCGAGCCAGAAGATGTACACGTGGAGCGCGGCGGCGATCCCTGCCAGGACGAGCCCTGCGACGACCATCGGTTCTCCCTGCTGCCTGCCCGGCGCGGACCACCGGAGCGATTCTGTAACGGTCGGTCCACTGTATATACTGAAACGAGCGTTACACAACTTGGAGGCACGATGGGCAGGGCGCAGGGGTTCGAGACCGAGCAGGCGGTCCGGGCAGCGCGCGAGGTGTTCTGGCGCGACGGCTACGCGGAGGCGTCGGTGCCGGCGCTGGAGCGCGCCACCGGGCTGAACCGGTCGAGCATCTACCACGCCTTCGGCTCCAAGCGCGGCCTCTTCGACGCGGCCGTGCAGAGCTACCTCGACGAGGTCGTGCGTCCGCGCCTGCGCCCCCTCGTGGCCGACGACGTCTCCCCCGGCGCCCTCGTCACCTACCTCACCGGGCTGCGCGCGGCGCTCGCCCGCGCGGACGAGGTGCAGGGGGCCGCCGGGTGCCTGCTCGTCAACACCTCGAGCTCGCCCATCGCCTCCGACGACGCGGTCCGGCAGACGGTCGCCGACTACCGCGCCGAGCTGCGTGACGCCCTCCGGCGCGGGGTGGTCGCGATGCGGCCGGACGCGGAAGGCCCGGAGGTCGACCGGCTCGCCGACATCTGCACCGCGTTCGTCATCAGCGCGTTCACGCTGGTGCGCGTGGACCCTCCGAGCGCGCTGCACTGCCTGGACACCGCTGTCGACGTCCTCGAGCGCTGACGTCGCCGCCCGGGCGGACGCGGCGACCGGCGACGTCGGGTGCCCGGCGCCCTACCTGACCTTGGCCTCCGCCGGCCGGCGCGCCTCCGACGCCGGCAACGGCTGACGCCGGCCGGGCGTGTGGCCGGCGCACGCGACGGCGAACGCGAACGCGACGACGAGGGCCAGCACGGCGAGCTCGCCGCCCTCCTCGACGGCGGTCACGAGGTAGGTGTGCGGGGCCTGGCCCTGCACGGCCACGTGCAGCTGGTCGACCACGACGCCGAACAGCGCGAGCGCCCCCACGAGCAGGAGGAGCGCGCGCGACGTGGCCCGCGCCTCGGCTCCCGCGCGGAGGTGGGCCACCAGCAGCATCCCGCCCAGCACCAGGCCGAGCCCCGCGAGCCACACCAGCTCCCCGAGCGCGGGGTCGGCGACGGGAGCCGGGCTGCGCGCGAGCCACGCGCCCGCGCGCTCGTGCAGCATCAGCCTGTCGTCCACGAGCATCGCGACGAACCCGAGGCTCCAGAACGCGAGGACCGGCCAGCGGCGGCGGGCGGCGGCCCAGCCGAGCAGCCCTGCCGTCCAGGCGACCATCACCGCGAACAGGACCTCGCCGTAGCCCCACTCACGACCGAGGCGGAACCCGGGCTCGCCGGGCCACCCGGCGAGCCGGTGGCCGAGGTACGCCGCGACGAGCGCGCCCACGACGGCCAGCAGCATCACGGCGAGCGCGGCGACGGGACCCCGCAGCCCCAGGAGCGCGACCGCCCCGCGCAGCATCGACATCGATCGTCCTCCCCTTGAGAGGCCCGCGTCGACGGGCCGGCCCGGAGCCTAGGCGGCGTCCATGAGAGGAGGATGAGACGCGAGCGTCAGGCGCCCGGCACGGCGAGCCCGGCGTCGTACGCCCACACCACGAGCTGCACGCGGTCGCGCGCGCCGGTCTTCGTCATGATCCGGCTCAGGTGCGACTTCACGGTGCTGGGCTCGAGGAACAGCGCCGCGGCGATCTCCGCGTTCGACGACCCGCGGCACAGCAGCGCGACGATCTCGCGCTCGCGGGCGGTGAGCAGGCCGGCCGCCTCGGCGTCGGGCGTCACGGGCCCGCGACGGCGGGCGAACTCGTCGATGACGCGGCGCGTGAGGGTCTGGTCCACCAGGCCGTCGCCCGCGGCGACCCGGCGCACGGCGTCGACCAGCACGTCCGGCTCGGCGTCCTTCAGCAGGAAGCCGGACGCGCCGGCCTCCAGCGCGCCGAACACGTAGTCGTCGAGGTCGAAGGTGCTCACCACGAGCACGGGCACCGGGTCGGCGACGCCCGGTCCGGCGAGCTCGCGCGTGGCGGTGATGCCGTCACCGCCCGGCATCCGCACGTCCATGCACACGACGTCGGGCCGCTCGCGCCGTGCCACGCGGACCGCGTCCGCGCCGTTCGACGCCTCCCCCACGACCTCGAGGCCCTCGCTCTGCAGGATCACCGTGAACCCGGCGCGCACCACCGCCTGGTCGTCCACGAGCACGACCCGCGTCATCGGGCGCCCTGCCCGGCGCGCACCTGCCGGTCCTGCGCGCCCGCGGGGCGCGGCACGACGAGCCGCACCAGCCAACCGCCGCCGGACGTGCGCCGCGCGGTGAGCCGCCCTCCGACGAGCTCCGCCCGCTCCGTCATCCCGATGACGCCGTGCCCCGGGCCCGCCTCCGGCGGGGCGGTCGCGACCGCCCGGTCGGCGGGGCCGTTGCGCACCGTCACGGCCACCTCGTCCTCGTCGTACAGGGTCTCGACGTCGACGGCGCTGCCCGGCGCGTGCCGGCGCGCGTTGGCGAGCGACTCCTGCAGCACCCGGTACACCGTGAGCTGCACCGTGGGCGGCAGGTCGTAGGGCTCTCCGCGCCGCGTCTCCTGCACGCGCGTGCCCGTGCTGCGGGCGAGGTCGAGCAGCGCGGGCACGTCCGCGAGCGTGGGCTGCGGGGCGGACGGCGCGTCGTCGCCCTCGCCGGTGTCGCGCAGGATGCCGACGACGAGCCGCAGGTTCTCGAGCGTCTCCCGGCCCTGCCTGCGGATCCAGCGCAGCGACTCCTTGGCCCGCTCGGGGTCCCCCTCGACCAGTCGCTCGGCCGCGGCCGCCTGCACGACGATCCCGGACAGGTGGTGCGCCGCGACGTCGTGCAGCTCGCGGGCCATGCGGCCGCGTTCCGCGAGGACGGCCTGCGCGGCGAGCGCCTCGCGCTCCCGCTCGGCCTGGGCGACGCGCGCCCGCAGCTGCTTCAGGAGCTCGCGCCGGGTGCCGACGTACGCCCCGCCGAGGACCGCACCGAGGTAGATGAGCAGCGTGGACACGAGCCCGCCCCACAGCTGGGCGCCGACGGGCACGCCCAGCTCCGCGACCGTCGCGGGCCCGCCCAGCACGTACCCGAGCAGCACCTGCACGACGGCGGCGCCCGCCGCCGCGCCGAGGGCCGGGCGCCGCGGGGCGAGCACCCCCACCGAGTACGCGGCCACCAGCGTGGCCGGCGCCTGGAAGTTCATGAACGGCGGCAGCAGCGGCGCCAGCGCGAGCTGCCCGAGGATGACGAGCGCGAGGCACAGCATCGGGAAGCGGCGCCGCAGCGTGAGCGCCATCGCCTGCCCGACGAGGACGACGCACGCCGCCACCAGCGCCCCGGTGCTCATGCCGTCGACCGACGCCTGGGTGCCGAGGGTCTCGCCGAGGCTCGACGACACGAGCTGCAGCATGGCGAGGAGGAGCCCCACGGACAGCGCCGCGACCACGCCGCCGAGCAGCGCGTCGCGGCGCATGGGGGTCCGGACGCCGAGGGCGTCGAGCCGCCGTCGCAGCGCGTCGAGCACAGGTCCTCCGTCGATTCCGAGCGTTCCGCAAGCTCTTCGCGTGGGCGTCGAGCCGGGCCCACGGTACGCCGCCCGGGGCCCGGCAGAGCGTATCGTGGCTGGTCAGGCCCGTTTCCTGCCGACGTCAGGCAAGGTCACGGCGCCGGAAGACCGCCCCCGCGACCACGAGCAGCACGGCCGCCCAGGCGACCAGCCCCGCCAGCGCAGCGGCGGCACCGAGACCCGCCCCGGCGTCCGACGTCGCCCCGAAGAGCTGGGCTGCGCCCTGACCCGCCGACGCGAGGGAGCCGAGGGTGATCGGCAGCCACGACGTCGCCGTCGTCGCACCACCCGTGAGGACGAGCGCGGCGGCCTGGATCATCGGTTCCACGAGGGCGAGCGCCACGACCACGACGATCGCCGCGACCTGCCCCCGCACGAGGGTACCGACGGCGAGCCCGAGCCACGAGAGCAGCACCATGACCGCGAGGCCGCGTGCCCACACCCCGAGCGCCTCACCGGGCCCGATCGCCAGGCCCGCGCCCGGCGTCGTCGCGACCGCCAGGACCAGCCCGACGGCGGTGACCAGCGCGAGCGCCGCGCCGATCGCGAGCGCGACGGTCGCCGTCGCGCCCG
Source organism: Isoptericola sp. NPDC019693 (assembly GCF_044389085.1). Classification (NCBI taxonomy): domain Bacteria; kingdom Bacillati; phylum Actinomycetota; class Actinomycetes; order Micrococcales; family Promicromonosporaceae; genus Isoptericola; species Isoptericola sp. NPDC019693. The sequence continues at coordinate 135,713 of NZ_JBIRXP010000006.1, read as the reverse complement.
CCTTGCCCGCGAGGACCCGCAGCCGGTCCGGGACGGCGAGCGCCGTGGGCACGATGCCGCCGGTGCGGAAGTCGGCCGTGGCCGCGAGCACGCCCAGCAGCAGCACGCACAGGGTCGTGACGCCGCTGGAGCCGGACGCCGGACCCTGCCCGAGCAGGTCGAGCAGCGACCGCTGGGCCGTGGCGGAGCCGAGGTCGGTGGCCGCGGCGAGCCCCGACAGGAGCTCGCTGGTGTCGGCCGGCGACAGCTGCGCCCCGACGTGGGACCCGGCGTCCGACCCACCGAGACCCTCCAGGGCGCGGAGGGTGCGCGGCAGCACGAGCGTGAGTGCCTGGGTGAGCAGCATCCCCGCGAGCGCGACGGCCCCGATCACCCACGGGGTGCGGGTGGTGCGCAGCTTGAGCAGCTCGGCCCCGAGCACGGCGGACATCAGCGGACTCCTTCGGTGGCGGCGGTGAGGTCGAGGTACACGTCCTCGAGGCTCCGGTCGGTGGTGACGAGCTCGCCCAGCGTGCCCGCGGCGACGACGCGACCCTGGCCGATGACGACCAGGTCGTCGGCGACCTGCGCCACCTCGCCGAGCACGTGGCTGGCCAGCAGCACCGTGCCGCCGTCGTCGGCGAAGGCACGCAGCAGCTCGCGCAGCCACCGCATCCCTGCGGGGTCGAGCCCGTTGGCGGGCTCGTCGAGGACGAGGACGTCGGGCTCGCCGAGCAGCGCGGTGGCGAGGCCGAGGCGCTGCTTCATGCCGAGCGAGTAGGTGCGCACGCGGCGGTCCGCGGCCGGGATCATCCCGACGGCGGCGAGCACCTCGTCGACCCGGCGGCCCGGGAGCCCGGACGCCGTGGCGAGCACCCGCAGGTGGTCGCGGCCGGTGCGGCCGGGGTGCAGCCCGCCGGCGTCCAGGAGGGCGCCGACCACCTGTGCCGGGTGCTCGAGCTCGCCGTAGCGCCGGCCGTCGAACGTCGCCGTGCCGGCGTCTGCGCGGGCCAGGCCGAGCAGCACGTGCAGCGTGGTGCTCTTGCCCGCGCCGTTCGGGCCCAGCAGGCCCACGACCCGCCCGGGCTCCGCCGTGAACCCGACGTCGTGCACGGCCTCGAAGCCGCCGTAGGACTTGTGCAGCCCGTCGATCCGGATGGTGGTCATCCGTCCCCTCCCTCGTCGTCCGGCGGTCGTTCGCCACGCCGGTACCCCGAGCCTCCCCGGGAGCAGGGGGCCGGGTCTTGGGGCGGAGGACGGAACCTGCATTGCGCCTTTCGGGGGAACCGGGCGAGCACGCGTCCAGTGGTCCCTGTACGCCGCGGTATGGTCCGTAGTAGTTTGTAGTGCATGGCGGTGATCCTCCCCGACTGGCGTCACGCAGACGCGCACATCCGCGACCGACGAGGTCGCAAGGGTCAGCCTGGAGAGACGGACATCGATCCGCAGTGGGCCAATGAGGCGTACAGCGACCGGGAGGCGGTGTGGTTCATCCCCGACCCCAAGGGCCGCAAGGGGATGTCGAACCGAACGGTGGGCTGGTCGGAAACGGCGGGGTTCGTCATCACGGTGATCACCGCCCGGTCCGGCAGGCTCGGGGTTCGTGTGGGGCGCGAGCGCGTGGCGCTCCGACCCGTCCGAGGTAGCCGTGTACGAGAGCAGGGAACAGCGAGCCGAACGAGGGGCATCCGATGAGTGACAACGTGCGCGACCTGATCAGGGAGGTTGCAGCCGAGGCTGAGGAGACTCGCCACGAGCCGCTGCCAGCCGATGCGGTGGGCACCCGGCCTCACAGCCAGGGCACGCAGCCGCGCGTCCTATCAGTCCGTCTGACCGGTGAGCAGTACGACAAGCTTGTGACGGCGGCCGAGTACCAGGCGGTGCCCGTCTCGACGCTCGCACGCATGCTGATCGTGCAGGGGGTGGAGGGCACTGGGCTCACGCCGCCGCGCGCGACTCTGAGCCCAGAGCAGTTCGAGGTGCTGCTGAGCCACTTGCCGGAGGACCTGAGCGACATCCTGGGGACCGCTCTGCGGCGCAACGTGAAGCCGGAATTCCTGCAGACCGCCTAGGTGGGCGTGCGCCAGTCCCCACGGGCCCCCGTCATGCCTGCAGATCGTGGCGGTACTGGCGGGCGACGAACCGCGCGCAACGCGTCATGGAGCTCCGGCGAAGAGGCGGTCCAGGTGCTGGTCGATCGCCGCCAGCGCGGCCTCCGGCTCGATGACGCCGAGCTCGAGCAGCGGGGTGAAGCCGGTCAGCGCCAGGAGGAGGTCCGTCTCGACGTCCGGGTCGCGGTCGGCGGCGATCTGGCCCTGCTCCACCGCCTGGCGGACGAGGCGCTCGACCAGCGCCCGGCCCTCGCGGAGCCCGAGGCCCGCCTGCCGGCGCAGCGCCGGGTCGTGCAGCGCCTCCAGGACGTACGCGGCGCTCATGCGGCTCGACGCACGGGAGTCGGGGGCCAGCGGCAGCATCTCGGTGAGCACCACGCGCAGCACGTGCTTCGGGTGCGGCGGGCGGTCGAGCGCGGCGAGCCCCCGCTCGACCCGGTCGGAGGTGCGCTCGGCGGCGAACTCCGTCGCGAAGGCCAGCATCGCCGTGCGGGACGCGAAGTAGTGCTGCAGCTGCCCCAGCGAGACCCCCGCCTCGCGGGCGACCTCGCGCAGGGACGCGCCGGCCCAGCCGTGCTGGTCGACCACGCGCCACAGCGCGTGGGCGATCGCCTCGCGGCGTTCCTGGTGGTCCACCAGCTTCGGCATCGCACCCCCCTCCGGGTCGTCGTACGCTCGAGATAATACAGGTGACCGAAAACGCGCCAGGACGGGGGCCCACGATGACCGACGAGCAGCCGCCGGCGCCGTTCTTCAACCCGTACGCGGTCGCCATCGACGACGAGGTGGCGATCGCGCTGCTCGCCGAGATGCAGCTCAGGAAGGCGATCGAGCGCGGCGACTTCGACGACCTGCCCGGCAGCGGCAAGCCGCTCGACCTGCAGGACCTCCACGACCCGGACTGGTGGATCAAGGCCTTCATGCGGCGCGAGAAGCTCGTCGTGCTGCCGCCGTCGATCCAGCTGCGCAAGGACGACGCCGCGCTGGACGGGCGCCTCGACGAGCTCTGGACCGAGCAGGACGTGCGCGAGGAGGTCGAGGAGTTCAACAAGAGCGTCCTGCGCGGCCGCTACCAGCCGGCGGCCGGCCCGCCGCTGGTCACCATGCCGCGCGACGTCGAGGCGACCGTGGCCGCCTGGGCGGAACGGCGCGCGGCACGGGCCGCCGAGGCCCAGGCACGTGCGCACGCCGAGGCGCCACCTGCGGGCCGTCGTCGTCGACGTCTCCGTCAGACGCACCGGTAGCCGTCGCCAACCGGACACCGGGTGAGACGAGCGCCACCCGGGAACTCATTGCACTGAGTGCAACGAGTTACCTAGGGTCGCCGGGTGCCCACCGACCCCGCGGAGCCGCGTCCTGACCGACGCGCCGAGCTGAAGGCCCGCACGCGCCGCGCGATCGTGGCCGCCGCGGGCAGCCTGATGAACGAGGCCGGCGGCGTGGGCTTCTCCGTCGACGAGCTGGCCGCGCGCGCCGGGGTCTCCCGCCGCACCGTCTTCAACCACTTCCCGTCGCTGGACGACGTCGTCGCCGCGGTGGGCGCGGACGCGTTCGGCATGGTGCGCGACGCGCTCCTCGCGGTCGACGCGCCCCCGCCGCGCCGGGACGACGCCCACGCGCGGCGGACCGCCGTCCTGGCCGACCTGGTGGGTGCCCTGCGCCGTGCCGACCTCGTGGCGCCGATGGCCTCGCTCACGCGCGGGCTCGGGCTGACGGGCGGCTCCGCCGACGCCGCCGTCGTCCCGGCGCACCAGGCGATGCTGCTGCTGCGGTCGCTGTCCGACGTCAGCGCGGACCTCGCCGCCGACCTCCGTGGCCGCCACCCCGGGACGGCACCCGTCGACGTCGACCTGCTGGTCGCCCAGACCATGAGCAGCCTCGTCGTGCTGCACCGGCACTGGTACGCCCGCACCGGAGGCGTCTCGGACGCCGAGGCCCGCGCCGTCTGGGCCGGCCTCCTCACGCACCTCGCCCCCGCCCTGGCCACCGCCACCACCCCATCTGCCGCCACCCCACCCGAAGGACACCATGGCTGAGCTCCTCTACCGTCTCGGGCGCTTCGCGTCCCGGCGCGTCAAGACCGTCGTCACCGCCTGGATCGCCGTCCTCGCGATCGCCGGCGTCGGGTACGCCGTCGGGGCCGGCACGCTGTCCGACAGCTTCTCGATCCCCGGCACCCCGACGCAGGAGGTGACCGACCAGCTCGCCGACGAGATGCCCGCGGCCGCGGGAGGCACCGGCACCGTGGTGCTGAGCACCGAGGACGGCTCGGAGCTCACGGCGGACCAGCAGGAGTCCCTCGGCGGGGTCCTCGCCGACGCGAAGAAGGTCGACGGCGTCGAGGACGTCGTCGACCCGTTCGCCACCGAGGCCGACCGGCAGGAGCAGGCGGACCAGCTCGCCGACGGTCAGCAGCAGATCGCCGACGGGCGCGACCAGCTCGCGGACGGCCGGGAACAGCTCGACGCCGGCCAGCAGCAGCTCGACGACGCCCGGGCCGAGCTCGAGGCGGGCCAGGAGCAGCTCGACGACGCCCGCGCCCAGGCCGAGGCCGCGGGGCAGGCCGAGCTCGCGGCACCCCGGTTCGACGCCCAGCAGGACCAGCTCGACGCCGGCCTCGCGGAGCTCGACAAGCAGCAGGACACCCTCGACGAGAGCGCCGCGGAGCTCGAGGACGGAGCCGCCGAGCTCGACACGCAGGCCACGCAGCTCGAGCAGGGTCAGGAGCTGTTCGACCTCGCCTCGGGCATCACGCTCGTGTCCGACGACGGTTCGACGGCCGTGGCGACGGTGATGTTCACCGACGCCCAGATGGACATCTCCCAGGAGACCAAGGACTCCGTCATCGACGCGATCGAGACCGGCGTCGCGGACGTCGCCGGGGTGCACGTGGACTTCGGCTCCGACATCGCCCAGGAGACCCCGTCCGTCTTCGGGCCGGGGGAGGTCGTGGGCCTCGTCGTCGCCGCGATCGTGCTGGTCATCATGCTCGGCACCTTCATCGGCGCCGGCCTGCCGCTGCTCACCGCGCTGATCGGCGTCGGCGTCGCCGCGCTGGGTGCTCTCGCGTTCTCCGGCGTCGTGCAGATGTCGTCCGTGACGCCGGTGCTCGGCCTCATGCTCGGCCTCGCCGTGGGCATCGACTACGCGCTGTTCATCGTCAACCGGCACCGCCACCAGCTCAAGGACGGGTACGAGGTCCGCGAGTCCGTGGCCCTCGCCAACGGCACGTCGGGCAACGCCGTCGTGTTCGCGGGCGCGACGGTGGTCATCGCGCTGCTCGCGCTCAACGTCACCGGCATCCCGTTCCTCGGCCTCATGGGCACCGTCGGCGCGGCCTCGGTCGCCGTCGCCGTGCTGGTCGCGGTCACCCTGACGCCGGCGCTGCTGTCCGCCATCGGCATGCGGATCCTCAGCCGCAAGGAGCGCAGCCCCTTCGCGCCGGCCGGCCCTGCCGACGGGGCGGGCTCGACCGCGCCCGACGCCGGTCACGCGGCGTCGGGCCCGTCGAAGGCGCTGACGCCGCTGAAGCCAATGCGGACGCTCGTCGCGGTGGGCCGCGTGCTGCTCGGCGTCGCGGTGCTCGGCGTCGTCGCGATCCCGGCGCTGGACCTGCGGACCAACCTGCCCGACGGCTCGTCGGCGCCCGAGGACTCCACGTCGTACGCGGCGTACACCACCGTCGCCGACGAGTTCGGCGCCGGTGTGAACGGTCCGCTGCTCGTGGTCGCGGACGTGCCCGACGCGGTCACCGACGACACCGAGGTCGCGACGCAGCTCGCGCTCGCGAAGCAGCTCGCGGCCCAGGACGACGTCGTCGCCGTCGCGCCGGCGGGGATGTCGGAGGACGGTTGGACGCTCGCGTTCCAGGTCGTGCCCGCCGACGGGCCGACGAGCGCGTCCACCGAGCAGCTCGTGCACACGCTGCGCGGCCTGTCCCCGCTGACGATCGACACGGCGTCGGTCGGGGGCGGCGCGAACGGCGCCTCCGTCTCCGGCGACACCGAGATCGGCGTCGCCGGGGCGGCCTCGGGCAACATCGACATCTCGGAGAAGCTGTCCGACGCGCTGCCGCTCTACCTCGGCGTGGTCATCGGGCTGTCGCTGCTCATCCTCGTCGTCGTGTTCCGGTCGATCCTCGTGCCGGTGATCGCGACGCTCGGGTTCGTGCTGTCGTACTTCGCGGCGCTCGGCGGCGTGGTGGCGATCTACCAGTGGGGCTGGCTGTCGAACGTCTTCGGCGTGCACAACCCCGGGCCGATCCTCAACTTCCTGCCCACGATCCTCGTCGGCATCCTGTTCGGCCTGGCCATGGACTACATGCTGTTCCTGGGCTCGGGCATGCGGGAGGCGTACGCGCACGGCGCCCCCGCGCGCCTCGCCGTCGTCCAGGGCTTCCGGGCGGGCCGCTCCGTGGTCACCGCCGCGGCGATCATCATGATCTCGGTGTTCGGCGGCTTCATCTTCGCCGAGGACGCGATGATCCGGTCGATCGGGTTCGCCCTCGCGTTCGGCGTGCTCGTCGACGCGTTCGTGGTGCGGATGCTCGTGGTGCCGGCGCTCATGCACCTGCTCGGCGACTCCGCCTGGTGGCTGCCGCGCTGGCTCGACAGGATCCTGCCGAACGTGGACGTCGAGGGGTCGGCCCTGGAGCGTCGTCACCCGCACGCGTCGACCGAGGCCTCGGACGACGACGCCCCCGCGCCCGCCGGCCGCGGTCGATGAGAGGCCGCGGCGGGGGCCTGTGGAAGCCGGGTGTCGCTGTCGGCGCGGCCCCGTAACCTGGCGGACGTGCTGCACGTCCACCGGTCCGAGCGCTCCGACGCGCTGGTCGCCCCGCTCGCCGAGGTGCTCGCCGCGCCGCCGGACGACCCGTTCACGCCCGACGTCGTCGCGGTGCCCACCCGCGGCATCGAGCGGTGGCTGGCGCAGCGGCTGTCGCACCGGCTCGGGGTCGCCGGGGCCCCGGGAGCCGGCGTCTGCGCCAACGTGGACTTCGCGTCGCCGTCGCGGCTGGTCGCGTCGGCGGTGACGGCGGTGACCGGCGTCGAGCCGGACGACGACCCGTGGCGCCGCGCCCGGCTCGTGTGGCCGGTGCTGGAGACGATCGACGCCGCTCTCGACGAGGGCTGGGCGGCGCCGCTCGCGCGGTACGTCGGGGAGGACGGCGACGGCGTGCGGCGCTCGCGCCGCGTCGCGCTGGCCCAGCGGGTGGCGGAGCTGTTCGCCGCCTACGCCCAGCAGCGGCCCGGCCTGCTCACCGCCTGGCTCGAGGGTCGCGACGACGACGGGGCGGGCGCAGCCGTCCCCGACGACCTGGCGTGGCAGCCGCGGCTGTGGCGGCGGGTGCACGAGCGCGTGGGAGCCCCGGGACCGGCGGAGGTGCTGGCGCAGGCGGTCGGTGCGCTGCGCACCGACCCGGGGGGCGTCGACCTGCCTGCCCGGCTGTCCGTCTTCGGCCCCACCCGGCTGCCCGAGGACCAGCGTCAGGTGCTGGCCGCCCTCGCACTGCACCGCGACGTCCACCTGTGGCTGCCCCACCCGTCGCCCGCCCTGTGGCGGTCGGTCGACGAGCTCGTCGCCGCGGGCGCGACGACGGGCCCGCGCCGCGCCGCGATGCCGCCCGCCGCCCGGCATCCCCTGCTGGCCTCCACCGCCCGCGACGCCGTCGAGCTGCAGCTGCGGCTCGCGGGCGCCCTCGACGCCCCCGGCGACGGCGCCCCCGAGGTGCGGGTCTCCGCCCACCCCGCACCGACGCTCCCCGGCAGCCTGCTCGGCGCGCTCCAGGCAGCGCTGCGCGACGACGACCCCGACGCCGCGCCGCGCCCGGTCGCCCCCGATGACCGCAGCGTGCAGGTGCACGCGTGCCACGGACGGGCGCGGCAGGTCGAGGTGCTGCGGGAGGTGCTCAGCGGGCTCTTCGCCGCCGACCCGACGCTGGAGCCGCGCGACGTCATCGTCATGTGCCCCGACGTCGAGTCGTTCGCCCCGCTCGTGACGGCGACGTTCGGCGCCGCGCCCGACGGCATCACGCAGGTGCACCCCGGGCAGCGGCTGCGGGTCAGCCTGGCCGACCGCGGCCCGGGCGTGATCAACCCGGTGCTCGGCGTGCTCGCCACCCTGCTGCGCCTCGCCGACGGCCGCGTCACGGCGTCGGAGGTGCTCGACCTCGCCACGACCGAGCCCGTGCGCCGCCGCTTCCGCCTCTCCGACGACGACCTCGACCGCTGGCGGGCCTGGGCCGTCGAGGTGGGCGTGCGCTGGGGCGAGGACGGGTCGCGGCGCGAGCGTTTCGGCATCGACCCGCGGGTGCGGCAGGGCACGTGGGACGCCGCGCTGGACCGCGTGCTGCTGGGCGTGGCGATGGCCGAGGAGGACTCGCGGTTCGTGGGCCCGGCGCTGCCGCTGGACGACGTCGGGTCCACCGACGTGGACGTCGCCGGCCGGTTCGCGGAGCTGGTGTCCCGCCTGACGGGGCTGCTCGCCGACCTCGACGGCACGCACCCGCTGGAGCACTGGCTCGACACGCTCGGCCGGGCCGTCACGCTGCTCGCCGACCCGGCGCCGGACGACGCGTGGCAGTCGCTGCAGGCGCACCGCGTGCTCGGCGATGTGCGGGCGGCGGGCGCGGGCCGGGCCACCGCGGGCGACGGGCTGCGGCTGGAGGACGTGCGGGCCCTGCTCGCCGACCGGCTGGCGGGCCGCCCCACCCGCGCGGGCTTCCGCACCGGCGCCCTCACCGTGTGCTCGCTGGAGCCGATGCGCGCCGTCCCGCACCGCGTGGTGTGCCTGCTCGGCATGGAGGACGGCGCGTTCCCCCGGTCCGCGACGCCCGACGGCGACGACCTCCTGGCGCGCGACCCGCTGCTGGGCGAGCGGGACCGGCGCAGCGAGGACCGGCAGATCTTCCTCGATGCGCTCACCGCCGCGCGCGAGCACCTCGTGGTGCTGCACTCGGGCGCCGACGAGCGCACCGGCGCGGCCCGCCCGCCCGCCGTCCCCGTCGCGGAGCTGCTGGACGCGCTCGACCGGGTCGGCGAGGCGTCGGACGGCGGCCCCGTGCGGCGCCAGGTCGTCGTGCGGCACCCGCTCCAGGTGGTCGGCGAGCGCAACTTCGAGGCCGGCGCCCTGGGCACCCCCGGGCCGTTCAGCTTCGACACGGCGGCGTTCCGGGGCGCGGAGGCCGGCAGGGGGACGCGGGTCGAGCCGGGGCTGCTCGTGCCCGAGCCGCTCGCGCTCGACCCCGCCGACCCGGCGGAGGTGGACCTCGACGACCTCGTCGCGATGCTCGAGCACCCGGTGCGCTGGTTCCTGCGCACCACGCTCGACGTGCGTGTGGCTCAGGACGAGGACGAGGTGGACGACCGCCTGCCCCTGACGATGGCGCCGCTGGCCGCGTGGGGCGCGGGCGACCGGATCCTCACCGCCGTGCTCGGGGGGACCGACCCCGGGCGCGCGTTCCAGGCCGAGTGGCGGCGTGGCCAGGCTCCGCCGCGCGAGCTGGGCCGCACCGCGCTGCGCGACGTCGTCGAGCGGGTCCAGCCGGTGGAGACGATGGCGCGGCAGGTCCGCGCCGAGCAGGCGGCGCGCGCCGTCGACGTGTCGGCCGCGCTGCCCTCCGGCGTCCTCGTCACCGGCACGGTCCCCGGGGTGCACGGCGGCCGCGTCGTGCGCGCGGAGTACTCGAAGCTCGGCCCGAAGCACCGCCTGCGCGCCTGGGTGCAGACCCTCGCGCTCGCGGCCTCTGGCGCTTCGACAGGCTCAGGACGGCGCGGCGACGACGGGCTGCCCACTGGGCAGCAGTGGCACGCGGGCACGGTCGGGCGGGCGCCCGGCCGCGGGGCGAAGGCGGCGTGGAGCCTGATCCAATCCCCCGACCCCGCCGACGCCGCGCGCCTGCTCGACGACCTGGTCGCGCTGCGCGCCGAGGCCGTCCGCGCGCCGCTCCCCCTGCCGCCCGACGCGTCGCACGCGTATGCGGTCACGCGCGGGGGCGGCACGGGCGACCCCGGGCAGGCGATGAGCGAGGCGCGCTTCACGTGGAACGGCGGCTTCGAGAAGTCCGACGCCTACCACCTCATGGTGTGGGGCGAGGGCGCGTCGTTCGATGCGATCGCGGGGGTGCCGGGCGACGACGACCGGCGCAGGTACCCGGACGAACCCTCCCGGCTGGGCGCGCTCGCCCGGCGGGTGTGGGACCCGTTGCTGGCGCACGAGCAGAAGGGCACCTCATGAGCGCGGGCATCGGCACCGACGCGACCGCCGGGATCGCGGGGGTCCCCGAGCGGCCGGTCTTCGACGTCTGCGGCCCGCTGCCCGAGGGCACCACGGTGCTCGAGGCGAGCGCCGGCACGGGCAAGACCTTCACGATCGCGGCGCTCGCGACGCGGTACGTGGCCGAGGGGCGCGCCGAGCTGCGCGAGCTCATGCTCGTGACGTTCGGTCGGGCGGCGACGTCGGAGCTGCGCGACCGCGTGCGCGAGCGGCTGGTGAGCGCCGAGCGGGCGCTGCGCGGCCCGGACCCGGCGTTCAGCGACGACCCGGTCGTTGCGCTCCTCGCCGACGTCGACGACGCCGAGCTGGAGCGCCGCCGCGGCCGCCTCACGGCCGCCCTGTCCCAGCTCGACGCGGCGACGATCACCACGACGCACGGCTTCTGCCAGCAGATGCTCACGTCCCTCGGCATCGCGGCGGACGTCGACCCGGCCGCGACGTTCGTGGCCGACGTCGCCGACCTCGTGCGCGAGGTGTCGGACGACCTGTACGTGCGCCGGTTCTCCGACGAGGCGCACCCCGCGCTCACGCCGTCGATGGCGGCCGACCTGGGCCGCGCCGCGGTCAGCGACCACCAGGCCGGCGTCGAGCCCGCCGAGCCGGGCGGGGGCACGCCGTCCACCCCGGGCGCGCTGCGCCGGGCGGTGGCCCAGGAGACCCGCGACGAGACGCTGCGGCGCAAGCGCGCGCAGCACCTCATGGACTACGACGACCTGCTGGTCATGCTGCGCGACGCGCTGGCCGACCCGGCGCACGGGGCCACCGCGGCCGCGCGGGTGCGGTCCCGGTTCCGCGTCGTCATGGTGGACGAGTTCCAGGACACCGACCCGGTCCAGTGGGAGATCCTGCGCACCGCCTTCCACGGCCACCGCACCCTGGTGCTCATCGGCGACCCCAAGCAGGCGATCTACGCCTTCCGCGGCGCCGACGTCGTCGCATACCTCGACGCGCAGCAGGACGCGACCGCCGTCGCCACGCTCGGCACCAGCTGGCGCAGCGACGAGCCGCTGCTGCGCGCCCTCGACACGGTGCTGGGCGGCGCGGCGCTGGGCGACGAGCGGATCGTCGTCCGGCCGGTGGACGCCGCGCACCGGGGCTCGCGCTTCGACGGCGGCGCACCGCTGCGGCTGCGGCAGGTGACGCGGGCCGCCCTCGGGATGTCGCCCGGCGAGACGCCGCCGGTCGGGCCGCCGCGCCAGCTCGTCGCGGCGGACGTCGCGGCCGACATCGCGGCGCGCCTGGGCCGCGACCGGCTGGTGGACCCGGACGCCGCGAACGACGAGGGCGACGGCGGTGGCGCGTGGCGGCCGCTCGAGCCGCGCGACGTCGCGGTGCTCACCCGCACGAACGCGCAGGCCGAGGCGGTGCGGTCGGAGCTGACGACCCGCGGCGTGCCCGCCGTCGTGTCCGGGCTGTCGAGCGTGTTCGCCACGCCCTCGGCCCGCGACTGGCTCACCCTGCTCGCCGCGCTGGAGCAGCCGGGGGCCCACGGGCGCGCGGCCGCGCTGGCCCTGACCCCGTTCGTCGGCTGGGACGCCGAGCGCCTCGCGACCGCGGACGACGCCGCGCACGACGCCCTCGCCGACACGGTGCGGCGCTGGTCGAGGCTGCTGTGGTCGCGCGGCGTCGCCGCCCTCCAGGAGGCGGTGACCCGCGACGGGCTGGCAGAGCGCCTGATGCGCACCAGCACGGGCGAACGCCACCTCACCGACCTGCGGCACGTGGGCGAGGTGCTGCACGCCGCGGCCGTCACGGAGGGCCTGGGCGCGTCCGCGCTCACGGCCTGGCTGCGCCGGCGCATCCGCGAGGCCGCGCAGGACTACGACGAGGAGCGCAGCCGCCGCCTCGAGACGGACGCCGCGGCGGTGCAGGTCGTCACGGTGCACGCCAGCAAGGGCCTGGAGTTCGGCGTCGTGTACGTGCCGTTCGCGTGGGACCGGTTCGAGCCGCGCCAGCCGGAGGTGCTGCGGTTCCACGCCGGCGACGGGCGACGCATCCTGCACGTGGGCGGGCCCGGGTCCTTCGGGTACGACGCCGCCCTGGAGCGGCACCGCCGCGAGGAAGGCGGCGAGGACCTGCGCCTGCTGTACGTGGCGCTGACGCGCGCCCGGCACCAGGTGGTGGCGCACTGGGCGCCGTCCAAGGCGAACTCCGCGAAGGCGGGGCTGACGCGCGTCGTGCTGGGCGACCGCACGCTCGGCGGCGAGCCCGCGCCGCACGCCCCCCAGCAGGCGATGCGTGACGACGCGGTCCGGGCGGCGCTCGGCACGCTCGCCCAGGCGTCGGGCGGCACGATCGCCGTCGAGGAGGTGCCGGGCACTCCGCCGACCGAACGCTGGCGGCCGCCCGCGCAGGACGAGCCCGTGCTCGACGTCGCGCGCCTCGACCGGGTGCCCGACCCGACGTGGCGCCGCGCGTCGTACTCCGCGCTCACCGCCGCCGCCCACCACGGGGCGCGGCCCGGCACCACGACGGCGGCCGCGACGGGGTCGGGTGGCACGGAGCCGGGGGGCGTCGAGTCCGAGCCGGAGGGCGGCGGGGTCCAGGACGAGCCCGCCGAGGCCGCTCCGACGGCCGTGCGGCCGGGCGGCGTCGACGGAGACCCCGGCACGGCGCCCGGCGCCGACCTGCCGTCCCCCATGTCGGGGCTGCCGGCGGGCACCGGATTCGGCACCCTCGTGCACGAGGTGCTGGAGTACGCGGACACCGCCGCCCCGGACCTCGACGCCGAGCTGCTCGCCCGCTGCGCGGCCGCGGCGACCACGCGGGTGCCGGGCACCGACCCGGCCGAGCTCGCCGCCGCCCTGGGCGTCGTCGCGCGGACCCCGCTCGGCCCGCTCGCCGGCGGACGCACCCTCGCGGACGTCGTCCCCCGCGACCGGCTCGCCGAGCTGGAGTTCGAGCTCCCGCTGGCCGGGGGCGACGGCGACACGGGCACGGGCGCCGGCGGGAGCGACCCCGCGCCCGAGGGCGCCACCCTGGCCGGCATCGCGACGGTGCTGGGCCGCTTCCTGGGCGACGACGACGCGTTCGCCGCCTACCCGGCCGTGCTCGCCGAGCTCGCGGCGTCCGACCCTGCGGCCCGCCCGCTGCGTGGTTACCTCACCGGGTCGATCGACGCGGTGCTGCGGGTGCCCGGGGACGACGGGACGCCGCGCTTCCTCGTCGTGGACTACAAGACGAACCGCCTCGGCGCGTTCGACGCCCCGCTCACCGCGTACGACTACCGGCCGGAGGCCACGGTCGACGCGATGCTGCACGCCCACTACCCGCTGCAGCTCGTGCTCTACCTCGTCGCCCTGCACCGCTATCTGGCGTGGCGGCTGCCCGGCTACGACCCCGACGTCCACCTCGGCGGCGGCCTGTACCTGTTCGTCCGCGGCATGTGCGGCCCGGACACCCCCGCGGGGCCCGACGGAGCCCCGCACGGCGTCGTGTCGTGGGTGCCGCCGCGCGGGCTGGTGCCCGCCCTGTCCGCGCTGCTCGACGGAGGCGACGCATGACCGGCACCACCACCCTCCGGGGCCTCGCGGCCGAGGCCTCCGGCGACGTGCGCCTCGCCGCCACGGCGCCCGACCTGCTGCGGGAGTTCAACGCCGCGGGGCTCGTCGCCGCGACGGACGTGCACGTCGCGGCCCGGCTGGGGCGGCTGACGGGCGAGGACGACACGACGGTGCTGCTCGCCGTCGCGCTCGCCGTCCGCGCGCTGCGCGGCGGGTCCGTGTGCGTGCGGCTCGACGACCCGGCCGAGCTCGCCGCGCTCGCGGTGCCCGAGGACGCCGACCGTGGCGACACACCGGCCGACGGTCCGGGCGACCGCCCCGGCGCGGCCGCTCCCCCGCCGTGGCCCGAGCATGCCGCCTGGTTGCGGGCGATCGAGGCCAGCCCGCTCGTGGCCGTCGGCGCCGGTGAGCCGCAGGACCGGCCCGCGCGCTGGGTCGGCGGGCGGCTGTACCTCGACCGGTACTGGCGGGACGAGCTCACCGTGCGGCGGCTCGTCGACGCGCGGCTGCAGGCGCCCCCGCTCGCGCCCGCCGCCGCGGACCGGCTGGGGGCGGCGCTCGCCCGCCTGTTCCCCGAGGCGGGCGACGTCCGACAGCGGCTCGCCGCGGCGCACGCCGCCGGGCGCCGGCTCACGGTGCTCACCGGCGGGCCGGGCACGGGCAAGACCACGACCGTCGCACGGCTCCTCGCGGTGCTCCAGGACGTCGACGGCGACCCCGCGCTGCGCGTCGCGCTCGCCGCACCGACGGGCAAGGCCGCCGCCCGGCTCCAGGAGGCCGTGCGCGACGTCGTCGGAGCCCTGCCGCCCGAGGACCGCGAGCGCACAGGCCGCCCGGAGGCCACCACCGTGCACCGGCTGCTCGGCTACCGCAGCGCCACGCGGTTCCGGCACCACGCGGGGCACCACCTGCCGCACGACGTCGTCGTCGTGGACGAGACGTCGATGGTGCCGCTGTCGCTCATGGCGCGTCTGCTCGAGGCGCTGCGACCCGACGCGCGGCTCGTGCTCGTCGGGGACCCGGACCAGCTCGCGTCGGTCGAGGCGGGGGCCGTGCTGGGCGACCTCGTCGCACGCCCGGCCGTGGTGGAGCGCCTGGACGAGCACGTCACCACCACGCGGCCGGACGGCGGCACGTTCGGCGGCTCGTTCGAGGGCATGGAGGGCGGCACTGGCGAGGACACGGACGAGCGGAGGACCGGCGGCGGGAAGCCGGGCTCGGCGCTGGCCAACGGCGTCGTGCGGCTCGTCACGGTGCACCGGCAGGGCGAGGACTCCGCGATCCTGCCGCTCGCGGCGGCCATCCGGGAGGGCGACGCCGACGCCGTCCTCGACGTCCTGCGCGCGGGCACCGGCGGCGTCGAGCTGGTCGAGGCGGACACCGAACGCCTCGACGAGGCCGCCGTCCAGGGGCTGCACGAGGACGCGGTCGACGCCGGCCGACGGCTCGTCGCCGCGGCCCGGGACGGCGACGCCGCGGGTGCCCTCGAGGCGCTCAACGCGCACCGGGTCATGGTGGCGCACCGGCGCGGCCCGGTCGGCGTGGCCCGCTGGGCGGCACAGGTCGAGGCCTGGGTGGAGGACGCGACGGCCGACGGACCCCTGTCGCCGGCGGCTCCGGGGACGCCGTGGGTCGTGGGCCGCCCGCTGCTCGTCACGAGCAACGACGCCGACGTCGGCCTGTACAACGGCGACACCGGGGTGCTCGTCGCGGAGGGGGACCCGGCCGACGGCGCGGTGGTCGCGGTGTTCGGCGACCCTCGGGCCCCGCTGCGGGTACGCACCCACCGCCTGCCCCCGGTCGAGACGGTGCACGCCATGACCGTGCACCGCGCACAGGGCAGCCAGTTCCGCCGTGTCTCCCTCGTGCTGCCGCCACCCACGTCGCCGCTGCTCACCCGCGAGCTGCTGTACACGGCGGTCACCCGCGCGCAGGAGTTCGTGCGCGTCGTCGGCACCGCCGACGCCGTGCGCGCCGCCGTCGCGCACCCCGTGCGTCGCGCGAGCGGGCTCCGCGACCCTCTCCCCTGACGTGGAGGGCGTGATCTTGGCCCTGTTTCGGTGCCGATACGGGGCCAATATCACGCCCACGACGGAATAGGAGTCCCGCCTTCGAGGGTTGTCCCAGGCGATGAACGCCGCCGCCCCCACCCCCGCGCCCACGTCCCCCCGCCTGTCCGTGCTGGACCTCGTGCCGGTCCGCACCGGGCAGTCCAGCCCCCAGGCGCTGGCCGCCTCGCTCGCGCTGGTGCGCCGGGCGGACGAGCTGGGCTTCGAGCGGTACTGGTTCGCCGAGCACCACAACATGCCCGCGGTGGCGGCGTCCACGCCGCCGGTGATGATCGCGGCGGCCGCCGCCGCCACGGAGCGGATCCGTGTCGGCTCCGGCGGCGTCATGCTGCCCAACCACGCGCCGCTCGTCGTGGCGGAGCAGTTCGCCGCGCTGGAGGCGCTCGCCCCGGGCCGCGTCGACCTCGGCATCGGCCGCGCGCCCGGCTCCGACCCGGTGGTCACGGCCCTGCTGCGGCAGTCCGGCCCGACGTCGGACGTCGAGCGGTTCCCGCAGCACGTGCGCGACATCCTCGCCCTGATGAGCCCCGACGGCGCCACCCTCCGGCTCGGCGACGGCAACCTCTACGACGTGCACGCCACCCCGGCCGCCGACGGCGCCCCCACGGTGTGGCTGCTCGGCTCCAGCGACTACTCCGCCCGGCTCGCCGCCGAGCTCGGCCTGCCGTACGTGTTCGCGAACCACTTCTCCGGCGCGGGCATCGACCAGGTGCTCGCCCTCTACCGGGACGGCTACCGGCCCAGCGCCGCCCACCCGGAGCCGCAGACGTTCCTCACCGTGAACGTGGTCGTGGCGCCCACCGCCGTCGAGGCGCACGAGCGCGCCCTGCCGCAGCTGCGGTCGATGGCACGCCTGCGCACCGGCAAGCCGATGGGCCGCGCCGAGACGGTCGAGCAGGCCGCCGCCGACCCGCTGGACCCGATGGCCGAGCAGATCGTCGCGGACATGCGCTCGCGCTGGGTGGTCGGCGAGCCCCACCAGGCCGCAGCACAGCTCCGCGACCTCGCCGTCCGGCACGGCGCGGACGAGGTCATGGTCGTGCCCGTCGCCGGCTCCTACGAGTCCGAGCCCCTGGACGCCACCCCCGGCCGCGTCCAGACCCTCGAGCTGCTGGCCGAGGCGCTCGCCGCGTGACGTTGCAGCCGGCCACGCAGGCGGACTAACCTCGACTTAGTCCAGTCGGGTCCCGGAGGGCAGCGTGAAGACCGTCAACGTGCACGAGGCCAAGACCCACCTTTCCCGTCTCCTCGCGGCGGTCGAGTCCGGCGAGGAGGTCGTCATCGCCCGAGCCGGCCGACCCGTCGCCCGCCTGGTCGGCACCGACGCGACGGCACGGCCGCGGCGGGAGCTCGGCCCGCTGCGCGGCCGGTTCACGATGCCCGACGACTTCGACCACTGGGCGCAGGACGAGGTGTCCGCCCTGTTCGAGGGTGACGACGCGGCGGGCGCCCGGTGAGGTACCTGCTCGACACCAACGTCCTCGTGTGGACGCTCGGTTTCCCGGAACGGCTGCCCGACGACGTCGCCGAGATCCTGGCCGACCCCGAGCCCGAGATCTGGTTCAGCGCCGTCAACATCTGGGAGATCGGCATCAAGTCCGCACTGGGCCGGGCCGACTTCGACCTGGACCCGCACGTGGCTCGCGCGACCACCCTGGCCCTCGGATTCGTGGAGCTCGCCGTCGACGGCGCCCACGCGGTCACGGCGGCCCGGCTGCCTGCCGTCCATCGGGACCCGTTCGACCGGATGCTGGTGGCGCAGGCCATCATGACGGGTTCCACCCTGCTGACCAGCGACACCACCGTCGCCGCGTACCAGGGGCCCGTCCGCCACGTCGGTCGCGGCGGCTGACGACCGCGAGAGAGGACCAGCTGATGACCGACGTCGCCGTCGTCCGCGCGGACAACCCCGGCCCGATGACCCTGGACGGCACGCGCTCGTACGTGCTGCGCGCGCCGGGTTCGGCGTCGTGCGTGGTCGTGGACCCGGGACCCGACGACGAGCGCCACCTCGCCACCCTGGCCGCGGCGGGCCCGGTGGAGCTGGTGCTGGTCACGCACCGCCACGCCGACCACACGGCCGGGTCCGCCCGCCTGCACGCGCTCACCGGCGCCCCGGTGCGAGCTGCCGACCCGGAGCACTGCCACGGTGGCGACCCGCTGCGCGGCGGCGAGTCGATCGACGCCGCCGGCCTCCGGGTCGACGTCCTCGCGACGCCAGGGCACACCGCCGACTCGGTGTCCTTCGTCGTGACGGTGCCCGACGGCGCCGGGTCGCCGGAGCCAGTGGTGCTCACGGGCGACACGGTGCTCGGGCAGGGCACCACCGTGATCGCCGAGCCGGACGGTTCGCTGCGCGACTACCTCGCGAGCCTGGATGTTCTCGAGCGGGTGGGCGACGGCCGGGCCGGCCTGCCCGGGCACGGCCCGGCGATCGACGACCTGGGCGTCGCCGTCCGCGCGTACCGCGCCCACCGCCTGGAGCGCCTCGACCAGGTCCGGGCCGCGCTCGCCGCGCTCGGCCGGGCACCCGGCGACGGCAGGGAGGACGCCGGCGAGACCGCCGACGCCGTGGTCGCGCACGTCTACGCGGACGTGGCACCGG
Organism: Isoptericola sp. NPDC019693; assembly: GCF_044389085.1. Taxonomy (NCBI): domain Bacteria; kingdom Bacillati; phylum Actinomycetota; class Actinomycetes; order Micrococcales; family Promicromonosporaceae; genus Isoptericola; species Isoptericola sp. NPDC019693. The sequence goes on along the minus strand of NZ_JBIRXP010000006.1, from coordinate 117,172 downwards.
CCGTGCGCCGGGCGGCGCGACAGTCCGTCGTCGCCCAGCTCGCCTACCTGCGCGACGAGCCCGCCTGACCCGAGGCGCAGCCCCGGCCGGCGGGCCGGGCGGGTGTCGGTGTCCCGCGGCACGATGACGTGATGACGGTCACGCCTGCCCCGCTCCCGGAAGCCCGACCCGCCGTCCGCCTGGGTGTCGCCTTCGTCCCCACCATGCCGCCCGAGTCGCTGCGGACCCTCGCCACCGCGGTCGAGGCCGCGGGCCTGGACGACCTGTGGGTGTGGGAGGACTGCTTCAAGCAGAGCGGCGTCGCGTCGGCCGCCGCCGCGCTCGCCTGGACCGAGCGGATCCGCGTCGGGATCGGCCTCATGCCGGCGCCGCTGCGCAGCACCGCCGTGACGGCGATGGAGGTCGCCACGGTCGCCCGCATGTTCCCCGGGCGGTTCGTGCCGGCCGTGGGTCACGGCGTCCAGGAGTGGATGGAACAGGCCGGGGTGCGCGCGTCGTCGCCCCTCACGCTGCTGCGCGAGCACGCCGACGCCCTGCGCGACCTGCTCGCGGGCGACGAGGTGACGACGTCGGGCCGCTACGTGACGCTCGACCGCGTCCGCCTCGACTGGCCCGCGCCGGACGTGCCGCTGCTGCTCGGCGGCGTCGGGCCGCGCTCCCTGGCGCTGGCGGGCGAGCTGGGCGACGGCGTCATCCTCGCCAACGCCCTCACTCCCGACGACGTGCGCGCGGCCGCCGAGACGGCCGGCGCCGCCGCCCGGGCCGCCGGCCGGCCCGCGCCCGGCGTGTACGCCACCCTCATCGCGGCGACCGGGGCCGACGCGCAGCAGCGACTCGACGCCGAGCTGCCGCTGTGGGGGGCGGAGCCCGGGCGCGGCATCGGCGCGGCCGGCGACGCCCGGGCCGTCGCCGACGGTGTCCTCCGCCTGGCCGCCGCCGGCGCCTCCGCGGTGGCGGTGCAGCCCACGGCCGACGAGCCCGACCTGGCCGGGTTCGTCGAGCTGCTCGGCCGCGAGGTGCGGCCCCTACTCGACCACGCATGAGAGTGACGACGCACGACCACGCACGACCACGCACGACCATTCAGGCAGGTCCACCCGAGGAGCAGACATGGACTGGAAGATCGAGCTCATCCACGTGCCCGTGAGCGACGTGGACCGGGCGAAGGAGTTCTACGAGCGCGTGGGCTTCCACCCGGACCACGACCAGCAGGTGAACGACGACCTGCGGTTCGTGCAGATGACGCCGCCGGGCTCGGCCTGCTCCATCGCGTTCGGGACAGGCCTGGGCGGCACGCTGCAACCGGGTCAGCTGGACGCGATCCAGGTGGTGGTGCCCGACGCCGACGAGGCGCTGGCCCACCTGCGCGCCGCCGGGGTCGAGGCGCAGGGCGTGGACGACCAGCCGTGGGGACGCTTCGTCACGTTCGCCGACCCGGACGGCAACTCCTGGACCCTGCAGCAGCTCCCCGCCTGGTCCGCGAACGCGGGCTGAGGGTCAGAGGCGCTTGCCGTAGCAGCGCTGCTGCTCGAAGTGAGCGTGGTCGCCGAACGACTCGATCGGCTCGTAACCGAGGGCCTCGTACAGTGCGATCGCCTCGGGCTGTGCGGTGCCGGTCTCGAGCACGAAGCGGCGGAAGCCGACCTGCCGGGCGGCGCGCTCCAGCTCCGACATCAGGCGCCGCGCGACGCCGCGGCCGCGGACGTCGCCGTCCACGTACAGGCGCTTGACCTCGCCGGTCGCCGCGGGGTGGGTGGTGCCGCGCCCCCGGCGGTCGTCCGTGCCGGAGACGTCGCGCACCGCGGCGGTGCCGACGGGACGGCCGTCCAGCCGCGCCACGAGCGTGACGACGATCGTCCGCGGGTCGATGGCCGGCGCCTCGTCGTCCCCGCCGTACCGCACGGCCATCTCCGCCTCCTGCGCGGAGCGCAGGGCCGCGGCCGCGGGGTCGTCCCACGCCACGGCGTCGACCGTGAGGCCGTCCGGCCCGGTGGTCGACGGCGGGGTGGCGATCGCGGTCATGCCGAGACGAGCGACGCCAGCACCGACGTGAAGAAGCCGAGCCCGTCCGTGCCGGAGCGCGGGCCGGCCTCGCCGTCCGGGCCGAACCCGGCCTCGACGGCGTGCTCCGGGTGCGGCATGAGGCCGACGACGTTGCCGCGCGCGTTGGTGATCCCGGCGATGTCACGACGCGAGCCGTTCGGGTTCCACCCCTGGTAGCGGAACACCACGCGGCCCTCGCCCTCGAGCTCGTCGAGGGTGCGGTCGTCGGCCACGAACTGGCCGTCCTGGTTCTTCAGCGGGATGGTGATGTGCTGGCCGGGCCGGTACTGGTTGGTCCACGCCGTCGACGTGTTCTCGACGGACAGCACCTGCTCGCGGCACACGAAGTGCAGGTGGTCGTTCTTCACCATCGAGCCGGGCAGCAGGTGCGCCTCGGTGAGCACCTGGAAGCCGTTGCAGATGCCGAGCACCGGCATGCCGCCCTTCGCGGCGTCCACGACGGCGTCCATCGCGGGCGCGAAGCGCGAGATCGCGCCGGCACGCAGGTAGTCGCCGTAGGAGAAGCCGCCAGGCAGGACGACGGCGTCGACGCCCTGCAGGTCGCCGTCGCCGTGCCACAGCGACACGGGCTCGCCGCCGGCGAGCCGCACGGCGCGCGAGGCGTCGCGGTCGTCGAGCGTGCCCGGGAAGGTGACGACGCCGATCCGCGCCGACGCGAGGGTCCCGGCGGTCATCAGGCCACGCCCTCGGCGGTGATCGTCCCGGCGGCGTCGGTCGCCGCGTCGGCGACGCGCACGACGTCCTCGATGACCGGGTTCGACAGCAGCGTCTCGGCCGCCTGCTGCGCGGCGGCGAGCACCTCGGGCGTGACGTCGCCGTCCACCTCGAGCTCGAACCGCTTGCCCTGGCGCACCCCGCTGAACTGGGTGAAGCCGAGGCGGGGCAGCGCCCCGACGACGGCCTTGCCCTGGGGGTCCAGGATCTCGGGCTTGGGCATGACCTCGACGACGACGCGTCCCACGGGTGCTCCTTGGATCGTGACCGGTAGCTGGCCGGGTGGTCCAGCGGCCGCCGCTCCTCAGGTCCCCGCACGGGCAGCACCGCGGGGGCGCGCGCGTGAGGGCGGGAGCACGACGGCGGGATTCCGCGACGAGTCTACCGCTCGCGCGCTAGCCTTCTGACGCCGCGGAGCGCAGCCGGACGACGGCGCCGCCGACGCCGCGTCATCCACCACCGCACCGACCCCGAGGAAGCATGTCCGCACCCACGCCTCCGCCCTCCGGCGGCACGCCCGACCCGTACACCACGCCCGACGCCGGCGGCCCGCAGGAGCCGTACGCCCCGCACGCGCCGTACGGGCAGCCCGCGCCGCCGGTGCCCGGCACCCCGTACGGCACCCCCGCCCCGGGGACGCCGTACGACGCCCACGCCCCGTACGGGTACGCCCCGCCCCGCAGGACCGACGGCGTGTCCGTCGCGGCGCTCGTCACCGGCATCCTCGGCATGGCGCTGATCCCGCTCGGGCTCGGCATCGCCGGCGTGGTGCGCACCAAGGACCCCGCGAGGTCGGGCCGCGGCCTGGCGATCGCGGGGATCGTGCTGGGCGCCCTGAGCACGATCGCCTGGGCGCTGTTCTTCGCGCTCGTCGTCTTCGTCGCGACCGACGACGACTTCCAGGACGCGTTCGCCGAGGGCTACCAGGACGGTATCCAGGAGGAGCTGAGCCTCGGCTACGGCCCGGGCGAGTGCTTCGACGTCCCCGACGGCTCGGTCGACCTGGCCGACGTCACCCCCGCCGACTGCGAGGGCCCGCACTCCTCCGAGGTGATCGGGACCCACGACCTCGAGGGCGACGACGGTTTCCCCGGCGCCGACGCGATCGAGCGCAGCTTCACCGAGCTGTGCCCGCGGACCTTCGTCGTGTACGTCGGGTCCGACTACGAGTCCTCGAGCCTGTCGATGTACTACGTCGCTCCGGACGAGACGACCTGGGCGCTCGGCGACCGCGAGCTGGTCTGCATCGTCGAGAACGGGGACGGCACGCCGCTCACGGGCAGCGTCACGGCCTCGCGGATGTGAGGCCGCGCCGCTGCGCCGGGCGGGGTCTCGTGCCCGTTCAGCGCAGCGGCGCCCCCGTGAGGCGCTGGTACGCCTCGAGGTAGCGGTCGCGGGTGCGCTCGACGACGTCGTCCGGCAGCGCGGGCGGCGGTGCGTCGGACGCACGGTCCCAGCCGGACGCGTCGGACGTCAGCCAGTCGCGCACGAACTGCTTGTCGAAGCTCGGCTGGGCACGTCCCGGTTCCCACTGGTCCGCCGGCCAGAACCGCGACGAGTCGGGGGTGAGCACCTCGTCGCCCAGCACCGTCTCGCCGGTGGCGGGGTCGACGCCGAACTCGAGCTTGGTGTCCGCGAGGATCACGCCGCGCTCGCGCGCGATCCCCTCGGCGCGGGCGTAGACGGCGAGCGTGAGGTCCCGCAGGCGCGTGGCGGCGTCGTCGCCGACCCGGCGCGCCACCTCCTCGAACGGCACGTTCTCGTCGTGCTCGCCCACCTCGGCCTTGGTCGCCGGCGTGAAGATCGGCTGCGGCAGGCGCGACCCGTCGACGAGGCCGGCGGGCAGCGGGATGCCCGTGACCTCGCCCGACGCGCGGTACTCGGCCAGGCCCGAACCCGTGAGGTAGCCGCGGGCCACGCACTCGACGGGGAACATCTCCAGGCGCCGGCAGATCATCGCGCGACCGGCGACGACGTCGGGCACCAGCCCGTCGGCCGGCGCGGCGCTCGCCTCGGTGGACACGACGTGGTTCGGGACGAGGTCCGCGAGCTGGTCGAACCACCACAGGCTGAGCTGCGTGAGCACCACGCCCTTGTCGGGGATCCCCGGGGAGAGGGTGTGGTCGTAGGCGGACACCCGGTCCGACGCCACGACGAGGACGACGTCGCCCAGCGGGTGCACGCCGCCCAGGGCCGGCAGGTCCGGCTCGTACAGGTCGCGGACCTTGCCGGAGTAGACGTGCCGCCACCCCGGCAGGTCGAGCGGTCCCCCGGCGAAGGCGTCGGGCTGGTCGGCGTCGCGCGTCTCGGTCACGGCGCCCAGTCTCGCATCCGGCGGCGCGACGGGGCGTCTTCGTCCGCGACCCCGCCGCACCGCTCGATCAGTTCGGCAGGACGTGGATCTCTTCGGCACCGATCCGTGCCGAAGAGATCCAGTCACTGCCGAACAGAGCAGCGTCAGGGGACGGCGACCTCGCCCCGCTCGGCCTTGAGCGCGATGTCGCTGCGGTGGTGCGAGCCGTCCAGCGCGATCTTCTCGACCCCGGCGTAGGACGCCGCGCGGGCGGCCGCGAGGTCCGTGCCCCGGCCGACGACGGACAGCACGCGCCCGCCGGCGGACACCAGCGCGCCGCCCGTGACGGCGGTGCCGGCGTGCAGCACGTGCACGCCGTGCAGCGCCTCGGCGTCGTCGATCCCGGTGATCGGGTCACCCTTGCGCGGCGACTCGGGGTAGCCCTGGGAGGCGACGACGACGTTCACCACGGCGTCGTCCGACCAGCGCAGCGGCTCGATGCCGTCGAGGCGCCCGGTGGCGGCGGCGAGCAGGACGCCGGACAGCGGGGTGCGCAGGCGCGCGAGCACGGCCTGGATCTCCGGGTCGCCGAAGCGGGCGTTGAACTCCACGACGCGCGTGCCGCGCGAGGTCAGCGCCAGACCGACGTAGAGGACGCCGGAGAACGGGGTGCCGCGGCGGGCCATCTCGTCCACGGTGGGCTGCGCGATCCGGTCGACCACCTCGGCCACGAGGCCCGACGGCGCCCAGTCGAGCGGCGTGTAGGCGCCCATGCCGCCCGTGTTGGGGCCGGCGTCGTCGTCGCCCACCCGCTTGAAGTCCTGCGCCGGCACCATCGGCACCACCGTGGCGCCGTCGCACAGGCAGAACAGCGAGACCTCCGGGCCGTCGAGGTACTCCTCGACCACGACCGTGCCGTCGACCCCGCGCGCCTCGAGCGCCTCGCGGGCGTGCGCGAGGGCGGCGTCACGGTCGGACGTCACGACGACGCCCTTGCCGGCGGCGAGCCCGTCGTCCTTGACGACGTACGGGGCGCCGAACGCGTCCAGCGCGTCGGCGACCTGCTCGACGGTGGTGCACACGTGGGCCATCGCCGTCGGGACGGCCGCGGCGGCCATGACGTCCTTCGCGAACGCCTTCGACCCCTCGAGCCGGGCGGCCTCTGCCGACGGCCCGAAGACGGGGACCCCGGCCTCGCGGACCGCGTCGGCGACCCCGGCCACGAGCGGCGCCTCGGGCCCGACGACGACGAGGTCGACGCCCAGCGACCGGGCGAGGGCGGCGACGGCGCGGCCGTCGTTCGCGTCCACGGGGTGCAGCGCGGCCTGCGCGGCCATGCCCGGGTTGCCGGGCGCGGCGTGCAGCTCGTGCGCCGGCTCCTCCGACGCGAGGGCGTGGACGATGGCGTGCTCACGGGCACCGGTCCCGACGACAAGGATCTTCACGGGCGACCATGCTAACGATCCCGGCGGCGGGACCGCCCCGGCGTCCGTCCCGGACGTCGTCGCGCCAGGTGGGACTGCCAGGGTCAGTCCGTCGTTCCCGAGGGCACGGTCGCGTCCTGGCCGGAGCGTGCCAGGGCGGCCGCGACGAAGCCGTCGGCGGTGAGCTCGGCGACGGCGTCGCGCAGCCACGCCACGGCGGCCGGGTCGCGGTCGCGTCCCGTGGCGACGGCCTGCCGGATCTCGGTGAACCGCGGCTCGACGACGCGCAGCCCCGGGTGCTCGGCGACGTACCGCGTGAGCGGCTGGCGGATGCCCGCCGCCACCTCCAGCCCGTGCTCCTCGAAGGCGACGGTGCCGTCGGCGCCGCGCACCACCTCGGCGCGGGCGAGCGTGCGCGAGAGGAACAGGTCGTAGGCCGACCCCTGCTTCACCCCGACGCGCACGCCCGGCCGGTCGACGTCGTCGGCGGTGCGGACGGGAGAGCCCTCCGGCACCGCGTACACGCCCTCGATGAGCACGTACGGCGCGGTGAACGCCACCTGCTCGGCGCGCTCGGGCTCGACGGCGAGGAAGCCGACGTCGGCCCGGCCCTCCGCGACGGCCGCGAACGAGTGCCGCGCCGCGTCGACGCACTCCAGGCGGGCGGGCACGCCCAGCCGCCGCGCCAGCTCCCGCGCGAGGTCCACGGTGACGCCCGACGGGGCGTCCGGCGTGCCCTGCGCCAGCACCGGGTTGCCGAGGTTCACCACCGCGCGCAGCACCCCCTGCGGGGCGAGCGCGGCGCGGACCTCCGGGGTCACCTGCGCGGGAGCCGCCACGTCAGCGCGCGTGGATCAGGTCGTGCACCGGGATGATCTCGTCGCGGCGCGGGCCGACGCCCACCGCGGAGATGCGGCAGCCGGACAGCTCCTCCAGCCGCGCGAGGTAGGCCTGCGCGTTCGCGGGCAGGTCCTCGATGGTGCGGGCACCGGAGATGTCCTCCCACCAGCCCGGCATCTCCTCGTAGATCGGCTTCGCATGGTGGAACGCCGACTGGTCGTCGGGCATCTCGTCGTAGCGGGTGCCGTCCACGTCGTAGGCCACGCAGACCGGCACCTTCTCCAGGCCCGTGAGCACGTCCAGCTTGGTCACCACGAGGTCCGTGAGGCCGTTGATGCGCGACGCGTACCGGGCGATGACGGAGTCGTACCAGCCGCAGCGGCGCGCACGGCCGGTCGTGACGCCGTACTCGCCGCCGGTCTTGAGCAGGTACTCGCCCATGTCGTCGAACAGCTCGGTGGGGAACGGGCCCTCGCCGACGCGCGTCGTGTAGGCCTTGATGACGCCGATGACGGAGTCCACGCGGGTGGGCCCGATGCCCGAGCCGGTCACCGCGCCGCCGGCCGTGGCGCTCGACGAGGTGACGAACGGGTACGTGCCGTGGTCGATGTCGAGCATCGTGGCCTGGCCGGCCTCGAACAGGACGTTCTTGCCGTCGTCGAGCGCCTGGTTGAGCACGAGCGGCGTGTTCGCGACCATCGGGCGCAGGCGCTCGGCGTGCGCCAGCAGCTCGTCGACCGTCGCGTCGATGTCGACGGCGCGGCGGTTGTAGACCTTCACGAGCAGGTGGTTCTTCTGGTCGAGGGAGCCCTCGACCTTCTCCCGCAGGATCTTCGGGTCGAACAGGTCCGCGATGCGGATGCCGACGCGGTTGATCTTGTCGGCGTACGCCGGGCCGATGCCACGACCCGTGGTGCCGATGCGGCGCTTGCCGAGGAACCGCTCCGTGACCTTGTCGAGCGTGCGGTGGTAGCCGGCGATGACGTGCGCCTGGCTCGAGACCAGCAGGCGGGAGACGTCCACGCCGCGCACGATGAGGTCGTCGAGCTCCTCGAACAGCACGTCGATGTCCACGACCACGCCGTTGCCGATGACGGGCACGACGCCCGGCGACAGGATGCCGGAGGGCAGCAGGTGCAGCGCGTACTTCTCGTCGCCGATGACGACGGTGTGACCCGCGTTGTTCCCGCCGTTGAACTTCACGACGTAGTCGACCCGTGACCCGAGCAGGTCCGTGGCCTTTCCCTTGCCCTCATCGCCCCACTGGGCACCGACGAGCACCACGGCTGGCATGAAATCTCCTCGCGTCGACGAGGCCCGGCGTGTTCACCCACGTCACCTCAGGAGGCGGGCCTCCTGGGCCGGGCCGCGCCCGAGTTTACCCGCCCGTGACCTACCTGCCGGTCCGGCGCGCGCTCAGCCCGCGGGGTGGTGCGTCGCGGACGTCGACGGGGCGGGCGCGGACTCGCACCGGTGGTCGCGGTCGATGCGGAACAGGTCGAGGGCCCCGCACACCTCGAGCACGAACAGGTCGCGCTCGTCCGCGCCGCGCAGCACCGTGGCTCCGCCGCGCTTGCGGCCGGCGTCGGCGAGGGAGATGAGGAACGCGGCGCCGGTCGAGTCCATGAACGTGACGCGGCACATGTCGATCACCAGCAGCTGCCGCCGCAGCCCGACCACCCGGGTGGCGATCTCCGGGAACTGGTCCCGCTCCGCGAGGTCGAGGTCACCGGCGATCACGAGCGTCGTCGTCGTCGAAGACGTCGCGATCTCGATCATGGAGCGAGCGTACCCGCGACCGGCGGTGCACGGTGCTCGAGGCGTCGAACCAGGACGGCGCCGGGAACGGCGGGCCAGAATGGGTCCATGACGTCCTCCCCGCGTGACCTGCTCGCCGGCCCGCCCCCGACGCTCCTGCCCGACGACCACCCCCAGGTGCGCGAGGGCCTGGACACCGGCGAGGACCCGGCGCGGCTCGCCGCCGACCACCCCGCCGCCACCCTCGCCTGGGCCGTGCTGGCCGAGTCGACGCTCGACGCCGCCGGCACCGAGCCCACCCCCGCCCGGTCCGTGACGGCGTACGCGTACGCGCGCACCGGGTACCACCGCGGGCTCGACGCGCTGCGCCGCGCCGGGTGGCGCGGGCAGGGGCCGATCCCTGCCGACCACGTGCCCAACCAGGGCTTCCTGCGCGCCCTCGCGGCGCTCTCCGAGGCGGCCGCGCAGATCGGCGAGACGGACGAGGCGGAGCGCTGCGCGCAGTTCCTGCGCGACTCCGGCACGTCGGCCGAGGAGGTCCGCGCGCTGCGCGACTGACGCGAACCTGCCTTCCGGCAGGTCAGCCGGGGGCGACGGCGTTCGCGTGCAGCTTGGCCCACACGAGCTTGCCGGACCCGGCAGGCCGCCAGCCCCAGTCCGCGAGCCGCTCGACGATCTGCATCCCGAACCCGCCGACGCGGTTGGGGTGGCCGTCGGTGGTGACGGGCGGGGCAGGGTTGGAGTCCTCGACCTCGATGCGCAGCCCGTCGCCGGTGTCGAACAGGCGCAGCGCGATGTTGCCCCAGCCGTGCAGGACGCCGTTGGCGACCAGCTCGGAGACCACCAGCTCCGCCGACGCGGACTCCGGCAGCCCCCAGGCCTGGCAGGTGCGCAGCACGGCGTGCCGGGCCCGCCCGATGGAGGCCGGCTCGCTCGGCAGCAGCCACCGCCGCGACCGCGGGCTGAGCGGCTGGATCTGGGCGTCGGCGACCGGGTCGGGCACGCGGACGACGACGAGCGCGACGTCGTCCTCGGGGGCGTCGGCGAGCCGCGACAGCAGCTCCTCCCCCACCCCGGCGGCGTCGCGGGCGGTGATGCGCGCCGACGTCTCGATGAGCGCGTCCAGGCCGACCTTGAGCGACCGGTCGCGGCGCTCGATGAGGCCGTCCGTGTAGAAGAGCAGCACGTCCCCGCGTCGCAGCTCCGCCTGGCCGGTGGTGCGCGGCTTCGACCCGAACCCGACGAGGGAGCCGGCCCCGCCCGCGAGCTGCGTGACGGTGCCGTCGCGCAGCAGCAGCGGCGGCAGGTGGCCGGCACGGGTGTACTGCACGGTCCAGGCGTCGCCGTCCTGCTGGTTCCGCAGCGTGGCGTAGACCATGGACGCGGACCGCGGGATCCGCATCCCGGTGACGAGCTGGTCCACCCGGTCCACCACGATGCCCGGGGTGGCGAGCTCGAACGCGTACGACCGCACCACCGACCGGAGCTGCCCCATGGCGGCGGCCGCCTCGACGTCGTGCCCCACGACGTCGCCGACCACCAGCCCGACGGTGCCCTCGTTGATCTGCAGCACGTCGTACCAGTCGCCGCCCACCTGGGCGTGCTCGGCGTTGGGGGCGTAGTAGGTCCACACGTCCAGCCCGGAGACGTCGGCCTGCTCGGGGAGCATGGCGCGCTGCAACGCCTCCGCGAGCCGGTGCTCGCGCGCGTACAGGCGCGCGTTGTCGATGGCGGTGCCGGCCCGCCGCGCCACCACCTCGATCACGGTGTGCACGTGCTGCGGCTCGCTCGGGCCGGGCCAGGCCTCCTCGGTGACGGTGCCGTCGGCGGCGACGCCGACGCCGTGCCAGGTCGCGAGCAGCCCCAGCACGCGGCGTCGTCCCGCCACGGCGTGCACGACGACGGCGCGCGGCAGCGCCCCGGTCTCCTCCACCACGCGGCGCAGCAGGTCGCGGCGCAGCCACCCGGACGCGGAGTGCGCCGGGAAGCCCGCGTCGAGCCGCAGCATCACGGGGCCCTCGACGACACCCTCCAGCAGGTCCTGCACCTCGTCACGGACCGGCTCGCGGGAGGCCCGGGCGTCGGCGGGCGGGTCCGGCGGCTCCCCGGGGACGTCGTCGGGGAGCTCGGGCACGTACCGCGCGTGCCGGCGGCCACGGCCGCTGGGCGGCGACGCGACGTCGACGCCGTCGGTGAAGACGAGCCCGTCGTCGTTGACGTAGAAGCCCGCCCACGGCACGAGCGCGCGCAGCAGGTCGGCGATGTCGCGCAGCGCGTACGGGTACTCGAGGTCGCCGAGCAGCTCCGTGGTCTGCGCGATGAGGTCGAGGTCGGCCCGCTCCCGGCGCTCCACCTCGAGGGACGCGAGCTGGTTGGCCTGCCGCTCGACGTGCGTCGACACGTCCGTCGCCGTGCCGAACCAGTGCTCCGCGGGGCTCGCCGGCCCCGGCACCGGTGTCATCGTGACCTGCCACCACGTGGCCCGGCCGTCGATCAGCCGCCCGCTCACCATCCGCGTGGTGGGACGCCCGGAGCGGAGGTCGCCCTGGCTGCGCTCACGCTCCGCGTCGTCGCCCACGAGCTCCAGGAGCGGGTGCCTGCCCAGGACGGCGAGGTCGTTGACGCCGATCCCGGACTCGCGCCCGAAGGCGTCGTTGACCCACAGGACGGGCATCCCGTCCTCCCAGGCGCCCGTGACGAAGGCGGGGATGACCGCCGCGGCGATGGCCGCGTCGAGGAATCCGTCCGGAAGGGGCGGCACAGGACCGGATGATTCGGTCATAATGCCTCCACTGCCGAGATTCCCCGCCCTGGTTGGTGTTCTTGCTGGTCATTCAACCGTAGATTGGTGTCCGCCGAGACTCGAGGTGAACGCCCCGCGCGTGGAAGGAGCACCGTGCACGACGGATCGAACACGACCCCCCGTGATCTGCGGCGTGCGGTCGTGAAGGAGGCAGACGCGGTGCCTGAGCTGGGAGACCCCGCGAGCGTGCACGTCATCGTGGGTGCGTCGCGCGCCCGTGTCGTGCTGTCCGGCGAGATCGACGCCGACATCGGAGCAGAGCTGGGCGAGGCCATCTCCGACGCCGAGGGCTCCGGCCTCCCCGTCGAGATCGACGCCCATCACGTCACGTTCATGGACTCCTCGGGCGTGGCGTTCCTCGCCCGGCTCGCGTCGCGCAGCCCGCACCGCGTCCGGGTGCTGCGCGCACCGCCGACCGTCCGGTTCCTCCTCGAGGTCACGCGCATCGGCGAGCTGCTGGAGATCGTCGACGTCGACCCGGGCTTCGACCTGGAGACCCCGGCGCCGAGGTAGCTCGAATCTCGTCGAGGTAGTTCAGAGGGCGGCCCGCACCACGTGCGGACCGCCCTCTGAACTACCTCGGCGCGAGGGTCACATCTTGTGGCCGGCGGAGCGCAGCTGCTGCGCGGCCTCGACGATGCGGGCGGCCATGCCGGCCTCGGCCTGCTTGCCCCAGGCGCGCGGGTCGTAGGCCTTCTTGTTGCCGACCTCGCCGTCGATCTTGAGGACGCCGTCGTAGTTGCGGAAGAAGTGGTCCGCGACGGGGCGCGAGAACGCGTACTGCGTGTCGGTGTCGATGTTCATCTTGATGACACCGTTGTCGACCGCCTCGGAGATCTCCTCGGCCGTGGAGCCCGAACCACCGTGGAACACGAGGTCGAACGGGTTCTCCTTGCCGATCTCCGAGCCGACGGCCTTCTGGATGTCCGCGAGGATCGACGGGCGCAGCTTCACGGCACCCGGCTTGTACACGCCGTGCACGTTGCCGAAGGTGAGGGCCGTCAGGTAGCGGCCCTTCTCGCCGGCGCCGAGGGCGCGCACGGTGGCGAGGCCGTCCTCGGCCGTCGTGTACAGCTTCTCGTTGATCTCGGCCTCGTGGCCGTCCTCCTCGCCACCCACGACGCCGACCTCGATCTCGAGGATGGTGCGCGCGGCCTGCGAGAGCTCGAGCAGCTCGGCGGCGATGACGAGGTTCTCGTCCAGGGGGATGTCCGAGCCGTCGAACATGTGCGACTGGAAGGTCGGGTTCTTGCCGGCCTTCACCTGCTCCGCCTCGAGGGCGAGCAGCGGGCGGACCCAGGAGTCGAGGTTCTTCTTGACGCAGTGGTCGGTGTGGATCGCGATGTTCACCGAGTAGTTCTTGGCGACCTCGGTGGCGTAGGCCGCGAGGGCGAGCGAGCCCACGACGCGGTCCTTCACGGTGGAGCCCGAGGCGTACTCGGCGCCGCCCACGGAGACCTGGATGATGCCGTCCGACTCGGCCTCGGCGAAGCCCTGGAGCGCGGCGGTCACGGTCTGCGACGAGGTGATGTTCACTGCGGGGTAGGCGAACTTGCCGGCCTTCGCCCGGTCGATCATCTCGGCGTAGACCTCGGGGGTTGCGATAGGCATCTGCGGTACTCCAATGACGGGGCGTACGAGGATGCAGCGGGATGCTTCGTCGCGACGGGCGCCGTGCGACCCGCATGCAACCGGATTTTCTCACGTCCGGGTCATGGGAGTCACATCCCGTCGGCTCCGTGAGACGGCACGGGTCACGACGGGCCCGACGACGAGAGCCAGCGCGACGCCCACGCGTGCATCGCGACGGCCCCCGCGGCGCCTGCGTTGAGGGAGCGGGTGGACCCGTGCTGGGTGATGTGCAGGACGTCGGCGCACACCGCCTGCGCCTCCGGCGTCAGCCCGGTGGACTCCTGGCCGAACAGCAGCACGCAGCGGGCGGGCAGGTCGTAGCCCTCCAGGGCCACGGACCCCGGCACGTTGTCGATGCCGATCACGGGCAGCCCTGCCCCGCCGTCCGCCGACGCCGCCCAGGCCGCGAGCGCCGCCGCGTCCGGGTGATGGTGGGTGTGCAGGTAGCGGTCGGTCACCATCGCGCCGCGCCGGTTCCACCGCCGCCGCCCGACGACGTGCACCCCCGCCGCGTTGAACGCGTTGGCCGTGCGCACCACCGACCCGATGTTGAGGTCGTGCGCCCAGTTCTCGATGGCGACGTGCAGCTGCCGGTCGGCGGGGCGGCGGGCGTCGAGGTCGGCGACGACGGCCTCGACGCTCCAGTACCGGTAGCGGTCGACGACGTTGCGCCGGTCGCCGTGCTCCAGCAGCTCCGGGTCGAACCGGGGGTCCGGCGTGCCGTCGGGCAGCCGCGGCCACGCGTCCGGCCCGCCCGGCCACGGCCCGACCCCGACCTCGTGCTGCTCCTCGGGCCCCGTCACCGCCCGGCCAGCCAGTCGTCGTAGGTCACCGTGCCCACCGCGGCGTCCGGGACGAGGTTGCGTCCCGCCCGGAAGAACTCGCCGAGTGCGCCGGGCAGCGGCACCCCCACCGGCAGCCGGCGCGAACCGTGCGCCCGCCGCCAGGCACGCGCCATCGCCCGCCCGTCGAGCGTCTGCGGCCCGCCGAGGGTCGCCGTCGGCGCGCCCGACGGCCCCGTGGCGGGGACGACGCCCAGCGGGTCGGCCCCCTCGGCCGCGTCGACGAGCGCCCGGGCGACGTCGCGCAGGTCGATCGTCTGGAACCGGCAGCCGCGCGGGTACGGCAGCAGCCCCAGCCGGGACCAGGCACCGAGCCGGCTGTCCCGGCCGAAGAAGAGGTCGAGGAACTCGTGGAACTGGGTGGCCCGGACGACGGTCGCCGGGACCGCGCCCCCGGCGTACACCCGCTCCTGCTCGGTGTGCGCCCGGTAGTACCCGTACCCGCTGCGGTCGACCCCGGCGATCGAGAGGATGACGGCGCGGCCCACGCCCGCGCGCTCCGCCGCGGCCACGACCCGCCGCGCCCCGGCGGTGAACACGGCCTGCGCGGCGGGAGACATCCCGTTGCTCGTGTCGACCACCGTGTCCGCGCCCTCGAACGCTGCGGCGAGCGCGCCCGCGACCCGTGCCGCGTCGTCGTCGAGCAGGTCCACCGCATGGTGCTCCGCGCCGGGCTCCAGGTCGGCGGGACGTCGGCGGGAGACCACCCGCACCTCGTGGCCGCGCGCCGCGGCCTCCCGCACGACGGCGCGCCCGGCCTGACCGGTGCCGCCCACCACCGCGATCGTCGTCATGCGCCCATCCTGGCGCACGCGCGACGCCGCCCCGCCCACTAGGGTGAGCGGCGTGAGCGAACGACGGATCGAGTGCTGGCTGACCGACATGGACGGCGTCCTCGTGCACGAGGGCCAAGCCATCCCCGGGGCACCGGAGTTCATCCGGGCGCTGCGCGACGCGGAGCGCCCGTTCCTCGTCCTGACGAACAACTCGATCTTCACGCCGCGCGACCTGCGCGCCCGCCTCGCCACGTCGGGGATCGACGTGCCGGAGGAGGCGATCTGGACGTCCGCGCTCGCGACCGGACAGTTCCTCACCGACCAGATCCCCAACGGCTCCGCCTACGTGATCGGCGAGGCCGGCCTCACCACCGCCCTCTACGAGGCGGGGTACACGCTCACCGAGTCGAGCCCGGACTACGTGGTGCTGGGCGAGACGCGCACCTACTCGTTCACGGCGATCACCAAGGCGATCCGGCTCGTGCGCGACGGCGCCCGGTTCATCGCCACCAACCCGGACACGACCGGCCCGTCGGCCGAGGGGCCGCTGCCGGCCACGGGCGCCGTCGCCGCGATGATCCAGGCCGCCACCGGCCGCTCGCCGTACTACGTGGGCAAGCCGAACCCCATGATGTTCCGCTCCGCGCTCAACCGCATCGACGCCCACTCCGAGGTGACGGCGATGATCGGCGACCGCATGGACACCGACGTCGTCGCCGGCATCGAGGCGGGGCTCGAGACGTTCCTCGTCATGACCGGCTCGACGACCGCGGCCGAGGTGGACACGTACCCGTTCCGGCCGTCGCACGTCGTCGACTCGATCGCCGACCTCATCGGCCGTGTCTGACGTCGGCACCCCGACCCCCGGGGCCGGAGACCCCCGCCGACGCCGCGGCACCTGGGCCGCGGTGCTCTCGATGGTGGTCGGCGCCGGCATGGTCGTCTGGGTGCTGACCCGCCCGGTGGGCTACGCGTCGGCCGGCTGGTTCGCCTACGCGCCGCTGTCCGACACGCTCTTCGTCCCGGGGTCGTCCAGGCTCGTGGTCATGCAGGTGCTGTTCGGCGTGGGCGCGCTGCTCGTCGGCCTGGGCGCCGGCTTCCTGCTCGGCCGCCGGCGCGGCTGACCCCTCGGCGCGGCGCGTTCGCCGCGGCCCTGCGGGCCGCTCAGGCGAGGCCCAGGTCCGCCAGGTCGTAGAGGTAGTGGTAGGGCACGCCGAGGGCCTCGATCTTCTCGCCGGCGCCGGTGGCGCGGTCGACGATCGTGGCGCAGCCGAGCACCTCGGCGCCCGCGGCGCGCAGCGCCTCGATGGCCGTGATGGGCGACCCACCGGTCGTCGTCGTGTCCTCCAGGACGACGACCTTGCGGCCGGCGACCTCGGGCCCCTCGATCTGCCGCTGCATGCCGTGCGCCTTGGCCGCCTTGCGGACGACGAACGCGTCGAGGTCCTGCCCGCGCGACGCCGCGGCGTGCAGCAGCGCGTCCGCGATCGGGTCCGCGCCGAGGGTCAGTCCGCCGACGGCGTCCACCTCCGCGGTGCCGAGCCCGACCTCCTCCAGGTGGTCGAGCAGCACGTGGCCCACCAGCGGGGCCGCACGGTGGTGGAGGGTGATGCGGCGCAGGTCGACGTAGTAGTCGGCCTCCTTGCCGGAGGACAGCGTCACCTTGCCGTGCACGACGGCGAGCTCGGTGATGAGGTCGCGGAGCTGCTCGCGGGGCGTGGGGCCGAAGGCGGTATCCGAGGAGGTCACCCGGTCATCGTACCGACGGCGTCCGCCCCGCCCGCGGGCGGGGCCGCCACCTGGAGGGCCACCAGGGCCACGTCGTCGGCGCCGCGGATCGGCGTGCTGCGCGCCAGCACGCAGTCGGCGAGCCGGGTGAGCCGGGGGTCCACGACCTGCTCCACGTCGCGTCGCAGGTGCTCCAGGGACTCGGTCAGCAGCTCGCCGCGCCTTTCGACCAGGCCGTCCGTGAAGAGCAGCAGCGACGCGCCCGGCTCGAGCACCAGGCTCGACTCCTTCCGCCGCTGCGGAAGGAGCAGGCCGAACAGCCTCCCGGGACGCTCGTCCAGGAGCTCGGCACCGAGGCCGGCCCGCCGTACCAGCGGCGGCAGCGAACCGGCGCGCGCCCAGGTGACGCGCCGCGACCCGTCGGGCGCGGGCGGGTCGACGACGGCGACCGTGACCGCCGCGAACGCCTCGAGCCGCAGCGCGGAGGCGGCCCGCTCGGCCCGGTCGAGGACGTCCGCGGGCCCCGCGTCGTCCTCCACGGCGACGGTGCGCAGCACGCCCTTGAGGTGGGTCATCGCGGCCGCGGCGTCGATATCGTGACCCGCCACGTCGCCCACGATGAGCACCGCCCGGCCCGACTCGCGGAGCACCACGTCGTACCAGTCGCCGCCCACCCGCGTGATCCGGTTGGCCGGCTGGTAGCGGACGTCCACGGCGAGGCCGGGGACGTCCGGCGGCGGGGTGAGCACCGACGACTGGAGGGTCACCGCGGCCTCGCGCTCGGCGGCGGCCGTCGCACGCATCCGCGCCACCGTGCTGTGCCACGACATGCGCTCGGGCGTGGCGTCCTCGTCCGTGCCCTCGACGTCGTCCGCGTCGACCTCCTCGACCCGGACGACGACGGCCCGGACCATCGAGTCCCCCGAGCGCGTGACCGGCAGCACCAGGAGCATCCAGTACCGCGGCCCCGTCTCGCCCGTGCGCGGGTCGGGCAGGTCCCACCTGGTCGGCTCCACGACCTCGGGCAGCCCGGTGCGCAGGCACCGGCCGATCGCGTCCAGGGCCCGGCGCACGGGAGGCGGTCCCCCCGGCACCCGCGCCAGCGCGTCGGCGAGGGTGCGCCCGACCAGGGCGTCCACCGGCATGCCGAGCAGCTCGGTGTACGAGCGGTTGGCGTCGAGCACGACGAGGTCGCGGTCCAGCACGATCTTCGGCACGGTCATCGCGTCGAAGAGGTCTCGGTAGTCCAGCGCGTCGCCGCCGGGTGCAGCGCTCGGGCCGCCCCCGGCGGCCGCCGCCGGCGTCGTCCCCCGGGTCACCCCACCATCGTGGGTCAGGCGGCGGGTCCTCGCCCGGGCTCGGTGACGGCCGTGGTCAGCGGTACTTGCCGACCGCGCGCACCGCGGCACGTGGGGCGAGGCGCAGCAGCGCCGAGGCCGCCTTGTAGCGGACGGACGGCGTGGAGATGACGACGCCGCGGCGGACGTCCGCGAGCGCCTCGGAGACCACGCGCGGGGCGTCCAGCCAGCCGATCTCCGGCACGGCGGACATGTCCACGCCCGCCCGGTCGTGGAACTCGGTGCGCACGAACCCGGGGCAGAGCACGGTGGCGGTGACGCCGGTCCCCTTGAGCTCGACGGCGAGCCCCTCCGTGAACGACCGCACGTACGCCTTCGCGGCGGCGTAGGTGCCGCCGGCGGTCAGCGCGGCGACCGACCCCACGGTGAGGATCGCGCCCCGCCCGCGGGCCGTCATCTGCCCGGCGGCCGCGTGCGACAGCACGAGCACCGCGCGGACCATCACGTCGAGGGCCGACAGCTCGACAGCGAGGTCTCCCCTCACGAACGACTGCGCCGTGGCGAACCCGGCGTTGTTGACGAGCAGGCCCACCGGGCGGCGGTCGTCGTCCTCCTCCTCGCCGGTGACGGCGAGCCGGGCGGCGACCCGCTCCAGGTCCTCCGGCACGGACAGGTCCGCCTGCAGCACCTCCACCCGCACGCCGGCGGCCGCGCGCACCTGCGCGGCGACCTGCTCCAGGCGGTCGGCGTCGCGCGCGACGACGACCACGTCGTGTCGCGCGGTGGCGAGCTGCCAGACGAACTCCAGGCCGAGGCCGGCGGTGGCGCCGGTGACGAGCGCGGTACCCATGGGGGCAGCCTAGTGGCGCGCCGCGGCCTCGGGCCGCCGGCGGGGCGGCGGCATCGACAGCATCAACAGCATCGGCGGCATCGGCGCCCGCGCCGGTAGCCTGGCGCCCGTGCGCCTCGCGACCTGGAACGTCAACTCCGTCCGTGCCCGCGTCGACCGGGTGATCGCCTTCCTGGAGCGCTCGGGCACGGACGTGCTCGCCATCCAGGAGACCAAGTGCCGCGACGAGCAGTTCCCGCACGCCGCGTTCGAGGCCGCCGGGTACCAGGTGGCGCACACGGGGCACTCGGCGTGGAACGGCGTCGCCATCGCGTCCCGGGTCGGGATCGCGGACGTCGAGACGTCCTTCCCGGGCCAGCCGGGCTTCGCCAAGCCCACCGCCCCCGCGCCCGCCGACGACGCGCCGGCCGAGGCCCCGGACGCGTCGCCCGACGAGGCACCGGCGGCCACCCTCCTCGACGTGCCGCCGCCGGTCGAGGCGCGCGCCCTCGGCGCCACCTGCGGCGGAGTCCGCGTCTGGTCGCTGTACGTGCCGCACGGTCGCGCCGTCGGCGACCCGCACTACGCGTACAAGCTGGCGTGGCTGGGCGCGCTGCGCGACGCCGCGTCCGGGTGGCTGGCGGACGACCCGCGCACGCAGGTCGCGCTCGTCGGCGACTGGAACGTCATCCCGCTCGACACGGACGTCTACGACCCCGGCGCGTTCGAGGGGCACACCCACGTGACGCCGGCGGAGCGCGAGGCGTTCACCTCGTTCGCCACCGCCGGGTACACCGAGGTGACGCGCGAGCACCTGCCCGCCGAGCACACCTACACGTACTGGGACTACCAGCAGCTCGCCTTCCCCCGGAACAAGGGCCTGCGCATCGACTTCGCCTACGCCTCCCCCGCCGTGCGCGAGCGCGTCACCGGCGTCGTCATCGACCGGGACGAGCGCAAGGGCAAGGGCGCCAGCGACCACGTGCCGGTCGTCCTCGACCTCGCCGACCCGGCCTGACGCGCGCGGAGCACGTCGTGACCCAGGACCCGATCCGCGACCCGAACCAGGACTCGAACCAGGACTCGAACCACGACCAGGTCCGAGACCCCTCGTCCGGGCCCGACGCGGCAGCCGGCACGACGCCGCCCGCGGACCCGGTCTTCGCCGCGCCCACGCCGGCGGGCGTGCTGCCCGTGGACGGCCTGGGCGACCTGCGACTGCCGGGACCGGGCGACGGCGACCCCTCGCCCGACGTCGCACGGCAGGCCCCGATCCCCGCGGGCGGGAGGGCCGGCGCCGCCCGGACCCGTCGCGTCGCGGGCCGCGCGGCGCTGGCGGTGGTGGCGCTGGCCGTCGTCGGCGGCGCGGTCGCGGCCGGGGTGACGACGGCGCGCGAGCGGGCGACCACCCCCGTGCCGGCGGCGGTGGCGCAGGCGCGCGACGTGAACGCGGTCCAGCTCGTGCTCGGGTCGTGCCTGCGCGACGTGCCGCCCGGCGACGTCGGCAGGGTGACGGTCGTGCCGTGCACCGACGAGCACGTCGCCCAGGTGGTGGGCCGCACGGACTCCGCGACCGGTGCCGTGTGGCCGGGGCACGACGCCCTGGTGCGCAAGGCGTCCGCCGACTGCGGGCCCGGGCTGCTGGGCGCCGCGGGTCGCGAGGCCGAGGGGCTGAGCTTCGTCGTCCTCGTCCCCTCCGAGGACGGCTGGGCGGCCGGCGACCGGACGGGCCTCTGCCTCGCGGTCTCGGGCTCTCCCGGGTCGGACGACCTGCTGGTCTGAGGCATAGGGGCCGAATCCCCCTACGGGCGGATTCCTACAGTGATCTTGGTCACATCCGGTATCACGCGACCCTGCCCGGTTCGGCCCGGCTTGCCCGAACTCGTCCAGGAGGGATGCCCCTCGCCCGGCTGGGCGACACGGCAGGGGACCTGTTACCGGAACGTGACCTCAGGGGGTCCCGGGGGTTAGCGTCCCTCGACCGCACCCACCACAGGTGCCGGCCGACCGAGGCGCAGCCGAGTGCTGCCGGCGTCCCGGTGACCACGACACCCACGGCAGCAGCGGGAGACCCACTTCCGGCCGGCCGCCCGGGCACACCGCCCGGACGCTCCCGGCCTTGGGGTTCAGCCACCTAGTGGCGGGCCAACGATCTCGGCCTCACCCGACAGCTCATCTCGCAGGCTGGAGGTCACGCCCATGTCCACGTCCCACGATCCCGCGCGCCCCGGCACGGCCGCCGTGGCCGCCCGCCGGCCCCGCCGGGCGATCATCGCCCTCGCCGTCGCCGGCGCTCTCACGGGCGGTGGCCTCATCGCCGTCGCCCCCCACGCCTCCGCCGCGACCGGCGTGAGCTCGGCCGCCGTCCAGGCCGCCACGTCGAAGCCGAAGCCCAAGACCGTCTTCACGGCGTCCAAGCACACCGTCTCCCGGTCCTCGGGCAAGCACCGCCCCACCTTCACGATGAAGGCCACGTACGGCGGCAAGGCCATCTCCGGCAAGGCCAAGCTCGTGCTGAACGGCAAGGTCGTCGCGACCAGGTCGCTGCACAGCGGCAAGGCGTCCTTCAAGCCGTACTGGTCCACCTACAAGGCCGGCAAGAACCGGGTGCGCATCGTCGTCGACCCGGCGTCCGGCTCGCTCGCGAACAAGTCCTCGCGCACCACCGGGGTCCACAAGAAGACGGGTTCGCCCGTCGTCGCGATCGCGAAGACCAAGGTCGGCGCGCGCTACGTCAGCGGCGCCACCGGTCCGAGCGCGTTCGACTGCTCGGGCTTCACCTCCTACGTGTACAAGAAGGCGATCGGCAAGAACATGCCGCGCACCTCGTCCGCGCAGAAGCACGTCGGCAAGAAGGTCTCGCGCAAGAACGCCAAGCCCGGTGACCTGATCTGGTCCCCCGGCCACGTCGCCATCTACATCGGCAACGGCAAGCAGATCGACGCCGGCAACCCGCGCGTCGGCGTCGTCAAGCGCAGCATCTGGCAGTCCAACCCGACGTTCATCCGGGTCAGCAGCAAGGCGGTCTGACCACCCGGATCACCCCCGGACCACCCGTCGGGCCCCCGGCCTCCGTCACGCGAGGCCGGGGGCTCGACGTCTGTGGCCTCAGCCCGCCGCGAGGGGCCACGAGTTGCCGCTCGCGACGACGGCGTCCCCCAGCTTCGCCGCGACGTCGTTGCCCGACGTCGTGTTGTCGCGCAGCACGGCGGCGGCGGTCTCCAGGAAGAACCCCGCCGCCCCGTTGTCCCGCGCCGTGTTCCCCACCAGCCGGATCGCCCCGCCGTTGCCGCCGTCCGCGAAGCCGTGGTGCCCGTTGCCCCACGCCACGTTCCCCTCGACGACGTGGGCCACCGCGGGCGGCTCGTCGCCGCCGCCCAGGGTGTAGCCGCCCCCGTTGCCGTGCCAGCCGGCGATCCCCCACCGGTCGATGCCGTTGCGGAACGACTCGTTCCCGCGCAGCGTCACCGGGCTCGCGAACTCGCCCAGGTCGACGCCGTCGTCGGCGTTGTCGTAGAAGCGGTTGCGCTCCACGACGTTGCCCGCGCCGGAGCCGAACTTGACCCCGAGGCCGAGGCCCGCGTCCCCGCCGGAGGAGTCGTCGTGGTTGTCGTAGAACGCGCTGTCGCGCACGACGTTGCCCACCGTCCCCGCGCCGCGCAGCTCGAGGCCGGAACGCGTGTTCGCGTGCACGCGCAGGCGCTGGAACACCCCGTCCGAGCAGGACACGCACAGGTACCCGTGGCTCTTCGAGCCCCGGACCTCCAGGTCCTGCACCGTCCACCGGTCGGCCTCCTGCACGAGGGGCCACTCGTCGGCGGGCACGCCCGCCAGGTCGAGCACCGCGCGCTCGTCGCGGTAGCCGCTCAGCGTGATCCGGGCGCCCGGGGCGCCGTCGGTCGTGATCGACACCGGCTCCTCGACGCGGTGGGTGCCGCCCCGCAGCGCGATGACCTGGCCGGGCCGGACCACCGACACCGCGTGGGCGACGGTCGCGAACGGCCGCGCCCAGCTGCCGTCGCCCGCGTCGGAGCCGTCGGGCGCGACGTACAGGTCGGCGGTGGGCACGCCCGACGTCGGCCCGTCGGGCGGCGGCTCGGTGGCCGGCGGCTCGGTGGCGGGCGGCTCGGTGGCCGGCGCCGCGACCTGGTCGACCGGTGACGACGGGTCCGGTGCGGTCGACGGCACGACGACGTGCGCCGGTCGGTCCGGGCCCGGCAGGACCAGCGTCGTGACCGCGGCCCCGCCCCCGGCCACGACGACCGCCGTCGCGGTGACGGCAGCCACCGGACGGGCGACGACCGCGTCCCACCCGTCCCGCAGCTGGTCCGCGAGGGCGTGCCACCAGCCGTGCGCGGCCGGGGCCCCGGCGTCGAGGAGTCCGCGCACCGTCTCCTCGGCCGCGCCCGCCGGCACGGCCACCAGGCCGATCGCCGGGACCAGCCGCTCGGGCGGCACCAGGGCGGCGGCGAGACCGGAGCACGCCGGGCAGTCCCGCACGTGCCGGTCCAGCCGCTTGCGCCACAGCGGCGAGGGCGTGCCGTCCCAGCCGGCGGCGGCGCGGTCGAGGCCCGCGCACCGCGGGACGGCGTCGAGCGCGAGGCCGATGCCGCGGGCGGTCGCGAGCTGCGCCCGCATGCGTTGCACCCGCACCGCGGCGTGGCGCCGGCCCACGCCGAGCGCGCGGGCGAGGTCGCCCCGGCCGAGCTCGCCGCACGCCTCCTGCCACCAGAGCCCGAGGACACCCTGGTGCGCCGGGTCGAGCCAGCGGCCCGCCGCGACCAGGCCGCGTCGCTGGTCGGCGGCCACGACGTCGACGGTCGCGCGCACGTCGGGCGACGGCTCCGGGTCGGCGACCCGGGTCAGCGCCGGGTCGTCAGGGACCGGACGACCGCGGCGCGCACGGTGGTGGTCCTGCATCTGCCGGTAGGCGATCGCCAGCAGCCACGACCGGAACCGGGCCGGGTCGCGCACCGCGCCCAGCGACGTCATGGCCCGCAGCATGGTCTCCTGCACGACGTCGTCGACGTCGGCGGCACAGGCCCCGTCGTCGCCGAGCCCCCTCGCGACCACGCCGCGCACGAGCGGCAGGTGCGCGCCGAGGAGCTCTCCGAGGGCGACCCGGTCGCCTCCCTGGGCGCGGACCACCAGGTCGGCCGTCCCGTCCACGTCGCTCTCCGTCCCCGTCGCCGGCCGGTCCGCGCCGTCGTCGGACCGCCTGGCATCGTAGCGAGCGGCTGCATCGATGAAAAAAGTGTTGTCGTCGCCGCCGGGCGACCGTCTACCTCGTGGCTCGCGACGACGCGGGCCACGGACCGGCCACCGGTCCGTCAGCCTGAGGGAAGGACCGTCGGACATGACCGACATCCCCAAGCACCGCCGACGACGGCTGGCCGGCGCCGCCGCCGTCGCGACCCTGGCCGCCGGGTTCCTCGTCGGGACCACGACCACCACCGCCGCCGCGGCGCCCGCCGCGGGCACCTACCAGCTCACCGTCGCCCGCAGCGGGCAGTGCCTCGACGTCGTCGCCGGCTCGAAGGACAACAGCGCCCTGCTCCAGCAGTGGGGCTGCAGCGGCGGCGCCTGGCAGCAGTTCCGCCTGGAGCCGCTCGGCGGCGGGGCGTACCAGCTGCGCAACGTCAACAGCGACCGCTGCCTCGACGTCCCCAGCGGCACGGACGTCGTCGGCACCCGCATCCAGCAGTGGAGCTGCAAGCCCGCCCAGACCAACCAGCAGTGGACGCTCACGCCGTCGCGCGACGGGTCGTACCTGGTCTCGAGCGTCGCCAACGGCCTGTGCCTCAGCATCCAGGGCGCGTCCACCACCAGCGGCGCGGCCGTCATCCAGGAGGGCTGCACGCACAACACCAACAAGCAGTGGACGTTCACCGCCGCCGGCGACGGTGGCGGCTCGACGGGCGACGCGACCGTCGCGGCCGACGGCTCCGGGACGTACCGCACCGTCCAGCAGGCCGTCGACGCGATCCCCGCGAACGCGACGTCCAAGCAGCGGATCACGGTCGCGCCCGGCACGTACCGAGGCAAGGTCGTGGTCGGCAAGGACAAGCCGTTCGTCGAGCTCGTCGGCCTCGGGGACGACCCCGCGGACGTCGTGATCGTCGACGGCGTCAGCGCCGGCGAGGGCGGCAGCCACCGCGGCAGCGCCACGATGGTGGTCGAGGGCGCGAGCTTCAGCGCCGACAACCTCACCGTGTCGAACGACCACGACGAGTCGGAACCGGGCGACGGCGACCAGGCCCTGGCCCTGTACCTCAACGCCGACCGGGTCCTGCTCGACGACCTGCGCCTCCTGGGCGACCAGGACACCCTGCTGGTCAACGACGCCACCCGCGCGTACGTGACCGACACGTACGTGGAGGGCACGGTCGACTTCATCTACGGCGGCGGCGTCGCCGTCTTCCACCGCAGCACGATCCACGAGAAGCGCACCACGGGCGGGCCGATCACCGCGGCGAGCACGCCGGCGGACCGCAAGTACGGCTTCCTCTTCTACCAGTCACGCATCACGGGGGCGACGAACAACACCACCCAGCTCGGGCGCCCCTGGCGGCAGGGCGCACAGGTGCTGTACCGCGAGTCGGACCTGTCGGCCACGATCAGGACGGCGCAGCCGTGGACCGACATGTCGGGCAGCACCTGGCAGAACGCCCGGTTCCTCGAGTACCGGAACACGGGCGCCGGCGCCGGCGTGAACTCCAACCGCCCGCAGCTCTCGGACGCCCAGGCGGCCGAGTACACGCCGCAGAAGTACCTCGCGGGCTCCGACGGCTGGAACCCGGTGGGCTGACCATGACGACCACCGTGACCCGACCCGAGACCCGCCCCGAGGAAGGACCGTCCGACATGACCGACACCCCGCCCCGCCGACGACGGCGCCTTCTGGCCGCCGTCACCACCGCCGCCGTCCTGGCCACCGGCCTCGCCGTCGGCAGCACCACCACCGCCACCGCGGCGCCCGCCGCGGGCACCTACCAGCTGAGCGTGGCCCGCAGCGGCAAGTGCCTCGACGTCGTCGCCGGGTCGAAGGACAACAGCGCCCTGCTGCAGCAGTGGGGCTGCAGCGGTGACCCCTGGCAGCAGTTCGAGCTCGAACCCGTGAACGCCACCACCTACCAGCTGCGCAACGTCAACAGCGACCGCTGCCTCGACGTGCCGAGCGGCACCGCCACGGTCGGCACCCGCATCCAGCAGTGGAGCTGCAAGCCCGCCCAGACCAACCAGCAGTGGACGCTCACCCCGTCCCGCGACGGCTCCTACCTCGTCACCAACGTCGCCAACGGGCTATGCCTCAGCATCCAGGGCGCCTCCACCGACAACGGGGCCGCCCTCGTCCAGGAGGGCTGCACCCACAACACCAACAAGCAGATCACCTTCACCCGGGCGGGAGCCGGCGGCGCCTGGCCGTCGTCCGCCGACGGGTTCGCCTCGACCGACGGGGGCACCACCGGCGGCGCCGGCGGCACGGCGGTCACCGTCACGACGCAGGCGGACCTGGAGAAGTACGTGACGGCATCCGGCCGGTACGTCATCACCGTCGCCGCGCCGATCACGATCTCGCCGAAGGGCAAGGAGCTCAAGGTCGCCTCCGACAAGACGATCGTCGGCAGGGGCACGTCGGGAGAGATCGTCGGCGGCGGCTTCTTCCTCGGCGAGACCACCAGCAACGTCATCATCCGCAACCTCACCATCCGCGACACCCGGATGGTCGAGGACGACCCCGACGACAAGGAGTTCGACTACGACGCCATCCAGATGGACGGCGCCGACCACGTCTGGATCGACCACAACCGCCTCACCCGGATGAACGACGGCCTCATCGACTCGCGCAAGGACACCACGAACCTCACCGTGTCGTGGAACGTGCTCGAGGAGAACAACAAGGCCTTCGGCATCGGCTGGACGGACAACGTCACGGCGAAGATCACGATCCACCACAACTGGATCCGCGCCACGAACCAGCGCAACCCCAGCACGGACAACGTGGCGTACGCCCACCTGTACAACAACTACCTGCAGGACGTCGCGAGCTACGGCAACTACGCCCGCGGCGGCACGAAGATGGTGCTGCAGAACAGCTGGTTCGAGCGGGTGAAGGACCCGTACTTCCGCGACGACACCGCCGCGCTCGCCCAGTCCGGCAGCATCGTCGTGGACTCCACGGGGCAGCAGGAGAGCGGCGGGACGGCGTTCGACCCCGCGTCGTTCTACCCGTACACGCTCGACCCGGCGGCCGACGTGCCGTCGATCGTGCGGGCGGGCGCCGGCCCGCAGGCCTCCATCGGCGGCTGACCACCTTCGCCGAGGTAGTTCGAGAATCGCCGAGGTAGTTCGAGAATCGCGATTCTCGAACTACCTCGGCGTCATGTCATGCCTGCCGTGTCACGACCAGCCCTGCGGCGTCCGGGGCCCGGTCGACGACGACGGTGCTGCCGTCGGAGACCGCGCCCGACAGCAGCTCCTTGGCGAGCCGGTCGCCGATCTCGCGCTGCACCAGGCGGCGCAGCGGGCGGGCACCGTACGCGGGGTCGAAGCCCTCCAGCGCCAGCCACTCGCGCGCGGCGGGCGTGACGTCCACCGTGATGCGCCGGTCGGCCAGCCGCTTCGCGAACGCCGCGACCTGCAGGTCGACGATCTCGCCCAGCTCCTCGACGTTCAGCGCGTCGAAGATCACGACGTCGTCGAGCCGGTTGAGGAACTCCGGCTTGAACGAGGCCCGCACGGCCGCCATGACGGCCTCCCGGCGGGCGGCGTCGTCGAGCGCCGGGTCCACGAGGAACTGCGAGCCCAGGTTGGACGTCAGCACCAGGATGACGTTGCGGAAGTCGACCGTGCGGCCCTGGCCGTCCGTGAGGCGGCCGTCGTCGAGCACCTGCAGCAGGATGTCGAAGACCTCGGGGTGGGCCTTCTCCACCTCGTCGAGCAGGACGACGGAGTACGGCCGCCGCCGCACCGCCTCGGTGAGCTGGCCGCCCTCCTCGTAGCCGACGTACCCCGGAGGGGCGCCGACCAGGCGGGACACGGAGTGCTTCTCCGAGTACTCGGACATGTCGATGCGCACCATGGCGCGCTCGTCGTCGAACAGGAAGTCCGCGAGGGACTTGGCCAGCTCCGTCTTGCCCACGCCGGTCGGCCCGAGGAAGAGGAACGACCCGGTGGGGCGGTCGGGGTCGGCCACGCCGGCGCGCGAGCGCCGCACGGCGTCCGAGACCGCGCGCACCGCGGCCGCCTGGCCGATGAGGCGCTCGCCGAGGACGTCCTCCATGTGCAGCAGCTTCTCCGACTCGCCCTGCAGCAGCCGCCCGGCCGGGATGCCCGTCCAGGCAGAGACCACCTCGGCGATCTCGTCGGAGCCCACCTTGTCGGCGATCATCGGCGCCTCGTGCGCCGCGTCCTCGCCCGACTGCGACGCCTCGGCCCGCTCGGCCTCCGCGAGCTCGCGCTCGACCTGCGGGATCTCCCCGTAGAGCAGGCGGGCCGCCGACTCGAGGTCGCCCTCGCGCTGCAGCCGGTCGGACTCGGTGCGCAGCTCGTCGATGCGCGCGCGCAGGTCGCCGACGCGGTTGTGGCCGGCCTTCTCCGACTCCCACCGCGCGGTGAGCGCGGCGAGCCGCTCGCGCGTGTCGGCGAGGTCGGCGCGCAGCCGCTCCAGGCGGTCCTTCGACGCCACGTCGTCGGACTCCTTGAGCACGACCTCCTCCATCTCGAGGCGCGTGACGGCGCGCTGCAGCTCGTCGATCTCGACGGGCGAGGAGTCCATCTCCATGCGCAGCCGGGACGCCGCCTCGTCGACGAGGTCGATCGCCTTGTCGGGCAGCTGGCGGCCGGTGATGTACCGGTCGGACAGCGCGGCGGCGGCGACGAGCGCGGAGTCCGCGATCGTCACCTTGTGGTGCGCCTCGTAGCGCTCCTTGAGCCCGCGCAGGATGGCGACGGTGTCCTCCACGGACGGCTCGCCGACGAAGACCTGCTGGAAGCGCCGCTCGAGGGCCGGGTCCTTCTCGATGTGCTCGCGGTACTCGTCGAGCGTGGTGGCGCCCACGAGCCGCAGCTCGCCGCGGGCCAGCATCGGCTTGAGCATGTTGCCCGCGTCCATGGCGCCCTCGCCGCCGGCGCCCGCGCCGACGACCGTGTGCAGCTCGTCGATGAAGGTGATGACCTCGCCGTCGGACGCGGTGATCTCCTCGAGGACGGCCTTGAGCCGCTCCTCGAACTCGCCGCGGTACTTGGCGCCCGCGACCATGCCCGCGAGGTCGAGCGCGACGAGGCGCTTGCCCTGCAGGGACGTGGGGACGTCGCCCGCGACGATGCGCTGGGCCAGGCCCTCGACCACGGCGGTCTTGCCGACGCCGGGCTCGCCGATGAGCACGGGGTTGTTCTTGGTGCGGCGACTGAGCACCTGGACGACGCGGCGGATCTCGGAGTCGCGGCCGATGACGGGGTCGAGCCGGCCGTCGCGGGCGCGCTGCGTGAGGTCGCTGCCGTACTGCTCCAGCGCCTTGTAGGTGCCCTCGGGGTTCGGGCTGGTCACGCGGGAGGAGCCGCGGACGGCGGGCAGGGCGGCGCGCAGCGCGTCGGCGGAGGCGCCCGCCTCGGCGAGCGCCTGGGCCGCGGCCGACTGGCCGGCGGCGAGCGCGATGAGCAGGTGCTCGGTGGAGACGTACTCGTCGCCGAGCGCCTCCGCCTCCTTGCCGGCGTTCTCCAGCACGGCGCTCATGGCGCGCGAGGGTGCGGGCTGCGCGACGGCGGAGCCGCTCGCCTGCGGCAGGGCGACGAGGGCCGCGCGGGCGCGCTGGCCGATCTGCTGGGCGTTCGCGCCGACGGCGTCGAGCAGGCCGACGGCGACGCCGCCCGTCTGGTGCAGCAGCGCCTGCAGCAGGTGGACGGGCTCGAGCTGGGGGTTGCCCGCGGCCGACGCCGACTGGACGGCGTCGCCGAGCGCCTGCTGCGACATGGTCGTGAGCTTGATGTCCATGGGACCTCCGGGGTGACGTGCGGTGACACGGAAAAGACGTCTGTCGGGGGAACGACGGCAAAGTTGAGTCTATTCCGCTCAACTTTGATCGCCAACCGGCCGGGACGCCGGGTGGCTGCCCGACCGCCGCTGCGGGATGCTGGGCCGGTGACCACTCCAGCCCGCTGCCCCGTGCGCCGCCTCCGCACCGTGATCGCGGCGGCGCTCGCCGCTGTCGGCCTCCTCGCCCTCGCCGGGTGCATGAAGGTCGACATGGACCTGAAGCTCTCGGAGGACGACACCGTCTCCGGCACCATGATCATGGCCGTCTCGAACAGCCTGGCCGAGACCATGGGGATGGAGCCGAGCGAGCTGTGGGACCAGGCGGGCGGCGAGCTGACGCAGGGCCTGCCCGAGGGCGCCTCCCAGGAGCCCTGGTCCGACGACGAGTACACGGGCACCAGGTACACCTTCGCCGACGCGCCGATCAGCGAGATCTCCGGCGAGGGCGGCGAGGACCTCAGCATCACGCGCGACGGCGACACCTACGTGGTGGACGGCGTCATGGACCTCTCGGAGGGTGCCGACCAGCTCGAGTCGCTGCCGCAGGGCGTCCAGGACGCCTTCGACGTCAGGCTGGCCGTCACGTTCCCCGGGCCCGTGAGCGACGCCACCGGCACCGTCGACGGCAACACCGTCACCTGGACGCCGAAGGTCGGGGAGAACACCGAGATCCACGCCGTCGGCTCCGCCGACGCCGGGAGCAGCTTCCCCTGGTGGATCGTGGGCCTCGTCGTCGGGCTCGTCGTCATCGGCCTGGTCGTGTGGTTCGTCGTGCGGAACAACCGCCGTCCCGCCCCGTTCACGGGCACGGCGACGGGTGATGCCGCGTTCGCCGCGCAGGCGGCCCCCGGGGCCGTGCCGGCGGCGGGCCCGACGCCCGAGGAGCAGGTCTTCGGCGCCCCGCCCGCCCCGCCCGCGCCGCCAGCGCCGCCGACGACGCCGGCGGGTGGTCCCACGACCGGTCCCGTGGCCGAACCGTTCGCACCGGAGCCCGCGCCCGAGACCGCCCCGCCGGCGGGCCCCGCCACGGGCCCGGTCGCCGAGCCGCTGGAGCCCGGCCGCCCCGGCGAGGAGGACACGCTCCGGCAGCCGCCGGCCGACGACCCCTCCGCCCCCGGTCCCGACGTCGAGCCCGGGACCGACGACCGCCCGTCCGGCCCCGCACAGGGTGCCTGACGCGCGGACCGCCCCACGTCCTCCCGAGCCAGGGGCGTGGCGCGAGGACGTCCTCGGCCCGGAGTTCCGGGCGCGCACCCTCCTGCTGCCCGACGGCGCGGAGGCCGTGCTGGTGCGACACGTGCCGTCCACCCCGGGGGACGACGGCGGGGCTCCCGGACGGCAGGGCGCCGTCGCGCGCACGGCGGTGCTGTACGTGCACGGGTTCGCGGACTACTTCTTCCACCCCCACCTGGCGGCGGCCTTCGCCGGGCGCGGCATCGCGTTCTACGCCGTCGACCTGCGCGGCCACGGGCGGGCCTGGGACGCCCAGGTGTCCGCCGGCGGCGACCCCAACCAGGTGCACGACATCGCCGTGTACGCCCGGGACCTCGACGCCGCGGCCGCCGTCGTCCGCGCGGCCGGGCACGAGCGGCTCGTCGTCCTCGGCCACTCCACCGGCGGCCTGGTGGCCCCCCTGTGGGCCGCGGCCCGCCCGGGCCGGGCCGACGCGCTGGTGCTCAACAGCCCGTGGGTCCAGCTGAACAAGCCCCGCCCCGTCCGGCTCGCCGCCACCGCCCTCGTCGAGGCCGTCGGCGTTGTCGCGCCGCGCACCGTCGTCAACCACCTCGACGACGGGTACGCGCGCGCCCTGCACCGGGCGCACGGCGGCGAGTGGGACTTCGACGCGGCGTGGAAGCCGCACGAGCCGTTCGCCGTCCGGGCGGCCTGGCTGCGGTCGGTGCTGCGCGCGCAGCGCCGCCTCGCCCGCGGGCTGGGGCTCCGGGTCCCCGTGCTCGTGCTGACCTCCGACCGGTCCACCACCGACCAGCACCTCACCACCGACACGGTCCTCGACGTCGCGCACATGCGCGAGCGGGCACGGCGTCTCGGCGGCGACGTCACGGTCCGTACCGTCGCGGGCGGCACCCACGACCTGGCCCTGTCGCCACGACCGGCCCGGGACGCGTACCTCACCGCCGTCCTCGACTGGATCGGGGCCCTCCCCTAGCGCCCCGCGGCGGCGCCACAGTCGTGTCCGAATCCCGCTAGCCACCGGTCGGTGGCCGGCGCGAGGATGAAGGCATGACGACGACAGACCGCCCCGACGGCGCACCCGGCACGGTGGACGCGCGCGCGTTCGAGGAGCGGTACCGCGCCATCGCCGCGCGGGACACCCGGTTCGACGGCCAGTTCTTCACGGCGGTCAGCTCGACCGGCATCTACTGCCGGCCGTCCTGCCCGGCGCGCACGCCCAAGCCGGAGAACGTCACCTTCTACCTCACCTCGGCGGCGGCCCACGAGGCCGGGTACCGCGCCTGCAAGCGGTGCCTGCCCGAGGCCGCACCCGGCACCCCCGCGTGGGACCTGCGCCACGACCTCGCCGGCCGGGCGATGCGCCTCATCGCCGACGGTGTCGTCGACCGCGAGGGCACGGACGGGCTCGCGGCCCGCCTCGGGTACAGCGCCCGCCACGTGCACCGGCTGCTCACCGCCGAGCTCGGCGCGGGCCCGCTCGCCCTCGCCCGCGCGCAGCGGGCACAGACGGCGCGGAGCCTCGTCGTCGGCACCGACCTGCCGCTCGCGGACGTCGCGTTCGCCGCGGGGTTCGGCTCGATCCGGCAGTTCAACGACACGATGACCGAGGTCTTCGCCGTCGTGCCGAGCGAGCTGCGCGCCCGCGCCCACCGCCGTCCCACGGCGTTCCAGCACGCGATCCGTCGCGGCACGGGGCCCGATGCCGCGACGGATCGCTTGCTGGATGGCGACTCCGGCGCCGACGCCGCGCGCGTCCGGCTCGACCTCGAGCTGCCGGTGCGGGAGCCGTTCGACGCCCGCGGCGTGATCGCTTTCCTCGCGGCGCGCGCCGTCGACGGCGTGGAGGTCGCCGACCTGTCGGGGGGAGCCTCCGGCGCCGACGTGCGCTACGCCCGCACCCTGCTGCTGCCGCACGGACCGGGCGCGGCGGAGGTGCTGGCGGGGCCCGGCGCGGGCCGGGGACGGGTGGCGGTCCGCCTCGAGCTCGCCTCCGCGGCCGACGTCTCGGTGGCCGTGTCCCGCCTGCGCCGGCTGCTCGACCTGGACGCCGACCCGTCCGCCGTCGACACCGCGCTGGCGGACGACCCCGCGCTGGCGCCGTCGGTCGCCCGCACGCCCGGCCTGCGCCTGCCCGGCACGGTGGACCCGCACGAGATCGTGGTGCGCGCCATCGTCGGGCAGCAGATCAGCGTCGCCGCGGCCCGCACCCACCTGAGCCGGCTGGCGGCCGCCGCGGGCACCCCGTACGAGTCCGCCGTGCCCGGGCTGACGCGCCTGTTCCCGACGCCTGGCCAGGTCGCGGCGTCGGCGGCCGACCACCTGCGCCTCCCCGCCCGGTCGGTCGCCACGGTCGTGGACACCGCCCGCGCCCTCGACGACGGCACCCTCGCCGTCGGGATCGGCGACGACGGCGACGCCCTGCGCG
This sequence comes from Isoptericola sp. NPDC019693, assembly GCF_044389085.1. Lineage (NCBI taxonomy): Bacteria > Bacillati > Actinomycetota > Actinomycetes > Micrococcales > Promicromonosporaceae > Isoptericola > Isoptericola sp. NPDC019693. The sequence continues at coordinate 83,517 of NZ_JBIRXP010000006.1, read as the reverse complement.
CCGCGCTCGTGGCCCGGCGGGGCATCGGGCCGTGGACCGCCGGCTACGTGGCGATGCGCGTGCTGCGCGACCCGGACTCCTGGCTCGACGGCGACGTCGCGCTCCTGGCCGGTGCCGCCGCGGCCGGGGTCGCGCTGGGGCTCCCGGACGGCGCCTCCCGCGCGGCCCGGTCGCGCGCCCTGGCCGCCCACGCCGAGCGGTGGGCGCCCTGGCGGTCGTACGCGGCCCTCCACCTGTGGCGTGCCGCCCTGCCGCCGGCCAGGCGGTAGCCCCCGTCCGCCCGCCGGCCGCACCCCTGCCCTGCCCCTGCATCCCACCTGCGCGACGCCCGCCCGAGACCGATCCCCCGGAGGTTCCCATGACCGTCACGACCCCGGCCGCCCGTGCCACCACCCTGAGCACCCCGGACGGCCCGTTCACCCTCGTCGTCGACCCGGACGGCACCGTCCTCGCGTCCGGCTGGACGACGGCCGCCGACGCGCTGGTCGGCCTCGTCCACCCCGACGTCCGGCCCGCCGCGACGGTGGCCGTCCCGGAGCACGACGCGGCCGTGGCGACCGCGGTCGCGGCCGTGCGGGCCTACTACGAGGGCGACGTGCACGCGATCGACGCCGTGCCCGTGCACCAGGTCTCCGGCCCGTACCGCACGCACGCCTGGGAGGTGCTGCGAGCGGTCGACGCGGGTGCCCCCGTGACGTACACCCGGTACGCGGAGCTGTCCGGCCGCCCGGCCGCGGTCCGTGCGGCGGCGGGCGCGTGCGCGATGAACGCGGCCGCCCTGTTCGTGCCCTGCCACCGCGTGCTGCGCACCGACGGCAGCCTCGGCGGCTTCCGCTACGGCCTGGACGTCAAGCGCAGCCTGCTCGCCCACGAGGCCCGGCACGCCGGCTGAGCCCGGCCGCCCGCGCCGGATCAGCCCAATCAGCCCGATCAGCCCGATCAGCCCGATCAGCCCGATCAGCCGGCTCAGAGCGAAGGCTCCTCCGGCGTGGAGACGGTGAACACGGCCCCGGCGATGACGGGCACGCGCGTCGCGACCCGCTCGAGGTCGTCCAGGCGGCGCGCGACGGTCTCCTCCGGCTCGTTGCCGCTGAGGTCCACGCTGGCCACGAGGTACAGCGACCGGGGCCCGACGTACTCGAGCCGCAGGTACGTGACGCGCTCGACCTGCGGCATCGCGACGAGGTGGTCCAGCACGGCCGCGCGCGTCTCGGGGCGCGCGGCCTCCCCGACGAGGAACCGCCGGTTGCGGTCGACGAGGACGAGGGAGACGACGGCGAGCACGAGGCCGACGACGATCGACCCGAGCGCGTCGGGCACGGGCGACCCGGTGAGCTGGTGCGCGAGCACGCCCCCGAACGCGACGACGAGGCCGATCAGCGCGGCGGCGTCCTCGGCGTAGACGGCGCGCAGGGTGGGGTCGGAGGTGACGAGCACGTGGTGCAGGACGTCGTGCTCGGCCTTCCTCGCCTCCGCCCTCGCCTGCCGGGAGGCCTGCAGGAACGAGAACCCCTCGAGCACGAACGCGAGGCCGAGGACGGCGTACGCGACGCCGAAGTCGCTCGCCGGCTCCGGGTGCACCAGCTCCTGGATGCCGTGCGTGACGGACACGCCCGCGCCGACCGCGAACAGCCCGATCGCGGCGAACATCGACCACACGTACGCCTCCCGGCCGAAGCCGAGCGGGTGCAGCGGGTCGGCGGGCCGGCGCGAGCGCCGGTCGGCCACGAGCAGGAAGATCTCGTTGCCGGTGTCCGCCCAGGAGTGCACGGCCTCGGCCAGCATGGACGCCGACCCGGTGACCACCGCCGCGAACGACTTGGCCGCCGCGATGAGCAGGTTGGCGCCGAAGGCGATGACGACCGTGAGGGTGCTCTCGCCGCCGCGCTCCTCGCGCACGACGCGCGGGCTGACGCCGGGCTGGACAGGGGCAGGGCGGTCGGGCTCGGCAGGGGCCATGCGCCCGGTCTACCAGCCGGGGGTCAGTCGGGCTCGCCGAACTCGTTGGGACGCAGGTCCTCGGGATCGACCTTGCCGGTGCGGAACCCGGCGCGGCCCACCATGTGGGCGGCGACGGGCGACGTGACGAGCTGGAACGCGACCACCAGCACGAGCATCGCGACGGCGGACCAGCTGCGCACGCGCAGCGCGAGCGCCGTGAGCAGGAGGATGAGGCCCAGCACCTGCGGCTTGGTGACGGTGTGCATGCGGGCCAGCAGCGACGGGAAGCGCACGAGCCCCATCCCCGCGCCGAGCGTCAGGAACGCGCCGGCGAGCAGGCACACCGCGGCGACGGTGTCGGCGATCGTGGTCCACAGACCGGGCTCGACGTGGGTCATCGCGGCGCACCTCCCGTGCCGTCGGCGTCGTCCTCGAGATCGATCGCCCGGGCCCCGTCCCGCTGCTCGCCGCGCGACACGTCAGAGGCACGGGCCTGCGCGGCCACCTCCTCGGGCGTGCGCACCCGGCCCTCGCCCTCGGGCTCCTTCGCGGCGAACCGGGCCATCGTCACGGAGCCCACGAAGCCGACCATCGACAGTGCGACGAGGATCGGGATGGTCTCGGTGCGACGGGACCAGATGGCCTCGATCGCGATGGCGCACACCAGGGTGATGGTCAGGGTGTCGAGGGCGACGGCCCGGTCGAGCATCGACGGACCGCGCTCGACCCGGACGATCGCGAGCAGCGCGGCGGCCGCCACGAGCACGGAGGCCGCGATCACGGCGGCGAGCATCATGCGTCCTTCCCCTCTCGCCCGGACGGCGACGTCGACGCGGCGCCGAGGGAGTCGCCCGGCGCCAGCCCGCACCGGGCCAGCACGGCGCTGCTCGCGAACGCCCGCAGGACCCGCTCCTCGAGGTCCAGCGTGTCGCGGCGCACGGCCTCCGGGCCGCCGGAGCCGTCGATGTCGAGCACGTGCAGGTAGACGACGCCGGTGTCGCGGCGCGCCTCGACGACCAGGGAGCCCGGCACCAGCGACGACATCACCGCGGTGATGGTGAGGTAGGCGTCCTCGGGGTTGCGCAGCCGGACGGCGACGATCGCGCCGTGCGGCGGCGGGCCGGGTCGGACTGCCTTCCACGCCACCTCGAAGGACGCGGCGAACAGGTCGGAGACGAACCGGGCGACGAGCACGACGGCCCGCCACGGACGGACCGTGCCGTTCATCTCGACGACGGGCAGCGGGAACAGCATGACCACCGCGCTCGCGATCACGGCTCCCGCGATGACGTTGGCCCACGACAGGTCGCCCCACAGCATCACCCAGACGGCGGTGAGCAGCACGAGGGCGTGCCACTGCGACCCCAGCCGGCGCAGCAGGTCGGCGGGTCGGCGCGACTGCGGGCTCATCCGTGACCACCTCCCTGGGCGCTGTCCTCGGTCGCGCCGTCGTCGTCGCCGGAGACGACCGACTCGCCGCGGCCGCGGTCCGCCCCGTCGGGGAAGACGGCGTCCACGTAGGTGTGGCCGTCCATCGACGCCGTGGCGGCACGCTCGGCGTAGCCGTACAGCGGGCCGGCGGCGACGGTGAGGAGCAGGCCGAACGCGACGAGCGCACCCGTGGGCAGCACCATGCCGCGCGGCAGCGGCACGTCGGCCTCGATCTCCTCCGACGGCGCCTGCCAGAACGCCTTGTTCCACGCCTTGACGATGGCGTACAGGGTGAGCAGCGACGTCACGACCGACCCGACGACGAGCACCCACGCCAGCCCGGTCCCCACGGTCGCGCCCTCGGTGAGCAGCCCGACCTTGCCGAGGAACCCGGACAGCGGCGGGATGCCGGCCAGGTTGAGCGCGGGCACGAAGAACAGCACGGCGAGCCCGGGGGCGAGCTTCGCGAGGCCGCCCAGCCGGTCGAGCGACGTCGACCCGCCCCGCCACTCGACGAGGCCCACCACGAGGAACAGGGCCGTCTGGACGGAGATGTGGTGCACCACGTAGTAGATCGCCGCGGCGGTGCCCGCCTCGGTGGCGAGCGCGATGCCGAAGATCATGTAACCGATGTGGCTGACCAGGGTGAACGACAGCAGGCGTTTGACGTCGTTCTGCGCGACGGCGCCCAGGATCCCGATGACCATGGTGAGCAGCGCGAGCACCATGAGCACCTGGTCGACGGTGGGGTTGTCCGGGAACAGCACCGTCTGCGTGCGCAAGATCGAGTACACGCCCACCTTGGTGAGGAGGCCCGCGAACACCGCGGTGACCGGCGCGGGCGCCGTCGGGTAGGAGTCCGGCAGCCACGCGGACAGCGGGAAGATCGCCGCCTTGATGCCGAACGCGAGCAGCAGCAGGAGCTGCAGCGCGGTGCGCACGGTCGGGTCGATCTCGGGCAGCCGCTCCGCGAGCTGGGCCATGTTCACGGTGCCGGTGGCGCCGTAGATCAGCGCGATCGCGCTGAGGAACAGCGTCGACGAGACCAGCGTGACGATGATGTACACCGACCCGGCGCGGATGCGCTCGGCCGTGCCACCCAGGGTGAGCAGCACCGCGGACGACGCGAGCAGGATCTCGAACCCGACGTAGAGGTTGAACAGGTCCCCGGTGAGGAACGCGTTCGCGACACCCGCGGCCAGGATGAGGAACGTCGGGTGGAAGATCGCGACGGGGATCATGTCGCCGCGCGTCGCGCCCGGGTCCTCCTCCCCCTCGGGCACGCCCTGCCCCAGGGAGTACAGGAGCACGCACAGCAGCATCACGAACGAGACGGTGAGCATCACCGCGGAGATCCGGTCGGCCACCAGGTCGATGCCGACGGGTGCCGCCCACGAGCCCACCTCGACGACGATCGGCCCGGCGTCCGCGGCGACCAGCAGCCCGACGGAGGCCGCGAGGGCGCCGGCGAGCGCGGTGACGCTGATGATGCGCTGCACGCGGGCGTACCGGTGCAGGGCGAGCGTCAGCCCGGCGGCGAACAGCGGCAGCATGACGGGCAGCGGCACCAGCGTGGCGGAGTCCCAGGGCATCAGGGGCGCTCCTCGGGGGTGCCGGTCCGGGGGCTGTCGGCGCGGTGGGCGTCGTCGTCGCTGTCGTCGACGTCGTCGTACACGTCGGCGGCCTCCTCGTCGAGCGTCTGGTCGGGCTCGGTGTCGTCCGCGTCCTCGAACGCAGGGGCGTTGAGCGCGGCGTGCCGGGCGACCCGCCGGTCCTCGACGTCGTCCGCGACCTCGTCGTGGCCGTGCAGCTGCCACGACCGGTAGGCCATGGCCAGCACGAACGCGGTCAGCGCGAGCGTGATGACGATCGAGGTGAGCACCATCGCCTGGGCGAGCGGGTCGCTCATCCGCACGCCCTCGGGCGCGTTGCCGATGATGGGCGACGCGCCGGAGCGGCCGCCCATGACCAGCAGCATGAGGTTGACACCGTTGCCGATGAGCACGAAGCCGAGCAGCACCCGGGTCAGCGGACGCTCGAGGAGCAGGTAGACGCCGGTGCCGAACATGACGCCGATGGCGAGCACGAGGACGGCGGGCGGGGTGTTCTCGAGGACGATCACGCCGACACCTCCTCACGGGCGGGCCGCGGGTCCTGACGGTCGATCTCGGCGCCGAGCGTGCGCAGCAGGTCGAGCACGAGGCCGACGACGACGAGCATCACGCCGATGTCGAAGAACAGGGAGGTCACGAGGTGCACCTCGCCGAGCACCGGGAAGTGCATGTCGACGATGGCGCTCTGCAGCACCTCCTGCCCGGCGACGAGCGTCGCGAGGCCCACGCCGGCGGAGAGGAACAGGCCGGTGCCGAGCAGCACGCCGGGGTTGACCGGCGCGGCCTCGCCCAGCTCGTACCGCCCGCCCGCCAGGTACCGCACGGCGAACGCGATGCCGACCACGAGCCCCGCGGCGAAGCCGCCGCCCGGGGCGTTGTGGCCGCTGAACAGCAGGAACAGCGCGAACACGATCATGGCGTGGAAGACCACGCGGGTGACGACCTCGAACAGCACGGACCGGCGCTCCGGCTCCAGCGTGCTGCCCGCGGCGAGCCACACGCGGCGCGTGCGCGGGTCGGACCGGCTGACCTCGTCCACGCGGGACAGCCGCAGCACCTCGCCGCTGCGCTGCCGCAGGAAGATGAGCGACGCGACGCCGGTCGCCGCGACGAGCAGCACGGAGATCTCGCCCACCGTGTCCCAGGCGCGGATGTCGACCAGGGTCACGTTGACGATGTTCTTGCCGCCGCCCCAGGTGTAGGCCTCCTCGGGGAAGTCGGTGCTGATCGGCTCGGTGACGCGCGCCAGCGGCGCGGCGACCGTGAACGCCATCACGACAAGACCCGAGACCACCGCCAGCGCGAGCCGCACCCAGCGGCTGGCGGCGAGCGGCCGGTCGGTGAAGTAGGGGGGCAGGCGACGCAGCACGAGCATCATGACGACGAGCGTGACCGTCTCGCAGAGCACCTGGGTGAGCGCGAGGTCCGGGGCGCCGTGCAGCATGAACAGCGTCGCGTTGGCGTAGCCGGCCACGCCCACGAGGACGACGGCCTTGAGCCGGCGGCGGGCGCGCGCCGCGAGCACGCAGGAGATGACGACGACGGCGACGACCGCCGCGTCGGCCGGACGGTCCCACAGCACCAGCTCGAGCGGCGGCTGCCCGCCGATCAGCCCGGACGCGATCACCGTGCCGGGCGCGACGGCGAGGACCACGAGGATGATGCCGAGGTAGACCGGGAGGGAGCCGCGCTGGGTGGCCGCGGTGACGTCGGCGGCGAGGTCGTCCAGACGCCGCATGGTGCGGCGGTAGGTGACCTCGGCGGAGCGCGGGGACCACAGGAAGTCCTGGGCCTTCTCGACCCGGGCGCGCTGCCAGAAGAGCACGAAGCCGGCGAGCAGCACGAGGACCGTGATCGCGAGGACCGGCGTGAACCCGCCCCAGAGCACGAGGTGGCCGGGCTCACCGGCGGGGTAGCGGTCCGCGTACGGGGCGAGCAGCCGCTCCCCGGTCGCCGGCGCCAGCGCGACGGCGAGACCCAGCACCGCGAGCACGAGCGGCGGGGTGACGAGCAGCCACGGCTGGCGGCGCACGGGCGTCGCGGGCGCGGGCTCCGCGGCGGCGTCGCGCGTCGTCGCCGGCGCGCCCGCGGCGGCCACGCCGGGGCGCCGCTTCGTGCCGAACGCGCCCCACGCGAACCGCAGGCCGTAGGCGACGGTCAGCGCGGAGCCGACGGCGACGGCGAGCAGCGCGATCCACTCGAGCGCCCCCGCGCCGTGCGTGACGTCGTGCCACAGGCCCTCGAGCGCGGCCTCCTTGGCGACGTACCCGGCGAACGGCGGGAACCCGATCATCGACGCCGTGGCGAGCACGCCCGCGACGGCGGTGAACGGCATCGTGCGCCACAGCCCGGACAGCTTGCGCAGGTCGCGGGTGCCGGTGGCGACGTCGACCGCCCCGACGACGAGGAACAGCGCGGCCTTGAACATGGCGTGCGCGCCGAGCATCGCGAGGCCGGCGAGCGCGAGCGCCTTGCTGCCGAGCCCCAGCAGCAGCACGATCAGGCCGAGCTGAGAGACGGTGCCGAACGCGAGGACGAGCTTGAGGTCGTGCTGGCGCAGCGCCTGGTAGCCCCCCAGCAGCAGCGTGCCGCCGCCCAGGACCAGCACCAGCCAGCGCCAGACGGGCAGGTCGGCGAACGCCGGGGCGAACCGCGCCACGAGGTAGACGCCCGCCTTGACCATGGCCGCCGCGTGCAGGTACGCGGACACCGGCGTGGGCGCCGCCATCGCCGCGGGAAGCCAGAAGTGGAACGGGATGAGCGCGGACTTCGTCGCGGCGCCCGCGAGGAGGCACACCGCCGCCCAGGTGACCGCGGTGCCCGACGGCGGGTTCGCGACGAGCTCGGAGATCCGCCAGGAGTCGCCCATGACGCCGAGGATGATGAGCCCGACGAGCATGGCGAGGCCGCCGGCCGTCGTCACGACGATCGCCTGCATCGCGGCGCGACGCGACGCCTTGCGGTCGGCGTAGTGGCCGATCAGCAGGTAGGAGAAGACGGTCGTGAGCTCCCAGAACACGAACAGGAGCAGCAGGTCGTCGGCGACGACGAGGCCGACCATGGCGGCGGCGAAGGCCGTGAGCACGGCCGCGAACCGGCCGAGGCCGAGGGCGTCGCGGGCGAAGTAGGCGGAGCAGTAGAGCAGCACCAGGGCGCCGACACCGCCGACCACGAGCAGCATGAACCACGCGAGGGTGTCGAGCTGCAGGGTGATCGACAGGTGCAGGCCGGGCACCCAGGGGACCTCGGTGGTCGGGAAGTCCCCCGCGGTCACCCGGGGGGTCATCGCCAGCGCGTACGCGGCGGCCGAGGTCGGCCCGAGGGCCAGGACCCAGAAGGCTCTCCTGCCCACCCACGCCACCAGAGCCGGCGCCGCGAGGGCCAGCAGGAAGGTGAAGAGCAGCACTGAGAGCACAGCACTCCGTCCGGTCGAAGGGCGGGGCGTCGGCTTTACTTTACCGGCATCGAGCGATGGTCCGACCCTGACGAGGTGACACCTCGGTGTGACCTGAGTCGCTCGACGTCACGCCCTACAGGTCCTCGGGGGCGAGCAGGAAGTCCGCCTCGTCCGCGATCTCGCCGCCGACGGCCGCGTGGATCGCGACCGCCATCTTCCCGACGAGGTCGGCCGCGCGACGCCGGGCGACGACGTGCGCCGCCTGGGGGAACTCCTGGTTGGCCTCGTACAGGTCCGGCGGGTCCCACCGCACGTGGTAGCAGACGGCGCCTCCGGCGGCCCACGGCAGCTCGCGCACCAGCAGCGGCAGGGTCTCGTCGCCGACCACCTCGACCGTGACGGAGCCGTCGGGCCCCAGATCGGTCGACAGCCCGTACGCGTCGAGCACCATCGGCGCCTGCAGCGCGGCGATGTCGACGTCGTCGGCACGCTCGTGGATCGCCTTGCGCACCTCCGGGTCGAGCGGCTCGCCCGGGTACAGGGGGCGGTCCGCGATCCCCGCGGGCGGCCCCTCGTAGGGCTTGCCCTCGGTCGCGAGCCGCACGCGCGGGTGCGTGGCCTGCAGCACGCGGTGCGCGGCCTGCGGGTCCAGCCAGATGTCGGAGTACACCGTGAGGTCCACGGCCCGGTCGGGGTCCGGGGTCAGCACGACGCCCGGACCGGTGGCGCGCCGGCCGCCGTCGGCGTCGTCCCACGTGCCCGCGACGTCGATCCGCACCGAGCCGCCCAGCCGGCGCGCCGCCTGGAGCAACCAGGACACGACCCGCTCCTCCTCGCGGTTCGGCAGCGCGGCGGGGAACGCGCGCCCGAGGCCGTCGCGGTCGCCGCCGAACCGGGTGGCGTCGTCCCAGCGCTCGCGCGGGCACACGACGTCGAACACCATCGCGGTGCCGGCGGGCAGGCCCGCGTCGACGCCCTTGCCCGACGGCGCGTACGGGCCCGAGACGACGCTGTGGCGCGACAGCCGCAGCACGCCCGGCTCCCCCGGGTTCGCCATGCGGCCCACCGGGACGTCCGCCCCGGGCAGGTCCGCGGGGACCACGTCCCAGCGCGTGCCGACGAAGCGGGACATCGCGAGGACCTCGATCTCGTCGACGACGACATCCGACGGCACCCCCAGCAGGTGACGCGCCTGGTGGCCCTGCGCCGCCACCTGCGGCAACGAGGGCAGGACGGGCTGGTTCTGGGCCACTTCGCGGAGCTCCTTCCGGGACCGGGGCGCGCCGGTGCCGGCGCGGCGGGACCGAGCGTAGCGACGTCCGGACCCGTCGCGGAACGGGCCGTCGGTGGCCCCGCTGCCGCGGCCGCGCGCGGCGCTCAGACCTCGCTCCGGTGGAACGACTGCCACGAGCGGCTGGCCGTCGGGCCGCGCTGCCCCTGGTAGCGCGAGCCGTACGCGTCGGAGCCGTAGGGGTGCTCCGCCGGGGACGACAGGCGGAAGAAGCACATCTGCCCGATCTTCATGCCGGGCCACAGCGTGATGGGCAGCGTCGCGACGTTGCTCAGCTCCAGCGTGACGTGGCCCGAGAAGCCGGGGTCGATGAACCCGGCGGTGCTGTGCGTGAGCAGCCCCAGGCGCCCCAGCGACGACTTGCCCTCCAGCCGCGCGGCGACGTCGTCGGGCAGCGTGACGGACTCGAACGTGGAGCCGAGCACGAACTCCCCCGGGTGCAGCACGAACGGCTCGTCCGGCGCCACCTCGACGAGGCGGGTGAGCTCGGGCTGCTCCTGCGACGGGTCGATGAACGGGTACTTGTGGTTGTCGAACAGCCGGAAGTACCGGTCGAGACGGACGTCGATGCTGGAGGGCTGGAGCATCGTCGGGTCGTACGGGTCGAGGACGACCCGCCCGGCGTCGAGCTCGGCCCGGATGTCGCGGTCGGAGAGCAGCACGGGGACACGGTAGTCGGGTCGGGCGGGGAGCGCTCCGCCGTCCGACGCCGGGCCCGACCGGCCTTCGTGTATCCTGGACGCCGCGCACGCCGCGGGATCCGACCCCGGCACTCTTCGGTACCTCGCATCGAAGCAAGGTCCGCGCGCAGGAGACAGCACCGCTGTCCACGACGATCTCCGCCCGACGAACCGACCTCACGGCGTCGCGCGGAACGAGAGCAGAGCAGAGAGCATCACTTCTTCCACCATCGCAAGGCCCCTCGCGTCCGCGTCCGCGGCGGAGGGCACCACCCGACCCACCCCCGTGTGGCGCCGGGCCGACGACGACCTGTGGGTCGCGACGGTCGACGGCGAGTACGGGGGCATGATCACCCGACTTCCGGACGGCTTCCACGTGCACGACCGCTTCTCGCGGCCCGTCGCCGTCGTCCCCACCCTGGCCGAGGCGACGGCGCAGCGCGCGCCCGCCCGCCACGTCACCGCGCGCGCTCGTCGAGCCCGCGCCCGCACCGTCCGCACCCGACCGGGTGCGACGACCGGACCGGCGTTCGCTGGTCCGTCGCATCAACGAGAGAAGACACCATGACCACCGGAACTGTGAAGTGGTTCAACGAGGAGAAGGGGTTCGGCTTCATCGCCCCCTCCGACGGCACCGCCGACGTGTTCGCGCACTACAGCGCCATCGTCGCGGACGGCTTCCGCTCCCTCAACGAGGGCCAGCAGGTCGAGTTCGACGTCACGCAGGGCCCCAAGGGCATGCAGGCGTCCAACATCCGCCCGCTCTGACGCCGCCGCCGGCACGCCGTCCGCGGCGTGCCGGCCACCGGTTCGGAGCATCACCCTCGGTTGGGTATGATCGGGGCGCGCACACCGTCACGGTGCTGCTGCGCGGGTGTAGTTCAATGGTAGAACTTCAGCTTCCCAAGCTGACAGCGCGGGTTCGATTCCCGTCACCCGCTCCACCGCTTCCCCGCCCCCAGGGCGGGGTCGCCGCACGGCCTGTCGCCACCAGACCCCACTCGCCCTAGAGTGATGTGGCATGGTGCAGGCCACCCCGGACGGCACAGACCTGGAGCACACGCTCTCGGTCGTCATTCCCGTCTACCGGGGCGAGCGCCATCTGCCCGGGCTCGTCGAGGAGCTCGTCCCCCTCACCGAACCCGGACGCTCCCCCGCCGGCCACCCGTACCGTGTCACCGAGGTCATCCTCGTCAACGACTGCGGCCCCGACGACTCCGCCCGGGTGATCCGCGAGCTCGCGGCGGCGCTCCCGTGGGTCCGGCCCGTGTGGCTCAGCCGGAACTTCGGGCAGCACGCGGCGACCACCGCCGGCATCGCGAGCTCGTCGGGCGACTGGGTCGTGACGATGGACGAGGACGGCCAGCACGACCCGGCCGACATCGGGGCGCTCCTCGACACCGCGATGCGCGAGCGCTCGGCGCTCGTCTACGCGTCGCCGCGCAACGAGACGCCGCACACGGCGTTCCGCAACACGACCTCGCGGGCCGCCAAGCTGCTCATCAACCTGCTCTCGGGCGGGGACGCCGACGCGACGAAGTTCCACAGCTACCGCCTCATGCTCGGCGAGATCGGGCGCAGCGTCGCCGCGTACGCCGGCCAGGGCGTCTACCTCGACGTCGCGCTGAGCTGGGTCGCCGACCGGGTGACCACCTGCCCCGTGTCGGTGCGCTCCGAGGGCGAGCGCGTGTCGGGCTACTCCGTGCGCACCCTGCTCTCCCACTTCTGGCGGATGGTCATGACGAGCGGCACGCGCGGGCTGCGGGTCGTCAGCCTGATCGGCGCGGTCTTCGCGACCTTCGGTCTCGTCCTCGCGGTCGTGCTCGCCGTCGAACGGCTCGCGGGCGGCAACGTCCCCGAGGGGTGGACCTCGACCGTCGTCATCCTCCTGCTGTGCTCGGGCCTCATCCTGTACGCCCTCGGCATCGTCGCCGAGTACATCGGGGTGGCGGTGAACATGGCGATGGGGAAGCCGCCGTACGTCATCATGAGCGACCCGCACTCCGGACCCCTCGGCAGGGGCGGTCGTGCCACGTGACGGGCAGGTGACCTGGGTGGTCGGCGGCGGCGGGCTGCTCGGCGGCCAGCTCGTCGCGTGCGCCAGGGCGGCGGGCCGCACCGTCCGCACGAGCACCGTGCCCTGGCACGACCCGGCGGCCTCCGTGTCGGTCCTGGCGAGGGACGCCGAGCGCCTGCTGGGGACGTTCCGGTCGGTCGACCTGCTCTGGGCCGCGGGGGCCGGCGTCGTCGCGACCGGCCAGGAGGCGCTGGACCGCGAGGTGTCCGTCCTCGACGCGGTCGTCGACGTGCTGGCCGCCGCGTGCGGGCGGCACCCCGGGACGACGGTCCGCGCGTTCCTCGCGTCCTCCGCCGGCGGGGTCTACGCGGGCTCGGCGGACCCGCCCTTCACCGAGGCGACGGCGCCGAGGGCGCTGGCGCCGTACGGGGTGGCGAAGCTCGCCACCGAGTCGGCGGTGCGACGCCTGACGGCGTGCGGCGCCTCGGTGCTGGTCGGGAGGATCGCCAACCTGTACGGGCCGGGCCAGAACCTGGCCAAGCCGCAGGGCCTGATCACCCAGCTCTGCCGGGCCGAGGTGCAGCGCTCTCCGCTGCTGATCTACGTCTCCCTGGACACGGCCCGGGACTACGTCTTCGTGCGCGACGCCGCGCGCATGGTGCTGGCGGGGATGGACCGGCTCGCCGAGGCCGGGCCGGGCGCCGCCGTCGTGAAGATCCTCGCCTCGCAGAGCGCGGTGACCCTCGCGACGATCGTGGGAGAGCTCTCCCGCATCACCAAGCGGCGCGCGCCCATCGTCCTGGGCACGTCCCCGAGCACGGCGTTCCAGACCCGCGACCTCCGCTTCCGGTCGACCCTCTGGCCGGAGGTCGACCGGCTCGCGACCACCACGCTGGCCGCCGGCATCGGTGCCACGTTCGCGGACGTCGCGCGGTCCCTGCGGCGACCGGGGGCGTGCCGATGACGCGCGGCGGGCGCCACCCGCTCCGCCGCGCCGCCTCCCTCGTCGTCCTCCTGACGGGGGTGGTGGGGACGTCGTCGTGCGTCGACCCGTCGGCCGGGTACCAGGGACCCGCCGCTCTCGTCCCCCCGCTCGCCGGCCCCTGCTGGCCGCTGCCCGACGACGTCAGCATCGACGTCGGGCACCAGGTCATGCGGCAGTACGTCGTGGGCGACCGGTGGGTGCTGGTCGCCCAGTTCGACCAGGTCGGCCCGGACGACTTCACCGAGAGCCTCACCGACAGCCTGGTCGACGGCGGCTTCACCCCGCTGGGCGCGGACGGCGGGTGGCACCGGTTCGAGGCCCCCGGGTACGGCGCCGTGGCGTTCGACGTCGCACCGCTCGAGGACGCCACGCCCGAGACCCTGGTGCAGGGCACCTTCCGGCTCGACCTGCCCCGGAAGGCCGGCCTGCCCCGCAGGACGGCGGACTGCACACCGATCGAGAAGGTGGACCCGCCGGCCGAGGGGGCGACCGTGATGCGGAAGGGCTCGTCGTGACCGGCGCGGGTGGGATCACGACGCCCCCGCCCGGGGTGCGACGTCGGCCGGTCCTGCCCCTGGTCGTCGTCGGCACGCTGGTCCTCCTGAACCTGGCGCTCCGGGTCGTCCTGGCGTTCAAGGCGCTGCCCGGCCCGCTGGCCGGCGACGAGGTCGCGTACACCACGGGCGCGCGCGTCCTCGCGGACTCCGTCCACGCCCTGCTGCAGGGCGACGGGCTCCCGACGGACGAGCTCCAGGCCCGCCTCGTGGGCAACGGCTGGTTCATGCCCGGGATGGCGCTGCTGCTCACCCCCCTGTTCCTGCTGGACCCGACGGCGGACGACGTCACCGTCCGGCTGTTCCTCGGCGGGCTCTCGACGGTCGTCTTCCTCGGCGTGGTGGCGGTCGTCGCCCGGACCCTCGGGCTCCGGACCGCGGCGGTGCTGCTGGTGGTCCCCGGGCTCGTCCCGATGTGGGTCCTGTTCGGCTTCAGCGCATGGGGGGACGCCTGGGCCGGTCTCGTGATCCTCGCGACGGTCCCCCTGCTCGTGGTCATGTGGCGCCGGCTCGACTCCACGGGCACGGTTCGGCTCCGCGACGCGGCCCTGCTCGGCCTGGCCCTGGTGGTCACCCTGTACCTGCGCTCCAGCGCGCTCCCGCTGGTGGTGGGTGTCCTCGCCCTGCTCGTCGTGGTGGTGCTCGTGCGGACCCGCGGCCGGGCGCTCGTGCGGTCGCTGGCCGCGTGCGCCACGGCGGCCGCGGTGGTCGTGCTGCTGCTGGCCCCGTGGTCGACGATCATGACCCGCACCTTCGGGGAGCGCGTCACCACGACCACCACGATGTCGCTCTCCGTCGCCTACGCCTTCGGCGACCGGGACGAGCTCTGCTTCGGCCCGTGCACCGAGGGGAACATCTGGACGAACATGGCCCGCTACGCGAGGGCGGTGGGCGCGCAGACCGGCGAGAACCCCCTGGAGGTGCGACGGCAGATGCGCGACTACGCGATGCGGGACGTCACCCCCTCGACGTACGCCGCCGGGGTGCTCGACAACTTCAGGCGGTACGCCTTCTCCCCCGACTCGTACGACCACGTGTTCCGGCCCGGGGTCGAGGGGACGGCCGCGCCGCCCGAGACGGCCCCCGACCGGCTCAGCATCGCGGCGACGCGCTGGACGTACTTCGTCGCCCTCGGCGCCGCCGCGGTCGCGATCGTGGCCGCGCGACGGGTGCGGACGGACGCCCAGGTCATGGTGATCCTCGCCTCCGGCCTGCTCGCCCTCCTCATGTCCCAGCCGTTCGTCCACGTCTCCAGCGGACGGTACTGGCCGGTGTTCGCGCCGCTGCTCGGGATCGCCGTCGCCGGGCTGCTGGCGCCCGCCGACCCCGCGAGGTCGAGCACGGTGCTGCGCCGGACGCAGGTCGCGCTCGCCGCCGGCTGGGTCGTGGTCGTCGCCGCCCTGTTCGTCGTCGCCGGGTGACGGTCGAGGAGGCACCGGATGACGGACCAGGGCAGGACCGGCCCCGCGTGGCGGGCCAGGATCGTGGCGGTGCTGCGCCGGCGGGAGTCCGCGTACCTCGTCGTGGGCGGGATCAACACGCTGGTCGGCCTGCTGGCCTTCGCGGCCTTCGAGCGGCTGCTCGGTGACACGATCGGGTACCTCGGGGCCCTCGTCCTGGCCTACGCCGTCGGCATCGCGGTGGGCTTCACGCTGCAGCGCCGCTTCGTGTTCAGGGTCCGGGGCGGTGTCTGGCTCGACCTCGTCCGGTTCGTGGGCGTGCAGCTCAGCGCGCTCGCGCTGAACGCCGCGCTGCTCGGGGCCTTCGTGGAGCTCCTGCACCTGCCCGTGCTGCCGGCGCAGGTGCTGGCGCTGGCCCTGACCGTGGTCGCCAGCTACTTCGGCCACCTTCACTTCTCGTTCCGGCGGCCTGCGGGGGCCGCCGGCCCGGGGTCAGAGCGGGGGCCGGCGGGCGGCGACGACGACCGATGACCCGAACGGCAGGTCGCGGCGTGCCAGCAGCCTGCCGTCGACCGTCCCCAGCGCGGTGAGGACCCGGTCGGCCACCGGGGGCGTCCTCGGGAGCCGGACGATGTCCGCCGCCCCGCCGTCGTCCCGCTTCACGAGGCCGCGGGCACGGCGCGCGAGGCGCTCCACGACGAAGGCCGGGAACGTCGAGGCGAACGCGTAGGTCGCACGGAGGATCTCGAACCCGCCGTCCCCCAGCGCGGCCACGGCGCGCCCCCGCGTGTAGCGGCGCACGTGCCCGTTCCGGACGTCGAAGTCGCTCCAGAGCCATTGGTAGGCCGGCACCGTCATGAGGAAGTGGCCGCCCGGCCGCAGCACCCTGCGGATCTCGGCGAGCACGCGGTCCTCACGGTCGCAGTGCTCCAGGACGTCGAAGGCTCCGACGACGTCGAACGCGCCGTCCGCGAAGGGCAGCGCGTCCGCGGAGCCGCACACCCCCGAGCCCGGTGCGAGGCCCCGCGGGTCGAGGTCCAGGGTGACGTGGTGGTCCCGTCCTCGCAGCCAGCCCACGCTGGGCCCGTCGGCGCTGCCCACGTCCAGGACGGCCCCCGCGCCGTCGGTGTACCGGCCCAGCACCGTGCGCAGCAGGTGGGTGCGGGTGCGGTACCACCAGTAGTCGGAGCTCTCGAGGGACGCAGACCCACCGTTCGCCGACGGATTCACAGCCACGAACGTACCCGCGCGGCGTGCGGGTCGCGCGACGCCCCGACGTCCGGCGGTCGGGGCCGGGCTCGTGGAGTGGTTCGTGGACTGGTCGTGGGCGGGGCGTGGACGGGTCGGTGGGCACCCGGCCGGGCGCGGGTTCACCCGCCGCACCGGGGGCACGCGCGGCCGGGCGTGCATAGGCTGCCTGGCACGCTCGACGCCGTCGAGACCGTCGCCCGACGCCGGGCGAGGACGCCCCGGGGGGAACCATGCAGGCTCGCGCGATCACGGTCGTCGCCCTCGTCACCACGGCACTGCTGGCGGAGCCGCTGGCGGCCGTCGGCGCCCCGGTGCCCGCGGCCGCGCCGTCGGCACCGTCAGCGGTCACGACGACGGACCCGCCGCCCACCATGGGACGGGTGCCCGACGGCGAGGCCGTCGACGACGTCGTGCGGTGGCAGTCCGCCGTCGCCGGTCCGGACGCCTCGGCGCCCGCCCTCCGCGCCCGGACCGACCGCAGCGTGCACCGGGTGGACGTCGCGGTCGCGACGCCGCACTGGATGTCGAAGAACCGGGCGGCGCAGCTCGTGCGCGACGCCGACGTCGACGCGCTGCTCACCAAGGTGTCGGCGTACTGGTCGACGCAGTCCGGCGGCCGCGTCCGGTTCGTGCGCTCCTCCGAGATCGAGCGCATCGACACCGGCGACGGCGCGTGCACGACGACCAGCCGCATCCTCAAGCAGGTCAAGCGCGGCGGGCGGGCGCACTACGGCGCGGACTGGATGACGTCCAGGACGCGCGGCCCGGGCACCCGGGAGCACCTCGTGGTCCTCTTCCCCTATCTGCGGGGCGACCGTCCGGGCGGGCCGCGGGAGACGGACACGTGCGGCGGCACGCTCGGGCTCGGCTCCCTGCCGAGCACGGCGAGCCGCGACAACCCCGGCGCCTGGTCGTTCTCGCTGTTCGGCGGGCCCGACGGCGAGACCCGCAGCTCGCGGTTCACGCACCCCCAGTACGCGACGGCGGTGTCCACGCTGGCGCACGAGCTCGGCCACAACATGGGCCTGGAGCACTCGGGCGTGGGCTGGTGCACCGGGAGCGTCCCCGACCGCACCTTCACGTCGTCCCGGTGCGGCGCCGTCGAGGGCCTCGACCCGATGGACCTCATGGGCGCCGACTTCGCCGCCGTCGGCACCGCCCCGCTGTCGGGCGCGCAGAAGAAGCGCCTGGGCGTGCTCCCGGCGTCCGACGTCGTGACCGTCACGAAGAAGGGCGGCGCGCGCACCGTGACGCTCGACGCCCGGCACCGGAGCACGAGCAGGCCCACCCTGCTGCGCGCCGTCGACCCGAGGACCGGGCAGTACTACTACGTGGAGTTCCGGCGCCCCAGCGGGGCCCGGTACCCGTACCTCGGCGGCATCCCCTGGCGGGCCGCCGGCAACTACACGGTCGCGTACGGGGTCACGGTGAGCCGGCTCGGGCGGCAGGGCTCGACGTGGGCCTACCCCGGGGAGCACCTGGTCGTGCCGATGGGCAAGGAGTCGGCCCGGCGGTCGAACCTGCGGGAGGGCTCGTCGTTCACGACCCGCTCAGGGGCGATGCGGATCACGGTGCGGTCCACGTCGGAGGGCGCCGCGACCGTGCGGGTGACGTTCCCGCGGACCTGACGCGCCCCGTCAGCGCCGGGTGCGGGGCCGCAGCCGGACGTCGGGCAGCACCGGCGCACGCAGGGGCCCGCTCGCGTACCCGTGCACCTGCCCGAACCTCCGGTCGGCGGCCCCGTCGGAGTACCGCGTGGGCGTGTCCTCGCCGTCGTCGGCGACCTGCGCCATCCAGTCGGCGCGCGCCCGCGCGACGTCGTCGTGCGTGCGGCCCACGAAGTTCCACCACATGACGACGTCCTCGGTGAACGGCTCGCCGCCGACGAGGACGGCGCGCACGGGGGTCGCGCCCGCCGTCACGACGAGCCGGTCGCGGCCGGGAGCCACGTAGCCGAGCTCGGCCACCGGCACGGTCTCTCCCTCGAGCGTGGCGTCGCCGGCGTCGACGAGCAGGGCGTGCTCGAACGTCGGGTCCGTCTCCAGGGTGAGGCGCCCGCCGGCCGGCAGGTCGAGCTGGGCCCCGACGATCGGCGTGTACGTGCGGGCGGGCGACGCGAGCCGCTCCCCCGCGACGCCGAGCTCCCCCATGAACACCTGGACGCGCGCGCCGTCCGGCGTCGCGACGGGCAGGTCGCCGTGGTGCTCGAAGTGCGGCTCCGACGTCCGGTCGGCCTCGGGCAGCACCGTCCACAGCTGGACGCCGTGCAGCACGGGCGGGCGCCCCTGCGCGGGCGACTCCTCCGAGTGCGAGATGCCGACGCCCGCGGTCATGAGGTTGAGCTCCCCCGGGCGCACCGTCTGGAGCGAGCCCACCGAGTCGCGGTGCAGGATCTCTCCGGCGAACAGCCACGAGACCGTCTGCAGCCCGATGTGCGGGTGCGGCGGCACCTGCATCCCCGCGGAGCCGGAGACGCCGTCCGGGCCGTAGTGGTCGCAGAAGCACCAGGCCCCCACGAGAGACCGCTGCCGCTGCGGGATCGTGCGTCGCACGTTCATCGCCCGCGGGCCGCCGAGGGGGACGTCGCGGGCGGTCAGCAGCTCGACGCCGGCCGGGCGGTCGCCCGCCGTGCAGGTGCGCTCCGCGGGCCGGGTCTCGAGGTTGCTCATGGCCCGAGCGTAGGCCGCGCGGCGCTGCGCCGGAGCCTCGGGCCGGATGTGCCGAGGCCCCCCGGGGCGGCCGGGGGGCCTCGGAGTGGAACCGCGTCCCCCTGATCGACGGTCCCGGGGACCAGGGGTGCCGTGGCGACGTCACGACCCCGACCGCTCGCCGTGTCCCACCGAGGCCTGGTGCGTCGTCGCCTCTGCAGAACCCGTTCTCCACGAACAGCCGGACGCGGGTGGTCTTCCGGCCCCGTACAGGCACCTGCGTCGTCACCCGCAACCCGCACCGCGGTACGGGACGGCCCGTCGTTCTCCGGTCGACCGTGTCCCGTGGAGCGGGCAAGCGACCGCCCTCTCGGGTGATCGTCGGCCCGGCCTCCCCAAGACCGGTACGCACGTTTCTAGACCTGCTGCGGGTGCGGTGCAAGGGGTCTGGAGCAGGTTTTCCCGGTGGATCTTCTGGTCACAGGCTCGTCCACAGGATGACCCGCGGAATCCCCATGTCGCCCACAGCCCTGTGGAAGAAATCTGTGGACGACGCGCCGGGCGCGACACGCCCCGGCCGCGGGACCAGGCTCACCCCGCCTCGCGACAGCCGGGCACCGCCCGCCCGGGACGGCGCGCAAAACCGCAGGATCTCGCGGCTGCCACGGGGGTCCGTCCGACGGCACGGCGCGGCAGCACCGGCGTGCCGACGGACGCGGTGCGCCCGTTCCAGGGTGGAACGTCGCAGGTGAGGAAGCGTGCAACAGGGCATCGGCACGGCGTCGCCCTGTGGACAACGCCTGTGGAAAGCGTCTGTGGACAGCGGCCTGCCCGACCCCGGTCACACCCAGGCGCGCGCCCCCGGCGACGCCGCGGCGCGCCGCAGCTCCAGGTCGCGCTCCGAGACCTCGAACCCGGCGTCGTCGACGACGACACCGCCCGCCCGGCCGCGCAGCAGCGTCGCGGCGCGCGCCAGCAGCGCCCGGGCCCGGTCGCGGGCGATGAGGTGCAGCCCCGACGGCTCGAACACCTGCAGCTCGTACGGGTCCGGCGGCCGCCACACGAGGTGGACGGCCGCCCCGTCCGACCCGCCCTGCCCCCGGTCCGTCGGGAGCGACCACGGGCGCCCGGTCGTCGCCCCCGGGGCGACGACGAGGTCGCCGTCGTACGGCGTCCGCGCCAGCACCTGGTGACCGGGCCCGCCCGGGACCGCCTCGAGCCTGGCGGTGGCGACCACCGCCCGCACCACCTCGAGCAGCTCCTCGGCGTGCACCGGCCGCGCCGGCCGCACCGTCAGGTCGACGGCGGCGCCCGGGTCGGGACGCACGGCCTGCCGGCCGTCGGCGAGCAGCACCCCCGCGGCGCGCCGGGCCACCGCGACGGCCCACCGGACGACGCGCAGCTCCTCCCCGACCGGCATCGCCGCCGCGAACGCGAGCGCGATCCCGTCGTGGTCGTCGTGGACCGCCGGCCGGGCGCCCCGCACGTCGAGCGCACCGTCCCCCCGGCCCAGCGCCCAGGCATCCGCCGGGGCCGCGGTCCCGAGCGCGGCGGCCGCGGCGGGGTCGAGCGGGAAGGGACCTGTCGCCCGGTGCTCCGCACCGAGCCGCAGCACCCCCGGGGCGGACCGGACCGCAGCCCGGACCCCGTGGAACCGCGCCCCGCCCGCGGGCCGACCGGGCGCCGCCGCGGACGGCTCGGCCAGCCAGGCGACGTCGTCGAACCACGCGGCCGCCAGCTCGGGCAGGTCGCCACCGGGCCGGTCGCCAGGGCGGTCGTGGCCAGGCCCGTCGGGGCGAGGCCGGTCGTGGCCGGCCCCTCCGTCGTCGTCGGGCCGGCGCGGCACGACGAGCACGTGGTCGGAGGTGTGCTCCGCGGGGACGAGCGCCGGGACACTGGCCATGGCGCGGACCGTACCGGTCAGGGGGTCACCGGGCCGTGACGGCGAGGTTGCGGTCGTGTGACGGGACTCCGGGGCGGGTGCGCCGTCAGGCGCGCACGTCGTGCAGGTGGTGCACCACGTCGTGCAGGAAGTACTGCCCCAGCGTGCGGACGGTGAAGACCGAGCCGTTGGACCGACGTCCCGTCCGCCCGGCATCCTCGGGAGCCACGGCGTCGAACGACGCCGCGACGGCCGCGCCGTCGACGTCGAGCTCGGTCACCAGGGCCGCCACGTCCTGGTGGGCGTAGTCGCCCTCGAGCGCGGCGACGTCCTGGTCCCAGTTCGCGAACGCCGGGTCGTCCTCCGCGAGCATCAGGGCGAGGCGCTCGTCGAAGATGCGGAAGACGTCGCGCACGTGCGCGGCGTACTCCAGCGTCGACCAGACGTCGGCGCGCGGCCGCTCGGCGACGTCGGGCCGGGCGAGGACGGCGCGCCACCGGGGCAGCGTCGCGCGGACGGCGGGGCCGACGTCCGACGGCTCCACGCCCGCCGCCGCGAACCCGCACTCCGGGCAGGGGCGCTCCAGCACCCAGGTCCAGTCCTTGGTGTCGGGGACGATGCCGTCCGGCTGTGCGTGCTGCTCTGAAGGCACGGTGGGGTCGGTCACACCGGAACCCTAGCGTCCCGAGGTGCTGACAACGGATGCCTATGATGTCAGCATGCCCAAGATCATCGGGAAGAGCCTGCACGAGCACCGCCAGATGACCCGGCACAAGCTGTTCACCGCCCTGTCGACGCTGATGTCCGAGCGGGGATTCGACTCCGTGACGCTGGCCGACATCGCGACGGCGGCCGGTGTCGGCCGCACCGCCGTCTACAACCACTTCCCCGACAAGGAAGCGCTGCTGCTGGGGTTCATCACCCACGAGACCGAGCAGTACGCGCAGACCCTGGAGCGGGCCCTCGCCGAGGTGGACGACCCCGTCGAGCAGCTCCGGACGTACATCCGCCAGCAGGCCCAGCTCACCCGCGTCTTCCACCTGGCCCCCGGCCCGGACCTGCGCACGGTGCTGTCGCGCACCACGCAGGCACGGCTGCGCGAGCACGCGGAGATCGTCGAGTCCATCCTCAAGCGCATCCTGCGCGCCGGGGTCGCGGAGGGCGAGTTCCCCGAGCAGGACATCGAGCCGACCGTGCAGCTGGTCAACGCGTGCCTGTCCGGCCGCCTCATCCCGGACGACCCTGCCGCGCGCGAGCGCGCGATCCGCGCCACCGAGGCGTTCGTGCTGCGGGCCGTCGGCGCCCGCGTCGTCGCGGCCTGACCCCCGCGCCGGCCGGCGGTCTACCAGGCGTCGGCGGGCAGGTGGTGGTGCTCCGGCGGGGGCGGCTGGTACGGCTCCGGCTCCGGGGCGAGGTGCGCCCGCGCGAACTTCAGCGCCGCCTGCAGGTCGGCGTGCCGCTCGCTCGCGGTGCGCGCCTTGCGCGTGGAGATCTCGACGACGACGTCCCCCGCGTACTCGCGCCGCGCCAGCTCCTCCAGCACCTTGTCGCACGCCATGTCACCGCGGCCGGGCACCATGTGCTCGTCGCGACCCGACGCCGTGCCGTCCGCGAGGTGCACGTGCCGCAGCTTGTCGCCGAAACCGTGCACCAGCGCGAGCCCGTCCTGGTGGGCGATCGCCGCGTGGGAGAGGTCGAGCGTGACGGCGTCGTAGTCGTGGTCGGCGGGGTCCCAGCCCGGCAGGTAGGCCTTGAGCTCGCGGTCGCCGCGGGACCGCGGCTTCCACGGGTACATGTTCTCCACGGCGACCGTGACCCCGCCGGGGCGGTGGAGGCTGGCCTCGTTGAGCTCGTGCACGAGCTCCTGGAACTGCCGCGCGTACTTGTACTGCCACCGGAACGGCGGGTGCACGACGACCGTCGGCGCCCCGAGCTCGCCCGCCATGTCGACCGCCCGCCTGAGCTTGTCGGCGGGCGACCGGCCCCACACCCGCTGGCTGACCAGCAGCGTCGGGGCGTGCACCGACCGGACGGGCACCCCGTGGTGGTCGGCCAGGCGCCGCAGCTGCGCCGGGTCCTGCGTGGCCGGGTCCGACCACACCATGACCTCGACGCCGTCGTACCCGAGCTCGGCCGCGACCTCGAACGCGAACGCCGCTCGGCGCGGATACACCGAGGCGGTCGACAGCGTCACGGGGACTGCCTGTGCTGCGCGCGGTTCGGCCATGCTCCGCACGATAGCCGCCACGACTGGACGCACGCTGACAACCTGCTGTCCTCGGCCCCGCGCCGCCGTTCCTGACGTGACCGGTGGGCGACCGTGGGGCGACAGGTCGGTGGCCGGTAGGGTCGCGGGCATGGTGCGTGCGGTGGTGTTCGACGTCGGTGAGACGCTGGTCGACGAGACCCGGATCTGGACCCGCTGGGCCGACCGGCTGGGCGTGCCCGCCCTGACGTTCCTGGGCGTCCTCGGCGGGTGCGCGGCCCTCGACCGGTCGCACCGGCACGCGTTCGAGATGGTGCGGCCCGGCCTCGACGTCCCGGCCGAGATCGAGCGGTGGGCCGCGGACGACCCGACCGGCCTGCGGGAGAACTTCGACGCCGACGACCTCTATCCGGACGTGCGCGAGGCGCTCGCCGCGCTGCGCGCCGCCGGGCTCACCGTCGTGGTCGCCGGGAACCAGCCGCCGCAGGCCCGTGCCGCGCTCGAGGCGATGGACCTGCCCGTGGACGCGATCCGCACGTCCGACGAGTGGGGCGTGCAGAAGCCGGACCCGGGGTTCTTCACCCGGGTCGTCGAGCTGACCGGCGTCCCCGCGGCCGAGATCGCGTACGTCGGAGACCGGCTCGACAACGACGTGCTGCCCGCCGCCGACGCCGGCATGGTGCCGATCCTGGTCCGCCGCGGGCCGTGGGGCTTCCTGCACGCCGAACGGCCCGAGGCGGCGCGCGTCACCGTCGTCGACTCCCTCCTCGAGCTGCCCACGGTGCTGGCCCCCGTGCCGAGCACCTGAGCCGCCCTCCGCTACGCTCACGCGCGTGCTGACGAAGACGACGGTCACCGACGACCAGGTCGCGGCGCTGGTCGCGCCGCTGGGCCGCGCGGTCCGGGTCACGCCGCTCAGCGGCGGCCTGTTCGCGAGCGTGCTGCGTGCGGACCTCGACGACGGACGCCGCGTCGTGGTCAAGGTGACCGGTGCGGACACGTCGCGCCTGCTGCGCTACGAGCACGGCGTGCTGGGCACGGAGGCGGCCGTGGACCGGCTCGCCCACGCGACGGGGCTGCCGGTGCCGCAGGTGCTGCACGTCGACACGACGCGCGCCCACGTGGACGGCGACGCGCTCGTCACGACGTTCCTCGCCGGCGACCTGTGGCGCGGCCTCGAGCTGGACGACACGGACGCCGCCCGGGCCCGGCGCTCCCTCGGCGCCCTCATGGCCGGTTTCCACCGGATCACGGGCGACGAGTTCGGCTACCCCGCGCCCGAGTCGGGGCTCTCGGCCCCGTCGTGGCCGGACGCCTTCCGCGCGATGGTCGACGCCGTCCTCGACGACGCCGACCGCTGGGACGTGAGCCTCCCGGCCGCCCGCCTCCGCGCCGCCGTCGAACGCCACCACGACCTGCTCGCCTCCGTGACGGTCCCCCGCCTCGTGCACGCCGACCTGTGGGAGGGCAACCTCCTGCTCGACCCCGCCGACCGCACCGTGGCGGGTGCCATCGACGCCGAGCGGGCGCTATGGGGCGACCCCGTGTTCGAGCTGGTCGGCGCCGACCAGCTCGGCGCGGGGGCGGTGGACGCCGACCTCCTGGCCGGGTACCGCGACGCCGGCGGCGACCTCGGCGTCGGCGACGGGGAACCCGGCTCGGGCGACCCCGACGCGTGGCGGCGGCTGCGGCTGTACCGGGCGTACTTCGCCTGCCTCCTGGTCGTGGAGATCGTGCCCCGCGCCTACACCGGCGAGTGGGCGACGGGGCACGACCGCGCCGCCCGCGCCAACCTGGCGCGGGTGCTCGACGAGCTGGGCGCCTGACCGGCCGTGCCCCCGGGCGTCAGGCCCATCCCAGCCGGCCCACGGCGTTGAGCGCCAGCAGCACGCCCAGGATGCCGAGCACCCAGCCCGTCATCTCGGCGGCGTTCTTGGTCAGCCACCGCTCCAGCCGGGCCAGGACCGGCTCGACGCGACGGGTGAACGCGAGCCGCGCCCCCAGCAGGAGCAGCGCCGGCAGCACCATGACCACGCAGTACGCGGCGAGGACGCCGAGGCTCGTGCCGGTGCCCAGGTCCGACGTCGTGAGGAGCCCGATGGCCGCCAGGTACGGCAGCATCGTCCCGACCTCGAGGGCCACCGCACCGAGCGCGAGCCCCAGCAGCGGCAGCAGCGACGCGTTCGGCGCCGCGACCGTCGACGTCGGCGCGGGCAGCAGGCCCGGCACCGCGGCCTCGGGCGCCGTCAGGCCCGCGCCGGCCGCACCCGCCTCGATGCCCATGGCCCGCGCCCGCCAGCGCACCAGCCGGCCCGGCTTCGCGCCGTCCCGGGCGGCCCGCGCCTCGGCCTTCTTGCCGTCGAAGCGCCAGCTGATCGCGAACAGGAAGACGCCGAGGGCGAGCTGCAGCAGCATCACCGGGCGCGAGTCCAGCACGTCGCCGTAGCGGGACAGCAGCGCCCCGGCCCCGAGCATCACCGCGACCCCCACCGCGAGGTAGAAGCCCGCGACCGTGCCGAGGTAGGCCAGGAGCCGCGCCGGTCGGGGGCGGCCCGGCGCCATGAGCAGCCACACCGGGATGAGCAGGGTGCCGAAGCTGGTCGAGTCGATCAGCGCGAGCACGACGAGCGCGCCCGCGAGCACGCCGAGGCCCGCGCCCTCCAGGCCGCCGAGGTCGATGAGGTCCATGCCATCGATCCTCGCGGCGCGCCCTTGCACCGTCGTCCCCCGAACGAGTGATCCTGCGACGCCCGCCCCGGGTACACCCTTCGACCGATCCCCCGCGCGGTTCCCTGTGCTGGGA
Organism: Isoptericola sp. NPDC019693; assembly: GCF_044389085.1. Lineage (NCBI taxonomy): Bacteria > Bacillati > Actinomycetota > Actinomycetes > Micrococcales > Promicromonosporaceae > Isoptericola > Isoptericola sp. NPDC019693. The sequence continues at coordinate 57,418 of NZ_JBIRXP010000006.1, read as the reverse complement.
TGGAGCCGTGACGCCCGACCGCCCCGCGCCCACCCTCGTGGGGAGGGCCGTGCGCCGGTGGCGCGGCGACGACCGGCGGCGCGACGCCACGACCGCGGTCACGCTCTTCCTGCTCGGCTGGCTCCTCCTCGAGGTCGGCCTCGTCGACGTGTACACCTGGAACCCGCCGCTGACCCCCGAGCCCGAGCTCTGGTGGCGGGTCGCGCTGCTGGGGGTGGGGTGCGCCCTCACGCTCGCGAAGCGGCACCGGCCGATGCTGGCCCTCGCGGGCGGCGTGCTCGTGACGGCGCTCGACGTCGTCTGGGGCGGCAGCCTCGCGGTCATGCTCGTGCTCTGGGACCTGCTGTACGCGGCGGCGATGTGGTCGGGACCGACGGCGCGCCGATGGCTCTGGGGGACGGCGATCGTCGTGGCCGTGGGCGGGGCGATCGTCGTCGGGGAGGCGACCCAGGACGTGCGGATGTTCGTCTACGGCGGCCTCCAGTTCGGCGCGATCCTGCTGGTGCCGATGTGGTGGGCCGACAACGTGCGGCAGAAGTCCGAGCTCGCCGAGCTCGAGCGCGCCCGTGCGGACGAGGCCGCGCGGACTGCGGAGCTCGAGCGCGAGCGCGCCGCCGACCTCGCGCGGATCGCCGAGCTGGACCGGCACGAGGCGGTGCGCGCGGAGCGCGCGGCGATGGCGCGCGACCTGCACGACGTCATCGCCTCCCACCTGTCCACCATCGCCATCCACTCCGGGGCCGCGCTCAGCACCCCGCCGGACGCCGCGCGCGACCGCGGCGCGCTGGAGCAGGTCCGCACGAGCGCGGTCGCGTCGCTCACGGAGATGCGGTCGATGATCGAGCTGCTGCGCGCCGACGCGCCGCGCGACCCGCTCGCGGCGCCCGGGCGGCTGGACCGGCTGGACGACCTGCTGGGCTCCGCCCGGTCCGCCGGCACCTCGGTGACGCTCGACGACGAGGACGGCGTCGCCAGGGCGGACCTGCCCGCCGCCGTCGGGCACGCGCTGCACCGCATCGTGCAAGAGGCGCTGACCAACGCGCGCAAGCACGCACCGGGGGCGCCCGTGACGGTGCGGCTCGCCCGGGAGCCGCAACCCCGCGGCGCGGTGGTGCTGGAGGTGCGCAACGCGGCGCCGCCGGCGGGACACGCCGAGCCGGCGGGAGCGGCCGGGATGCCCCTCAGCGCCGGGACGGGGATGCTCACCATGCGCGAGCGGGCGGAGGCGCTGGGCGGCGCGTTCGAGGCCGGGGAGACGGACGACGGCGGCTGGCACGTGCGGGCGCGCGTCCCCGCCGCCGCGGAGAAGGGGAGCACGACCTGATGTCCCACGACGACGCCGGACCCGCGGGCGGCACGGCCCGCGTGCTGGTCGCCGACGACCACGCGGCGATCCGTGCGGGCCTGCGCCTGCTCCTCGACGCGGCGGCCGACGTCGAGGTCGTGGGCGAGGCGGCCGACGGGGACGCGGCCGTGGCGAACGCCCGCGCGCTGCGGCCCGACGTCGTGCTCATGGACCTGCGCATGCCCGGCACGGACGGGATCGCCGCCACGCGCGCCATCGCCGCCGAGGGCCTCGCGGACGTGCTGGTGCTCACCACGTTCGACCTGGACGAGTACGTGGACGGCGCCCTGCGTGCGGGGGCCGCCGGGTTCCTGCTCAAGACGGCGGAGCCCGCGGCCCTCCTCGACGCCGTGCGCCGGGTCGCGGCCGGGGACGGCGTGCTCGCGCCCGAGGTGACGCGCCGCGTGCTGGCACAGCTCGCGGGCACCACCGCGCCAGCGCCCGGCCGCCCCGACCTCGGTGCGGCGTCGCGCCCCGCCGACCCCCGCCTCGCGGACCTCACGCCCCGCGAGGTCGACGTCCTCGGCGCGCTGGGCCGCGGCCTGTCCAACCAGGGCATCGCGGACGAGCTGGTCATCACGGAGGCCACCGCCAAGACCCACGTGTCGCGGGTGCTGGCCAAGCTGGGCGTCGTGTCCCGGATGCAGGCGGCGATCGTCGCGCGGGACACCGGCCTGGCGTGACGCCGACCTGACGCGGTGTGCCGGGCGGCGTCGTCGCCCGCGCGACACGCCGACGTGTCAGCCGGCCGGGGCGAGGCCCGGGCTGCGCACCACGCGCGCGGCGTGGGCCGCGGCCGCCGCGAGCGCCTCGGCGAGGCCCGCGCCGCGCAGGTGCGCGTCGAGGAAGCCGGCGAAGAAGCCGTCGCCCGCGCCGTTGGTGTCGACGACGTCGTCCACCCGCTGGGCGGGCACGTCGACGAAGCCGTCGGCGGTGAGGGCCGTCGCGCCGCGGGCGCCGTGCGTGCACACGACGAGCCGAGCCCCGGCGTCGAGGCGCCCGGCCATGAAGGAGCGGTGGTCGGGGAGCCGGTCGGAGCTGAGGAACACGTGCGTGCCGGCGTCCGCCCAGGGGCGGTGGAACGCGGTGACGCCGTCGTAGTCGTGCAGGTCCACCCACACGTCGCGCCCGCGCTCCGCCGCCGCGGCGAGCACCGGGACGGAGTGCGCGGCGAGGTCGACGACGACGGCCGCGGCGGCGTCCACGGCCGCGAGCGTCGCGTCCCAGCCGGGACCGGTGGGGGCGACCTCGCCGGGCGCGCGCAGGTAGACGGACAGCCGCCCGCCGCCGGGGTCCATGAGGTTGAGGTGGCTCTCGGTGCGCCCGTCCGGGGAGGGCTCGGCGAGGAGCCGCACGCCGGCGTCGTCGAGCACGCGGCGCACCCGCGCGCCCTCGTCGTCGTCCCCGAGCACCGTGCGCAGCACGACGCCGCGGCCCAGGCCGGCGAGGTTGAGCGCCTTGCCGGCGGAGGTGCCGCCGACGGTGTCGTACGCGCCACGCGCGAAGACGGTGTGCGGCGTCGGCTCGGGCAGCGCGTCGAGGTGCACGATGCGGTTCCAGGACGCGGGACCGGCAACGAGGACGTCGCCCGTGCGGGGTGCGGTCACGCCGGAACCCTAGGCTCCCGGGGGCACCGCGCAGGTCAGCCGCGCAGGGGGAGGCTCAGCGTCGCGTCGCCGCCGGGCGTGACGCGCACCGGCACGCCCCAGTCCTGCTGCGCCAGGTGGCAGGCGGGGAAGAAGTCCTCCGGCTCGCCGTCCGGGCCGAGGGGGGCGGTGTCGGGCGGGAGGTCGCACGACGCGGCCTTCGCGGTCACGTGCAGCACGCCCTCGGCGACGTCCGGGTTGAGCACCAGCACGCGGGCCAGGTCGACGCCGTCGCCCGCGCCGTCGAGCAGCAGCTCGGGCGGGGTGGCGCTGACGCGCAGCTCGGTGGACGGGCCCCAGCGGTCGTCGAGCTTCTGGCCGGGCGCGGGCACGAACGGCACGTCCAGCCGCAGCTCGCCGGGCGCGACCTCCGTGGCCGGGCGGGCCGTGCGGTGCGCACCGCCGTCGAGCACCTCGCCGGCGACGTCGGCCGGCAGCGCGACCCGCGTCAGCCGGTGCGCGGCGGACTCCACGACGAGGAGGCGCACCCCGCCCTCGGACGCCTCGACGAGCACGTCGCTCGGCTCCGCGAGGCCCGTGGCGAGCGTCGTCACGGTCCCCGCCGCCGGGTCGTACCGCCGCAGCGCGCCGTTGTACGTGTCGGCGACGACGACGCTCCCGTCGGGCAGGGAGGTCACGCCCAGCGGGTGCTGCAGCAGCGCCTCGCCGGCCGCGCCGTCGCGGTGGCCGAAGTCGAACAGGCCCTGCCCGACGGCGGTGGTGACGGTGACCGTGCCGCCGTCGGCCGGCTCGACGCGCCGCAGCGCGGACGTCTCGGCGTCCGCGAGCCAGAGCGCGTCGGCGGCGGCGCGCCCGCTCGCCGGCGCCAGCCCGGACGGCTGCGCGAACCAGGCCTCGGCGCCCGGCCCGTCCTCCAGCCCCTCGTTCATCGTGCCGGCCAGGATGGCGACCGTCCCGGCGAGCGGGTCGAACGACCAGAGCGTGTGGTTGCCGGCCATCGCGACGACGAACGTCCCCAGCCGCGGCGACCACGCCACGTCCCACGGCGAGCTGAGGCGCGCGGCGGTGGCGGGGTAGGTCGCGGCCGGGTCGAACGCGGCGGTCGAGCCGACGACGTTCTCCTGCCCGCCCACCATGAACTGCTCCCCGGTGCCCGCGACGGTGCGCACGCGGCCGGTCGCCAGGTCGACGCCCCGCAGCGCATGGTTCACGGTGTCGGCGACGAGGACGTCGTACCCCAGCGCCGGTCGCAGCTCGTCCGGGACCCGGCACAGGCCGTTCGGCTCGCTGAACCGGGCCTCGTCGGGGACCGCGTCGCCGCGGGAGTCGACGAACCCCCGCTCGCCCGACCCGATCCGCCGCACGAGCGTCTCGCCGTCGGGCCCGAGCTCGGCCAGCGAGTGGTGGCCGGCGTCCGCGACCAGCAGGTTCCCGGACGGCAAGGCGACCACCTTGGCGGGGAACCGCAGCGTGCCCGCCGCCGGGGCAGGCGGCACGTAGGGGCCGTCGCCGCGGTGCAGCGTGCCCTTCGCCTCGTGCTCGGCGACCAGCTCGTCGACGATCGCCTCGATCGCCGAGGCGTGGCCCTCGCCCGCCATCTGCGCGACGACGTACCCCTCGGGGTCCACGACGACGAGCGTCGGCCAGGCGCGGGCCGTGTACGCGCCCCACGTGACCAGCTCCGGGTCGTCGAGGACCGGGTGGTGCACCTCGTACCGCTCGACCGCGGCGGCCAGCGCGGCCGGGTCCGCCTCGTGCGCGAACTTGGGCGAGTGCACGCCCACGATCACCAGCTCGTCGCGGTGCCGCTCCTCCAGCTCGCGCAGCTCGTCCAGCACGTGCAGGCAGTTGATGCAGCAGAAGGTCCAGAAGTCCAGCACCACGACCTTCCCGCGCAGGTCCGCGAGGGACACGTCGCGGCCACCGGTGTTGAGCCAGCCGCGGCCGACCAGCTCGGAGGCGCGGACACGGGGCAGGCGGGAGGAGGAGCTCACCCCGCCATTCTGCGCGGTTCACGGCGTCCTCGGTGCGGGATCCGTCGCGTGATCGTGCGCACACCGGCCGGCGTCGGCCGGCCGCCGACGTCGCCGTCCCCGGCGTTCAGAGCGCGGTGACCGCGCCGACGACCGTGACCTGCACGGGGACGCCCTCGACCTGGGGCGGCACGTCCTTGCGGGCGCGGACGGAGACGACGTTCACCTGCAGCACCCAGTCCGTGTCGTCCCCGCGCTGGGCGAGCCCGACGCCCCGCACCCCCTCGACGCTCTGGAGCGCCTCGCGCAGCGCGGGCTTGGCGGCGCGCGCCTCGTCGATCGTGACCATGAGACAACCACCTCCGGTCCCCCCATTGTGCTCCTGCCGGCACCGGAGCCCCAGCCCGGACGCCGTGACCTGCGTCCCGCGGGCACCCGCCTAGCGCACGGTCGGCCCCTCGACGTCCACGGGGCCGTGCGGCGACCGCCGCTGGATGCGCAGGTCGAGGGTGCTCCGCGACGTCGGAGCGACCGAGAGCTGCGCCTCCCCCTCCCCGGTGTCGATGGCGCGCACGTGCAGGTGCCCGTCCTTGAGCTTGAGCGCGAACTGGTTCGCCCCCGAGACGAACCGCACCTCGCGGTCGTCGTCGATCACCGTGGGGCCCAGGGGGAGAGTCTTCGCCATGCGTCCAGCATCGCCGATGGCGGCGCCCTCCTCCACACCCCTGGTCGACGGTACAGGCTTCCGTGTACCTTCGAGCCTGTGACCGCCCTCCCGCTCCGCCCCGTGCCGCCCGCGCGACGCGCCCTGCTCGAGCGCCGCGTGCGCTGGATCGTCGGCGCGACGATCGCCTACAACGTCGTCGAGGCCGTGGTGGCGATCGCCGCGGGCCGTGCGGCGTCGTCGGCCGCTCTGGTCGGGTTCGGCCTGGACTCGGTGGTCGAGGTGCTGTCCGCGGCCGCGGTCGCGTGGCAGTTCGCGGCACCGGACCCGCACCGCCGCGAGCGCGTCGCGCTGCGCCTCGTCGCGGTGTCGTTCTTCGGGCTGGCCCTGTTCGTCACGGTCGACGCCACCCGTGCGCTGCTCGGCGCGGCCGAGCCGGACCACTCCCCCGTCGGCATCGTCCTCGCGGCGGCCAGCCTCGCCGTCATGCCGTTCCTGTCGTGGGCCGAGCGGCGCGCGGGCCGCGAGCTCGGCTCGGCGTCCGCCGTCGCCGACTCCAAGCAGACCCTGATCTGCATCTACCTCTCCGCGGTGCTGCTCGTCGGCCTGCTGCTCAACGCCACGCTCGGCTGGACGTGGGCCGACCCGCTCGCCGCGCTCGTCATCGCGGGCTTTGCGGTGAAGGAGGGCCTCGAGGCGTGGCGCGGCGACGCGTGCTGCACGCCGGTCGGCGCGCTGCTCGACGACGGGAGAGACGACGGGAGAGACGACGGGAGAGACGACGGGAGGGACGACGCCGGAGGGTGCCAGGACGGGTGCTGCGCACCCCCGGACGGCGGGGCGGCGGGTCCGCGCTGACCGCCGGCGGCGTCCGCGACGCCGGGCCACCCCGCCGGGTCAGGCCGGCACGCGGTCGTGCTCGTCGCGGAGCCGGGCGTCGAGGTCGGCGAGGACCTGCCGCGCCTCGTCGACGTCCCACCGGGTGCCCTGGAGCTCGAACTCGAGCAGGACGGGGCGGCCGGACGCCCGCGCGACCTGCCGCGCCGCCGCCTGGTAGTGCGCCCCGAAGTTCCGGTTGCCGGACCCCATGACCCCCACCAGCCGACGCCGCGTCACGGGGTCGCGCAGGAACCGGCGCACCGGCTCGGGCAGCGTGTCGTTGTCCGGGTTGCCCGTCTTGTACGACGGCGTCACCAGCACCCAGGGGCCGGCCGGCACGGACCGGCGCACCGCGCGGTCCCCGAGGTCGTGGACCGGGCGGCCGAGCCGCTCGCAGAACTGCCGCACCATGCCCGACGCGGACGACGCGAAGTAGACCTCGACCTGGTCGGACGGTGCCTGCTCGGACGACATCGGGCCTCCTCACGGGGCGGCCGTGGCGGCCGCCGGGACGACACCCCCAGCGTGCTCCCGGCCACCCCCGCCCGGCGACCCCTGCCGCGATGGGATCGATCACGCCACGTCGTCAGCACCCGCCGCACGAGGTCGGGGGATCCGCACGCCGGTACGGGACGGTCGCGCGACGCCAGGCCGTCCGGGACAAGATGGGTGACATGAGCACCGAGATCCCGTCCCTGCCCCTGAACAACGGCACGTCGATCCCGCAGCTCGGCTACGGCGTCTTCAAGGTCCCGCCGGAGGAGACGCGCGAGCTGGTGCTGACCGCCCTCGAGGCGGGGTACCGCCACATCGACACCGCGCAGATGTACCGCAACGAGCGGGGCGTCGGCGAGGCCATCGCCGCGGCCGGGCTGCCGCGGGACGACCTCTTCGTCACCACCAAGCTGAACAACGCGTTCCACGAGCACGACGCCGCGCTGGAGGCGTTCGACCGGTCGCTCGAGGAGCTCGGCCTCGACCACGTGGACCTGTTCCTCATCCACTGGCCGCTGCCCGCCGTCGGCCGGTTCGTCGAGGCGTGGGGCGCGCTCGAGGAGCTGTACCGCTCGGGCCGCGCCCGGGCGATCGGCACGTCGAACTTCCAGCCGCACCACCTGCGCCGCGTCCTCGCCGAGGGCACCGTGGTGCCCGCCGTCAACCAGGTGGAGATCCACCCCTGGTTCGGCAACGAGGAGGTCCGCGCGTTCGGCGCCGAGCACGGCATCGTCACCGAGGCCTGGTCCCCGCTCGGCCGCGGCCGCGTGCTGGAGGACCCGACCCTGGCGCGCATCGCCGCCGAGCACGAGCGCACCCCCGCCCAGGTGGTGCTGCGCTGGCACGTGCAGCGCGGCGACGTCGTCTTCCCCAAGTCCGCGACGCCGTCGCGCATCCGCGAGAACCTGGAGATCTTCGACTTCGAGCTCTCCGGCGACGACATGGCCGCCATCACCGGCCTCGACCGCGGCGAGCGCATCGGCTCGCACCCGGACGAGATGAACAACACCGGCCGCTGAGACGGCGTTGTGAGCGCAATTTCGGGGACAATCCGCTGCCGGATTGTCCCCGAAATCGCGCTCACAACGCTCCAGGGCGACGGCCCGGGTCAGACGGAGCGGCGGGTGGCGCGGATGCCGACCAGGAGCCCGACGGCGCACGTGGCGGCCGCGGCCACCACGCCCCACAGGACGGCGCTGTCGGCAAAGGTGCCGCCGAACAGCACCCGTTCGGCGTCGACCATGTAGGTCAGCGGGTTGAACCTCGCCGCCGTCTGCATCCACGACGGGCCGGCCTCGAGCGGCAGCATCATCCCGGACAGGATGAGCAGCGGGAACAGCAGCGACTGCTGCACGCCCCAGAACAGCCACTCGCGGTTCTTCGACGCCAGCGCCAGCGCGTGCGAGAGCGCCCCGATCCCGACGCCGAAGACGCCGAGCAGCACGAGGCCCGCGAGCGCGGGCAGCACGTGGAACGTGAACCCGAACGGGATGCACACGGCCGCGATGAGGAGCCCCTGCACCAGCAGCGGCGCGAACTCCTTGAGCGCCCGGCCCACGAGGATGGCCGACCGGTCCAGCGGCGTGGCGAGCACCCGCTCGTAGGAGCCGGTCATGATCTCGTACAGCAGGTTCGAGCCGGTCATCGACGTGCCGAACAGGGAGATCATGACGATCACGCCCGGCACGAACCACTGCAGGGTGTCGGCGGTGCTGGCTCCCGCGCCGCCGACGCCGCCCATGCTGCCCCCGAACGCCCCGGTGAGCAGCGGGCCGAAGAGCCCGAGGAAGATCAGCGGCTGCAGCAGCGAGAAGATCAGCGTGAACGGGTCGCGCAGCACCAGCAGGATCTCGCGGGTGAAGACCGCCCCGGTGTCGTTGACGAACTTGCCCGGCCCGGTGCGGGTGACGATCCGCGGGGCGTCGTGCCCGGTGGTCGCGGGGGTGGTGGTCCGCGTCTGCTCGGTCATGCTGCCGCCTCCTCGCGCAGGCTCCGGCCGGTGAGGTTGAGGAACACGTCGTCGAGGCTCGCCTGCCGGGCGCTCGCCGCCGTGGTGGTGATGCCGGCCACGCGCAGCGCCTCGATGACCGTCGGCAGCGCCTCGGCGCCCTGCGCGGTGCGGACCCGCACCCGCAGGCCGGCGTCGTGCGGCGCGAGCTCCACGTCGCCCAGGGCGTCGGGCAGCGCGGCGCGCACCGCCCCGCCGTCGTCGGTGGCGACCACGACGGTGAGGGTGTCGTCGGCGTAGCGGCGCTTGAGGGCGTCGGGAGCGGCGTCGGCGATGATCTCCCCGTGGTCGATGACGACGACGCGCTCGGCCATGCTGTCGGCCTCGTCGAGGTAGTGCGTGGTGAGCACCACGGTCATCCCGTAGCGCTCGCGCATCGCGGTGATGTGCTCCCAGAGGTTGGCCCGCGAGTGCGGGTCGAGCCCGGTGGTGGGCTCGTCGAGGAACAGCAGCGGCGGGTGGTTCATCAGCCCGAGCGCGACGTCGAGCCGGCGGCGCTGGCCGCCGGACAGCGACTGCACCGACCGCTTCTCGAGCCCGCCCAGCTCCAGCGCGGCCAGGAGGTCCGCCGCCCGATCCTTGTAGACCTCCGGCGAGAGGCCGTAGAAGCGGCCCTGGTTGTGCAGCTCGTCGACCACCTTGTAGCTGAACCCGCCGCCGTTGCCCTGCCCGATGAAGCCCAGGCGGGCCCGCACCTGCGCCGGGTGCGCGACGACGTCGTACCCCGCCACGGTCGCCTCGCCCGCCGTCGGCTCCAGCAGGGACGTCAGCATCCGCAACGTCGTCGACTTGCCGGCCCCGTTGGGCCCGAGGAAGGCGACCAGCTCGCCCTCCGCGACGTCGACGTCGATCCCCTTGACCGCCTCGACGGTCTCCTTGCGACGGCTGAACGTCTTGGTCAGCCCCCGTGCTCGAATCATGGCCGCTCCCCTTCCACCCCGGTCTCTCGTACGCTGTACTGGAACTAGTCTCGACTCTAGCCAGGGGGTCCGACAAGGCCTGCGGGCCGGTCGGACGGCAGGGGTGAAAGGATGACGAACCATGTCGAGCACCTCGCCCCCACCGCCGGACGACGGCATCCCCCGCCCGCCCGAGGTCGTGCGTCGGCTGGCACTCCTGTGGGACCCGCCGCAGCCGTCGGGCCGCGGCCGCCGGGCTCGCCTCACGCTCGACGACGTCGTCGGGGCGGGCACCGCGATCGCCGACGCCGACGGGCTCGAGGCGCTCTCGATGCGCAAGGTCGCGGCGCGGCTCGGCGTGGGGGCGATGTCGCTCTACACGTACGTCCCGGGGCGCACCGAGCTGCTGGACCTCATGATCGACCGCGCGTTCGCCGAGCTCGAGCTGCCGCCCGCCACCGCGCCCTGGCGCGAGGGCCTGGCCGCGTACGCGCGCGCCCACTGGGAGCTGTTCCAGCGCCACCCGTGGATCCTGCAGACCACCATGTGGCGCCTCCCGCTGACCCCGTCCGTCCTCGACGCGCAGGAGTGCGGGCTGCGCACCCTCGTGGACACCGGCCTGGCCGAGCGCCAGGTGGTGGAGATCGTCGGGCTGGTGGACGCGTTCGTGCGCGGGCTGGCGCGCTCCACCGTCGCCGAGTCCGCGGAGAAGGACGCGTCGGGCCAGAGCAACGACGAGTACTGGACCTCGATGAGCAGCTTCTGGGTGGACCACTTCGACCCGCGGCGCTACCCCACCATGCAGCGCATCTGGGACTCGGGCGGCTTCGACGCCGAGGCCACGCCGTTCGACGCGTCGCTGGAGCGGCTGCTCGACTCCGTGGGCATGGCGATCGACCGGGCGCGCGACGCGCGCTGACCGGCTTCCCTTGCGCCGCCGCCGACCCTACGATGAACTGGTCCAGACCACCGTCCCGGAGGGCTCCATGGAACGCACCGTCGTCGTCGCCATCACCGAGGGGCTGCACGCCCGGCCGGCGGCGCTCTTCGCGCAGAAGGCCGGTCAGCAGCCGGTGCCGGTGCAGATCGCCAAGACCGCCGGCGGGGACACCGTGGACGCCGCGAGCGTCCTCGGGATCATGACCCTCGGCGCGTCGCTCGGCGACGAGGTGGTGCTGCGCACCGAGACCGACGACGACGCCGCCACCACCGCGCTCGACGCCCTCGTCGAGTTCCTGTCGCGGGACGCGGTGGCATGACGGACCGGCCCGCCCGGCCGAGCGGCTTCTTCCACTCGGCCGGTTGGTTGTTCGGCGAGATGCTCGTCGGGGCGCTCGTCGGCCTCGTCGCGGCGTTCGTCCTGTCCGTCGACGCCGTCGAGCTCGCGGCGAACCCCGAGGCGGCCCTCGCGTGCGACATCAACGCCGTCGTCTCGTGCGGCGCGGTCGGCACCTCCTGGCAGGCCAGCCTGTTCGGCTTCCCCAACGCGTTCCTCGGGCTGGTCGCCGAGTCGGTGGTCATCACCGTGGCCGTGGCCGGTCTGGCCGGGGTGCGGTTCCCGCGCTGGTTCATGACGGCGGCCCAGACCGTCTACCTGCTGGGCCTCGTCTTCGCGTACTGGCTCTTCTACCAGTCGATGTTCGTCATCGGCGCGCTGTGCCCGTGGTGCCTGACGATCACCGTCTCCACGACGCTCGTCTTCGTGTCGATGCTGCACTGGAACATCCTCGAGGACAACCTCTACTGGCCCGCGCGGGTGCAGTCCTGGGCGATGTCGCTGGTGCGCTCCGGAGCGTTCGGCATCCTCATCGCCGCCTGGTTCCTGCTGCTGGCCGCCGCCGTCCTGCTCAAGTACGGCACGGCCCTCTTCGCCTGATGCTGGGAGCGGTCCGCGTCAGAGGCCGAGGGGCTCCAGGACGTCGGCCAGCTCGCGCCGGGCGGCGGAGCGGGCCGCGTCGGCGTCCGGCTGCTCGAGAGCCACGCGGGCGAGCTCGCGGCACCGCGCGAACGTGACCTCGGCCAGCACCGCCGCGACGTCGGCGATCGCGCGCGGCGTCATGGACAGCGACGTGACGCCCAGGCCCACGAGCACGGGCGCCAGCACGGCGTCGGCCGCCGCCTCCCCGCACACGCCGACGGGCCGGCCGTACGCGTGCGCGCCCTGACACGTGGCGCGCACCAGCTCGAGGACGGCGGGCTGCCAGGACGTGGACAGCGTGGCGAGGTCGCCGAGCATCCGGTCGGCGGCCATCGCGTACTGCGTGAGGTCGTTGGTGCCGATGCTGCCGAACGTGGCGTGCTCGAACACCCAGCGCGAGCGCAGGGCCGCGGCGGGGACCTCGATCATCGCGCCCGACCGGCCCAGCCCGCGCGCCTCGCAGGCGGCCGCGAACGACCGCGCCTCGTCGGCGGTGGTGACCATCGGCGCCATGACCCAGACGTCGGCGGACTCCGCCTCGGCCGCCGCCGCGATCGCCTGCAGCTGCCGGTCCAGCACCTCGGGGTGCCGGACGGCGGTGCGCAGGCCGCGGACGCCGAGCGCGGGGTTCGGCTCGTCGTCCTCGGTCACGAACGGCAGCGGCTTGTCCGCGCCGGCGTCGAGGGTGCGCACCACGACCTTGCGGCCGCCGAACGCCGCAAGGACGCCGCGGTAGGCGGCCACCTGCTCCTCGACGGTCGGCTCGACGTCCCGCCCGAGGAAGCAGAACTCGGTGCGGAACAGGCCCACCCCCTCGGCGTGCGCGGCGACGGCCGCCTGCGCCGCGCCGGGGTCGGCCACGTTGGCGAGCAGCTCCACCCGGTGCCCGTCGGCGGTACGGCCGCGCCCGTCGAACGGGCGCTCGACACGCACGGCGTGGCGCGCCGCCTCCGCCTCGGCGTCCGACGGGTCGCGCAGCACCGTGCCCGCGGCCCCGTCGACCACGACGGTCTCGCCGTCGGCCAGGTCCTCGGCCCCGCGCACCGCGACGACGGCGGGGATGCCGAGCGCGCGCGCCAGGATCGCCGTGTGCGAGGTGGGCCCACCGCCGCTGGTGACGACGGCGACGACCGCCTCCGGGTCCAGGGTCGCCGTGTCCGCGGGGGCCAGGTCGTCCGCGACCAGCACGAAGGGGTGCCCCGGCGACGGGACGCCCGGCGGGCGCACGCCGGTGAGCTCGGCGACGATGCGGTCGCGCACGTCACGCACGTCGCGGGCCCGCTCGCTCAGCGGGGGGCCGAGCTGCTCGAGCTGGGCCGCGAGCGCGTTCGCGGCGTCCCACACGGCACGCTCGGGGGTGGCCGCGGCCTGGCGCACGCGCCGCTCGGCGTCGACGGCCAGCGTGGGGTCCGCGGCCATCGCGGCCGTCACGGCGAGCACGTCCGCCGCCGTGCCCGTGGCCTGCGCCGCCTGCGCCTCGAGGCGGTCCCGGACGGCCGACGTCGCGGCGCCCAGGCGCGACACCGCGTCGTCGGCTCCGGAGACGCCGGACGCGTCGAGGGCCACCACCGGGGGCTCCGGGACGGGGGCCGGCATCGTCACGACGACGCCGGCCGCCCGGCCGGGGCTCACCGGGGCGCCGGTGAGGATGCTGCTCATCAGACCGAGCCCTTCTCCTTCGCGGACCCCGCGTCCCGTCGGACGGGGTACCGGACGTGGCGGCCACGGCCGTGGTCGCCCTCTGGCCCGCCGCGGCCTGGTCCCCGACGACGGCCGCCGCGGGCGTCAGGGTCATCCTCGCGGCCCGAGGGCCCGACCTGCCACCCCGTGACGCCCGGTGTCGCGCCGCCAGGGTCCCGGCGCTCGACGCAGGCTGCCACGTGCAGGTTGTCTGGACCACTTGCAGGTGGAGTGGTCTAGACCTCATGATGAGTCCACCTCGGCCGCTGCCGAGGAAGCGCCGCACGGGGGGCGGGCGGGACGCCCGATACTGGTGCGGATGTCGCACACCACGCAGATCGAAGCCGATCGCAGGGCAGGACGGGACACGCGGATGGTCAGGGACGGCGCTCGCTCCGGGGAGCACAAGTACCTCGCGGTGCGCGCGTTCCTCGCCGACCTCGTCACGAGCGAGCTCGCCGTCGGCGACGCGATCCCCTCCGAGCGCAGCCTCACCGAGAAGTTCGGGGTCTCCCGCATGACGGTGCGGCAGGCGATCGACGCCCTGGTGACCGAGGGGGTGCTGGAGCGGGCGCAGGGCCGCGGGACGTTCGTCGCCCCGCCGCGCGCCGACGTCGGGATGCGGCTGACGACGTTCGGCGAGGAGGCCCGCCGCCTGGGCCTCACCCCCGGCGCCACGGTGCTGCGGAGCGAGCAGCGGCCCGCGCCCGCCGCCGTCGCCGAGGCCCTGGACCGCGAGGTCGGCACGCCGGTCCACCACGTGGTGCGGCTGCGCACCGCCGACGGCACCCCGATGAGCGTCGAGGAGTCGTGGGTCCCCGTCGACCTCGCCCCCGACCTGCTGGACGACGGCGTCCCCGAGAGCCTCCACGCCGCGCTGCGGGAACGCGGCCTCGACCCCACCTGGGGCGAGGAGGTCATCACGGCCGCGGACGCCACGCCGGAGGAGCTCGAGGCGTTGCAGATGCGCGGCTCTCGCGCCGTCATGCGCACCGTGCGGCGCACGTTCGGCGGGGACGCCGCCGTCATGTTCACGCGCGCCACCTACCGCGGCGACCGGTACAGCGTCGTCGTCCCCCTGCGCGAGGCACGGCCCACGCCGGTCCCCCGCACCCGGACCGCCGACGGCGACGCCCGGCCCGGACGCATCCCCGAAGGGAGCTCTCGATGAGGACAGCGCTGACGGTGCTCGCCCCCGTCGCCGGCACCGTCGTCGACATGGCCGCCGTGGACGACCCGGTGTTCTCGGCCGGCATGGTCGGCCCCGGCCTGGCGATCGAGCCCGACGGCGTCCGCGGGGGCGAGGCCGTCTCGCCGATCACGGGGAGGATCGTCAAGCTCCACCCGCACGCGTTCGTCGTGCAGCACGACGACGGGCGCGCCGTCCTGGTGCACCTCGGCATCGACACCGTGCAGCTCGGCGGCGCGGGCTTCACGACGCACGCCTCCGAGGGTGACGTCGTGCAGCGAGGCACCGTCCTGGTCACCTGGGACCCGGCGGCGGTGCGCGACGGCGGGAGGTCCGCCGTGTGCCCCGTCGTCGCGCTCGAGGCCACGCCCGACGCCGTCGCCCGCCTCGCGCAGGTCGGCACCACGATCGAGCACGGCGACGACCTGCTCGCCTGGGGCTGACCTCACGCCGAGGTCGTTCGAAAATCAGCGAGGTAGTCCGAAGACCGGCGAGGTAGTTCAGAAATCGGCGAGGTAGTTCGCACGACCACGAGACAGGGACTACCTCGCCGATTCTCGAACTACCTCGGCAAGACTGGAACTACCTCGGCGATTTCTGAACTACCTCGGCAGATCTGGAACTACCTCGGCGGTCGGGCGAGGGTGACGCCCAGGGCCTCGAGGACGACGTCGACCGGGTTGCAGTAGGTCAGGCCCGTGCCGTCGGAGCCGCCCGTCTCGGAGCCGGCGAACAGCAGGCCGAGCGCGACGCCGTCCTCGCGGTAGACGAGCGAGCCGGAGTCGCCGCCGCGCGAGAACGTGCCGCCGACGCCCTCCACCTCGATCTGGTTGTCGAACGACAGGGCGCCGAGCTCGTCGCCGTAGCCGACGACGACGTCGTCCATCTCGATGGCCGTCACCCGCCCCTGCGTGAGCGACGTGGTGCGGCCGATCTTCGCCACCGCCTCACCGCCCACCGCGACGGCGGTGGTGGTCACCGCACCCACGGGGTAGGTCGGGTCGGCCTCGATCCCGTCGTCGAGGAGCGCGAGGGCGGCGTCCACCGTGGCCGGCACGCCCGGCGCCAGCGGGACCACCTGCGCGAGCGTGCCGACGCGGTCCTCGGGCGCGCGGCCACCGTCGGCCGGGCCCGGCTGCACGACGACGTCCCCCACCCGGGCGGACGGCGACCCCGCCAGGACGTGGAAGTTGGACAGCACGTACCGGGCCCGGTCGTCCGAGCCGTCCGCCTTCGTCACGAGCGCGCCGAGCGTGCCCGCGGTGACGTCCACGTGGGCGATCGAGACCCCGGGCCGCAGCGGCCGCACCCGGTCGGTCTCCCCCAGGGCGCGCGCCGTGGCGACCGGCGGGCGGACCTGCGCGGCGAGCGTCCGGATGCGCCCGGTGCGGCGGACGTCGACGGCGTCGCCCGCCTCGGCGGCCAGCTTGCGCACGAACGACCGCGCCGTCGGGACCCCGAGCCGGTAGCGGACCGCGATGCCGTACGCGCCGTCGCCCTGGGGCGCGAGACCCAGCGACAGGGTGGGCGCGCGCACCACGTCCGCGGGGGTCGCGCCGTCGCCGACCGCGTACGGGCTGGCGGGCACGCCGTGCCGTTCGGCCAGGTCACGGGCGAAGTCGCTGAGCTGGGCCTTGGTCTCGCGCGCCTGGGTGAGGTCCATGCGGCGAGTCTGGTGCAGGCCTGTGACACACCGCGTGTCACAAACCGGCGAGTCGGGCATCCCTCCTCGCGTGAGACCTGCTCCAGCCCTGCTCGCGCCCGACTTCGACGACGTCCGCCGTGCCCTGTCCTGGGCCCTCGACCACGACCTGCCCGCCCTCATCGAGCACCGGCAGGTCGCCCACCTGGGCACCGCCGCACGGCGGCGCGCCGACGTCCTCCTCGTGCTGCGCTGGCAGCGCGCCGCCGCCCGCTGCCCGGGGCTGCTGGCCTGACCAGGCGGGCTGGTCAGGCAGGCTGGTCCGGCAGGCTGGTCAGGCGCGCAGCAGGCGTCGCACGCCCAGCCGCCGGCCCCGCGCGGTGACGAGCGCCGCGAGCGCCAGGCCACCCAGGCCCCACAGCACGAGCAGGGTCACACCCATCCCGAGCCCGCCGGCGGCGGGCACCGCCACCGCCGTGAGGGCGTCGCGCGCGGCGCCGATCGGCAGCGCGTCGACGAGCCCCTGCAGCGCGGCGGGGACGGTCGCGACGACGCCCGTCGCGATGAGCAGGACGGCGATGAGCAGGCTGATGCCGCGGCCCAGGTTGCCGAGCCAGCCGAGGAAGCCCTGGTGCACGGCGACGAACGCCATCGAGACGACGGCGCCCACGAGGATCGCCCCGACCCAGCCTCCCGCGTCGAGCTTCTCGACCGCCGCGAGGATCACGCCGACCAGCGCGCCCGTGCCGGCGCCGATCGCGGCAGGCAGCCAGAACGCCGACAGCGCCAGGCGCACCGAGTCGCGCGTCGAGCCCAGGGCCCGCGCCACGACCGGCGGGAACACCGTCATCAGCGCGAGCGCGCCCAGCCACAGCGCCACGACCGCGAACAGCGGGCCCGACGCCCCGGTGCTGATCCCGTCCGCCGACGGCGCCGCCACCGGCTCCGCGACCACCGACGACAGCGTCTGCCGCTCGTCGTCCGTGTACGTGGGGATGCCGTCCTTCGCCTCGCCCAGGCCGTCCGACAGGTCGCCCGCGCCCGACGCGAGCTGGCCGACGCCACCCGCCAGGTCGCCCGCTCCCGTGGCGATGCCCTCGGTGCCCGTGGCGAGCTGGCCGACGCCCGACGACAGCTCGGTCGCGCCGGACGCCACCCCCGACGCGCCCGTGGCGAGCTGCCCGACGCCGGTGGAGAGCTCCGACGCGCCGGAGGCCAGCTGGCCAGCGCCGCCGGAGAGCTCCCCGGCACCCGACGAGACGCCGTCGGCGCCGTCCGCGACCTGCGAAGCGCCGCCCTGGAGCTGGCGGAGGCCCTGGGCCAGGTCCCGGTTACCGTCGGCGATGCCCGCGACGCCGGTCGCGACCCCCTCTGCGCCCGTGGCGAGCTGGTCCGTCTGCGTCGCGAGCGCGTCGAGCTGCTTCCGAGCGGAGACGACCCCGGCGACGGTGTCCTCGACCGCCGAGGAGTCGTCCTCCAACCCGCTGAGGACCTCGGTGAGGGCCCCGCATGCATCGCTCCCCGGGTTGACGTCGCAGCCCAGGGCCGCCCCGGCGGCCGCGGCGAACTCGTCCGCACGTTCCTGAGCGTCCGCGAGCGACTTCTCGAGCGCCGCCACGTCGGGCACGGTCTCGTTGATGTCGGCGACGCCGTCTGCGAGCGCACGGTTCCCCTCTGCCACCTGCGTCGCGCCCGCAGCGAGCTCGTCGCCGCCCTTCGCCAGGTCGTCGGCGCCCGACGCGCTCTCGCCGATGCCGCCGGCGATGCCGCGCGCGCCGTCGGCCACCTGCGAGGCGCCGGAGGCGAGCTGTCCCGCACCGTCCGCGAGGCCCGAGGCGCCGGAGGCCACCCCGGACGCGCCGGTCGCGGCGCTCGTGGCGCCGGAGGCCAGCTGCCCGGCGCCGTCCGCCAGCTGCGACGCCCCACCGGCGGCCTCGTCGGCGCCGTCCGCGAGCTGGCCCGCGCCGTCGGCGAGCTGGTCCGCGCCGTCGGCGGCGTCGCCTGCACCGTCGGCGAGCTGCGTGGCGCCGTCCTGCGCCTCGCCGATGCCGTCGGACAGGTCGTTGAAGCCGACGAGCACGTTGTCGACGTAGGTCTCGGTGAGGGTGCTCGACATGACGGACGTCGCGGTGGCGGCGACGACGCGGGCGAGGGCGTCGTCGGCCACGCGGCCTCCGGGCGGGGTGCTCACGTCGATGGTGGCCTGCCGGGCCTCGGACGGGTCGTCGTTGCCGTACGACGTCGCGGCCGCGGAGAAGCCCTCCGGGATGGTCACGACGGCGGCGTAGGTGCCGTTCGCGAGGCCGTCGGCCGCGGACTCCTCGTCCGTGATGGTCCAGTCGAAGTTGGTGGCGTCCTCGGCCGGCTGCGCGGCCTTGGCGCCGTCGGCGGTCTCGCCACCGCTCACGAGCCCGGAGGCGAGCTGACGGCCCAGCGGCACGGTCTGCCCCTGCACCTCGACCGGCTCGTCGAGGTTGACGATCGCGGCCGGCACCTGGTCGAGCCGGTCCTGCGGGTTCCACAGCGCGGCGAGCAGCAGTCCGAGCACCATGATCGGCAGCAGCGCGACGGCGGCGATGCGCCACGGGTCGCGGCGCGTCCGGACGACGTCCGGGGTGGGGCTGGTCGGGGCGGTCATGCCCGCACCTCCTGCACGTGGGTGTCCTCGTCGATGTCGTCGGTCGCACGGGCCGCGGGGCCGTCCGGTTCCGCGGCCGCGCGGGCGTGCGCGTCGCCGGGTGGCGGCGGGGGCACGTCCGCCCCGGTGAGCACGCTCGGTGCGCCCCAGCCCGCGCCGACGTCGAGGACGGCGGCCTCGCGGCCGGTGCCGCCGTCGAGCAGGTCGGTCGCGGCGACGCCGCTGGCGCCCAGCAGCACCGCCGTCCCACCCCGTTGCGCGCGGGCGAGCGCGGCGGCGAGCGCCTCGCGCGCCGGGCGGTCGGCGACGGCGTCGGTGCGGTCCACGACCACGACCCGGGCCCCGTCGCGCACGGCGGCGTCCACCGTGGCGGCGGGACGGCCGTGCTCGGCGAGGGCGTCGACGACGGCGACGCGGCCCCGCACCGTCATGGCGCGCTCGGGCAGCACGAGCCCGGTCACCTTGACCGCGCCGGCGTCCGGCGACATGCGGCCGGCGAGCGCGAGCAGCAGCGCGGACACCGGCGCGGCGGCGTCGCCGTGCACGCACAGGGCGCCACCGTCCGGCACGCGCACGCTCACCGGGCCGACGACCGGCGCGCCGGACCCGTCCGGCCCCGCGACCTCGAGGTCGCGCACGGCGACGGCGTCGGTCGCGCCGGGCTCGGGCCAGTCGGCCAGCGCGAGCTCGTTGGCGAGCCCCTCGCCCTCGACGTCGAACGTGGGCAGCACCCGGTCGAGCCAGCGCGGCATGTGCCACGCCCGGTCGCCGAGCAGTGCGAGCACCGCGGGCACGAGCGTCATGCGGACGACGAACGCGTCCACGGCGACGCCCACGGCGAGGCCGAGCGCGATGGGTTTGAGGTTCATGTCGCCCTCGGGCACGAACGCGACGAACACGGCGAACATGATGACGGCGGCCGCGGTGACGACCTTGGCCGAGCTGAGGAAGCCCGTGCGGATCGCGCGGCGCGCGTCGCCGCCGTGCACGTAGTCCTCGCGGATGCGGGACACGAGGAACACCTCGTAGTCCATCGCGAGGCCGAAGAGCACGCCCATGAGGACGATCGGCATGAAGCTGATGACGGGCCCCTGCCGGGTGACGTGCAGGGCGTCGGCGAGCACGCCGTGCTCGAAGACGAGCGCGACAGCGCCGAACGCCGCCCCCACGGACAGCAGGTACCCGAGCGAGGCCTTGACCGGCACCCAGATCGAGCGGAACACCATCGTCAGCAGCACGAGCGAGAGCCCCACCACGACGAACGCGAACGGCAGGAGCGCGGCGCCGAGCTTGTCGGAGACGTCGATGCCGACGGCGGTGAAGCCGGTGACGGACAGGTCGACGCCGTACTCGTCGAGGAAGTGGTCGTGCTGGTCGCGGATCGCGTTGACGAGGGCCTTGGTCTCGTCGGAGTCCGGGCCGCCCTCGGGGACGACCTGCACGATGCCGGTGTCGGCCGACGGGTTGGGCGTCGACAGCGGGACGTCGGCGACGCCCGGCATGGCGGCGATCTCGTCGCCGATGTCCTCCATGAGCGTCAGCGGGTCGTTGCTGGTGACGATGGAGCCGGTGACGATGAGGGGCCCGTTGAAGCCGTCGCCGAACTCCTCGCCGACGAGGTCGTAGGTGACCCGGGCGGGGCTGTCCTCGGGCAGCGCGCCGGCGTCGGGCAGGGCGAGCTTGAGGCCGGTGGCGGGCCAGGCGAGGGCGCCGAGGGCCGCGACGACGAGCACGATGGTGACGATCGGGTGGCGGGTGGCACCGCGCACCCAGCCGGCGAAGAAGCGGTTCTCGCGCGCCGGCGTCGGGGCGGGCGCAGCCGCGGTCGCGGTCCGGCCCGTCGCGGCGGCGGCCTTCGAGGCCGTGGCCTGCGCCGCCCCGGCGCGCGCCGCGCGGCGCCCGCGCTCGCGCCGCGGAGCCCGGGGACGCAGCCTCTCCCCGGCGTACGAGAGCAGGGCCGGCAGGAGCGTGAGGGACACGATCACCGCGAAGCCCACCGCGACGGCGGCGGCGACGCCCATGACGGTGAGGAACGGGATGCCCGCGACGCCGAGGCCGACGAGCGCGATCATCACGGTGAGCCCGGCGAAGATGACGGCCGAGCCGGCCGTGGCGACCGCCCGCGCGATCGACTCCTCGACGTCCAGGCCCTCGCCGAGCTGGTCGCGGTGCCGGGAGACGATGAACAGGGCGTAGTCGATGCCGACCGCCAGGCCGAGCATCACCCCGAGCATGGGTGTGGTCGAGTTGATCGGGCCGAAGACGGTCGCGGCCAGGAGCAGGCACATCGAGACGCCCACGCCGAGCAGGGCGTTGATGAGCGGCAGGCCGGCGGCGACGAACGACCCGAGCGTGATCATGAGGACCACCAGGGCCACGACGACGCCGAGCGCCTCGGTGATCGTCATGGCGGGGAACTCGGTGGCGAAGAGCTGCCCGCCCAGGCTGGCCTGGGACCCGTCGGGCAGGGCGGCGGCCAGGGCGTCCGTGGCCTCGCCGAGCGCGTCCTTGGTCTCCTCCGTGATGACCGACTGGTCGCCGTCGAGCTGGACCGTCATCAGCGTCGACTGCTCGTCGTCGCTGACCGACGCGGCCGCCTGGTCGGCGTACGGCGAGGTGACGGCGGCGACCTGGTCGAGGTTCTCGAGCTCGTCGACGGCGTCCTCGACCGGGCCGCGGACGGCGTCGTCCTCGACGGTGGAGCCCTCGGGGGCGACGACGATGATCTGCGCCGACGCGCCGCTGACCTCGGGGAACGTGGCCTCGAGCCGGTCGAGCGCGTCCTGCGACTCGGTGCCGGGGATGGTCACCGAGTTGTCGAAGCCCTGGTACAGGAGGGCGCCGGCCCCGCCGACGAGGGCGAGCACCAGGACCCAGCCGACGACGACGAGGCGGCGGGTGCGCGCGGCCCAGCGACCGAGCGAGTACAGGACGGAGGACACAGGGGCTCCCGGTGGCGCAGGTCGGTCGCGGGCACGACCGTCGGACGAGATTTCCGATACGGCACTGTATCCGATGCACGAACGTATCCGATACGCGGGTGTATTGACTAGAGTGGGCCCGGGCCGGGCGACGGCCCGCGGGCCGGAGTCCCGGCAGACCCCCGAGGAGGACCCCCTGACCACCGAGAGCGCGGTTCCCGACGAGGCTACGGTCGCGTCCGGCCGCTCGCCCCGCCGCGAACGCACCCGCGAGCGCCTGCTCGACGCCGCGTTCGAGGTGTTCGCGCAGGTGGGCGTCCAGGCAGCGTCGATCGAGGCCGTCTGCGAGGCCGCCGGCTTCACCCGCGGGGCGTTCTACTCCAACTTCGCGAGCAAGGAGGAGCTGTTCCTCGCGCTCACGGAGCGGGAGGCGCGCGGCCACCTCGGGGCGCTCGAGCGCGCGGTCACCACCGTGGACCCCGCCACCCTGCAGACCCCGGACGGGTTCCGCGCCACCGTGCGCGAGGTCATCGCGTCGGTGCTGCCGGACCCCGCCGCCAAGACCTCCTGGTGCGTCATGGAGCTCGAGTTCGAGCTGCTCGCGCTGCGCGACCCCCAGATCGCGCAGCGCTACGTGGACCAGCAGCAGGTGCTCCGCGGGGAGATGGTCGCCGCGCTGAACCGCGTCATGGTCGCCCTCGGCCTGCGCTTCGCGGTCGACGACCACGTCGCCATCGATCTCCTGCTGGGTGCGCACGAGGCCGGCCAGCGCGCCGCGATGCTGCCCGCCGCGTCGGCCCGCCAGGACGCCAGCACCCTGTTGGAGGTCCTCGTCGACCTCATCATCACGCCGGCCTGACGTCGGCACCCGCCGGACGGGTCCGGGGTCACAGGTAGGCGGGGAGCTCCGGCTCCTCGCCCCGCACGTGCTCGCCGAGGAAGGCGAGCACCACCTGGTACCAGACCTTGGCGTGCTGCGGCGCGAGCACCCAGTGGTTCTCGTCCGGGAAGTACAGGAACCGGTGCACCGTGGTGCCGTCGTCGCCCGCGGGGAGGCCGGACTCGGTGAGGAGCGCGCGCCACAGCCGCAGCCCCTCGCCGATCGGCACGCGGTAGTCCTTGTCGCCGTGCACGACCAGCATCGGCGTGCGGATGTCGGCGACCGAGCGGTGCGGGCTGTTCTGCTCCGCCATCTCGGGCGTCATCTCGCGCTGCCAGTAGTAGGCGGCGTCGGTGGTGGGCCCGAACTGGTCCAGCGCCCACAGGCTGGCGTGCGTGACGATCGCGCGGAAGCGGTCGGTGTGCCCGGCCACCCAGTTCGCCATGTACCCGCCGAACGACCCGCCCATCGCGGCCGTGCGGGCCTCGTCGATCTCTGGCCGGGCCTCGACGGCGTCGGTGATCGCCATGAGGTCGGCGAACGGCGCCCCTCCCCAGTCGCCCCAGCCGCGCTGCACGAAGTCCTGCCCGTACCCGGTGGACAGCGCCGGGTCGGGCAGCAGGACGGCGTACCCGCGGGCCACCATCAGCCACGGGTTCCAGCGCCAGCTCCAGGCGCTCCACGTGCTCAGCGGTCCGCCGTGGATCCACAGCAGCAGCGGCGCGGGGTCGTCGGACGAGGCGCCCTCCGGCAGCGCGAGCCACGCGCGCACGCGCGCGCCGTCCGCCGTCGTCGTCTCGACCTCGGCCAGCGTGCCGGGGAGCGCGGGCGCGGGGACGGGCCCGCGCAGCACGTCCGCGGCCACGGGGGTGCGCTCGCCGGGCTCGCCCGTCGCGGCGAAGGCGGCCAGGTCGACCCCCACCGGCTCGGCCGGGGCGGCGTAGCTGCTGCGCAGGGCGTACAGCGCCGCGCCGTCCGGCGCGACCCGGACATCGCTGAACGACGCGTCGTCGCCCGTCACGCGCTCCACCGTGACCGGTGCGCCCGCGCCGGGCCCGCCGGCGCCGAACGTCAGCAGGAACACCGGGCCGCGACCGTCCTCGTCGGCCGTGACGACCAGCCCCGAGCCGTCGGGCAGCCAGGCGACGGTCGTGGGCCAGCGGTCCCAGCCGTCGGCGAGGACCTCCGGGGCGGGCGCCTCACCGTCGGCGCCGCCGGCGAGCGGGACCAGGCCGAGGCGCACCTGCGGCGCCTGCTCCGGCGTCGTGATCGTCTCGGACACGAACGCCACCCACCGGCCGTCCGGCGACACCGCCGGGGCGAAGACGTCCGCGTCCGGGTCGTCGACCAGCGTCCGGCGCCGGCCCGTCGCCGCGTCGACCGCGACCAGGGTGGCCCGGCGGGCCGCGCCCGGGTCCGCCACGCCCCACGTGCTGACGAGGGTCGACCCGTCGGGCGCGAGGTCGGCCTCGTGCTCGTCGAGCTGCCGGCCCGCGCCGGTGAGCCCGCGCAGCTCCACCCGGTCGGCACCGAGCGAGCCCGCGAACCGGCGCTCCTCCTCCGGGCCCAGGTCGTGGTCCCAGTGCCGCACGGGGTACCCGGCGTGCAGGATCGCGGACAGCTTGCGGTCGGCGCGCTCCTTGCGCAGCGCCTCGTCCTCCGCCAGGCCCGCCGCCCCCGGCAGCACCGGCGAAGAGACCGACACGACGTCGGCCGCGCGGGCCGCGAGGACCCCGCCGAGGCCGCCGGGCGCGGACGCGACCACGCGCGCCTCCCCGCCGCCCGCGGGCAGCAGCCAGAGCGCCGCCCTCGGCTCCTCGTCGCTCTCCGTCGCCCCCGGTCGAGGGTCCGGGTCGGGCCGCGCGGACGTGAACAGCACGTCGCCCGACGCCGCGAACACCGCCGACGTCTCGCCCTTGCGGCTGCGGGTCAGCCGCCGCGACGGGGCGACACCGGCCGGGTCCACCTCCCAGACGGCCGTCGTCCAGCCGGTGCGCTTCGCGTCGAGCGTCTGGACGGTGGTGACGAGGCGCGTGCCGTCCGGGCTCAGCGCGAGCCCGCTCACCCGCGGGAGCTCCAGGTAACGGTCGAGGTCGTCGAAGGGCGTGGGGGCGTCGTCGTCCTGGCTCACGCGCCCGGTCTACCACAGCGCGGGCCGGACGGGCGGTCGAGTGGTCGCCCCGGGGAACGGCGGATGAACGTTCGGAGAACTTGTTCGCCGCGGCGCCCCCTGCGGTTGAGCGGGTGCCGCGTCGTCGGGCACGGTCTCGACGTGAGACCGCCGTCGCCCCGCACCTCCCACCTGCCGCCGCTGCCCGCCACCGCCGACCTGGTCGTGGTCGGCGCGGGCATCGTGGGGCTCGCGCACGCGCTGGAGGCGCACGCCCGCGGCTACTCGGTGCTCGTCGTGGAGCGGGACCCCCGGCCCGACGGCGCGTCCGCCCGGCGCAGCGGCCACGTGGCCGTCACCACGCAGGATGCCGCGACGCTGTCGTGCGCGCTGGCCTCGCGCGAGCGCTGGCTGAAGCTGGGCCGCGAGGCCGGCTTCTGGGTCAAGGACACGGGCGCCGTCGTCGTCGCGCGGTCGGCCGACGAGCTCGCCGTCCTGGACGACCTGGTGGCCGCGCGCGACGGCGACGCGCAGCTCCTCGGTGCCGCGCAGGCCGCCGAGCGTGCCCGTGTGGAGGCCGGCGACGTCGTGGGCGGCGCGTTCCTCCCGCTGGACCTGCGCCTCGACCCGCGCGACGCGCTCCGGTCG
This sequence comes from Isoptericola sp. NPDC019693, assembly GCF_044389085.1. Lineage (NCBI taxonomy): Bacteria > Bacillati > Actinomycetota > Actinomycetes > Micrococcales > Promicromonosporaceae > Isoptericola > Isoptericola sp. NPDC019693. The sequence continues at coordinate 31,922 of NZ_JBIRXP010000006.1, read as the reverse complement.
CTCGCGGCCTCGCTCGACGCGCGCCCGCGGGCCGACGTCGCCTGGTCGACGACGGCCCTGACGTTCGAGGCGGGCACCGGCCGCACGCTGGTGCGCACGTCGCGCGGCGAGGTCGTGACGCGCCGGGTGCTCGTCGCCGTCGGGGCCGACCTGGACCGGTTCTTCCCCGCGGAGGCCGAGCGTGCCGGGCTGCGCCCCGACGTGCGGCAGGTGCTGCGGGTCGCGACGCCCGGCCGCCCGCACGACCCCGCCGGGCCGGTGGTGCTGGGCGGCACGACGCTGCTGCGCGACGCCGCCACCGCGCACTCCCCCGCGCTGGCGGACGTTCGCGAGCGCCTGCGCACGCACGCCCCGGACCTGCTCGACGCCGGCGTCCACCTCGCGTTCACCCCGCACGGCGACACGCTGCTGGTCGGCGAGGCCCGCCGCACGGACGCCGACCGCCGCGCCGACGCGGGCCTCGACCGCGACCCCGAGCGGTCGGAGGCGGCCGACACCCTGCTGCTGCGCGAGGCCGAGGCACTGCTGGGGCGACCGGTCGAGGTGCGGCGGCGCTGGACGGTGCCCGACCTCACCGTGCCCCGTCCGCGGCGCGGGCCGTTCGCCGGGACGCCGTTCGTCGTCGCCGACCCCGCTCCGGGGGTGACGACCGTGACCGTCGCGGACGGGCTGGGCACGACGACGGCGCTGGGCCTCGCGGCGAAGGTCGTCGACGGGCTGCTCTAGCCAGGATCCTCGGTGACGGAGCGATCGGTCGTCGTCCGCGCGCCCGACGGCGACCGATCGCTACGTCACCCGCCGAGCCCGGCGCGGATCGCCGCCAGCGCGCTGTCGAGCTCGACGTCGTCGACCCCGCCGAACCCGACGACGACGCCCGTGCCCCCGGCGCTGCGGCACAGGTCGGAGAGCAGGGGCAGGTCGAAGCCCGCCCGCCGCGCGGCGTCGCGGGCGGCCAGCGCGGCGTCCTGCGGCAGCAGCCACGTCGAGTACATGCCGGCGGACGTCGCGGCGGGCGTCGCGTGCGGCGCCAGCACCGCCGCCACGCGGGCCGCCCGCTCGGCGTACACCCGGCGGGCCGTGCGCAGGACGGCGTCGAGCCAGCCGTCCCGCAGGAGCGTCAGCAGGGCCCGTTGCGAGGGCCACGCGGCAGCGTCGTGCACGACGGCGTGCTGCCGGGCGACGTCGTCGAGCATCCCCGGCGGCGGCACCAGCCACCCGATCCGCAGACCCGGCGGCGCCGACTTCGACGCGGTGCCCAGGTAGGCGACACGGTCGCGGCCGAGCGCCGCCAGGGCCGGCACCGGCGCGACGTCGTACCGCAGCTCGGAGTCGTAGTCGTCCTCGACGACGACGGCGCCCGTGGTGCGCGACGCGGCGAGCAGGGCGAGCCTGTCGTCGGCCGGCATCACCCGCCCGAGCGGGTGCTGGTGCGCCGGCGTGACGTACGCGGCCGCGAGCCCGCGCAGGGCCGCCTCGTCGTGGCGCGCCTCGGCGGGCAGGTCGACGACGGCGCGGCCGGCGGCACGCGCCGTGGCGACGGCGGCCCGGTAGCCCGGGTCCTCGACGCCGACGGGTCCGGCGGGCAGGGCGCCGAGCAGGTCACGGAAGCCGGCCGTCGTGCCGGCGGTGACCACCACCTCGTCGGGGTCCACCGTCAGCCCGCGCGTGCGAGCGAGGCGCTCCGCGAGCGCCTCCCGCAGCGCGGGCAGCCCGCACGGGTCGTCGTAGCCCCGCGGCGGCGTCGCCGCCGACACCTCCCGCCACGCGCGGCGCCACCCGGCGCGGTGACGCGGGTCGATCCACGGCTCGCCGGTGCTCAGCCGCACCAGCCCGTCGCCCGTCCCGCCCGCCCGCCGCGACCCGGGCGCCGGGCGGGGCGCAGCGTCCGCGGCGACGAACGTGCCCGAGCCCCGCCGCGCGGCCAACCAGCCCTCGGCCACGAGCTGGTCGTACGCCTGCTCCGCCACCGAGCGGGCGACGCCCAGGTCGGCGGCGAGCGCCCGCGTGCTGGGCAGCCGGTCGCCCCGCCGCAGCGTGCCGCGGGTGACCAGGTCCCGCACCTGGCCGGAGAGTTGGGCGGCGAGCGGCGCCCGGGCGTCGCGGTCGAGACGGACAGGTAGGGAGGACATCGGGGCTCCTGACCGGGTGGGACGCGAAGTGGCCTGCTGAACTGCACGGGAAATGGCTCGTGACGACAGGCCACCCAGGCAGCACGCTAGCGCCATGGACGCCCTCTCCCCCACCCCGAGGTCCACCGTCCGGCGCGGCCGGAACCGCGCCGTGACCGACCGGGCCGCGCTGCACGCCCTGCTCGCCGACGGGCTCGTCGCCCATCTCGGCGTCGACGTCGGCGAGGGCGCGGACCGGCACCCCGTCGTGCTGCCGTGCGCGTACGCCGTCGACCTCGACGGGCCCGACGACGGCGGGACGCTGTACGTGCACGGGTCGGTGGCCGCGCGCTGGCTGGTCGGGGCGCAGGACGCGACCGTCTGCGTCACCGTGACCGAGCTGGACGGCCTCGTGCTGGCACGGTCGGGCTTCCACCACTCGATGAACTACCGGTCGGCCGTCGTGATCGGCACCGCCCGCGTCGTCACGGACGACGCCGAGCGCGCCCGCGCCCTGGACGCGATCGTCGACCACATGGCGCCGGGGCGCTCCGCGACGTTGCGGCCCGCCACCCGCAAGGAGCTCGCCGCGACGGCCGTGCTGGCCGTGCCGCTGCGCGAGGCGTCGATGAAGGCCCGCGGCGGCGGGCCCGTCGACGACCCGGCGGACGTCGCCGCGGGCGGCTGGGCCGGGCACGTGCCGGTCCGGCGCACGATCGGCGCGGCCGTCCCCGACGCCGACGCCCGCGGGCCGGTCCCGGCCCACGTCGTCGCACTGGGAGGCCTGTCCCCTCAGCCCCGCGAGGTAGTTCCAGCCCCCGCGAGGTAGTTCGAGATCTCGAACTACCTCGGCGGCTGCTGCTCGTCGCGGTCGGCCATCTTGGCGAGCATCGCGTTGTACTCCTCGAGCTCGGCGTCGCCGTCGCGGTCGGCCTTGCGGTCGCGGCGGCGCGCCTCGCGCTCGTCGGACGTCGTCCACTGCACGGCCACCACGATGGCGAGCGCGAGCGTCGGCAGCTCGCCGATGCCCCAGGCGACGCCGCCGCCGCGCTGCTGGTCCTCGATGGCGGGCAGGCCCCAGGGGCGGCCCATGTTGCCGAACCAGTCGGCGACGAGCAGCGAGGTGCCCGACGTGAGCACGACGCCGAAGAACGCGTGGAACGCCATCGTCGCGAAGAGGAGCAGCAGCCGCTGCGGGTAGGGCGGACGCCTGGGTCCCGGGTCGATGCCCACGAGCGCGTTGGCGAACAGGTAGCCCACGAGCGTGAAGTGCACGATCATCCACACGTGCCCGGCATGGTTGCGCAGCGCGAACTCGAACGCCGGCGTGTAGTAGAACGCGATCATGCCGCCGGCGAAGAGCACCGCGGCCACGACCGGGCGTGCCATGAACTGGCCGAAGCGCGAGTGCACCAGCCCGAGCACCCACTCGCGCGGTCCACGGCTGCCGTCCTTGCGGGCGGGGATCGCGCGCAGCAGCAGCGTGACGGGGGCGGCGAGCACCAGGAACAACGGCACCAGCATCGCCAGGATCATGTGCTGCACCATGTGACCGCTGAAGATCACGTGCCCGTACACGGCCGGGCCGCCGCTGGTCACCCAGAACATCACGACCATGCCCAGGCACCACGAGACCGTCCGGCCCACGGGCCAGCGGTCCCCGCGCCGCGCCAGCCGCACGGCCCAGCGCACGTAGACCACGAGGCCCGCGACGCACGCGAACGCGAGCAGCGGGTCGAGGCTCCACTCGGTGAACCAGCGGCTCATGGTCGGCTCGGGCGGCAGCGCCTGGCCGGTGAGCTGGAAGGCGGGCGTGACGTCGACCGGCACCTCGTCGGGCACGGGCGGGGCGGTGGAGCCGAGCGCCACGGCGACGCCGGAGACCGCGCCGATGAGGAGCAGCTCGACGGCGAGCAGCCGCCAGAACAGCCGGCGGACGGCGCCGGCGGAGTCCGCGCGGCCGAGCCGGTCCACCACCCACATCCGGTGCGCGAACCCGAAGCCGCCCAGCGCCACCATCAGCAGCGCCTTGACGAGCAGCAGCACGCCGTACGGGGTGAGCAGGTCGCCCCACGACTCCATGCGGAGCCAGGCGTTGAGGATGCCGGAGACGCCCACGGCCACGAAGCACCACCCCGCGACCGGGGAGAAGCGGGCGACGGCCACCGCGGCGGTGCGACCGTCGTCGCGGCCCTCCTCGCGCGTGAGCACGGCGACGAGCAGCGCACCCAGGCCCCCCACCCACAGGGCGGCGCCGACCAGGTGCAGCAGCATCGCCCCGACGGCGAGCTCGTGGTTCGCGGCACCGGACGCGTGCCCCGTCGTGGACTGCATGGCGAGGGCCGCGAGCGGCAGCACCGTCGTCCACAGGGCGCCCACCGCGCCACGCACGGCCATGGCCAGCGCCGAGGTGAGGGCGGCGACGACGATGATCGCGAGGTAGAGCCTGCCGAGGTCGAGGTCGGTGACGAACTGCGCAAGCCCCTGCCCGAAGGCGGGCGACGCCGGCGAGGTGCCGGAGATGTTCGCGTACCGCAGCACGAGCTGGAGGACGGCGGCTACGGCCCACACGGCGCTGGCGGCGCCGGCCGTGGTGAGCACCCGCGTCTGGGTGCGGCCGGGCGGCACCAGGCACGCGGCGACGAGGAGCGCGCCGACCGTCACCGAGACGCTCAGCTCCGTGAGCACGGTCGTCACGGGCAGGCCGAAGCGGACGACGGCGCCCGGGTCGGTGAAGCCGCTGAGCGCCTGGAAGGCCCCCGAGTAGGCACCACCCCAGAGCACGGCGAGGACGGCGACGAGGGCTGCTGCGGGCCCGGCGGCGACGAGCCACCAGGGCCGCGGCGGCACGCTCGGGGTACCGCCCGGCCGCTGCACGGCGGGGGCTGCGGTGGTCACCCGTCCAGCCTATGGGCGACGGGCGGCGGCGCGGGACGCCCGGGCTGTGAGATCACCGGCCCTCGAGCAAGTTCCGACCTCGATCTTCCCATTCCAACGATTATCGATTAGTGTCCGAGAGTCCCCACCGGACGTCACTCCCAGTCGTAGGCCGAACGCCCGGAGACGCACAGCAGCGTCCCCGGCGGGGCGGCAACCCGAGAGGATCAACGATGATCAAGCACCGCACCCTGGCGAGCGTGGGCACGCTCACGGTCGCCGCCCTCGCGCTCACCGGCTGCGCCGGCTCCGACGACGACGGCGGCTCCGGCGGCACCACCGAGGTGAGCATGCTCGTGAACGTCACCCCGAACCTCACCGAGGAGTTCTGGAACGGCCTGGTCAAGCCCTTCGAGGACGCGCACCCCGACATCGATGTCGTCATCCAGAACCCGGGCGCGGAGGGCGTGACCGCCGCGCTCCCCCGCCTCCTCACCGCCGGTGACGCGCCCGACGTCGTGCAGTCGCTGCCCCCGACCGCCGACCTCGCCCCTGAGCTGGTGGACCTGTCCCAGTACGACTGGGCGGCGTCCGGCCCGCTCGCGGACCAGTACTCGATCGACGGCAAGCACTACATGGCCGGCATCGGCTTCCAGCTGCAGAGCCTGTGGTTCTACAACAAGACCGCGTTCGAGGAGGCCGGGATCACCGAGGTCCCGACCACCGTCGACGAGCTCACCGCCGCGCTCGGCAAGCTCAAGGACGCGGGCTGGACGCCGATCCAGACCAGCGGCGACTGGGCCACCAGCCACTCGCTGCAGACGCTCGCCCTCCCGTCGGTCATCGGCCAGGACCCGGAGTGGTTCGCGCACATGAGCGCCGGCGAGGCCACGTTCTCCGACACGTACGGCGACGCCGTCGCCACCTACGCCGACTGGGTGGCGAAGGGCTACGTCCCCAAGGACGCGCTCGGCATCAAGTACCCCGACGCCGAGCAGGCGTTCCTGTCCGGCAAGAGCGCGATCTACCCGATGGGCAGCTGGTTCGCCGGCACCGAGGCGAAGGCCGAGGACAAGGCGGAGATCGGCGTCTTCCGCGCCCCCGCCGTCGACGGGGTGGCCAGCCCCGCGATGGGCGCCAACATCGCCAGCCCCTACTCGATCCTCAAGGCCAGCGACGCCCAGGAGGCGGCGGCCGAGCTCGTCGAGTTCCTGGTGACCGACCAGGACGCCGTGGCCAGCCAGCTCGAGGTCGACGGCAACTTCCGCGACGGGTACGAGTACGAGATGGACGACCTGGGCAAGGAGCTGCTGCAGATCGTGGCGGACACGCCCGCCGAGGCGTACACCCCGACCGGCCAGGGCTACGGCGAGCGCACGCTGCCCACCGGCTACTCGGACGAGATCAACGCCCAGACGCAGGCGCTCGTCGGCGGCACGTCGGCCGACGACGTCGACGCCGCGATGGACGACTGGTTCGCCTCGACGATCGGCTGAGCCGACCGCACCCCACCCGCCCGGGCGCGGCACCGCCGCCGCGCCCGGGCCCGCACCACCCACGGAGGCCCTGCGATGGCAACCCTCACCGCGGCGCGCGCGGTCCCGCCCGTGCGCCGACGCTCCACGGCGCGCGTGTGGCGCGACCGGCTGCCCGGCATCGTCATGGGCGGCCCCGCCGTCCTCGTCTTCCTGGCGATGTTCATCGTGCCGATGGTCCTGGCGTTCGTGCTGAGCCTCACCGACTGGAACGGCTACAGCCTGAGCTTCACGTTCATCGGCCTCGACAACTACACGGAGGCGTTCCGCAACCCGCGCACCGTGGACGCGGCGGTCTTCACCGCCGTCGTGGCCTTCTGCGGCACGATCCTGTGCAACGGCGTGGGGCTCTTCATCGCGGCGCTCATCGCGGGCAACAGCCGCGCGAACACGCTGCTGCGCACGATCTTCTTCTACCCGTACATCATCAGCTCGCTGATCATCGGGTTCCTGTGGTCGGCGATGCTCGCCCCGGAGGGCGCGGTGAACGGGCTCCTGGGGCACCTCGGCGTGGCACCGGTGCCGTTCCTCACCGAGGTCGCCTTCGCCAAGGCGAGCGTGATCCTCACGATCGTCTGGTCGCACTTCGGCTTCAACATGATCCTGTTCCTCGCGGGCATCAAGTCGGTGCCCACCGAGTACTACGAGGCCGCCACCGTGGACGGCGCCTCGAAGTGGCAGCAGTTCCGCAACGTGACGCTGCCGCTCATCGCCCCGGTCTTCACCGTGAACCTCGTGCTCACGCTGGTGGGGCTGCTCAAGGTCTACGACATCGTGCTGGCCCTGACCGACGGCGGCCCCGCCGGGTCGACCCAGACGATCGTGTACCAGATCCTGCGCGACTCGTTCGCCCAGTCCGAGCTCGGGTTCGGCGCGGCGCAGTCCGTGATCCTGCTGATCGTGACGGCCGTGCTCGGCCTCGCGGTGACGTTCGCGCGACGCGGCGCGGAGAAGAAGGTGGCCGACTGATGGCGACGACGACGCACCCGACGGCCCGCGTGACGGAGCCGACGCCGCCCCCGGCACGTGCCGCCCGGCCGGCTCCCCGTTCCCGGCGCCGGCCCGCCCCGGGCGTGGGCACGGTCCTCAAGTGGGTGGTGCTGGCCCTCGGCGCGCTGGTGATGCTCGTGCCGCTGTACATCATGGTGATCAACGCGTTCAAGCCGCAGGACGCGATCATCTCCTCGCCGCTGGCGATCACCCCCGACACCTTCAGCCTGGAGTACCTGCAGGCCGCGCTCACCAGCGAGAAGTTCAACGTGGTGCGGGCGTACGGCGTCACGCTGCTGTTCGTCGCGCTGGTCAACGTGTGCGGCATCGCGCTCGCCGCGCCGGTCGCGTACGTCATCGCGCGCGGCCGGTCGAAGTGGCACCTCGGGCTGCTGCTGCTCTTCGTGTCGGGCCTGTTCATCCCCGGCCAGGTGACCCTGATCCCCGTCGTCTTCGTGCTGCGGGTGCTGGGGCTCATCAACACCATCCCGGGCTTCATCCTGTTCGAGACGGCCGCCACCCTGCCCGTGACGATCTTCCTGTTCGCCGCCTACCTGCGCACCGTGCCCCGCGACATCGACGAGGCCGCGGCCCTGGACGGGGCGGGCAAGATCCGGGCGTTCTGGTCGTGCATCTTCCCGATCATGAAGCCGGTGGTCGCCACGATCGTGGTGCTCAACTCCATCAGCGTGTGGAACGACTTCGTCAGCCCGCAGATCATCCTGGGGCCGAGCTCCGGCATCTACACCGTGACGACGGGCGTGTACGCGGCGGTGGGCGAGTTCTCCACCGACTACACGACCGTCTTCCCGACCCTGCTGCTCGCGGTGAGCCCGGCGATCCTGTTCTTCGTCCTCATGCAGCGGCACATCATCGGCGGCCTCGTGGCCGGCGCGACGAAGGGCTGACGCCGACATGAGCGAGAGGACCGGACCCCGCGTCCCCACGACACCCCTGCACGAGGTCCCCGCCTGGGCGGTGCTCGAGCGCCGGCTGTTCGACGCGACCGAGGAGGCGTGGCGGCTGTTCTCCGACCGCTACACCGGGCCCGACGGCCGCATCCTGCACGCGGGCGGCTTCGAGCACCGCGACGGGGTCGACGACCTCTACGAGCCGTTCTTCAACTGGCCGGCGTTCTACGCCCTCGGCGGCAGCGACGACGTCCTCGACGCGGCGAAGCACCACTTCGAGGGCGTGACGGCGCAGCTCACCGAGGCCGGCATGCTCACGGGCGAGTACGAGAACGGGTACGACTGGTTCCACCAGGGCGAATCGCTGCTGTTCTTCTACGGCCTGTGCGCCGCCGACCCGGGCGACGAGCGGTTCGCCGAGCGCGCGCGCCGGTTCGCCGCCCTGTACACCGACCCGCGGCACGGCAACTACGACCCCGCCCGCAACATCGTCACCGCGCCCCACAACGGGGCGCGGGGCCCCCTGCCCGGGCTGGGCACCGAGTGGCTCACCTACCCCGCGTCCCTCGACTACATGGAGGCGTACGGCCTGCCGCTGCACGGGCTGCCGGGCATCACGCGGTGGTCCGACCTCGAGGACCCGGCGCACGCCCGGCTCATGGGCGACGAGCTCCAGCGCCGCGCGGCCGGCGACACGGCGGTCAACCTGGCCGCGACGTCGCTCGTGGCCAACCGCTGGCTGTACGACGGCGACGCCGCCTCGGCCGCGTGGGTGACGCGGTACGTCGACGGCTGGCGCGAGCGCGCGGCCACCGGGCTCGCACCGGGCGGCCTCATGCCCGACAACGTCGCGCCTGACGGCACCGTCGGCGGCCTCCACGACGGCGCCTGGTACGGCGGCCACTACGGCTGGACGTGGCCGCACGGGCTGCACTCGGTCGGCATGAGCACCCTGATCGGCGCGATCAACGCGTCGTTCGTCTCGGGGGCCTCCGGCTCCCGGGACGACGCCCCGCTCGACCTCGCGCGCACCATGCTCGACACGGCCCTGGACCACGCGATCACCGCGCCCGTCACCGAGACGCCGTTCAGCCTGCGCGGCAGCTGGCTGGAGCGGCTGGGCCCGCACGCCGCCGAACCGGCCACCCTGGTCCCCTACCGGTTCGGCGCCGACGGCTGGTTCGACTTCGGCCCGCTCCAGCTCGACCTGCCCACCTGGCTGTGGTGGTGGACGCGCGACGACGCCGACCGCAAGCGCCTGGACCGCGTGCTCGACGGCATCCCCGGCTCCCGCGAGGTGCGCCCGTTCCGCGACAAGGTCGAGGCGGGCCACGAGGGCCCGTGGCTCGCGTTCCTCGACGGCTCGCTGCCGGACTACCCGGAGCGCGCGCTGTCGATGGCGCTCGGGCAGCTCGCGCGCCGCGTCGCGGTGATGGACGCCGAGCCCGTGGACCCAGAGACCGTGCACCTGCACTTCTGGCAGCGCGCCAACCCGGTCGTCACGGAGGTGCTGGGGCAGCTGATCACCGGCACCCCGCAGACCCTGTACAACGGCGGGCTGCCCTTCGCGGCCGTCGCGTACACCGACGCCGACCGTGGCCGCCCCGGCCTGCCGCCCGACGTCGCCGCGCTGGTCACGTCCCTCGACGCGAGATCGAGGCATCCGTCGCGAGATCGACGCACCGAGGGTCGATCTGGCGACGGCTGCGTCGATCTCGGCGAGGCGGAGGACCAGATCGGGCTCACGCTCGTCAACCTGTCGACCACCCGCACGCGGCGCGTGCGGGTGCGGGCGGGCCGGTTCGGCGAGCGGCACCTCGTGGGAGTCGTCGTCCACGGCGAGGACGGCGGCGCCTGGCCCGGCCCGTCCACGGCGTCCGCCGGCCGCGCCGGCACCCGCACCGTCGCGACCGTGCCCGTGGACGCCCCCGACCTGCTCGTCGAGCTGCCGCCGTCGCACCGCGCCGACCTCGTGCTGCTCACCGCACCCGCCGGCAGCGCACCCGGACACCAGCCGCGCCCCCAGCACCTGCACCACCACGAAGGAGCCCGACCATGACCGAAGCACTCGCGCCCGTCGACGCGCTGCCCTCCGACCCCGGCGCCGGCCTCGTCCGCCCCGAGATCACGCTGCCGGTGCGCGGCGGCGCGTACGAGCGGGCTGACGCGGACACGCTGGAGCGGCTCGGCCGGGTGTCGTCGGCGACGGCGTGCGCCAAGCTGCACGGCCTCGGCATCCGGCACTCGTTCGTCGAGGGGCCCCGGCCGCTCAAGCCCGGCTACCAGGTGGTGGGCAACGCGCTCACCCTGCAGTTCATGCCGCAGCGGGAGGACCTCGCGGCCGGCGACGAGCAGGAGTACGTGGAGCGGCACACCGCGCTGTGGCACGTGCTGGAGGCGGTGCGGCCGGGCGACGTCCTCGTAGTCCAGGCGTTCGGCAGCCGCTTCTCGGGGTGCGTGGGCGACATCCTCGCCCGCTACTTCCAGCGCAAGGGCGGCGCCGGCATGGTCGTCGACGGCCGCGTCCGCGACTCCGGGAAGATCCGCGACCTCGGCCTGCCGGTGTGGTCCACGGGCGTGACGCCGCACTACGCCTCGCAGTCCGAGCTGTTCCCCTGGGCCTACGACGTGCCCGTCGCCGTCGGCGGCGTGCTGTGCATGCCGGGCGACCTCGTCGTCGCGGACGACGACGGTCCCGTCATCGTGCCGCGCGCGATGGCCGACCAGGTCGTCGCCTCGGCCCAGGACCACGAGGAGTGGGAGGTCTTCAGCCGGCGCCGGCTCGACGAGGGCGCCCGGCTCAGCGACTACTACCCGTTGACCCCCGACACGCGAGGGGAGTACGAGGCATGGCGTTCCGCCCAGGGCTCCGTCCGCTGACGCCGGCCGCCGCCGGGAAGGACGGCGGCGCGGCCCTCGCCACGTCGTCGTACGGCCTCGGCTGCGCGCCGATCGGCAACCTGTTCACGCCCGTGGCGGAGGCCGACGCCGAGGCGACGGTCGGCCGCGCCCTCGAGCGCGGGATCCGTTTCTTCGACACGGCGCCGCACTACGGCGAGGGAGTCAGCGAGCTGCGGCTCGGCGCCGCCCTGGCCGGGGTCGACCGCGACTCCGTCGTGATCGCCACCAAGGTGGGCCGCACCATCGTCGACGCCGACGGCGTGCCCGCGCCGCCGGGCGGCACCGGCGGGCCGGGTGGCACGACGGTCGGGGACCTCAGCCGCGACGGCGTGCTGCGGTCGCTGGAGGGCAGCCTCGCGCGGCTCGGCACCGACCGCGTCGACCTGCTGTACCTGCACGACCCGGCGGACGTCGACGAGGCGCTGCGCGGTGCGCTGCCCGCGCTGCTCGAGCTCCGCGACCAGGGCGTGGTGCGGGCGGTGGGCGTCGGGATGGGACGCAACGTCCCCGTCGCGCGGCTGGTGCGCGAGAGCGCCGGCGCGCTGGACGTCGTGATGCCGGCGGGCCGGGTGACCCTGATCGACCGCACCGCCCTGGACGACCTGCTGCCCGCGGCGCGCGAGCGCGGGGTCGGCGTGATCGCCGCGGGCGTGTACAACTCCGGCGTGCTCGCGGACCCCGTGGCCGCGCCGTTCTTCGACTACCGCCCCGCCTCCCCCGAGCAGGTCGACCAGGCCCTGCGGATGGCGTCCGCCTGCCACGGCGCCGGGGTCGACCTGCCGACCGCCGCCGTCCGCTGGCCGCTGCGCGTGCCGGGCGTCGAGGCCGTCGTCGTGGGGGCCCGCACGCCGGCCGAGGTCGATGTGTTCGCCGACGCCGCCGACGCCGTCGTCCCCGACCGCCTGTGGGCGGACCTCGACGCCATCGCCCACTCTGCCGAACAGGCGGTTGACACCGTTATGGGGTCGCATGGCGCCGCATAACGGTGTCAACCGCCTGTTCGGCGAGAGGGTGGGCGGGGTGGACGGGGTCGTGGACGCGCACGTCCACCTGTGGGACACGGCGGCGATGCGCGTCTCGTGGTTCCACGACGGCCTCGGGCTGCCCGCACGGGTGGGGCCGGACGACCTGGCGCGCGCCGTCGCGACGTCGCCCGTGCCCGTGCGGGCAGCCGTCGCCGTCCAGGCCGCGGACACCGCGGGCGAGGCACGCTGGCTCGCCCGCCAGTCCGCCGCGCACGGGCCCCTGCCCGGGCCGGTCGTGCTCCAGTACGACGCCCGCCCCGACGACGGCGCCTGGGCCGGCATGGCGCAGGCGGTGGTCGACGACGGCGCCACGGCCCCCGGGGCGCGGGTCGCGGGGATCCGCCTCGCCGTCCCCGGCGGCGCGGCCGACCTGTCCGACGTCGTGGGGCTCGACGCGCTGTGCGAGGGCCTGGCGGCGTCCGGCCGCGTGCTCGAGACGCTCGTGCGCGCCGAGCAGCTCCCCGCCGTCGCCGCGCTCGCCCGGCGGCACCCGACCCTGGACGTCGTGGTCTGCCACCTCGGGCTCGGCACCGGGTCGCCCGACCACGCCTGGCGCGACGCGCTCGCCGCCGTCGCCGCCCACCCCCGCACGCACGCGAAGCTCTCTGGCCTCCACCGACCCGCCACCGACGACGTCGGCCGCGTCGCAGCGGCCGCACGCACCGCCGTCGACCTGTTCGGCCCGTACCGGCTGCTGTTCGGCAGCGACTGGCCGATGTCCGCGCGCGTCGCCCCGTACGCGGAGATCGTCGCGCGGACCGCCGGCGCCCTGCCCGCCTTCGACGACGCGGGCGCGGCAGCCGTCTGGTCGGGGACGGCGGCGCGGCTCTACGGCGTCGTCGACCGGACCGCCGCGGGCTGACGCGCGGTCACGGCGACGGCCTGCTGCGGCTCGGCCCGCACCGCCACGATCGCGACGTCGTCCTCCACCGTCTCGGACAGCATCCCGCCCAGGGCGGCGGCGACCAGCCCGTCCAGCCCGGCCGCATGGGTGCCCTCCAGCACGCGGGCGAGCAGGGCGATCCGCTGCCGCAGGCCGTCGCTGCGGTTCTCGACCAGCCCGTCGGTGTACAGCACGAGCGTGTCGCCCGGCAGGATCTCGACCACGTGGTCCCGGCGGACCGTCGTGGGGACCACGCCGAGGACGAGGTCGTTGTCGACCCACAGCACCTCGCTCGTCCCGTCGGCCCGGACGAGCACCGGGGGCAGGTGGCCCGCGCTGGACCACCGCACCGTGCGGGCGCCACGGGCCTCCTGCTCGGCGGTCTGCTCGACCCTGGCCACGAGCACCGTGGTCGCCGTCGCGGCCCCGTCGACGAGCAGCCCGTCGACGGCCGCGTCGACCCGCTCCAGGACGCGCGCGGGCGTCTGGTGGCTGTTGTCGTAGGCGATGGCCCGCACCAGGGCGCGCAGCTGGCCCATCGCCACCGCGGCGCCGAGGTCGTGGCCGACGACGTCGCCGATCACCAGCGTCGTCGCGCCGTCCCGCGTCGTGAAGGCGTCGTACCAGTCCCCGCCGATGTCCCGCCCGAGCGCCGCGGGCTGGTAGTGCACCACGACCTGCAGGTCGTCGAGGCGCGGCGGGGCGGTGAGCACGGCCTGCTGCAGGGCGAGGGACACCTCGGTCGCCCGCACCCGTCCCTCCTCGGACTGTCGGGCGCGGCGGCGCAGGGCCTCGTCCGCGTCCCGACGCCGGACCACGTCGCGCAGCGTCACCGCGACGGTGGTGGCCAGGACCGCCAGGAAGCGCGCGTAGTCCGCGTCCCAGGTGCGTACGGGGGTGCCGTACAGGACCAGGACCGCGTGCACCCCGCGCCCGACGCCCGAGCGCATCGCCTTCACCACCGCGCCGTCCACCGTGAGCGGCTGGCCGGAGCCGAGGGCGCGGGCGACCAGCGCCGGCTCCTCGCCGCCCGCCGGCCGGCCGGTCTGCAGGAGAAGCTCCCGGCCCGACCCGTCGTACACCGCCGCCCGGGAGACGTCCTCGCTGCGGGCCAGGACGTCCAGCACCGGGCCCAGGAAGGCGGGGATGCCGTCGAAGTAGGTCGGGAGCGCGGCGTGCACCTCTCCGAGCGTGGCGAGCCGGCGCTGGTTCACCACCTCCTTCGTGGTCTCCGTCGCGATGTCGAGGACGCCGGCGATCCGACCGTCGTCGTCCAGCAGCGGGCTGTAGGAGAAGGTGAAGTAGGTCTCCTCGTCGAACCCCGACCGGCGCATGGTCAGCAGCAGATCGCGGCTCCACGTGGGCTCGCCGGTGGCCAGGACGCGCTCGAACAGCGGGCCGATGTCGTGCCAGATCTCGCCCCACACGGCGGCCGCCGGCGCGCCGAGCGCCCCCGGGTGCTTGTCCGTGCCGAGCATGGCGCGGTAGCCGTCGTTGTAGATCAGGGTGAGCTCCGGGCCCCAGACCAGCATCACGGGGAACCGCGTCGAGAAGCAGAGCCGCACAGCGTGCCGCAGCGCGACCGGCCACTCGTCCGGCGGGCCCAGCGGGGTGCGCTCCCAGGCGACCGAGCGCGCCTCGCGCCCGACGGCGCTGCGCGCCGTCGCCTCCTCGAACCAGCCCTCGTCCACGGACGAATCGTAGCGATGCGAGGCGCCTCGCTCCGCCGTTCCCGTGGACGCAGGCACAGGTGCTGAGCGCTCCCACGCCGGACCTGCGGGAACGCGGCCGTGGCCTCCTGCGGACGCCCGTCTCCTGCACCGGACGGCGCGCTCGGGCGCCTCCGCGAACCGCGCCGGGGCCCGCCGAGCACGCTTCCGCCGGTCGACGTAGCGATGGGTCGCCGTCTGCCGGCAGGACGACGACCCATCGCTACGTCGTCGCCGACGATGCCGTGCGAGGATCCCGTCGTGCCGGCGCCGAGCCGGCCGGGACGCACGGGAGGCACGATGTTCTCCAGATCGCTGGGCGACGACGGCGCCGAGCTGCGGCCGCTGGAGCCGTGGCACACGGAGGAGCTGCTGGCGACGATCGACCGCGGCCGGGAGTTCGTCGGGCGGTTCATCGGCCTGCCCGACCGGATCACCGACCTGGAGACCAGCCGGTCGTTCCTCGAGTCGTACGCGCAGAAGGCGGCGACGGACACCGGGCGCCTCTACGGCATCTGGCTGGACGGCACCCTGGTGGGCGGCGTCCTGTTCCGCACGATGGACGTCGCGCAGGGCACGGCCGAGGCGGGCTGCTGGCTCGAGCCGGCGGCCGCGGGGCGCGGCCTGGTGACCCGGGCGGCGCGCCTCATCATCGACTGGGCGGTCCGCGAGCGCGGCATCCACCGCGTCGAGTGGTGGGCGGCGTCGGGCAACGCGCCGAGCATCGCCGTCGCCCGCCGGCTGGGCATGCGGCGCGACGGCGTGCTGCGCGAGCACTTCGAGCACCGCGGCGTGCGGCAGGACATCGAGGTCTGGTCGGTCCTCGCGCCGGAGTGGCTCGCACAGTCATGAGTGTCGCCGAGGTAGTTCGGACCGTGCCGAGGTAGTTCGAGATCTCGCGAGATCTCGAACTACCCCGGCGCGCCTCGAACTATCTCGCGGAGGTGTCGGCGCCCGGCTCGGCGTCGCCGTGGCCGTCGCCGTCGCCGTCGCCGTCGAGCAGCGTGCCCGCCGCGTGCGCCTCGAAGAGGGCGGACGCGGCGTCGGCGTCGCCGGCGTCGAGGACGTCGAGCAGGCTGCGGTGCCAGTCGGCCACCTGGTGCCAGTCGCCGGTGAACTCGGGGTCGCCGAGCAGGTGCATGGACCGGAGGCTGGGCTCGATGATGTCCCACATGCGCGGCAGGTAGGTGTTGCCGCTGGCCTCGATGACGGCGCGATGGAAGCCGAAGTCGAGCTCGCGGAACGCGGGCAGGTCCGCGGCGTCGACCGCGCCGTGCATCTCGTCGATGACCTTCTCCAGGCTGGAGCGCACCTCGGGCGCGAGCTGCCCGCAAGCGAGCCGGCCGGCGAGCGCCTCGACGGCGACGCGCGCCTGCTTGGCCTGCTGCGCCTCCTCGTCGGAGTACTGCGCCACGAAGTTGCCCTGGTGGCGCACGTGCGTCACCAGGCCCTCGTGGGCGAGGCGCTTGAGCGCGTCGCGCACGGGCGCCTGGCTGACCTGGAGGCGGCGGGCGAGCTGCGACTCGACGAGCTGCTCCCCCGGGGCGAGCTGCGACGTCTTGATCATCGACTTCACGAGGTCGTAGATCTGGTCCGACAGGAGCCCGCGCTCCAGGCCGCTGATCGAGCTGAGCGCGTCCGTCATCCGTGCAGCCTCACGTCGTCCCTCGGGTTGTTATCGACAATCGTTAGTGCAGGCCCAGCGTACGCCGCCAGCCAGGCGTCCGCGATCATCCGGGACGCCGGCGGGGTCGGGTGCACGCCGTCGGGAGCGAGCGCGGCGGCGCCGGAGTCCCGGGCCGCTCGGGTCAGCAGGGAGTGCAGCGGCACGAGCGCGGCACCGGTCTCGGCGGCCAGCCGCCCTACGACGTCCCGCTTGCCGTCGAGGTCCTCCAGCCAGCCGCGCTGCTCGTCGCGCACGGGGAGCAGGAACGGCTCGACCAGCACGAGCCGGGGGCTGCCGGGCACCCGCGCGAGCAGCCGGCGGTAGGTGGCCTCGAACGCCTCGGCGCTCGTCGGGTCGCCGGCGTCGAAGCGCCGCCACGTGTCGTTGACCCCCACGTACACGGTGAGGACGTCCGGCGCCGTGGGCGCGACGTCGCGCTCCCACCGCTGCTCCAGGTCGACGGCGCGGTTGCCGCCGATGCCGAGGTTGAGCACGACGGCGTCGGGCAGGTCCGCCGCGACGAGGGAGACGTAGCCGTCGCCGAGCGACGCCTCGTCCGCCCGGTCGCGGCCCGCGTCGGTGATGGAGTCCCCGACGAAGACGAGGCGTTCGGGGGCTGCACTGCTGGTCATGAGCTCTCCTTCGAGTGACGGACGCGTCCGACCGTAGCGGGTCAGGGCCTCCGTCACCTCATTGTCAGCGATTATCGATTAATGTAACCTGCCGATGCTTGACGATCCGGGCGCGCCGCACCCTGCGTCGCCCCCGACAACCCCGTGACCACACGAGAGGTCGGAGCACTCGCAATGAAGCGACCACTGTCAGCACTGCTGCTGACGTCCCTGCTCGTCGCAGGGACGCAGACGGCGGCCCACGCCGAGCCACCCCCGCAGTCCGCCCCGCAGACGAAGGGCGGCACGACGCTCTTCGTCTCCCCCGACGGCCACGACGACGCGAAGGGGACGAAGCAGCGCCCCCTGGCGACGCTCGAGGGCGCCCGCGACGCGATCCGCGACCTGTCGAAGGGGCAGCGCAAGAAGGGCGTCACCGTGTACCTCCGGGAGGGCACGTACGAGCGCTCGGAGTCCTTCCTCCTCGGCGAGGAGGACTCCGGCACCGCGGCCGCACCCATCACCTACCGGTCCTACCCGGGCGAGCGGG
Source organism: Isoptericola sp. NPDC019693 (assembly GCF_044389085.1). NCBI lineage: Bacteria > Bacillati > Actinomycetota > Actinomycetes > Micrococcales > Promicromonosporaceae > Isoptericola > Isoptericola sp. NPDC019693. Next base: position 14,156 of record NZ_JBIRXP010000006.1, on the reverse strand, counting down.
CCGTGCTGTCCGGCGGCAAGGAGCTCCCGTACGACGGCTTCTCCCCCGTGACCGACCAGGCCGTGCTGGACCGGATCATCGAGACCTCCGCCCACGACGACGTCCTGCAGATCGACCTGCGCGAGCTCGGCATCGACGACTACGGCCAGCTCAGCCGGCACGGCTACTGGAAGGCCAACGACGTCAGCACGACGCCGCCGATGGAGCTGTACGTGGACGGCGAGGACATGACCCTCGCGCGCTGGCCCAACGCCGGCGCCGCGAAGGACACCGTCCAGATGAACAAGATCGTCGACCCCGGCCCCACGAAGGACGACGCGGACCTGCAGGACCGCGGGGGCGTGTTCAGCTACTCCTACGACCGCCCGCAGTACTGGGGCGACGCGGAGGACGTCTGGCTGGACGGCATCTTCGGCCACAGCTGGGAGTGGTCGTACAACAAGATCGAGAAGATCGACACCGACGCACGCACGATCACGCTGCGCTACGGCGAGATGTCTGGCCTGATGAAGACCTGGTACCCGGACTTCCACTTCGCGCAGAACCTGCTCGAGGAGCTCGACGCGCCGGGCGAGTACTACGTCGACCGTGACTCCGGGATGCTCTACCTCGTCCCGAACGCGTCGTTCCTCGCCGAGCGGGGCGCGCCCGTCGTCACGACGCTCGACGAGCCGATGATCCGCACGGACGGGGCGTCGTACGTGACGTTCGACGACCTGGTGCTCGAGTACGGCCGGGCCACGGGCGCGGTGATCCTCGGCGGCAGCCACGTGACGATCTCGAACAGCGACGTGCAGAACTTCACCGACGGCGGCGTCTACATCAACTCCCCCGGCCGGTACACGTACGACGGCATCCCGGTGAACCGCGGCGGCACCGACCACGCGGTGGTGTCCAGCGACATCCGGCACGTGGGCGGCGTCGGCGTGGTGCTGACCGGCGGCGACAAGACGACGCTGGAGCCCGGCCGCAACCGCGTCGAGGACTCCCACATCCACGACTTCGCCTACTACCACAAGGCGTACAACCCGGGCGTGATGTTCGACGGCGTCGGGAACGTGGCACGCGGGAACGAGATCAACGACGCCCCGCACCCCGGCATCATCGTGCACGGCAACGACCACCTGTTCGAGCAGAACGAGGTCTACGACGTCTGCAAGACGTTCCAGGACCTCGGCGCGATCTACATGAACTCGGGCGAGACGCCGCAGCAGCGCGGGCACGTGTTCCGGCAGAACTACTTCCACGACATCGGCCTGACCAAGCACGGCGTGGAGGGCATCTACGCCGACAACTTCACGTGGGACCTGGAGATCAGCCAGAACGTCTTCGTGAACATGGGCAACGACGCGATCAAGTCCGGCTCGGCCGACTACATCGACGCCACGAACAACGTCTTCGTCGACACCACCGTGCCGTACGACAACTACACGCAGTGGATGGGCGACGGCGAGGGGAACACCGTCGACCGCGTGTACATGCCGAAGTGGGAGAAGGTGTTCGCCGACAACAAGGACTTCGTCGGCACGCCGTACCTGGAGAAGTACCCCGAGCTGGGCCACTTCTTCGAGGACAACCACTACTTCCCGAACAACTCCACGTTCGCGAAGAACGTCGTGTGGAACCCGGAGCGCCAGCGCAACCCCGACGTCAACGCCGAGGGCGCCCTGGACACGAAGAACCTCCTCAACTACGGGACCGGCGACGACGCCAACTGGGTCACCGACGCCGACCCGGGCTTCGTCGACGCCGCGAACGGCGACTACACCTTCCGCGCGGACGCGGCCGTGTTCGACCAGATCCCCGGCTTCGAGGCCATCCCGTTCGGCGAGATCGGCACCGACGGCCACGTCGGCCAGTCGCAGACCCCGGACACCGTGGCCCTGGAGTCGCTGGTGCTGCCGGCGGACCAGCTGGCGGTGTCGCTCGGCGACGAGGTGTCGGTGACCGCGCAGGCGGTGCCGTGGAACGCCACGCAGCAGGCCGTCTCGTACACCTCGAGCGACGCCGACGTCGCGACCGTCAGCGCCGCGGGGGTCCTCACCGCCGTCGCGCCCGGGGAGGTGACCGTCACCGCCGAGGCGAAGTCCGACGCGGGCATCCGCGACGAGATGACCGTGACCGTGGCCGCCGGTGACGGCGTGCTGCACTCGACGGACTTCGAGACGGGCGGCAACGGCTGGGCCACCGACCCGAACCGCGCGATCGTCGACGACGGCACGGGCGACCACGTCTACCGGATCAAGAACGGCGCCAACTCCCAGCTCGACCGCTCCTTCACGGAGTACGCGCTGGACTTCACCGTCACGACGCCCGCCGAGGTGCCCGAGGGCGGCCAGATGCTCGTCTACGACCGCACCGGCGCCGCGCCTGGCGGCTACGTGCGCTACCGCCACGCGGCGGCCGGCTCGACGTGGACGATCTTCGACTCCGCGTGGGGCACCGTGAAGGAGGTGACGCTGCCCGCCGGCGAGGGGCTGGAGCCCTCCACCCAGTACGACGTGCGCGTCGTGGTCACGGCCGGCGGCGTGCGTGTGCTGCTCGACGGCGCGGAGGTCGTGGCGGGGGCCAACCCGGCGCCCGACGGGGCCGGCAAGGTCGGCTTCTACGTGCAGGGCTTCGCGTCGCTCGACTTCGACGACGTGCGGTTCTCGCTCGTGGGCGTGGACCCCGACGGGCTGACCCTGGCGCCGTCCGAGACGACGATCGAGCCGGGCGAGACCCACCCGCTCGCGCCGTCGTTCACCCCGGCGGACGCGACGCGCACCGGCCTGGAGTGGACCTCGAGCGACGATGCGGTCGCCACCGTCGACGCCAGGGGCGTCGTCCGCGGCGTCGCGGCCGGCACCGCCACGATCACGGCGACGTCGACCGTGGTGCCCGGCCTCGCGGCGTCGTCCACCGTGACGGTGCGGGCCGCCGAGCACCCGGTGACCGACCTCGGCGCCGAGATCCTCGACCCCGCCGCCTGGGCCCCGGGCGAGGGGATCACGGTCGCCGACGGCGCGGCGCACCTCGCGCCGCGCGGGGCGTGGAGCTTCGCGCCGCAGCAGTTCGGCGACGAGCTGCTCCGGTTCGACACCTCGGTCGGCGCGTTCAACGGCGGCTGGTTCGGGTTCTCCGTGCGGTCGAAGACCGCCGGGGACCCGGTGTGGACCAACAGCGCCTCGGGCTACCTCGTCGTCATCAAGGAGGACGTCATCGAGATGCAGCGGTGGAGCCCCGCCGTCTTCATGATCGACGTGTTCCCCAACACGGTCATCGAGCCGAACTCGACGCACGAGGTGACGTTCGGCGCCGTCGACGTGGAGGGCGGCACCCGGGTGGTGCTGCGCGTCGACGGCGAGCCGGTGTGGAGCTACCTCGACGACACGGCCGGCAACCCGCTGGCCACCGACGGGTACTTCACCGCCTACCGGCAGGGCCCCGCGGGCGAGATGAGCCTCTCCCGCGCGAGCTGACCATGCCGCCGTCGTGAGCGGGAGCCGTGTCGCCGTCCATCAGGACGGCGGCACGGCTCCCGCTCACGTGCGCTCCTCACCACCGCTCAGCCCTTCACCGAACCGAGCATCACGCCGGACACGAAGTACCGCTGCACGAAGGGGTAGACGCACACGATCGGCACGAGGATGAGGATCATCGTGACCGACTGGATGTTGGCCGAGACGGCCTGCGTCGTGGACCCGACCGCGGCCGCCCCCTCGGACGCCGTCGTCGAGGCGCCGGCGATGAGGTTGCGCATGAACAGGGTCACCGGGAACAGCTCGTTCTTGTCGAGGTACAGGAAGGCCGCGAACCAGTCGTTCCAGTAGGCGACGGCGTAGAACAGCACCATCGTGGCGAGCACCGCCTTGGACAGCGGCACCACGATCCGGCCCAGGATCCCGAACCAGCCCAGCCCGTCGATCTGGGCCGCCTCCTCCAGCTCCTGCGGGAGGTTCTCGAAGAACGACTTCATGACGAGCAGGTTGAACACCGACACGGCGCCGGGCAGCACCACCGCCCACATCGTGTTCTTCAGCCCCAGCGAGGAGATCAGCACGTAGTTCGGCACGAGGCCGCCGTTGAAGAACATCGTGAACACGGCGATCCCGATCAGCACCCCGCGGCCCCGCAGGTGCCGCTTGGAGATGACGAAGGCGAACGTGGTGGTGAGCACCATCGCGATGGTCGTGCCGACGAGCGTGTAGACGACCGTGTTGCGGTAGCTGGTCCAGAACATCGTGTCCTGGGCCATCGCGCGGTAGGTGTCGAGGTTGAACCCCACCGGCCAGAAGCTCACCATGCCGGCTTTGATCGCGCCGGGGTCGCTGAACGACTGCGCCAGGACGGTGACGAACGGGTAGAGCGTCACCAGCGACACGAGCACCAGCGTCACCGTGTTGAGCACGGTGAACGCCCGGTACCCGCGGGTGTCGCGCGCCCCGACGGGCTTCCCTCCCCCGGCCACGCCGCCCGACAGGGCCGTCCCGGTCTGCGTCACCACAAGCTTGCTCCCACCACTCGTCGCGAGATGAAGTTGGCACTCAGCACCATCACCAGGCCGATGCACGCCTGAAAGAGCCCGATGGCAGCCGCGTAGCTGAGGTTGTTGGACACGAGGCCCACCCGGTACAGGTACGTGGAGATGACGTCGGCCGTGGAGTACGTCAGCGGGTTGTACAGCAGCAGGACCTTCTCGAACCCCACGTTGAGGAAGGTGCCGACGTTGAGGATGAGCAGCGTGATCATCGTGGGCCGGATGCCCGGGACCGTCACGTGCCACGTCTGCCGCCACCGGTTGGCCCCGTCGATGCGCGCCGCCTCGTACAGGGAGGCGTCCACGGTGGTGAGGGCGGCGAGGTAGAGGATGGTGCCCCACCCGACGGTCTGCCAGACCTCCGAGCCCACGTAGACGGTGCGGAACCACTCGGCCCGCTGGAGGAACGGGATCCCCTCCCCGCCGAGCCCCTCGATGATCTGGTTGACGGTGCCCTGCAGCGACAGCAGCTGCATGACCATGCCCGCCACGATCACCAGCGAGAGGAAGTGCGGCAGGTAGGAGATCGACTGGATGGTGCGCTTGAAGGCCTTCTTGCGCACCTCGTTGAGCAGCAGCGCCAGCACGATCGGCAGCGGGAAGCAGACCACGAGCGTGAGCCCGCCGAGGATCACCGTGTTGGTGAAGACCTTCCAGAACGTCGGGTCGTGGATGAACATCTCGACGTACCGCAGGCCCACCCACTGCTCGCCGAAGATGCTGCCGCCGGGGCGGAACTGCCGGAACGCGATGACGTTCCCCAGCATCGGCACGTAGCGGAAGACCACGAGGAACACCACGGGAAGGACGGCGAGGGCGTAGAGCTGCCAGTCGCGGCGCAGACTCAGCCGCCACGACCGGCGCGCCGGCCTCGACCGGCCGGCGTCCGCCCGCAGGGGGCGGGGTCCGGGCCCGTCGAGAACCGGCGCCGGGGCCGACAGCTGTCGGTCCGAGGTCGTGCTCATGGGTCAGTTCTTCTCGGCGAAGCGCTGCTGCGCGCCGTTGACGAGGTCGAGGTACCCCTGCAGGTTCTGCCCCTCGAGCTCGCCCACGTAGGCGTCCCACTCGGTGAGCGGACGGTCGCCGAGAATGAACTTCAGCGTGTTCGTGTCGACGGTGTCCTTGAGCGGCGTCGACAGCAGGGACGCCTGCTCGAGCTCGGCATCGTCGAGCGGGGCCGGCGGGAACGGGTCGCGGGGCGTCCTCGACTCCAGGACGCGGTCCATGTACTCCACAAACTGGTCGGAGTTGTACGACTCCTTGAGGGCGCGGGACTCGGTGGACTCGGAGAGGAACGTGGAGAACCCGAGGTCCTTCTGCAGGTCGGTCTTGCCGTCGGGGTTGATGTTGTACGCGTCGAGCGAGTAGTCGGGGTCGATCGTGATCGTGCCGTCGGCGTCCTTGGTGTACGTCTCGCCCTCGATGCCCCAGCGCAGCATCTCGCGGGCGTCCGGGTTGTAGTACAGCCAGTCGAGGAACTGCACCATCGCGACGAAGTGGGGGTCGTCCTTCGCCTCGGCGCTGATCATGAACCCGTGCCAGAAGTTCCGCGGCTCCACGACCTGCCCCGCGGGGCCACCCGGCGGCGCGATCTGCACGAGCTCGAACTCGGCGTCGGGGTCGGCGGCCTTGAGGGCGGTGCGGAACTCCTCGACGGTGCCGGCCGCCCCGGAGGCGGCGAAGACGGCGCCGTTCGCGACCTTCTCGGAGAGGTCGGCGGTGCTGCCGTCGCTCTTCGCCGTGAGGGACTCGGGGTCGAGCAGCCCGTCCTCGACCAGGCCGTGGAAGTACTCGACCATCTCCCTGTAGCCGTCGGACGTGGCGGCGTAGGTGAACTCGCCCGCGCCCTCGTCCCAGAACGTGCCGTTGCCGAAGCCCCAGCCGGCCACGGTGCCGAAGGCGTGCGCTGCGTAGTTGAGCATCGACTGCCCCTCGAAGCCGTCCGCGAGCGGGTAGGAGTCGGGGTGCTCCTCCTTGATCTTCTCCAGCGCGACGCGCAGCTCGTCCCAGGTCTCCGGGACCGGCGCCCCGACCTCGTCGAAGACGTCCTTGCGGATGATCATCGAGAACACCGGCACGGACACCTCCTGCAGGCCCGGCACCATGTAGTACTTGCCGTCGTCCTGGCGCAGGTTGTCGATCATCTCGCCGAGGTCCCACTCCGCCACGTACTTCTGGAAGTTCGGCATGAGGTCGACGTAGTCGCTGACGGGCAGCACCGCGCCGGAAGAGACGAACGGCGCGTCCTCGCCCGTGTAGACGAGCGGGATGATGTCGGGGGCGTCGCCGGCGCTGATGAGCAGGCTGCGCTTCTCCGTGGCGTCGCTGAACGGGATGTTGGTCGGCTGGAGCGTGACGTTCGTGCGCTTCTCGATCTCGTCGAAGAGCTGCCACGAGTCCTTGATCGGGAGCTCCGGCCAGTCCGTCCACAGGATCGAGAAGTCGAGAGGCTCCGTCGCCCTGAACTGCTGGTCGGCGGCGAGGTCGGTCATCGACCCCTCGGTGTTGTCCAGCCCGGCGCCGTCCTCCTCCGTCTCGCCGCCGCACGCGGCGACGAGCAGCAGCGACGACGCCGCGAGGGCCGCCGGGACGGCCCGCCACGGGCTGCGCGACCGCGGTGTCAGATCACCCATCATGTGTCTCCCCTTCGAGAACCCCGGGCCTCGTCGCCCGAGCCGACGCCCCGTCGACTACCCGGTCCGTCGCGTGATTTTAGCGTTAAACTAGAGCCGGGTCCTGAGCCCGTCAACCCCCGTCTCGCACGGGGACTGGCCCGGATCAGCGCGGGAGGCGCAGCTCGACGGCGTGCTCGCCCGCCGCCAGGTCGACCGTCGCCGCCGCGGCGCCGCAGCACGCCTCGTACCTGCCGGCGAAGCCCGCGACCTCCACCCGACCGTGCGCATCCGTACGCGCGGGCGTCGGCCCCGTCCACCACGCGCCGCGCACGAGGGAGCGCAGCGCGTCATAGGCCGGCTTCGGCGTGCCGTCGGCCCGGACGAGCCCGGCCGGCGCGCCGAGCCACGCCCCGGCGTCGCCGAGGCCCCAGTAGGTGATCGACTCGACGGCCGGGTGGGAGACGAGGGTCGTGTAGTGCGCCACCACGTCGTCCGCCTGCCGTGCCTCGCCCTCGGGCGTGGAGGGCCAGGCGGCGACCTGGTGATCGTTGAGGTCCTCGACGTCGGGCGGCATGAGGTCGCCCGACACGAGGGTCGTCTCGGTCCAGTGCAGCGGCAGCCCGAAGCGCGCGAACCGGTCGCTCACCTCGAGCAGCTGCTCGGCGCCACGGAAGCCCTGGTGCATGTGCGACTGAAGACCGATCGCGTCGATCCGCACCCCCGCCTCGAGCACCTCCTCGATCAGCCGCTCGTACTCCGGCCCCAGGTCGAAATCGTTGATCAGCAGGCGTGGCGACGTGCCCTGACTGCGGGCCTCGTCCACCGCCAGCCGCACCATCCCGACCCGGCCGAGGCGGTCGCACAGGCGGCTGATCGCGTTGGGGACGCCGTCCGGCTCGTTGATGAACCGAGGCATGATCACCGCCTCGTTGATGGCGTCCCAGGTGTCGATCAGCCCGGCGAGGTCCCGCACCTCCCGACGGACCCGTCCCCGCAGGAGCCGCTCGGCCTCGTCCAGCGGCAGGCGGTCGACCCACGGCGCCTTGACGGTGTGCCACACCAGGGGGTGCCCCTTGAGGCGCACCCCCCGGTCGGCGAACCAGCGCGCGGCCGCCTCGACGTCGGCGAGGGCCGTCTCGCCACGCCGCGGCTCGTAGCGTCCCCAGTACACGGGCAGGGTGGCCGTGTCGAACAGCCCCAGCCAGAGGTCCTGGTAGCCCGTGTCCGCACCCGCCACCTCGAAGGCCGCGGAACCGAACTCGAAGGCGTGCCGCACCTGGCGAACCGTGACGTCCTCGTGCGCCACGGGACGACCGTCCGCGTCCGTCAGCGTGACGGTCGTGCGGGTGCGGCGGTGCTCGAGACCGGTCACGCGGCGCCCGCCGTCCGTCCGCCGTGCCAGGTCGCTTCGGACCTCAGCGGCACGAGCGGCGGTACCGCGGGCGCGGTGGTCAGCTCGACGCGCCGGCCGGAGTCGGCGGAGTCGAGCAGCCCCGTCATGACCTCCATGACGTGCAGCCCGACGTCGCCGCCGGCCCGCGGTGCGTCCGGCGCCCCGCCCAGCCCGGCCGCCCCGACCATCTCCAGCAGCCCGATGCCGCGGCCCGCGCCCACGAACCCGGCGCTCGGCGGCAGCACCTCCCACTCCCCTCCGCCGAGGGTCCGCAGCTCGACGTCGCCGTCGAACCGGTTGGGGTCCGGCACGACGAGCGAGCCCTCCGTGCCGTGCACCTCGATCGGACGGGCGTGCGAGCCGACGGCGTCGAAGCTCACCGTCACGGTGGACAGCGCGCCGCTCGCGTGGCCGAGCACGCCGGTGACGTGCGTCGCGACCTCGACCGGCACGCGCTCCCCCGCCCGGGGGCCGGAGCCGATCGTGCGCCCGTCGCGCGACCGCGACGCCGCGCCCTGCACCCACGCCACCGGCCCCAGGATCTGCACCAGGCTCGTGAGGTAGTAGGGGCCCATGTCGAGCAGCGGCCCGCCGCCGGGCGCGTAGTAGAAGTCCGGGTTCGGATGCCAGAGCTCGTGCCCCGGCGAGACCCAGGTCGCGACGGCGGCGGTCGGCGTGCCGATCCGGCCGTCGGCGACGGCGGCCCGCGCCGTCTGCACCCCCGTGCCGAGCACCGTGTCCGGGGCGCAGCCCACGCGCGTGCCCGCCGCGGTCGCGGCGGCCATCACCTCGCGCGACGCCGCCAGGTCCACCGCGAGCGGCTTCTCGCCGTAGCGGTCGACGCCGGCCGCGGCGCACGCCTTCGCCACGTGGGCGTGCACGCCGGGGGTGGTGAGGTCGAGGACGACCGACACGTCGGGGTCCGCGAGGAGCGCGTCCAGGTCCGCGGCCACCCGCGCCCCGGGCAGCTCCGCCGCGACCGCCTCCGCCCGCGAGCGGTCCAGGTCCGTCACCGCCACGACCCGCGCGCGCGGGTGTCCCGTCAGCGTGTCCAGGTACTGGCGCGAGATCACGCCCAGCCCGACGATGCCGATCCCGACCTGCCCGTCGCCCACCTGCCCGTCGCCCAACTGCCCCTCCCTCCCCTGCGCGTTCACCGGCTCGCCCACAGCAGGCCCCTCTCGACGATGGTGCGGACGGTCGGGTTCTCCAGCACGTCCACGGAGTGCCCCGGCGTGGCGACGAACACGCGCCCTGCGCCCCACTGCCGCGTCCACACCGCGGGCGACGTCACCGGGCGATGCCACGGGTGCCACTCGGGCGCCGGGTGGGTGGTGGTGGCAAGGACGTCGATGAGGTCGTCGTGCAGCACCCAGTACTGCTCGGTCTCCAGCTCGACGTCGTCCAGCCCCGCGGTGATCGGGTGCTCCCGGCCCAGGTCCGTGAGCTCGATCGTGTGCCGCAGGTAGTTGTCCGACGCGCCCCCCTCGCGCAGGTGCGGCTCCTTGCCCGGGTGGGTGGCGAACTGCCCGCCCACCAGCTGCAGGTAGTCCGAGCTGTTCCGGTAGGAGTCGGCGATCCCGCCGTGCCAGCCCGCCAGCCCCGTGCCGGCCTCGACGGCAGCGCGCAGGCCCTGCAGTGCGGGGCCGCTGATCTGCGACATCGTCACGCACTGCAGCACCAGGTCGGTCGCCGCCATCGTGTCGGCGTCTGCGTAGACCTCGTTGTCCGTCTCCACCCGCACCTCGAACCCCTGCTCGCGCAGGAAGGGCAGGAACAGGTCCGTGGCCGCCTCGGGCTGATGGCCGTCCCATCCGCCGCGCACCACGAGCGCTCGTCGCGTCATACGTCTCCTTCGTCGTGTGTCGTCAAACCTTTTCAGAGTCGAGCAAGCCCTTTCCACTCGCCGCGCTGGAGCGGGAGCACGGCGCCGTGCTTCGTGTGCGCCGGCAGGATCAGCTCGTCGTCCGGCACGGGGTCCCACCGGCCGGACCGCAGGTCGGTCGTGGTCAGCGCGCGGTACCCCTGCGGCGCACGGCCGTACTGGTCCACCCACAGGTACCACCGGCTCCCGTCGTGCGTCGGGAAGACGAGCGGGCCCTCGACCGCCGGGCCGAAGCCCTGGCCGAGGCCGGTCGCGAGCGTACGGAACGCCGGGTTGAAGAACGACGAGCCCACCTGGTGGAAGACCCGCCAGGACCCCTGCGCGGCGTCGGCCTGCTTCGCGAACCGGTGCACCTCGTCGCCCGCGCTCACCGCCGTCATGTCGATCACGCCGCCGGGGAGCTCGAGATACGGCTCGGCGGGGGCGAACGTGCGGAGGTCCCGGGTGGTCGCGGTCATGATCCGTGGCACGCAGGGCCCCTCGTGCGCGGGGTCGTCCGGGGCGTAGAGCGCCGCCGCGAAGTGCAGCACGAAGACGCCGGTGTCGTCGTCGTGGAACACCTCCGGCGCCCAGGCCATGCCCGCGTCCGGCGGCGCCACGGTCACGTGCCGCGGCTCCGACCACGTCAGCAGGTCCGGCGAGTCCCAGACGACGACGTCCCGGCTGCCGTGCCGGGCGAACTCCTCCCAGTCGGGCCCCTGGGGGCGCCAGACCCGCAGGTCGGTGGCGACCAGGTGGAACCCCTGCCCGTCGGGGCGGCGCACCACGTGCGGGTCGCGCACCCCGGTGGTGCCGGCAGCGGTCTCGAGCACGGGTCGCCCGCCGTTCAGGCGGCGCCACCGCAGGGGGTCGTCACCCATGCTGAGGCTCAGGTGGACGCGCTCGCCGTGGCCCGCGGGGTCCTCCACGAAGTGCACGAGGAGATAACCGTACGGATCGTCGGAGCGCATCGGCGAGCCCTTCTCGGTTTATCGTTAATCCGCGCCGACCCTGACACGGTCGCACCCGGTCGTCAAGCGTCGCGCGACGCCGTCCCGCGCGGCCTGGCAGGATCACCCCGGGAGGTGGCGGATGGTCACGATGAGCGACGTCGCGCGGGAGGCGGGCGTGTCGATGATGACCGTCTCGAACGTGCTCACGGGCAACAAGCGCGTGGGCGAGCCCACCCGCGACAGGGTGCTCGCGGCGGTCGAGTCGCTCGGGTACGAGGTGAACCTCACCGCCCGGCACCTGCGCGCCGGCCGCACGGACACGGTCGCCCTCATCGTGCCCAGCTTCCACGACTACTTCGGCGAGGTCGCGGACCGGATCGCACCGCTCGTGGAGGCCGGCGGCCGCCACCTGGTCGTCGAGCGCACCAGCGCGGACGCCCGCAGCGAGATGGAGTCGCTCAGGGTGCCGCGGCTGCGGATGTACGACGGAGTGCTCCTCTCGGTCGCCGGCCTCCACAGCGACGAGCTCGACCGGGTGCCGGCCTCCGCGCCGATCGTGCTCCTCGGCGAGCGGGAAGTGCCCCAGCGCTTCGACCACGTCCGCCTTGCCAACCTGGAAGGCGCGCGCCTGGCGACGGCCCACCTGCTCGAGCGTGGCGCGCGGCGGGTGCTCGCCCTCGGCGGCACCGTCGAGTCGTCGGCCGGCATGGAGTCCGACCGGCGCGCCGGCTGGGCGGAGGCGCACCGTGCCGCCGGTCTCGTCCCGGACGACCGCCTCGTCGTGCCCGTGCCCGACTTCACCCCCGAGGCGGCGCACCACGCGGTCACCGGGCTGCTGGACGAGGGGGTGCCGTTCGACGGCGTGTTCGCCGTCAACGACACCGTGGCGTTCGGCGCGGTCGCCGCGCTCGCGGAGCGCGGCGTGCGAGTCCCCGACGACGTCCAGCTCGTGGGTTTCGACAACCTCGGTGTCTCGCGCTTCGTGCCGCCGGGGATCACGTCGGTCGACCCGGGCTACGACGTCGTGGCCTCCACCGCCGTGCGACTCCTCGAGCAGCGGATGGCCGGCGGGGACGCACCTCCCGAGCACGTCACGGTCCCGGTGCACCTGGTCGAGCGAGGGTCCACCCGCGCCTGACGCCGGTACCCCGTCGAGGCGGCACGGCGAGTCCTCGGATCTCTCCCGCAAGACTACGGGGCCGTTCGTTGCCGTTCTCGGGGCACTCCCGCTAGATTGGCGCCAGTCATCCGATCTTTCGCCCAGCCGTCACGAAGAGGTGCGCATGCCGACCATCACCGACGTCGAGATCACCGACGTCCGCTTCCCCACCTCCCGCACCGCCGACGGCTCTGACGCCATGAACGCGGACGCCGACTACTCGGCCGTCTACGTCGTCCTGCGCACCGACGGCACCGACCCCTCCGGCGCGCCGCTGGCCGGGCACGGGCTGACGTTCACCATCGGGCGCGGCACCGACGTCGTCGCGCTCGCGGCCCGGCACCAGGCCGACCTGCTGGTGGGGCGGGACGTCGACGACGTCGTCGGCGACATGGGAGCCACGTACCGCGAGCTCACCGCCGACAGCCAGCTGCGCTGGCTCGGGCCCGAGAAGGGCGTGGTGCACCTGTCGCTGGCCGCCGTGCTCAACGCGGCCTGGGACCTCGCCGGCCGTCGCGCCGGCAAGCCCGTGTGGCGGCTGCTCGCGGACCTGACGCCCGAGCAGCTCGTCGACGTCGCCGACCTGCGCTACCTGTCGGACGCCCTCACACGCGACGAGGCGCTGGAGATCCTGCGCGCCGCCGAGCCCGGCAAGGCCGAGCGCATCGCGCACCTGGAGCGGCGCGGCTACCCCGCCTACACGACGTCGGCCGGCTGGCTCGGGTACGACGACGCGAAGCTGCGCCGCCTCACCCGCGAGGCCGTGGACGCCGGCTACCGGCACGTGAAGCTCAAGGTCGGGGCGCGGCTCGAGGACGACGTGCGCCGCCTCGGCATCGCGCGCGAGGAGCTGGGGCCCGACCTCACGCTGATGATCGACGCCAACCAGGTGTGGGACGTGCCCGAGGCGATCGAGTGGGTCCGCGCGCTCCAGCGGTTCGACCCGCTGTGGATCGAGGAGCCGACGTCGCCCGACGACATCCTGGGGCACGCCGCCGTGCGCGAGGGCGTGGCGCCCGTGCGCGTCGCCACCGGCGAGCACTGCCACAACCGCGTGATGTTCAAGCAGCTTTTCCAGGCCCGGGCGACCGACTACTGCCAGCTCGACACCGGCCGCCTCGCCAGCCTCAACGAGATCGTCGCGGTGCTGCTGCTCGCCGCGAAGTTCGGCGTCCCCGTCTGCCCGCACGCGGGCGGCGTCGGGCTGTGCGAGATGGTGCAGCACGTGTCGGTGCTCGACTACGTGGCCGTCTCCGGCTCGCTGGACGGCCGGATCACCGAGTTCGTCGACCACCTGCACGAGCACTTCACCGACCCGTGCGTGGCGCGGGACCAGGGCGAGGGCATGGCGTACGTCGTGCCGACCGCGCCGGGCTACTCCACGCAGATGCACCCGGGGTCGGTCGAGCGGTTCCGCTACCCCGACGGCGCCGAGTGGTCGTGACCTCGGCCACGTTCTGCGGGGAACGTTGACCTCGACCAGGGTTGAGGTCCTAGCGTGACCAGCAACGACATCCGCAACGACGAAGGGGACGAGATGCCCGTCTACACGCTGCCCGACCTGCCCTACGACTACAGCGCCCTCGAGCCGCACATCAGCGGCAAGATCATGGAGCTGCACCACGACAAGCACCACGCCGCCTACGTCACCGG
>NZ_JBIRXP010000005.1:273333-370527 GCF_044389085.1 Isoptericola sp. NPDC019693 | reverse complement strand
GAGAAGCTCACGCCGATGCTCAACGGCCAGGCGGGCTGACCCCTTCCAGCCCCCACCCCCGACGGGGGGGGGGGGGCGCGCCCGCGCCCCCCCCCCCCCCCCCCCCCCCCCCCCCCCCCCCCCCCCCCCCCCGGCCGCGCCCCCCGCCCCCCCCCCCCCCCCCCCCCCGCCGGCCGGTCAGCGTCCGGCCAGCGACCCGTCAGCGGCCGGCGGGGACCGGCTCGGCGGCCTCGTCGGGTGCGCCGGGGCGAGGCGCGTCGGGGGCGTCCGGGCCGTCGTCGTCCGGGCCGTCCGACGGGCCGCCGTCGGCACCCGCCCCGGGGCGCGTGCGTCGACGCAGCCAGCGGTAGCCGAGGTAGCCGAGCCCGCCGAGCGCGAGCCAGGGGAGAAGGGTGCCCAGGATCAGCACCACGGTCTGGACCGTGGTGACCAGGGCGCCCCAGCCCGCGGCGAGGCCGCCGAGGAAGCCGCCCCGCGACTGGGCGGCCGCCACCGGCTCGGGGACGATCGCGACGTCGAGGGTCGACATCGCCACCTGGTCGGACAGCCGCTGGCGCTGCGCGGTGAGCGCGTCGAGGTCGGCCTGGCGGTCGGAGAGCTCCTGCTCGACCCGGAGCAGGTCCTCCGTGCTGCCCGCGGAGCCCATGAGGTCCCGCAGCCGGTCGGTGGACGTGGTCAGCGCGGCGATGCGGGCGTCGAGGTCCTGCCCCTCGCCCGTGACGTCGGTGGACTGCACGTCGACGTCCTCGACGGTCCCGAGGGTGCCGAGCGCCTCGAGGGCACCCGTCATCCGGTCGGAGGGCACCCGGACGGTCATCGACGCGGAGCCCGGGGCGTCGTCCGTGGCGGCGGTCTCGGAGCGCCGCTCGACGCGGCCGCCCGCCTCCTCCACGAGCCGCGCGAGCCGCGTCGCGGCCGCCGACGGGTCGTCGGCGACGACGGTCGCGCTGCCCGTGGTGACGATCTCGCGCGCCGCGGCGGCACCCGGCTCCGCGGCGCTCTCCGCGACGGCGGCCCCGCCGTCCGCCTGCTCGGCGCCGCCGACGTCCGCGACGGTGCCGGAGGAGTCGGCCTCGACCGCCGAGGTCGCCACGCCGGAGTCGCCGCCGCCCGGCGAGCAGGCCGACACGACGAGCAGGAGCGTCGTGGCCAGGACCGCGAGGAGGGGTGCGCGACGGGTGCGGTCCAGGCGCAGGGTGGCGGGCATGGCTCAGAGCGTAGGGCGCGGCGTCCGCGGGCCGAGGACCGGCCGCGCGATCGTGACCCGACCGTGCCGAGACCGTGACCTTGGATGATGCCGCGGGGGCGCGGCCCGCGGGCACGGACCTCCCGCCCCGTCGCGCCGACCGTCACGATCCGGTCACGCCTGGGTCCGGCGCCGGGCCGCGGATTGACACCCGGCTAGTTAAGACGCTGTACTAACAAACATGTCCACGCCGACGACGCGCACAGCACGACGAGGTCTGGGTGCCGGCCTGCGAGCCACCTCCAAGGTGCTCCCCGAGCACGCCCGGGCGCACAACCGCTCGCTGGTGCTCCAGCACCTGTTCCACGAGGGGCCGACCTCGCGGGCCGACCTCGCCCGGGCCACGTCCCTGACCCGCGTGACCATCTCCGACCTGGTGAACGTCCTCCTCTCCGAGGGGCTCGTCGAGGAGCTGGGCGTGCAGCCCGGCCGGCGCGTCGGCAAGCCGGCGATCCTCGTGGGGATGCGCACCGACGCCTATCAGATCGTGGCCGTCGACCTCTCCGACGACGCCGTCATGCGCGGTGCGGTCATGACCCTCACCGGCGAGGCCGTGGTCCGCCGCTCCCTGCCGGTCGCCGGGCAGGTCGGCGACGCCCTCGTGGACCTGCTCACGCGCTTCGCCCGCAGCCTGATCTCCGCGGCCACGCGGCCCGTCATCGGGGTCGGCGTCGGCTCGCCCGGTGTCGTGGACGACTCCGGCCGCGTGGTCGAGGCGCCCAACCGGCAGTGGGCGGACCTGCCCCTGGCCGCGATCCTCACCGACCGGCTGGCGCTGCCCGTGCACGTCGCGAACGACGCGAACTCGGCCGCCCTCGGCGAGTACACGTACGGCGGGGCGTCCGACTCCATGCTCGTCCTGACGGTCGGGCAGGGCGTCGGTGCCGGCGTCATGGTCGACGGGTCGCGGGTACGCGGCGCCGCGGACGCCGCCGGCGAGCTCGGGCACGTCACGGTGGTCGACGACGGCGAGCCGTGCGCGTGCGGCCGCCGCGGCTGCCTCGAGACCGTGCTCGCGGCCCCCGCGCTGCGGCGGGCTGTCGCCGGCCTGGACCCGGCCGCCGCCGACGAGGCGCTGGCCGGCGTCGGCCGCACGCTCGGCATCGCCCTCGCGCCCGTGGTGGGCGCCCTCAACCTCGGCGAGGTGCTGCTCAGCGGCCCGGCCGACCTGCTCGACGGCGCGCTGCGCACCGCCGCCCTGCAGACCCTGACCGACCGCACGATGCCGGCCACGGCCGCCGGACTGCGGCTGCGGATGGCCACGCTCGACGAGGACGTCGTCCTCGCGGGCGCGGCCGTCCTGGTGCTGGCCGCCCAGCTCGGCGTCTCCTGACCCGTCGCGTAACGAGCCGGCACGACCCCTGACGGACGACCAGCACCGAAGGCGCTGACCCGGCGCCGCCCTGGAATGATCGAGAGGAATCCCCAGTGAAGAGGAACCGTGTCGTCGCCACCGGCGTGGCGACGAGCCTGACCCTGGCGCTCGCGCTCTCCGCGTGCGCGCCCGCCGACGACGAGGCGAGCGGCGAGACCGGCGGCACGCCCGAGGCCGGCGAGATCACCCTGTGGCTCGCCGGTGCGGACACGAACGACGAGCTGCGCACCTACCTGGTCGACACGTTCGCCGAGGAGAACCCCGGCTCGACGCTGAAGATCGAGGAGCAGGACTGGACCGACCTGGTCACCAAGCTCACGACCGCCCTGCCCGACGCCGCGAACACCCCCGACGTCGTCGAGATCGGCAACACGCAGGCGCCCACGTTCACCTACGCGGGCGCGTTCCGGGAGATCTCGCCGGAGCTGTACGAGGAGCTCGGCGGCGAGAAGCTGCTGCAGTCGTTCGTGGACGCCGGCTCGATCGACGAGACCAAGTACGCGCTGCCGTACTACTACGGCTCCCGGTACATGTTCTTCCGCAAGGACATCTGGTCGAAGGCGGGCCTCGAGGTGCCGAAGACGCTCGAGGAGTTCGGCGACTCGGTCAAGGAGCTCACCTCCAAGGACCGGTCCGGCTTCGCGATCGGCGGCCAGGACTGGCGCAACGGCATCTCCTGGGTGTTCGCGAACGACGGCGAGCTCGCCGTCAAGGACGGCGACCAGTGGACCTCCACGCTCTCCGACCCGAACACGGTCAAGGGCCTCGAGCAGTGGCAGGACGTCTTCGAGAACGCCTCGAACCTCCCGGCGACCGCCAAGGACGAGGCGTACTGGGACTTCATCAACGACGGCACCGACGGCGCGGCGCCCGAGGGCGCGACCATCATGGCGCCGGGCTGGGCCCGCTGGTCCATCGGCGACCTGACGAAGGGCGACGACGGCAAGGAGGTCCGCGACGGCATGGCGGATGACTCGAAGTTCGACATCTTCGCCCTGCCGGGCGTGGACGGCGGCGTGGCGCCGGTCTTCGCGGGTGGCTCGAACCTCGCCGTCTCGGCGAAGTCGCAGCACCCGGAGCTCGCGGAGAACCTGCTGCGGATCGTCTACTCGGACGAGTACCAGACCAAGCTCGCCGAGGCGGGCCTCGGGCCGGCCAACGCGGACTTCGACAAGATCATGACGGTCGACGCCGACGGCAACCCGAACAAGTTCGGCGAGGTCACCGTGGAGACGGCGCAGGCCTCGAAGCTCACGCCCGCCGCCCCCGGCTGGGCCGCCGTGGAGGGCGCCTCCGTCTACGAGGAGCTCTTCCAGAAGATCGCCGAGGGCGGTGACGTGACGGCTCTCGCCAAGCAGTACGACGAGAAGCTCACGCCGATGCTCAACGGCCAGGCGGGCTGACCCCTTCCAGCCCCCACCCCCGACGGGCGGGGCGCCGGCACCGGTCCCCCCACCAGTGCCACCGCCCCGCCCGTCACCCACGACCCCCGGGAAGGAGGACCGCATGACCACCGCGACACCCGCGTCCGCCATCGCGATCCGCCGTCGGCGCCAGCCGGCCACCCCCTACCTCCTGCTGCTCCCCGCGGTGCTGATCCTGCTCGTCGGCCTCGGGTACCCGGTGTACTGGCAGGTCGTGACCTCGCTGCAGCAGTACGGGATGATGCAGCAGTTCGGCGCGCCCCCGACCTTCGCCGGGCTGGACAACTACGCCCGGATCTTCTCCGACGACCGGCTCTGGTCCGTCGTGGGGCGCTCGATCCTCTTCTGCCTCGTGAACGCGTTCCTCACGGTGGCGATCGGCCTCGGGCTGGCGCTGCTGATGCGGGCCGTGCACACGGCCGTGCGCCTCACCATGCAGATCGTGCTCCTGCTCGCCTGGGCGACGCCGCTGGTGGCCGCGGTGACCGTCTTCCGGTGGCTCTTCGACTACCGCTCCGGCGTCGTCAACTGGCTGCTCGTGCAGATCGGCCTCGACCAGTACCAGGGCTACGCCTGGCTCGCGCAGCCGCTGACGTTCTTCGTCGTCGCGACCCTGGTCATCGTGTGGATGTCGGTGCCGTTCGTGGCGATGTCCCTGTACGCCGGCCTCACGCAGGTGTCCGAGGAGGTCCTCGAGGCCGCCCGCCTCGACGGCGCCCGCCCCGCGCAGATCCTGCGCCACATCCTGCTGCCGCTGGTGCGCCCCGTGCTCGCCATCGTGCTGCTGCTCCAGATCATCTGGGACCTGCGGGTGTTCGCGCAGATCCGCCTGCTGCAGGACGCCGGGGCCCCCATCTCCGAGACGAACCTGCTGGGCAACTTCATCTACGAGCTCGGCATCGGCAGCCAGGACTTCTCCGGCGCCGCCGCCGTCTCGATCTTCGTCCTGCTGCTCACGGTGCTGCTCGCCGCGCCGTACGTGCGCAGCCTCATGAAGGAGGACGCCGCATGAGCGCCGCGACCGAGACCGCGCGACCGGCCGTGCCCGCGCTGCGCGACGCCGACGCGGCGACGCGCCGGCCCCGTCCACGGGTCGGCAAGATCCTGCTGAGCGTCCTGGGCATCGTCCTGTCCCTGGTGTGGGTGTTCCCCGTCTACTGGATGCTGCTGTCGGCCGTGACGCCCGACGCGCGGCTGCGGGCGAGCACGCCGAGCTTCCTCCCGACGCACTTCACGCTCGCGAACTTCAGCAGCGTCCTCACGGGCTCCGGCTTCGGGGGCGCGCTGCGGATGAGCCTGATGATCACGGGCGTGACGATCCTCCTCGTGCTGGCGTTCGCGTTCCTCGCGGCCCTGGCCATCAGCCGCTGGCGCTTCCGCGGTCGTACGAGCTTCGTCCTGGCGGTGCTGTTCATCCAGATGCTGCCCGCCGAGGGCCTGTTCATCGCGCAGTACAAGATGCTCTCGACGGTGGGGGCGAGCACGCCCGTGCTCGGCCTCAACTCGGTGCTCGGCATCTCGATCCTGTACACCGCGATGCTCGTGCCGTTCACGATCTGGATGCTGCGCGGGTTCGTCGCCGGCATCCCGGCCGAGCTCGAGGAGGCCGCGATGGTCGACGGCCTCTCGCGCACCAAGGCGTTCCTGCGGATCACGTTCCCGCTGCTGGCCCCGGGCCTCGTCGCGTCGGGCGTGTACGCGTTCCTGCAGGCGTGGAACGAGTTCACGACGGCGCTCGTCATCCTGCCGGCCGAGGACCGGCAGACGCTGCCGATCTGGCTGCGCAGCTTCCTGTCGGCGTCGGCGAACCGCGGCATCGACTGGGGCGAGGTCATGGCCGCCTCGACGCTCATCGCCGTGCCGGTGATCGTGTTCTTCCTCTTCGTGCAGGGCCGGATGACCTCCGGCCTCGTCGCCGGGGCGGTGAAGGGCTGACGTGGACGGCGGCACTCCTTCGACCTTCCCCCACCTCGCGCCGCCCGTGGGCCCCACGGTCGGGCTCGACATCGGCGGCACCAAGACGCTCGCCGTGCTCCTGGACGCCGCCGGGAGCGTCGTGGCTCAGGCGCGGCTCGCGACCGAGCGCGGCCCGGCCGGCGTCGTCGCGGGCGCGGCCCGGGCCGTGCGGGGCGTCGCGCGGCAGGCAGGTGTCGACCTCGCGGACGTCGTCGGCGTGGGCGTAGGCATGCCCGGCCTCGTCGACCCCGCCGCCGGCACCGTGCGGCACGCCGTGAACGTCGGCGTGGACGCCGCGCCGCTGGCGCTCGCGCGGCTGCTGGGCGACGAGCTCGGCGGTGTCCCCGTGGGCCTGGAGAACGACCTCAACGTGGCGGCGCTCGGCGCCGCGCACCTCGAGGCCACCGCGGCGGGGACGCCGCGCGCCTCCGTCGACCTCGCCTTCCTCGCGCTCGGCACGGGGCTGGCCGCGGGCCTGGTGCTGCACGGCGAGCTGCGGCGCGGCTTCGGGGGCGCGGCGGGAGAGATCGGGCACGTCCCGGTCGACCCGGCCGGGCCCGTGTGCCCCTGCGGGCAGCGGGGCTGCCTCGAGCTGTACGCCTCCGGGACGGCCGTCGCCCGGCTGTGGCCGGCCCGCACCGGCCGCCCCGCGCCGGTCGAGCTCTTCGAGGCGGCGGAGCGCGGCGTCCCCGAGGCGCTCGAGGCGCGCGACGTCTACGCGTCGGCCGTGGCCGCCGCCGTGCGCATGCTGGTCCTCACGGTCGACGTGCAGCACGTCGTGCTCGGCGGCGGCGTCGCGCAGCTCGGCGAGCCGCTCCTCGACGCCGTGCGGGACGCTCTGGTCCGCGAGTCGCGGAGCTCCGGGTTCCTCAGCTCGCTGCACCTGGCCGACCGCGTCCGGCTCGCGCCGGGCCGCGTGCCCGTCGGCGCCGTCGGCGCCGCCGTGGTGGGCCGCACGGTCGCCGGTCGTGCCCCGCTCAACGGCGTGGCGTCGTGATCGGGCACCGGACCGGAGCCCTCACCGGGGCGGTGACCGCGGGCCTGCTCACGGTCGCGCTGGCCGGCTGCTCCGCGCCGGGAGCGGGGTCCGAGCCCGAGGGCCCGGACACGGACCTCACGATGTGGCTCGTGGGGGAGGACACCACCCCCGAGCTCCGGGAGCTCCTGGTGCAGACGTTCGAGGACGAGAACCCCGGCGCGACGCTCACCATCGAGCAGCAGGAGTGGGGCGACCTCGTCGCCACCCTCACCGAGGCGTTGAAGGACCCGGCCACCACGCCGGACGTCGTCGAGATCGGGAACACACAGTCCCCGACCTTCACGACCGCGGGCGCGTTCCGCGAGATCTCGCCCGAGCTGTTCGAGGAGCTGGGCGGCGACAAGCTGCTGCCGTCGTTCGTGGAGGCAGGGTCGGTCGACGGCCGCCACTACGCGCTGCCGTACTACTTCGGCTCGCGGTACGTCTTCTACCGCAAGGACCTGTGGCAGGCCGCGGGGCTCGAGAGGCCCACGACGCTCGCGGAGTTCGGCGAGTCGGTCGAGGCGCTCACCGACGACGACCACGCCGGGTTCGCGATGGGCGGCCAGGACTGGCGCAACGGCATCTCCTGGGTGTTCGCCGCCGGTGGCGACCTCGCGGTGAAGGAGGGCGACCGCTGGGTCTCCACCCTGGCCGACCCGCGGACCGTCGAGGGCCTCGAGATGTGGCAGGACGTGTACGAGAACGCGTCCTACCTGCCGTCCACCGAGAGGGACGTCGAGTACTGGGACTTCCTGAACGACGGCGTCGAGGAGGCGCCGCCGGCCGCGGCCACGATCATGGCGCCCGCGTGGGCGCGCTGGTCGATCGGCCACCTCGTGCGCAACGACGAGGGCGAGCTGGTGCGCGACGGGATGAAGGACACGGACACGTTCGGCGTCTTCGCGCTGCCGGGCGTGGACGGCGGCCTGGCCCCCGTTTTCGCCGGCGGCTCGAACATCGCGGTCTCGGCCACGTCGCCGAGCCCCGAGCTGGCCGAGGACGTGCTGCGCGTCGTCTTCTCCGACGAGTACCAGGAGAAGCTCGCGGCCGCCGGGCTGGGGCCGGCGAACGAGGACGCCCAGGAGCTCATGAAGGACGACCGGTACGGCCGGCTCATGGTCCGCACGGCCGCCGCGTCGAAGCTCACGCCCCCGGCTCCCGGGTGGGCGTCGATCGAGGACGCCGGGCTGTACGAGGACCTGTTCGGCCGCATCGCCGACGGGGAGGACGTGGCGACGCTCGCCACGGAGTTCGACGCCCGGCTCACGCCGATGCTCAACGCGCCCGCGGCGGCCGACGACTGACCCGACCCCACCGCGCGGAGCGCGTGGACCCGCACGTCGACGGGATGATGGACCGGTCCGGTCCAGCGCCCCGACCCGAGAGACTGGAGCCCCCATGGAAGTCGTGATCGCCCCCGCCGACGAGCTGGCCGTGCTGGCGGCCGACGCGATCGAGGCGCTGCTGCGCCAGGACCCGGCCACGGTGCTGGGGCTGGCGACGGGGTCGAGCCCGCTGAAGGTGTACGACGAGCTGGCGCGTCGTCACCGCGAGGAAGGGCTCTCGTTC
This sequence comes from Isoptericola sp. NPDC019693, assembly GCF_044389085.1. NCBI lineage: Bacteria > Bacillati > Actinomycetota > Actinomycetes > Micrococcales > Promicromonosporaceae > Isoptericola > Isoptericola sp. NPDC019693. Next base: position 361,936 of record NZ_JBIRXP010000005.1, on the reverse strand, counting down.
GACCGGGCGCGCGGGTTCATGCTGGACGAGTACGTGGGCCTGGACGCCGCGCACCCGCAGCGGTACCGCAACGTGATCGAGACGGAGATCGCCTCGCGCGTCGGCTGGCCCGCGGACCAGGTGCACGGCCCGGACGGCCTGGCCGCCGACATCCCGGCGGCGTGCGCCGCCTACGAGCAGGCGATCACGGACGCGGGCGGCGTGGACCTCCAGCTCCTCGGGATCGGCACGGACGGCCACATCGCGTTCAACGAGCCCGGGTCGTCGCTCGCGTCCCGCACGCGGATCAAGACCCTCACGGCGCAGACCCGCCTCGACAACGCGCGGTTCTTCGACGACGACGTGGAGCAGGTGCCGACCCACTGCCTCACGCAGGGCCTGGGCACGATCATGCAGGCACGCCACCTGGTGCTGCTGGCCACCGGGCGGCAGAAGGCCGAGGCCGTGCACCAGCTCGTCGAGGGCCCGATCTCCGCGATGTGGCCGGGCACCGTGATGCAGCTGCACCCGCACGCGACCGTGCTGGTCGACGACGCCGCCGCATCGCGCCTGCAGCTCGCCGCGTACTACCGCCAGACGTTCGCGTCCAAGCCCGGCTGGCAGGGGCTGTGATCCCTGCCCGGATCCGCGGCACGGGGGCCGGCGTGGCGGTGGAGCGTCGGGGGGTGCGTCGTAGACTGCCCGGCATGAGCGATCCCCTCTCCACCCCGCCGGCCGACCCCTCGCAGGACACCGGGGCCGGCACGAGCGTGCTGGAGCGTCCCGACACCCGCGAGCAGGCCGCGGAGCCGGGCGACCACGAGCGCTTCGCGCACTACGTGCGCAAGGAGAAGATCATGGAGTCCGCCCTGTCGGGCAAGCCCGTGATCGCGCTCTGCGGCAAGGTGTGGGTGCCGGGTCGTGACCCGTCGAAGTTCCCGGTGTGCCCCGTCTGCAAGGAGATCTACGACGGCCTCCGCGACCCGCAGGACGGCGAGGGCGGCGAGGGCGACTCCGGCAAGTGAGCGCGCAGCCGCTTCCCGAGCCCGAGTCCACCCCCGATCTCTTCCAGGCGACGGCCGAGCCCGCCAAGCCGCTGCCGCAGTCGCCGTCGTCGGCCGCCGCGTCCCACCTGAGCCCGGCGTTCCCGCGCCGCGCGCCGTGGGGCACGGCGTCCAACCTCCGTGCCTGGCAGGCGGAGGCGCTCGAGCTGTACCGGCAGAGCGACCCGCGGGACTTCCTCGCCGTCGCGACGCCCGGCGCGGGCAAGACGACGTTCGCGCTGCGCGTCGCCACCGAGCTGCTCGAGGCCGGGATCGTGCGACGCGTGACCGTCGTCGCGCCCACGGAGCACCTCAAGCACCAGTGGGCCGACGCCGCCGCCCGGGTGGGCATCCGGATCGACCCGTCGTTCAAGAACAGCCAGGGCCGGCACGGCTCGCACTACGACGGCGTCGCCCTCACGTACGCGCAGGTCGCGGCGAAGCCGGCGCTGCACCGCGCCCGCACCGAGGCCGCGCGCACGCTCGTCATCCTCGACGAGGTGCACCACGGGGGTGACGCCCTGAGCTGGGGCGACGCGGTCCGCGAGGCGTTCGAGGACGCCACGAAGCGGCTCGCCCTGACGGGCACACCCTTCCGCTCGGACACGGCCCCGATCCCGTTCGTCACCTACGAGGAGGACCGGGAGGGCATCCGCCGGTCCAAGGCGGACTACACCTACGGGTACGGCGACGCGCTGCGCGACCACGTCGTGCGGCCCGTGCTGTTCATGACGTACTCGGGCAACATGCGCTGGCGCACCAAGGCCGGCGACGAGGTCAGCGCCCGCCTCGGCGAGGCGATGACGAAGGACATGCACGCCCAGGCGTGGCGCACGGCCCTGGACCCGAACGGCGAGTGGATCCCGTCGGTGCTCTCGGGGGCCGACAAGCGGCTCACCGAGATGCGCCGCACCGTCCCGGACGCGGGCGGCCTGGTCATCGCCACCGACCAGACCGACGCGCGGGCGTACGCGGGGCACCTGGCCCGGCTCACCGGCCAGAGCCCCACGGTCGTGCTGTCCGACGACGACGGCGCCAGCGCCCGCATCGACGAGTTCGCGCAGGGCACCTCGCGGTGGATGGTCGCGGTGCGGATGGTGTCGGAGGGCGTGGACGTGCCGCGGCTCGCCGTCGGCGTGTACGCCACGAGCACGTCGACGCCGCTGTTCTTCGCGCAGGCCGTGGGCCGTTTCGTGCGTGCCCGCAAGCGCGGCGAGACGGCGTCGGTGTTCCTGCCGAGCGTGCCGCTGCTGCTCGAGCTGGCCAACGGCATGGAGCTGGAGCGCGACCATGCGCTCGACCGCCCGAAGACCGCCGAGGAACAGGGGATCGAGTACGACCCCGAGGCCGCGCTCCTCGCGGCGGCGAACAAGGAGGAGAAGGCGTCGGGGGAGCTCCTCGGTTCCTTCGAGGCGCTCGAGGCGCAGGCGTCGTTCGACCGTGTCCTGTTCGACGGCGGCGAGTTCGGCACGGGCGCGGACGTCGGCTCCGCGGAGGAGCTGGACTTCCTCGGCCTGCCGGGCCTCCTGGAGGCCGACCAGGTGACCACGCTGCTGCGGCAGCGCCAGGCGCAGCAGGTGCGCGGGCGTGGCGGCGCCACGGCGTCCGAGGCCGCGCTCGAGCAGTCGGAGGCCGAGCACCGCCGGGCCGCCGACCTGCGCAAGGAGCTGTCCAAGCTGGTGTCCGCCTGGGCCCGCAAGAGCAGCACCCCGCACGGCTCCGTGCACAACGAGCTCCGCCGCCGCTGCGGCGGCCCGGAGGTGCCGCTGGCCACCGCGGACCAGCTGGCCGCGCGGGTCGAGATGGTGCGCGGCTGGTTCGTCGGGAAGAAGTAGCACCGCGCGGGCGTCTCCGCCGCGTCACCCCTGCCCGCTCTCCCGCAGGATCTCGGTCGCCCCGTGACCAGGGCGACCCGCATCGCCGGGCTCAGCGCAGCAGGAGGTCCACGGTGGGGATCGCCGGGTCCCCGGCGGAGAGGCGGCGCCCGCCGCGCGGCAGCTCCGCGCGGGCCTGCAGGTGGTGGCGGGCCGCGTTGTGCACCCCGTACGCGCCGACCCACCGGGAGTCCACCGCGCCGTCCACGACGAGCGGCACGAGGAGGCTGCGCAGGTCGGGACGCTCGCCGTCGGCGGACTCGTCGTCCGGCCCGACGTGCAGGGTGTCGCCGTCCTCGGGGGACCAGGCCACCACGAGGTCGTCCGGGCCGGTGACGAGCACCTCCTCGACGGCGCGGCCGTCGCGGCCGTAGCGGCGGGCGGCCCCCTTGCGGCCACCCTGGCTGGTCTTCTGAGCGGACGCCTTTGCGACCGGCTGCAGCACGCCGGACCGGTCGGCGCGGGCGACGAGCTTGTAGACCATGCCGCAGGTGGGCGCGCCCGACCCGGTGACGAGGGACGTCCCGACGCCGTAGACGTCCACGGGCATCGCCGCGAGCCCGGCGATCGCGTGCTCGTCCAGGTCCGACGTCACGACGATCTTCGTGCCGGTGGCCCCCAGCTCGTCGAGCTGGCGACGGACCTCGACGGCCAGGACGCCGAGGTCGCCCGAGTCCAGCCGCACGGCGCCGAGCGACGTCCCGCCGGCGGCGATCGCGTTCTCGACGCCGCGGCGCACGTCGTAGGTGTCGACCAGCAGCGTGGTGCCCGAGCCGAGCGACGCGATCTGCGAGTCGAACGCCGAGCGCTCGTCGTCGTGCAGCAGGGTGAACGCGTGCGCGGCGGTGCCGATCGTGTCGAGGCCGTAGCGCATGCCCGCCTCGAGGTTCGACGTCCCCGCGAAGCCGCCGATCACCGCGGCGCGCGCGGCCGCGACGGCAGCCTGCTCGTGCGCGCGGCGGGAACCCATCTCGAGCACCGGGCGGTCCACGGCGGCGCTGGTCATGCGCGACGCCGCGGACGCGATGGCGGAGTCGTAGTTGAGGATCGACAGGATCAGCGTCTCGAGCAGCACCGCCTCGGCGAACGTGCCCTCGACCTGGAGCACGGGAGAGCCGGGGAAGAAGATCTCGCCCTCGGCGTAGCCCTGGATGGTGCCCGTGAACCGGTAGCCGCGCAGGAAGTCCAGCGTCCGGTCGTCCACGACGCCGGCGCGCTCCAGGTAGGCGAGCTCGGCGTCGCCGAACCGGAAGTGGGTGAGCGCCTCGAGGATGCGTCCCGTGCCCGCGAGGACGCCGTAGCGGCGCCCGGCGGGGAGGCGGCGCGTGAAGACCTCGAAGACGCAGTGCCGGTGGGCGGTGCCGTCCGCGAGGGCCGCCTGCAGCATCGTCAGCTCGTAGCGGTCCGTGAGGAGCGCGACCGACGGGCGGACGGACGGGAGCGGGGCAGCCGGGACGGCCTGCAGCGACGGGGCGGCGCCGCCCCGGGGCTCGTCGATCATGGGGACACGGTAGGGCTCCCGCGCTGGTCCGGCAGGGTGAAGCCCGCCAGGCGGACGGTCGACGACCACGCGCCGGCTGTGCCTACGCTGGGCGGGTGAACCGGCAGACGACGACGCTCGCGGCGAGGCCCGCGACAGCAGCCGCGGCGACCGAGGTGGGGCGGGAGACCGAGACGGACACCCGGACCGACGCGGCGGCCGCCGTCGCGGACCCCTGGGTGACGATCGTGTGGAACGACCCGGTCAACCTCATGTCCTACGTGAGCTACGTCTTCGAGAGCTACTTCGGCTACCCGCCGGCGAAGGCCCAGAAGCTGATGCTGCAGGTGCACCACGACGGGCGCGCCGTGGTGTCGTCCGGACCGCGCGAGCGCATGGAGGTGGACGTGCAGGCGATGCACGGGTTCGGGCTGTGGGCCACGCTGCGGCAGTCGGGCGCCTCCGACGGCGCCGACGGCGGTGCGCCCGGCCTGGGCGGGGGCGCGGCATGACGCCGTTCCGGTCCGCCCCGGCGGGCTACGTCGCCCGGTGGGACGACGTGGAGCGGGAGGTGCTCGGCCGCGTCGCGCGCGACGTCGCGGAGCTGGTGCGCGCCGAGTCGGGTCTGGAGCCGGGCGTCGAGGTGGGCGACGGCGTCGCCTTCACCGGCGTCGCGCGTGTCCCGCAGGACCCGGCCGTGCAGCGGCTGCTGCCCGACGCGCACGACGAGGACGCCGACGTCGCCGCCGAGTTCCGGCACCTGACGCAGACCGACCTGGCCGCGGGGAAGGTGGCCCGCCTCGTCGCGTTCGCCGACGCCCTCGACTCCCCGGACACGCTGCCGGACGACCCACGGGACGGGGCGGAGCTCGTCGTGCCGCGCGAGTCCGCGCAGGAGTTCGCCGGCGCGCTGACGGACGTGCGGCTCGTGCTGGCCGAGCGCCTGGGGCTCGTCGACGACGAGGACGTCGAGACCCTGCACGAGGACGTCCTCGCCGGCCTCGACGACGACGAGGACGACGAGGACGACGAGACCGACGGGACCGACGAGGACGACGCGGAGGACGAGGACGACACGTACGCCGGCTGGGAGCGTGTCGGGCTGACCGGGCGGGAGCGGCGGTACTGGGGCGGGGTGTTCGTCGCCGCGGGGTTCGCGCAGGAGTCGCTGGTCGACGAGATGCTCGCGGAGCTGCGGGCCGGGCGCTCGGCCCCCTGACGGGCGCGGCGCGGGGCTGCGGGCCGCGCGCGTCGCCGCAGGCCGGGCCGCTGCTGTGGCGGGCGCCACGCCGTGTCGCCGCTCACTCCCCGGGGTCGTGACGGCTCGTCGCGACTAGGCTTCCTCGCGTGAACGACGCCCCCATCGGGATCTTCGACAGCGGCGTCGGCGGGCTGACCGTCGCGCGCTCCATCCTCGACCAGCTGCCCCACGAGCAGGTGCTCTACCTGGGGGACACGGCGAACAGCCCGTACGGGCCCAAGCCGCTCGCCGCCGTGCGCGCGATGGCGCTCGCGGTGATGGACCGGCTGGTCGACGAGGGCGTGAAGATGCTGGTCATCGCCTGCAACTCGGCCACCGCGGTGGCGCTGCCCGACGCCCGCGAGCGGTACACCGTGCGTCGCGGCATCCCCGTCGTCGAGGTCATCCGGCCCGCGGCCCGCCGCGCGGTGCTCACGTCGAAGACCGGGCGCATCGGTGTCATCGGCACGAAGACCACCATCGACTCGCGCGCGTACGACGACGCGTTCCACGTCACGCCCGGGCTGGAGATCACCACGCAGGCGTGCCCCGACTTCGTGCCGCTCGTGGAGCGTGGGCAGACGTCGGGCCCCGAGGTGCTCGAGGTGGCCCACCGGTACCTCGACCCGGTGAAGGCCGCAGGGGTCGACACGCTCGTCCTGGGCTGCACCCACTACCCGCTGCTGGCGGGCGCCGTCTCCTACGTGATGGGCGAGGACGTCACGCTCGTGTCCAGCGCCGAGGAGACCGCCAAGGACGTGTTCCGCAACCTCGTCCAGCACGGCCTCGAGCGCTCGCCCGACGCGCCCCCGCCGGTGCACCGGTTCCTCGCGACGGGGGAGCCCGAGCCGTTCGAGCGGCTCGCGCGCCGGTTCCTGGGGCCGGAGGTGACCCTGGTGGAGGCCGCATGAGGCTGGTGACCGTGGGGGTCTCGGGGTCGTTCCCGGGGCCGGCCTCCCCGGCGTCCGCGTACCTGCTGCAGGCGCACGACGGCGAGCGGGACTGGAACGTCGTGCTCGACCTCGGCAACGGTGCGCTCGGCGCCCTGCAGCGGCACGTCGACCCGCTCGACCTGGACGCCGTCGCGCTGTCCCACCTGCACCCCGACCACTGCGCGGACCTGTCCGGGCTGTACGTCTACCTGCGCTACCACCCGGAGCGCGGGGGCACCCGCACGGGCGTCGGCCGGCGCCTGCCGGTGCTCGGCCCGAGCACGACGGCGGAGCGGGCGGCCGCGATGTACGGGCTGGCGCCCGGCGAGTCGATGGACGGGGAGTACGACGTGCGCGCCTGGCGTCCGGGGGCGCCGGTGCGGGTCGGGCCGTTCGAGCTCGAGCCGTTCGCCGTGTACCACCCGGTCGAGGCGTACGGCATCCGCGTCACGGGGCCGTCGTCGGTGCGCCCGGGGGAGCGGGCCACGCTCGTGTACTCGGGGGACACCGACGCGTGCGACGGTCTCGTCGACGGCGCTCGGGGGGCCGACCTGTTCCTGTGCGAGGCGGCGTTCCAGGAGGGGCGCGACGACGGCGTGGAGCCCGGCATCCACCTCACCGGCCGGCGGGCGGGGGAGGCCGCCGCGGCCGCGGGGGTGCGCAGCCTGCTGCTGACGCACCTGCCCGTGTGGAACGTGCCGGAGACCGCGATGGCCGAGGCCCGCTCGGCGTACGACGGACCGGTCGCGGTGGCGACCGCCGGCGGGGTGCACGAGCTGTGACCGTCGGGCCCTGCGCCGGTTAGCCTCGGTCCCGTGAACGACGCCTCCGCCCCCGCCCGGCCGACCTCGTCGGCGCCCCGGCCCGCCTGGCCCGCCGCCGTCTGCGACCTCGTGTGCGTGGCGGTGTTCACGCTCGTGGGCACCGCGAACCACGACACCGGCGGCGACGTCGGTCACGTCGCGCTCGTGGGCCTGACGTTCGTGGTCGGTCTCGCGGTCGGCTGGCTCGCCACGCGCGCCTGGCGCGCCCCCGCGCAGGTGTGGCCCACGGGGGTCGCGGTGTGGTTCGCGACCGTGGCGCTGGGGCTGGTCCTGCGGCCGGTGCTCGGTGTCGGCGGCGTCGAGGTGTCGTTCGCGATCGTCACCGCCGTCTTCCTGGGCGTGACGATGCTGGGCTGGCGGGCCCTCGCGGCGCTCGCCGCCCGCCGTCGGACCCCCTGAGCGTTGTGAGTGTGATTCTGGCCCTGTCTCGGACTCGAAACAGGGCCAGGATCACGCTCACAGCGACTCGGTGATCAGGCGAGAGCCTCCGCGACCGCCGGGGCGAGGGCGCGGAACGCCTTGCCGCGGTGGCTGATGGCGTTCTTCTCCGCGGGCTCGAGCTCCGACGACGTCCGGGTGCCGGGCGTGCCGTCGGCGTCGGGCGCCTGCTCGACGGGCACGTGGATCGGGTCGTACCCGAAGCCGTTGTCCCCGCGCGGCTCGCGCACCAGCGTGCCGGGCATCTCGCCGAGGCAGACCTCCTCGCGGCCGTCCGGTGTCACGAGCGCCGCCGCGCAGACGAAGGCGGCCGCGCGGTGCTCGTCGCGCACGTCCGACAGCTGCGCGAGCAGCAGCTCGAGGTTCGCGACGTCGTCTCCGTGCCGTCCCGCCCAGCGCGCCGAGAAGATGCCGGGTGCGCCACCCATGACGTCGACGCTCAGGCCCGAGTCGTCCGCGACGGCCGGCAGGCCCGTGGCACGGGACAGGGCGCGCGCCTTGATGAGCGCGTTCTCGACGAACGAGACGCCGTCCTCGACCGGCTCGGGCGCGCCGACGTCGCTCGCGGTGACGACGGCGTCGTCGGGCAGGGCGTCGAGGCCGGGCTGGTCGCGCAGGATCGCGCGCAGCTCCACGAGCTTCTTGCGGTTGTGCGTGGCCAGGACCAGGCGAGCGCCGGCCGGGACGGTGACCCCCGCGGCGGCGGTCGTCGCGTCGGTCATCGTCACAGCTCCTGCGCCAGCGCGGCGCGCTGGATCTCGGTGAGCTCGGCGGTGCCCGCGACGGCAAGGTCCAGCAGGGCGTCCAGCTCGGCGCGGTCGAACGGCGCGTGCTCCGCGGTGCCCTGGACCTCGACGAACGTGCCGGCCCCGGTCGTCACGACGTTCATGTCCGTCTCGGCCCGCACGTCCTCGACGTAGGGCAGGTCGAGCATGGGGGTGCCGTCGATGATGCCGACGCTCACGGCTGCGACCGAGTCGGTCAGCACCTGCTTGCCGCCCGTGACGTGGCCGTGCCGGGTGCCCCACGCGGCGGCGTCGGCGAGCGCCACGTACGCGCCCGTGATCGCCGCGGTGCGCGTGCCGCCGTCGGCCTGCAGGACGTCGCAGTCGAGGACGATCGTGTTCTCGCCGAGCGCGGTGACGTCGACGACGGCGCGCAGCGCACGGCCGATGAGCCGCGAGATCTCGTGCGTGCGGCCGCCGATCTTGCCCTTGACCGACTCGCGCTGGCTGCGCTCGTTGGTCGCGCGGGGAAGCATCGCGTACTCGGCGGTGACCCAGCCCTCGCCCGAGCCCTTCTTCCAGCGCGGCACGCCCTCGGTGAACGACGCCGTGCACAGCACGCGGGTGTTGCCGAACTCCACCAGCACGGAGCCCTCGGCGTTCTGGGTCCAGCCGCGCGTGATCGTCACCGGGCGGAGCTGGTCGGGCGTGCGGCCGTCGGCGCGCAGGGCGGCCTCGGAAGCGGGGGAAGTCATGCGGCCACCCTATGCGAGCCGCACGTAGGGTTGTCCGGTGCAGCTCACCGCCACGGACCTCGCGTTCGCCTACCCCGGCCGTCCGGTGCTCGACGGCGTGAGCCTGCGGGTCTCCGACGGCACGCGCCTCGGCGTGGTGGGGGAGAACGGGTCCGGCAAGTCGACCCTGCTGCACCTGCTGGCGGGCGACCTGAGGCCGAGCCGCGGGAACCTTCGGCGCAAGGGGAGCGTCGCGCTGGTGGAGCAGGAGCTCGCGACGACGCCGGGGGAGACGGTGGGCGACCTCGTGCGGCGCACGCTTGCCGACCTGCGCGCCCTTGCCGCGGAGATCGAGAAGGAGGCGGCCGGCTTCGACCACGAGTCGGGGGACCTGCGCCGCCTGTCCGGACTGCTGGCCCGCGCGGAGCACCTCGCCGCGTGGGACGCGGACCGGCGCGTCGACGTCGCGCTCACCCGTCTCGGCGCCGTGCGCGACCCCGAGCGCCGGCTGGACACGTTGTCGGTCGGGCAGCGGTACCGGGTGCGCCTGGCGTGCCGGCTCGCCGAGCGGGCCGACCTGCTGCTGCTCGACGAGCCCACCAACCACCTCGACGACTCCGCCATCGAGTTCCTCACCGGTGAGCTCGTCGCGTGGCAGGGCGGCGTGGTGGTGGTGACCCACGACCGCGAGCTGCTCGACGACGTCGCCACCGCCATCCTCGACCTCGACCCGTCGATGGACGGCAAGCCGGTGCTGTACGGGCAGCCGGGCTACCTCGCGTACCGGTTCGCGAAGAACCAGGCTCTGCACCGGTGGCGGCAGCGCTACCGTGCCGAGCAGGAGCGCGCCCGCGTGCTCGCGGAGCGCCTGGACACGTCGTACGAGGGGCTGTCCGACGAGTGGCGCCCCGAGAAGGGGTCCCAGAAGCACCGCCGCGCCACCCGCGCGCGCATCCACGTCAAGGCCGCCGACCGCCTGGTGCAGAAGCTCGAGGCCGAGGCCGTCGAGGTGCCCGTCCCTCCCGCGCGCCTGGCGTTCCCGGACCTGCCCGCCATGTCGCCCGGCTGGGACCCCGGGTCCCCTCTGGTCGAGGTCCGGTCACCGCGGGTGCTGGCCGACGACGGCGGCGTGCGGCTGGACCTGCCCGGCACCCGCGTCGCCGTCCCGCCGTCCGGGCGGCTGCTCGTCGTCGGCCCGAACGGCGCCGGGAAGTCGACCCTGCTGGCTGCTCTCGCCGGCCGTGCACCGCTCGCCCGCGGCACCCGGTCGGTGACCGAGGGTGCCCGGGTGGGGATCGTGGGGCAGGAGACGTCGCCGGCCGACGACCACGCCGCCGTGCTCGCCGGCGGGGAACCGGACGGTCCGCCGACCGGGTTCGACGCCTACGCCGCCGAGGCTCTCGAGCTGCTGGCGCGCGGCGAGCTCGACCCGGAGCACGTGGTGCCCGTGGCCGCGCTCGGCCTGCTGAGCGAGGAGGACCTGGAGCGCCCGCTTGCCGAGCTCTCCGCCGGTCAGCGGCGCCGCTTCGAGCTCGCCCGGGCGCTGCTGCACGCACCGCACCTCCTGCTGCTCGACGAGCCCACCAACCACCTGTCCGTCGACCTCGTGGACGAGCTGACCCGCGCGCTGCTCGCCACGCCGGCCGCCGTCGTCGTCGCCACCCACGACCGCCGCATGCGCGCGGACCTGGCGGACTGGCCGGTGCTCGACCTCAGCTCCTGACGTTCGGTCGCCGCCCGTCGCGCCGGCGTCTCGCCCTCGCCTGGATCGCGCCTCCCGCTCCACCCCTTGCCAGACACGGCAGCTCACGTGGGCCGACGGCGCGCGGCGTCGACACTGCACGTCCGGCGCGACGAGCGCCCTGGTGCCCTACCCTCGGCGCGTGGCCGCCGACCCGATCCTCCCCGCCGCCCCGGTCGAGCCGGGGCGGGCGGCACGCGCGCTCGTCGACCGGCACGCGGGCCTTGCGGCAGAGGCCCAGGCCGTGCTCGACCACCTCGACGGGGTGGTCGTCGCCGTCGCCACGTGGGTGCACGACGACGAGCGGCGGCGGGTGCGCGAGGAGCTCGCCGGCATCGACACCGCCCGGCTGGGCGAGATGACCGAGCGCAACCTCCGCATCGCGGCCGTCCAGGCGGCGGGGTTCCTGACCGCCGCAGACCTGCTCGACGCCGACTCGACGGCCCTCGCGGCCCTGCCCGGCGTCGGCGACACCACGGCGCGCGGGGTGGTGGCGGCCATCGCGCAGCTGGCGGGCGCCGCGGCGGGACTGAGGCCGCTGCGCATCGGGATCGACCGGGCCGGGCTCCCGACGCCGCAGGGCGCCGACCGGCTCCTCGCGCTGCTCCACCGGGTGATGCGGCTGCGACCGATCGTCGAGCCGCACCGCACCGCCCTGACCGACTACGCCGCGACGGTCACGGCCGCGCTGCCCGCGGCGCGGCGCGCCCGGCACGCCGTCCGCCTGTGGGTGGCCCGGCCCGCAACGCGCCGCACGACGACTGCGGCCCTCGCGTCGCTGCAGGCGTGGGACGCCTCGCGCATCGTCGCGGACTTGCCTGCGACGCTCGACACGCTCGGCAGCGCCGTCCGGGAGCCGGACCCCGACGTGCTCGACCTCGCCGCCGACTTCGAACGGCGCTCCGCCGAGTACTACACGACGCTGGTCGCCATCGTGCCGCAGGCGCACGACGCGCTCGCCGCGCGGGGCCTCCTGCCGCAGGACCTCGTCGACCGCGTCGGAGCGCGGCCCCTCGACCTCGCGGCGATGCGGGTGTCCTTGCGCGGGTACCAGGAGTTCGGAGCCCGGTTCGCGCTCAACCAGGGCCGGGCGCTCCTCGGCGACGAGATGGGGCTCGGCAAGACCGTGCAGGCGCTCGCGGTGATGGCAGACCTGGCGGCGTCCGGAGAGCGCCGGTTCCTCGTGGTCTGCCCCGCGAGCCTGCTCGCGAACTGGGCGCGCGAGGTGGAGCACCGCACCACGCTCACGGCGCACCGGCTGCACGGAGAAGGGCGGGACGCCGCCCTGGCCGCGTGGGCGGCGGAAGGCGGCGTCGGGCTGACCAGCTTCGAGGGCCTTCCCGCCGTGCCGACCGACGTGAGCGAGGTCGGCCTCGTGGTCGTCGACGAGGCCCACTACGTGAAGAACCCGCGCACCCGGCGGGCGCGGGCGGTGGGCCGCTGGGCCCGTCTCGTGTGGCGGGTGCTGTTCCTCACGGGTACGCCCATGGACAACCGCCTCGAGGACTTCCTCGAGCTCGTGCGCGTGCTCCAGCCGGAGCTCGTCGAGCACCTCCCGTCGCACCTGGGGCTGCTCGGCCCGGACGCGTTCCGGCGCGCCGTGGCGCCCGTCTACCTGCGGCGCAACCAGGAGGACGTGCTGGTCGAGCTCCCCGGGGTCATCGCCGCCGACAGCTGGGTGGACCTCACCCGCGCGGACGACCGCGCCTACCGCGAGGCGGTCGCGGCGGGGAACCTCATGGCGATGCGGCAGGCGGCCTGGGCGTCGGGCGGCGACGGCGACCTCGCCGCCTGCGCCAAGCTCGCCCGCCTGGTCGAGATCGTGGGCGAGGCGCGGGACGAGGGCCGCAGCGTCGTCGTCTTCTCCTACTTCCGCGCCGTGCTGGACACCGTGGCCGCGACCCTGGCGGCCCGCGGCGCCCGCGTGCACGGCCCGCTGAGCGGTGACGTGCCCGTCGCCGAGCGGCAAGGGCTCGTCGACGAGTTCGCCGCCGACGACGGCGGCGCAGTGCTGGTGGCCCAGATCTCCGTGGGGGGCACCGGGCTCAACCTGCAGGCAGCCAGTGTCGTGGTGCTGTGCGAGCCGCAGCTCACCCCGGCGGCCGAGGAGCAGGCGGTCGCACGGCTGCACCGCATGGGTCAGGTCCGGGCGGTGCACGCGCACCGGCTGCTCGCGGAGGACGGCGTGGACGAGCGGGTCGTGGACCTGCTGGCCGGCAAGCAGCGGGTGTTCGACGACTACGTGCGCACGTCGAGCGTGGCTGCCGCCGCGGTGGCCGCGGTGGACGTGACCGAGGCATCGCTCGCGCGCGACGTCGTGGCCTGGGAGCAGGCACGGCTCGGGTACGGGCCGTGGTGGGAAGGTCTGGAGCCGCAGGCCGCCGGCGGGTGAGCGGTCCCGAGGCGCCTCAGCGGGTCCGGTAGCGCGCGGAGATCAGGCCGTTGGTGAAGGAGTGCTCCTCGACCAGGTCGAGGTCCAGCCGCACGTCGTCGGGGAAGAACCGGATGCCGCCGCCCACGACGCTCGTGGTGACGAACAGGTGGTACTCGTCGACCAGGCCGGCCCGGATCGCCTGCGCGGCGAGGGTCGGGCCGTCGACCGTGAGGTCGTGGTCGGACTCGGCCTTGAGCCGGCGGACCGCCTCCGGGTCGAAGGTCCGCTCGATCCGGGTCCGCGCGCTCGAGACCTCCTTGAGCGTCGTCGAGTACACGACCTTGTCGGTCGCCTGCCAGTCGCGGGCGTACTGCGCGATGTGCGGGGGCAGGTCCGGGTCGGCGTCGGCGGTCTCCCAGTAGGTCATCGTCTCGTACATCCGTCGCCCGTAGAGGTACGTGCCGACGTCGCGGAACGCGTCGCCCACGAACGTGTGCACCTCCGGGTCCTCCGCCGCGCTGCCGAGGCTGCCCTCGGCCGCGACGGCGTAGCCGTCGAGCGAGGTGATCATCGAGTAGATGAGCCGTCCCATGCGTGTCCTCCAGTCCTCAGCGCCCGTGCACCGTGCGGGGTGGGACCGGCTCAGGACCGGGAACTCATCGCCCGACCGGCGGAGCAGCGGGCAGCCGGCGGTCCGCCCAGCGCGCGGCGAGGGCGAGCAGGAGGAACATCGCCGCGACGAGCCCGGCGTTGACGAGGGCGCGGGCCAGGCCCAGCTCTCCGACGTCGAGGAACGGGTACGGGTACCAGCCGACGACGGCCCCTCGGGCGAACGTGTACCCGATCCATGCGAGCGGGCCGACGACGGACCAGCCGACCGTGCGTGCGTCCACGCGCGGTCGTGGGCCCGCCAGCAGCCACACGACGACGGCGAGCAGGGGCGACGCCATGTGCAGCAGCACGTTGGACAGCTGCCCCGCCTGGGTGAGGCCGGTCACGGTGCCCGCCAGGACGGTGTTGGAGACGACGCCGGTGACGACGATGCACAGCAGCGCGTCGAGGTGCGCCACCCGCAGCAGAGGCCCGTCGCGCTCCGGGTCGAGAGCCAGGAGCACGGACACGACGCCGATCCCGAGGTTCGACAGGATCGTGAAGTACGAGAACAGGCGGACCAGCCGTTCGGCCGTGCTGCCCGCCGCGCCCGGCCCGTCGACCAGCGCGATCACGAGCTCCATGAGCACCCCGCCGAGCGCGGGGACCGCGACGAGCAGGTGCGCCGCAGCCGCCGCCCGCCGGCTCACGACAGGCGGCCCACCCACGCCATCGCCTGCTTCACGATGGTGCCCTGGCCGTGGATCATCTCGGCCTGGACGGTGTCGCTGCACGCCTCCTCGGGGGTGAGCCACGCGAGGTCCAGCGCGTCCTGCTGCGGGCGGCAGTCGCCCGTCACGGGCACCACGTACGCAAGGGACACGGCGTGCTGGCGGGGGTCGTGGTACGGCGTGATGCCGGGGGTGGGGAAGTACTCCGCCACCGTGAACGGCTGCGGCGACGCGGGGACCTGCGGCAGCGCGACCGGGCCGAGGTCCTTCTCGATGTGCCGCAGCAGGGCGTCGCGCACCCGCTCGTGGTAGAGCACGCGACCGGAGACGAGCGCGCGCGTCATCGTGCCGAGCGGCGTGACGCGCAGCAGCAGGCCCACGGCCACGACGTCGCCGGAGTCGTCCACGCGCACCGGCACGGCGTCCACGTAGACGAGGGGGAGCTGCGCCCGCACGGCGGCCAGGTCCTCCGGGCTGAGCCAGCCCGCGGGCTGCGGCTCGTCGCGGTAGAACTCGTCGTCGGGGGGAAACTCGGCCGTGTCCGTCACACGTCGTTTCTACCAGCCCGGACGGCGCGCCAGCGCGTGGGCAGGCCGCGGCGGGAATACTGGGAGCGGCGCCGATGCTGTGCCCAGAAGACCCCCATCGGAAGGACACCCATGGCCACCGTCGAGCTCACCGACGACACGTTCGAGAAGACCGTCACCGACAACGACATCGTGCTGGTCGACTTCTGGGCCGAATGGTGCGGCCCGTGCAAGCAGTTCGCACCCGTCTTCGAGGCCTCGTCCGAGGAGAACGCGGACGTCGTGCACGCCAAGATCGACACCGAGGCGCACCAGCGCATCGCCGCCGCCGCGGGCGTGAGCGCCATCCCGACGCTCATGGCGTTCCGCGAGGGCGTCCTCGTCTTCAACCAGGCCGGCGCGCTGCCCGCGCCCGCGCTCAAGCAGGTCGTCGAGGCCGTCAAGGGGCTCGACATGGACGACGTGCGCGCCCAGATCGCCGCAGCGAACGACGGCGCGCCGCAGGCCTGACGCCGCGACGCCGGCACGACGCACGACGGCCGCCCCGGGATCCCCGGGGCGGCCGTCGTCGTTCTCGGTGCGCGGGGCGGGACTCGAACCCGCACGTCCGAAGACACTGGTACCTAAAACCAGCGTGTCTGCCATTCCACCACCCGCGCGTGCAGCGGAAGTCTAGCGACGTCAGTCCAGGCCGAGCGTCTTGCGCACCCGCGCGACGTGGCCGGTGGCCTTGACGTTGTACTGCGCCACGGAGACCTTGCCGTCGGGGTCGACGACGACGGTGGAGCGGATGACGCCCACGTACGTCTTGCCGTAGTTCTTCTTCTCGCCCCAGGCCCCCCACGCCTCGAGGGCCTCGTGCTCGGTGTCGGCGAGGAGGGGGAACGTCAGGGCGTCGCGCTCGGCGAACTTCGCGAGCTTGTCCACGCCGTCGGGGGAGACGCCGACGACGGCGTACCCGGCGCCCTGGAGCGAGGCGAGGGAGTCGCGGAAGTCGCACGCCTCGGTGGTGCAGCCCGGCGTCATCGCGGCCGGGTAGAAGTACACGACGACGCCCTTGCGGCCCGGCTCGGCGAGCGCGTCGGCCAGCGAGAAGGTGCCGGTGGTGTGGCCGGTGCCGGTGGGGTCGGGCAGGACGGCGGGCAGCTCGAGGGCGGGGGCGGTGTCGCCGACGGCGAGGCGGGTCACGGGCACTCCTTGGTGTGGTGGCTGTGGTGCGGGCGGGGTCGGTCCGGGCCGCCCGCCTCGGCGTCGAGCGTAGACGCCTGCGTCGTCTAGCGTTGAGCCGTGACCGACCGCGCGCCCCGCACCACGCCCGACAGCAAGTCGCTGCCCATCCGCATGCTGCACGACCGTCTGCTCGTGGAGCCGGAGGTCGACTCGGCCGAGCGGCAGTCCACGGCGGGCCTCGTGATCCCCGCCACCGCGGCCGGGGCCAAGCGGCTCGCCTGGGCCCAGGTGGTCGCGAAGGGCGAGCACGTGCGCCAGGTCGCCGTGGGCGACCGCGTGCTGTACGACCCCGAGGACCGTGCCGAGGTGGACCTCGGCGGCACGGACTACGTGCTGCTGCGCGAGCGGGACGTGCACGGCGTCACCGAGACCGCGGACGAGGCCGGCGCGACGGGGCTGTACCTCTGAGACCGCACCTCTGAGACAGTAGGGCCCATGACCGGCGACGACGCCCGACCCGACCCGATCGACGGGGACCCGCTCGACCTGCTGGCGCTCGACGACGAGCTGAGCCCGACGGAGCGCGAGACGCGCGACCGGGTGCGCGCGCTGGTCGACGAGCACGTCCGCCCGCACGTCGCACGCTGGTTCGCGGACGGTGTCTTCCCGCTCGACCTGGTGCCGCACCTCGCCGAGGCCGGCCTGCTCGGCATGCACCTGCACGGGCACGGCTGCGCCGGCCGGTCCGCCGTCGAGTACGGGCTGGCGATGGCCGAGCTGGAGGCGGGCGACTCCGGGATCCGGACGTTCGTCTCCGTGCAGGGCTCGCTGGCGATGACGGCGATCGCGAAGCACGGCTCGCCCGCGCAGCGCGAGCGCTGGCTGCCCGGCATGGCCGCCGGCGAGACGATCGGCTGCTTCGCGCTCACCGAGCCCACGGCGGGCTCCGACCCGGCCTCGATGACGACGACCGCGACCCGGGTGGGCGACGAGTGGGTGCTGTCCGGGCGCAAGCGGTGGATCGGCCTCGCCTCCGTGGCCCACGTCGCGGTCGTCTGGGCCAGGGCGGTGGACCCCGACGACCCGGCCGGCGACGGCCGGCCGCGCGTGCGGGGGTTCCTCGTCCCGACGACGACGCCCGGGTTCGCGGCGACCCCCATCGAACCGAAGCTGTCGCTGCGCGCGTCGGTCCAGTGCGACGTCGTGCTCGACGACGTCCGCCTGCCCGCGGACGCGATCCTGCCGGAGCACCCCGGCCTGGCGGGCCCGTTCGCCTGCCTCGCGGAGGCCCGGTACGGCATCGCGTGGGGCGCGACGGGGGCGGCGCGCGACAGCCTGGCCGCGGCGCTGCGCCACGCGGGGGAGCGGGTCCAGTTCGGCCGCCCGCTGGCCGCGTTCCAGCTCACGCAGGCGAAGCTCGTCGACATGGCCCTCGAGGTGTCGCGGGCCCAGCTCCTGGCGCTGCGGCTCGGGCGGCTCAAGGACGCCGGCCGGCTCGAGCCGCACATGATCTCGGCGGGCAAGCTCGCGAACGTGCGGTCCGCGATCGAGGTGGCCCGGACCGCCCGCACCGTCCTCGGCGGCGACGGCATCACGCTGGAGCACTCGCCCCTGCGGCACGCCGCCAACCTCGAGTCGGTCCGCACGTACGAGGGCACCGACGAGGTGCACACCCTGATCCTCGGCCGGCACCTGACGGGTCACCAGGCCTTCCGGTGACCGCTTCGGCTCGGCCGGGCTCCCTGTCGCCGAGGTCACAGCCGTGACCGGCCACGACGGTTTCCCGGCACCCGCGCGCGGCTGGTAATGTTTCTCACCGCCGGCGCCATTAGCTCAATTGGCAGAGCAGCTGACTCTTAATCAGCGGGTTCGGGGTTCGAGTCCCTGATGGCGCACCAGCACGAGGTCCCCGTACCGCGGGGGCCTCGTCGCGTGAGGACCTCCTGGTGCGAGCCTGCGGGCGTCCTCTGGCCACGCGCCATTAGCTCAATTGGCAGAGCAGCTGACTCTTAATCAGCGGGTTCGGGGTTCGAGTCCCTGATGGCGCACCAGCAAGCCCCGTCCGGCACCGCCGGGCGGGGCTTTCTCGTGCCCTCCAGCCGTCGTCCAGAGTTCTTCCGGCCGCTGCCCGGGAGCACCGTCGCGTTCATCCGCCGCCGCCACGCTCGGGTCTCGGGTGAACCCGGGCTGCCTGGCGGGAGCGCCCCTTCCCTCATCGACGACAGGAAGGACGGCACGCTGATGCGGCCGAACCCCTCCGGACGCCTGCGCGCGTCCACCCTCGCCGCCGGCGTCGTGGCGGTCTCGCTGGCGCTCCCCGCCGCCGGCCTCGCCCCGGCGGCCGCGGCTCCCACGGACCCGCCCCCGAGCGCCCCCGCGCGCGCCGCGGACGCCGCCGACGACGGCCGGTTCGCCGGGTTCCCCGGCTGGCCGGACGACGCCCGGGGCCCGGAGGTGAAGGGCGACCGGCCGGGGAAGCCGGGCAAGCCCGGCACCGCGCCGACGCTCGCCCCGGCGGACGGAGCCCACCTCGAGGGCACGGTGCGGTTCGCCGCCGACCCGACCACCGGGGGCGACCCCGTCGGTCGCGTCACGGTGGACGGCGCGGACCTCCCAGGCCTCGAGACCACGACGGGCACGTCCGCGCTGACGTTCGACGTCGGCACCAACTCCGCCGATGTCGCGTTCGGCAACTATCTCGTGGTCAACGGGCACCGCGTCGACCAGGACCGCACCTGGGTGTCCGAGCGCGTCTCGGTCCCGGTGCCCAACGAGTGGCTCGTCCAGGGCACCAACACCGTCGAGGTCCACGCGGGCGGCAAGGACTCCTCCTGCGGCGTGAACTTCGACGACTTCGTCGTCTCCGAGCTCCGGCTCGAGCTGCTCGGCGAGACCGCGGGCGACACCGGGAACGCGTTCGCGTACTCGATGGGCGACGGCTCCTGCGGCACCAACACCTCCTACGTCAAGGAGGCGACCGTGACGTTCGACGTCGACGGCGTGCCCGGCGCCACGACGGGCCTCGCCGCCGACGTCGACACGACGGCGCTCGCGAACGGCACGCACGAGGTCGTCGCGACCACCCGGTCCGGCGCCACCGCCACGCACACCGTGCGGGTCAACAACGCCCCGGTGGGTGCCCCCGCGCTCGCCCCGGAGGACGGGACGCTCACGCGCGGCGTGCAGACCGTCACGGCCTCCGCCCCGGCCGACGGCGACGGCGGCACCGCGTCGCTCACCGTCGACGGCGAGCCCGTCGCCGGCCCCGCGACGCTCGGCGACGGGGTGTCGGTGTTCTCGTTCGACGTCGGCACGAACGCGGTCGAGACGCGCTACCAGAACCACCTGCTCGTCAACGGCACCCGCCTCGACCTGCGCGGCGAGGGCGGGCGCGACCTCGCCTCCGAGCGGGTCCAGGTGGGCGTGCCGAACCGCCTGCTGCACCCCGGCGAGAACACCATCGCGCTGGTGGCGGGCGACGTCTCCTCCTCGTGCGGCGCGAACCTCGACGACTTCACGGCGTCGGGCCTCGCCCTGAGCGTCGCCGACGGCACCGTCACCCCGCCGGCGGACCTGCGGCCCTCCTACGCGATGGGCGACGGGAGCTGCGGCTCCAGCAGCACCGCGCTGCCGAAGGTCGAGCTCACGTGGACCATCGACGCCCCGGGCGAGACCGCGTTCCCCGCCCTCGGGCACGGCGAGGCCACCGTCTCGTTCGTCGTCGGCTCCAACTCGCTCGACGGATCCGCGAACAACGCCCTGCGGATCAACGGCATCGAGCGCCCGATCGACCAGACCATCGTCGGCGGCCGCGGCGAGATCACGTTCCCGAACGAGTGGCTCCTGCCCGGCTGGAACCAGGTCGACGTCGTCACGGGCACGTTCGCCGACGACTGCAACCTCGACGACTTCACCGTCTCCGACGTCGTGCTGACTCCGGCGTCGGGCACGGCGCAGCAGCAGAACGCCGCGGCCTCGTACGCGCTCGGCGACGGCACGTGCGGCTCGAACCTCAACTCCTTCCGCCAGGTCGACCTGCACTTCCTCGTCGACGCGCCCGCGCGCGGGATCCGCGCCGACCTCGACACCACCGGCCTGAAGGACGGGGAGCACGAGCTCGCCGCGGCGTCCACGACGGGCGAGCCGGCCACCCGCGTCCTGGAGACCGACAACTCGGCGCCCCGCGTCGCGGCGTCCACCCCGGCCGACGGCGCGCGGATCACGTCCGCCGTGCCCCTCGCGGTGGAGCTCGCCGACACGCACGGCGTCGTCGGCGACGCGCAGGTCACGCTCGACGGCGAGGACGTCGCGCTCGGGGAGCCCGTCGGCCCGGGCCTGGCCGCGGGGAAGCACACCCTCGAGGTCGCGACCGCCGACTCGCTCGGCAACACGGCGACCCGGGAGATCACCTTCACGAGCGCCGGGGTGCCCGACGTCCCGACCGACCTGGCACCCGCGGCCGGGTCGACGGACGTCGGGTCGCCGGTGACGCTCTTGGCCCGCGTCGCCGGCCCGGACGACGGGAAGGTCACCGCCACCTTCGCGCAGGCCGACGTGCTGCTGCCCGGCGAGGTGCGCCAGGGCACCGCCGACGCCGTCCCGACCGAGCTGAACCCGCGCGGGTCGACGAAGGCCTCCACGAAGGGCCTCGCCGCGGGCGACGGGAAGACCCTCGCCTCCCCGCGCGCCGACGCCGTCGCCTACCAGCGCTTCGACGTGCGCGTGAAGTCCCGCGAGGAGCACCCCGTGGTGCGCTGGAGCGGCACCGCCGACCCGGCCCGCGAGGTCGCGCTGCTCGTGTGGGACACGAAGGCGAAGGCGTGGGACACCCTCGCCGCGTCGCGCGGCGCCGCGGACGGCGACACGGTGCTCGTCGCGCCGGCCGGCCCGGAGCACCGCGACCGCGGCGTCGTGCACGTCATGGTCGCCGCCACCGACCCGTTCGCCGACGACCTCGATGCGGGCGAGGAGGGCTTCGCCGACCCGGCGGACTACGACTTCTCCCTCGCGCACCTGACCGACACCCAGTACCTGTCCGAGGGCGCCGTCGAGCAGGAGACGGCCGAGGAGCGGGCGGTCTGGGAGTCCGCGTACGCGGGGGTGGTCGACTGGATCGCCGCCAACGCCGACGACCGCAAGATCGCGTTCGTCTCGCACACCGGTGACCTCATCGAGAACAACATCCGCAAGCCGCAGGACGAGGCCATGCAGCAGCAGGTGACCGGCGAGTTCGAGGTCTCCTCCCGGCAGCAGGCGAAGATCGACGGCATCCCCAACTCGGCGGTCGCGGGCAACCACGACAACTGGTCGGGGGCGGCCGGAGGCGCCGACGCGTACAACGAGTACTTCGGTCCGGACCGGTACGAGGCCGCCGCCGAGTCCTGGGAGAACGCCGAGTACGGCTCCTGGCGCGAGGGCGACAGCTCCAACCACTACGTGCTGTTCTCCGCGGGCGGACTGGACTTCGTCGCCGTCGGCATGGGCTACGGCGTCACCCGCGAGGAGGCCGAGTGGGCCGACGGGATCTTCGAGCGGTACGCCGACCGCAACGGCATCCTCATGACGCACGCGTACCTCGCCGCCAGCACGCAGAAGGACGGCCGGGACGGGGGCTTCGCGTCCCCGGACGGCTCCCCGCTGTACACGCACGTCGTCGAGCCGAACGACAACGTGTTCCTCGTGCTCGCCGGCCACGTGCACGGCGTCACGACGAACGTCAAGCCGCAGGTGGGGCAGATCGCCGACGGGGTCGTGGAGCTGCTCGCGGACTACCAGGCGTTCACCGTGCCCGCGGGGCGGGTCGGGCTCGGCGCGGTCGGCGGGTACGACCCGGCCGAGCGGCTGCGGTTCGGGGCGTCGTACTTCCGGCTCCTGCAGTTCGACGTCGATCGCGCGGAGATGAGCGTCGACACCTACTCGCCGTTCCTCGACGACTTCGGCGCCGACGAGTGGGACCCGCTGGCCCGGTACGACTCGACGGCGGACAACATGGTCCTCCCGGTCGACCTCACGAGCCGCACGACGTCGGTGGTTACGGACTCGCTGGCCGTCTATGCGCCGACCAGGGTGATCGGGACGAGGACCGTGGCCTCGGGCGACGTCGCCTCGGTCCGCTGGGACCGGCTGAAGCGGGGCACGCAGTACGCGTGGGTCGTCACGGCGACCACGCCGGGCGGCGGCGTCACCGCCGCCGAGCCGGCGTTCTTCACCACGCGGGGCGGCAAGCGGTGACCTTTTCCGCCCCGGCCAGGACGGCGTCGCGTCGCGGCGCCGTCCTGGCGGCCCTCGGGCTCGCTCTCGCCGGTGCGGCCACGGCCGTCGCCGGCACGATCGCCACGGCGGGCCCGGCCGCCGCCCACGACGCCACCACCGACGCGTACGCGCGGGCCACCGCCGGCGCGGGCGCCGACGTGCACGTCGAGCTGGACCTCGAGTACGACCTGCTCATGAAGTCCGCCTGGCTCACCGCCGAGGCGTACGACGCGCGCGGCACCGCCGCGCAGGACGCCCAGCTCGCCGAGCACGCCGAGGAGGTCGCGGCCTACGTCACCGAGCGCTTCCAGGTGGCCGCCGCTGAGGAGCTCTGCACGCCGGCGCTCGCGGGCGACCCGACCGTCGGCGACCGCGGCGGCACCCCGTACGCCACCGTCGTGCTCGACTACGCGTGCCCCGCCGCCGGCGAGCCCGCCACGCACACGCTGTTCAGCGCGCTCTTCCCGGACACCGAGTCGTTCGTGCACACCACCGAGACGATGGTCACCTACGACCTCGACGGCGAGGAGGGGTCGGCGGTGCTCACCCCCGCCGCCCCGACCGTCACGACGGGCGCGCAGGGCACGTGGCACCGGCTCGGCGAGTTCTTCGTCCTGGGAGCGGAGCACCTGCTGCTCGGTCCCGACCACCTGCTCTTCCTGCTGGCCCTGATCGTCGGCTCGCGCCGCCTGCGCGACGTCGTCCTGGTGGCGACGGCGTTCACGGTGGCGCACTCGGTGACGTTCCTGCTCGCCGCGACCGGTGCCGTGAGCGCACCGGGGGCCGTCGTCGAGCCCGTCATCGCGCTCTCGATCGCCGCCGTGGCCGCGGGGTACCTCTGGACCGTGCGGCCCGGCTCCGCGGCGCGGTTGGACTCCCTCGTCGATGCCGCGACCGAGCCACGTCGACAGGTCTGGCGCCTGACGCGGCCCGACGTCGCCCGGCTCGCCGTCGTGTTCGGGTTCGGGCTCGTGCACGGGCTCGGCTTCGCGGGTGCCCTGGGCCTCGACGAACCGTGGTCCTGGGGGCTGCTCGGGTCGCTCCTGGTGTTCAACGTCGGCATCGAGGTCGTGCAGCTCGCCATCGTCGCGGTGGTGTTCCCGCTGCTGGTCGTGCTGCGGCGCCGGGCGCCGCGCACGGCGCGGTGGGCCACCACCGCGATCGCCGCGGGCGTGGCGGTGGTGGGACTCGTGTGGTTCGTGCAGCGGGTGCTCGGCCTGGGCTGACGGGCCGACGGCTCGGCGTGCTGCTCCGGGCCGCGACCGGGTGGAGGATGAGGCGATGATCTCCACCGAGCTCGCGGCCCGGCTGCGCGAGGCGGGGCTGGTGTGGCGCCCCGCCGACGGCGACCGGTTCCGCATCGACGCCCCCGACCTGTCCGACGAGGTCTTCACGGTCAGCACGATGACGATCCAGGCGCACGAGTTCCCGACCGGCACCATCCTCGGCTTCAACGGCACCACCGAGTGGGCGCTGGACTCCGTCGCGATCGAGGATGCGCTCTGGCTCCCGCGCGAGGACCAGCTGCGCGACCTGCTGCGCTCCACCTTCCGGGGCCTGACCCGCAGCCAGACGGGCCCGGCGGAGCGTTACGAGGTCGAGGTGGAGCTGCTCGGCGAACCACGGACGTTCGCCGACACCGACCCCGCCGAGGCGTACGGCGCGGCCCTGCTCGCGCTCGTGGAGCTCAGCACCTGAGGGGCGACCGAGGCGTACGGCGCGGGGGAGCCCGCTTACCCTTGACGCGTGCCTGAACCCGTGACGTCCGAGCCCGTCGACCCGCGCTACCGCCGCCAGCCCGTGAGCTTCGTGCGGCGCAGCGCGCGCCTCACGACCGCGCAGCGCAAGGCGTGGGACACCCGGCGCGACCGGTACCTGGTGGACGTCCCGCGCGACCTCGCGGTGACGTCGGTCGACCCTGCCTGGCGGTTCGACCCGGCGCAGGAGTTCGGGCGGTCCGCGCCGCTCGTGGTCGAGATCGGCTCGGGGCAGGGCGAGGCGATCGTCGCCGCCGCGGCCGCACGTCCCGAGCGCGACCACCTCGCCGTCGAGGTGTATACCCCGGGCCTGGCGCAGACCATCGTGCGGGCCGGGCACGCCGGGGCCGACCCGGGCCAGGCCGGCGGTGCGCCCGGCAACGAGCTCGGCAACCTGCGCCTCGCGCAGGCCGACGCCGCGGAGCTTCTGGCCACCGCGCTGCCGGAGGCGTCCGTGGACGAGCTGTGGGTCTTCTTCCCCGACCCGTGGCACAAGTCGCGACACCACAAGCGGCGGCTCGTCACCCCGGCGTTCGCCGCACTCGCGGCGCGGGTGCTGCGGCCGGGCGGCGTGTGGCGGCTCGCGACCGACTGGGTCGAGTACGCCGACCGCATGATCGAGGTGCTCGAGGCGAGCGACGACCTCCGCAACGCCCACGGACCCGGGCAGCGCGCGCCCCGGTTCGACGGCCGCGTGCTCACGAGCTTCGAGAAGAAGGGCACCGCGGCGGGGCGGGTCGTGACCGACCTGGAGTACGTGCGCGTCTGAGCCGCCGTCTCCCGCGCGGCACCCTCCCGACCTGGGGACGCGCCCGCTCCGTGACTTGCGCCACACGGCCTGCCTCTAGGAGGGTGGCCCCGCGAAACGTTATCGACCGGGGCAGCGTGGCCCCGGCCCGCGTGTGAGCCAACGGAGGCATCATGACCGACCTTTCCACGGGAGGACCGCCACCCGGCGAGACCGAGTACCAAAGGGTGCAGCGGTCGGACGAGTTCCAGGGGTTGCGGCGCGCCTTCCGGAACTTCGTGTTCCCGATGACGGCGCTGTTCCTCGTCTGGTACTTCGTCTACGTCCTGCTGGCCAACTACGCCCACGACTTCATGAGCATCCGGTTGGGCGACAGCAACATCACGGTGGGCCTGCTGTTCGGGCTCGGCCAGTTCGTCTCGACGTTCGCCATCACGATGCTCTACGCCCGCTGGGCGAACAAGAAGTTCGACGCGCGGGCGGACGCGCTGCGCCGTGAGATCGAGGAGGGCGAGCTGTGAGCGAGACCGGCACCGACATCGGCAACCCATGGGTCAACATCGGCATCTTCGGCGCGTTCGTCCTGGTCACCCTGGTGATCGTGTTCCGGGCGTCGCGGCAGAACAAGTCCGCCGCCGACTTCTACGCCGGCGGGCGTAACTTCACCGGCCCGCAGAACGGCACCGCGATCGCCGGCGACTACCTCTCCGCGGCGTCGTTCCTCGGCATCTGCGGGGCCATCGCGCTCAACGGCTACGACGGCTTCCTCTACTCGATCGGCTTCCTCGTCGCGTGGCTCGTGGCGCTGCTGCTGGTGGCCGAGCTCCTGCGCAACACGGGCAAGTTCACGATGGCGGACGTGCTGTCGTTCCGGCTGCGGCAGCGCCCGGTCCGGATGGCGGCCGCCCTCGCGACGCTCCTCGTGGTCTTCTTCTACCTGCTCGCGCAGATGGCTGGCGCCGGCGGCCTCGTCGCGCTCCTGCTGGGCGTCGACAGCCGGGCCGGGCAGAGCCTCGTCATCGCCGTCGTCGGCGCGCTGATGATCCTTTACGTGCTGGTCGGCGGCATGAAGGGCACCACCTGGGTGCAGATCATCAAGGCCGTGCTGCTCATCGCGGGCACCGCCATCATGACCGTCTGGGTGCTCGCGAAGTTCGGCTTCAACCTCTCCGACCTGCTCGGCGGCGCCGTGCAGGCGGCCGGCGCGGGCGGCGAGACGCTGCTCGAACCGGGCAGGCAGTACGGCGCGGACGGCACCTCCAAGCTGAGCTTCCTCTCCCTCGCCCTCGCCCTCGTGCTCGGCACGGCGGGCCTGCCGCACGTGCTCATGCGGTTCTACACCGTGCCGACGGCCAAGGAGGCCCGGCGCTCGGTGGTCTGGGCGATCTGGCTGATCGGCATCTTCTACCTGTTCACGCTGGTGCTCGGCTACGGCGCGGGCGCGCTCGTGGGACCGGAGGCGATCAACAACGCGCCCGGCGGAGTGAACTCGGCAGCACCGCTGCTGGCCTTCGCGCTGGGCGGCGAGGTCCTGCTCGGGCTGATCTCCGCGGTCGCGTTCGCGACCATCCTGGCCGTGGTCGCCGGCCTGACCATCACCGCGGCGGCGAGCTTCTCGCACGACATCTACGCGAACGTCATCAAGAAGGGGAAGGTCAACGCCGACTCCGAGGTGCGGATCGCGCGCTGGACCGTCGTCGTGATCGGCATCGTCGCCATCGTGGGCGGCATCTTCGCCCAGAACCAGAACGTCGCGTTCCTCGTGGCGCTCGCGTTCGCCGTGGCGGCGTCGGCCAACCTGCCGACGATCGTGTTCTCGCTGTTCTGGAAGCGGTTCAACACCTCGGGCGCGCTGTGGAGCATCTACGGCGGGCTGATCTCCTGCATCGTGCTGATCGTGCTGTCGCCCACGGTGTCCGGGAACGAGAAGGCCATGTTCCCGTCGGCGGACTTCGACATCTTCCCGCTGACGAACCCGGGCCTCGTGTCCATCCCGCTGGGCTTCCTGCTCGGGATCATCGGCACCTACCTGTCCAAGGAGAAGCCGCACCCGGAGAAGTTCGCCGAGATGGAGGTCCGCTCCCTGACCGGCGCCGGCGCCGAGAAGGCCGTCGCCAAGCACTGACGACGTCGACCGGGTGCACAGCGCCCGTGCGTCGGGCCCCGTCGAGACCCCGGTCTCGGCGGGGCCCGCCCGCTCCCCGCCCACTAGGCTCGGGCCGTGACCACGACGAAGCGCATCGGACTCGCCACCTGCCGGGCTCTGCCCGGCCTCGACGCCGACGACCGTCCCCTGATCGAGGAGCTCGCGGACCGGGGTTTCCGTGCGGAGCCCCTGGTGTGGGACGACCCGGACATCGACTGGTCGGACTTCGACCTGGTGGTCGTCCGCTCCACCTGGGACTACTCGCCCCGGCGCGACGAGTTCGTCACGTGGGCGCGGAAGGTGCCACGCCTCGTCAACCCCGCGGACGTCATCGCCTGGAACACGGACAAGGGGTACCTGCGCGTCCTCGAGGAGGCCGGGATCCCGGTCATCCCGACGATCGGGCTGGACCCGGCGCGGCACCTGTCCAAGCGCGCCGTGCACACGCGGATGCCGGCCTTCGGCGACTTCGTCGTCAAGCCGGTGGTGGGCGCGGGGGCCAAGGACGCCGGCCGGTACCAGCCGGTCAGCGCACAGTCACGGGCCCTGGCGATCAGCCACGCGGTCGGGCTGCTCGACGCCGGGCGCGCCGTCATGATCCAGCCCTACGTGACGTCCGTGGACACGGCGGGCGAGACGTGCCTCGTCTTCGTCGACGGCGAGCTGCGCCACGCGGTGCGCAAGGAGGCCCTGCTCACGGGCCCGAGCAGCGACACGGACGAGCCGTTCCTGCGCGAACGGATGATGCCCGCCGAGGCGACGGAGGAGCAGGTGGACGTGGCCCGTCGGGCGCTCGCCGTCGCCGCCGAGCAGCTCGACCTCGACCGGCCGCTGCTGTACGCGCGCGTCGACCTCGTGACCCGGGACGACGGCACGCCGATGGTCATCGAGCTCGAGCTCACCGAGCCGTCGCTGTGGTTCCAGCACGACCCGGAGGGCGTCTCGCTGGGAGCGTTCGCCGACGCGATCGCGGCGCGCGTGGCCTGAGCCGGCGCGCCGCGACCACGTCGGGCGGTCAGGTGGGGCGACCCGTCAGGCGAGGCCGTTCTCCTCGAGCCAGCCGGAGGCGATGTCCTCGGTGGAGCTCTGCTCCTCGGTGGACTGGACGTTGAGCTCCACGAGCCCCTCGGGCGTGAGGGCGGCGCTCACGGGGTCGAGGACGTCGGCGACCTGGTCGGCGACGTCCTCGGAGACCAGCGGGACGACGTGCGAGGCGAGGAACAGCGCCTCGGGGTCCTCGAGGGTGACGAGGTCCTCGGTCTGGATGCGCGGGTCCGCGGTGAACACGTTCGCGACGTCCACCGTCCCGGCCACCAGGTCCTGGACGGTGGTGTCGCCGGTGGCCTCGAACTTCACGTCCACGCCGTAGACGTCCTTGAGACCCTTCGGGCCGTACGGGCGCTGCTCCAGCTCGGCCGGACCACCCAGCGTGAGGTCGTCCACGCCGGCCAGGTCCGCGATCGTGGTCAGGCCGTGCTCCTCCGCGAAGGCCGACGTCACGGTGTAGGAGTCCTGGTCGGTCGCGGGGGACTGCTCGAGCACGGTCAGCCCGTCCGGGAGCGCCTCCTGGAGGGCGGCGTACACGTCGTCGGTGGACGTCGCGGTGGTCTCGGGGTCGAAGAACTGCAGCAGGTTGCCCGTGTACTCGGGGAACACCTGCACCTCGCCGCTCTCGAGGGCGGGCATGTAGGCGTCGCGCTGGCCGATGCTGAAGTTGCGCTCGACGGTGAAGCCGCCGGCCTCGAGCGCCTGGGCGTAGATCTCGGCGACGATCTCGTTGGAGTAGTACGCCTGGGACCCGACGACGATCGTCCCGGACGCCGCCGTGCCGTCCCCGCCGGAGTCCGGCTCGAGCGGGTCGGACCCGCCGCCGCAGGCGGTGAGGGCGAAGAGTGCCGTCGCGGCGGCCGCGACGGTCACGGTCCTGCGTCGTGTGATGCGCATGATGGTGCCTCTCTCAGGTCAGATCAGGTCACGTCGGGTCGGGTCGGCGCCGGGGCGGGCTGGGTGCCCCGGCGGTGGCGGGTGGGTGCGTCCGGGGCCGCGCGGCCGGCCGCGACGCCGCGGGGGACGACGGCGCGCTCCAGGAGCGCGAACAGCAGGTCGAGGATCACCGCGAGCACGACGATCACGAGGGCCGCGCCGAGGATCTGGGAGAAGTCGCGCAGCTGGATGCCCTGGACGATGTAGAAGCCGAGGCCCCAGTTGCCGACGTACCCGGCCAGGGTGACGGTGGCGACCACCTGGAGGGTCGCCGACCGCAGCCCGCCGATCAGCAGCGGGAGGCCGAGCGGCACCTCCACGGTGCGCAGCACCTGCCCGGGCGTCATGCCGACGGACCGGGCGCCGTCGACCACGCGCCGCTCCACCGCCTCGACCCCGGCGTAGGCCCCGGCCAGGATCGGCGGGATCGCCAGGAGCACGAAGGCCGTGGTCGACGCCGCGACCTTGTGCGTGACGCCCAGGACCAGCACGAGCAGCAGCACGAGCCCGAACGACGGCACGGCCCGGGCGGCGCCCGAGAGCGCGACCGCGATCTCGCGCCCGCGACCCGTGTGGCCGATGAGCCAGCCGGCGGGCACGGCGAGCAGCGCGGCCAGGAGCACGGAGACGAACGTGAAGGCGAGGTGCGTCCCGATGGCCTCGGAGAGCGGCAGCGCCCCGGACGCGCGGTCCGGGGAGAAGATCCAGGCGATGGCGTCCGCGAACAGGTTCATGCGCCCGCCCTCCGCCGCGTCCAGGGCAGCAGCACCCGCCCGAGGAGGACGAGCAGCCAGTCCACCAGCAGGGCGACGACCACGACCGCCACGACCCCGGCGAGGATCTCGGCGACGATCTGGCGCTGGTAGCCGTTGGTGAAGAGGTAGCCCAGGTTGTCGATGCCGATGAGGATCCCCACGGTGGCCAGGGAGATCGTCGACACCGCCGTGACGCGCAGGCCGGCGAGGACGACCGGCCCCGCGAGCGGGAGGTCGACCTGCCAGAACCGGCGCCAGGGGCCGTAGCCGACGGCCACGGCCGCCTGCCGCACGGTGGGCTCCACGGAGGCGAGGGCGTCGGCGACGAACCGGGTCATGATCGCGATCGCGTAGATCGTCAGCGCGACGATGAGGTTGACCTCGGACAGGAAGCTGATGCCGAGCAGCGGCGGGAGCAGCGCGAACAGGGCCAGCGACGGGATCGTGTACAGCAGGCCCACCAGCGTCAGCACGAGACCGCGGGTGAGCCGGAACCGGAACGCGAGCCAGCCGGCCGGGATCGACACGAGGAGCCCCAGGAGGATCGGCAGGGCGCTCTGGCGCAGGTGCTCGACCGTGAGCCGACCGATGAGGTCGAGGTTGTCGGCGACCCAGGTCACGGGGCGTCCTCGACCAGCACGCCCTGGGTCCGACCGGCGGTGTCGACGAGCACGGTGCCGCGGTCGGTCTCCTTCGGCCGCAGCGCGCGCGTGCCGCGCTCGACGCCGATGAAGCTCGCGACGAAGTCGCTCGCGGGCGCCTCGATGATCTCGCTCGGGGTGCCCGCCTGGGCGACCTTGGCCCCGGTCTCGAGGATGACCACCTGGTCGCCGAGCAGGAAGGCCTCGTCGATGTCGTGCGTGACGAAGACGATCGTCTTGTTCAGCTCCTGCTGGAGGCGCAGGGTCTCGGTCTGCAGCTCGGCGCGCACGATCGGGTCGACGGCGCCGAACGGCTCGTCCATGAGCAGGATGTTGGGGTCGCCCGCGAGGGCGCGGGCCACGCCCACGCGCTGCTGCTGACCGCCGGAGAGCTGGCTCGGGTAGCGCTCGGCCAGCGAGCGGTCCAGGCCGACCACGTCGAGCACCTCCAGGGCCCGTTCCCGGGCGCGGGCCTTCGGCGTCCCCTCCAGGCGCAGCACCGTCATGACGTTGTCGAGCACGCGGTGGTGGGGGAGCAGCCCGCCGTTCTGCAGGACGTACCCGATGCTGCGCCGCAGCTTCACGGGGTCGCGGTCGAGCACCGAGGTGCCGTCGATCTCGACCGTGCCCGCGGTGGGGTCGACCATCCGGTTGATCATGCGCAGCAGCGTCGTCTTGCCGCTGCCCGACGAGCCCACGAGCACCGTCGTGCGGTGCGGCGGCACCACGAGATCGAAGTCCGCGACCGCCACCGTGCCGTCGGGGTACGTCTTGGTGACCGACCGGAACTCGATCATGGGCGGTGCCTCCGTCCTGGGGTGGGGGAGCACGGGCGCGGGCCCGACGTGCTCCGACGCCCTAGCCGACCACATCCCCGCCCTCGACGCGAGGGAGCCGGGCGGTCATGTCGCGGATCGGGGCACGAAACGACGAGAGGCCCCGCGGCGTCCGACGGGACGCTGCGGGGCCTCTCCTGGTGGGGTGGCTAACCGGGCTTGAACCGGCGACCTCCTGGACCACAACCAGGCGCTCTACCGACTGAGCTATAGCCACCACGGCCCTGTGACTGCGACGGAGCCGAAGCACCGGGCCGTCGAAAAGTGTACATGCTCCGCGGGGCGGTTCAGGCCTCCGTGCGGTGCCGGGTGACGGACGTCTCGCTGACACGCTCGGCGACCGCCCGCGCCGTCTTCGTGTCCGGGCCGGGCTGCGGCACGAACAGGGCCTCGCGGTAGTACCGGAGCTCGTCGATGCTCTCGAGGATGTCCGCGAGCGCCCGGTGCCCGCCGTCCTTCTTGGGGGCCGCGAAGTACACGCGCGGGTACCAGCGGCGGGCGAGCTCCTTGATCGACGACACGTCGACGATCCGGTAGTGCAGGTGACCCACCAGCCCGGGCATGTCCCGGTCGAGGAACATCTTGTCCGTGCCGACGGAGTTGCCGGCCAGCGGCGCCTTGCCCGGGTCGGGCACCCACTCGCGCACGTAGTCGAGCACCGCCTGCTCGGCGTCGGCGAGCGTCATGCCGCCGTCGAGCTCCTCGATCAGGCCGGACGTCGTGTGCATGTCGCGGACGAAGTCGTTCATCTGCTCGACGGCGGCCGCGGGCGGCGCGATGACGACGTCCACCCCCTCGCCGAGCACGTTCAGCTCGGAGTCCGTGACCACGGCGGCGACCTCGACCAGGGCGTCCGCGCGCAGGTCCAGGCCGGTCATCTCGCAGTCGATCCACACGATGCGTTCGTTCGGGTTCGCGGGGCTCACGGGGCAAGCCTACGGTCCGCGCGCCGCGGCGACCGCTGACATGACTTCTGACATGACCGCTGACATGACCGCTGACATGACGAGGGCCCCGCTGCTCCGGACGGTTCGTGGAACGGTCCGGGCCGCGGGGCCCTCGTGGCGGTGTCGTCGCCGGGTCGATACCCGGCGGGCGCTCGCCCGGCGGGTGTCATGCGGTGAGCCGGTCGAACAGCATCCGGGAGAGTCCGGTGCGCTGCCGACGGGCGTGCGGCTGCCGGAGCTGCTTGCGCTGCTTCTGCAGTCGGCGGACGGTGCGTTCGCGCTCGGCCTCCTCGAGGCGCTCGCGCTGGATGACCTGCACGAGAAGCAGGTTTTCCGGGGGGAACATGGTGATGGTGTCCTTCGTGACGTGGGGTCGTCGGTCCGGGCCAGGGACCACCCGTGCGACCGGTGTCTGACCGGCCGCGCGTCACCGCGGTGCATGGACGAGTCTGCCGGGACGTCGTCGTCCGGCGCACGGCTTTTTCCCAGGGCGTGGGCACAGCCCACGATGGCCGTGCGCCATCGCTGCAGATCGGTGCCCCCGGCAGGATTCGAACCCGCGACCCGGTCATTAGAAGTGACCCGCTCTATCCAGCTGAGCTACGGAGGCAAGCGGCCCGAGTTTAGCCCAGCACGTGCTGGTCGCGGCCGCGCGGGCGGGCCGTGTGGGGCTGGCGATCGGACGACGGACAGTCACCGTGACCGGACACGGGACGCGGGTGTGGCGGTTCGCTACGCTCACGGCTCGTGACCGCAGACGACCGCCGAGAGCGCTCCTCGGTGAGTCGCCGGAGGTCGAGACGCGACGCGGGCCAGCTCGTCGGGCTCGGGGTGGTGCTCCTCGCCGGCGGCGTCTGGCTGAGCCTCGGCGGCTCGTTCGTCGGGGGTGGGGCGGTGGTCCTGTTCGCGGTCGCCCTCATGATCTCCGGGCTCGTGATGCGAACCGACGCCCGGACCGACGGCGGGAACCCGACCATGACGGCCGGACGACTGGTCGCGATCGGTGTCGCCTCGTGCCTGATGGCGCTCGCCTCCGCGGGCTTGGTCGTCCTGGCAGTCGTGCACCCGGAGGAGCTCTCGTACCGCACCTCGCCGTGGGTGACGTTCTGCGCGGGGGTGGCGGGGTTCGGCTTCTTCGGAGCCGGGACCGTGGTCGCGGTGATCCGCGCGGTCCGGGGAGGGCGGCGCGGGGGCGAGGGCCGACGCTGACGGCCGTCAAGACTGCGACCGGTGGGCAGAGGTGTCCGGGCGGTCGGCGTTCTCGCCCCGCACGGCGCGCGCGTTTGGCACGGAACGCGCCAGCGGGAAGGATGTGCCCGTGACACCTTCCCTGGAGACCCGCGCCTCCCGCCGCGCCGCGAGCAGGAAGGACGGCGGGGCGGGCGAGGAGATCGGCGTCACCGTCCACGACGTCGCACGAGACCTGCGTCGTGACGTCGCGGCGGTCGAGCTCCCGCTCCCGATCGAGGGGGCCGAGGAGGCAGCGGCGTCCCGCGACCGGCTGCTCGCACAGCTCGACGAGCACCTGCTGCCGCGGCTCAAGGAGCTCTCCTCGCCGGCGGTCGTCGTCGTGGCCGGGTCGACCGGTGCGGGCAAGTCCACGCTGTACAACTCGCTCCTGGGCGAGGCGGTCTCCGAGGCGGGCGTCCTGCGGCCCACGACGCGCGAGCCGGTGCTGGCCCACCACCCGGCGGACGCGGACGTCATGGCGCCCGGCCCGGTCGCGGAGCTGTCGCGGGTGGTGCAGCACGAGGGCGTGCCGCGCGGGACGGCGCTGCTGGACGCGCCCGACCTCGACTCGTTCGTGCAGCAGAACCGTTCGACGGCGCAGCAGCTGCTCGAGGCCGCGGACCTGTGGCTCTTCGTCACGACGGCCGCGCGCTACGGCGACGCGCTGCCGTGGCAGGCGCTGGCCCGTGCCACGGAGCGAGGCGCGTCGGTGGCGATGGTGCTCAACCGGGTGCCGAAGGAGACGCTGACGACGGTGCGCGGCGACCTGCTGCAGCGCCTGCGCGAGCACGGCATGACCGACGTCCCGCTGTTCGTGGTCCCCGACGTCGGGCCCCACGAGGGGCTGCTCGACCCGTCGGTGGTGCAGCCGGTGCGTCGGTGGCTGACCATGCTCGCCGGCCCGGACCGCTCGCGGGCCGTCGTCGTGCGCACCCTCAAGGGCGCGCTGGGTGCGCTGCCCGGCTGGGTCACCTCGCTCGCGGACGCGATCGACGCGCAGCAGGAGGCGACGCACGTGCTGCGCCGTCGCGTCACGGAGGAGACCCCCGCGGCGGAGCAGCTCGCCCGTGACGCCGTCGGGGCGGGCGTGGTGGCCGGGGCGTCGGTCGAGGCGCGGTGGCGGGAGCTGTCGGGCACGGTCGGCGTCGACCGGGTCAAGGTCCGCGGCGACCGCGCCCGCAGCACGCGCCGGGCCGGTCGCGCGCGGGAGGCCGCGCTCGAGGGTCTCCGCTCCGACGTCGTCGACGCCGCGACGCGCACGCTCGCCGCGTCCGGCGCCCGGGTGGAGGAGCGGCTGCGCGCGGTCCTCGCCGGGCCCGGCGCACCGGCCGGCGGCGAGGCCGTCGCGCCCGACGGCGCGGTGCGCACCGCGGCGCGCGAGGCCGACGTGCCGGGACGGGTCGCGCAGTGGGCCGATCGGTCGGACGCCGTCGTCGGTGAGCTCGCCGCCGACCCGGCGGCCGGCCCGCGCGTCGAGGCGGCCGTCAAGGCGTTCGGCGCCCGGGGGCTCGCGACGCTGTTCCTCGCCTCGGCCGCGGGCAGCGGCGACGCCGACCGCCTGCTGGGACGTGTCCTGGGGGACCTGGCGGAGGCGCCCGTCGCCACGTTGCGCGAGGACCTCGGCGACCGTGCGGCCGCCGTCGTCGACGCCGAGGTGCAGGCCGTCCTGGACGACCTCGGTCCGTCCGAACCCGCCGACGACGCGGCCGCGGGGCTGCGCGTGCGGCTCGCCGAGCTCAGGAGGCTGACATGACCGAGAGCCCGTCCCACGACGCGACGCTGCGCGCCCGCACCGAGGACCTCGCGCAGGCCCTCGAGATCGCCGGGCCGCGCCTCGACGACGCCACGTCGCGACGGGTCACGGCCGCGGTCGAGGGGGTCCGCGAGCGGCTCGCGCTCGGCGTCGACCACACCGTCGTGGCGTTCGCCGGCGGGACGGGCTCGGGCAAGTCCAGCCTGTTCAACAAGGTGTCGCGCCTGAGCTTCGCCGACGTCGGGGTGAAGCGGCCGACGACCGCGCGCGTCACGGCCTGCTCGTGGTCGGACGGCGCGGAGGCGCTGCTCGACTGGGTGGGCGTGGACCGCGAGCGCCGCATCACCCAGGGCGGGGAGCTCGACGGCGAGGACGAGGAGAAGCTCGCCGGGCTGGTGCTGCTCGACCTGCCCGACCACGACTCCGTCGAGCCGGCGCACCGCGAGGTGGTGGACCGGGTGCTGCCGCTCGTCGACCTGCTGGTGTGGGTGGTGGACCCGCAGAAGTACGCCGACGACGCGCTGCACTCCGGCTATCTCCGGGAGTCCGTCGGCTCCGAGTCGTCGATGGTCGTGCTGCTCAACCAGGTGGACACGGTGCCGGACGCGCAGCGGGGGAACCTGCTGGCCGACCTGGCGCGCCTGCTCGAGGACGACGGGCTGACCGGCGTGTACGTGCAGGGGGTGTCCGCGAGGACGGGCGAGGGGATCGACCGGGTCCGGGGGCTGCTGGAGGAGGCGTGCGCGCGCAGGTCGGTCGCGGCCGGACGCGCGGCGGCCGAGCTCGACGCCGCGGCGCGGCTGCTCCTGGCGCAGACTCCGGCGGAGGTCCCGTGGCAGATGGGCCCGGCCGTCGAGCGGGAGCTGGACGCGCTGGTGGCCGCGACGGGGCTGGACGCGGTCGCGAGCCAGGTGGGCAACGCGGTGCGCAACGGCTACGGCCGGCCCGAGGTGCCCCCGCCGGACCGCGACGCGGTGGCGCTGTCCCGTGCGCGCTGGCTGACCCGGGCGGGTGCGTCGCTGCGGCCGGGCTGGCAGCGGTCGCTCGCGTCGTCGGTCGCCGGGGCGGACCAGCTGCGCACCGCGGTGGCCGGGGCGTTGCGCGGCGTCGCGCTCGACACCCGGGGCCCGGCGGCGGCCCGCGCGCTGCGCCGTACGGCGTGGGTGCTCGGCGGCCTCGCCGCGGTGGCCCTGGTGCTGGGTGTCCTCGCCCTCACGGGCGTGCTCGACCTCGCCACCCCCTGGCCGGCCGTGGTGCTCGCGCTGGCGGGCGTCCTGGCCGTGGCCGCGGTGGTGGTCGCCCTCGCCGGGGCGGCGTCGCGCCGGGCCCTGGCGCGCAAGCGGGAGCAGGCGGTGGCGTCCGCGGGCCGGGCGGCGCTGGAGCGGGTGCTCGCCGAGGGGCTCGGCGAGCCGACCCAGAAGCTGCTCCACGACCACCGTCGGGTGCGTGAGCTCGCCCAGGCGGCGACCGAGCTGCCGACGTCGCAACCGCTCACCGGGTCGTTGAGGCTGCCCACAGGCCACGAGCTGGAGCCGTCGTCCACAGCAGGGCAGAAGACGGGGGCGCACCGGGCCTCGGGCGACTGATCCTGGGGGCCCGTCGGCGCGTGCCGACGGCCGGACCCAGGAGGAGCGCATGAACGAGGTCAGCATCACGGTGAACGGGTTCGTCGGGACGAAGCCGACGCTGAACCGGTCCGACGGCGGGGTGGAGTGGACCACCTTTCGGGTGGCGAGCACCCGGCGGGTGCGCGACCAGCGCAGCGGCGAGTGGTCCGACGGCCAGACCCTGTGGTTCACGGTGAAGTCCTTCCGCTCCGGCGCCCGCAACGTGGCGGAGTCGTTGGCGCAGGGCGACCCGGTGGTCGTCACCGGCCGTCTGTCCACCGAGGAGTGGACGGACAAGGAGGGCAAGGACCGCTGGCAGCTGGTGATCGACGCGTACGGCGTCGGGCCCGACGTGACCCGCGGGCTGGCCCGGTTCACGCGCGTGGTCGACCGCACGGAACCCGAGGACGCGCCGGAGCCCGATCGGGAGCCCGAGCCGGTGCCGGTCGGCGTGTGAGGCCCGGGGTCGCGTAGGCTGGTGGACCGGCCGCCATGCCGGTCCTCCAGCCCGCCCGCTGGAGCCTCGAACCTCTCGGACCCGATCCCTCGGGTCCGCCGCGCGATCGAACGGTGGAAGCAGAGCCAGTGGCTGAGTTCATCTACTCCATGTACAAGGCGCGCAAGGCGCACGGCGACAAGGTCATCCTCGACAACGTCTCGCTGAACTTCCTGCCCGGCGCCAAGATCGGCGTCGTCGGGCCCAACGGCGCCGGCAAGTCGACCATCCTCAAGATCATGGCCGGCCTCGAGCAGCCGTCCAACGGCGAGGCGCGCCTCTCCCCGGGGTACACGGTCGGCATCCTCATGCAGGAGCCGCCGCTCAACGAGGACAAGACGGTGCTCGGCAACGTCGAGGAGGCGGTCGGCCCGCTCAAGGCGAAGATCGACCGCTTCAACGAGATCTCCGCGCTCATGGCCGAGCCCGACGCCGACTTCGACACCCTGCTGGCCGAGATGGGCACGCTGCAGGAGGAGATCGACGCCGCCGACGCGTGGGACCTCGACTCCCAGCTCGAGCAGGCGATGGACGCCCTGCGCTGCCCGCCGCCGGACGCAGACGTCAAGGTGCTCTCCGGTGGTGAGCGCCGCCGCGTCGCGCTGTGCAAGCTGCTGCTGGAGAAGCCCGACCTGCTGCTGCTCGACGAGCCCACCAACCACCTGGACGCCGAGTCGGTGCTGTGGCTCGAGCAGCACCTGGCCACCTACCCGGGCGCCGTCCTGGCCGTGACCCACGACCGCTACTTCCTCGACCACGTCGCGGAGTGGATCTGCGAGGTCGACCGCGGCCGCCTCTACCCGTACGAGGGCAACTACTCCACCTACCTGGAGAAGAAGCAGGCCCGCCTCGAGGTGCAGGGCAAGAAGGACGCCAAGCTCGCCAAGCGCCTCAAGGACGAGCTCGACTGGGTGCGCTCCAACGCCAAGGGCCGCCAGACCAAGTCGAAGGCGCGTTTGGCCCGCTACGAGGAGATGGCCGCGGAGGCGGAGCGGACGCGGAAGCTCGACTTCGAGGAGATCCAGATCCCCGCCGGCCCGCGCCTGGGCAGCGTGGTCCTGGAGGCCAGCAACCTGCAGAAGGGCTTCGACGGGCGCCAGCTCATCGACGGCCTGAGCTTCACGCTGCCGCGCAACGGCATCGTCGGCGTCATCGGCCCGAACGGTGTCGGCAAGACCACGCTGTTCAAGACGATCGTCGGCCTGGAGCCGCTGGACGGCGGCGACCTGAAGGTCGGCGAGACCGTCAAGATCTCCTACGTCGACCAGTCGCGTGGCGGCATCGACCCGAAGAAAACGCTGTGGGAGGTCGTGTCCGACGGGCTCGACTTCATCAAGGTCGGCAACGTCGAGATCCCGTCGCGCGCCTACGTGGCGTCGTTCGGCTTCAAGGGCCCGGACCAGCAGAAGCCCGCGGGCGTGCTGTCCGGCGGTGAGCGCAACCGCCTCAACCTGGCGCTGACGCTCAAGCAGGGCGGCAACCTGCTGCTGCTCGACGAGCCCACCAACGACCTCGACGTCGAGACCCTCGGCTCGCTGGAGAACGCGCTGCTCGAGTTCCCCGGCTGCGCCGTCGTGGTCTCCCACGACCGGTGGTTCCTCGACCGCGTCGCGACGCACATCCTCGCGTACGAGGGCACGGAGGAGGACCCGGCGAACTGGTACTGGTTCGAGGGCAACTTCGCCTCGTACGAGGAGAACAAGGTCGAGCGCCTGGGCGCCGACGCCGCGCGCCCGCACCGCGTGACGTACCGCAAGCTCACGCGCGACTGAGCCCGCGCTCTCCGCGCACAGCGCGACGCCCCCGGCATCCCACGGTGCCGGGGGCGTCCTGCGTCCGGGAAATGCGTGGGGCACGGGTCTGCTCGTCGGCGATACTCCTGCGATGGACGTGACCACCGCCCGCACCCGACCCGTCTGGCCCGACCTGCCCGCCGTCGTGCGCGCGGGGATCGAGGCGCGGCTCGGGGCGCCGGTGACGGGGTGGACCAGTCACGACGGCGGGTACTCCCAGGGCCTGGCGTCCACGCTGCGCACCGACCACGGAGCGGTGTTCGTCAAGGCGGTCGGTCCCGAGCACTCCTTCACGGTGGGCCTGTACCGCCAGGAGGCGGAGCGCTCGGCCCTGCTGGGCGAAGGCGTGCCCGCGCCGCGCCTGCAGTGGCTCGCCGAGCTCGGCGTCGAGGAGGGAGCCGACTGGGTCGTGCTGGCCTTCGACGCCGTCGAGGGCCGTGCGCCGGCGCACCCCTGGCGCGAGGACGAGCTGCGCGCGGTGCTCGACCTCGCGGTCGAGGTGGGGACGCACGCCCTCGGCGCGGAGGTGCTGCCCGAGTTCGCCGACGAGCTGCCCGCGCAGCTCGTCGGGCGGCTCGCGGCGGAGCGCCCGGGTGGCCTCGCGTCGTACGACCCGTGGCTCGCCGGGCAGCTGGACCGCCTCGCGACCATCGAGCTCGAGGCGCCGGCGGCCGTCGCCGGCGACCGCCTCGTCCACGGGGACCTGCGCGGCGACAACGCGGTGCTCGTCGAGGGCGGGCGTGGGCGCGGCCCGAACGGGCTGCGCGCGCTCGCCGTCGACTGGGCGTACCCAGGACGGGGCGCGGGGTTCTGCGACCTGGTGGGCATGCTGCCTGCCGTGCAGGTCGAGGGCGGCCCGACGCCGGAGGAGGCGCTGCGCCTGCGCCCGCTGCCGGCAGGGACCGACGCCGACGCCGTGACGGCCTACCTCGTCGCGCTCACCGGGTACTTCGTGCACTCGTCGCTGCAGCCGCCGGTCCCGGGGATCCCGCACCTGCGGGCGTTCCAGCGCGCCCAGGGCGAGGCGTGCGTGGCGTGGCTCCGCCGTCGCCTGGGCTGACGGGCCGGACAGGAGGCGCGTCAGGACGACGCGAGCGGTAGCTCGCACACGTCCGAGTAGCCCTGGCTCTGCACGCCCGCGGCGGAGTACGACCGCGCCCGCATGTTCTCGACGGCGACCATCTCGGTCAGCTCGACCATCGCGGGGGAGCCGTCTTGAGGGTGGGGTCGAGCGACTTCCACCGCCCGATCTTCATCTCGAGCCCGAACATGGCGCGCATCGCGCGCGGGTGGTGAGCGAGGACGTACGCGCTGTCGGGCACCTGCCCGAACGTGCGCCGCGCGTACCAGGCGACGGCGCGGCCGTACAGGTCCGTGAGCTCCTTGCGGGGGATGCGGAACGTGCTGGTCACCTGCTGCCTCCAGGGGTCCGGTGGGCCGGCGCGCGGCACGCCGTCGTGCCGTCCCATTCCACCGCGGATCGGGCCGTCCGGGGCGGTCGGGTGCGTCATCTCACAGGTCGGCTCTGCACGGATCGTCCCTGATGGGCACACTGGGCACATGACCGACCCGGACACGCCCCCCGTCCCCGACCTGCGGGACGAGGCAGCGGCCCGGGAGCTGGTCGACGCGCTCGAGACGCTGCGGGCGCGGCTCGGCGCGCTGCGCCTGCCGCTGGAGACGCCCGGTGTCGGCGCCGCGCGGGCCGACCTGCACCAGGCCACCGACCAGCTCGACGACTACCTGCTGCCGCGCCTGCGGGCGGAGCGCGCGCCGCTGCTGGTCGTCGTCGGCGGCTCGACGGGCGCGGGAAAGTCCACCCTGGTCAACTCGCTGCTCGGTGAGCCGGTCTCGGCACCCGGCGTCCTGCGCCCCACCACCCGCGCACCCGTCCTGGTGCACCACCCCCTGGACGCCCGCTGGTTCACCACGGACCGGGTGCTGCCCGGCCTGGCGCGCGTGACGTCGGCGGGGCACCCGTCAGACGCTCGGCCCACCGAGCCGAGCCCGCGGACCGACCCGCCCGGGGCCGAGGGGTCCGCGGCGTTGCGGCTGGTCGCCAGCGAGGCGCTGCCGCAAGGGCTCGCGCTCCTGGACGCGCCGGACATCGACAGCGTCGAGACGGCCAACCGTGAGCTGTCCGCCCAGCTGCTGGGCGCTGCCGACCTGTGGCTCTTCGTCACGACGGCCGCCCGGTACGCGGACGCCGTGCCGTGGGACCTGCTCGCCCAGGCGGCGCGGCGCCGGGCGCAGGTCGCCATCGTGCTCGACCGTGTCGACCCCGGAGCGGAGGTCGTGGCCGACGACCTGCGCCGCATGACGGAGGAGCACGGGCTGGGCGACGCGCGCGTCTTCGTGCTCGGCGAGGCGGCCGAGCAGGGGCCCGGCGCCCTCGTCGACGGCCTGCTGCCGGAGGCCGAGGTCGCCGAGGTCGCGACCTGGCTGTCGGGGCTGGGCGGCGACCCGGAGGCCCGGGCACGTGTCATCGCCGCCACGCGCGACGGCGTCGTCGACGACCTCGTCCGGCGCGCCGTCGCGCTCGCGGAGACCGCAGACGGGCAGGAGGTGGCCGACGCCCGGCTGCGCGACGCCGTCCGCAGGTACCACGCGGAGGCGCTGGAGCAGGTGGAGACCGCGACGTCCGACGGCGCGCTGCTGCGGGGAGAGGTGCTGGCCCGCTGGCAGGACTTCGTCGGGACGGGCGAGTTCTTCCGCTCCGTCGAGGCGGGCGTGGGGCGCGTGCGGGACGCGGTGGCGCGGTTCTTCCGCGGCCGCCCCAAGGAGGCGCCGCAGGTGGAGCAGGCCATCGCGCACGGGCTGGAGTCGGTCATCCTCGACGCGGCGGAGCAGGCCGCCGAGCGCACCTTCGCGGCCTGGCGGGGCGACGGCGCGGGCGCAGCCCTCCTGGACGGCCTCGACCTGGCGCGGGTGCCCGCCGCGCTGCGCACCGAGGTCGCGGAGCAGATCCGCGGCTGGCAGGACGACGTGCTGTCCCTCGTGCGCGAGCAGGGAGAGTCGCGACGCGGCACGGCCCGCGCGGTCTCCTTCGGCGTCAACGCGCTCGGCGTCAGCCTCATGGTCATCGTCTTCGCCTCGACCGCCGGCCTGACGGGCGCGGAGATCGGCATCGCCGGCGGCACCGCGATCGTCGCCCAGAAGCTGCTCGAGGCGGTCTTCGGGGACGAGGCGGTGCGTCAGCTGGCGGCGCAGGCGAAGGAACGGCTGAACGGCCGTGTCGACGCCGTCCTGCGGGGCCAGGCCGCCCGGTACACGGCGCAGCTCGACGCCCTGGGCACCCGGGAGACCGGCGCCGGCGGCGTCCGGGACGCCGCCCACCGCGTCGCCGCCGCAGCCCGCGCCGAGCGTGCGGCGCGGGTCGCGCCGCCGGAGGGCGCCACCCGCCCGTGGAGCGGCGGGTTGCTGCGCGGCGCCGGCTCCTTCCGGCCGCCCGAGACCCCCGCGGGGCCCGAGGCGACGGCCGCCCCCGACGAGGAGGCCACGGCGCGGCGGGGTGGTTGGTGGTCACGGCGACGGTCGCGCGGGCGGCGCGAGGAGGGGGAGCAGTGAGTCGGATCGACCTCGCGGACCGGACCGCGGCGCTGGAGACGGCGATCGTGGCGGCGAGCGGCCGGCTCGACCGGGAGCTGCTCGACGACGCCCGCGGCGTGGTGAAGCGCGCCCGCGTCCGCGGCGGGCTGTCCGCGGAGCACACGGTGGTGGCGCTCGCGGGAGCGACCGGCTCGGGCAAGTCGAGCGTGCTCAACGCCGTCGCGGGCTCCGAGATCGCGACGGTGGGCGTGCGCCGGCCGACCACGTCCCACGCCGTCGCGGCGGTCTGGGGCGACGGCGCGGGCCCGCTGCTCGACTGGCTCGAGGTCAAGCGGCGCGAGGAGATGGCGGTGCCCGATGACGACGAGGCGGAGCGCCCCGCGCGGCGCGGGCTCGCCCGGCTGCGGGGTCGGCGCGCCCCCGCGGGGATCTCGACGGGGCTGGTGCTGCTCGACCTACCC
Organism: Isoptericola sp. NPDC019693; assembly: GCF_044389085.1. Classification (NCBI taxonomy): domain Bacteria; kingdom Bacillati; phylum Actinomycetota; class Actinomycetes; order Micrococcales; family Promicromonosporaceae; genus Isoptericola; species Isoptericola sp. NPDC019693. Next base: position 318,579 of record NZ_JBIRXP010000005.1, on the reverse strand, counting down.
GACCACGACTCGGTCGTCGTCGAGCACCGGGTGCGGGCCGAGCGTCTCGTGGAGCGGGCCGACCTGCTGGTGTGGGTGGTGGACCCGCAGAAGTACGCCGACGCTGCCCTGCACGAGCGCTACCTGCGCCCGCTCGCCGGGCGGTCCGAGGTGGTCGTGGTGGTGCTCAACCAGACCGACCGGCTGGCCGACGCGGAGACCGACGCGATGCTCGCCGACCTGCGCCGGCTGGTCGCCGCCGACGGGCTCGACGGCGCCCGCGTGCTCGCGGTGTCCGCTGCGACCGGGCGGGGGATGGACCAGCTCAAGGGCCTGCTCGCGGAGGCAGCCGCGCGTCGCGAGGCGGCGACCGCGCGGCTCGCGGCCGACGCCCGCGCCGCGGCGCAGCGCATCGCGGACGCCTGCGGCCCCAGCCCCGCGTCCCGGGCCGGGGAGCGGGCGGCCGACGAGCTCGTGGACGCGCTCGAGGCCGCCGCGGGGGTGCCGACCGTCGCCGACGCCGTGGCGGCCACGCACCGGCGCGACGCGCACCTGGCCACGGGCTGGCCGGTGACCCGGTGGGTGTCGCGTCTGCGGCGGGACCCGCTGCGGCGCCTCGGGCTGCGGCGACGGCCCGACGGGTCGGCCTCCGACGGCGCGGCTGCCGAACGCCCCGAGCTGGTGCGCAGCTCCCTGCCGACGACGCGCCCCGCCGTGCGTGCGGCCGCGGCGTCGGCCGTCCGCCGGTACGTCGACGAGGTGACGAGCGGCGCCCCCGACCCCTGGGTGCTGGTGGCACGCGCCCGCGCGCAGGACGCGATCGACCGGCTGCCGGGCGACCTGGACCAGGCGGTCGTCGGCACCCGGCTCGAGGCGGCGCGCCGGCCCCGCTGGTGGGCCGTGGTGGGGGCGCTGCAGTGGCTGTTCCTCGCGGCCGCGGTCGTCGGGCTGCTCTGGCTCGCTGCCGCCGCGGTGGTGGAGTACTTCCGGCTCCCGCCCCTCGTCCTGCCGGTGCTGACGCTGGACCTCACGAGCTCCGGCGGGGGAGTGCTCGAGATGCCGTGGCCGACCCTGCTCGCGCTGGGCGGGCTCGTCGTGGGCCTGCTGCTCGCGCTCGTCGCGCGGGCCTTCACGGCGTGGGGCGCGCGGCGCCGCGCGGCCCGTGTGCGCCGTCGGCTGCGCGAGTCCGTCTCGGCGGTGGCCGACCGGATGGTGCGCGTGCCGGTGGGGGACGAGCTCGCGGCGCTGGCCCGCTGCCGGGCGGCGGCGGCGATCGCGGCGGGCTGACCCGGATTCCGGCGCGCGGCCGGGGCCGTGCGACGATGCGGACCATGACCCGTCTGCACGTGCCCGTCCCTCTGCGCTGGTCGGACCTCGACGCCTACCAACACGTCAACAACGTTGCGATGCTCCGCCTCCTGGAGGACGCGCGCATCACGGCGTTCTGGCGGCACCCTGAGGCCGCGGACGGCGAGGAGTGGCCCACGGCGGTCCTCGACACGGGCCCGCACGCCACGTCGCACACGCTCGTGGCCGGGCAGCAGATCGAGTACCTGCGCCCGCTCGCCTTCTCCCGCACCCCGGTCCGGGTCGAGATGTGGATCGGTTCGATCGGCGGGGCGAGCCTGGAGGTCTGCTACGAGGTGCACGACGGCGTCCCCGGCGGCTTCGACCGCACGGGGCCGGCGTCCGGTGGCCAGGCGTACGTCAAGGCGGCGACGACGATCGTCGTCGTCGACGCCGCGACCGGTGCCCCGCGCCGCATCGCGGACGAGGAGCGCGCGGCCTGGAAGGCCTACCTCGAGGAGCCGGTGACCTTCCGACGCCGCGGCTGACGTCGAGGTAGTCCGAGCCGTGCCGAGGTAGTCCGCACTGTGCCGAGGTAGTTCTCCCCGTGTCGAGGTAGTGGTCTGGTCCACTACCTCGACGCGGTTCGAACTACCTCGGCACGGGGAGAACTACCTCGGCAGGATGGTGACTACCTCGGCGAGGTCAGCTGCAGGACAGCGGGCCGGCCGCGGGCGCGGTGCCGTTGGCGACGAAGCCCACCGTCGCGGACGCACCCGGGGCCAGGTCGGCGTTCCACGCCGCCCCGGTGATGGTGCCGCCCGAGAGCACACCGCCCCACAGGTTCGTGGTGGACAGCCCCGCCGGTGCGGTCACCGACCACCCCGGGGCACCGTCGTCACCCGCGGTGACCACGATCTGCCCCTGGTAGCCGCCCGACCACGAGTTCGTCGTGGAGTACACCGCCGTGCACGCACCCTCGACCGGACCCGGACCACCGTCGTCCGCGCCCGTGGTCACGCTCACCGGGGCGGACGCCGCCGAGACGTTGCCCGCCGCATCCCGCGCCGTGACCGTGATCTCGTAGGTGGTGTCCGGGTCCAGGCCGGTCAGCGTGGCGGACGTCGTCGTGGACGTCGTCGCGGCCTCGCCGTCGACCAGCACGCTGTAGCCCGTGACCCGGGTGTCGTCCGTCGACGCCGACCAGCCCACCGTCACGCTCGTGCCGTCCGCCGTCGCCGTCACGCCCTGCGGCACGCTCGGCGCCTCGGTGTCGGGGTCCGGGTCCGTGCCGGGGTCGGTGCCGCCGTCGCCGATGGCCGGGTACGCGTTGGTGACGAGCATCTCGAACTGCGCGTCGAACCACTTGCCCGACAGCGGCGCGTCGGGCAGCGCCCCGGTGAGGAGGCCGCTCAGCTTGGGCGAGTTGAACGTCGGGTCGCACATCCGGTCGAAGTGCTTGCCCTCGTCGTTCGGGATCTCCTTCGACGACCCGTCGGACTCGCCCGGGGGCTTGACCCACACGAACGCGTCGAGGTGCGACTCGGGGTAGCCGGCCGGAGTGGCCTGCGGCCGCTCGCCGATACCCGCACCGGCGGGGTTGCACCACGCGCCGCGGTGGTTGCGGCGGTCGACGCGGGACTCGTCGACGTAGGTGTTCAGGTCGGTCGACGTGCTCTCCGCCGTCGGCCGGTCGGGCCCGCCCCAGCCGTTGCGGGAGGTGTCGATCAGCATGCCGATCGAGGACGGGAAGCCCTCGGCGACGAGCAGGTCGTACAGGTGCGCGGTCCAGTCCGTCTCGTCGAAGTCGGCGTTCCACTCGTAGAACTCCGCCTGGCGCACGAAGCCGCCGCTGCCGAAGTTCCCGTCCTCGAGGAACGGCTCGGCCAGCGGCGTCGAGTTCGCCGTGTTGGTGACGAAGCCGGCCACCGAGTCGAAGCCCGCCTCGGTGCTGCCGACGACGTCGGCGAAGAGCTGCGCCGCGGGCTGGGCGTTGTTCGGCCAGCCGAGCCAGCCGGCGTGCGCGGCGTCGATGTAGCTGTACACGTTGCCGACGTCGTGCAGGCGGTCCAGCGCGTACGCGACGCCCTCGCGGTAGTACGGCGCGGCCTGCTGGCACAGCGGCTCGCTGCTGTTGGTCACGAGGTTCGGCAGCGAGTCCGGCTCGACGGTCGCCACGATCCGCAGGTCGTCGTAGGCGGGGTCGTCGAGGATGTCGACGATGGCGTCGATGTACTCCGTCTTGTAGCGCTCCATCCCGGCGTCCGTCGCGGGCAGCTCGCCGTTCGACGCCAGGGCGTAGCAGTCGCGTCCGGGCAGGTCGTAGATCACGACATTGAAGACGAGTGGTGTGTCGCCCTGCTTCTGCGCGACGGCCGCGTCGAGGTGGGTCCGCAGCCCGGGCCCGTCGGCGTTGCCCTCGATGGCGCTGATGCGGTCCATCCAGACGGACGTCGGCTCGTTCGCGATGGCGCGCATCGAGTCGCCGAGTGAGCCGCCGGCCCGGTCCGCGGCGGCCGTGACGTTGTCCGACCAGTACGCGTTGACATACTGGTCCGCGCCCGCGAACGGGTTGTCGACGCGGGGCTCGGCGGCACCCGCCGAGTTCGCGGCCGCGAGCGGCGCTGCGACGAGCGCCGCGACCGCGGCCGTGGTGGCGGTGGCACGGCCGCGGTGCCGTCCCCGTACCGGCGCACCCTTGCGCCGTTCCCTAGCTGATCGCACAGGAGCCTCCTGGATCGTCAGTGTCCGGGCACCGTGGCGGCGGCGGTGCCGCCCGGCGAGCCCGGCGTCGGGCCGTCGGCGCCGACGACCCCAACCTGGCAACGGCCGGCGCCCGGGGACAGCGCACGAAACGTTTAAGCGACGTCCTCGCGGCGGTGAGGACGCTCCGCGGCACCGAGACGGAACGGGCGAGGGCCCGTGGGTGCGGACGAGGAAACCCTGACAAGCGTGCTTGTCATTAAGGCAAGCGTGCTTTACCTTCGTGGCCCATGACGAACATGAGGGTGCGGGACTGGACAGGCGTCGTGACGGGCACCGTGGCGTGCGTCGCGGGCGCGGTCGCGGCCGGAGTGCTGCACGCGCGCGACTCGCTGCCGGCGTGGGCCGGGTGGGCGCTCGCCGTCGTCGCGATCGGAGGGCTGGTGCTGCTGGTCGCGACGACTGTACGGACTCTGCTGCGCGGGGATACCGAGGGGGTGGAGCGTCAGGATGCGGCGCGTGCCTCGATGGTGGCCGTCCTGGCGACCGTCGTCGCGGGTTTCGGGTACTCGCTGCTGGAGGCGTTCGCCGGTCTGCCGCGTGTCACCGCCGCGGTACCCGCCGCGTTCGCGGGTCTGACGTGGATGATCGCGTTCTCCTGGAACCGAGCGGCCGGTGAGCAGCGGTGATCGCCAACCGGCTCCCCGTGCTGCGCGCGGAGCGTCGGTGGAGTCAGTCCGAGCTCGCCGAGCGGATCCACGTGTCGCGCCAGACGGTCGTCTCCTTGGAGAACGGTCGGTACGAGCCGTCCCTGAAGATCGCGATGCGTCTGTCAGCGGTGTTCGAGCGGTCGATCGAGGACATCTTCACCGCCGACCCGGAAGACATCTCGCTCGTGCGCAGGGAGTGACAGGGCGACCATCATCGGCTGCGGCTTGACCGCCCGCGGCGCGGCGGCGTCAGGTACCCGGTAGGGCGGCAGCTCCCGAGGCCGGCGCGGGGGCGGTCGATCCTCGGATCACGAGACGCGCGACGGCGGGCGGTGTGGCGGCGCCGGCCTCTCCGCCGCCCAGCAGCGGGCGGACGACGACGGCGGCCGCGGCACCGAGCTCCGCCCAGGGGCGGGCCACGGCGGTCACGGCGGGGTGCACCAGCCGGCAGGTGGCGGAGTCCTCGAGCACCAGCACGGACAGGTCCCACGGCACGGTCAGGTCGCGGCGGCGGGCGGTCTCGAGCACGGCGAGCAGGGCGACGTCGCCGTCGGCGACGACGGCGGTGGGGCGGTCGCCGGTGGCGAGCAGCCGTGCCGCACCGGCCGCGGCGTCGTCGACCGTCCGATAGGCGACCCGCTCGACCGGGGTGCCGCGTCCCGCCTCCGTGCGGGAACCCTCGGGCGCGCCGAGCGCGTCGAGGAGCGTCGCCGCCGGCTCGCCGTGCTCGTCGCGCGCGAGGAGCGCGACGCGCGTGTGCCCGAGCTCGCGCAGGTACTGCGCGGCACGCTGCTCGGCGTTCCCGGCGAACCAGACCGCCGCACCGGCGCCGGGCCCGCTCGCGCGCGGCGGGCCGAGGGGCACGAGGGGGACCCCGCCCCGGTGGGCCGCGCGGTCCCGCGGGTCGTCGCGCGTCAGCCCCGCCACGACGAACGCGGCATGGCGCCGCTCGGTCCACGCGTGCTCGAGGTCGCGGGCGGCGGCGTCGCGGTCGGGGGCGACGTCGACGACGACGTCGGTGGCGGGCGCGTCGTCGCCCACCCGGAGCGCCGACCGCAGCCCGAGGGCGACGTCGGTGGCCCGGGCGGCCTCGGCGGGCCCGACCGCCTGGACCGACACGCTGTGCGGCGCAGAGCGCAACGACCGGGCGGCGGCGCTCGGGCGCCAGCCCAGGTCAGCGGCGGTGCGCAACACGTGGCGGCGGGTGCGGTCGGAGACTCCGGGCCGTCCGTTGAGGGCGTAGGAGACGACGGCGATCGACACGCCCGCGGCGCGGGCGACGTCGGTGATGGTGATGCGTCGGCTGCCGACGGCGGGCGCGGGCCCCGGACGGCTTGGCGTGGTCACGCTCCCACACTGTGCCGGGAATCGGTGCACAATGCACCCGGGAACGTGCACGGTACTCGACGGCGAGGACGGTGGTACGGATGACGACGGTCGGTGCTCAGGGAAAGGGCCCCGTCGGCGGGCCGCGGACGATCGGGGTGGTCAGCCCCGTGCTCGGTGGCTACTACTTCGGGCGGGCGCTCGCGGGCGCGGCCCGGGTGCTGCGTGCGGGCCGCCACCGGGTGGTGGCGCTGCAGACCTATCCGGCGGACCTGGACCGCGCCGAGTTCCCCGCCGCACCGCGCCGGCGCACGCTGGTCGGCGGGGCGAGGTGCGACGGCCTCATCGTCGTCACGAGCGCGCTCGAGGACGACCGGCTGCGCGAGATCCACGACGCCGGGACGCCCCTGGTGCTCGTGGGCGTCGGCCCGGTCGAGGGGGTGTCCGCACCGAGCCTCGGCCCCGACAACGCCGGGGCGGCGCGGGTGGTCGTCGACCACCTCGTCGCGCACGGCCACCGGCGCATCGGATTCCTCGGCGCAGCGGACCAGACGGACACGCGCGAGCGGTACGACGCCTACCGCGCGGCGCTCCTGGCGCACGGCATCGAACCGCGTCCGGAGTGGCTCTACCGCACCCGCGACAACCAGGAGGCGGGCGCCCAGGTCGTCGCGCGGCGGCTGCTGGAGGCGGGCGACGGGACGCTGCCGACGACGGCCACGCTGGCCGCGACGGACCGCAACGCCGTCGGGTTCATGCGCGGGCTGCGGGCCCAGGGCCTGCCCCTCCCAGAGGCGCAGGCCGTGGTCGGGATCGACCACTCCGACCTCGGGGCGCGGATCCGCCCGCGCCTGTCCAGCGTGGACCTCCTGCACGACGCCGTCGGCGAGCGCGCCGCGCAGCTCGTGCTCGCGATGATCGCCGGAGAGCGGGTGACGGGGGAGCACCGCCTCGGCCGCTCGGCGCTGGTGCTGCGCGAGTCGTGCGGCTGCGACGCCGGGGCCCGCGGGCACGTCGTCGTGACCGGCGCGAGGACCGGAGGCCGCGAGAGCCTCGCGGGGGACGGCGACGAGCAGTGCGGCCCGGACGGCGACCGGCCGGGGGCGTCGGCCGGCCTGCCGGGCGGGACGGGCGCGGACCCCGGGCTGGACGACGTGGCGCCCGTGGTGCTCGCGCGCGAGCACGGCCGTGACGTGTGGGTGGCCGCGGTGCGGCAGGTCCTGGCGGTCGCGGTCGACCGCGGGCTGCGTGCCCCCGCCCCGGCGCTGCGGGCCCTCGCCGACGCGACGGCCCGCCTGCGACCGTCCCCCGACGCGCTCGAGCAGCTGGTGCCCGCCCTGCACGTGGAGGCGGCGCGGACCGTCCGGAGCCACCGTCGCGCCGCCGCTCGCCGGCTGTCGAAGCAGGACGGCGCGCCGGACCCGGCCCCGTCCGCGGCGACGGCGCTCGGCCCGGCGGCCCGCCGGACGGCGCTCGAGACGACGGTGCGCGACGTCGTCGTCGCGCTCGCGCGCGGGACGGTCGCGGGGACGCTGGGCCGGGCCGGGCGCCTCGAGCGCGAGCTCGCGGAGCAGTACGAGGTGGACCTCGAGATGATGCGGGCGGACGGCGACGCGCTGCGGAGCCTCGACTGGCTGCCGCGCGGGCACGCCGGGGTGGCAGCCCTCGCGCTCTGGGTCGACGACGCGGACGTGCCGGGCGGGCGGGTGCTGCAGGTGGTGGGCGCACGCGGGGGCGCGACAGGACAGCGCCGCCTCGTCGGGTCGACGTACCCCCCTCAGGAGTTCCCGCCCCCGGAGCTCACCGACCCGGCGTCGCCGACCGTCGTCGTGCCCGTCGGCTTCGGCAGCTCCGACCGCGGCGTGCTGGTCGTGAGCGGCCTCGTCGACACCCGGGCCACGAGCACGCGCGCCCGCTACAACCACTGGGCGGCCATGCTCGGGGTGGCGCTCGACGCCGAGGACACGCTCAGCGCCCTGCAGGCCCAGCGGCGCGAGCTCGCCGACGCCGCCGAGCGGGAGCGGGTGCTCGCCCTCGAGGTCGCAGCCGGGCACGAGCGGACCGCGCTGGTGTCGATCGCGTCCCACGACGGCACCTGGGACTGGGACGTCGAGGCGGGCCGGGTGCGCTACTCCGACGCCTGGGCCCGCATCGTGGGGTGCGACCCCGCCGGTGTCGGCGACGACCCGCAGGAGTGGTTGGGCCGCGTGCACCCGGACGACGTCCGCCGCGTGCAGTCCGCGGTGGCCGCACAGCTGTCCGGGTCGCACCAGCCGCTCGACGTCGAGCACCGGCTGCGCGCCGCCGACGGGCGGCACGTGACCGTGCGCTGCCGCGCGGTCACCGTGCACGACGCGGGCGGCCGTGCCGCGCGCATGGTGGGGGCGATGGCGGTGGTCTCGGACGTCACGCTGTTCCGCAGCGAGCTGCGCGAGCGGGTGCTGGTGGACCCCGACACCGGGCTCGTGGCGCGCGAGCTGTTCGTCGACCGGTTGGAGCGGGCGATCTCCCGCGCCCGCCGGGTCGGGGCGTACGGCTGGCAGGTCGTCGTCGCCGGCTTCCCCGCGCCGCCGCCCGCACTGGCGCTGCGCAGGCTGCACGGGGAGCTCAATCAGGACGACTGCGCCTACGGCCCCGCGCCCCGCGACGTCGTCGTGCTGCTCGACGGCGTGGACGCCGCCGCGGCCCGTGCCCGTGCCGCGCGGCTGCGAGCCGTGCTGGGGGAGCAGACCGTCGTCGAGCACGCCGCCGGCACAGGGCACCCCGGGCCCGCGCCCGAGGGCCCTCTCGGGTCGCCGGGCCGCGGGGACGCCATCGAGGTGCTGCGGCGGGCGGGGGACCTGCTGGCCCGTCGCCGCACGTCGATGGCGCCGCCACGGACGCCCGGAGCCTGAGCGACACCTGAAACGTTTCCGTGCGTTGCCGGGGCGGCGGGGCCGCGACCAGCCTCGGAGGGTGCTCGACGCCCCCGTCGCCGCCGGCGGACCGCGGGGCGGGGCGAGCCTCCCGAGGATGAGAGGTGCACGCACGATGCGACGACCACTGCCACGAACACAGCCACGACCGCTGCCACGCACGACCCGGGCGCACCCGGAGCCGGGGCGCGTCCGCCGCGCCGTCGCCGTGGGCACCACGCTCGCGGCGCTGGCGGCGCTCGCCGCCGCCGGGCCGTCGGCAGCCGCGCTCGGCGCACCGGCCGCGGCGCCGCCCGCGGCGAGCGCGACCGCCGAGCGCACCCTGCTGGTGGACGGCGAGTACACCCAGCGGTTCCTGGAGCTCTACGACAAGATCCACGACCCCGCCAACGGCTACTTCTCGCCCCAGGGCATCCCGTACCACGCGGTCGAGACGCTCATGGTCGAGGCCCCGGACTACGGGCACGAGACCACCAGCGAGGCGTACTCGTTCTGGCTGTGGCTCGAGACGTCCTACGGCCAGGTGACGGGCGACTGGGAGCCGTTCAACCATGCCTGGGACACGCTCGAGCAGTACATGATCCCGACCACGGAGAACCAGCCGACCAACGCGGCCTACGATCCGGGCAAGCCGGCCACGTATGCGCCGGAGTTCGACCACCCCAGCCGGTACCCGTCCCAGCTCGACACCGGGGTGTCCGTGGGGCGCGACCCGATCGGTGCCGAGCTGAGGTCCACCTACGGCACCCCCGAGGTGTACGGGATGCACTGGCTGGCCGACGTCGACAACGTGTACGGGTTCGGCGCCGCGCCGGGCTCGTCCGAGCTGCTGGGGCCGGACCACGAGGGCACCTCGTACATCAACACCTTCCAGCGCGGCCCGCAGGAGTCCGTGTGGGAGACGATCCCGCAGCCGTCGATCGACGACTTCTCCTACGGTGGCGAGAACGGGTACCTCGACCTGTTCACCGGCGACGCGTCGTACGCGAAGCAGTGGAAGTACACCAACGCGCCCGACGCCGACGCCCGCGCCGTCGAGGCCGCCTACTGGGCCAACAAGTTCGCCGCCGAGCAGGGGCAGCCCGAGGCGGTGGCCGACACGGTCGGCAAGGCGTCGAAGATGGGCGACTACCTGCGCTACGCCCTGTTCGACAAGTACTTCAAGACGCCGGGCTGCGAGTCCACGTCGTGCCCGGCGGGCACCGGCCGCGACAGCGCGCACTACCTGCTGTCCTGGTACTACGCGTGGGGCGGGGCGCTCGACACCGCCTCGCCCTGGGCGTGGCGCATCGGCTCCAGCCACGCCCACTTCGGGTACCAGAACCCGATGGCGGCGTGGGCGCTGTCGAGCGACCCGGACCTCGCGCCCGCGTCCCCGACCGCGTCCGACGACTGGGCCACGAGCCTCGACCGCCAGCTCGAGCTGTTCCAGTGGCTCCAGGCGCCCGAGGGCGGCATCGCCGGCGGCGCGACCAACAGCTGGGAGGGGCACTACGCCGACCGGCCCGACGACGTCGCGACCTTCTACGGCATGGCCTACCAGGAGGCGCCCGTCTACCACGACCCGCCCTCCAACCAATGGATGGGCATGCAGGGCTGGGGCGTGGAGCGCATCGCGCAGCTGTACGAGGAGACCGGCGACGCGCGTGCCGAGGCCGTCCTCGACAAGTGGGTGCCGTGGGTGATCGACCACATCACCGTCACGGACGACTCGTGGCAGATCCCGTCGAACCTGTCCTGGTCGGGCCAGCCCGACGACTGGGACGCCGCGGACCCCGGCGACAACTCCGGCCTCTCCGTCGAGGTCACGGGCTATGGCCAGGACGTCGGCGTCGCCGGCGCGCTCGCCCGGTCGCTCATGTACTACGCGGCCGGCGGCGAGGGGGAGCAGCACGCGCAGGCGCAGCAGGTCGCGCACGACCTGCTCGACGCGATCTGGACCCAGAACAGCGACCCGCTCGGCGTCGCCACGACGGAGACCCGCGCCGACTACTCGCGGTTCGACGACGTCCTGTCCTCGCCCGACGGCGACGGGGTGTACGTCCCCGAGGGGTGGACCGGCACGATGCCGAACGGTGACGAGATCCGCGCCGGTTCCTCGTTCCTCGACCTGCGGTCGTTCTACACCGACGACCCGCAGTGGCAGAAGGTGCAGGACCACCTGGACGGCGGCCCGGCCCCGGAGTTCACCTACCACCGGTTCTGGGCGCAGACGGCGGTCGCGACAGCGCTCGCGGACTACGACCGGCTGTTCGGCGAGGACGCCACGCCCGACGACACCGAGGCGCCGAGCGTGCCGCAGGGCGTGACGGCCACGGCGGACGGCACGAGCGTGACGGTGGGCTGGTCGGCGTCGACCGACGACACCCGGGTGACCGGCTATCAGGTCAGCCGGGACGGCGAGGTCGTCGGCTCGGTGGGCGGCACGGCGACGTCGTTCGTCGACGAGGGTCTCGAGCCGGAGACGGCGTACTCGTACTCGGTCACGGCGCGGGACGCGGCGGGCAACGTCTCGGCGTCGTCCGCCCCGGTGAGCGTGACCACGGGCGCGGACGACGGCGGTCCGGGTCCGGTCGAGGGTGCGTGCACCGCGGTGTACTCCACGACGAACTCGTGGTCGGGCGGCTACCAGGGCCAGATCGTGGTCACCGCGGGCGACGACGGTGCTCCGGGGTGGACGGTGACCGCTCCGGCTGGCCTGTCCACCACGAACCTGTGGGGCGGTGTGCTCTCGGGCGGCACGATCACCGGGGCGGCGTGGAACGCCGACCTGGCCCCGGGTGCGTCCGCGACGGTGGGCTTCGTCGCCAACGGCACCGCGCCCGCGGCCGGCCCGCTGTCCTGCAGCTGACCTCGCCGAGGTAGTCACCATCCTGCCGAGGTAGTTCTCCCCGTGCCGAGGTAGTTCGAACCGCGTCGAGGTAGTGGACCAGACCACTACCTCGACACGGGGAGAACTACCTCGGCACGGTTCGGACTACCTCGCGTCAGCTCAGCAGGCCCAGCACCGCGCGCTCGGCGGCGGAGCGGGTGCGGGTCGGGCCGATGGTCTCGCCGTGCTCCCACAGGTCGACCAGGCGCGGGTCGATGTACGACGCGCGGGCGACCGCCGGGGTGTTGCCGAGCTCCTCGGCGACGTCGCGCACGATCTCCGCCACCACCCGCCGCCGCGCCCGCTGTGAGCGCGGCGGGGGGCCGACGTCGGCCAGCGCCCGCGCCGCCATCACGGTGGCGTGCCAGGTGCGGAAGTCCTTCGGTGTCGCGTCGTCGCCGAGGCGGTCCTTGACGGTGGCCTGCACGTCCGCGCTGGTCACGTCGTGCCAGCCGTCGGCGCCCTCCTTCCAGGCGAGGAGGTCGGTGCCGCCGCGGCGGCGCTTGAGGGTCGTGACGAGCGCGGCCACCACCGGGTCCTCGACGAGCACGTCCCGCACCTGCCCGGACTTGGCGGGGTACCGGAAGTGCACGGTCCCGTCGCGGCGCACGGTGGCGTGCTCCTTGCGGATGGTCGCGAGGCCGTAGCTGCGGTGCTTGGCGGCGTAGACCTCCCCGCCGGCCCGGAAGTACGCGTCGTCGAGCAGGCGGAACGCGAGGGCGAGCACGCGACGGCGCCCGGTGCCGTCGCGGTGCAGGTCGCGGGTGACGCCGGCACGGGCGGCCGGCAGCCGACGGCCCACCTCGAGGACGTGGTCGTGCTTGCGGCGGGCCCGCCGCGCCTGCCACTCCTCGTGGTAGAGGTACTGGCCGCGACCGGCGTCGTCGCGCCCGAACGCCTGCAGGTGGCCGTCCGGGTACGGGCAGATCCACACGTCGGTCCAGGCGGGCGGGACGGCGAGCCGCGTGCAGCGGGCCACCTCCGCCTCGTCGTCGAGCGGCACACCGGTGACGTCGAGGAAGACCCATCCGTCGCCCTTCGCGCGGCGCGCGTAGCCGGGGGAGGAGGCGGAGACGCGGCGCAGTCGCACGCGCACAGTGTGCGGCGGGCGCGGCGTCCCCGCAGCGCAGCCGGGACGTCAGGCGGGCAGCCGGATCATGCCCTCCTGCGCGATGCTCGCGACCAGGTGCCCCTCCCGGTCGTACACGCGGGCCAGGCCGAGGCCGCGCCCGCCCTGCGCCCCCGGCGACTCCTGCACGTACAGCAGCCAGTCGTCGGCGCGCGCGTCGCGGTGGAACCACATGGCGTGGTCGAGGCTCGCCATCGGCACGGCGCGGCCGACGTCGATCCAGGACCGCCCCGCCTGGCGCAGCACCGGCTCGAGCATCACCTGGTCGCACGCGAACGCGAGCAGCGCGCGGTGCAGCAGCGGGTCGTCCGAGCCGATGGCGTGCCGGGCGCGCACCCACACCTGCTGGGTGGGCTTCGGCTGCGGGTCGGGGCCCAGGTACAGCGAGCCGCCCACGTGGCGCAGGTCGAACGCCGACTCGTGCGACCAGAACTTCGCGGCCGGGTGGTCGATGCCGTCGAGCACCTCGATCGCCGACGGCACGTCCTCGGGCGCGGGGACGCCCGGCGGGGCGGGCTCCGCGGCCTCGTAACCGGGCTGGTCGGTCTGGAACGACACCGTCAGCGACAGGATCGGCTTGTTGTCCTGGATGGCGTGCGTGCGGCGGGCGCTGAACGACCGGCCGTCGCGCAGCCGCTCGACGGCGAAGTCGATGGGCGTGTCCAGGGCACCCTCGCGCAGGAAGTAGGCGTGCAGCGAGTGGGGCAGCCGGTCGTCGTCGACCGTGCGCCCGCACGCGAGCAGCGCCTGGGCCAGCACCTGGCCGCCGTACACGCGGCGGCCCGGGCCGGGGACGCTGTCCCCGCGCCACAGGTCGTCCTCGCCGCGGGGGCCCCAGCCGTCGACCTCACGCAGGTCGAGCGTCGCCAGGAGGCGGTCCAGCGCGTCGGGGATGCCCGCCGGGGCCGGGGTGGTGGTGGACGTCTCGCTCACGCGCGCTCCAGTCGGGGTGGCCGGGTGGGTCGGGGTCACTCGTCGAACGTGTTGATCATGCTGTACGCCGCCCGCTCCAGGTAGTCCCACAGCTGGGACTCGTGGATCGGCGCCAGGTCGAGCGCGTCGACGGCGGTGCGCATGTGCCGCAGCCAGCGGTCGCGCGCGTCGGGGTTGACCTTGAACGGCGCGTGCCGCATGCGCAGCCGCGGATGGCCGCGCTGCTGGCTGTACGTGGTGGGGCCACCCCAGTACTGCTCGAGGAACAGGGTGAGCCGCACCTTCGCCGGCCCGAGGTCCTCCTCCGGGTACATGGGGCGCAGCACCTCGTCGGTCGCGACGCCCTCGTAGAACACGTCCACGAGGCGCTCGAACGTGGCGTGCCCGCCCACCGCGTCGTAGAACGTGGCGGGCGACGTCTCGCGCGACGGCACGGGAGGCGTCGCGGGTGAAGTCTGGTCGGTCACGGGCTCATCCTCCCAGACACCCGTGGCGCCGCTGCTCCCGCTCTGCGCCCCGGGGCGTTACGCTGATCACGGACCTGCAACGACGCACTCCACGGGAGGCCCCCATGACCATCGCCCCGCACAAGGCCGACGACATCCTCGCGGCGCTCGGCGGAAGCCGGAACGTCGTCGAGCTCGAGCCGTGCATCACGCGGCTGCGGGTCGAGGTGAGCGACCCGGCCCTCGTGGACGACCAGGGGCTCAAGGCGTCGGGCGCGTTCGGCGTGGTGCGCTCGGGCCGCGTGGTCCAGGTGATCGTGGGCCCGGAGGCCGACGACCTGGCCGCCCAGATGGACCCGCTGCTCGTCCCCTGATCCCCGAACCTCCCGCCGGCCGGAGGCTCAGGCCTCGGTCCCCTGCTCGAGGACGGCCGGCTCTGCGTCTCCCGTCGCCACGAGGACGCCCGCGGCACGCAGCTCCGCCTGGGCGCGACGGCGCAGCTCGCGCGAGACCTCCCATTGGTCGCCGGGGCGCGTCTGCGCGTGCAGCGTGAACGACATCGTGATGTCGTTGACGGCGTCCACGCCGCGCACCGACGGCGCCTCGAGGAGCAGCGGGGACAGCTCCGGGTCGCCGTGCACGTCGTCGGCGGCGCGGCCCAGGGCGGTACGGATCACCTCGATGTCGGCGTCGACCGGCACGCGCACCTCCGCGACGGCGCGCGACCACTGCTGCGTCATGTTGCCGGCCCGCAGGATCTCGCCGTTGCGGACGTACCAGAGCGTGCCGTCGAAGGCGCGCACCTGCGTCACGCGCAGCTGCACCTCCTCGACGGTGCCCGTCGCGCCGGAACCCAGGTCGACGACGTCGCCCACGCCGAACTGGTCCTCCACGAGCAGGAAGATGCCGGAGATGAAGTCCTTCACCAGGGCCTGGGCACCGAAACCGATGGCGATACCGACGACCCCGGCGGAGGCGATCAGGGGAGCGACGTTGACGCCCACCTCCTCCAGGATCATCAGCAGCATGATCGTGCCGACCACGACGTTGGCGGAGGACCGCAGCACGGAGCCCACCGTGCGCGCCCGTTGCGCCCGTCGCTGCTTGGCCAGCGGGTTGGCCATGGCCAACGCGTCCTCCACGAAGGGGGCCCGGTTGAGGTACCGACGCCACGCCGTCGACGCCGAGGGGCCCTCCGTCGTCTTCGTCCCCGCTCCCGTGGCGATGCGCTCCGTGACGTGCGCGATGACCCGGCGCAGCAGCGCCAGGACGACGCCGCCGATCGCCAGGATGATGAGGACGTGCAGGGGCCAGTCGGTGAACCACTCCCAGAACGACGAACCGGCGTCCGCAGCGGCCTTGATGGTGTCCTCGACGCTCGACTCGGTGCTGGTGGTGCTCGGGCTGGGGGTGGGCTCCGGTGTCACCACCGTCGGGGCAGCGGTCCGGAGCATGGAGATCACGGGGGTCACCCGCCCACGGTAGCGAGCGCGCCCGCGGTGACGAAACGTCGGCGGGCCCCGCACCGTGCCGCGTGGGCGGACGGCCTGGTCGCGCGGGGGATGGCAGGATCGTCCCCGTGAGCAAGGAGCAGCCGACCACCCCGGACGACGCCCGCGACGAGTCCCCGGACGGCGTCCGGGACGATCCGGACGGCGCGTCCGAGACCGCGCGGGCCGTGCGGGCGGAGGAGGCGGGCTCCGAGGACGCCGGCTCCTCGGCGGCGGAGGCCGCGCCCGCACCGGCGGCCGGCACCCCGGACGACGCGAGCGCGGAGCTGCGCGAGCTGGCCGAGGCGTACGGCGTGCTCGGCGAGCACCACGGCTTCGGCGGCGAGCTGGTGGCCGCGCCGGCGTCCACCCTCGTGGCGGTCCTGGGCGCGCTCGGCGTGCCGGCGGGGACGCCCCAGCAGGTGACGCACAGCCTGCAGCGCGCTCGCGACGAGGAGTGGCGCGCCGTCCTGCCGCCCACGGTCGTCGTGCGCGAGGGGGCCGGGACGCAGGTGCCCGTGCACGTCACGGACGGCGCGGCCGTGCACGTGTGGCTCGAGCTCGACGGCGCGGAGCCCGCGGCTCGCGAGCACGCGGTGCGCCGCCGCCGCGACCTCGAGCAGCTCGACGTCCTCGTCGAGCCCCGCTCCGTGGACGGCCGGCGCGTGGGTCGCGCGACCTTCGCCCTGCCCGACGACCTGCCGCTGGGGTGGCACTCGCTGCACGCGCTCACCGAGGGGCACGAGTCCCGCGCCACGGTGGTCGTCACCCCGCGGCGGCTCGCGCTGCCCGCCGGGCTCGAGGACGACCAGTGGTGGGGGTTCCTCGTCCAGCTCTACTCGGTGCGCTCGCGCACGTCGTGGGGCGTGGGCGACCTGGCGGACCTGGCGGACCTCGCCTGGCTGACGGCGCACCGCGCGGGCGCGGACTTCGTGGGCGTGAACCCGCTGTCCGCCACCGAGCCCGTGACGCCCGTGACGCCGTCGCCGTACCTGCCGACCAGCCGGCGCTTCCTCAGCCCGCTGTACGTGCGGGTCGAGGACATCCCGGAGACGGCGTACCTGTCGGCGGCGGACCGCTCCCTCGTCGAGTGGGCGGCCGACCCCGTGCGCGACCTCGTGGCGGACCCGGGCGCCCTGGACCGCGACGCGGTGTGGGAGGCCAAGAAGGCCGCGCTCGAGGTGGTGTTCACCGCGCCGCGGCGTGCCGCGCGCGAGGCCGCCTATCAGGAGTTCGTCACGGAGGAGGGCGCCGGCCTGCGCGACTTCGCCACGTGGTGCGCGATCGTCGAGCACCTCGGCTCCCGCCCGCGGCCCGACGAGCTGGGCGACCCCGCGTCGCCCGCCGTCGCCGCGCTGCGCGAGCAGCTGGCCGAGCGTGTCGAGTTCTACGTGTGGCTGCAGTGGGTGGCCGACGAGCAGAAGCAGACCGCCCAACGGGTGGCGCGCGAGGCCGGGATGCGGATCGGCATCATGCACGACCTGGCCGTCGGCGCCCACCCGCAGGGCGCGGACGCGTGGGCGCACCGCGACGTCCTCGCGCGCGGCGTCTCGGTCGGCGCGCCCCCGGACATGTACAACCAGCAGGGCCAGGCCTGGTCGCAGCCGCCGTGGAACCCGCGGGCGCTCGCCCGCGCCGGCTACGCGCCGTACCGCGACATGCTGCGCACGGCGCTGCGGCACGCCGGCGCACTGCGCGTCGACCACGTCCTGGGGCTGTTCCGGCAGTGGTGGGTGCCCGAAGAGTCCTCGCCGGCGGACGGCGCGTACGTGCGCTACGACCACGAGGCGCTGCTCGGCATCCTGTGCCTGGAGGCGCACCGCGCGGGCGCCGTCGTGGTGGGGGAGGACCTCGGCGTCTTCGAGCCGTGGGTGCGCGACGAGCTCGCCGACCGCGGCGTGCTCGGCACCTCGGTGCTGTGGTTCGAGAAGGATGACGGCCGGCCGCTCGAGCCGGAGAGGTATCGGCGCATGTCGCTCGCGACCGTCGGCACGCACGACATGCCGCCCGCCGCCGGCTACCTCGCCGGGGAGCACGTGGACCTGCGCGAGCGGCTCGGCCTGCTCGCCGACGACGCCCAGGAGCTGCGCGCCGCGGCCCGGGCCGAGCGCGACCAGGCTGTGTTGGCCCTCGCCGTGCGCGGGCTCGTCTCCGACCATCCGTCCGAGCGCGAGATCGTCGAGGGGCTGCACCGCTACCTGCGGAGGTCGCCGGCCGCCCTGGTGGGCGTGCAGCTCACCGACGCCGTCGGCGAGCGGCGCACGCAGAACCAGCCCGGCACGGACCAGGAGTACCCGAACTGGAAGGTCCCGCTGGCTGACGGGTCGGGGAACGTCGTCCTGGTCGACGACCTCTTCGACAACGCCCGGCTGCGCTCCCTGGTCCAGGCTGTCCGCACCGCGCGGTAGCAGCGCCCCCGACGCACGGAACCCCGCCCGGTCGACCGACCGGGCGGGGTTCCGTGCGTCAGCGGCCCGTCAGCGGGCGTCGACGGCCTGCGCGGCGAGCGCCCGCTCGGTGCCGGCAAGCTGCTCCACGACCATGCGGCGCAGGGCGGCGGGCGCGTCGGCGTTCGCGTCGAGCCAGCCGCGCACGGCGTCACGCAGCGCGGCCGAGGCGAGCGGCGCCGGGTAGAGCCCCTCGATGAGCTCCTCCGCGATGTGGTAGCTGCGCGTGGTCCAGATCGGCAGCAGCGCGTCGACGTAGCGGGCGGCGAACGGCTCCAGCACGGCCGGGTCGGTCACGTGCACGAAGCCGGCGGCCGTGGAGCGGATGATCGCGTTCGGGACGTCCGCCTGGTCGACGACGGACGCGAACGCGGCCTCCTTGCCCGCGACGGTCGGCGTGGCCGCGCGCGCCCGGGCGGCCGCCTGCCGGCCGGTGGCCGTGTCGTCCTGCGCGAGGGCGGCGTCGATCTCGGCGTCGTCGGCCGCGCCGAGGAGCACGAGGCTCTCCAGCAGCTCCCACCGCAGGTCGGTGTCCACCGTGAGCCCGTCGAGCGCGACCGAGCCGTCGAGCAGACCGCGCAGCGGGGCCACGTGGTCGGACGTCGACGCGAGCTGCGCGAAGAACTTCACGAGCTGGAGCTGCAGGTCGGAGCCCGCGGCCGCCTCCTGCGCGAGGTCCCACAGCCGGTCGCCGATGCGCGCCAGCGTGGCGGCGCGGCGCTCCGGCGCCACGTACGACCGCGCCGCCAGGCCGAGCTGGTTGAGCGTGGTGCGCACCGTGGTGGACTCCGTCTCGGCGGCGATGTTGCCGAGCACGAGGTCGACGTACGCCGAGGCCGGGGTCTCGCCGTCGCGCACCGCGTCCCACACCGAGCCCCACACGAGCGAGCGGGCCAGCGGGTCGCTGATGCGCGACAGGTGCTCCAGGGCCGCGGCGAGCGACGCCTCGTCGAGGCGGATCTTGGCGTAGGCGAGGTCCTCGTCGTTCAGCAGCACGAGCGCCGGGCGCTCGCGGCCGACGAGGTCCTCCACCTCGGTGCGCTCGCCGTCCACGTCGATGACGACCTGGTGGGTGCGGGCCAGCGCCCCGTCGACCAGGTCGTAGAAGCCGATGCCGAGGCGGTGCGGGCGGATGGTCGGGTAGTCGGCCGGGGCCGACTGCAGCACCGCGAAGCCGGTGATGCGGCCCTCCGCGTCGACCTCGACCTCGGGGCGCAGCGTGTTCACGCCCGCCGTCTCGAGCCACGCCTTCGACCAGGCGGTCAGGTCGCGGCCGCTGGTCGCCTCGAGCTCGACCAGCAGGTCGCGCAGCTCCGTGTTGGACCAGGCGTGCTTGCGGAAGTACGCGGACACGCCGCTCAGGAACTCGTCCCGCCCGACCCACGCCGCGAGCTGCTTGAGCACCGACGCGCCCTTGGCGTAGGTGATGCCGTCGAAGTTGACCTGCACGTCCTCCAGGTCACGGATCTCCGCGACGATCGGGTGCGTGGAGGGCAGCTGGTCCTGGCGGTACGCCCACGTCTTCTCCATCGCGGAGAACGTGGTCCACGCGGCCTCCCACTCGGTGGCCTCGGCGGTGGCGAGGGTGGACGCGTACTCGGCGAACGACTCGTTCAGCCACAGGTCGTTCCACCACTTCATGGTGACGAGGTCGCCGAACCACATGTGGGCCAGCTCGTGCAGGATCGTCACGACGCGGCGCTCGCGGACGGCGTCGGTCACCTGGGAGCGGAACACGTACGACTCGGTGAACGTGACGCAGCCCGGGTTCTCCATCGCGCCCATGTTGTACTCGGGCACGAACAGCTGGTCGTACTTGTCGAACGGGTACGGCACGCCGAACGTGGACTCGTAGAACGCGAAGCCCTTGCGGGTGGTCTCCATGATGTAGTCCGCGTCCAGGTGCTCCGCGAGCGAGGAGCGGCAGAAGACGCCGAGCGGGATCGTGCGGCCGTCGGACGACGTCAGTTCTCCGCGCTGGACGGCGTACGGCCCGGCCACGAGGGCCACGAGGTAGGAGGAGATGCGGGGGGTCGGCTCGAACGCCCACGTCGCGGCCGGCGCGTCGGCGTCCGTCGCGTGCGTGGCCGGCGTCGGCTCGGGGGTGGGCTGGTTGGAGACGACCTCCCAGGCGGCGGGAGCCGTGACGGTGACCTGGTACGGCGCCTTGAGGTCCGGCTGCTCGAAGGTGGCGAACACGCGGCGGGCGTCGGGCACCTCGAACTGGGTGTAGAGGTAGACCTCGCCGTCCACCGGGTCCACGAAGCGGTGCAGGCCCTCGCCCGTGTTCATGTAGGCGCAGTCCGCGACGACCCGGAGCTCGTTCGTCGCGGCCAGGCCGGTCAGCGAGATGCGCGAGTCGGCGAACGCCTCCGCCGGGTCCAGGGCGACGCCGTTGAGCACGATCTCGCGCACGCTCGGGGCGACCAGGTCGACGAACGTGCTCGCGCCGGGGGTGGCGGAGAACCGGATGACGGTGGTGGACGCGAACGTGGTCGGTCCGGTGGTGAGGTCGAGGTCGATCGCGTACGACTCGACGTCGGTGACGACGTCGGCGCGCTCGATCGCCTCGGCGCGGGTCAGGTTCTCTCCGGGCACGGGTTCTCCCTCGTCTCAAGGTGGTGCAGCGCGTGATGGGCGCGCAGGCTCGCGCACGATGATGCCACCTCGGGCCTGCCCGGACGCACGGGATTCCCGGGCTGCGGCGCGGACGGGCGGGGGACGGGTTCGACCGCCGAGACCCGATCGTGACATCCTGCCCGGTGCGTCGCCGCCGCGGGGGTGCCCGCCACCGGCCGGGCGACGACCGAGGAGTGACTGGAGGGAGTCCAGATGTCCGGCACCGTTCCGCCGCCCCCGCCGGGGTCCGACGGCAGGCCGCCGTCCGTGCCGCCGGGGGTGCCGTCGACGTCGCCGGCCGGAGGGGTGCGGCGCGTCGCGTCCGCGTACCAGCGGCCCGCCGCGGTCGACCCCCTGGCCGGGGAGCCGTTGCAGCAGGTCACCGCGCCGGCGTCGGCCACGCCGCCCGCCACACCGCCCGCCACACCGCCCGCCACACCGCCCGGCCCGCCCACCACGCCGCCGGGCGGGGCGTCGACCGTGCACGCGCCGGTGCCCCCGCCGCCGGACGCGGCGGGCCCGCCGCCGTACCAGCCCGCCGGTCCCTCGTACCAGGCGTCCGCGCAGCACACGCAGCAGATGCCTCCGGTCGTGCCGTCGGCGCCCTCGGCGCAGTACCCGCCCGCCTACGCGGCGCAGCCGTCGTACCCGGCGCAGCCGTCCTACGCCCCGGCGCCGGTGGCCCCCGCGGCGGCGACGCAGGTCCAGCAGCCCGTGCCCGCGCAGCAGCCCGTGCCCGCGCAGCAGCCCGTGCCCGCGCAGCAGGCGGCGCCGGTGTACGCCGCCCCGGCCGCGGTCGGCGCACCACCGCCCCCGCCCGCCGCGCCGTCCCCGCCGGCCGCGCCACGTCGCCGCCGGCGGCTCTCGGCCGGGTGGATCGCGTTCATCGCGGTGGACGCGGTGCTCATCGTGACGATGGTCGTGCTCGCCGTGCAGATGTTCGGCGGGCCGGCGCCCACCGCCCCGCAGGCGGGAGGCGGGGCTGCGGTGTCGCAGGAGCCGTCGGCGTCGGCGTCGGAGGAGGCGCCGATGCAGGGCGAGGCGGTGGCACACTTCGCGGCGCCGTCCAAGAACATCACGTGCTCGATCTACGCCGACGGCGCGTCCTGCGGGATCGCGCAGCTCAACCAGCAGCCCGCCCCGATGGAGGGCTGCGACGGCACCACCGGCTACGTGGTGACCGTCGACGGTGAGGGCAAGGTCGCCCAGCCGTGCGTCCCGAAGGGCGAGCAGCCGAAGGCCGCCGGCGGCGACGTGGACGTCCTGGAGTACGGCGACTCGATCACCGAGGGCGACTACACGTGCACCAGCGAGGAGACCGGCATGTCGTGCACGCACGACCCCACGGGCAACGGCTTCTCCCTCGCCCGGGCGGGCATCGGCACGAGCTGAGACCGGACGTCGCCGAGACCCGGACGCGCCACCCCTGACGCGCCACCCCTGACGCGACGAAGCCGCCGACCGTGAGACGGTCGGCGGCTTCGTCGCACCGGACGGGACTCACCAGATGCGCACGCGCTCCTCGGGCGCGAGCCACAGCGCGTCGTCGGGGCCCACGCCGTAGGTGGCGTGGAACTCGTCGAGGTTGCGGACCACGCCGTTGCAGCGGAACTCGTTGGGGGAGTGCGGGTCGGTGGCGATGCGGCGCACCACCTCCTCGTCGCGGCCCTTGGACTGCCACACCTGCGCCCAGCCGAGGAACACGCGCTCGAGGCCGGTGAGGCCGTCGACGACGGGCGCCTCGTCCAGCGTCGTGCCGAGCGCGATGCGGTACGCCTTGATCGCGATGGACAGGCCGCCGAGGTCGCCGATGTTCTCGCCGATCGTCAGCGCGCCGTTGACGTGCGGGCCGTCCTCGGGCAGCTGTGCCGGCCGGAACGCGTCGTACTGCGCGATGAGGGCCTGGGTGCGCTTGTCGAACTCGGTGCGGTCCGTCTCCGTCCACCAGTCCTCGAGGCGGCCGTCGCCGTCGTACTTCGAGCCCTGGTCGTCGAAGCCGTGGCCGATCTCGTGCCCGATGACGCCGCCGATGCCGCCGTAGTTCACGGCGTCGTCCGCGTCGGGGTCGAAGAACGGGGGCTGCAGGATCGCGGCCGGGAAGACGATCTCGTTCATGCCCGGGTTGTAGTAGGCGTTGACCGTCTGCGGGGTCATGAACCACTCGTCGCGGTCGATCGGGCGCCCGATCTTGCCGAGCTCGTGGTCCTGCTCGAACGCGTGCGCACGACGGACGTTGCCCACCAGGTCGGCGGCGTCGACCTCGAGGGCGGAGTAGTCGCGCCACTTCACCGGGTAGCCGACCTTGGGGGTGAAGCGCTCGAGCTTGGCGAGCGCCTTCACCTTCGTCTCGGGCGTCATCCAGTCGAGGGCCTCGATGGACTCGCGGTACGCGGCCACGAGGTTCGCGACCAGGGTGTCCATCCGCTCCTTGTGGTCCGGCGGGAAGTGGCGGGCCACGTACTGCTCGCCCACGGCCTCGCCGAGCGCCCGCTCGACGAGCGCGACGCCGCGCTTCCAGCGGTCGCGCACCTCCTGAGCGCCCGACAGCGTGCGGCCGTAGAAGTCGAAGTTCGCCTCCACGGTGGCGTCGTCCAGGTACGCGGCACGGGCGGTGACCAGGTGGAAGGCGGCCCACAGCTTCCAGTCGGCGAGCGGCTCGGTGCGCCACAGCTCCGCGAAGCCGGTGGCGAACGACGGCTCGCGCACCACCAGCGCGTCCAGCGCACCGGCGGGCGCGCCGAGCGCGGTCGCCCACGCGCGCCAGTCGAAGCCCGGGGCCCGGTCGACGAGGTCGGCGAGCGTCATCGGGTTGTAGGTGAGGTCGGCGTCGCGGTCGCGGACGACGTCCCAGTGGTGCCCCGCGAGCTTCGTCTCGAGGGCGAGCACGCGCTGCGCCGCGTCCTCGGGGTCGGCGCCCCACCCGGACGTGGCGGAGACGCCGGCGATGCGCAGCATGCGCGCCAGGTGCGGGGCGTACTTCTCGCGCACGGGCGCGTACTGGTCCTCGCGGTAGTACGCCTCGTCCGGCAGGCCGAGGCCGCCCTGCACGAGGTAGGTCACGTAGGTCTCGGGGTCCTTGGCGTCGTTGTCGACGTAGAACGCGACCGCGCCGCCCCCGCCCGTGCGCTGCAGCGCACCGAGCACGTCGACGAGCTCGGCGGGGGACGTCGCCCCGGCGATCTGGGCGAGCTCGTCGGCGATCGGTCCGGTGCCCAGCTGCTGCACCCGCTCGGTGTCGAGGAAGCTCGCGTACAGCGCGCCGATCTTGGCGGGGGTGGACGAGGGGTCGAGGTCGTCCGTGGCGGCCAGGTCCGTGATGATCTCGCGGACCCGCTCCTCCGACAGGTCGTGCAGCGCACGGAACGCGCCGTCCATGGCGCGGTCGGCGGGGATCTCGTGCTGGGCGATCCAGCGCCCGTTGACGTGACGGTAGAGGTCGTCCTGCGGGCGGACGGCCCGGTCGAGGGCGCTGAGGTCGATGCCGGACCGCAGCCCGGTGGCGTCGGCAGTCATGGCGTCACCCTACGGCGCTCCCCCCACGCGCGGCGCGGGCCGGGCACGGCGGGCGACGCGGGGCGGGACGTGGGGGAGAATGGCGTCATGCGTCTGCACATCGCCGCCGATCACGCCGGATACGAGCTCAAGACCCACCTGGTGGACCACCTGCGCGCCGCGGGCCACGACGTCGTCGACCACGGCGCCCACGAGTACGACGCGCAGGACGACTACCCCGCGTTCTGCATCGCCGCCGGCGAGGCCGTCGTCGCGGAGCCGGGCTCGCTCGGCATCGTCATCGGGGGCTCGGGCAACGGGGAGCAGATCGCGGCCAACAAGGTGGTCGGCGTGCGCGCCGTCCTCGCCTGGTCGCTGGAGACGGCGACGCTCGGGCGCCAGCACAACGACGCCAACGTCATCGCCGTCGGCGGGCGGATGCACCCGGTCGAGGAGGCGACGGCGTTCGTCGAGGCGTTCGTCGCCGAGCCGTTCAGCGGCGACGCCCGCCACCAGCGCCGCATCGACAAGATGGCCGCGTACGAGGCGTCCCACGACGTCTCCGCCATCGCCTGACGTGCCCGAGGGGCACACCGTCCACCGCCTCGCGCGGGCCCTGGACGGGCTGTTCGGCGGCGAGGTCCTCGCCGTGTCCAGCCCGCAGGGCCGGTTCGCCGGCGGCGCCGCGCTGCTCGACGGGCACCGACTGGTGGCCGCCGAGGCATGGGGCAAGCAGCTCTTCTGCGCGTTCGCGCCCGACCTGCCGGACGTGCCTGCCCGCGTGGGCCGGGAGCCCGGCGGCCCGCACGAACTCCGCTGGCTGCGGGTGCACCTGGGCCTGTACGGGGCATGGTCGTTCGCCGGGGACGGCAGCGCCGACGTCGTGCACGCGATCGGGGCGCCCCGGCGGCGCATCGGGGAGCGCGAGACGACGCCGGACGACAGCGGTGACGACGGCGCCGGTCCCGGCGGGGGATGGGCGCCGCCCGAGCCGCGCGGCGCCGTCCGCCTACGGCTGCTCGGCGCGCACGCCGTCGCCGACCTGACGGGGCCGACGGCGTGCGAGGTCCTCACCGGGGCGGAGAAGGCCGCCGTCGAGGCGCGGCTGGGCCCGGACCCGATCCGCGCGGACGGGGGCCGGGCCACGCCCGAGGCCGCCCGGGACGCGTTCGTCGCGCGTGTGCGCCGCTCGCGCGTGACGGTCGGCCAGCAGCTCATGGACCAGGCGGTGGTCGCGGGCGTCGGCAACATCTACCGGGCCGAGGCGCTGTTCCGCGCCGGCGTCGACCCGCTGCGTCCCGGCCGCGACGTGCCCGAGGCGGCCCTCGCGGGGATCTGGGACGACCTGGTCGTGCTCATGCGCGACGGCGCGGACCGCGGCGCGATCGTCACCACCCGGCCCGAGCACCGGGAGCCGGACGGCGGGGGCGCCCGCCCCACGCGGCAGAACACGGACGGCGAGCCCGGCGCCGTGCCCCGGGACGCGTCGTTCTACGTCTACCACCGCGACGGGCTGCCGTGCCGTGTCTGCGGTGCGCCCGTGCTCACCAAGGAGCTCGCAGGCCGCAACCTCTTCTGGTGCGGGGTCTGTCAGGTCTGAGGACCCGCGGGACCGGTGCCGCCCACGGTCAGAACACCCAGCCGCAGGCGGGAGCGAGCGGCCAGCCGAACGCCGCGGCCGCCCGGGCGAGCGCCCAGGGCGAGTGCTCGGCGACGAGCCCCGCCGCGGCCAGCGCGGCGAGCGACGTCCCGCCCAGGTAGGCGGCGCCGAGCTCCCTGACGTCGAGCTCCAGGTCGGGTGCGGCGTCGGTGCGCTCGCACGTCGCCTCGCCGAACGCGGCCGCGCGCAGCCGCCACGAGCCGGCGTTGTCGGGCAGCCGGTGGTCGGTGACGCCGAGGACCAGGTCGACGTCGGACTGGTAGCGGCGTCCGGCGAGGGCGGCCCGCACGTCGACGACCCGCACCCACACGTTGTCGGTGATCCGGGCGCCGGCGGCCCGCGGGTCGACGAGCAGGCTCATGACCGCGTCGTCGACGGGCAGCAGGAACGGGTCGGTGCTGCTCATGAGGTCCAGGTCGAGCAGCACGCCCCACAGGGCGCGCGCCGCGGCGGCGTCGAGGGCCACCACGTCGCCCAGGTGCACGGTGCCGCGGGGACCGGTGACCTGCCAGTCCATGGTGCGGCGGAAGGTCGCGTAGCCGCGCGGCTCGCCGTCGCGCTCGACGACGACGACGCGCAGCGACTCGCGGCCGCCCGCGCGGAACGCCTTCGGGTCGGCCCAGTAGCTCTCCCACAGCGCGTCGCTCTCCCGCGTGGCCCAGCCGGGCCGGTTGGGCGTCCCGCCGGAGGGGAGCCCGGGCGCCCGGTGCAGGCGCGCGACGAGCTCGCCGTGCCGGGCACGGTCGGCGTGCTCGACGCGCACCGTGTGCTCGTCCGCGCCCGGCACGTCGCGCAGCGCGGCCCCGCGAGGGACGGTGAGGCGCAGGTCGTCGGCCGCCTTGCCGTACCCGAACCGCCCGTAGATGGCGGCCTCGGCGGCGAACAGCGCGGAGAGCGCCTCGCCCCGCTGCCGGCACTCCTCGAGGTGGTGGTCGATCATCGCGGTGAGCAGACCCCGGCGGCGATGCTGGGGGTGCACGCCCACCCAGGTGAGGCCGGCCGTGGGCAGGGTGGCCCCGGGCACGGGGAAGCGGGAGAACGCGTAGGACGCGTGGATCGCGGCGAGCCCGCCGCCGGCCGCGTCCTCGTGCTCGACCCCGACGGTTCGTTCCCAGGTCAGGGGCAGCGGCAGCTCGCCGAACTCCGCGACCGAGTGCGGGTCGGGGAACGCCCAGGTGTCGAGATCGAGCAGTGCGTCGCGGTCGTCGGCGGTGAGGCGGCGGTGGTGGTAGCCGTCGGGCAGGACGGCGTGAGAACGATCGAAGGTCACCCGCTGATCGTGGCGCGCGCCCGGGCCGGAGGCCAGCGGATATCCGGGCCGCCGGGCACGACGCCGGCGGTCCGTGGGACGCACCGTCGTCGAGGTCGGACGTCCGCCGTAGGGTCGCCGTGTGCACGCCGCCGACGAACCAGCCACCGGGCCGACCGAGGAGCCGATCGAGGAGCCGACCGAGGAGCAGACCGGGGACCCGCTGGACGGACCCGACGAGTACGCGTCCGCGGTGCTCGCCCTCGTGCGCCGCATCCCGTCCGGCCGGGCGATGACGTACGGCCTCGTCGCCGAGATCGTCGGTGAGCGGCTCGGGCGCGGCGGGCCGCGGCAGGTCGGCAACGTCATGGCCGGCTCGGGCGACCGCTACGCGCACCTCGTGCCGGACGGCGCCGCGGTGATCGGGCCCGTGCAGGACAACCATCCCGTGCCCTGGTGGCGCGTGGTGAACGCGTCCGGCGCACCGCCCGCGCGGCACCTCACCGCGGCGCTCGACGCGCTGCGCGCCGAGGGCTGCCCGCTGACGCGCGACGGCCGGCGCGTGGACCTGCGGCGTGCCGTCTGGTTCCCCGAGGACGACTGACGCCGGGGAGGTCCGGCCGGGGCGGCGTCAGGCCTTCTTCGGCGCCACACGAGCAGCGGCCGCGCCGGCCGTCGCGCGCACACGGGCGCCCAGGGGCGTGCCGCCGCCGGCGTCCGTGCGGGCCGCCTGGGAGGCGGCGAGCACCGTGAGCATCGACGACGGGTCGCCCTGCAGCAGCATCGTGGTCAGCGCCGTCCCGTCCCAGCGGGTCAGGTCGCGGGCGACCTTGTCCGCGGGGCCGACCAGGGCCACCTCCTCGACGAGCTCGGTCGGGACGGCGCGGGCGGCGTCCTCCCGGCGTCCGGCCAGGAACAGCGCCTGGACCTCGTCGAGCTCCGCCGCGTAGCCGAGCCGGTCCAGCGAGGCCTTGTGGAAGTTCGCCTCCTTCGACCCCATCCCGCCGGCATACAGGGCGATGTGGGGCCGGATGACGTCCGCGGCCGCCTCGACGTCGTCGCGCACGACGACGGGCACCGTGGCGAGCACCTCGAACTCTGACGAGGGCGTGCGCCGGTCCGAGCGCTGCGCGAACCCGGAGGCGAGCAGCTCGCGGTGCTCGGCGTCGGCCCGCGGCGCGTAGAAGCCTGCCATCCAGCCGTCGGCGATCTCGGCGGCGAGGGCCACGTTCTTGGGCCCCTGGGCGGCCAGCACGATCGGGATGTCCGCCCGGCGCGGGTGCACGGTCGGCTTGAGGGCCTTGCCGAGGCCGGTGGCCCCGGGGGCGTCCGCGGGGAGCGGGAGGCGGAAGAACTCGCCGTCGGCGGTCACGGGGCGCTCGCGGGCGAACACCTGCCGCACCACGTCGACGTACTCGCGGGTGCGGGCGAGCGGGCGGCGGTACGGCTGCCCGTACCAGCCCTCGACGACCTGCGGGCCCGAGGCCCCGAGCCCCAGCACGAAACGACCGCCCGAGAGGTGGTCGAGGGTGATCGCCTGCATGGCGGTGGCGGTCGGGGTGCGGGCCGCCATCTGCGCGATGCCGGTGCCGAGCCGGAGCCGCCGCGTGCGCGAGCCCCACCAGGCGAGCGGGGTGAACGCGTCCGAGCCGTACGCCTCCGCGGTCCAGACCGAGTCGAGGCCCAGCGCCTCGGCCGCGACGAGCGCGGGCACGACGCCCTTCGGGGGCTTGCGAGACCAGTAGCCGGTCTGGATGCCGATGCGCAGGGTGCTCATGGGGCGGGGTGCTCCTCGTCGAGATGGTGCCGTCGTCCCGATGTGTCCGATACCAGGAGTACGGGGTAATGCCCGTCACACCCTAACCGACGTCGTGCGCGCGGCGGACCAGGGCGACGGCACGTCCACACGTCCACATCGCCGTCCACCTCCGCGTCCACCTCCGCGTGCGGCGGCCAGGGGCTAGGTTCGGAGGATGGTGACGATCGACGACGCGGCCCGGGCCGCTGCGGCGCTGCCCGAGGTCACCGAGACGACGACGTTCCGGAACCGGGCGTGGGCGGTGGCCGGTCGGGTGTTCGCGTGGCACCGGCCGTTCAGCAAGGCCGACCTGAAGCGGTTCGGCGACGAGCCGGTGCCCTCCGGGCCGATCCTCGCCGTCGTCGTCGAGGACCTGGGGGAGAAGGAGGCCGTGCTCGCCGCCCGCCCCGAGACGCTGACCATCCCGCACCTCGACGGTGTGCCCGTGGTGCTCGCCCGCCTGGACGCGGTCGACGACGCCGCGCTGCGCGAGCTCCTCGTGGACGCGTGGTTCGCGAAGGCGCCACGGCGCCTCGCGGAGGCGCACCGGGGCCTGCTCGCCTGAGACCGTCCTCTGGGCGAGGCGGCGGGCTCAGCCGCGGCGGGAGCGGTCGGCCATGGCGTTGAGCAGGGCCGCCGCGTCCGCGGCGTCGTCGACCGTGACCGCGAACGACCGCCCGCCGGTGCGCTCGACGAGCAGCGCCTCGCCCGACCGCAGCACCACGCCCACGCGCCCGTCGCGAGCGGTGCGCCAGCCCCAGCCGCCGTAGTCCCGCAGCGGCCGCACCTGGGTCACCGAGGCGCGCACCACCTCGCGGGCCGGGACGTGGGTGCCCGGCCACCGGACCGCCGACCGCACCGTGAGTCCGGTGGCGTCCACGCGCACCGTGAAGGCGAACATCGTGGCGAACAGCGCGGCGAGCACGGCGGGCACGACCAGCATCGTCCACTCGCCCGTGAGGGCCGAGGCGAGCGCGGTCAGCGCGACGGCGACCGCGCCGACGGCGAGGCCGGGGCCGCCCGTGGCGCGGCGCAGCCAGACCGCGCGCTCGCCGTCCCGCAGCTCGGCCCGCGGGGCGTCGTCCGGCACCGGCTGGCGGGCCGGCATCGCGGGGTCGCCCGGGACGAGCGCGGCGGCGATCCCCGCCGGCACGAGCGGCAGGAGGATGCTCGCCAGCATCGTGCCGCCGGACAGCTCGACCTGGGAGGCGTCCGTGAGGCCCCGCTGCGGGGCGAGCGTCCCGACCACGATCGCCGCCATGAACGCGCCCGACCACACGCAGCCCGCCGCGGCGATGCGGCGCGTGGAGGCGGCGGCACCCTGCGTGATGCCGATGGCGGCGAAGAGCGCGCAGAGGCCGATCGTCGTCGCGAGGCCCACGAGGGCGATCGCGGTCGGTGCCATGAAGCCGTCGGGTGCGCCGCTGCCGCTCCAGTGCGAGGCGATCTGCGCCGGCAGCTCGTCCCGCCACGCCAGGACCACCGCAGCCGCGCCGAGCGCGAACAGCAGGCCGACGAGCGACGACCATGCCATCGCGCGGCGCGCGCGCGGGCGCCACACCTCCGCGGCGGAGGCTGCTCGCGGGGTGCCGGGCGGGGGAGCGGTGGTCATCGGTGCATCGCCTCCGTGACGAGGGTGGTGGTGGTCTGGACGGAGAGCCCGGCCCGGTGGGCCGCGGCGGCCAGCTCGGTGACCGCGCGCTCGACGTCGGCGAGGTCGACGGCGGGGGCGGCGGACGCGACGACGGCGCCGCGCCCCCGGCGCAGCTCGAGCGTGCCGTCGTCGCGCAGCACCTGGTAGGCGCGCAGCACGGTGTGCATGTTGAGCTCGAGCGAGGCCGCGAGCTCCCGGGCCGCGGGGAGCCGTTCGCCCGGGCGGAGCGTGCCGTGCGCGACGGCGAGGCGCACCTGCGCGACCAGCTGCGCGTACAGCGGTTCGTCGCTCGTCGGGTCGATGCGCCACATCACGGCGGCAGGCTAGTTGTTCTACGACTACTAGAACAAATCGCGAGCGAGCCCGGACGACGACGGCCCGTGCGCCCGCCGACGAGGCGGTGGGCGCACGGGCCGTGGCGGCGGGCCGTCAGATGACGTACTCGAGCAGCTCCGAGGCGTCCTCGACGTGCTGACCGTGGTCCGGGCGGTGGCCCGGGGTGCGGGCGTGCGCGGGCACCCCCACGGCCACCATGCCGTTCGGCACGTCACGGGTGACGACGGCGTTCGCGCCGATCTGCGCGTCGTCCCCGATCCACAGCGGGCCCAGGATCTTGGCGCCGGCGCCCACCATGACCCGGTCTCCCAGGGTCGGGTGCCGCTTGCCCCGTGTCATCGACCGCCCGCCCAGGGTGGACCCGTGGAACAGCACGCAGTCGTCGCCGACGACCGCCGTCTGGCCGATGACCACGCCCATGCCGTGGTCGATGAAGAGCCGCCGACCGATCCGCGCCCCCGGGTGGATCTCGATCCCGGTGATCCAGCGGGCGGCCTGCGACAGCAGCCGTGCGGGCAGGCGCAGGCCGGGCCGGTGCCACATGCGGTGGCTGACCCGGTGCGCCCACACGGCGTGCACGCCCGGGTAGCCCAGCGCGACCTCGAACCGGGAGCGGGCCGCCGGGTCGTGGGCGTGCGCCGCCTCGAGGTCCTCGGCGAGGATCTCGACCAGGTGGCGCAGGCCCGGCCGGTGCCCGGCCGGCATCGGGTGGTCGATGTCGCCGTCGAGGTCCTCGTGGGGAGCCCCGGCGGGAGCGGTGCGGCGGCTCGACACGTCAGTCCAGCAGGTCCGAGTAGAGGATCGTGGACAGGTAGCGCTCGCCGAAGTCGGGGATGACGACGACGATCAGCTTGCCGGCGCTCTCGGGCCGCTTCGCGACCTCGAGGGCCGCCGCCAGCGCGGCGCCGGACGAGATGCCGACCAGCAGGCCCTCCTCCTTGGCGGCGCGTCGCGCGAGCTCGACGGACGTCTCGGCGTTGACGTCGACGACCTCGTCGTAGACCTCGGTGTCGAGGATCTCGGGCACGAAGTTCGCGCCGATGCCCTGGATCTTGTGCGGGCCGGGGGCGCCGCCGTTGAGGATCGCGGACTCCTCGGGCTCCACCGCGACGACCTTCACCTCCGGCTTGCGCTCCTTGAGCACCTGCCCGACGCCCGTGATCGTGCCGCCCGTGCCGATGCCGGCCACGACGACGTCGACCGCGCCGTCGGTGTCCTCCCAGATCTCCTCGGCGGTGGTCTCGCGGTGGATCTTCGGGTTGGCCTCGTTGGCGAACTGGCTGGCGAGGATCGCGCCCGGACGCTCGGCGGCGATCTTCTCGGCGGCCGCGACGGCGCCCTTCATGCCCTCCGCGCCCGGCGTGAGCACGAGCTCCGCGCCGTACGCGCGCAGCAGCGCGCGGCGCTCCTTGGACATCGTCTCGGGCATCGCGAGAACCACGTTGTAGCCGCGCGCGGCGCCGACCCAGGCCAGCGCGATACCGGTGTTGCCGGAGGTGCCCTCGACGATGGTGCCGCCCGGCTGCAGGGCGCCCGACGCCTCGGCGGCGTCGATGATCGAGACGCCGATGCGGTCCTTGACGGAGTTGGCGGGGTTGTAGAACTCGAGCTTCGCGACGACCGTCGCGTCGAGGCCGGCGGCGAGACGGTTCAGCCGGACGAGCGGGGTGCGGCCGATGAGCTTCGTCGCGTCGTCGTAGATGCGTGCCATGGGTGATGTTCCTTCTCGAGGGTGCGTGCGGGCGAGGTGGTGCGGGTGTGCCGGCGTGTGCGGGGCGAGACCTCGAGCGGTTCTCGGGGAGTCGCAGCGCAGGGGCGCCGGCGAGGTCGGGCGAGCGCCGCACGGTCGTCGGGGACCCGCCGGCGGGCGGGTCGGACGTGACGTGGACGCTCTATCGACAGCATCGCGGCGTCGTCGCCGCGGCGCACGCCGGGGTGCGGAGCGTCGACGCCGGCACCGTCCTCCCGTGGGAGGCGAGGGCGGACGAGGGGGCGACGCGGCGGACGTTCGTCATGGCCGGCCCTCCTCGTGATGGGTGCGGTTGCTGCTGCTGTCGTGCTCGTGCCTGTCTCAGGCTGCGGCGCCGAGCCTAACCAGGAGCCGACCGATCGACAAGGAGCATCCCATTCATCGGCGGTGTCGATCGGTCACGAGACACCTCGGGCCCGGGTGGTCCAGGGGAGGTGGGGGAAGGTAAGGAGGGGAGCGGGCGACGGGAATCGAACCCGCGTAGCCAGTTTGGAAGACTGGGGCTCTACCATTGAGCTACGCCCGCACGGCCACCCCGCGACGTCGTCGCCGGGGTGGGAACGCGGGCCAACCCTAGCAAAGGTCCGGGGCCCCCGAACCGGCCGTCCGTGCACGTCGTGGCACCGCCCTGACCCGGCGGCACTACACTGACCGAGGCCCCGCCCGACGGCGGGCCGCGGGGTGTGGCGCAGCTTGGTAGCGCATCTGCTTTGGGAGCAGAGGGTCGCTGGTTCGAATCCAGTCACCCCGACCGAGAACGTGGGCAATCTCCGGGTCTCACCCGGCAGGTGCTCTCCTGTGCGGTCGGTACGTCATCCCCCGTAGAACGACCGCAGCAGCGGTGCCAGGAGCGCGGGGTCGGGGACGTGCCCGGGGGCGGCGACGGTGGCTCGCGCCCCACGCGGGATCAGCTCGGCCACGGCGTCCGCGGCGGCGCCGAAGAAGTCGACGGGGAGCCCTGCGGAATGGGGGTCCGGCGTGACCCCGGTGGTCAGCAGCACCTCCCGGGTCACCTCCGCCAGCCGAGCGGGGGGCGCCCCGTCCCCGAGACAGGCGGCGTCGTACCTCAGCGTCGGGGCGAGGGCGCGCAGCGCCGGCCAGAACCCGGAGCGCTCGGCCTCCGCGACGTCCTCGTCCGAGGAGCCGGCCAGATGCATGAACAGCCGCAGGGCCTGGTCACGGTCGCCCGCGTCGAGCGCCTCGGCGAGCCGAGCGGTGTAGTCCGTCCAGGCGCCGAGGAGCTCGTCGCCGACCAGGTACGGGACCTCGTGGGCGGCGATGCGGCCCACCGGCAGGCCGCTCGCCGCCGCCTCCAGGGCGAGCGCGCCGCCCGTCGACGCGCCGAACAGGTGCGCGTGGCCACCGGTGGCCCTCACGACGGCGGCGAGGTCCTCGACCTCGCGCTGCAGGGCGTACGGCAGGGTGTCGCCGCTGTCGCCTCGGCCGCGGCGGCGATATACGACGACGGAGAGCACGTCCGCCAGTTCCTCGCCCAGGGCGAGGTTCTCGGTGCCGTCGTCGAGGCCGCCGCCGACGAGCACCAGCGTCGGGCCTCGGTCGCTCAGCCGGTCGTACCCGATGGGCGTGCCGTCGGCCGAGATCACCTGAGCCATCGCTTCCTCCCTCGTCGACGACGACACGGACCCTTCGAGGCGCTGGGAGCTCCTACGGTAGGAGTGCGCAGCCCTTCTCCGGAAGGCCTGGTGGGGCGGAGGCGTCGCGACCTGTGCGGGTCTCGCGGCTCGCCCGTCGATCGGCCGCCGTCGAGCGCGCTGATCTGGAAGGATCTGCCCCCGATCGCCGACGGACGGCGACCGACGTGCGAGGAGAACCTGATGACCACCCCGGACCCCTACACGCCAGGCACGCCCGAGCCGGGGGCGACGCCCTCCGGTGGTCGCGAGCCCCAGCAGCCCGCCCCGGGTCAGCCGGCGCCGGGCCAGGCCTACCCCGGCCCGACGGACGCCGGCCAGGCCTACCCCGCGGCCCCGCAGGGCCCCGGGCCGTACCCGGCGGCCCCGCCGCCCGGGCAGTACGCCCCGGCTTACGGGCAGCCGCCGCAGAACCCCGGCAAGACGCTCGGCATCGTCGGTCTCGTCCTCGGCTTCTTCGGGCCGCTGTCGCTGGTCGGCCTCGTCCTGTCGATCGTCGGCCTGGTGAAGTCGCGCAAGGTCGGGCAGCCGAACGGTGTCGCCGTCGCGGGCATCATCGTGAGCGGCCTGGTGCTCGTCGGGACGGTCATCGTGGGCGTCGCCCTGGGCGTCGGCGTCGCGCACATCGTCGAGACGTGCGGTGATCTCGGCCCGGGCACCCACGTCGTGGACGGCATCACCTACACCTGCTCCTGACGCGAGATCTCCCCACGACTCTCCCCACGACGTCGGGGCGACGAGGGCCGTCCGGTGCGCGTGCCGGTGTGACACGCACGGCTGCCGGGCGGCCCTCGTCGTGGCGTAGGATGGACGGGTTGCCCGTACGCCCGTCGTACGGTCCCGCACCCAGCGCCGCAGCAACCAGGCCGGCTCTCGCCGGTGAGACGCGCGCGCAGCACCCGAACCGTTGGAGACCATCGAAGTGAAGAGCGCCGTCGAGACCCTGGAGCCCACCAAGGTCAAGCTGACCGTCGAGGTGGAGTACGACGAGCTCAAGCCGAGCATCGACCACGCGTACAAGCACATCGCCGAGCAGGTGAACATCCCCGGGTTCCGCAAGGGCAAGGTTCCCCCGCGCATCATCGACCAGCGCGTCGGCTGGGGTGCGGTCGTCGAGCACGCGGTGAACGACGCGCTGTCGAACTTCTACCGCGACGCCGTCACGGCCGAGTCGCTGCGCCCCCTGGGCCAGCCCGAGGTCGAGGTGACCGAGATCCCGGCCAAGGCCGGCGAGGGCCAGCTCGCGTTCACCGCCGAGGTCGAGGTCCGCCCCGAGATCACGCTCCCCGAGCTGTCCGGCATCGACATCACGGTGGACTCCACCGAGGTGAGCGACGAGGACGTCACCGAGCGCCTCGACGCGCTGCGCGAGCGCTTCGGCACCCTCGTGGGCGTCGACCGCCCGGCCGCCGAGGGCGACTACGTCGTCATCGACCTCAAGGCCGTCATCGGCGACGAGGAGATCGACTCGGTCTCCGGCGTCTCCTACCAGATCGGCGCCGGCAACATGCTGGAGGGCCTCGACGAGGCGCTCACCGGCCTGTCGACGGACGAGACCACGACCTTCGCCACGAAGCTCGCCGGCGGCGAGCACGAGGGCGAGGAGGCGCAGGTCACCGTCACGGCCACGGCCGTCAAGGAGCGCGACCTGCCGACGCCGGACGACGACTTCGCCCAGCTCGCCTCGGAGTTCGACACCCTCGACGAGCTGACCGCGGACCTGCGCGAGCAGGTCGCGTCGATCAAGACCTCGAACCAGGCGGTCGCGGCGCGCGACCTGCTGCTGGAGAAGCTGCTCGAGGCCGTCGAGGTCCCGGTGCCGTCGGGCGCCGTCGAGGCCGAGGTGCACCGCCACCTGGAGTCGGAGAACCGGCTCGAGGACGACGAGCACCGTGCCGAGGTCACCGAGGACGCCACCAAGGCCCTCAAGAACCAGATCCTCCTCGACACGCTCGCGGAGAAGCTCGAGGTCCAGGTCGGCCAGGGCGAGCTCGTCGAGTACCTGGTCCAGGCGTCGCAGCAGTACGGCATGGACCCGAACCAGTTCATCTCGACCCTCGACCAGGGCGGTCAGATCCCCGCCATGGTCGGTGAGGTCGCGCGCTCCAAGGCCCTCGCCGTGGCGCTGCGCGAGATCGAGGTCAAGGACTCCGACGGCAACGTCGTCGACCTGACCGAGTTCATCGGGACCGAGGAGGACGACGCCGCGGCCGCCGAGGTCGAGGAGCCCGCCGAGTCCACCGACGCCGCCGCGTCGTCGGACGAGGCGGCGGCGGAGGCTTCCGAGGAGACGGCCAAGGCCTGACCCCCGGGGTCGCCACGACCCGCACCGCCGACGGCCCGCCTCGTCCTCACGGACGAGGCGGGCCGTCGGCGTTCTCGCGCCGGCGTCGCGCCTCGCCGCGCAGCACCGCTGCGACACCGAGGCCGCTCAGCGCGAGCCCGGCCCCGGTGGCCGGGGAGAGCGGCTCGCCGAAGAGCGCGGCGCCGGCGAGCGTGGTGGTCGGGACGACGAGGAAGAGGAGCGCATTGAGTGTCGTGACGTCCACGCGCCGCAGCAGCGACCAGTAGAGGCCGTAGGCGGCCAGCGACGGCACGAGCGCGAGGAAGACGGTCGACACCCAGAAGTCGGCGTCGGCTGGGGGCAGAGCCGTCCCCGTCACGAGCGCGAGGACCGAGAGGGCGAGCGCGGCCACCGTCGCGTGCAGGGCGAGCATGGGCACGGCCGGCGCGGCCGGCACGTCCGCCGGACGGCGCCGCTCCAGGAACGTCGCGGCCACCAGAGCGGCGACGGCGGCGACGGGGAGCGCATACGCCCACGCGGGCGCGGAGGTGACCCGCAGGTCGGCCGCCACGAGCACCGTGACGCCGGCGAGGGCCGTCCCCAGGCCCGCCCACTGCAGCCGGCGCACGCGCTGCCCGAGCAGCGGTCCGACCAGCGTGGCGACCAGCACGGGCTGCACGGCGTCCACCAGCGACGTCGCGCCCGTGCTCACGCCCAGGGCGATCGCGCCGTAGACGGGCAGCACGTACCCGACCTGGGAGAGCAGCCCGACGACGACGTGGTGCGCCGTGACGCGGGGCGGGGCGAGGAGCGTCGCCGCGCCGGCGCCCGGGGAGGGCCGCGGGGCGCGGCGCCGCCGGCGGTGGGCGAGACGGGCGACCCCGAGGGCGACGCCGAGCGTCGCCACGACGACCACGAAGCGCCACAGCAGCAGCGTCGGCACCGGTGCCTGCCCCGTGCCGAGCTTCGCGCCGACGAAGCCCGAGCTCCACGACAGCACGAACGCGACGGACGCGAGGGTGGTCACGACCCCCGCGGGTATACCGATCTGTTTACTCATCGCTAGGACTATACAGATCGGTATAGTGGGTCGCATGTCCGAGCAGACCACCCTCACGCCCGCCGCGCGCAGGATCCTCGACGCCGCCTCGCGGCTCTTCTACGCCCGCGGGCTGCACGCCGTCGGCGTCGACACCATCGCGGCGGAGGCGGGGGTCACCAAGAAGACCCTGTACGACCGCTTCGGCTCGAAGGAGGCGCTCGAGGTCGCGTACCTCCGCGCCCGCGACGCCCGCTGGGAGGAGCGCCTGCGCGAGAGTCTCGCCGCGCACCCCGCGCCCGGAGTCGAGCGCGTGCTCGCCCTCTTCGACGCCGTCGACGGCTGGATGGCCGTGGAGGGCGGGCGCGGGTGCGCGGCGATCAACGCGCGGGCGGAGGTCGACGACCCGGCGCACCCGGTCGCCGTCGAGGTCGCCCGCCAGAAGGCGTGGGTGCGGGAGCTGGTGCGCGCGGAGTGCCGGGCGGCCGGGCTGGCGCGTCCCGACGAGCTGGCCGAGGCTCTGGTGCTCCTCTACGGCGGCGCCCTCGCGGCCTCGGGCGTCGGTACCCCGCCCGAGCCCTTCCGCGCCGCGCGCACCGCCGCGCGGACGCTGTGCGAGGCCCACCGTCCGTGAGTCGTGGCGGCGCCCCGTCGGGGCGTGTGCGCCAGCAGCGAAAAGGACCGTCGCCGGGACGTTTCGCGTGCCCACCGCACGTTAGGGTCGATCGACGGCGATGACGAAGGAGACGGACGTGAACGACTTGCTGCGGATGGACGGTGCGACGCCGGTGGCGCGCGCCGATGGCCCGGGCCTCGGCCTCAACGACTCCATCTACAACCGGCTCCTCAAGGAGCGCATCATCTGGCTGGGCTCGGAGGTGCGCGACGAGAACGCGAACGCCATCTGCGCCCAGATGATGCTGCTGGCCGCGGAGGACCCCGACAAGGACATCTGGCTGTACATCAACAGCCCGGGCGGCTCCATCACGGCCGGCATGGCGATCTACGACACCATGCAGTACATCAAGCCCGACGTCGCGACCATCGCGATGGGCATGGCCGCCTCGATGGGGCAGTTCCTGCTCTCCTCGGGCGCGAAGGGCAAGCGCTACATCACCCCGCACGCCCGCGTGCTGATGCACCAGCCGTCGGGCGGCGTGGGCGGCACCGCGACCGACGTGCGGATCGGCGCGCAGCTGATCATGCACATGAAGAAGGTGCTCTCCGAGCTGACGGCCGAGCAGACCGGGCAGTCGCTGGAGACGATCCTCAAGGACAACGACCGCGACAAGTGGTTCACCGCGGACGAGGCGCTCGAGTACGGCTTCGTCGACCACGTGGTCACCAACGCCGCCTCGGTCTCGGGCGGTGGCGGCGCGTCGGGCTCCTGACCCGAGCCCACCCGCCCCCGGAACCCACCGACTTCCCACCCGAGGAGAACACCGTGAGCTACTCAGACGAGTACCAGTTCGCAATGCGGGCCCAGAACCTGGCGGGCGCCGCGGCGCGTCCCGGCGGCGTCGCGCTCCCGCACGGCGCTCCGACGTCGCGCTACGTGCTGCCCCAGTTCGAGGAGCGCACCGCGTACGGCTTCAAGCGCCAGGACCCGTACACCAAGCTGTTCGAGGACCGCATCATCTTCATGGGCGTCCAGGTCGACGACGCGTCGGCGGACGACATCATGGCGCAGCTGCTGGTCCTGGAGAGCCAGGACCCCGACCGCGACATCATGATCTACATCAACTCGCCGGGCGGGTCGTTCACGGCCATGACGGCGCTGTACGACACGATGCAGTTCATCAAGCCGCAGATCCAGACGGTGTGCCTCGGCCAGGCGGCGTCCGCCGCGGCCGTGCTGCTCGCCGCCGGCCAGCCGGGCAAGCGCCTCGCGCTGCCGAACGCCCGCGTGCTGATCCACCAGCCCGCGATGGAGGGCGGCGGCTACGCGCAGGCGTCCGACATCGAGATCCACGCCAACGAGCTCATCCGCATGCGCGAGTGGCTCGAGTCGACGCTGGCGGCGCACACGGGCAAGTCCGAGGAGCAGGTGCGCGAGGACATCGAGCGCGACAAGATCCTCACCGCCGCGCAGGCGAAGGACTACGGTCTGGTGGACCAGGTGCTCGAGAGCCGCAAGCCGGCCGCTCTGGCGCCGCGCTGACCTGCACGTTCGTGGGGTCCGCGGCCTCCCGGGAGGGAGGTCGCGGGCCCCGCGACACGACGCACCGGGGCGCTCGGCTGACAACGACGCCCCCGTGGTGTGGAATGGACGCAGGACCCAGTACTCAGGACGTGCACTCACGAGATGGAGGCTCCCGGTGGCTCGGATCGGTGACGGCGCAGACCTGCTGAAGTGCTCGTTCTGCGGGAAGTCGCAGAAGCAGGTCAAGAAGCTGATCGCCGGACCCGGCGTGTACATCTGCGACGAGTGCATCGACCTGTGCAACGAGATCATCGAGGAGGAGCTCGGCGAGGCGGCCGAGCTGGGGCTCACGGAGCTGCCGAAGCCGCGCGAGATCTTCGACTTCCTCGAGCAGTACGTCATCGGCCAGGAGCCGGCCAAGCGCGCGCTGGCCGTGGCGGTCTACAACCACTACAAGCGGGTCCAGGCGGGCGAGGCCCAGCGCGACGGCGACGACGCCGTCGAGATCGCGAAGTCCAACATCCTGCTCATCGGGCCCACCGGCACCGGCAAGACCTACCTCGCGCAGACGCTGGCCAAGATGCTCAACGTCCCCTTCGCCATCGCGGACGCCACGGCCCTCACGGAGGCCGGCTACGTGGGCGAGGACGTCGAGAACATCCTCCTCAAGCTCATCCAGGCCGCCGACTACGACGTCAAGAAGGCCGAGACGGGCATCATCTACATCGACGAGGTCGACAAGGTGGCCCGCAAGGCGGAGAACCCGTCGATCACTCGCGACGTGTCCGGCGAGGGCGTGCAGCAGGCGCTCCTGAAGATCATCGAGGGCACGACGGCGTCGGTGCCCCCGCAGGGCGGGCGCAAGCACCCGCACCAGGAGTTCATCCAGATCGACACCACGAACGTGCTGTTCATCGTGGCGGGCGCGTTCGCCGGCCTCGACGACATCGTGGCCTCCCGCGCCCGCAAGCGCGGCATCGGGTTCAGCGCCCCCATGGAGACGGTCGTCGACGACGACCTGTTCGCCGAGGTGCGCCCCGAGGACCTGCAGAAGTACGGCCTCATCCCCGAGTTCATCGGGCGCCTGCCCGTCATCGCGTCCGTGTCCCCGCTGGACCGTGACGCGCTGGTCCGGATCCTCACCGAGCCGCGCAACGCCCTCGTCAAGCAGTTCCAGCGCATGTTCGAGATCGACGGCGTGGAGCTCGAGTTCGAGCAGGACGCCGTGGAGGCGATCGCCGAGCAGGCGCTGCTGCGGGGTACCGGCGCGCGCGGCCTGCGCGCCATCATGGAGGAGGTCCTCCAGCAGGTGATGTTCGACGTGCCCAGCCGTGACGACGTCGAGCGGGTGGTCGTGAGCCGCGAGGTCGTCATGGAGAACGTCAACCCGACCCTCGTGCCCCGCACCTCGCCCGTGCGGCGCCGCACGCCGCGGGAGAAGTCGGCCTGACCGAGGCCGGGCCGGCGGGTCGCCGGCCCCCGGGCCTCAGCGGGCGTAGAGCGCGTCGATCTCGTCCGCGAAGTCGCGCAGCACGGCGTCCCGCTTCACCTTCAACGACGGCGTCAGGTACTCGTTCGCCTCCGTGAAGTCGCCGTCGAGCACCCGGAACTCGCGGATCGACTCCGCGCGGGACACAGCTGTGTTGGCCTCCTCGACGGCGGCGTCGAGCGCCGCCAGCACACGCGGGTCGGTGCGCGCGGAACCCACCGACATCGGTGGGATGCCCTGCGTGGCGAGCCAGCCGGGCAGCATCTCGGCGTCCAGGGTGACGAGGGCGCCGATGAACGGGCGCTTGTCGCCCACGACGACCACCTGGGACACGAGCGGATGGGCGCGCACCCGGTCCTCCAACGGCGCCGGGGCCACGTTCTTGCCGCCCGCGGTGACGATGATCTCCTTGGTGCGGCCCGTGATGCGCAGGTGCCCCTCGTCCAGGGCGCCCAGGTCCCCCGTGCGGAACCAGCCGTCCACCAGCGCGTCGGCGGTGAGGTCCGGGCGCCCCCGGTACCCGCGGAAGAGGTGCGGGCCCGCGACGAAGACGGCGCCGTCGTCGTCGATCCGCACCGACGTGCCGGGGAACGGCGGCCCGACCGTGCCGATCCGCAGGTCGGACGGCAGGTTCACGGCCGTCGGAGCGGTCGTCTCGGTGAGCCCGTAGCCCTCCAGCACGGTGAGCCCCGCGCCCCGGAAGAAGTGGCCGAGGCGGTCACCCAGCGGCGCACCGCCCGAGATCGCGTACCGCAGCGAGCCGCCCATCGCGGCGCGCAGCTGCGACAGCACCAGCCGGTCGGCCAGTGCGTGCCGGGCCCGCAGCGTCGCCGGGACGCGTCCGGTGTCGAGGGCGCGCGAGTACTGGCCGGACACGCGCGCGGCCCAGGCGAACACCCGCCGCCGGGTGCGTGACCCCGCCCGCTGCTCGGCCGAGTTGTAGACCTTTTCGAACACGCGCGGGACGGCGAGCAGGAACGTGGGCCGAAACGTCCGGAGGTCGTCGGTGAGCGTCCTGACGTCGGGCAGGTGGCCGAGCACCGCGCTGCTGGCGATCACCGCGACCTGGATGAGCCGGGCGAAGACGTGCGCCAGCGGCAGGAAGAGGACGGTGCGCGCGCCGTCGGCCTCCATGAGCTCGGGCAGGGCGAGCCGGGCGTTCATCGCGAGGTGCGCGAAGTTGCCGTGCGTGAGCTCGGCGCCCTTGGGGCGGCCCGTGGAGCCGGAGGTGTAGACGATCGTGGCGAGGTCGTCGCGGCGCACGGCGTCGCGCCGGGCGGCGACGTCCCGGGCCGGCACGGAGCTCCCCGCCTCGCGCAGGTCGTCGACGGCGCCCGTCGCGATGACGAGCACGTCCTCGAGGGCGGGCAGCTCGTCGTCCACCTGGCGCACGGCGTCGGCGTGCGCCGGCGTCTCCACCACGACGACCCGGGCGCCGGAGTCCTCGAGGATCCAGCGCACCTGCTCGGGGGAGGAGGTCTCGTACACCGGCACGACGACGGCGCCGGCCGCCCAGGCGGCGAAGTCGAGGAGCGTCCACTCGTAGCGGGTGCGGGACATGATCGCGACCCGGTCGCCGGGCTCGATCCCACGGGCGACCAGACCACGGGCCACGGCCATGACGTCCGCCTGGAACTCGCCGGCGGAGACGGGCACCCAGGCGCCGCCGGAGGCCGCGCGCCGCTCGACGAGCGGCCGGTCGCCGGCCCGGGCGACCCGGTCCGCCAGCAGCGTGCTGATGCTCGTATCCTCGGGGACGTCCACGAGGCTCGGGGTCGTCGCGACCGTCATCTGCTCTCTCTCCGTGCGTGCGGGGTGCGGGGCGGCGTCCTGCAGCCTCCGGCGGGCCCACGGGGTGCCCGACCGGTCCCCGGTCGGCGTGCGGGCCGACGTGGGACCTTACACGCTCGGCGCGCCTCGTAGGATCGAGTCATGCCCGACACCCCTCACGACGTCCCCCAGGACTCCGCCCCGCGTCCCGCGACGGACGGGATGCCCCAGGAGATCCTGGAACTGCGCGCCAGCATCGACAACATCGACGCCGCGCTCGTGCACCTGCTGGCCGAGCGCTTCAAGATGACGCGGCGCGTGGGCGAGCTCAAGGCCGTGGGCGGGCTGCCGCCCGCCGACCCGTCGCGCGACCGCCAGCAGGTCGACCGTCTCAAGGGCCT
Organism: Isoptericola sp. NPDC019693; assembly: GCF_044389085.1. Lineage (NCBI taxonomy): Bacteria > Bacillati > Actinomycetota > Actinomycetes > Micrococcales > Promicromonosporaceae > Isoptericola > Isoptericola sp. NPDC019693. The sequence goes on along the minus strand of NZ_JBIRXP010000005.1, from coordinate 275,006 downwards.
CGCGGAGGGCGCCGGGCTCGACCCCGAGTTCACGGAGCAGTTCCGCAACTTCATCGTCTCCGAGGTGATCCGGCACCACGAGCGCATCGCCGCGGAGCACGCCGCCGGGCGCCTCAAGGGCGAGCTGCCGGCCCTGGACACCTACGCTTGAAGAGGTGAGATCTGACCTGGTCCGGTCCGGGTCGGCGGGGTCGCGCCGCTTCGCGTGACGGGGTGGCGTCCGGCGCGTTTCCGTCGCAGGCTGGAGGCTCAGCCCGACGACGGACACCTGGGGGACCACGGATGAAGATCGACTGGCTCAAGCCCCTCGTCGGACGCCCCGGACCGTTCGCGACCGTCTACCTGGACGCGACGCCCTCGGCCGAGGCGGGCGACAGGGACGTCGCGAACCGGTGGCGGGCGGTGCGGCGCTCCTTGGAACGGCAGGCCGCGCCCGCGGGCGTGCTGGACGCGCTCGAGGCCGCCGCCCTGCGACCCACGCGCGCGGCCGGCGCCCACGGCCGCGTGCTCATCGGCTCGGACGCGGGCGTCGCGGTGGACCGCGTGCTGCGCAACCCGCCGGCCGTCGCGACCGGCGCCTGGCTGCCCGTGCCGGTGCTGCTGCAGGCGGCCCAGGCGACGGACGAGGCGGTCGACGCCCTCTGCGTGGCGGTCGACCGCAGCGGCGCGGACTTCTGGCCCTGCGACGCGGGCGGACGGCCCGGCGGGGCCCGCGAGACGTTCGAGGGCCCGAACGACGAGGTGAGCAAGACCTCCAGCACGGGGACCAAGCGCGCGATCATCGAGTCGCGGGCGGAGGACTCCTGGAAGCGCAACGCCGCGGCCGTGGCGACCGAGATCGACCGGCGCGTCGCCGAGGGGAACCCGGAGGTGGTGCTGCTCACGGGTGACGTGCGCGCGGTGAACCTGGTGCGCGGGGAGCTGGGGCAGGAGGCGGCACGGCGGACCGTGGAGGTCGCGGGCGGCGGGCGGGGCCCGGGCGTCCGCGCGGACACGTTCGAGGCCGGCGTCGAGGACGCCCTCGACTCCTTCCGGGAGCGTCGGCGCGAGCTGGTCCTGGCCGAGTACCGCCAGGACCAGGGCCGCGAGGAGGGGGCCGTGTCGTCGGTCGACGACGTCGTCGCCGTCCTCGCCCGCGGCCAGGTCAAGGCCCTGGTGCTGGCCGAGCAGATCGCGATCGACTCGGCGTCGGCCCTGGCGGCCACCGCCGGGGGAGCGGGCGGGGCCGACGGACTGCTCGGCGGGCGCACGCTGTGGATCGGGCCGGACCCGATGCACATCGCGACCTCCCGGGCGGACCTCGTGGACCTCGGCGTGACCGACGGCCTCGAGGAGCTGCCCGCGACGTCCGCCCTCCTGCGCGCCGCCATCGCCCAGGACGCCGAGCTGACGTTCGCGCCCGAGGGGTCCGTCGACCTGATGGACGGCGTCGGCGCCACGCTGCGCTGGCACGACGACGGCACGCCGAAGGAGGTCGCCGCCACCATGAGCGGTGACGGGGAACGGTTCACCACGCCGAGATAGAGAACCCGGACCCGCGAGATAGAGAGGGGGGCGGGGCGCGCCCGGTGGGGGGCCCCCCCCCCAGTGTCTGCGCCGCGGAGGCCGTGGGGGGGGGGGGCGGGGGGGCGCCCCCCCCCGCCGCGGGGGGGCCCGGGGCCCCCCGCGCCGCC
>NZ_JBIRXP010000005.1:0-273323 GCF_044389085.1 Isoptericola sp. NPDC019693 | reverse complement strand
GGGGTGCGGGGTAACGTTACCCCACCCCGAGTTCGCCCACCCGCCCCCGCGAGATTGCGGGGGGGGGGGGCCGCGAACGTTCGCGGCCCGCCCCCTCTTGATCTCGGCAGATCAGGCCTTCGGCTTGCGGGCCGGGGGCTCGCCCAGCTCGGACGCGGTGACGACGATGCCGCCCTGCACGTCCGGGTTGCCCTGCCCGTCGGTGGCCTCGACGACGTCGAGGGTGCCCGTGGCACGACCGGCGCCGCGCACGTCGTCCAGGGCCGACCGCACGCCGTCGAGCAGCGTGGCCGGCACGGCCATGGTGGCCGACAGGATCGGCGTGCGCATGGAGACCTTGGCCTCCGACTTGATCTTGCGCAGGGCGGCGAGCGCGTGCCCGGCGGCGGTGAGCTGGACCGGGTCCGCGTCGCCGGCGGCGCCGCGCAGCGGGGCGGCGACGGGCCACTCGGCGTGGTGCACCGACCCGGTGCGCCACCACGACCAGACCTCCTCCGTCGCGAACGGCAGGAACGGGGCCAGCAGGCGCAGCAGCGTGTCCACCGCGAGGGCGAGCGCCGTGCGGGCCGACTCGGTCTCGGCGGTCACCTCGGTGGCCGCGGCGCCGGCGCCGTACGCGCGGTCCTTGACCAGCTCGAGGTAGTCGTCGCAGAAGGTCCAGAAGAACGTCTCCGTGACCTCGAGCGCGCGCGTGTGGTCGTACGCCTCGAACGCGGCGGTGGCCTGCTCGACCACGTCCGCCAGACCGGCGAGCATCGCGCGGTCCAGGGCGACGGTGACGCGCGCCGGGTCGAGCACGATCTCGCCGGCGCCGGACTCCGGGTCGACACCGAAGGTCAGCGCGAACTTCGAGGCGTTGAGCACCTTGATCGCGAGGCGGCGGCCGATCTTCATCTGGCCGACCTCGAAGGCGGCGTCCGTGCCGAGGCGTGCCGCGGCGGCCCAGTAGCGCACCGCGTCGGCGCCGTGCTCCTCGAGCAGCGCCATCGGCGTGACGACGTTGCCCTTCGACTTCGACATCTTCTTGCGGTCCGGGTCGAGGATCCAGCCGCTGATGGCGGCGTGCTTCCACGGCAGCACCCCGCACTCGAGGTGCGAGCGGACGACCGAGGAGAACAGCCACGTGCGGATGATGTCCTGGCCCTGGGGGCGCAGGTCCATCGGGTACACGCGCGAGAACAGGTCGGCGTCGCGCTCCCAGCCCGACACGATGAGCGGCGAGAGGGACGACGTCGCCCAGGTGTCCATGACGTCGGCGTCGCCGACGAAGCCGCCGGGCACGCCGCGCTGCGACTCGTCGTAACCGGCCGGGGCCTGCGACGTCGGGTCGACGGGCAGCTCGGCCTCGGACGGCGCGATCGGGTGGTCATAGTCGACGCTGCCGACCTCGTCCACGCGATACCAGAGCGGCACGGCCACGCCGAAGAAGCGCTGACGGGAGATCAGCCAGTCGCCGTTGAGGCCGTTGACCCAGTTCTCGTAGCGCACGCGCATGAAGTCGGGGTGGAAGTCGAGCTCCTTGCCGCGCGCGAGCAGCTCGGCCTTCAGGTCGTGCTTCTCCCAGTCGCGCCCGCCGTTGCGGATGTACCACTGGCGGGAGGTGACGATCTCGAGGGGCTTGTCGCCCTTCTCGTAGAAGTTCGTCATGCGCTGGGTGGCGGTGGGCTCACCGTCCAGGTCGCCCGAGGCGCGCAGGGCGTCGACGACCGCCTTGCGGGCGCTGAACGTGGTCCTGCCCGCGAGCTCCTCGGCGTACAGGGCCTCGCCCGGTCCGCCGGCGATCCAGGCCGGCGTCTCGCGGGACAGGCGGCCGTCGCGCTGGATGACGGAGCGGGTGGCGAGCTGCAGCTCGCGCCACCACTGCACGTCGGTGAGGTCGCCGAAGGTGCAGCACATGGCGATGCCGGCGCCCTTGTCCATCGCGGCGGCCGGGTGCGCGAGCACCGGGACCTCGACGCCGAACAGGGGGGACGTGACGGTGGTGCCGAACAGGCCCTGGTACCGCTCGTCGTCCGGGTGGGCGATGAGCGCCACCACGGCGGGGATCAGCTCCGGGCGGGTGGTCTCGATGTACAGCGGGCTGCCGTCGGGGCGGTGGAACGCGACCCGGTGGTAGAAGCCGGGGTACTCGCGCGCCTCGAGCTCGGCCTGGGCGACGGCGGTCTGGAACGTCACGTCCCACAGGCCCGGCGCCTCCGCCTGGTAGGCCTCGCCGCGGTCGAGGTTGCGCAGGAAGGCTCGCTGGGAGGCCGCGCGCGAGGTGGCGTCGATGGTCTGGTAGTTCTGCGCCCAGTCCACGGACAGGCCGAGGCGGCGCCACAGCTCCTCGAACTGGCGCTCGTCGTCCGCGGTGAGCCGCTCGCACAGCTCGATGAAGTTGCGGCGGCTGACCGGCACCTGGTCGGCGGGCTTGACGTTCTTGCCGTCAGTGCCCTCGTGCGGCGGCTCGAAGCCCTCGACGTACGGCAGGGACGGGTCGCAGCGCACGCCGTAGTAGTTCTGCACGCGGCGCTCGGTGGGCAGGCCGTTGTCGTCCCAGCCCATCGGGTAGAAGACCTTCTTGCCGCGCATCCGCTGGAAGCGCGCGACCGTGTCCGTGTGGGTGTAGCTGAACACGTGGCCCACGTGCAGCGAGCCGGAGACCGTGGGCGGCGGGGTGTCGATCGAGTACACCTGCTCGCGCGTGGCGCTGCGGTCGAACGCGTACGTGCCCTCGGCCGACCAGCGCTCGTCGAAGCGCTGCTCCAGGCCGTCCAGGCTGACCTTGTCCGGTACCTCCCGGACCACCGCGCGCACGACGTCGCCGGCTACCGTGCCGGCGGGCGGGGTCGCTGCGGGGGTCTGCGCGGGCGCGGTCGGCGCCTCGGGGGTCGGGAAGTCGCTCATGGTCGGTCATTCTCCCAGATCTGCGGGCCTCACCGGGCATGCCTGTCTCGATCGGCGGACGGCTCGGGGACGCGCCCCGAAGTCTCTGACTAAAGTCAGAGGTGTGACGGTATCGAGGGGTGCGGGCGACGTGGGAACGGACCGGCAGGTCGAGGTCGTGCGGCGCTTCAACCGCGGCTACACGCAGCGGGTGGGAGCGCTCGAGGACTCGTTCCTCGGGACGGGGATGCCGCTCGGCACCGCGCGGCTCCTCTTCGAGATCGGCACCGAGCCGGGCACCACGCGCGACCTGCGCGACCGGCTCGGGCTGGACTCCGGCTACCTCAGCCGCCTGTTGCGCCGGCTCGAGTCCGACGGCCTGGTCGTCGTCGTGCCCGACGACGACGACCGACGTCGCCGGCGGGTCGACCTCACCGCCGCGGGACGCCGCGCCTGGGACGACCTGGAGCGCCGGTCGGTGGACCGGGCCCGCGACCTCGTCGCGCCCCTCACGGCGCGCCAGCGCGCCCGGCTCGCCGCCGCCCTCGCGGAGGCCGACCTCCTGGTGCGGGCCGCGACGGTCACCCTCGAGCGCGTGGACCCGGAGTCGCCGCTCGCCCGGCGGGCCGTCGCGGCCTACGTGGCGGAGCTCGACGAGCGGTTCCCCGGCGGCTTCGACCCCGGCCCGCCGCCGGCGGTCGGCGTGCGCGACGCCGAGGACGCGCGTCTCGTGCCGCCGTCGGGCGCGTTCGTGGTGGCGACCAGCGACGGCGAGCCGGTCGCGTGCGGGGGCGTGCGCACGCTGTCCGGGGGCGCCGACGGCTCAGGAAGCACCGAGAACGCCGAGAGCGCCGAGAGCCCGGCCGGCGGCGTGGGGGAGATCAAGCGCATGTGGGTGCACCCCGGCTGGCGCGGGGCCGGGCTCGGCTCCCGGCTGCTGCGCCACCTCGAGGGCGTCAGCCGCGACCTCGGCCACGGCGAGGTGCGGCTCGACACGAACGGGTCGCTCACCGAGGCGGTCGCGATGTACGAGCGGGCCGGCTACCGGCGCGTCACGCGGTACAACGACAACCCGTACGCCGAGCACTTCTTCGCCAAGCGCCTGGCCTGAGCGGGGCGGGCCGGGAGGGTGGCCCGGTATCACGTACCCGGTCGCCGGCCGGGGATAGGGTCGAGGCATGGCTGCGAACCCCGACCTGACCATCGGCTATGCCGCGATGCTGGAGCAGTTCCACCCCACCGACGTCGTCGAGTACTCGGCCTACGCGGAGGAGCACGGCTTCTCCGGCGTCATGGCCGCCGACCACTTCCAGCCGTGGGTGCCGCAGCAGGGCGAGGCGGCCTTCGTCTGGAACGTGCTGACGGCGCTCGGCGAGCGCACCCGCGGCGACCTGGGCCCCGGCGTCACCGCGCCGACGTTCCGCTGGCACCCCGCGATGGTCGCGCAGGCGTCGGCCACGCTCGCCGCCATGTACCCGGGCCGGCACTGGCTCGGCCTGGGCTCCGGCGAGGCGCTCAACGAGCACGTCGTCGCCGGCTACTGGCCCGAGGCCCCGGAGCGGATCAACCGCATGTTCGAGGCCATCGACATCATCAAGAAGCTGTTCGCGTCCGGCATCGACGGCAAGGACGTCAAGCACTCCGGGCAGTACTACAAGATGGAGTCCACGCGGCTGTGGACCATGCCCGAGGTGCCGCCCGAGATCCTCGTCGCCACGGCCGGCCCGATCACCGCGAAGCGCGCCGGCAAGCACGCCGACGGCCTCATCACCGTCGGGGCGCCGCTGGAGAAGATCGAGATGCTGTTCGGCAAGTTCGACGACGGCGTGCGGGAGTCCGGTCGGGACCCGCAGGGGATGCCCAAGGTGCTGCAGGTGCACATGTCGTGGGCGGAGACCGACGAGGAGGCGCTCGCGAACGCGATGACCGAGTGGCCCAACGGCGGCATGAAGTTCCCCAAGGCCGACATCCGCTCGCCGCACGACTTTGCGCAGATGGCCAAGCTGGTGCGCCCGGAGGACTTCGAGGGGCGCATGGTCATCAGCGCCGACCCGGACGAGCACCGCGCGGCCATCCAGAAGTACGTCGACCTCGGCTTCGACCGCATCTACCTGCACAACGTCGGGCGCAACCAGAAGGAGTGGATCGAGGTCTTCGGCCGCGAGGTGCTCCCGAAGCTGGTGCGGTGAGCGCTCGGCTCACGCTCTGGGCGCCCCCTGGGTTCCCGGAGGTGCGGCCCGGCGACGACCTGGCCCGGCTGGTGGGGGACGCCCTCGCCGCCGACGGCGCGGCGTCGGGTGACCCGCTCGCCGAGGGCGACGTCGTCGTCGTCACCTCCAAGATCGTGTCGAAGGCCGAGGGGCGCGTGGTGCGCGCCGCGGACCGCGAGCAGGCGATCACCGACGAGACGGTGCGCGTGGTCGCCACGCGCGAGCGGCCGGGCGGCCAGTCGCCCCTGCGCATCGTCGAGAACCGGCTCGGGCTGGTGATGGCCGCGGCGGGGGTGGACGCCTCCAACACCCCCGAGGGCACCGTGCTCCTGCTGCCCGAGGACCCCGACGCCTCGGCGCGCGCCCTGCGCGCCGCCCTGCGTGCGCGGTTCGGGCTGGACCGAGTCGGCGTCGTCGTCACCGACACCGCCGGGCGGACGTGGCGCGACGGGCTCACCGACATCGCGATCGGCGCGGCCGGGGTGGACGTCGTCGACGACCTGCGCGGCGGCGTCGACGCGCACGGGCGCCCGCTGTCCGTGACCGTCACCGCCGTCGTGGACGAGGTCGCCGCCGCGTCGGAGCTGGTGCGCGGCAAGGCGGAGGGGCGCCCGGTCGCGGTCGTGCGGGGCCTGGCCCGGCACGTGCGCGCGGGGGAGGGCCCCGAGGCGGACGGACCGGGGGCGCGCGCGCTGGTGCGACCCAGCGCCGACGACCTGTTCCGCGAGGGGAGCGCCGAGGCGTACGCCCGCGGGCTCGCCGACGGGGCGCGTACCGGTCCCGCGAGGACGTGAGAGCGCTCGCGAGGCCGCGCGCGTCCGGGTGAGCCGGCGCCGACCCCGCGCCTGCCGGGCGGTCGCGCGGGACGCTCCGGGAGATTCCGCTCGCACGGGCCCGACGCCGTCGCCTACGGTGCCGACATGCCCCCGCCCGAGACGTCCCTGCCCGCCGACTGGATCGAGCACCGCCGCCCCGAGGACCGCGAGGCGCTCGGGTGGCTGCGCCCCGACGGTGACTCCTGGGTCGCCGTCTCCCTGCTCGGCCGCGACGTGAGCGGTCCCCTCGACTGGACGGACGCCGAGGAGGCGCTCGAGGCGACCGGCCTGTCGTGGATGGCCGACGTCTGGACGCTCGAGCGCGACGCCGGCGGGCCGCTGCGGGTGCGGCTCGTCGAGGTCACGCCCGACCACGTCGTCGTGCAGACGGACGACTTCGGCGCGATCGACGCCGCCGTCGAGCGGTTCGAGCTGCCCTGGCCCGCGCCGGCCGCGCTGCGCCCGCGGCGCGAGGGCGACCCCGACGGCCGGGTGCTGTTCGCCCGCTAGGCGGGCCGACGGCGGTCATGGGGGTCAGCCGGCGTCGGTCGTGCCCTCGTAGAGGCCGATCCGGTTGCCGTCCGGGTCCTCGAGCACCGCGAACCAGCTTGTCGGGCTGATCTCGGACTTCGCCATGAGCACGGTGCCGCCCAGCGTGGTCACCTTGGCGAGCGTGTCGTCGATCGAGTCGACCTCGACGTAGCTGCGCGGCTGCTCGAAGCCCTCCCCGCGCGGAGCGAGCCCGCCACCGCTGACCTGGTTGGGGGCCTGCCACATCGGATAGTCCTCGAAGCCGGGCGGTGCGTCGATCTGCCAGCCGAACAGGCCGGAGTAGAAGCCCTTCGCGCGCTCCTTGTCCGTCACCGGGATGTCGAGGTGCGTGATGTCGCCGTGAGCCATCGTCGTGCTCCTGGTCGTCGGGATCGGTCGTCGGGGTGGGTCGGGTCCGGCCCGTCTCCACGCTAGTCGCGCGGCCCGGTCCGGCACGGCGGGTGCCGGGGGCAAGGTTTCTCGGCGCGTCGTCTGGTAGACGCCGTCGCACGTCGTGATACTCGGTCTCGGCGTTCAGCGTCGAACGCCTGCGGACACAACAAGGGAGTTGTCATGCACCTCGCTCGTCGCACTCGTCGTACCGTCCGGGCCGCCCTCGCCGCGGCGTCGGCCGTCGCGGTCGCGACCGCCGGCCTCGTCGCCGTCGCCGCGCCCGCCTCGGCAGCACCGGACCCGCAGAAGTACGTCGCCCTCGGCGACTCGTACTCCGCGGGGTCGGGCATCCTGCCGCCGGACCCCGACGCCCCGCTGGCCTGCCTGCGCACCACCCTCAACTACCCGAGCTTCCTCGCCGACCGCCTCGACGCCGACCTCGTCGACGTCACCTGCGGCGCGGCCCAGACCAAGGACCTCACGAGGGCCCAGTACCCGGGCGTCCCGGCGCAGCTCGACGCCGTCACCGAGGACGCGGACCTCGTCACCCTCACCATCGGGGGCAACGACAACAGCACGTTCATCGGCGCGCTGCTGGCCTGCGGCTCCGCCGGCGCCCTCACGGGCGGGCGTGGCAACCCGTGCGAGCGCACGTACGGCGACCGGTTCACCAGCCAGGTCGAGGAGTCCACCTACCCCGCCGTGCGGCAGGCGCTCGAGGACATCCAGGCCCGGGCCCCGCACGCGCGCGTGGCGATCCTCGGCTACCCGTGGATCCTGCCCGCGGAGAAGGGATGCTTCGCCAAGCTCCCCGTCGCGGCGGGCGACGTGCCGTACCTGCGTGACCTGCAGACCACCCTCAACGACGTGATCGAGCGGGCCGCCGACGAGACCGGCGCGACGTTCGTCGACCTCGCCGAGCGCAGCGAGGGCCGCGACGCCTGCGCGCCCGCGGGCGAGCGCTGGGTGGAGCCGCTGCTGTTCGGCAGCAACGTGGTGCCGGTGCACCCGAACGCGCGCGGCGAGAGCGCCATGGCCGACGCCGTCCTCGACGCGCTGGGCCACTGATCCGGGCGGCGGACGGGCCGCGCCCCGGCCGTCACTCCGCGGGCGGCACGACCGGCGTCGGCGTGCCGCCCGTGATCCGCACGAGCTCGTCGTAGGACGTGGGGAACACGGTCCTCGCGTGCCCGGCCGCGGCCCACACCACGTCGTGCCCCCGCAGGTCGACGTCCACGAGGGTCCGCACCGGGGCGGGGTGCCCCACGGGCGCGACGCCGCCGATCACCTGACCGGTGGCGTCGCGCACCGTCTCCTTGCTCGCCCTCGCGAGCCGGCCGCCGAGACGGGAGCCCAGGAAGTCGGTGTCGACGCGGTGGGCGCCGCTCGTCAGGACGAGCACGGGCTCGTCGTCGAGCGTGAAGACCAGGGAGTTCGCGATCGCGCCGACCGGGGCGCCGAGCGCCTCGGCGGCGCGCGCGGCCGTGGTGGCGTGGTCGTCGAGCCAGCGGACCTCGCCGCCCGCCCCGGCGGTCGCCAACGCCTCCCGGACCCGGTCGACGGCCGGGTGGGACGGCGCGCGGTCCGGCCCGGCCGGGCCGCCGGACGGCGAAGGCGTGTCCGCCACGGCGGCCGTGGTGGCCGTGCTGATCGTGGCGGACGTGGCGGGTCGCTCGTCCTCGGGGGTGACGTCGTCGCCGGAGAGCCACCGCAGCCAGACGGTGCGCGGGTCGCCCTCGAGGACGAGCGCCCGCACCAGCAGGGTCAGCGGGATCGCGAGGATGGCGCCGAGCGGGCCGATGACGAACGTCCAGAAGACCACGGACATGAAGCTGAGCGTGAGGCTGAGGCTCACGGCGTCGGAGACGAACTTGGGCTGCACGAGCACCTGGAGCACCACGTTGACGACGCAGTACACGGCGACGACGCCGAGGGCCAGGGGCCACCCGCCGACCACGAACGCCATGATGACGGGCGGGATGAGGCCGAGCACGAACCCGATGTTCGGGATGAAGTTGGTGACGAAGGCGAGGATCGCCCACACGACGGGAGCGGGGACGCTGAGCAGCGCGAGGGCGAAGCCGTCGATGATCGCGACGATCGCGCCGAACGTCGCGTTGACCACGAAGTAGCGGCGCACCCCGGTGCTGAACCGCGTCGCACGAGCGATCTGCGGCGCGTGGGTGGAGCCGAAGACGCGGGACGCGGTGGCGTACCGGGCGGCGTCGGCGGCCATGAAGATCGCGTACGCGAGCACGAAGAAGAAGGCCGTCGCGACCGACAGGACGCTGCTGCTCACGCTGCCCGCGAGCGACAGCAGGCGGGAGGGCTCCAGGAACGACGTCGCGGCGTCGGTCACCTGTGTGTCCAGGCCGAGCTCGGCCAGCTGCGCGGCGATCAGCGACACCGACTGCTCGAGGTCGCGGAAGTACTCCGTCACGAGGTCGGCGAACTGGAAGCCGGCGAAGACGAGCATCGCGAGCAGGGCCGCGAGGATGAGGTACGCGACCACGATCACGGCCGTGGTCGCCGCCCAGCGGGGCCAACCCCGGGCCTCGAGGGGCCGGCGCACCGGGTGGCAGATGATGACGATCACGGCGGCGAGGAACATCGGCGCCAGGACGTCCGACGCCCAGTGCACCCCCGCGAGCACGAGGACGGCCGCGCCGAGGGACAGGAGCGTGCGGGTGGCGGGGTTGAGGCCGCCGGGATCGGTGGTCGGTCCGCCGGGCGCGGCCGTCACGGTCGAGGTCACCCCGTGACCCTAGCGACCGCGACCGGCCTCGGCGCGCGCGACCACGCGGCGGCGGACGCTGCGGGACGGCTCAGATCCAGCGCTTCCACCGGAAGACGGCGAAGAGCGCCACGCTCACGCTGAGCATGGCCACCAGCGCCGCGGGGTAGCCCCACGCCCAGTGCAGCTCGGGCATGTCGTCGAAGTTCATCCCGTACACGGTGCCGACCAGCGTCGGGGCGAACAGGATGGCCGCCCAGCCGGAGATCTTCTTGACCTCCTCGCCCTGCCGGATGCTCACCTCGGTGAGGTGCGTCATCTCCTCGTTCTGCCGCTGGGCCACGAGCGTCGCGTTCACGGTGAGGATGTCGCGCAGGGCCGCGCGGAACGACTCGACCCGGTCCGCGACCTCGGTGAGGTGGTCGGCGACGTCGCGCAGGTAGGCCTGCATCTCCTCGGTGACGCCGTACTTCTCCGCGCCCTTGGCCAGCGACCCGCACACGCGCTGCAGCGGTCGCACCGCTCGCTGGAACTCGACGACCTCGCGCGAGAGCTCGTAGATGCGCCGCGACACCGCCGCGTCGCCGCCGAACACCTCGGACTCGATCTCGTCGATGTCGCCGTCGAGGCCGGCGACGACCGGGGCGTAGTCGTCGACGACGCGGTCCACGATCGCGTACAGGACCGACTCGGGGCCGCGGGCGAGCATGGCGGGGTGGGCCTCGAGGTGGGTGCGCACGCCCGACAGGTCGGGGCACGCGCCGTGGCGGACCGTGACGACGAAGTCGGGGCCGACGAAGACGTGCAGCTCGGAGAACTCGACCTCCTCCGCCTGGTCGAGGTAGCGGGCGGCGTGCAGGACGACGAACAGCGTGTCGCCGTAGCGCTCGATCTTGGGCCGCTGGTGCGCCACGATCGCGTCCTCGACAGCGAGCGGGTGCAGGTCGAACTCGCGGGCGAGCTGGGCGAGCTCCGTCTCGTCGGGGCGCTCGAGGCCGATCCACGCCATGCCGCCCGGGTGGGCGCGCAGCTCGCGGAAGGTGTCGGCGAGACGCGTGAAGCTCGCGACCCGGCGGCCGTCGGCGTCGTACAGGGCCGACTCGACGATCGAGGAGCGGCCGGTCACGTCGCGCCGGGCCGGCGCGGCGTCGGGGCGGGCGCTGCTGCCGATGCGGCCGCTCGCGCCGGAGGCGGGCGTGGCGCGGCGGGGGCGCAGCGCGCCGAGCAGGGGACGGGTGCGGACCGTGCGGGAACCGGTGGCGCGGGGCGAGGTGACGGACATGGCGGACTCCGAGCGTGCAGGCGCGCAGGCACGTGCAGGGGTGGGCACGGCGGTGCGGGCACAGGTGTGTGCGTGGACGAGGACGTCGGTCCCGCGACTGCGGCTGGGGGCGCCCCTGGTACGTCGGGGTGCTCGGAGATCGGCGGCGCCCGGCAGGGCCGGCACGCCGCGGCCGCCCGGCGCCGCCGGGCGGGGAGCCGTCAGTCGCGGCTCGGACTACTGGGAGGCTCGCTACGGGTCATGTGGCGTGCACCTCCCTCGTCGTCCTGCGGCGTCCGCCGCTGCTGCTCAGGCCGTCCGCCAGCATAGCCCCGCGGGTGCGTCCCGGCCACGGCGCCGGGCACGGCGGCGGGGTGATCTCCGCGACGTCGCGCCCAGGGACCGCGGCTCCTGGCTCAGCGGCGCGGGTCGACGACCACCATGCCGGAGCGCGGCGTGCCCGCGAGGCCCGGCAGGAGGGACGCGCCCTCGTCCAGGCCGACGACGCGGTCGACGAGGTCGGCCGGGCGCAGCGTGCCGTCGGCCACCAGCGCCAGCATCTCCGGATAGTCGGCCGCCGCCATCCCGTGGCTGCCCAGCACGTCCAGCTCCCAGCCGATCACGCGGGACATCGGCACGCGGGGGTGGCCGTCGACGGGCGGCAGCAGACCGACCTGCACGTGCCGCCCGCGGCGCCGCAGGCTGCCGATCGCGTCGGCGCAGGTGCGCTCGCTGCCGACGGCGTCGACGCTCACGTGGCAGCCGCCGGTGAGGTCCTGCACCGCGGCGGCGACCTCGACGTCATCGTCGGCGCGGAGGGTGTGCGCCGCCCCGGCCCGGCGCGCGGCCGCGAGCGCGCCGTCGTGCCGGTCGACCGCCACCACCTCGGCGCCGAGCGCCGCCGCGACCATCACGGCGCTCAGCCCCACGCCGCCCGCGCCCACCACGACCACCCGTTCGCCCGGACGCACGCGGGCACGGCCGGCGACCGCGCGGTAGGCCGTGGCGAAGCGGCACCCGAGGCTCGCCGCCGTCGCGTCGTCCACCCCGTCGGGCAGCGCGACGAGGTTCGTGTCGGCGGCGTGCAGCACCACGAGCTCCGCGAACGAGCCCGCGTGCGTGAACCCCGGCTGCGTCTGCTCAGGGCATACCTGCGCCTGCCCGGAGCGGCACCAGTCGCAGCGTCCGCAGCCGCACACGAACGGCGAGGTCACACGGTCGCCGACGCGCCAGCGCCCGACCCCCTCGCCCACCGCGGCGACGACGCCCGCGAGCTCGTGGCCCGGGACGTGGGGGAGGGAGGTGATGTCCGTGTCGTGGCCTGCCCAGGCGTGCCAGTCGCTCAGGCACAGGCCGCTCGCGTGGACGCGGACGACGACGCCTCCGGGCGGCGGCGCGGGATCGGGCACCTCGCGGACCGTGACAGGGCCGCCGAACCGGTCGAACGTCATCGCACGCACGGGGCGATCCAACCACGGCCGGCGACCACGTGGTGGACCTGTCGGCAGGTGGAGAGGGCGGCCCATACTGTCCTCAACCGATGGATTTACTCGGGAATTGTTCCGGGGTCTGGCCGGAGGAATTCCGTCGGCCTACGGTCTCGCTCCGACGTGACGGACGGGCGGGGCCGAGAGTGTCGGGCCGAGGGCAAGCGGAGGGGCGTGCTGTGACGGATTCTGCCAAGGACGAGGTCGGTTGCGACCGTCTTTTTGCCAGACCGTTGACGGAAAAATCCGGTGTTCGTAGCGTCGCCGCCATGTCGACGACGACAGGGGTGCACGCACTGGTGCGGCGCACCCACGAGGAGCGGGTCCTCGCCACGCTGCGTGCCGGAGGGGCGCTGAGCCGCGCCGATCTCGCGCGCCGGGTGGGGCTCTCGCGCACCACCCTGTCGGAGATCACGACGCGGCTGCTGCAGCGCGGGGCGCTGGTCGTGGTCGACACCGATGCGGGCACCCGCGTCGGCAGCGGCAGGCCGGCCGAGCGCCTCGCGCTGGACCCGGGGGCCGGGCAGTACCTCGGCGTCGACTTCGGGCACCGCCGGGTCCACGTGGCCGTCGCCGACGCGTCGCACGAGATCGTCGCCTCCGGGGTGCAGCCCTACGACGACGAACCGTGGCCGGCGCGGCTCGACCTGGCGTTCGCGCTGGTGGACCGGCTGACCCGGGAGCACGGGCTGCACCTCGGCGCGCTGCAGGCCGTCGGCATCGGCGTGCCGGGCCCGCACACCGGCGCCCCGGGCGGGTCGCGGGTGGCGTGGAACAGGCACGCGACCCCCGACGGCGTGGAGGAGTCGTTCGCCGAGCGCTTCGGCACTCCCGTGGTGATCGACAACAACACGCGGCTCGCGGCGCTCGCGGAGGCCGTGTCGCTCCCGGACGGGCCGAGCGACCTCGTCTACGTCCGGCTGTCCGACGGCGTGGGCGGCGGCCTCGTGGTGGCGGGACGGCTGGTCCGCGGCGCGCGGGGCTTCTCCGGCGAGCTCGGCCACGTCACGGCCGACCCGGTCGGCGCGCCCTGCCGGTGCGGCAAGCGTGGGTGCCTCGAGACGGTGGCCTCCGTCCCGGCCGTCCTGGCCGCCTGCCGTCGCCGCGGCGCGGCCGTGCGGGACCTCGACGACCTCGCCGCCGCCGTCGAGAAGCGCGACCCTGTCGTCGACGCCGTCCTGCGCGAGGCTGGCACGGCGCTGGGGAGGGTGCTCGGCGCGGCGGCCATGCTGCTGGACCCGGTGGACGTCGTCGTCGGCGGGGAGATCGCGCACGTGGCGCCGGTGATCGTCGAGCAGGCCGCCGCCACCCTGCGCTACGAGCTGTCCTCCGTGCCGACCGAGACGTCCCACGTGGTGAGCGCGAGCCGCCTCGGCGACCGTGGCGGCGCTCTCGGTGCCCTCGCCGCCGTCTTCCATCGTTCGCCCGTGCTCGCCGGGTACCCCGAGCCCTCGGGGGCCGGCCGTTCGTCGTCGAGCCGGGTCTCGAGCCCCACGTCCAGAAGGAGCGCACCGTGACCGTGTCGAGCACGGACCTGAACCGCGGCGACCCGCCACCGGGCGTCGCCACCCCCGCAGCAGAGGCGCCGCCCCGGCGTCCCGGGCGCCGGCGGACGTCGCGCCGGTCGATGCTGCGGCTGCTGAACGCCGTCTCGATCGTGGGCGGGATCGGCATCTGGTGGCTGCTGGCCCTGAGCGGCCTCCAGCTCCCCACCCCGCCGGAGGTGGCGAGCAAGGCCGTCGAGCTGTGGTCGAACGGCACCCTCGGCGAGGACGTGCTCGCGAGCCTGGGCCGGGTCCTGACGGGCTTCCTCCTCGGGTCGCTCGTGGCCGTCCCGGTCGGGTTCCTCATGGGCTGGTACACGGTGGCGCGCGGGCTGCTCGAGCCCTGGATCCAGTTCTTCCGGACGATCCCGCCGCTGGCGCTGCTGCCGCTCGTGCTGGTGCTGATGGGGATCGGCGAGCTGCCCAAGGTGTTCGTCATCTTCCTCGCGGCGTTCCTCGCCTGCGTGATCTCGACCTACCAGGGTGTGGTCGGCGTCGACCGCACCCTGATCAACGCCGCCCGGGTGCTGGGGGCGAAGGACGGCACGATCTTCCTCAAGGTGGTCGTGCCGGCCTCGACCCCGTTCATCCTCGTCGGCATGCGGGTGGGCCTCGGGTCCGCCTGGGCGACGCTCGTCGCCGCCGAGCTGCTGGCCGCGCAGGCCGGGCTCGGGTACCGGATGCAGCAGGCGCAGCTCTACTACGACATCGCGACGATCTTCGTCGGGATCGTCGCCATCGGGATCCTCGGGCTCGTGATGGACCGCCTGCTGCTGCTCGCGGAGACCAGGCTCACCGGATGGCAGGAGCGGCGATGACCACCACGACCCCCAGCACCCACGGCGCGTCTCCGACGTCGACCGCGAAGATCTCCGTCCGCGACGTCCGCAAGACGTTCGCGCTGCGGAACGAGGAGTTCGTCGCGCTCGACGGGGTCTCGCTGGACATCGCGGACAACGAGTTCGTCACGGTGGTCGGGCCCTCCGGGTGCGGCAAGTCCACGCTGATGAACATCCTCGCCGGGCTGGAGGAGCCGACGTCGGGGCACGCGCTCGTCGACGGCGCCGAGGTCTCCGGCCCCGGCCCGGAGCGCGGCGTCATCTTCCAGCAGTACGCCCTGTTCCCGTGGCTCACGGTGCGCAAGAACATCGAGTTCGGGCTCAAGGTCGCGGGGCTCGGCCGGGCGCAGCGGCGCGAGCGCGCCGACCACTTCATCCGCCTCGTCGGCCTCGAGCAGTTCGCGGACGCCCTGCCCAAGATGCTGTCGGGCGGCATGAAGCAGCGGTGTGCGATCGCCCGCGCCTACGCGGTGAACCCGTCGATCCTGCTGATGGACGAGCCGTTCGGAGCCCTCGACGCCCTCACCCGCGTCAACCTCCAGGAACAGCTCCTGGACACGTGGAGCCGCGAGCGGCGCACCGTCATGTTCATCACGCACGACGTCGACGAGGCGGTCTTCCTGGCCCGGCGCGTCGTGGTGATGGCGGCGCGACCGGGACGCATCTACGACGTCGTCGACGTCGACCTGCCGTACCCGCGCACCGAGGACGTGCGCCTCAGCCCCGAGTTCGCCGCGCTGCGCAACCGGGTGTGGCACTCCGTCTACCACCAGGACCCGGCGTCAGCCCGGCCCTGACCTCACCTCCACGCCCCCGAGCTGGCCCCGACCAGAAGGAACCCCCATGCGACTCTTCCGACCCTCCCGACGAGCGGCATCGCTGTCCGTCGTCCTCGCCGCCACGCTCCTCGCCACCGCCGCCTGTTCGGGCGACGACGCCGCGGGCGGCTCCGGCGACGACGTCGTCGAGGTGAACTTCGGCTACATCCCCGACTTCAACGGCACGAGCCTGCTCGCCGTCGCCCAGGACCAGGGGCTGTGGGAGAAGCACGGTGTCGAGGTGGAGGCGACGTCCTTCACCAACGGCCCGCTGCAGATCCAGGCCCTGGGCACCGGCGACCTCGACTTCGGCTACATCGGGCCGGGCGCCTTCTGGCTGCCGGCGTCGGGCCAGGCCAAGATCGTCGCGATGAACACGCTGGGCCAGGCGGACCGGGTGGTCGCCCAGCCCGGCATCGACTCGATCGAGGACCTCGAGGGCAAGAAGGTGGCCATCCCGGAGGGCACCTCCGGGGACATGATCCTCACCCTCGCGCTCCAGGACGCGGGGATGACCAAGGACGACGTCGAGATCGTCCCGATGGAGCCCGCGGCGATCGTCGCCGCCCTGTCCTCGGGCAAGGTCGACGGCGCGGGCTTCTGGTACCCCGCCCTCGCGACCGTGAAGAAGCAGGTCCCCGACCTGGTGGAGCTGGCGGAGAACGGCGACTTCGAGGACACGGTCGCGTTCCCGACGGCGTTCGTCGCGGGCAACGACGTCGTCGCCGACGACGAGGAGAAGGTGGACCGGGTGCTGGCCGCGCTGCGCGACGCCATCGCCTACCGGGCCGACCACATGGACGAGACGATCGAGCTCACCGCGGAGTTCAACGACCTGCCGGTCGCGGACGTGCGGGCGGACGCCGAGAACGTCCAGGTGCTCGACCTGGAGGAGATCGACGGGTACACGCAGGACGGCACGTTCGACACGTGGCTGTCCGGCATGCAGGACTACTTCGTGCAGTCCGGGCAGCTCCCGGAGGCGGTGGAGCCGAGCGAGTTCTACACCGGCGACCTGTTCCTCGGAGCCGGGGAGTGACGCCCGGGGGCCGGACCAACGTCCTGTTCCTCATGACGGACCAGCACCGGGCGGACACGCTCGGCGCGTACGGGAACGCGCTCGCACGCACGCCGGTGCTCGACGCCCTCGCCGCCACGGGCACCCGGTTCGACCGCTGGTACACCCCGACGGCGATCTGCACGCCGGCGCGCGCCAGCCTGCTCACCGGGCAGGCGCCGTTCCGCCACCGGGTGCTGGCGAACCACGAGCGCAACGTGGGGTACCTGGAGGACCTGGCGCCGGGCACCTTCACGTTCGTGGAGGCGCTGCGTGGCGCCGGGTACAACACGGGACTGCTCGGCAAGTGGCACGCGGGCACCACGCGGGACGCGGTCGCGTTCGGCTTCGAGGGGCCGGACCTGCCCGGCTCGGCGTGGCACAACCCGGTGGAGGCGCCGGACTACCTGGCGTACCTGGCCGAGCACGACCTGCCGCCGTACGTGATCAGCGACCGGGTCCGGGGCACGCTGCCCAACGGGGGGCCGGGCAACCTGTTGGCCGCGCGGCTGCACCAGCCGGTCGAGGCGACGTTCGAGCACTACCTCGCCACGCGCACGATCGAGCTGCTGGAGCGGTACGCCGACGACTTCCGGTCCGGGGCGCGCCCGTTCTTCCTGCAGCTGAACTTCTTCGGGCCGCACCTGCCGTACATCCTCCCGGACGAGTACTTCGACCTGGTCGACCCGGCGGACGTCGAGCTGCCACGGTCGATCGCGGAGACCTTCGCGGGCAAGCCGCCGGTGCAGGCGAACTACAGCGCGCACTGGACGTTCGACACCATGCCGATCGAGACCACGCGCAAGCTCATCGCCGTCTACTGGGGCTACGTGGCGCTCATCGACCGCGAGGTCGGCCGGGTCATGGACGCCCTGGAGCGGCTGGGCCTGGTCGACACCACGGCGGTGTTCTTCACGAGCGACCACGGGGAGTTCACGGGCGCGCACCGCCTGCACGACAAGGGCCCGGCCATGTACGAGGACATCTACCGGACGGCCGGGCTGCTGCGTGTGCCCGGCGGGCCGGCGGGGCAGGTGCGCACCGAGTTCGTGTCCCTGCTGGACTGCACGGCCACGATCCTCGAGCTGGCGGGGATGGACCCCGCCCCGGCGGTGGACTCGCGCAGCCTGCTTCCGCTGGCCCGCGGTGAGCGGCCGGCGTGGACGGAGGACATCGTGTGCGAGTTCCACGGCCACCATTTCCCCTACCCGCAGCGGATGCTGCGCACCGACCGGTACAAGCTGGTGGTCAACCCGGACTCCACGAACGAGCTGTACGACCTGGCCACCGACCCGGACGAGCTGAGCAACGTCTGCGCCCACCCCGAGATGGCCCCGGTGCGCGGGGCCATGATGCGGCGGCTGTACGAGGTGCTGCGCGAGCGGGGCGACAACTTCTACCACTGGATGACGACGATGTACGACGTCGGCGAGGTGGACCACGACCCCACGCAGTCCGGCCTGGACGAGACGACGTACGCGGGCGAGGCGACGGCGTGAGGCGCCCGAACGTCGTCATGATCCTCACCGACGACCACGCGGCCCACGCGATCGGCGCGTACGGGTCGGTCGTGAACACGACGCCGCGGATCGACGAGATCGGGGCCTCGGGGCGCCGTCTCGACCGGTGCTACGCGACCAACGCGCTGTGCTCGCCGAGCCGTGCGTCGATCCTCACGGGGACGTACTCCCACGTCAACGGCGTGACGACGCTGTCGACGCCGGTCGACGCGGGCCAGCCGACGTTCGTCTCGCAGCTGCGGGAGGCGGGCTACCGCACGGCCGTCGTCGGCAAGTGGCACATGGGCGACGGGGCGGGCCACGACCCGCAGGGCTTCGACTACTGGGACGTGCTGATCGACCAGGGGGAGTACGTCGACCCGACGTTCCGGTCGGCCGAGGGGCTGCGCACCGAGCCGGGGTACGCCACCGACGTCATCACCGACCTCGCGCTGCGCTGGGTGGACTCCCTCGAGGGCGACGACCCGTGGTGCCTGCTCCTCTGGCACAAGGCGCCGCACCGGCCCTGGGAGCCCGACGCGAAGCACGCCGGCCTGTACGCCGAGCCGATCCCGGTGCCGGAGACGTTCACGGACGACTACGCCACCCGGACGTCGTCGGCCCGGCGGGCCGCGATGCGGGTCGCCGACCACCTCACGACGACGGACCTCAAGGTCGACCCGCCGGCCGGGCTCTCCTACGACGAGCTGGCGCTGTGGAAGTACCAGCGCTACATGGAGGACTACCTGCGCTGCGTCGCGTCGGTCGACGACAACGTCGGCCGGGTGACGGACCGGTTGCGCGAGCGCGGCGAGCTCGACGACACGCTCCTGCTGTACTCGTCCGACCAGGGGTTCTTCCTCGGGGACCACGGCTGGTTCGACAAGCGGTTCATGTACGAGGAGTCGATCCGCATGCCGCTGCTCGTGTCGTACCCGCGCCGGCTGCCCGCGGGAGGCGGCTTCGACGGCATCGTCACGAACGTCGACCTCGCCCGCACCCTCCTCGACGCGGCCGGCGTCGACGCGCACCCGCGGATGCAGGGCCGCTCGTTCTGGGGGGACCTGGGCGGCGGGCGGGCTCCGGGCCGCCGCTCGGAGCCGACGCCGCCCGCGCGCGGCTTCTACTACCGGTACTGGGAGCACGACGACGCCCACCACCGCGCGCCCGCGCACTACGGGTACCGGGACGACCGGTACAAGCTCGTCTACTACTACAACGACGGGCTCGGCCTGCCCGGCACGGGGCCGGCCACCTACCCGGGGGAGTGGGAGCTCTTCGACACCGAGCTGGACCCCGACGAGCTGCGCAACGTGGCCGACGCCCCCGCCTACGCCGAGGTCCGGGCCCGGCTCGAGGTGGAGCTGTGGCACGCGCAGGCCGCCGTCGACGACGCCCCCCACCCCGGCCAGCCCGTCCCCGCGGGCGTGGCGCGCACCCAGCGCCGCACCGCCCCTGTCATGACCGACGACGAAGGAGCGAGAGCATGAAACGACGCGAGTTCATGGGAGCGGCGGCCGCAGGAACGCTGTCGGCCGTGGTGCTGGGCGGTGGGGCGGCGGCCGCGGCGCCGGCCGCCGGGCCCGCGGCCGGTGCCGGTGCACCCGGTGGGCCGTTCCCGCCCGCCTGGCCGGACCCCGAGCCCTACGGCGCCGCCGACGGCCGCCCGGAGCTGGGGCTGCGCGACGACAACTCGTTCGTCCTCGACCTCGAGCTGCGGCCCCAGGACGCCGAGCTGGGCCGGGTCTGGATGCGGGACACGTACGTCAACCGGTTCGAGGTGGACGGGCGCTCCGTCTACGTGGCGACCGGGACCACGAGGGCCGCCGGGCGGCCCAACGCCGCACCGTGGAACGACGGCCTGTACCTCTGGACGGCGCCCGCTCTCGAGGGCCCGTGGACCCTGGTCGACACCACGGGCCTGCGGCCCGACCAGACGAAGGGCAAGGTCTGGTCACCCGAGTTCGTGGGCGAGAACGCGCCCGGGCGCACCGTCGTCGCGCCCTGGCAGGAGTACTGGACCGACGACGGCCGGTTCGGCAAGCGTGGCAACGTGTGGGCACCCGAGGTGCACCGGTTCCGCGACACCTGGTACATCGTCGCCTGCATGGGCGACCACTCGACGAAGGTCGGGTCGTTCCTCCTGGTGAGCGAGGGCGGCATCGAGGGCCCGTACCGGCTGGCGCAGGGCAACGTGGCCAAGCCGTTCGGTGAGTCGTTCGTGGGCGGACCGGGCTGGATCGCGCCCGGTGCCTACCACCACATCGACGGCAGCATGTTCGTCGAGGACGACGCCGCGTGGCTCGTGCTGCACAACGACCTCTACGCCCGCTTCACCGACGACATGGAGGACATCACCACCCCGACGGACCTGCCGGAGTTCGTCCAGACGCCGTACGAGCCCGAGCCGTACCTCGAGGGCGCGTACGTGCAGAAGTACCGGGGTCGCTACTACCTCATGCACGCCGTGTGGGCGTGCCGCACCGGGACCGAGGACGACCCTGCCTGGTCGTACCTGGCGGGCAGCGGGCCCAAGGACCAGTACGACGCCGTCGTCGCCGTCGCGGACCGGTTCGAGGGGCCGTACTCCGAGCGGTACACCGCCGGTGTCGGGGCCGGCCACAACAACATGTTCGTCGACGAGCGCGGCGATGTCTGGGCCACGTTCTTCCGCAACCCGGCCAACGGGCACTGGGCGGACCCGTCGCGCATCGCTGACGGCGCGGTGCCCGGCGTCGTCCGCCTGGAATGGACCGGCCCGCACTCGCGCCGGCTGAACGCCGCCCGACCCCGGCGGTGAACCAGGTGGTCGGGCGTGCCGACCGCGGCCGCGACCGCCGTCGGGGCCGCGCCGGCGGTCCGGGCACATGGGCCGTCACGATTGGGCGACGGCGCGCGGGCGCCGCTAGCGTGCCCGGGTGACCCCGACCCGGTCGCGGGCGACGACGCTCGCGTGCTCCCTGTTCCTGCTCGTCCTGGTGGCACTCGCCGCCCGGTCGGTGCAGCCGCCGTCGCCGCTGCCCGCGGACGCCGCCGCGGACCAGTTCAGCGCCGAGCGTGCCTTCGCGACCGTCGAGGCGATCGGGGACGACGTCCACCCGCACGGCACTCCCGAGGCGGCGGCGGTGCGGGACGCGATCGTGGCCGACCTCGCGGGGCTCGGCCTCGACCCGGAGGTCACCGAGGGGGTCGGCATGTCCGGGCGCCTGGGCGACCAGAGCCGGGTGGCGGCCACCAGGAACGTCGTCGCCACCATCCCGGGCACCGGCTCGACCGGTCCCGTCTTCCTCGTCGCGCACTACGACTCCGCCGAGGTGTCGCACGGCGCCAACGACGACGGCGCGGGCGTCGCGACACTGCTGGAGACCGCCCGCGCCGTCCTCGCGGGCGAGCCGCTGCGCAACGACCTCGTGCTCGTCTTCACCGACGCGGAGGAAGCCTGCCTCTGCGGTGCCGAGGCGTTCGCGCACGCCGACCCGCGCGCGGCCGACGGCGGCGTCGTGGTCAATGTCGAGGCCCGGGGCTCGTCCGGCCCGGCGATCATGTTCGAGACCTCCGACGGCAACGCCGACCTCGTCGACGCCTACGCCCACGTGCCCTATCCCGTGGGCACCTCGATGGCGGTGGAGGTCTACCGGATCCTGCCGAACGACACGGACCTCTCGCCGTTCCTCGACGACCCGGACGGCCGGTTCACCGGCCTCAACGCGGCGTACATCGACGGCTCGGCCACCTATCACGCGCCCGAGGACACCCCGGACCGGATGTCGCGGGCGAGCCTGCAGCACCACGGTGCGAACATGCTGGCCCTGGCGCGCGAGCTGGGGGACGGCGACGCGGCGGCGCTCGCCACGCCGTCCGCGGGAGACGCCACCTACTTCCCGCTGCCGGGCGGCGTGCTCGCGCGCTACCCGGGGTGGCTCGTGCTGCCGCTGGCCGTGGCCGCGGCGGTGGCCGTCGGCGCGCTCGCCGTCGTCCTCGCCCGCCGGCGGGAGGTGCGCGGCGAGCGCACCACCGCCGGGACGCTCGTGCTCGGTTTCGTGTCCGCCCTCCTGCCGCTCGTGGGTGCCGTCGCCGGCTCGATCGCGCTGTGGTGGGTGATGGGTCTCGTGCGCCCCGGCTACGCCGAGATGCTCGACCCGTGGCGACCGTGGGCCTTCCGCGTCGCGCTGCTCGGTGTCGTCGCGACGGTGTGGACCGCGTGGTTCGTCGGGCTGCGCCGGTCGCTCGGCGGGCCGGCGCTCGCGGTCGGGGCGCTGGGCTGGCTCGCCGTCCTCGGGGTCGTGCTGGCCGCGGCTACCCCCGGCGGCTCGTACCTCGCGGCGCTCCCGGCGCTCGCGGGCGCCGTCGCGGGGCTCGTCGCGCTGACCCGGGCACGCGGGCTGGTCGGGCGCCGGGTCGCCGCGACGCTCGGGGCCGCGGTGGGGGTGGTCGTCCTCGTGCCCGTCGTACTGCTGTTCTTCCCGGCCCTCGGCCTGGCGACGGGCGCCGCCCCCGCGGTCGTCGCCGCGCTGCTGGGCCTGGCGCTCACGCCCGCCCTCGCGGTCCTGTGGCCGCGCGGCCGGCGCCGCGCGCTCGGCCTGGTGGGCGGGTGCGCGGCCGTGGGCGTCGTCGCGCTCGTCGTGGGCTTCGTCGCCGACCCGTTCGACGCCGAGCACCCCGAGCCCACCCGGCTCGCGTACGCGCTCGACGCCGACACCGGGTCGGCCCACTGGGTCTCCGACGAGGGCACCCCGAGCGACTGGACGGCCCAGTTCGTCGACACCGAGACCGACCTGTCGGAGCCCTTCCCGATGTTCGACCACGAGGTGCACGCCGGAGACGCCGCGGCGGCCGACCTGCCCGCTCCCGTGGTGGACGTGCTGGACACCGAGCCGGCAGGGAACGCCCGCGTCCTCACGCTGCGCGTGACCCCGGGCGACGGCGCCCCGGTCGGCACCGCCGGCGCCCTGAGGTACGTGCAGCTCAACGCCTCGGGCGTGGAGGGTGCCCAGGTCGCCGGGCGGACGGTCCCGGTCGACGGCGGCGTGCTCGACACCCGCTTCTACGCCCCGGGCGAGGACGGGTTCGAGGTCACGCTGACCGTGCCCGCCGGGCAGCCCCTGGACCTGCGGGTCGTCGCCGCCGGGGGAGGGCTGGAGGGCCTGCCCGGGTTCGTCGGGCGACCCGCCGGCGTCGGGGTGGCCGGGTCGCACACCTCCGAGCTGGTGCTGGTCGGGACGTCCGTCTCGCTGTGACCCCCGGGCGTCAGCCGGCCGTGCCGCCCTCCGGCCCGGGGCGATCGACGTCGTCGGCCAGCACGCGGGGCGCCTGGATGCAGTAGGAGTCGGTGAGCAGCTCGGCCATCTCCTCCCAGTCCGTGCCGTCGTCGAGGACCACGCCCACGACGTCGCCGCCCCAGCCGGCGCGGAAGTACGGGTGACCGAGGTGCTCGAAGGCCCGGACCTCCTGCGGCTCCGCGCGGAACGTCACCCGGAAGAGCTGGTCCTCGCCCCCGAAGACGTGCGCCACCGTGGCCTTGCGCACGCGCCACCGGACGCCGGTCCACGCCGCCTCCTCGCGGCACTCCGGGAAGGTGAGCAGGGGCCGCAGACGCTCGACGAGCGTGGGCGGGACGTCGGGGCGGTCGGGCATCTCCCGAATCTCGCACGGGGCACCGACAGGCCAGGACGCCAGGTCGGTGCCAGGCGGGTGCCAGGTGGGTGCCAGGTGGGTGCCAGGTCGGCACCGACGGACCGTAGACGGGCGTCCTCCGTGGTGGCACGATCGGCGCATGGCCAACGGTGACCACGCCCCTGCCCGCGAACCCGACGACCTCGGACGGCTGTTCGTCGAACGAGTGAACGACGGCGACCTCGACGGGCTCGTCGCGCTGTACGAGCCCGACGCGATCTTCGCGTTCCCTCCCGGGGAGCAGCAGGTCGGCCGGGACGCGATCAGGGCCGCACTCGCTCCGGTCCTCGCCGCGCGCCCGCGGCTCGCCCCCGGGGTGGCGGCGCCCGCGCTGGTGCAGGGCGACCTGGCGCTGACGTCCACCCGGCTGGAGTCGGGGGCCGTGACGGCCGAGGTCGCCCGCCGGCAGCCCGACGGGACCTGGCTGTGGGTGCTCGACCAGCCCGCCATCGCCTGACGGTCCGGCCGGCGGCCGTGCTCAGCCGAGGCGGGCGCTGAGCACCAGCTCCTCGCCGACGTCGAGACGCACGTCCGCGAGCCGGATACCCGGCGGCAGGGCGGCGGCCAGGTCGACGCGGCGGTTCGCCGCGGCCTCGACGCGGCCCCGGACGGCACCGAGCATCGCGGCGACGAGCGGGTTGCCGCTGGAGATGCGCACGTCCCCGACGGTCAGCACCATCGCCGCGTCGACCGACGCCGACGCGGTGGCGGAGACGCCCGCGGACAGGAACCCCTTGCGGATCTTCGCCTCGATCCGCAGGCCGGCCGCGCGGGGGCCGTGCGAGTCGAGGTGCACGTCCAGGTCGCTCAGCGTGATGCCCTGGGACTGCAGCGAGACGGCCAGCAGGCCGTGCACGGTCGCGACGAGACCGGCGCGGGAGACCGCCACGCGGGCGTGACCGGTCACCGGGTGGGCGTCGTCGGGCTCGACCGGCTCGAACCCGACCTGGCCGTCCGCGCCCTCGACCCACGCGAACCGCAGCCCCTCGGCCTCGGCGGTGACGTCCACGGGCAGGTCCACGGCCGTGAGCGGGTGGGCCTCCATGCGCAGCCGCCGCACCGTGCCCTCCTCGCGCGCGGTGATCGCGCCGGGCTGCCAGGCGACGCCGGGCGACTTGTGCTGCGCGCCGAACGCGACCCCCGTGAGGTCCGCCTCGAGTGCCGTGACGTCCGCGCCGTCCAGCACCACGGCAAGACCCGCCCGGTCCAGCCCCGTCACGCCCGGGCCGGCCGCCCGGGTCGCGAGTGCGCGAAGCCGGGAGGCGAGGTCCTCGCCCGTGGCGGGTCGCGGGGCAGGGCCGAGCGGCAGGGGGAGCGCTGAGGTCATGCGGTGAGCCTAGTAGGCGGCAGTCAGGTGAGCCGTCGTGGAAAGCTCGACGAGGGTCCGGTTGCGCCAGTCGTCGTCGTGGGCGAGGTGCGTGATGGCGCCCGGCGACGTGGCGAAGGTGGCGAAGCCGGCCGCCTCGACGGGGACGCGCAGCCAGGTCGTGACGACGAACGTGTGCGCGAACCCGTGCGTCACCACCACGTGGTCGTGGTCCGCGTCCGCCATGAGGCCCGTGACGCAGGCACCGACGCGCTCCGCCACCTCGCGGCGCGTCTCGGCCCCGGGTACCGGGCCGCGGTGATCGAGCCGATCGTCGTCGGGGGCGTGGACCCGCCGTGCGGCGAGCCACGAGTTCGGCCGCCCCTCGGCGTCGCCGAAGCTGATCTCACGCAGTCGCCCGTCGCGCTCGGCCGGGACCCCCACGGCCTGGGCGATGATGTCCGCAGCCTCCGCGGCCCTGGCGAGGTCGGAGGTCGTGACGCGCACCGGACGGCCGGGGTCCGGTCGGGCGTCCAGCCGCCGTCCGAGCTCCGCGGCCACCCGGTGTGCGTCGGTGCGGCCGCGGTCCGTGAGGTGCGAGTCGTACCACCCGCCCACGAGGTCGGCGGCGGTGTGCTCCGCGTGCGGGTGCGCGACGACGAACAGGTGGTGGCGGCTCATGCCACCATCTTGCCCGCGGCCGCGGGCGGCCGTCAGTGTGCGAGCCCCAGGAGGTCGCCGTCGACGGCACCGGCCGCCATCTGCCCGGCCGCCATCGCCGCGGTCACGGAGGCCAGCGGCATCGGGAAGTCGGCGGTGTGGGCCAGGTCCCCGGCGGCGAGGACGCCGGGCATGCTCGTGCGGCCCGTCGGGTCCACCGCCACGCAGCCCGACTTCCGCAGCTCCAGGCCCAGCTGTGCGGCGAACGGCGCGGCCTGGTGGAGGGTCGGCGCCACCATGACGCCGCCGAGCTCCTCGGCGGCGCCGCCCGCCAGCACGGCCCGCGCGCCGGGGTGGCCGCCAGGGAGCGCCAGCGGCTCGAGCCGTTCCACCTTCTCCGGTCGGATCGCGACGCCGCGGGCGTCGAGGGCCGCGCGGACCTCCGGGTCGACCTCGGCGCCGTCGGCGAGCACCACGACCCGGCTCGCGATCCGCTCCATCAGGCCGGCGACACGGGGGGAGTGCGGGCCGGCGCCGAGGATCGCCACGGGGGTGCCGGAGTACTCGTGCCCGTGGCAGTACGGGCAGTGCGCCGCGACCGTCCCGAACAGCTCCGCCAGCCCGGGTGTGCCGGGCAGCTCGTCGCGCACACCGGTGGCGAGCAGCAGGCGCCGGGCGGTGACGTCGCCGTCCTCCGTCCGCACGACGAACCCGTCGGCCGGCGCGGCGGGGTCGAGCGGGGCGACGTCGAGGGCGGTGGTGCGGCGCAGCTCGACCGTGTCGTACGCGGCCAGGGTGCGGTGCGCGGCGGCGCGGAACTCGGCGGGTGCCACGCCGTCGAAGCCGAGCACGTTGTGCATCGCGTCGGTGGGGTCGTTGCGGTAGCGGCCCGAGTCCAGCACGACGACGTCGCGGTGGGTGCGGCCCAGGGCGAGGGCGGCGGCGAGACCGGCCGGGCCGGCGCCGAGGACGACGGCGTCGTGCATGGCGTCGTCGTGCGGGGCGGTGCGGAGGTCGTTCATGGGGGCTCCTTCTGGGGTCGGCCGAGCGGTGCGGTTGCGTCGTGACCCCAGGGTGTGACTTCATGTCAACATGAAGTCAAGCGAGGTCGTGCCGGGCGACGGGTCGGCGCCCGTCTGGAGCGTCGGAGAGCTGGCGGAGCGCTTCGGCCTGGAGACGCACGTGCTGCGCTACTGGGAGGAGGTCGGCCTGCTCGCCCCCGCACGCGACGGCGCGGGCCGCCGCCGCTACGGGCCCGACGACGTGGTGCGCGTCGCCACGATCCTCAGCTCCAAGGTCGCGGGCATGAGCCTCGAGCAGATCCAGGTGCTGCTCGACGCCGGGTCCACGGGGCGCGGCGCGCGGGACCGGCACGAGGTGCTCACCGCGCACCTGGCCGAGCTCGACCGCCGGCAGGAGGAGATCGACCGTTCCCGGCACATGACGGAGCACGCCCTGTCGTGCCGGGCGCACGACATCGCCACCTGCCCGAGGTTCCGCGAGCACGTGCAGGACCTGGTCGACGGCAGCCGGTCGTGGCGCGACGTGCACCCGGAGCGACTCGTCCCGGTCGGGGAGAGGGCATGAGCCCCGCGGCCACCGGGCGACCAGGTCTGCGTGCCCTCGGCGTCGTCGTCGGCGCTCTGCCCACGGGCCGGGACAACGCGATCACCGACGTCGCGGGCGTGCGCGTCGGGCATACCACCCTGCACGAGGGCGAACGCCTCCACACCGGCGTCACCGCCGTCGTGCCGGACGCGCTGGGTGCCGGGCCGGGGCAGCGGCGCTCTCTGCCGTGCGGGCTGTTCGTGGGCAACGGGTACGGCAAGCTCGTGGGCGCGACACAGCTGGAGCAGCTCGGCGCGATCGAGACGCCGGTCCTGCTCACCTCCACGCTCTCCGCCTTCCGCGCCGCCGACGCGCTCGTCACGCACGTGCTCGCGTGGCCCGGCTACGAGGACGTGCGCACCCTCAACCCGGTCGTGGGGGAGACGAACGACGGGTACCTGTCGGACATCCGCTCCCGCCCGATCACGGAGACGCACGTGCTCGCAGCGCTCGACGGCGCGACGTCCGGGCCGGTGGCCCAGGGCTGCGTCGGCGCCGGTGCGGGGACGTCGGCGCTCGGCTACAAGGGCGGGATCGGGTCGTCGTCGCGGCGGGTCGACGTGGCGGGGACCACGCGCACCGTGGGCGCGCTGGTGCAGTCGAACTTCTCCGGCACGCTCACCGTGCGGGGGGTTCCGCTGCCCGCGGTGGATCTGCTCGGCACGGAGTCGATCTCTTCGGCCGGCCCCCGTGCCGACCAGATCGACGCGGTGCCGAAGGGATCCGGCCCGGCGGAGGGCAACTCCTGCATGATCGTCGTCGCCACGGACGCCCCGCTCGACGCCCGGCGGCTCGAACGGGTGGCGCGCCGCGCGGTCTTCGCGATGGGCCGCGTCGGCTCCGACTTCGCGCACGTCAGCGGCGACTACGGCCTCGCGTTCACGACGGCGGGCCACGACGAGGCGCTCGTGCCGGACGACGCGCTGGACCCGTTGTTCGGGGCCACGACGGACGCCGTCGAGGAGGCGCTGCTCGCGTCGGTCTTCACCGCCACGACGACGGTCGGCCACCGGGGCACCCGGTACGGGCTGCCGCACGAGCGCGCCGTCCGGCGGCTCCGGGAGGCCGGGGTGCTGGCCGGCTCGTGACCGTCAGCCCTGCTTCGCCGCCTTCGCCGCCGCCTTCTGCGCCTTCTTGAACGCGCGCACCTCGACGAGCGACTCGGCGCTCGTGACGTCGGCGATCGACCGGCGGGAGCCCTCGTCGCCGTAGTGCCCCGCGGCCTCCTGCCAGCCGGCCGGCCGGATCCCGCGCTGCTTGCCCAGCAGGGCGAGGAAGATCTTGGCCTTCTGCTCGCCGAAGCCCGGCAGTGCGCGCAGGCGGGCCAGCACCTCGGCGCCGGTGGCCGGACCCTCCGCGCCGGGTGCCGTCCAGAGCTTCGCGACGTCGCCGTCGTAGTCGTCCACGATCGCCCGGGCCAGCGCCTGCACGCGGCCCGCCATCGACCGCCCGTACCGGTGGATCGCCGGGGGAGTGGTGGCGAGGGTGACGAACTCGTCCGGGTCGGCGTCCGCCACCGCGTGCGGGTCGATGCTGCCGAGCCGGTCGCGGATCTTGCGGGGCCCCGCGAACGCGTGCTCCATCGGGTACTGCTGGTCGAGCAGCATGCCCACGAGCAGGGCGAACATGTCGTCGCTCAGCAGCGCGTCCGTCTCGGGGTCGCCGGTGATCCAGAGCTGTGCCGTCATGGGTTTCATCCTGTCACGCTGCGAGCTCGGTCATCCGGTACGAGATCGGTCGACATCCCTACCGATCTCGTACCGGATGACCGAACTCACGGAGCGGTTCAGGCGTCGCGACGCCGGACGGCGACGGCGGCCGCCGCGAGGACCGCGACGGCGTACCCGGCCAGCACGGCGAACCCGGCGCCCGGCGACAGGAGGCCGTCCGGCGTGGGGCCGGTGGCGATGACGCGCTCGCCGGCCACGGTCGGCAGGTAGGAGTACACGTCCTGGGCCCAGTCGGCCGACCCCGCGAGCACCTGGAAGATCAGCGGCAGCACGAGCAGCACACCCACGGCGGTGGCGATCCCCGCCGCCGTGCTCCGCCACAGGGCACCGATCCCGAGCGAGAATGCCGCGACCGCGACGAGATAGGCCACGGTGCCGCCCAGCGCGCGCAGCTGCTCGCCGGCGGACAGGTCCACGGCGAGCCCGTCGGCGGACAGGGAGGACGCCGTGGCGAGCCATGCGGCGGCCAGGCCGACCACCGCCAGGACCGCCGTCGTCGCCGCGACGACGAGGAGCTTGGCGGCCAGCACGGGCAGCCGTCGCGGGACGGCCGCGAAGGTCGCCCGGATCATGCCCGTCGAGTGCTCGCCGGTGATGGTCAGGACGGCGAGCACCGCCACGGTCAGCTGCGCGAACCCGTACCCGAAGGTCACGGCCGTGGTGCCGCTCGGGGCGGCGAGGCGCGGGTCGGCGCTCATCGTCTGCTGCATGTCGGGCGACGTCGCGGCCGAACCCAGGGCCGACGCCATCAGCACGGCCAGCCCGGCCATGAGCACGACCGTGAGGACGACGCCCCACCAGGTCGAGCGCAGCGACCACAGCTTCAGCCACTCCGAGCGCAGCACGTGGGCGAAGGTCACCCGGGTTCCTGCGGACGCCGCCCGCTCGTCCCGGTCGACGTCGAGGGAGGTGGTGGCGCTCATCGCTGGTCTCCTGTGCGTGTCGTGCCGGCCGTCGCCAGCGGGCCGGAGGGGTCGTCGGTGCGGTACTCGACGGCGTCGGACGTGAGCTCCAGGTAGGCGTCCTCGAGGGTCGAGGCCACCGGGGTCAGCTCGTGCAGGGCGACCCCGGCGGTGAGCGCGATCTCGCCGATCGCGGCGGCGTCGAGGCCGGTGACCTCGAGCGTCCCCTCGTGCGCGACGTCGGGCACGGCGACCGCGCCGCCCGCGCGCTCCACGGCGGTGCGCAGCGCGGACGGGACAGCGGTGCGCACCGTGACCGCGCGCCGCGACGCGGCCTCGACGACGTCCCGCACGGGCGCGTCGGCGAGGATGCGGCCGCGCCCGATGACGATGACGTGGTCGGCGGTGAGCGCCAGCTCGCTCATGAGGTGGCTGGACAGGAAGACGGTGCGGCCCTCGGCCGCGAGGCTCCGCGCGAGCCGCCGCACCCACAGCACACCCTCGGGGTCGAGGCCGTTGACGGGCTCGTCGAGGATGAGGGTGCGCGGGTCGCCCAGCAGGGCTGACGCGATGCCGAGCCGCTGGCCCATGCCGAGCGAGAACCCGCCGACCCGCTTGCGGGCCACCGAGGCCAGGCCGGTCAGGTCGATCACCTCGTCGACGCGCCGGTCGGGGATGCCGTGCGTGGCGGCCAGCGCGCGCAGGTGCGCCCGCGCCGTGCGGCCCGGATGGACGGCGCGCGCCTCGAGCAGCGCTCCCACCTCGGTGAGGGGGGAGCTGTGCCGCGCGTACGGGCGGCCGTTGACGGTGACCGAGCCCGCGGAGGGCCGGTCGAGCCCCATGATCATGCGCATGGTGGTGGACTTGCCCGCCCCGTTGGGGCCGAGGAAGCCGGTGACGACGCCGGGCCGCACCGTGAAGGTGACGCGGTCGACGGCGGCCTTGTTCCCGTAGCTCTTGGACAGACCCTGTGCCTCGATCATGCCGTCGAACGTACGGTGCGTGACCGGCGTCACAGCACAGGGAGGCCCCTGAAAGGGACCCTGGACGCGTCGCGATCGCCCGGGGGGTCCCCTGACGCCGCACCCCGGCCGGGCGGGCGGCCCACCGTGCCCGGGCCTCCGCGATCAGGACCGGTGCGTCAGGCGCGCCCCGGGCCGCCCGCCGGCCAGCGGCTGAGCCGACCGACGAGGAACTGCTCGATGCCGATCAGGCCCGTCGCCGTGCCGGCGAGGCCGCCGAGCATCCCGCGGGCCTCGTCGGCGTCCACGACGCGCAGCTGGTCCGCCCGATAGTCGACCCCCTTACGAGTGAGGCGGTACGAGCCGGCGGCGCGCACGTTGCGGCACCAGTCGACGTCCGGCCCCCAGGGCAACGGCGTGAGGACGAGGACGTCGCGGTACTCGCCGATCTCCACGGGGTCGCCGGACCGGGCGACCCGGGTGTCGATCGGCGCCCGGGCCGCGAACGCGACCACGGGGGTGTGGTACTCGCGGCCGCTCGTGCGACCGACGTGGTGCAGCGTGGCCCACGGCGGTACGCGCGAGCTCACCTTGAGGGCGTACGGGTTGAAGCGCCTCGTCGCCCTGGCGACGACGGGAGGAACGGGCATGGGCCCATCCTGCTGCGCTTGCGCCGCTCCCGCTGGTTGGATGGGCTCATGGACCTCTGGGACGTGCTCCTCGTGCTGACCGCCCTGGTCACCGGCCTGGCGGGCGGGGTGTTCGCGGCGTTCTCGACCTTCGTCGTCGCGGGCCTGCGCCGGCTCGACCCCGCCGACGCGGCCGCGGCCATGGCGGCGATCAACACCGACGCCGTCCGCCCGCCCTTCATGGCGCTCTTCGGCGCGGCCCTGGTGGTCCCGGTCGCCACCGCGCTGGTGGGTCTCGTCGCCGGGCACGACGGCGCATGGCTGGTCGTCGCGAGCGCGGTCGTCGTGGTCGTGGGCATGCTGGGGGTGACGGCGGGCGGCAACGTGCCGCTGAACAACGCCCTCATGGTGCACCGCGACGCCGCCGGATGGGTCGCGTTCGACCGGCCCTGGAGCCGGCTCAACCACGTGCGGACCATCGCCTGCGCGGTGTCGTGCGCGCTCGCGGGCGTGGCGCTGGCGATGGCGTGACCGCACGAACGGATCGGACGACGAGGGGGAACGCATGAGGATCAGGGACCCGCGGGACTGGAACAGGCCGATCGAGGTGCCGGTTGGACGAGGCATGAGCACGCCAGAGGCCACCGAGACCACCGCCGGCGTCGAGGCCACGATCGACCGCGTCCTCGACGAGACCACCACCTGGGCCGTCGTCGGCCTGTCCACGAACACCGAGCGCGCGGCGTACGGCGTCGCCGGGGTCCTGCAGCGCGCGGGCAAGCGGATCGTGCCCGTGCACCCGAGCGCCGAGACGGTGCACGGTGAGCAGGGCTACGCGAGCCTCGCCGACATCCCGTTCCCGGTCGACGTGGTCGACGTGTTCGTCCGCTCCGAGCTCGCCGGGGCCGTCGCCGACGAGGCGATCGCGATCGGCGCGAAGGCGGTGTGGTTCCAGCTCGGCGTCATCGACGAGGAGGCCGCCGCCCGGGTGCTGGCCGCCGGCCTCGACATGGTCATG
This sequence comes from Isoptericola sp. NPDC019693, assembly GCF_044389085.1. Lineage (NCBI taxonomy): Bacteria > Bacillati > Actinomycetota > Actinomycetes > Micrococcales > Promicromonosporaceae > Isoptericola > Isoptericola sp. NPDC019693. Next base: position 240,782 of record NZ_JBIRXP010000005.1, on the reverse strand, counting down.
GACCGCTGCCCGGCGATCGAGCTCGGCCGGCGGTAGCGGTCATCCCCGGGAGAACGTCAGCACCGGGCGACCCGTGCGCGGGTGGGTGAGCACCTCCGTGCGCACGCCGTAGACCGGGTCGAGGACGTCGGGCACGAGGACGTCGCGCACGTCGCCCGCCGCCACGACGCGGCCGTCCGCGAGCAGCACCACGTGGTCGCAGTGCTGGGCGGCGAGCTGCAGGTCGTGCAGCGCCGCCAGCACGGTGACGCCGCGGTCGGCGAGCTCGCGCAGCACGCGCAGCGCGTCGAGCTGGGCGGCGATGTCGAGATGGTTGGTCGGCTCGTCCAGCAGGATCAGGGCGGGCTCCTGCGCCAGCGCCCGGGCCATGTGCACGCGCTGGCGCTCGCCGCCGGAGAGGGTCGTGACCTCGCGGTCCGCCAGGTGGCCCGCACCGACCACGTCGAGGGCCCGCCGGGCGGCGGTGCGGTCGTCCGCCGAGTCGCCGGCCAGCAGCGACCGGTGCGGGATGCGCCCGAGCAGGACGGCGTCCAGCACGGTGACCGGCAGGTCGGTGGACGCCTCCTGCTCGACGAACGCGAGCGTCCGCGCGCGACGGCGGCGCGGCAGCGCGAGCAGGTCGTCCCCGGCGAACACCACCCGGGCCGCGTCCCCACCCGACGCACCGGCCCCCGACGGCGGCTGGACCCCCGCGAGCACGCGCAGCAGCGTCGACTTGCCCGACCCGTTGGGGCCCAGGAGGCCGCTGACCGCGCCCGCCGGGGCGGTGACGTCCACGCCGTCGAGGATGAGGCGGCCTGCCGTCGCCCAGGAGACGCGGGCCGCGTCGAGGCCGTCGGCCGCCCTCGCCACGCCCGGGGCGTCGTCGGCGCGGGCGACGCCGCGGGACCTCGTGCGGGCGTCCGTGCGGGCCTCGGTGGTCATGCGAGCCTCCGTCCGCGCCACAGCAGCAGGGCGAACACCGGCGCGCCGATCGCCGCCGTGACGATGCCGACGGGGACCTCGCGCGGCGCGAACACCGTGCGGGCCAGGGTGTCCGCCCAGACGAGGAACGACGCCCCGCACAGCGCGGACAACGGCAGCAGCAGCCGGTGCCGCGCGCCCGTCAGCAGCCGTACGGCGTGCGGCAGGATCAGCCCGACGAAACCGATCGACCCGCTCTGGGAGACCAGGGCGCCGGTGAGCAGCGCGACGCCCACCAGGAGCAGCCACCGCACCCGCGCGACGGGCACGCCGAGCGTGGCAGCGGCGGTGTCGCCGAAGGTGAACGCGTCGAGGATCGAGCCGGTCGAGGCGAGCAGGGTGCCCAGCACCAGCACGGCGACGCCCGTGATCGCGACCGACGTCCACGTCGCCCCGGCCACCGACCCCATGAGCCACGACAGGATCTCGCGGTACGAGTCGCCGGTCGCGGACCAGAAGATGACGAAGCTCGTCGCCGCCGCGGCGAGCTGGCTCACGGCGAGCCCCGCGAGCACGGTGCGGGTCGGGGTGATCGTGCCGATCGCCCCGGCCAGCGCGAGAGCGGCGGCGAGCGCCGCGACGGCACCGCCGAACGCCGCGACCGGCAGCAGCACCGTGAGCCCGGCGACGAGCACCAGCACGGCGCCCAGCGACGCCCCGGACGACAGGCCCAGCAGGTAGGGGTCCGCGAGCGGGTTGCGCGTGAGGGACTGCATGACGACGCCGCACACCGCGAGCCCGGCACCGACCGCCGCGGCGGTCAGCACGCGCGGCAGCCGCAGCTCCCAGACCATCCCGTCGGGCAGCGCGTCGAGCGGCTCGAGGCCGAGCACGCCGCCGAGCCCGACGTGCGTCGCGATCGAGCGCCACACGTCCGCGACGGAGAGGTCGGCCGGCCCGACGGTCACCGTGACCAGGACGGTCGCGACCAGCACCACGACCGACGCCGGCAGCCACCAGGCGGCGCCGCGGCGCGCGCGAGGCGTCGCGGACGGCGGCGCGGGGGCGCTCGTCGTGGCGGTCTCGACCTGCCGGGTCGTCGTCACCGTCCGAGCCCCTCCAGCCCGTCGAGCTGTGCGGCGAGGTCGACGACGGCGTCGACGTTGCGCACGCCCGCCTCCGTCGCCGGGAACGGCACGGTGAGGTAGCGGCCCTCCTGCACGGCGGACATGCGCGCCGTGGCGGGGTTGGACTCCAGCCGCTCGATCTTCTGCTCGGCGCTGTTCCACGTGGCGTCGACCAGGACGATGACGTCCGGGTCGGCGTCGATCGCCTGCTCCCACGAGAACGACGTCCACGTGTCGTGCACGTCGCCGGCGACGTTCTCCAGCCCGACGGCGTCCATGATCATCTGCGGCGCGCCGATGCCGGCCCCGACGTACGGGATGTCGTCGCCCGAGGAGTACCAGAGCGCGGTGAGGCCTCGGTCGTCGGGGGTGACCGACGCGAGCGCGTCCTGCTGCGTCGCGACCAGGTCGTCGGCGGCCTCGGCGGCGTCGAAGACCTCGCCCACCTCGTCGATCTCGGCGAAGACGTCGTCGAAGGTCAGCGGGTCGGGCATGTACTCGGGGGCCTTGCAGGCGGCGGGGGAGACGTAGGTCGCGACGCCGAGCTTCGCCAGCGTCTCGCGGTCGCCCGCGCCGTCAGCGGTGAGGTTGGACTCCCAGCCGGCGTAGACGAGGTCGGGCTCGAGGCCGAGCACGGCCTCCGCGCCGGGCACCTGCTCGGCCATGGGCTCGGCGACGGCGGGCACGTCGGCGGCGGTCTCGGCCAGCGAGTCGGGGACGGGCCCGTCGAGGAACGCCGAGCCGACGATGCGGTCGCCGAGGCCGAGCGCGAGCAGCATCTCCGTGGTGCTCGACTTGATCGTCACGACGCGCTGCGGCGCGGCGTCGACGGTGGTCTCGACGCCGCAGTTGTCGAGCGTGAGGGGGTAGGCGGTGCCGTCCGAGGACCCGCCGGACGAGGCGGCCGCCGACGGCGCGGCGTCGGCGGGGTCCTGGGCGCAGCCCGCGAGGGCGACGAAGGACAGGGCGAGCAGGGCGGCGCCGGGCACGGTGGCGCGAGGGAGGCGGGGCACGGGAAAGCTCCAGAGGTGTCGTGTCTGTGTCGTCGTCCGACGGCGCGCCATCTCGCGCCGGTGGAACCGCGGCCCACAGTCCGGGTCGCGCCGACGGGCCAGAGTCGTGCCCGTGATCCGCCGTCGAGCCTAGTACGCGCCGCCGACCACGTGTGCTTGCCTGGCGCCCGTGACGATCCCGCTCGGTACCTCACCCGCCGACGCCGCCCTCGGTGCATCCCCGCACGACCCCCGGGCGGTGCGCTGGGGCGCGCTGCCGAACGCCCGCGACCTCGGCGGGCTGTCCACCGCCGACGGCGGTCGCACCCGCGCAGGGCGATTCTTCCGCACGTCGCGGCTCGACACGGCGGGGCCCGACGGGCTCACCGCGATGGCCGCTGCCGGGGTCCGCACCGTCGTCGACCTGCGCAACGCGGCCGAGATCGAGCCGCTGGAGCTGCCGCCGTCGGTGACGCGGCACCACCACCCCGTCGAGGACCCGGACGACGCGGAGTTCATGGCCGCCTGGGCGCCGCACCTCGACACCCCGCGCTACTACGCGACCGTGCTGGAGCGGTGGCCCGACCTCGTCGCCGACGTCTTCTGCACGTTCGCCGCCGCGCCCGAGGGCGCCGTCGTCTACCACTGCGCGGGCGGGCGCGACCGGACCGGCATGATCACCGCCCTCCTCCTGACCCTGGTGGACGTGCCGCGCGACGCGATCGTCGCCGACTACCTGCTGGCCGTGCGCACCAACAACGAGCGCGGCGCCACGGAGCCCGGCTGGGACGAGCCGCACCGTGGCCCCGACGAGCTCGCCGCGTGGTGCGACGACGTCGCCGCCGCCCTGGAGGACTTCCTCGACGGCGTGGATCCGGCGCGCTACCTGCGCGCGCACGGCGTGACGGACGCGGAGCTCGACCGCGTCCGTCAGCGCCTCCTCGACGCGGGATGACGTCGGACGGGCGCGCGGGTTCACGCCCGCGTCGCGCGGACCAGCAGGTAGTCCCAGACCATCGTGCCGTCGTCGCGCAGGTGCCGGTCGCCGAGCGCGGCGAGCGCGTCGTCGAGCTTCGCGGCGCGGGCGTCGTCGTCCCCGAGGTGCCGGTACGTCGCGATCGTCGGCCCGTAGGTGGCCTTGAAGAAGTCGCGGAACGCCGCGCCGTCGGCGAACCGGTCGACGACGAGCCCGCGCACCTCGGCCCGGACGTCGGTGACGTGGTCGCCGAGCAGCGCCCGCACGTGCTCCTCGGTGCCCCACAGCGGCGGCGGGAGGGCGCCGGGCGGAGGCGGGGGCGCGTACGGCCTGAGCGTCGCGAACATCTCGCCGATGAACCCGGTCGGCGTCCAGGCGATGTCGCCGATCGTGCCGCCGGCCCGGGTCACGCGGACGAGCTCGCTCGCCGCGAGCTGGTGGAAGGGCGCGAACATCACGCCCACGCACGAGAGGGTGACGTCGAACGCGCCGTCGTCGAACGGGAGCGCGTGCGCGTCGGCCGGCTCCCACCGCAGCGTGGCGCCCTGGTCCGCGGCGCGCCGGCGTCCCGCCTCGAGCAGCTCGGGAGAGAGGTCGGTGGCGACGACGTCGGCGCCCGCCAGCGCGGCGGGGATCGACGCGTTGCCGGAGCCGGCCGCGACGTCGAGCACCCGGTCGCCCGGCCCGACGTCGCACGCCTCGACGAGGACGGCGCCCAGTGACGGGATGACCTGGTCCGCGACCGCGGGATAGTCGCCCGACTCCCACACGGCGCGGTGCTTGGTGCGGACCGTCTCGAGCAGCTCGACGGGGACGGTTCCGGGTTCGGTGACGCTCATGAGGGGCTCCTTCGCTCCTGCCGGGGTGTGCTGACCCCTTCACGCTCCGCCGGGCGAGATCGCCGGTCCAGTGCCGGATCTGGACCGGGCGAAGTCCTGGATCTGTACTGGCGGCGACCTGCCCGGCGGGCGTTCACTGGGGAGATGGCGGGCTACGGCCAGTTCTGCCCCGTCGCGAAGGCGATGGAGGTGCTCGACGAGCGGTGGACGCTGCTCGTCGTGCGGGAGCTGCTGCTCGGCAGCACCCGGTTCAACGAGCTGCGCCGCGGCAACCCGAAGATGTCGCCCACGCTGCTGTCCAAGCGGCTGCGGACGCTGGAGCGCGCGGGGATCGTGCGACGCGCCGGCGCCGAAGGGCACGTCCGCTACCTGCTCACCCCCGCGGGCGAGGAGCTGCGGCCGCTCGTCGAGGCGCTCGGGGCCTGGGGCACGCGGTGGGTCGGCGGGCTCGGGGAGGCCGACCTCGACCCGCACCTCCTGCTGTGGGACATGCGCCGCACGATCGACGTCGCCGCCTGGCCCCGCGAGCGCACCGTCCTGGCGATCACGCTCACGGACGTGGCACCGCGGGTGTCCCGGTGGTGGATCGTCGTGCGCGACGGCCAGGTCGAGGTGTGCGACTACGACCCCGGCTACGAGACGGCGGTGGTCGTGACGACGCCGCTGCGTGCCCTCACCCGGCTGTGGCGGGGTGACGTGACCTGGGCGAGCGCGCTGCGCTCGCACGAGGTGGCGCTCGAGGGGCCCGAGGACGTGCGCCGGCAGGTGCCGCGCTGGCTGGGGCAGTCGGTGTTCGCGCACGTGCCCCGGCCGGAGCCGGCCTCCGCGGGGGCGTGAGGGCGGCCGGTGGCGTTAGCCTTCGACGCCATGACGACTCCCCGGGTCCAGGACGCCATCTCCTGGCGGCGGCCGCGGCGGCAACGACGCGGGGTGCGGGAGAGCGCCGGCGCGGCGACGGGCCTCGTGCGGGCCGCCGTGGACCTCGCGCTGTCGATCGCGAACGGGAACGCCCCGGCGGGTGACGTGTCGAGCCTCGGGGACGAGCCGCCGCGGGTGCCGCGCGACCCCGCCGAGCCCGTGGCCGAGCTGCCGTGCGTCGTCACGGGCGGCACCGCGGACTGGCTCCGCCACGGCGGGGGCGAGCGCCCGACCCTGTGGGCCGCGCGCGAGCGGACCTGGGTCGCGCTGCCCGGTGACGCGGGCGACGTCGAGCTGGACCGCACGACGCTGAGGCTGCGGTCGCTGACGCTCGCACCGGGGGAGGACGGGCCGTGGACGCTGGACACGCCGTGCACCGCCACGCTCGCCGGCCCGGGGGCGGACCTCGTCGTCGAGGGGTCGTGGCTCGCGATCGCGTGGCTCGGGCACCTCGCCGCCTGGCCCGACCCGGGTGCCCCCGGCCCGCCCGCGGTGGGACGCTGAGGTCATGAGCCACGAGGCGCCGTGGGACGTCCGGTCCGCGGTCCCGGCCGAGCCGCGGCCGCGGGACGGCTGGTGGGCGGCGCTCGCGGGCGTCGTCGCGACGGCGGCCGGGCTCGCCGTCGCGGAGCTGGTCGCGGCGTTCGTCGACCCGTCGTCGAGCCCGGTCCTGGCCGCCGGCGGCGCCGTGGTCGACGGCGTCCCGGGCTGGCTCAAGGACCTCGCGGTGTCGTGGTTCGGCACGGCGGACAAGGCCGTGCTGCTCGCGACGATGGGCGTCGTCGCGCTCGCCGGGGCGGCGCTCGCCGGCTTCCTCGAGCGCCGCCGCCCGCCCTGGGGAGCCGTCCTGCTGGGCGCCGTCGGGGTGGTCGCGGCGGTCCTCGCCGCGCAACGGCCGGGCGCGAACATCGCCTGGGCGCTGCCCTCCCTGATCGGCGTGGTGGCGGCGATCGCCCTGCTCAGCGCCCTGCTGCGCCGCGTCGAGACCTGGTTCGCCGAGGACGAGCGGCCCGGCGCCGACCTGCGGGACGCGATCGACCGACGCCGCTTCCTGCAGTGGACCGGCGTCACCGCGGCGGGCGCCGTCGTCGTGCTCGGCGTCTCGCGCGTGGTCTCCGCAGGTGGCCGCGCGGTGACGGCGGCCCGGGAGGCGATCCGCCTGCCCAGGCCGGCGAGGGCGGCCCCCGCGGTTCCCGCGGGAGCCGATCTCGGCGTCGAGGGCGCCGCCCCGTACGTCACGCCGAACGCCGAGTTCTACCGGATCGACACCGCGCTGGTGGTGCCCCAGGTGGACCCCGGCACGTGGACCCTGAGCGTGACCGGCCTCGTGGACGAACCGTTCACGATCACCTGGGAGGAGCTGCTCGCACTGCCGCTCGAGGAGCACCACGTCACGCTGGCGTGCGTCTCCAACGAGGTGGGCGGCGACCTGATCGGCAACGCGCTGTGGCTCGGCTACCCCGTGCGCGAGCTGCTGAAGCGGGCACGGCCGCAGGCCGGTGCGGACATGGTGCTCTCGCGCAGCACGGACGGGTTCACCGCGGGCACGCCGCTGGAGGTGCTGCAGGAGGCCGACCGCGACTGCCTCGTGGCGGTCGGCATGAACGGCGAGCCCTTGCCCACCGAGCACGGCTTCCCGGCGCGTCTCGTGGTGCCCGGGCTGTACGGCTACGTGTCGGCCACCAAGTGGGTCACGGAGCTCAAGGTCACCCGGTTCGCCGACGAGCAGGGCTACTGGACGCCGCGGGGCTGGTCGGCGCTGGGGCCGGTCAAGCTGTCGTCGCGGATCGACGTGCCGCGCCCCGGCGACGACCTGCCCGCCGGTGCGGTGACGCTCGCCGGCGTCGCCTGGGCGCAGCACACGGGGATCTCCGCCGTCGAGGTCCGGGTGGACGACGGCGACTGGGTCACCGCGGACCTCGCCGACACCGTCGGCCCGGACACGTGGCGCCAGTGGCGCCTGGACTGGGACGCGGCCCCCGGCGACCACCACGTCGCCGTGCGTGCGACCGACGCCGACGGCGCCGTGCAGGTCGAGGCGGAGGCGCCGCCCGCGCCCGACGGCGCCACCGGCTGGCACACCATCGAGCTGACGATCACCTGAGCAGCCCGGTCACCGGGCCCCGAAGGCGGCCACGAGGCCGGCCCCCACGAACACGACCTGGAGCGCGGCCCTCGCCGGCAGTGGCATCGTGCGCATGCCCGTGGAGGCGCGCGCCGCGTGGACGTTGGCCGGGAACATCGCGACGAGCAGCAGCGCGACGCAGAGGCCCGCCGCCGTACGCGTCGCGGGCAGCGCGAGCCCGACGGCGCCCGCGAGCTCGAGCACGCCCGTCACGGTCACGAGGAGCGAGGGCCGCGGGAGGCGCGGCGGCACCATCGCGACGAGAGCCGCACGACGGGGCCGCGTGAAGTGGGCGCTCGCGGTGAGGAGCAGCATGGCTGCCAGGCCCGCGGTGACGGCGGCCGGCCAGGCGTCGAGCGGCGCGACGGCGAGGGCGCCGAGGCACCGTGCCGCGAGGGTGACGGTGACGAGGACGACGAGGGGTGCCATGCGCTCTCCCGGGGGCTAGAGTAGATCTAGACGGTGACAAGTTAGGTCCGCGACGCAGGACTAGTCAATGGCTAGATGGAGGTCGGATGGGAGAGGCGTATCACCACGGCGACCTGAGGGCCGTCGTGCTGTGCCAGGCGGCCGAGCAGATCGCGCAGGACGGTGTCGACCGTCTCTCGCTGCGCGGCCTGGCGCAGCGAGCGGGGGTCTCGCACGCCGCTCCGGCGCACCACTTCGGCGACCGTCAGGGGCTGTTCACCGCGCTCGCGACCGAGGGCTTCGACCTGCTGGCGGCGGAGCTCCAGGTGGCCGGCCCCGACCTGCGCGACGTGGCGGTCGCCTACGTCCGGTTCGCGCTCGCCCGCCCGGGGCACTTCGCCGTCATGTTCCGGTCCGACCTGCTCCGGGCGGACGACGCGGACCTCGCGGCCGCGCGCCGGCGTTCCGGGACGGCCCTGCGGGAGGGGGTCGACGGCCTCGAGGGGGTCGATGACCGCCGCTCGGTGCAGCTGGCGGCCTGGTCCGTCGTGCACGGGTTCGCGTCGTTGTGGCGCGAGGGCGCGTTCGCCGGGTCGGAGCTGGTGGACGCCTCCGTCGACCCGGAGGTCGTGGCACGGCGGATCGTGGACCGGCTGACGTTCACCTGACCCCGCGCCGGGCGTGCCTCAGGCGCGTGCGGTCGCGGCGAGACGCGCACCGAAGAGCAGCAGCACCCCGCCGGTGACGCGGTCCACCCACCGCACGGCGCCGGAGCGGCGCAGCCGGGGCCCGAACCAACCGGCGCCGAGAACGACGAGCGACAGCCACGCCGTCCCGAGCACGCAGTGCACCAGGGCGAGCAGCAGGCCCATGAGCAGCGGGTTGACCCCGTCGGGCACGAACTGGGGGATGGCCGCGACGTAGAAGACGCCGACCTTGGGGTTCATCAGGTTGGTGCTCAGTCCCAGCCCGAAGTCGCGCCACCGGCCGCCGGCCGGCAGGGGCACGTCGACCTCCGCGACGGCGTCGCGCGGCGACCGGAACGAGCGCCAGAGCATCGACGCCCCCATCCACACCATGTACGCCGCGCCGGCGACGGTGAGCACGCGGTACGCCGTCTGGCTGGCGGCGAGCAGGGCGGCCGCGCCGCCCGCGGCGGCGGCGCCCCACACCAGGGTGCCGACCTGGATGCCGCCCAGCGCCGCGAAGCCGTGCGACCTCGAGCGCGTCACGGTGCTGCGCAGCACCAGGGCAGTGTCGAGGCCGGGGACGAGGGTCAGGAGCCCCGCGACGAGGGCGAAGGCGAGCAGCGCCTGGAGCACGGTCACGGCGCCACGATACGAGCCCCGCGACGCCGCGTCACCGTCCGCTCGGTCCGCGCCGGACGTCCCGGGCCTGGCATGAGCCCCGCGCCACGACCCCGGCGGAATTGTCGCGACGACGTCGGCCCGGTCGTGCCAGCATCGCAGCCATGCTGATCCGCCGGGAGCTGCCCTCCGACGCCGCCGCCGTACGCGCGGTCACCGCTGCCGCGTTCACGGGGGCGCAGTACTCGGCACCGCCCATCGAGCCGGACGGCGCGCCCGGGGAGGCGACCCTCGTCGGCCTGCTGCGTGCCGACCGGTGCTGGATCCCGGGGCTCGCCTTCGTGGCCTGCGCGGGCGACGACGTCGTCGGCCACGTCGTCTGCACGCGCGCCCGGGTGGGCGAGCACCCCGCGCTGGTGCTCGGGCCGCTGAGCGTCCACCCCGACCACCAGCAGACCGGCGTCGGCTCCGCTCTCGTGCACACTGTGCTCGGTGCCGCTGACGCGTCGGGGGAGCCGGTCGTCGTGCTCGTCGGCGACCCGGGGTACTACTCCCGTTTCGGGTTCGTGCCCGGGTCGTCGTGGGGCATCGAGCCGGGCGACCCGGCGCTGGAGCGCTTCTTCCAGGTGCGGGCCCTGTCCGCGTACGAGCCGTCCCTGCGGGGGCTCTTCGCGGCGCCGGCGCCGTTCGGCGCGCTCGAGGACATGGCAGACGCCCTATCGTGAGCGGTCGGGGTTTGCCCGGGACGCCAGAGTCGCGACCCCGCCCACCTCTCGGTGCCCACGACTCCATCTCGCACAGGAGCCCCACGTGTACGACCAGCTCGCCGGCATCAACCGCCGGCCCGCGCTGTACTCCACCCGGACGACCACCGGGCTGTGGTCGGACCCGCACGTCTCCGAGCGGATGCTCGCCGCGCACCTCGACCCGCAGGTCGACCTCTCGTCCTATCGCGCGGACTACCTCGAGAGCATCGCCGCCTGGCTGATCGACCGGTTCGACCTCGACGCGGGCTCCACCGTGGCGGACTTCGGGTGCGGGCCCGGGCTCTACACGACGCGGCTCGCGCGCACGGGAGCCTCCGTCACCGGGCTCGACGTGTCGTCGCGCTCCCTCGAGCACGCCCGGACGCTGGCGCGCACCGAAGGGCTGTCGGTGCGGTACCTGCACCAGGACTACCTCGCCTACCGGGACGAGGCGCGCTACGACCTCATCATCATGGTCATGCGGGACTACGGCGCCCTCGCCCCGAGCGAGCGGCGGGCCCTCCTCGACACGGTCCGCACCCAGCTCGCCCCGGGCGGGACGTTCGTGTTCGACGTCGACCACGCGCCCGCCTTCGACGCCGTGGTCGAGCGGGCGACCTATGCCCCCGACCTCATGGACGGCTTCTGGTCCGCGGAGCCGTACTTCGGCTTCCTCAACACCCACCGGTACGAGGACGAGCGGGTCGCGCTGGACCGCTACGAGATCGTCGAGGCGGACCGGACGCGCACCTTCTGCAACTGGGCCCGCTACTTCACGCCCGCGGAGCTCACCGGCGAGCTGGCGGCCGCGGGCCTGGGCGACGTCGAGATCCTGGGCGACCTGACCGGGGCTCCGTTCGATCCCACGGCGGCGCTGTTCGCCGCAGCCGCGCAGACCGGATGAGCTGAGCCCACCCCGACCGCCCTTCGGCGGCCGGCGAGCCACGGTGTTGCACTCCGCCGCCCCACGACGATGTACGGGTGTGAGACAGAGGATGAGCCCGTGACGGCGCCCGCGGACACCGTGTTCAGCGAGGTCTTCCGTGCGCTGTACCCGGACGTGCTGAGGTTCGTGCAGCGGCGCGCCGACCCCGACGTCGCCGAGGACCTCGCGGCCGAGGTCTTCGCCATCGCGTGGAACCGCTGGGCCGACGTGCCGCGCGAGATCCGCCCGTGGTTGTTCGGCGTCGCGCGCAACGTGCTGGCCCAGGACCGGCGCGCTCACGGCCGACGGCACCAGCTCGCCCTGCGCATCGGTGCCGAGCGCGACGTGCCGCAGGACGCGATCGCCCATGCGACGACCAGGGTCGACATGCATGTCGCGTGGACGCGCCTGAGCGAGGCCGACCGCGAGGTGCTGGCCCTGGTGGCCTGGGACGGTCTCACCGGACGCGAGGCCGCCCAGGTCCTCGGGTGCACCCGCGCCGCCTTCTCGGTGCGCCTGTCCCGTGCGCGGCGCCGCCTCAGACATCTCCTCGCGGACGTCGACACCGATCTCCGCTCCGAGCCGGCCCCGTGGCCCGGTCGACGCCCGAGCCCCGACGTCGTGGAAGGAACGCAGCCATGAACCTCCTGACCGACCCCACGCTGCGTCGTCTCTCCGCGGCCAACCCGGCGGCGGCCGCACCGCTCACCGCCTCGGAGGAGACGCGCGCCGAGGAGACCCTGGGACAGATCATGACCGCTGCGCCGCGCCCCGCCCGGGCCGTGCGTGCGCGACGGCGCTGGTGGCCGCGTGTCGCCGCCGCCGGCACAGCCGTCGCGGCGATCGTCGCGGCCGGCGTGCTCGGTACCGCCCCTGCGTCTGCCGAGCTCGTGCTGCTCGAGGCAGCGGACGGCGCCGCCACCCAGCCCGTCGGGGACGGGGAGTACTGGTACGTGCACGAACAGGTGACCGAGTCGGGAATGGGACCCTACGAGCTGGGCCCGTACGACCGCGAGGTCTGGCGATCGCGGGACACCCTCCTCATCAAGGACGAGATCTCCGCAGCCCTCGCCGCTGCGGAGCACGGGGACTCGACGTTGGACCCCTCGCTCGTGCGGGTGCTTGACCTCTCCGACACCGTCGAAGGTGGCGGCCCTCCGGTGTTCGGAGGGAATCCTCAGTTCACCTGGGACGAGCTCGACGAGCTGCCGACCGAACCCGCGGCCCTGACCGAGCAGCTCACGGCCGGGATGCCGGCGAGCGATCACGGCTACGAATGGGACCTGTGGAGTCAGGCCGTGAGCCTGCTCCAGGGCAGCCCTGCCGGTCCGGAGCTGCGTCGCGCGCTGTGGCAGATCCTCGCCGGCATCCCCGACGTCGAGCTGATCGGCCACACCCCCGACAGCACCGGACGCGACGCTACCGCGGTCCGCGCGGACTTCTCCGACCGGGGACTCGGAATCGCAGAACTGCTGCTCGACCCGGTCTCCGGCGCGCTGCTGGAAACTCGCCTCATGGACAACGACGGCACCGTCATGCTGGGGACCACCGTGCTTGAGCAGGGCCCCCGCGACAGCGCCCCGGCGCCTGAGCCACCGCTGTGCGGGCCGGGTTCCGTCCCCGAGACGTCGTGCTGAGGTAGGCGAGGACGTGGGAACGGCCGGGCGGTGGCCACCTACAGGCGCTGGAGGAGAGACTCGACCAGGGTCGCGTCGACGGTGCCTCCTTCGGCCGCCCGTCGCAGGCGGACGGGCAGTCTCCCCTCCACGCGCAGCAGCTGCCGTGCCGGGGCGACGGCCTCGTCGACGCCGCCGGACCGGAGCAGGGCCAGGACGAGCGCACCGAGACAGACCGGGTCGTCGGGCGCGAGCCCGTGGGCGTGGCGCACCACGTCAAGGTCCTGGTACACGCCGTGGACCTGCCGCGTTCTCTCGAGAGCCGCGTGGGCCAGATGGACCCGATGGAGCCGCCGGAGGGTGGGGACCGGCCGCGGGTCATGATCCACACGGAGGTCGACGTCGCGCGGGCCCCGGATCACCATGGCGGCGGACAGGCGTCCTCGCACGTCACCACCCATCTCGTCGGAGGCGCGCAGTGCCGCGAGCAGGCCGTCGGCCAGGTGGTCGGACTCGTGTCGTCCGGCCGCGGCGTCGAGCGCAGCAGCGGCGACAGCCGACCGTTCCATGAGGTTCGCCAGCACCAGGATCCCCGGTCCGTGCGCCACGGAGACGTGCGGCTCCAACGCGCGTCCACTGCGGACGGCGGTCCGGCCGGCCGAGTCGACGACGCCGATCTGCGCATCCTCGGGGAGATCGGGGGCCAGAGAGTCCACGATGATCTGCGCGGTGTGGCCGGCGAGGAGTCGTCGTCGCACGACGTCGCGGAGGGCCAGGGGCGCTCCGCCCTGCACAGCCGCGGCGCCTCTCCCACGGACGACCACGGGGACCCGGGCCCCGACTGCCAGGACGAAGCTCGCAGCGGCCGCCCCGACCTCGCCGGTCGACCTGTTGCTTGCCAGCACGGTGAACGTCAACGTCGCCTCCTCCTCGATCCCGAACACGCGTCGTCCTCGCGCTTGCGCGACTGGCTACCATGGAGTCACAGGCATCGACCCGGCCATCACCGGTGAGCCTCCGGAAGAACCGAGCGCACACGCACTCTCAGTAGAACCGGACGGGTAGGCCCGTCACAGCCTCCGATGAGCGGCGGACGCCAGCACGACCGGCGTCCGCAAGCGAGGTGGTACCGCGGAACCGCGCCCTCCGGGGCGGGGCGTCGTCCTCGCACAGCAGCACCGACGTCGTACCACCGACCGCCAGCTCGTCCGCACAGGAGCCCACCCATGGCCTATCCGCAGCACCGTTCGTCCGACCCGTCTCAGCGGGGCGCCGCCTTCGGCATCGCCGGCGTCCCCGCGTCCCCGGACCTGCCGGCCATCGAGCGCGAGGTGCTGGACTTCTGGGCCGCCGACGACACGTTCCGCGCCTCGGTCGAGAAGAACCCGGCCGGCGAGAACGGCAGCAACGAGTTCGTCTTCTACGACGGCCCGCCGTTCGCCAACGGGCTGCCGCACTACGGCCACCTGCTCACCGGCTATGCCAAGGACGTCGTCCCGCGCTACCAGACGATGCGCGGCAAGCACGTGGAGCGCCGGTTCGGCTGGGACACGCACGGCCTGCCCGCCGAGCTCGAGGCGATGAGCCAGCTCGGCATCAAGACCAAGGACGAGATCCTCGAGCTGGGGATCGAGAAGTTCAACGCCGCCTGCCGCTCGTCGGTGCTCAAGTACACCTCCGAGTGGCGCGACTACGTCACCCGGCAGGCGCGCTGGGTCGACTTCGACCACGACTACAAGACGCTCAACGTCACCTACATGGAGTCGGTGCTGTGGGGCTTCAAGAAGCTCTACGACGCGGGCCTCGTGTACGAGGACTTCCGCGTGCTGCCGTACTGCTGGAACGACCAGACGCCGTTGAGCAACCACGAGCTGCGCATGGACGACGACGTCTACCAGACGCGCCAGGACCCGGCGGTGACCGTCGGGTTCGACGTCACGACGGTGCCGGCCGGCCAGGACGTCGTCCGCCCCGGCGACAAGCTGCTCGTCTGGACGACGACGCCGTGGACGCTGCCGTCCAACCTGCTCGTCATGGTCGGCACGGACATCGAGTACGTCGTCGTCGAGTCCTCGTTCACGGGCACGCCGCAGCGGTACGTGCTCGCCGAGGCGCGCGTGGACGCGTACGCCCGCGAGCTGACCGACGAGGGCGAGGAGGCGCCGCGCGTCGTCGGGCGCCTCACCGGCCGCGAGCTGCTGCAGACCTCGTACACCCCGCCGTTCTCCTACTACGAGGGCCGCGAGCGCGCGCACCGCGTGGTCGAGGCGGACTTCGTCACGACGACGGACGGCACCGGCCTGGTGCACAGCGCCGGCGCGTTCGGCGAGGACGACAAGGTCGTCTGCGACCGGGAGGGTGTCGCGTCCGTCATGCCCGTGGGCGCGGACGGCAAGTTCACGCACCCGGTCGACGAGTACGCCGGGCTGCAGGTCTTCGACGCGAACCTGCCTATCATCGACCACCTCAAGGCCCGCACCCGCGGGGAGGCCGACGCCGGCTCCACGACGACAGGCACGGTGCTGCTGCGTCGCGAGTCCTACGCGCACTCCTACCCGCACTGCTGGCGCTGCCGGCAGCCGCTGATGTACATGGGTGTGTCCTCGTGGTTCGTCGAGGTCACCAAGATCAAGGAGCGCATGCTCGAGCTCAACGAGGAGATCTCGTGGACGCCCGAGCACATCCAGCACGGCCAGTTCGGCAAGTGGCTGGAGAACGCCCGCGACTGGTCGATCACGCGCAACCGGTTCTGGGGCTCGCCCGTGCCCGTGTGGAAGAGCGACGACCCGGCCCACCCGCGCATTGACGTCTACGGGTCGCTGGAGGAGATCGAGCGCGACTTCGGCCGCCTCCCGCTCAACGCCGACGGCGAGCCCGACCTGCACCGCCCGTTCGTCGACGACCTCACCCGCCCGAACCCCGACGACCCGACGGGGAAGTCCACGATGCGCCGCGTCGAGGACGTCATGGACGTGTGGGTCGACTCCGGCTCCATGCCGTACGCCCAGGTGCACTACCCGTTCGAGAACGCGGACTGGTTCGAGCACCACTACCCGGGCGACTTCATCGTCGAGTACATCGGCCAGACGCGCGGCTGGTTCTACACGCTGCACGTGCTCGCCACGGCGCTGTTCGACCGGCCGGCGTTCCGCAGCGCCGTCTCGCACGGCATCGTGCTGGGCTCCGACGGTCGCAAGATGAGCAAGTCGCTGCGCAACTACCCGGACGTCTCCGAGGTGTTCGACCGCGACGGTTCCGACGCGATGCGCTGGTTCCTCATGGCCAGCCCGATCCTGCGCGGAGGCAACCTCGTCGTCACGGAGGAGGGCATCCGCGACGCCGTGCGCCAGGTGCTGCTGCCGCTGTGGAGCACGTACTACTTCTTCACCCTGTACGCGAACAGCGCGACCGGTTCCGAGGGGGACGGCGCGGGCTACACCGCGAAGCCCGTCACGGCCGAGCGGGTGCCCGGGATGCCTGCCCTCGACCGGTACCTGCTGGCGCGCACCCACGACCTCGTGGCGAAGGTGACCGCGCAGCTCGACGCCTACGACATCGGGGGCGCGTGCGAGTCCGTGCGCGAGCACCTCGACGTGCTCACCAACTGGTACGTGCGCACCCAGCGCGACCGGTTCTGGGCCGAGGACGCCGACGCGTTCGACACGCTGTACACGGCGCTGGAGACGCTCACCCGCGTCATGGCCCCGCTGGCCCCGCTCCTCACCGAGGAGGTCTGGCGCGGGCTCACCGGCGGCCGCTCGGTGCACCTCACCGACTGGCCCTCGACGGACGGCGCCGTGGACGCCGCCCTGGTGCGCGACGACGAGCTTGTCGCCGCGATGGACGAGGTGCGCGCCGTGGTGTCCAGCGCGCTCGCGCTGCGCAAGGCGAACCAGCTGCGGGTGCGCCAGCCGCTGGCGCGCCTCACGGTGGCAGTTCCGGACCCGGCGGCGCTCGCGGACTACGTCGGCCTGCTGACGTCGGAGCTCAACGTCAAGGCGGTCGACCTCGTGGAGGCCGACGCGGACGCGTCCGAGCGGTTCGGCATCACCGAGCGCCTCGCCGTCAACGCCCGGGCCGCCGGCCCGCGGCTGGGCCGCGGCGTCCAGGCCGTCATCAAGGCCGCGAAGGCGGGCGCCTGGCGCCGCGAGGACGACGGCACCGTCGTCGTCACGACCGACGCCGGCGACGAGCCCCTGCTCGAGCCGGAGTACGAGCTCACCACCGTGGTGGGCGACGCGGCCGGCGAGCACGTCGCCGCGTCCGTGCTCCCGGGCGGCGGGTTCGTCGTGCTCGACCTCGCGCTCGACGACGCCCTGCGGGCCGAGGGCTACGCCCGCGACGTCATCCGCGACGTCCAGGACGCCCGCAAGGCCGCGGGGCTCGAGGTGAGCGACCGCATCGCGCTGGAGCTCGACGTCCCGGCCGAGCACGTCGCCGCGGTGGAGACGCACCGCGACCTCATCGCCCGCGAGACCCTCGCCCTCGAGCTCGCGGTGTCGGCGGGCGACGGCGAGCGTGCGGTGCGGGTGGCCAAGCGCTGACCCGCCTGCCGAGCATCTCCGTCGGTCAGGATTCACCCGCGGGACCCTGACCGACGGAGACGCTCGAGCCTGTGCGGGGGCCGTACGGCGGACTACGCTGGTGCTCCCCGGCGCGTCGGCGCCGACGCCCGCGAGGAGTCCGCATGGTCGCGACACCCGCCCCCGAGAAGCGCCCCTTCGTCCCACCGCGCTGGTTCGTCCGGACGGCGTGGGCCGTCCAGCGCGCCGGCTACCGGATCAGCGGCGGCCGGTGGCCCCTGCGCCGTCCCACCCCGGGCGGCAGGTTCGGCATGCTGCGGCTGCGCGTCGTCGGGCGCCGCAGCGGCGAGGATCGCGCCGTCATCCTCGGCTACGTCGAGGACGAGGGCAGGTACGTGACCCTGGCGATGAACGGCTGGGGCGACCCGCCCCCGGCCTGGTGGCTCAACCTGCGGGCGCACCCGGACGCCGAGGTGGACACGGTGGACGGTCCGCGCCCCGTGCGCGCGTCGGCGGCCCAGGGGGAGGAGCGCGACCGGCTGTGGGCCCTCGCCGGCCGCCACCAGGGCTGGGGCGAGATCGACCGGTTCGCCGCGCACCGCGCCGGCGAGACCCCGGTCGTGGTGCTCTCGCCGCGCTGACCGCCGCCGTCGACGGGCGCGCAGCGCCTATCCTTCGGGGGTGACCCCCGACGCTGAGAACAAGCCCTCGTCCGCCGCGCGCAAGGCCCGGACCGCCGAGCGGAAGGCCGCGCGGCAGGTCGCGGAGGACGCCGTCGCGGCCGAGTCGCTGCGCGAGGTCTACGCGGAGATCATGTCGCGGGCGCCGGAGCACGACATCGACCCGACGCTGGACCGCGTGCGGCGCGTGCTGGAGCTGCTGGGCGACCCGCAGCACGCGTTCCGCGCCATCCACCTGACGGGCACCAACGGCAAGTCGTCGACGGCGCGCATGACCGAGCGCCTGGTGCGCGAGCACGGACTGCGCACCGGCCTGTTCACCTCGCCCCACCTCACGAGCGTCACCGAGCGCATCCAGGTGGACGGCGAGCCGCTGAGCGCCGCCCGGTTCGTCGAGGTGTTCGAGGACGTCGCGCCGTACCTCGGCGTCGTCGACCGCGAGTCGCAGGCGGCGGGCGGCCCGCGCCTGAGCTTCTTCGAGGTGCTCACGGTGATGGCGATCGCCGCCTTCGCGGACGCACCCGTCGACGTCGCGGTGGTCGAGGTCGGCATGGGCGGGCGCTGGGACTCCACGAACGTCGTCGACGGCGAGGTCGCCGTGCTCACCCCGGTCGGCATCGACCACGAGCGCTGGCTCGGCTCCACCCTCGCCGAGATCGCCACGGAGAAGTCCGGGATCGTCAAGGAGGGCGCCACGGTCGTGAGCGCCGAGCAGGAGGTCGTCGTCGACGAGATCCTGCGCGAGCGCGCCTCGGAGGTCTCCGCGCACCTGCTGCGCGAGGGCGTCGAGCTCGAGGTGGCCGGCCGTCGTGCGGCCGTCGGCGGGCAGCTCGTCGACCTGCGCACCCCCGCGGGGCTGTACACAGAGGTGCTGGTGCCGCTGCACGGCGAGTACCAGGCCCACAACGCGCTGCTCGCGCTCGCCGCCGTGGAGGCGCTGCTCGGCGGACGGGCGCTCGACGGCGGGGTGGTGGAGACGGCGTTCGCCGACGTCGTCGTGCCGGGCCGGCTCGAGGTGGTCCGCTCCAGCCCGACCGTGCTGGTCGACGCGGCGCACAACCCCCACGGCGCGCAGGCGCTCGTCGACGCGCTCGACGAGGAGTTCGACCTGCCCCGTCTGGTCGGCGTCGTCGCGGTCATGGCGGACAAGGACGCCGAGGGCCTGCTGGCGACGCTCGAGCCCGCGCTCACGGAGCTGGTCCTCACGAGGAACTCGTCGGCGCGTTCCGCGGACCCCGAGGACCTCCTCGAGGTGGCCCGCGACATCTTCGGCGAGGACCGCGTGCGGACCGCCGCGCGGCTCGACGAGGCGCTGCAGGTCGCGGCCGACCTCGCCGAGAGCGGCGACCAGGTCGGCGTCGGCACGGGGCGCGGCGTCCTCGTCACGGGCTCCGTGATCACGGTCGCGGACGCGCGGGTCCTCCTCGGCCGCGGCTGACGGCACCGGACGGGCGCGCCCAGGGGCACGAGCACGATCACCCGCCCGGCACGCGGCAGGGCGCTGCGTGCCGTGCCCACCGGGTGTTGGATGGGGGCAGGCCGCCAGGGAGCACGGCGGCGGCACGCGAGGAGGCACGACATGAAGAAGCTGCTCGACGACCCCACGGACGCGGTGACCGACTCGCTGGCCGGATTCGGGCTGGCGCACGCCGACCTGGTCGACGTGCACGACGAGCCCGTGTACGTCACCCGTGCCGGAGGCCCCGTCGCGGGCAAGGTCGGCCTGGTCAGCGGGGGAGGCTCCGGCCACGAGCCGCTGCACGCCGGGTTCGTCGGCGACGGGATGCTCGACGCCGCCGTCCCCGGTGCGGTGTTCACCTCGCCCACGCCGGACCAGATCGTCCCGGCGATCCTCGGAGCGGACACCGGCGCCGGCGTCGTGGCGATCGTGAAGAACTACACGGGCGACGTGCTCAACTTCGAGACGGCGGTGGAGCTCGTCGAGGCGGAGGGGTCGCAGGTGACGACGATCCTCGTCAACGACGACGTCGCCGTCGAGGACTCGCTGTACACGGCCGGCCGCCGGGGCGTGGCCGGCACCGTCTGCGTGGAGAAGATCGCGGGCGCCGCCGCTGCGCGGGGGGACGACCTGGGCGCCGTCACCGAGATCGCCGGCCGGGTGGTGGCGAACGTCCGCAGCATGGGTGTGGCGCTCTCCGCGTGCACGGTGCCGCACGTCGGGAAGCCGTCGTTCGACCTGCCCGACGAGGAGGTCGAGATCGGGATCGGCATCCACGGCGAGCCGGGCCGGCACCGCATCCCCTACGCCGGTGCCGCCGAGATCACGCGCAGCCTGCTGGACCCGGTCGCCGACGACCTCCACCTGGACGGCGGCGACGACGTGCTGCTGTTCGTCAACGGGATGGGCGGCACGCCGCTGTCCGAGCTCTACGTCGTCTATGGTCGAGCGCGCGGGCTGCTCGAGGAGCGCGGGGTCACCGTCTCCCGGTCGCTCGTGGGCAACTACGTGACGTCGCTGGAGATGCAGGGCGCGTCGATCACGGTGCTGCGGCTGGACGACGAGCTGCGGGAGCTGTGGGACGCGCCGGTGCGCACGGCGGCGTTGCACTGGTGACGGGCGCCGCGGGGCGCCCCGAGGCGAGGAGGCGTGCGGTCATGGGTCTCGACGTGGCATGGGCGGAGCGTTGGGTGCGGCGCACCGCCGACGTCGTGGCGGGGTCGAAGGACGAGCTCACGGAGCTCGACCGGCAGATCGGGGACGGCGACCACGGGGAGAACCTGCACCGCGGGTTCCAGGCCGTGCTCGCCAAGCTGGACGACGCCGGTGCGCCGGAGCGCGCGGAGGTGGGGGACGTGCTGATGCTCGTCGCGACCACCCTCATGTCGAAGGTCGGCGGCGCCTCCGGCCCCCTGTACGGGACCGCGTTCCTGCGCGCGGCGAAGCGGTCGGCCCGCCCCAGCGTCGACGGGTCCGGGGTGGTCGTGCTGCTCGACGCCGCGCTGGAGGGCGTGACGTCGCGCGGCAAGGCGCAGGTGGGCGAGAAGACGATGGTCGACGCCCTCGCGCCCGCGGTGGACGCGGCCACCGCCGCCGCGGACGCCGGGCAGGACCCGGTGGACGTGCTGCGGGCAGCCGCCGAGGCGGCCGACGCGGGCGCGACGGGGACGATCCCGCTCGTGGCGACCAAGGGCCGGGCGTCGTACCTGGGGGAGCGGAGCGCGGGCCACGAGGACCCGGGCGCACGCTCGACGGCGCTGGTGCTGCGCGCCGCGTGGGACGCTGCGCTCGACGCCGAGCCCGAGCCCGTGGCCGACGGCAGCGAGTCGGAGGCGGTCGGGGAGTGAGCGTCGGGCTGCTGCTGGTCTCCCACTCGGCGCGGTTGGCCGAGGGCGCGGTCGAGCTGGCCCGCGAGATGGCGCCCGACGTCGTCCTGGTGAGCGGCGCCGGCGACGGCGCGGGTGGCCTGGGCACGTCGCTCGAGGTCGTCCAGGACGCCCTCGGGCGCGCGCTGCCGGACGTCGACGGCGTCGTCGTCCTGGCCGACCTGGGCTCCGCCGTGCTGACCGTCGAGACGGCGCTCGAGGTCGACGAGGACCTGGCCGGCCGGGTGCGCCTCGCCGAGGCGCCGTTCGTCGAGGGCGCCGTCGCCGCGGCGGTCGCGGCACAGCAGGGCGGCGGCCTGGACGCCGTGCTGGCGGCCGCCGAGGGGGCGGGCGCGTCGGCGGCACCCGCCGCGGCGGCTCCGGCTGCCGATGAGGGCCGCACAGACGCCGAGGTCGTGTCGGCGCGGGTCGTGGTCCGCAACCCGCTCGGCCTGCACGCCCGGCCGGCGGCGGTCGTCGCACGCGCCGCGGCGGCGTTCGGCGGGCCGGTCACCGTGCAGGGCGTCGACGCGACGAGCGTGCTGCAGCTCATGGCGCTGGGCACCACGGCCGGCACCGAGGTGGAGGTCGCCGCGCGCGGGGCGGACGCGCACGACGCCGTGGCGACCGTCGTCGGGCTGGTCGAGGGCGGTTTCGGCGAGGTGTGAGCATGCTCACAGAAAATTGCACTTGGTGCAATATTGCAGTGGGTGCATGATTGTCCGGTGACTCCTCCCGCCGGCGACCTCGGACTGCGTGAGCGCAAGAAGCGCGCGCGCACTGACGCGATCGTCGACGCCGCCCAGCGCCTCGTGCTCGAGCGCGGCCTGGACGCCGTCACGGTGGAGGAGATCGCCGAGGCCGCCCAGATCTCGCCCCGCACGTTCTTCAACTACTTCGAGTCGAAGGACGACGCGGTGCTCGGTCAGGGCTCTCTCGAGCTGAGCGCCGAGACCCGCGAGTCGTTCGCGGCCGGGGGGCCCACCGGCCGCCTGGCAGCAGACCTCGAGGTGCTCGTCCGGTCGCTGCTCACCGCGTTCGCCGGTCCCGGCAAGGAGCAGGGCGAGCGCGTGATGGAGATCCTGCAGCTCGAGCCCCGCCTGCTCGGCCGGCACTTCGCGTGGTTCGAGCGGCACAAGACCCAGGTCGTCGCGCTGTTCGAGCGACGGCACGAGACCACCCCCCTTCCGGCCGACCCCGAGATGTGCGCCATGGTCGTCTTCGTCCTCACCCGAGCGGCGATGGACGACTGGGTGCGCACCGGGCACGACGGCGACGTCGGCGACCACGTGCCGCACGTCGTCGGCCAGCTCACCGCCGTCCTCACGTCGTGAGCGGCGGGCCCCCGAGCCCGCACCCCGCCGTCCGACCACCCGCCCCCGTCACTCCCCGGCGCCCCCGCGCGCCACTGATCCGAGGTGTCCCATGAGCAGTGGCTCCGCAGCCGCTCCTGCCACGCCGGACAAGCCCGTCGTCGTCCTGACGAAGCGCACCGTCTGGCTGATCTTCGGCGCCCTGATGGCGTCGATGTTCCTGTCCTCCCTCGACCAGACGATCGTCGGCACCGCGATGCCCACGATCGTCGGCGAGCTCAACGGCGTCGAGCACCAGGGCTGGGTCATCACGGCCTACATCCTGGCCGTCGCCATCGGCATGCCGCTGTACGGCAAGTTCGGCGACCTCATGGGCCGCCGCTGGCCGTTCCTGGTCGCGATCGGGCTGTTCACGCTCGCGTCCGTCGGCGCGGCGCTGTCCCAGAACATGATCGAGCTCGTCCTGTGGCGTGCCGTCCAGGGGCTCGGCGGCGGCGGGCTGATGATCCTGTCGCAGTCGATCATCGCCGACATCGTGCCCGCCTCCGAGCGAGGCAAGTACATGGGCCCGCTCGGCGCCCTGTTCGGCATCTCCGCCGTGCTCGGCCCGCTCATGGGCGGCTGGCTCACCGAGGGGCCCGGCTGGCGCTGGACCTTCTGGATCAACCTGCCCGTCGGCGTCGCCGCCTTCGTCATCGCCTGGTTCGCGCTCAAGCTCCCCTCGCACCGCTCGTCCCGCCCGATCGACTGGGGCGGCATCGTCACGATGGCGGTGGCCACCACCGGCATCGTGCTCGTCACCAGCTGGGAGTCACTGTCGTCGGCCGGTTACGACTGGACCGACTGGCGCCTGTCCGGCCTCGTCGTGCTGACGCTCGCCGCCGTGGCCGCGTTCATCCTCGTCGAGACGCGCGTCGCCGAGCCGCTGATCCCGCTGCGCCTGTTCAAGAACCGCACCTTCACCATCACCACCCTCATCGGGCTCGTGCTGGGCATGGGCATGTTCTCCGCGATGGCCATGATCCCGACGTTCCTGCAGATGTCCACGGGCGCGGGCGTCACCGAGTCGGGCTGGCTGATGCTCCCGATGATGGCCGGCATGATGCTCACGTCGATCGTCTCGGGTTTCGCGATCTCCAAGACGGGGAAGTACAAGGCCTACCCGGTGGCCGGCCTGATCGTGGTCGCGCTGGCGATGGTCTGGCTGACCGGCCTCACCGGCGACATGTCGATGTGGACCTTCGGCGCGATGATCTTCACGCTCGGCGCCGGCATGGGCCTGGTGATGCAGACCATCGTCCTGGCGGTGCAGAACGCCGTCGACCCGCACGAGCTGGGCACCGCTACGAGCGCCAACAACTTCTTCCGGGAGATCGGCGCGGCCGTGGGCTCCGCCCTGTTCACGACGATCTTCACCACGCGCCTCACGGACAACCTCACCGACGTCTTCGCGGGCGCCCCCGAGGCCGCCGGCGGCGCGGGGGAGTCGAGCCTGACGCCGGGCGTCGTGCAGTCGCTGCCCGAGCCGCTCAAGTCGGGGATCATCGACGCCTACGCGGACGCCCTCGCGCCCTCGTTCTGGTACCTCGTGCCCCTCGTCCTCGTCGGGCTCGTCCTGGCCTTCTTCCTCCCGGTGATCAAGCTCTCCGACGTCGCCGGCATGGTGGCGCGCGGCGAGGCGGTCGGCGACCCGGCCACGTCGGCGGCCGCCGACGAGGCGGCCGTCGCCGAGGGCGCGTCCGACGCGCCGGTGGCGGTCGCGTCGCGCGGGACGGACGGAGCGGACGACGACGGCGGTCCCGGGAGCCGCGAGCGCGCGGATATCGTGGGGTCGTGAGCAAGAAGGACGACCGTCCCCGCCCGGGGGACCGCATCAAGCCCCGCAAGCCCGCCAAGGTGCAGTTCACGTCGATGATGCTGCAGCTGGAGGCGTTCGTGGTGCTGTTCGCCGGCGTCGCCCTGTACGGGCTGCGGAACTCCGGCTACGAGCGCGGGCCGCTGGTGATCGAGTCGCCGCTCGCCCTGTGGCTCGTGATCGGCGTGCTGTTCGTGGTGCTGCTGGTGATGTCCCGCATGGTCGGGACTCCGATGGGGTACTACGCCGGGACGGTCGTGCAGGTGCCCGTCCTCGCGATGGGCCTGCTGCTGCCGATGATGTTCGTCGTCGGCGTCGTGTTCGTCGCGATGTGGGTCGTCTCCCTGCGGCTGGGTGGTCGCATCGACCGCGAGCGTGCGGAGTACGACGCCCAGCACCCGGAGACGGCGCCGAACCTCTGACTCGTCAGCCCCCTTCGAGCACGGGATCCGTATCGCCAAACCGGTGTTGAGCGATACGGATCCCGTGCTCGAAGGGGGCTTTCGTGACCTGCGGGAGCTGTTGGCCGGGCGTCCAGCCGAGACGTCGCAGCCGCGCTGCGACCTCCCGCCCCAGGGTGCCCGGGACTCGCAGGTCGCGGCCCGTGACCCGTTGCATCACGACGCTGCCGTCGGCCACGAGGGCGTTCTGCCGCCGCCGGTCGTCGTACAGGGCCGCAGGTGCGGCGTGCACGTCGGAGCCGTCCGCCTCGAGCCAGAACCATCGGCCGTCGGGCAACCGCCACACCATGTCGCCGCGCCCGAGGAAGATGCCGCGGCGGTCGACCAGCACGCGCTGGAGGTCGTCCGGCGGGACATCGGCGTCGACGCACTCGAGGCGGACCGCCGTCTCGAGCGGCGACTCGGCGCGCCCGTCGACCAGGCGCCACCAGTCGTGCGTCCGCTCGACGCCGCGGCGTCCGCGGGCGAGGTCGTGGGCCCGCTCCACCTCAGCCCGCGTGATGAGACCCTGGTGCACGGCGTTGTCCAGCACCGCGACCGCGTGCCGCCGGTCGAGCGTCGGCACGGCCTGTGCCAGGGCGTGGAGCACGGTGGGCACCTTCCGCCCGGCGATCAACACCGTCGGCGTCGTGGGGTCGTACTGGCGCACGATCGCGACGTCGCGCGGCAGGCGCGCCGAACCCGGGACGCTCGCCTCGGGCGCGATCCGGGTCGGCAGGCCTCGGACGTCGTGGAAGACGAGCGCGCACTGGCCGACGGGCATCGCGTTCGGCCCGAGGGCGAGGACGGCCCGCCACGCCGCCCGGCGTCGTCGATGGTCGAAGAAGTCTGGACGTTCGCGGTGGTCGACCGGTACCGGGTCCGTGTCATAGACGCCTGGCGCCACCCGCACCCATCTGCCCTGTCCCGCCATCCGTGCGAGGCGTGTCCGGGTCATCCCGGCCGCCTCGCACTGGGCGGTCGTGATCAGCCCGTCCTGGGAGCGCGCGAGGTCGAGGGCCCGGGTCGGCGGAGGGGAGAGCGGTCGCATGGCCGCACTCGACCACTGCGTGGCGGCGCCCCCGTGCGGACGGCGCCGTCCTGTGGACGGGCGACGGCTGGGGGCAGCCTCGACCCCTTCGAGCACGGGATCTGTGTCGTCATTCACGTGATGGCGAAACGGATCCCGTGGTCGAAGGGGTCGTTGGCGCCGATAGGCTCTCCGCCATGACCGACGTCGCAGACACGACCCTGCCCGCCGAGCCCGCCGTCGAGCGCACCCTCGTGCTCGTCAAGCCCGACGGCGTGCGCCGCGGCCTGTCCGGCGAGGTGCTCCGGCGCATCGAGGCGAAGGGCTACACGCTCGCCGCCGTCGAGCTCAAGCAGGCCACCCCGGAGCTGCTCGCCGCGCACTACGCCGAGCACGAGGGCAAGCCGTTCTACCAGCCGCTCGTCGACTTCATGCTCTCGGGCCCGACGCTCGCCGTCGTCGCCGAAGGGCAGGGCGTCATCCCGGGCTTCCGCTCGCTCGCCGGCGCGACCAACCCGACGGAGGCCGCCCCCGGCACCATCCGCGGCGACCTGGGGCGTGACTGGGGCCTCAAGGTGCAGCAGAACCTGGTCCACGGCTCCGACTCGCCCGAGTCCGCCGCGCGCGAGATCGGGCTCTGGTTCCCGCACCTCTGAGCCGACGCACCACCCCGTCCGACGCATCGAGCGTGCTGACGTGATCCTCGGGCGACACCGCTGAGGAGCGCGGCAGCACGCTCGACCCGTCCCGACGGGCCGGGGTGCGTGCGGGACCGGCGGAGTTCCGCGGATCCGCGCCGTCCGGCGGTTAGGCTCGCCGGGTGCACCTCAAGACGCTCACGCTCCGAGGCTTCAAGTCGTTCGCCTCGGCGACGACGCTGAGCCTCGAGCCGGGCATCACGTGCGTCGTCGGGCCCAACGGCTCGGGCAAGTCGAACGTGGTCGACGCCCTGTCCTGGGTCATGGGGGAGCAGGGCGCCAAGTCGCTGCGCGGCGGCAAGATGGAGGACGTCATCTTCGCCGGGACGGCCGGCCGCCCGCCGCTCGGCCGGGCCGAGGTGTCCCTCACGATCGACAACACCGACGGCGCCCTGCCGATCGACTACACCGAGGTGACGATCTCCCGCACGCTCTTCCGCAGCGGCGGGTCGGAGTACGCGATCAACGGCAGCTCGTGCCGCCTGCTGGACATCCAGGAGCTGCTGAGCGACTCCGGCATCGGCCGGGAGATGCACGTCGTGGTGGGCCAGGGGCAGCTCGACGCCGTCCTGCGCGCCACGCCCGACGACCGCCGCGGCTTCGTCGAGGAGGCGGCGGGCGTCCTCAAGCACCGCAAGCGCAAGGAGAAGGCGCTGCGCAAGCTCGAGGCGATGCAGGGCAACCTCGCCCGCCTCACCGACCTCACCGCCGAGCTGCGCCGCCAGCTCGGCCCGCTCGGGCGGCAGGCCGAGGCTGCCCGCAAGGCCCGCACCGTCCAGGCGGACCTGCGCGACGCGAAGGCGCGCCTGCTCGCCGACGACCTGGCCCAGCTCACCGCGCAGATGGCGCAGGAGCGGGCCGACGAGGCGGCGCTGCGCGAGCGGCAGCGGGAGACGGAGCAGGGGCTGGAGCGGGCGCGCGAGCACCTGGCGCGGCTCGAGGTGGCGGCGTCCGCCGCCGTCGCCGACGCCGGTCGCGCGGCCGACGCCTTCCACGCCCTCGGCGCCCTGCGCGAACGCCTGCGCGGCCTCGCGACCCTGGCGGACGAGCGGGTGCGGCTGCTCGGCTCGGCCGAGCCCGAGCACCGCGGTCAGGATCCTGCCGACCTCGAGGCGCAGGCGGAGCGCGCCCGGGCCACGGAGGCGGAGCTCGCGCGGGAGGTGGAGCTCGCGCGCGCCGCGCTCGAGTCCGCCGTCGCCGCCCGCACCGACGCCGAGAAGGCCGCTGACGCCGCGGAGCGCGAGCTCGCGACGCTGCACCGGGGCGCCGCCGACCGGCGGGAGGGCCTCGCCCGGCTCTCCGGGCAGGTGGCGGCACGCCGCAGCCGCGTCGAGGCCGGGGACGCCGAGCTCGAGCGCGTGCGCGAGGTCGTCGCCGAGGCGGAGCGCAGGGCGGCCGAGGCGGCGCGCGAGTTCGGCGCGCTCGAGGTGCAGGTCGTGGGTGCCGAGGAGGGCGAGGAGGACCTCGACGCCCGCCACGAGGAGGCGACGGCGGCGCTCGCCGACGCGCAGGAGGCGGTGCAGGACCTCGAGACCCGCGCGGCCGAGGCGGAGCGCGACCGGGCCACCTGGAGCGCGCGCGTCGAGGCGCTCGAGCTCAGCCTGGACCGCAAGGACGGCGCGGGAGCGCTGCTCGCGGACGCCGCCCCCGGGGTGCTCGGCTCGGTCGCCGCGCTGCTCGGCGTCGAGCCCGGGTACGAGGACGCGGTGACGGCCGCGCTCGGACCCGTCGCCGACGCCGTCGCCGTGCGCGACCTCGACGCGGCGGTCGACGCCCTGCGGCGCCTGCGCGACGACGACGCCGGCCGGGCCGGGCTGGTGGTGGGGGCCGACGAGCACGACCCGGGGGTGTCCCCGGTGCCGGCCGACCTGCCCGACGGTGCCCGCCGCGCGGCCGACGTCGTCACCGTGGCGGGGCCCGCGGCGACGCCGCTGCGCGCGCTGCTGCGCGACGTCGTGGTGGTGGAGGACCTGGCCCAGGCGCGGGCCCTCGTGCAGGCGACGCCGGCCGTCGTCGCCGTGACGCGCGCGGGCGACCTGCTGGGCGCGGCGCGGGCCTGGGGCGGCTCCGCGGCCGCGCCGAGCGTGCTGCACCTGACCTCCGCCCTCGACGAGGCCAAGGAGGGGCTCGACGACGCGGCGGCCCGGGGCGAGCGCTGCCGGTTCGAGCTGGTCGGGGCGCGGGAGCGGCTCGACGCCGCGCGGTCCGCCCACGACGACACGCTCGCGCGGCTGCACGAGTCGGACGCTGCGCTCGCCGCCGTCGCGGAACAGCTCGGCACCCTGGGCGCGGCGCACCGTTCCGCGCTCGCGGAGGCGGAGCGGCACCGCACGACGCTGGCTCAGGCGACCGAGCGGCGGGAGGCCGACGCCGTGGAGCTCGCGGAGCTGACCCGGCGCCTCGAGGTCGCGGAGGCCGAGCCCGCCCAGTCCCAGGAGCAGGTGGCCGAGGCGCAGGCCGCGCGCGAGGCGGCCCAGGAGGCGGCGACCGCGGCGCGGGCCGCGGAGACCGAGGCCCGCCTGGAGCTGCGCACGAGCGAGGAACGCGCCCGCGCCGTCGCCGGCCGGGCGCAGGGTCTCGCCCGGGCCGCCGCCCAGGAGCGCGCCGCCCGCGAGAAGGCGGAGCGCCGGGCCGTGCAGCGCGCGGCCGAGGCGCGCACGGCCGCCGCCGTCCGCGACGACGCGGGCACGGCCCTCGCCGTGCTGGCCCGCTCGATCGAGCGGGCGCAGGCCGAGCGCGCCGCCGCCGACGAGGAGCGCGGCGCGCGGCAGCAGGAGCTCGAGGCGGTCCGCACCGACGCGGACCGGCTCGCGGGCGAGCTGCGCGACCTCACCGACGTCGCGCACCGCGACGAGGTGGCCCGCGCGCAGCAGGTCGCGCGGCTGGAGCAGCTGCAGGCGCGGGCGGTCGACGAGCTGGGCAGCGACCCCGAGGTCCTGGTCGAGGAGTTCGGGCCGCACCGCGAGGTTCCCGTGGCCCGCCCCGCCGACGCCGCCGAGGACGACCCGGACCCGCAGCCCGTGCCCTACGTGCGGGCGGAGCAGGAGAAGCGGCTCGCGACGGCCGAGCGGGCGCTCGCCCGCATCGGCGCGGTCAACCCGCTGGCCCTGGAGGAGTTCGCGGCACTGGAGGAGCGGCACCAGTTCCTCACGGAACAGCTCGCCGACCTCAAGAAGTCGCGCCAGGACCTGCTGCACATCGTCGAGGAGATCGACGAGCGGGTGCAGCAGGTCTTCGCCGAGGCGTTCCGCGACACCGCGGAGCAGTTCGAGCGGGTCTTCGGCCGGCTCTTCCCGGGCGGCGAGGGGCGCCTGGTGCTCACGGAACCGGGGGATCTCCTCACCACGGGCATCGAGGTCGAGGCCCGCCCCGCGGGCAAGAAGGTCAAGCGGCTGTCGCTGCTGTCGGGCGGGGAGCGGTCGCTCACGGCGGTCGCGTTCCTCGTGTCGATCTTCAAGGCGCGGCCGAGCCCGTTCTACGTGATGGACGAGGTCGAGGCGGCTCTCGACGACGTCAACCTGGGCCGCCTGCTGGAGATCTTCCGCGAGCTGCAGGAGGACTCCCAGCTCATCGTCATCACCCACCAGAAGCGCACGATGGAGGTCGCGGACGCGCTGTACGGCGTGACGATGCGCGGCGACGGTGTGACGACCGTCATCTCCCAGCGGATGCGCGAGACCGTCGATGCGCGGGGAGAATAACGCCATGCTCACGTTCGTCCTCTGGGTCCTCGGGTCCCTCGTTCTCGCCGCGGTGGTGTTCCTCGTGGCCAACGTCATGGAGCGTCGTGAGGGTCAGGACGACGAGGCCCCCGGTCTCGGTCGTTTCCTCCGCGACTTCCGGTCCGGGCTGCGGCGCAGGCGCGTCGCGCCCCCCGCCCCGGTCGAGACCGGGATGGACGAGTTCTTCGCCGCGACGATCGAGGACGCCCCGGGCTACGTCGACCCGGAGGAGCTCACCGACGCCCTGCACCGGGCCCGCCTGCAGGCGCGCAGCTCGTGGCACGTGGGCACGGTCCGCAAGCCGGAGTGACGACCCGTCCGCGCGCCTGGCGGTGAGCCCCGCCGGGCGGCGCGCTCGTGCGCTTCTGGGAGACTGTGCGCGTGACTGATCTGCTCTGGCTCTGGATCCTTCTTGGCGTCGTCGTGGTCGGCGGCGGCGCCGCCCTGCTCGTCCCGCGGTCGCACCGTCGGCCCCCCGAGGTCGAGGCGCACGACGAGAGCACGACGATCGCTCCCGCCCCCGCAGAGCCCTCCGCCGGGCCCGCCCCCGGGGCGCCGCCCGCCGCGGAGCCCGGGGTGGCGGCACCGGAGGCGCCCGCGCTCGAGACGCCGGAGCCCGTGGCCGGCCGCCTGGTCCGCCTGCGCGACCGGCTCGCCCGCTCCGGGTCTCCGCTCGGGGCGCGCCTGCTGAGCGTCCTGTCGCGCGACCACCTCACCGAGGACGACTGGGACGAGCTCGAGGAGACGCTGCTGCTCGCCGACATCGGCGCCGGCCCGGCCGAGGAGCTGCTCGACGCCCTGCGCACCCGCGTGCGCGTGCTCGGCGTGCGCGACCCGAAATCCGTGCGGGACCTGCTGCGTGAGGAGCTGCTCAAGGTCGTCGACCCGTCGCTGGACCGGGCGCTCGCCACGACCGGCCCGGTCGGCGACGACGGCACGCGGCTCCCCGCCGTCGTCCTGGTCGTGGGGGTCAACGGCACGGGCAAGACGACGACGGTCGGCAAGCTGGCCCGCGTGCTGGTCGCGGAGGACCGGTCCGTGGTGCTCGGCGCGGCGGACACCTTCCGCGCCGCCGCGGCCGACCAGCTGCAGACCTGGGGCGCGCGCGTGGGCGTGGAGACGGTCCGCTCCGACCGCGACGGCGCCGACCCGGCCGCCGTGGCGTTCGACGCCGTGCGGCGGGGCAGGACGGACGGCACGGACGTCGTCCTCGTCGACACCGCCGGCCGCCTGCAGAACAAGGCGGGGCTCATGGACGAGCTCGGCAAGATCACCCGCGTCATCACCCGCGAGGCCCCGCTGTCCGAGGTGCTCCTCGTGCTCGACGCGACGACCGGGCAGAACGGGCTCAACCAGGCGCGCGTCTTCGGCGAGGTCGCGGGCGTCACCGGGATCGTGCTCACCAAGCTGGACGGCACCGCCCGGGGCGGCATCGTGGTCGCCGTGCAGCGCGAGCTCGGCGTGCCGGTGAAGCTCGTCGGGCTGGGCGAGGGGCCGGACGACCTGGCGCCGTTCGACCCTGAGCAGTTCGTGGACGGCCTCCTGGGCTGAGCGTCGCGGCACCTCGCGACACCGGGCGGCAGGGCCCCGTCACGCAAAGTTCACGCGTGACGGGGCCTTGTCACACCCACGAAACACCAGAACACCCCAGGCGAAACGCCGCCCGACCACGGTAGTGCCCGACCCGGCCGCCCGGCTGGTGAGGGAGGAACAACTCATGGAGCTGGACACCGGAGCAACCGCGTGGATGCTGATGTCGGCATCTCTCGTGCTCCTGATGACCCCTGGACTCGCGCTCTTCTACGGCGGGATGGTGCGCGGCAAGTCCGTGCTGAACATGATGATGATGTCGTTCGGCGCGATCGCCGTCATCGGCGTCGTCTACGTGCTGTGGGGCTGGTCGATGTCCTACGGCGCTGACATCGGCGGCATCGTCGGCAACCCGTTCGACCAGTTCGGGCTGTCGGGCGCGATCTACGACGCCGCCGGTGAGTTCGTGATCGACGACTTCGGCGTCCCCGGCATCGTGGGCGTGGGCTTCCAGGCCACGTTCGCCATCATCACCGTCGCCCTGATCTCCGGCGCGATCGCCGACCGTGCCAAGTTCGGCACCTGGATGGTCTTCGTGGCCGTGTGGGTGACCCTCTGCTACTTCCCGATGGCGCACATGGTCTGGGGCGGCGGTCTGCTGTCCGGTGACGGCCCCTTCGCGTCCATCGCGACGCCGATCGACTTCGCCGGCGGCACCGTGGTGCACATCAACGCCGGTGTGGCCGCGCTGGTCCTCGCCCTCGTGGTGGGCAAGCGCAAGGGCTTCGGGTCCGAGCCGATGCGCCCCCACAACCTGCCCCTGGTGATGCTGGGCGCGGCGCTCCTGTGGTTCGGCTGGTTCGGCTTCAACGGCGGCTCGGCGTTCACGGCCGACGGCTTCGCCGGTCTCGCCTGGGTCAACACGACGGTGGCCACCTCGGCCGCGGTGCTCGGCTGGCTCGTGGTGGAGAAGCTCCGCGACGGCTCGGCGACGTCGCTCGGCGCCGCCTCCGGCGTCGTGGCGGGCCTCGTCGCGATCACCCCGGCCGCCGGGTCGGTCAGCCCCGTGGGCTCGATCGCGGTCGGCGCGATCGCCGGCGTGCTCTCCGCCTTCGCGGTGGGACTGAAGTACAAGCTGGGCTACGACGACTCGCTCGACGTCGTGGGCGTGCACCTCGTGTCCGGCCTGTGGGGCACGGTCTCGATCGGCTTCCTCGCCACCGAGACGGGCCTGTTCTACGGCGGCGGCCTCAACCAGCTCGCGGTCCAGGCGATCATCGCCGTCGTCGCGATCGTGTTCTCCGGCATCATCACCTACCTCATCGCGATCGCCCTCAAGGCGACCATGGGCTGGCGGGTCTCCGAGGAGGCCGAGGTCGGCGGCATCGACCTCGCGGTGCACAGCGAGTCCGCGTACGAGACCGTCCCGCAGGGTTCCGCCAGCGGCCAGATCAAGAGGGAGATCCGCGCATGAAGCTCGTCACCGGGGTCGTCCAGCCCCACCGCCTGGACGACGTGAAGTCCGCCCTCGAGGCCGCCGGCATCCGCGGGATGACGGTCAGCGAGGCCAGCGGCTACGGCCGCCAGAAGGGCCACACCGAGGTCTACCGCGGCGCCGAGTACACGGTCGACCTGGTGCCCAAGGTCCGCGTGGAGGTCCTCGTCGCGGACGAGGACGCGCCCACCGTCGTGGACGTCGTCGTCAAGGCCGCCCAGACGGGGCGGATCGGGGACGGCAAGGTCTGGACCACCACGCTCGACGACGTGGTGCGCGTCCGCACCGGCGAGCACGGCGACGCGGCGCTCTAGGAGGCCCTGACCGTGCTCCCGGACGACCAGCCGGGCGCGAGCGAGCCCTGCACCCCCGACGCCGGGGTGCAGGGCTCGCGCGTCGTCACCGGCCCCACCGGCGCGTCAGGCACCCCCGACGCGCCGGCCGCCACCGGCGTCGTCGGCGCCCTGCGCGCCGACCTGCTCGCGGCCGCCGACGGGCTCACCGGCCCCGGCAGATCAGGGGTGGCCCGCCGCACGACCCTGCAGCAGCTCGTCACCGACCGCCTCACCCCGCTGTTCGCGGCCGCCACGGCGGACGTCGACCCCACGGGCCTCGCGCTGGCCGCCGTCGGCAGCCTGGGACGGGGCGAGCTGGGCCCGCTGTCCGACCTCGACCTCGTCCTCGTGCACGACGGCCGCACGCACAAGCCCGACGAGCTCGCCCGCGTCGCCGACGCCCTCTGGTACCCGCTGTGGGACTCCGGCGTCGACGTCGACCACGCGGTGCGGTCGCTGAGCCAGACGCGCCGCCTCGCCTCCACGGACCTGCCGGCCGCCGTCGGGTGGCTGGACGTGCGGCCCGTGGCCGGGGACGCCGTCGTCGTGCACCGCGCAGCGTCCGCGATCCTCACCGACTGGCGCTCGGCGTCCCGCCGCCGGCTGCCCGAGCTGCTGCACAGCGCCCGCGAGCGGGCCGAGCGTGCGGGGGAGCTGGCCTACCTCATCGAGCCGGACCTCAAGGAGTCGCGCGGCGGCATCCGCGACGCCGTCCTGCTCTCGGCGCTCGCGGCCACGTGGCTCACCGACCGCCCGCACGGGCGGGTGGACCGCGCCTACGCCCACCTGCTGGACGTGCGGGACGCGGTGCACGTCGTGACGCGGCGCAGGTCCACGAAGCTGCTCCTCGCGGACCTGGACGAGGTGGCCGCCCGGTGCGGCCACGACGACCCCGACGAGCTGCTGGCCAGCCTCGCGGAGGCGGGCCGCGAGATCTCCTACGCCCTGGACTCCACGGTGCGCCGCGCCCGGCAGGCGCTGCAGCGCCCGGCGGCCCGCCGGCCGGTCATGGTCCGGGGGCGCCGCTCTGCGCCGCGGCTGCGGTCGGTCGGCGACGGCCTGGTGGAGCACGACGGCGAGCTGGTGCTGGCGGTGGGGGCGCAGCCCGCCGAGGACCCCCTGCTCCCGCTGCGTGCGGCGGCCACCGCGGCGCGCACCGGCCTGGTGCTCTCGCCCGTGACGGTCCAGTCCCTCGCGGAGTCGCCGCCGCCGCCCGCGCCGTGGCCGTCGGCGGCGCGCACGGCGCTGCTCACCCTGCTGGGGGCGGGGCCCGCGCAGGTGCCCGTGTGGGAGGCGCTCGACCTGGCGGGCGTCGTGACGACGTGGATCCCCGAGTGGTCGGCCGTGCGCAACCGCCCCCAGCGGGCCGCGGTGCACCGGCACACGGTGGACCGGCACCTGGTCGAGACGGCGGCACGCGCCGCGCGGGTGCGCCGTCAGGTCGCCGCCGACGCCGGGGTCGCGCCCGCGCCGACGGAGACGCTGCTGCTCGGCGCCCTGCTGCACGACATCGGCAAGAGGCGCGGTGCCCTCGACGACGACCACTCCGTGGAGGGCGCGCGGGTCGCCCCGGACATCGTGCGCCGGACGGGCTTCGGCGACGACGTGGCGCGCGACGTCGGCATCGTGGTGCGCCATCACCTCACCCTCGCGCGGCTGGCGACGACCGCCGACCTCGAGGACCCGGCCACCGTGGCGGAGCTCCTCGACGCCCTCGAGCATCGCGCGGACCTGCTCGAGATCGTGCGGGTGGTGACGGAGGCGGACGCGTCGTCGCTGGGGCCGGCGGGCTGGACGGCGTGGCGCGCGAGCCTCGTCGACGACCTCACCGGGCGGGCCCGTCGGGCGCTCGCCGTCGGACGGTAGGCTAGGTGGCCGCACCCCACGACGACCTCTCCTAAGGACCTGCCTGGTGTTCAACTCCCTGTCGGACCGGCTCACCGCGACGTTCAAGAACCTGCGCGGGCGGGGCCGGCTCTCCGAGGCGGACATCGACGCGACCGTGCGCGAGATCCGCCGGGCGCTGCTCGACGCCGACGTCGCGGTGCCCGTCGTGCGCGAGTTCACGGCGGCGGTGCGCGAGCGCGCGCTGTCGTCCGAGGTGTCGGGCGCGCTGAACCCGGCGCAGCAGATCGTGAAGATCGTCAACGACGAGCTCGTGGCGATCCTCGGCGGCCAGACCCGGCCGCTGCAGCTCGCCAAGACGCCGCCCACGGTCATCATGCTCGCGGGTCTCCAGGGCGCCGGTAAGACCACCCTCGCCGGCAAGCTGGCGCTGGCGCTCAAGGAGCAGGGGCACACGCCGCTGCTGATCGCCGCCGACCTGCAGCGCCCCAACGCCGTCACCCAGCTGTCCGTCGTCGCCGAGCGGGCCGGGGTGCCGGTCTACGCGCCGCACCCGGGCAACCAGGGCGCCGAGACGGACGTCGTCATCGGGGACCCCGTGGGCGTGGCCCGCGACGGCGTCGCCGAGGCGAGGACCAAGCAGCACGACGTCGTCATCGTCGACACCGCGGGCCGCCTGGGCGTCGACCAGGTGCTCATGCAGCAGGCCTCCGACATCCGCGACGCCGTCCAGCCGGACGAGGTCCTGTTCGTCATCGACGCGATGATCGGCCAGGACGCCGTCGCCACGGCGAAGGCCTTCGAGGAGGGCGTCGACTTCACCGGCGTCGTGCTGTCCAAGCTCGACGGCGACGCCCGCGGTGGCGCCGCGCTCTCGGTGGCCACGGTCACGGGCCGCCCCATCATGTTCGCCTCGACCGGTGAGAAGCTCACCGACTTCGAGGTCTTCCACCCCGACCGCATGGCGTCGCGCATCCTCGACATGGGTGACGTGCTCACCCTCATCGAGCAGGCGGAGAAGGCCTTCGACGCCGAGGAGGCCGCCAAGATGGCGGCCAAGGTGGAGAAGGGCGAGGACTTCACGCTGTCCGACTTCCTGGTGCAGATGCAGCAGATGAAGAAGCTCGGGTCCATGAAGAAGATGCTCGGCATGATGCCGGGCATGGGGCAGATGCGCGAGCAGCTCGAGAACTTCGACGAGCGCGAGGTCGACCGCGTGCAGGCCCTCATCCAGTCGATGACGCCCGCCGAGCGCGACAACCCCAAGATCATCAACGGCTCGCGCCGCGCCCGCATCGCCCGCGGCTCCGGGCAGACGACGACGGCCGTCAACCAGCTGCTCGAGCGGTTCACCCAGGCGCAGAAGATGATGCGCCAGATGAGCAAGGGCGGCGGGATGCCGGGTATGCCGGGCGGCGTCCCCGGGATGCCGGGCATGCCCGGCGGCGGCAAGAAGTCGCGCGGCAAGCAGGCGCCGTCGAAGAAGGTCAAGGGCAAGTCGGGCAACCCGGCGAAGCGGGCCCAGCAGGAGCGCGAGGCGATGCAGCGTGCGCTCGGCGGCCCCGCCGCGAAGCCGTCGGCGCCCGGGTCCGCGTTCGGCGTGGGCGGCGGGGAGCCGGCCGAGCAGGACCTCTCGAAGCTCCAGCTGCCGGACGGCCTCGACAAGCTGCTCGGCGGCCGCTGAGGCACGCACGGTCCGGCGCCCGGGTCCCGGTCTCCCGACTCGGTAACCTTCGACCATGTCTGCCCCGCACGTCCCGCTCCACGTCACCGGTCACGTCCTGCTGGGCCACGACCGCGACGTCGGCGAGATGTGGGTGCGCGACGGGCGGGTGAGCCTCACCCGGCCGTCGCCGCAGGGCAGCGCCACCCGCGAGCTCGAGGGCTGGGTGCTGCCCGGGCTGGTCGACGTGCACTGCCACGTGGGTCTCGGGCCCGACGGCGCGGTCGACCAGCAGACCGCCGAGTCGCAGGCGATCACCGACCGCGACTCCGGCGTCCTGCTCGTGCGCGACGCGGGCTCGCCGGTCGACACCTCCTGGGTGCAGGAGCGCCCGGACCTGCCGCGCCTCGTGCGAGCCGGCAGGCACCTGGCCCGACCCCGGCGGTACCTGCGGAACTTCGGTCTCGAGCTCGACGACGTCGCGGCGCTCCCCGACGCCGTGCGCGCGCAGGCCCGCGGCGCCGACGGCTGGGTCAAGCTGGTCGGGGACTGGATCGACCGCGAGACGGGGGACCTCGGCCCGCTGTGGCCGCGCGACGTGCTCACCGAGGCAGTCGCCGCCGCCCACGCCGAGGCGGCGCGCGTCACGGTGCACGCGTTCTCCGAGGAGGTCGTGCCCGACCTGCTCGCCGCCGGGGTGGACGGCATCGAGCACGGGACGGGCATCGTGGGCCCGCTGGTGGACGAGGTCGCGGCGCGCCGCATCCCGGTGACCCCCACGCTGCTCCAGGTGGCCCGCTTCGAGGAGATCGCCCGGCAGGCGGAGGAGAAGTACCCCGTGTACGCGGCGCGGATGCGCCGCATGCACGCGCGCCGCTACGAGCACGTGCGGACGCTGCACGAGGCCGGCGTCCCCCTGCTGGTCGGCACGGACGCCGGCGGCAGCCTCGGGCACGGGCTCGTCGTGGACGAGTGCGCCGAGCTGGTCGCGGCCGGCATCCCCACCGCGGACGTCGTCGCGATGGCGACCTGGCGGGCACGCGAGCTGCTGGGGTACGGCTCGCTCGTCGAGGGGTCCAGCGCGGACCTGGTGGTGTACCCGGCCGACCCGCGCGAGGACGTCGAGGTGCTGCGCCACCCGACCGCCGTCGTGCTGCGCGGGCAGGTCGTGCGCGGCTGACCCGGCCCACCCGGGCGGGTATCCCGGCCCGTGGTCGCTGCTAGACGTCCGCCGGATCCGGACGGCTCTTCACGTACCGCACAGATTCGGGAAGGCGGCGGACCCACTCGGCGAGTGGGCGTGTCAATCCTCGGAAGAGACTCGGGGCGACGAGGTGAGCACACCCGGACGCACTGACGAGTTCAAGATCCCCGTCGCCGTCCGTCCCCGCGAGGACGACGTCATGAGCGCGTACGACCTGGTCCGGGCCGTCGCCGCGCAGCACGATCGCATCCTTGTAGACCACCACCGACATACCCCGAGCCGGTCCGAAGAGGCGCCCGCGGAAGACCCTGCCGGTGCCGGTCGGGGTCTCAGAACCGTGCTGCCGCTCGGGCCGGATCCCTGCGTCCGCCAGCGCTCGCTCCGTCCGCGCGCCGACCGACACGCTGCCCGGGACCGAGACCAGGAGAGACGCGGCGACCTCCGCGAGCACGTCGCGCACCTGGTCGGCCGTGACCGCCCCGAGCGACGCGCTCAGCTCTGCGGCGTCGAGCAGGCGGATCCCGCGGAGCTCGTACGCGGCCACGGTGTCGAGCAGGCTCGCCTGCACGGCACCGAGCGAGAGCTCGCTGGCGAGGGTCTCGCGGGCGTCGTCGAGGAGGCCCGCCGTCGGGCCCGCGTCGGCCAGGCGGTCCAGGGTGGCTACCGCGGTCGTGGCCACGGTGCCCGTGCGGTCCGGCTGCGGGTCGAGGTCCACCAGGACGAGCGTGCCCGAGGCGAGGGCGACGGCGCCGACCTCGACGGCGTACACGTCGCCGGTGGCCGTGCGTGTCGACTCGGTGAGCGCGTCGGACAGCACACTGCGAGCGAGCTCGACGGCGGCGCGGCCGTGGTGACTCCCCACCACGCCGCTGAGGTTGAGCTCCGCGGGGTGGAACGTCCATGCCCGCCCCGAGAGCACCGGGTCGGGATCCGCTTGTCGCTCCACCGGTCGTGCCGCGGGGAGGTCGAGCCGCAGGTCCGCCGGCACCGGCCGGGTACTCGTGAGCACGGCGTTCCCGGCGTGGAACCAGCGCCGCACGACGTCGAGCACCTCGCCCTCCCGCCAGTCGAGCAGCCGCGCGTGCGAGGCGACCGCCGTCCCGGGGCCTCGCGGCCCGTACCGGTGGGAGAGCGGGTCGGGGGCGCCGTACAGCCCGTCCTGCCCGATCTCGGCGAGCACGGTGCGGCGCTCCGCCTCCAGGTCGGCGTCGCCGAGCCCGCTCGTCGCCAGGTCGCGCACCGCGTCGCAGACGCGCCCGAGGAACTCCGTGGTCTGCGCGGGCGTCCCCGTGACGTAGAACGAGGTCGACCCGAGCGACGACTCGGCGTTCACCGAGTACCGAACGCGACCTACCCTGCGCATCACGAGGTGCTCCACGAGGTGGGTGATCCCTGCCGTGCCCGGTCTCAGGTCGCGGAGGCCGACGCCGAAGGTGAGCGTCGTGGTCGGGTCGGTCATGAGGTCGGCCCAGAGCACGGGCACGCCGTCCACGGCGGTGCGGTGCGTGCTCGTCGTCTCGGCGCGTGCGTCCGGGTCCATCGGTCGGTCGCCCTTCTGTGCTGGACGGCCGGGCGCAGGCGGTGCCATCGGTCGCGTCCCCGGGAGGGTAGAGGAGCGGGCCGAAGCCGACCAAGTGGTGACCGGGTGAAGCGCGTGAGCCCCGCCACCTGCGGCGGCTTTGGACCGCGCGAGGCCATCTGGCAGAATGGCCTCGTACTCGGCGTGCCCAGGCCCCTCTCTCCTGCGCAGGTCGCGTTCCTGACCTCCGGACACCGCCAGGACCCCACCCGGCGGCGCGCGAGGTCGCCCCACCAGAACCAGGAGACACCACCACAGTGGCCGTCAAGATTCGTCTGAAGCGCCTCGGCAAGATCCGGGCCCCGTACTACCGCGTCGTCGTGGCCGACTCGCGCTCCAAGCGCGACGGGCGCGTCATCGAGGAGATCGGGAAGTACCACCCGACCGAGGAGCCGTCGTTCATCGAGATCAAGTCCGAGCGGGCGCAGTACTGGCTCGGCGTCGGCGCGCAGCCGACCGAGCAGGTCGCCGCGCTGCTCAAGATCACCGGTGACTGGCAGAAGTTCAAGGGTCTTCCGGGCGCCGAGGGCACCCTCAAGACCAAGACCGTGAAGGCCGACAGCGCCGCCGCGGTCGAGGCTGTCGCCGCCGAGGCCGAGAAGGCCAAGGCGAAGGCCGCCGAGAAGAAGGCCGAGGAGCCGGCGGCCGAGGCCGCCGAGGCTGAGGCCGAGGCCTGATGCTCGCCGAGGCCCTCGAGCACCTGGTGCGCGGCATCGTGGACAACCCGGACGACGTCCGGGTGGCCGCGCGGACGCAGCGCCGGGGCGACCTGCTCGAGGTGCGGGTGCACCCCGACGACCTCGGCCGCGTGATCGGTCGGGGCGGACGGACGGCGAAGGCGCTGCGCACGGTGGTCGGCGCGCTCGCGACGGACGGCCCCGTGCGGGTCGACGTCGTGGACGTCGACCGCCGCTGACGCGCGCCGCACCCGCTGCCGCAGCTCTGACGAGGCCCGGTCCCACACCGTGGGGCCGGGCCTCGTCGTCTGCGGCGGTGCATGCTGGGACGGGCGGGCGCCCGTCCCGGGCCTGAGGACCGGGCCTGAGGGCCGGTCCATGAGACAGGTCCATGAGACAGGTCCACGAGACAGGTCCACTGAGACAGCCCACGAGACAGTTCGAGACAGGAGTGGTCATGCAGCTGGTGGTGGCGCGCGTCGGGCGGGCGCACGGGCTCAAGGGCGAGGTCGGCCTCGACCTGCGCACCGACACCCCCGAGGAGCGGCTCGCGGTGGGGACCACCCTCACGACCGAGCCGGTCGAGGCCGGGCCGCTGACGGTCACGGCCGCGCGGGTGCACCAGGGCCGCTGGCTCGTGTCCTTCGCAGAGGTGGCCGACCGCACGGCGGCCGAGGCGCTGCGTGGCGTCGAGCTGGTCGTCGAGGCCGACGGCTCCGACGAGGAGGACGCCTGGTACCCCCACGAGCTCCAGGGCCTGCGCGCCGAGCTCGAGGACGGCACCGTGGTCGGCGAGGTGACCGGCCTCGAGCACCTGCCGGCCCACGACGCCCTCGTGGTGCGGGAGACCGGCGGCGAGCGCACGCTCGTGCCGTTCGTGCGTGCGATCGTGCCGGTGGTCGACGTCGCCGGAGGGCGCGTCGTGCTGACGCCGCCGGGCGGTCTGCTCGCCCGGGACGCCGAGGCCGTCGTCGTCGACCGTGCGGACGACGCACAGGGCGAGGGCTGACGTGCGGGTCGACGTCGTCTCCATCTTCCCCGACTACCTCGCCGCGCTGGACCTGTCGCTGGTGGGCAAGGCCCGGCGCGCGGGCCTGCTGGACCTGCGGGTGCACGACCTGCGGGACTGGACCACCGACCGGCACCGCACCGTCGACGACACCCCGTTCGGCGGGGGAGCGGGCATGGTCATGCGGCCGGACGTGTGGGGCCGCGCGCTCGACGACGTCCTGCCGGCGGGCGGCGGCGGCCACCTGGTCGTGCCGACGCCGTCGGGCGACGTGTTCACGCAGCGGCACGCGGAGGCGCTGGCGGCCGAGGAGCACGTCGTGATCGCGTGCGGGCGGTACGAGGGCATCGACGCCCGCGTCGCCGAGCGCACCCGCGCCGCCGGGCACCGCGTCAGCGAGCTGTCCATCGGGGACTACGTCCTCAACGGCGGGGAGGTGGCCGCGCTCGTGATGATCGAGGCGTTCGGGCGCCTGCTGCCCGGCGTCGTGGGCAACCCGCACTCGCTCGTCGAGGAGTCGCACGGCGCGGCGGGCCTGCTGGAGTACCCGGTCTACACCAAGCCCCCGCAGTGGGAGGAGCTCGAGGTCCCCGAGGTGCTCCTGTCCGGGCACCACGCGCGGATCGAGCGCTGGCGGCGCGACCGCGCCCTGGAGCGCACGGCCGCCCGGCGCCCCGACATGGTGGCCGCGCTCGACCCGGCGGAACTCGACAAGGCGGACCTGGCCCTCCTCGCCGGCCTCGGCTGGGAGGTGCGCGACGGGCGGCTCCGCCCCGGGGCCGATCCCGGGCCGGGAGCCGTGCCGGAGGGTATGCCGGGACGTATGGCAGAATAGGGCGCTGGTGTGTTCGCCGACCCGGCCTCTGCCACAGGGGAGGTCACGGCGGCTGCTGGTCAGCCGGCCCGGTCGAGGAGCCGACGCACCACCGTTACGTCAGACATCGCGCGCCTGCGGGCGCGCCAGGATCTTGCACCTGACCTGTGGCAGGGCGGGGAGACAACCATGCACACGCTCGACTCCGTCGACGCAGCCTCGCTGCGCTCCGACGTCCCGGACTTCCGCGCCGGCGACACCGTCAAGGTCAACGTCAAGGTCGTCGAGGGCAACCGCTCGCGCGTCCAGGCGTTCCAGGGCATCGTCATCGCGCGCCAGGGCGGCGGCGTCCGCGAGACGTTCACCGTCCGCAAGATCAGCTTCGGCGTCGGCGTGGAGCGCACGTTCCCCCTGCACGCCCCGACCATCGACTCGATCGAGGTCGTCTCCCGCGGCGTCGTCCGCCGGGCGAAGCTGTACTACCTGCGCAACCTGCGCGGCAAGAAGGCGAAGATCCGCGAGAAGCGCGAGACCGCGCCCGCGAAGTGACGTTCCTCGTCACGGCGCGCTGAGGCG
This sequence comes from Isoptericola sp. NPDC019693, assembly GCF_044389085.1. Taxonomy (NCBI): domain Bacteria; kingdom Bacillati; phylum Actinomycetota; class Actinomycetes; order Micrococcales; family Promicromonosporaceae; genus Isoptericola; species Isoptericola sp. NPDC019693. The sequence goes on along the minus strand of NZ_JBIRXP010000005.1, from coordinate 197,588 downwards.
CGCCGCACCGCGCGAACGGGCGGCCCCGCCACACGGTGGGGCCGCCCGTTTCGTCGTCCGCACCGGGTTTCGCCGTGGACGGTGGCGAGTGAAAGAGTGAGAGCGTGGCAGACTCCGATCCTGTGACCGACCGGCCCAGTGCGCGCGAGCCCCGTCCCCATGATCCCGCGGGCAGCGGCTCCGGCGACGGGGTCGAGGGCTTCGACGCCGTGGTCGGTGCGGGCCGTCCCGCCCCCGCCGAGGGTCGCGCCCCGAGCCGTGGGCTCGGCGTCCTGCGCGAGACCGCGATCATCGTGGTCAGCGCGCTGGTGCTGTCGTGGCTGATCAAGACGTTCCTGGTGCAGGCCTTCTACATCCCCAGCGGGTCCATGGAGGACACCCTGGAGATCGGTGACCGCGTGATGGTCTCGCGCATGGTGCCCGACGTGTTCGACGTCAACCGCGGCGACATCGTGGTGTTCAAGGACCCGGGAGGCTGGCTGCCGCCGTACGAGCCGCCCGAGCGGACCCCGGTCGGGCAGGGCGTGGCGAACGTGCTGACGTTCGTGGGCCTCCTGCCGCAGGAGACGGGCGATCACCTGATCAAGCGGGTCATCGGGACGCCGGGCGACCACGTGACGTGCTGCGACGACCAGGGGCGCGTGAGCGTCAACGGGCAGCCGATCGACGAGGAGTCGTACATCAAGCCGGGCTCCGTGCCGAGCCAGGACCCCTTCGACACCGTCGTGCCCGAGGGCATGCTGTTCGTCATGGGGGACAACCGGCAGAACTCGCAGGACTCCCGCTACAACACGGGCAAGCCGGGCGGCGGGTTCGTGCCGATGGACAACGTCGTCGGGTCGACGTTCGCCACCGTGTGGCCGCTCGGTGACGCGACCCTCCTGCGCAACCCGGGCGACGTCTTCGCGAAGGTCCCGGAGCCGTGACGTCGCTCGTCGAGCGCGGTGCCGAGCGTGCTGTCGAGCAGGGCGCAGGGCAGCCCGGCCGCGTGGCCCCGGGGCCGGAGACGGTACGCCGGCCCACACCGCCCCGTCGCCGCGCCGCGACCTCCTCCGGCGCCGGCAAGCAGCGCCGGAGCCCGACGCTGCGTCAGGAGCGCGCGCTGCTCACGGGCGGGGCGCGCCTGGTCGCGGGCATGGACGAGGTGGGGCGCGGCGCCCTCGCCGGGCCGGTGAGCGTGGGGGTCGTCGTCGTGGACGCCGCGACACGGACGGCGCCGCAGGGCCTGACCGACTCCAAGCTGCTCACCCCGGCGGCGCGGGTCGCCATGGTGCCGCAGCTGCAGCGCTGGGGCGTCGCGTGGGCCGTGGGGCACGCGGGACCCGCGGAGATCGACGCGCACGGCATCGTGGCCGCGCTGCGGCTCGCCGGACGCCGGGCCCTGGCCCAGGTCCGCCGCACGTGCGGCGACGTCGACGTGGTGCTGCTCGACGGCTCCCACGACTGGCTGAGCCGCGGGGACGTCGACCTGTTCGAGGCCGCGGCGCTCGACCCGCTCGGCCCCGAGGCGCCGGAGCCGGGCGTGCGCACGCTCGTCAAGGCGGACCTGCAGTGCTCCTCCGTCGCAGCGGCGAGCGTGCTCGCCAAGGTGGAACGAGACGGCCTGCTCGTGCGCCTCGCGCGCCAGTACCCGGCGTTCGCGTGGGACCAGAACAAGGGCTACTCGGCGCCGGCGCACCTGGACGCGCTGCGCCGGCTGGGCCCGACGCCGCAGCACCGCAGGTCGTGGAACCTGCGGGCGCTCGCCGACGACGGCGGCAGGGCGTCCGGTACGGACGGCTCGCTGCCCGACGCGACCGCAGGCACGCTCGACGTCGCCCTCGCCGATGTGACACCCGATGGGAGGATGGCCCCGTGAGCGCCGAAGACCTCGAGAACTACGAGACCGAGATGGAGCTCGCGCTCTACCGCGAGTACCGCGACGTGGTGGGGCTCTTCTCGTACGTCGTGGAGACGGAGCGACGGTTCTACCTCGCCAACCAGGTGGACCTGCAGGTGCGGTCCGCGGCCGGGGAGGTCTACTTCGAGCTCCGGCTGGCCGACGCGTGGGTGTGGGACGTCTACCGCTCCGCGCGGTTCGTGAAGTCGGTCCGGGTGGTGACGTTCAAGGACGTCAACGTGGAGGAACTCGCGAAGGCGGAGCTCGCCCTGTAGCTCGGGAGCCCCCAGGACGTCCTCAGCCGTCCGAAGGCCTGGAGCCCGCCCACAGGGCGGCCCTGCTCGTCCGCTGTGCACAGGTCGGACCACCGCGCGTCTCGTCCGCCCGTCGGGGGCGCGAGGCTTCCCGCGGAGGTGGTTCGATGCGGGCGAAGGACGCCGTCGGACGGTACGGGGAACGGGTGGCTGCGCGCCACGTCGAGACGCACGGCCTGGAGGTGCTCGAGCGGAACTGGCGCGGCGCCGGCGGCGAGCTCGACCTCGTCGCGCGCGACGGCGACGTGCTGGTCGCCATCGAGGTGAAGACCCGGCGCGGCACCGGGTTCGGTCATCCGGCGGAGGCGGTGACGCCCGCGAAGCTGTCCCGCATCCGCCGCCTCACGGGGCAGTGGATCGCCGAGCACCGGGACGTGCGGTGCCGGGAGATCCGCGTCGACGTCGTGGCGGTGGTCCTCCCGCGAGCGGGCGCCGCCCAGGTCGAGCATCTCGTGGGGGTGCTCTGATGGGGCTCGGGACGACGGCGGCCGTCGCCCTCACCGGTCTGACCGGGCACGTCGTGGAGGTGCAGGCGCAGCTCGCGGCGTCGGTGCCCGGGTTCACGCTGGTGGGGCTGCCCGACACGGCGCTGAACGAGTCGCGCGAGCGGGTGCGGGCCGCGGTGCTCTCCACCGGGATCAAGTGGCCGCACCGCAAGATCACCGTCAACCTGTCGCCCGCGTCGCTGCGCAAGTCCGGGTCGTCGTTCGACGTCGCGATCGCCGTCGCGGTGCTCGCGGGGGACGGGACGGTGCCCCGGGCGGGGCTGGACCGGGTCGTGCACCTGGCCGAGCTCGGTCTGGACGGACGCCTCCAGCCCGTGCGGGGGGTGCTGCCGGCCGTCGCCGCGGCCGTCGAGGCGGGCTGTCCCGACGTCGTCGTCGCGACCGGGGACGCGGACGAGGCGCGCCTCGTCCCCGGGGCTCGCGTCCACGCCGCGTCGAGCCTCGCCGAGGTGGTGCTGCTGCACGGGGGCGAGCTCACGGACCCGCCCGTGCTGGACCCGGTCCGCGCGGCACGGCAGGCCGTGCCGCCCCGGTCGACGGGAGACCTCGCGGAGGTCGTGGGGCAGGTGCAGGCGCGGACGGCCCTCGAGGTGGCCGCCGCCGGCGGGCACCACCTGCTCCTGGTCGGGCCGCCGGGCGCGGGCAAGACGATGCTCGCCGCCCGCCTGCCGGGCATCCTGCCGGACCTCACGCCGTCCGAGGCCGTCGAGGTGACGTCCGTGCACTCGGTGGCCGGGACGTTCGACCCCGGGCAGGGCCTGCTCACGCGGCCACCGTTCGAGGACCCGCACCACACGGCCACCCCGGCGGCGATCGTCGGCGGGGGCAGCGGGCTGGCCCGGCCGGGCGCGGTCTCCCGGGCGCACCGAGGAGTCCTGCTGCTCGACGAGGCGCCCGAGTTCCCGTCCCGCGTGCTCGAGACGCTGCGGCAGCCGCTGGAGCAGGGCGAGCTGGTGCTGCACCGGTCCGGGGGAGCGGCGCGCTACCCGGCCCGGTTTCAGCTCGTCCTGGCGGCGAACCCCTGCCCGTGCGGGATGGCGTCGGTGAACAAGGGGCTGGACTGCAGCTGCACCCCCATGGCCAAGCGACGGTACTTCGGCCGCCTGTCGGGGCCGCTGCTCGACCGTGTCGACCTGCAGGTGGAGGTCCTGCCGGTGACGCGGGCCGACCGGACCGCCGGGGCGGAGGGGGAGTCGTCGGCGGTCGTCGCGGCCCGCGTCGCGCAGGCGCGGGCCGCGGCGCGCGAACGGCTGGCCGGGACGCCCTGGACCACGAACGCCGAGGTGCCCGGCCGATGGCTGCGGGAGCGCTCGCGCGACCCGGTGGTGCTGCGGCCGATCGAGCAGATGGTCGACCGAGGCGTCCTGAGCCTGCGCGGCGCCGACCGGGTGCTGCGGATCGCGTGGACGCACGCCGACCTGGCGGGGCGCGCCGCGCCGACCGTGGACGACGTCTCGACGGCCGTGACGATGCGCACGAGGGGGAGCCATGCGTGAGCCGGTCAGGGAGCCCGTCGTGGGCGGGACGCGGTCAGCGGGTGGCGGCGCGCTGCCCTTCGAGGGGGACGACCCGGTGCTCGCCCGCGCGGCGTGGAGCCGGTTGGCGGAGCCGGCGGACGCCGTGGCCGGCGCCCTCGTCGCGCACCTCGGCGCCTCGGCGGCCCTCGGGTGGGTCGTCGACGCCGTCCGCGACCCCGCCCGCGCGCTGCGCGGGGCGGCCCTGGAACCGCTGGGCAGCGAGGTCGCGGCCGATCGGCTGATGGAGGGCGTGGCCCGGTGGGCCCCGCGCCTCGACCGGCTCGACCCGCGGCGGGAGCTGCGGGTCCTCGAGCGGTTCGGCGGCAGCCTCGTGGTGCCGGGGGACCCGCGCTGGCCGTCCCGGCTCGCCGCCCTGGGTCCCGAGGAGCCGTTCGCCCTGTGGGTGCGGGGCGAGGCGGATCTCGCCGGCATGACGGAGCGCTCGGTGGCGCTCGTCGGGGCACGGGCGTCCAGCGCCTACGGGGACCGCGTGGCGGCCGACCTGGCGGCCGGGGTGGCGGACCGCGGGTTCGCCGTCGTGTCGGGCGGGGCGTACGGGATCGACGCCGCAGCCCATCGCGGGGCCGTGGCCGGCGGGGCCCCCACGGTGGCGGTGCTGGCGGGCGGTGTGGACCGCTTCTACCCGCCCGGCAACCAGGACCTGCTGCGGCGGCTGGCGGACGGCGCGGGCGCGGTGGTGAGCGAGGTCCCTCCGGGCTCGGCGCCGTTCAAGCAGCGCTTCCTCGCCCGCAACCGGATCATCGCGGCGGTGTCGTGCGCGACGGTCGTCGTGGAGGCGGCCTGGCGCTCCGGGGCCCTGTCGACGGCCCGGCACGCGACGCGGCTGCTGCGTCCGCTCGGCGCCGTGCCCGGTCCGGTGACGTCCGGCACCTCGACGGGCTGCCACGCGCTCCTGCGCGACGGGGCCGCCGTCTGCGTGACGGACGCTGCCGAGGTGGCCGAGCTGGCCGGCCCGTACGACGGCGACGCGGCGGGGGAGCAGGGCACGCGTCAGGAGGTGCCGGGCCCCGGGCCGGCCGCGCGCGCGGTGTCGAGGCGGCGGGTCCCGGCCGAGGTCGAGGCCCTCGGCGAGCGTGCGTGCCGGGTGTGGGACGCGCTGCCCGTCCGAGCGTCCGCCGGTCCGGACGCGCTCGTCCGGACCGCCGGTCTGGCCCCGGGGGAGCTGCTCGCCGGTCTCGGAGCGCTGGAGCTGCACGGCCTGGCCACGCAGGACGGCGGGCGGTGGCGCAGGGTCCGGCGCGACGACGGCCGCGCACGCCAGGAGAAGGCGAGCAGGTGAGGCCGGCAGGCGGAGCCGGCCGGGGCCGAGCGACGGGCTGTCTGCCGGCCCGGTACCGGCGTGCGACCTCGACACGCGCGCCGCCTCACCCCCTCGGCGACGCCTCAGGGGCACACTGACCTGGATGGACACCGATCCGGACCTGCCGCCGCTGCCGGCGCCGCTCGCTGACGCGCTGGCCCGTTTCGACGAGCATCTCGAGGTCCAGCGCGGGCACTCGGCCCACACCCGGCGGGCCTACCGGGCCGACGTCGGGTCGCTCCTGCGGTACGCGGTGCGGCACGGCGTCGACGGGCTGCCGGGGGTGGACGTCGGCGTGCTGCGCGGCTGGCTGGCCGCGCAGTCCGAGCGTGGTCTGACCCGGGCGACCATCGCCCGCCGCGGCGCGGCCGCGCGGACCTTCCTGAGGTGGGCGTACCGCGTCGGCCTGGTGCAGTCGGACCCGACGGCACGGTTGGCCAGCCCGAAGGTCTCGCGGACGCTGCCGACGGTGCTGAGCGCGGACGCGGCCGCGACGCTGCTCGACACCGCCCGTGAGGCGGCGCACACCGCCGAGCCGGACGCCCGCCCGGCGGCCCTGCGCGCGTGGGCGGCGGCAGAGCTCCTGTACGGCAGCGGCATCCGCGTCGGCGAGCTGGTCCAGGTCGACGTGCCCGCCGTCGACCTGACGGAGCGGCTGGTGCGGGTGCTCGGCAAGGGGGGCAAGGAGCGGGTCGTGCCGTTCGGCGTCCCGGCGGCGCGCGCCCTGTCGGAGTGGCTGGCGCACGGCAGGCCGGCCCTGGTGCAGCCCGCCTCGGGCGCGGCGCTCCTGCTGGGCGCGCGCGGCGGACGCTGGGGTCAGCGGCAGGTCCGTGACGCGGTGCACCAGCTCGCGGCGCGCGCCGGTGTCGACGACGTCGCGCCGCACGCGCTGCGGCACTCCGCCGCGACGCACCTGCTGCAGGGCGGTTCGGACCTGCGCTCGGTCCAGGAGGTGCTGGGGCACTCCGACCTCGGCACCACGCAGCGGTACACGCACGTGGACGACGAGCGCCTCCGCAAGGTGTTCGTGCAGGCGTTCCCGCGCGCCTGACCAGCGCCATCCGCACGCGCGCCGGGCGGGACTTGCCAGGCACACCGACCACCCCTAGGCTCTCTCGTGTCTCATATATGAGATACGAGACTGGAGGTCGGAATGCCGCTGCAGGCCCACGTGGTCGCACCGTCCCGCACGGCGCACGTGCTGGAGATCATCAAGGGGGCGATCCTCTCCGGTGACCTGGCAGCAGGGAGCCCGTTGGTCGAGACGGACCTCGCGCTCCAGCTGGGCGTGTCGAAGACACCGGTGCGCGAGGCGCTCAAGACGCTGGAGGGCACCGGGCTCGTGGTCATCCGGCCCTACCTGGGCGCGACGGTGCGCGAGATGTCCTACGAGGACGCCGCGGCGGTCTACGACATGCGGCTGCTGCTCGAGCCCGAGGCCGTGCGCCGCACGGTCGCCGCCGGCGGTCGCCTGTCCGCCGCCGAACGGGCCCTCGAGCGGGCGCGGGAGGCCGACGGGGGCGTGGCACGCAGCGCCGCCAACCGGGAGTTCCACCGCGCGCTCTACGAGGGCTGCGGCAACCCGTTGCTGGTGGCCTCGCTCGACGGGCTGCGCGACCAGACGTCGCTCGTGTCCGTCGCAGCGTGGGCCCGCCGCGCGTCGTGGGAGACGGAGGCCGCCGAGCACGAGGAGATCCTGGGCGCGGCGCGGGAGGGCCGGGCCGACGAGGCGGCCGACCTGGTGCGGCGCCACGTGGCGGCGTTCCTCGACCGGCTCCCGAAGCAGGACATCGATCCCGCGCCGCCGTCCCCGTGACCGGGACGCCCCCGCGGCCTGACCGCACATGAGCCACTGACCACACCGACGTGCCGACCGTCCGGTCGGCCGTAGAGGCACGGGCCGTTCTCCGCCAAGATCCCGACCCGTGCCCCTCATCAGGGCGCTCCGACCGGAGCGTCACCGCCACCCCAAGGAGCGACGATGCTTCATCATGACACGCGTCCCGACGCGGCTCAGGCCGCCGGGGGCGCCCGGCGACGCAGCCGGATGCGCTGGTCGATCGTCGGGTTCTCGGCCCTCGGCCTGACGATCGCCTACCTCGACCGGGCGGCCCTCAGCGTGGCCATGCCCTTCATGTCCGACGAGTTCCACATCAGCCCGGCCGTCCAAGGGGTGCTGCTGTCCAGCTTCTTCTGGACGTACGCGCTCTTCCAGATCCCGTCCGGCTGGCTCCTGGACAAGTTCGGCCCGCGGGTGATCTACCCGATCGCCGTGGGCTGGTGGTCGGTCTGGACGGCCCTCACCGCGCTCGCGACCGGGGTGGGGAGCGTCATCGTCTTCCGGCTCGGGCTGGGCATCGGCGAGGCACCGGTGCAGCCCGCGAACGTCAAGGTCGTCTCGAAGTGGTTCCCGCGCCGGGAGCGGGCCTTCGCGTCCAGCCTGTTCGACATGGGCCAGCAGATCGGCACGGCCCTGTCGGTGCCGCTCGTCACGGCGCTCGCGGTCTTCGCGGGCTGGCGCAGCGCCTTCGTGGTGATCGGCGTCGTCGGCCTGCTGTGGATCGTCGGCTGGCTCGCCATCTACCGCGCCCCGGAGAAGCACCCGCGCGTGTCGGAGGAGGAGCTGCGCCACATCCGCTCCGACCAGGGCGAGATGGTGGAGGCCTCGAGCGAGCAGCCGACCGTCTCCTGGAGGAGCCTGGTCCGCAACGGCCAGGTGTGGGCGCTGACGACCGGCTACGTGTTCCGCTCGCTCGCGGGGGCGTTCTTCCTGACCTGGTACCCGAGCTACCTGCTGGACGACCGGGGCTTCTCGGAGGCAGATTTCGGCATGGTGGGTGCGCTGCCCGCCGTCATCGCCATCGGGTCGACCGTGCTCGGCGGCATCGTGTCCGACCGGATGCTCGCGGCGGGCATGTCGACGAACCGGGCACGCAAGATCCCGATCATCGCGGGGCTCGTGCTCAGCGCCAGCATCGGGTTCAGCCCGTTCATCGAGAGCAACGCCCTCCTCATGGTCGTCCTGACCCTGTCCAGCGCCGCCCACTCGTTCGCGGGCGCCGCCATCCTGAGCCTGCCCGCCGAGGTGGCCGAGGACCCGAACCAGGTCGGCTCGATCGCCGGGTTCCAGAACTTCGGCTCGCAGCTGGGCAATCTCGTGAGCCCCATCGCGATCGGCCTGTTCCTCACCACGACGGGCTCCTACCTCGGCCCCATGGTGTTCGCCGCCGTGAGCTGTCTCGTCAGCGCCGCCGTCTACGCGTTCTGGGTCCGCATCAAGCCCGTCACCACCCTCGACCAGGTCGAGGGGACCGTCCCCGAGGAGCCCCGACCGTGACATCGACGACATCGACCGACCTGCACGAACGCCTGGCCACCGTGGTCGGCATCCCCGTCGTGCCCTACGACCCCGAGGGCCGGGTCGACGAGGAGCGCACCGCGCGGCTCGCCGACCGGCTCCTCGACGCGGGCCTGACCGTGATCACCCCGAACGGCAACACCGGCGAGTTCTACGCGCTGTCGCCCACCGAACGACGGCGCGTGCTCGAGATCGTGGCCGCAGCGCGACGTCCCGACACCGTGGTCGTCGCGGGCGTCGGCCTCGACCTCGAGAGCGCGGTCGCGGACGCGCGGCACGCGGCGGCGCACGGTGCGGGGGCGGTGATGATCCACCAGCCCGTGGTCCCGTACCTCTCGCCCGACGGCTGGGTCGAGTACAACGCGACGATCGCCGCCGCCGTGCCGGACCTCGCGGTGCTGCCGTACCTGAGCACCCGGCTCGTGGCCGGCCGGCACGTGGCGGCCCTCGCCGAGCGCGCCCCGAACGTCGTCGGGCTGAAGTACTCGGTGCCGGACCCGGTCCACTTCGCCGCGGTGCGGGACGACGCCGGGCACGACCTGCTGTGGATCGCAGGCCTCGCCGAGTCCTGGGCGCCCGCCTACTGGCAGGCGGGCGCTCGAGGGTTCACGTCCGGCCTGGTCAACGTCGCGCCGCAGGTGTCGTTCGCGCTGCTCGACGCGCTGCGTGCCGGTGACCCGGAGACCGTGGCGCGACTGTCCCGGCAGATCCGCGACTTCGAGGCGCTGCGGGCCCGCCGCGGGTCCGCCGACAACGTGTCCGTGGTCAAGGAGGCGATGCACCTCGCCGGTCTCTGCGACCGCTCGGTGCGGCCCCCCAGCCACGTGCTCGACGAGGACGCCGCCCGCGAGGTGCGGGACGCGGTGGCCGCCTGGGGTATGCGGGCCGCGCAGGAGCGTGTCGCATGACGGCGCAGGCCGGCACCGGGGCACGGGAGGCGGGGCCCGGCGACGCGGACCTCCGGATCGACCGCCTCGAGACGTTCCTGCAGCGGGTGGGAGACCGGCCGCGGGTCCTGGTGAAGATCACGACGGCAGGTGGGCTCACCGGCTGGTCGGAGGTCTACAACCACGGCCCGGACCTCGCGTTCCCGCCGCTGCTGGAGTACCTGGCCGACCAGGTGCGGGGCGTGGACGCCACCCGCGTCACCTTCGTCAACGAGCTGCTGCGCCAGTCCTCCCGGTTCCCGCCGGGCGCCCTGGGACTGGCGGCGATCTCGGCGATCGACCACGCGCTGTGGGACGTCGCGGGCAAGGCCGCAGGCCTTCCGGTCTACCGGCTGATCGGAGGCGCCGTGCGCGACCGGGTCCGCGTCTACGCCGGCCTGTACTCCGCGCCCGACCTGCCCGATCTCGTGGACCGCACGCGGTCCCTGCACGACTCCCACGGGTTCACCGCGTTCAAGCTCAGCCCGTACCGGAGCGACCTCCACCGCCGCCGGTTCGGTGCGCTCGCACGCGAGACGGGCGAGTACTTCCGCCAGGTCCGCGCGGCCCACCCCGACGACTGGGAGTTCGCTCTCGACGCGCACGCGTGCCTCTGGGAGCCGCACCAGGCGGTGGAGCTGGGGCGTGCGGTCGCCCCCTCGGAGCCCCTGTTCCTCGAGGAGCCGCTGCGCCCCGAGCACGTCCCGGCGTGGGCCCGGGTGCGGGACCAGATGCCGGTACCGCTCGCGACGGGCGAGTCGCTGTACTCCACCCACGAGTTCGACGCGCTCCTCGCAGCCCAGGGGGCCGACATCGTGCAGCCCGACATCTGCGTGGTGGGCGGCCTCACGACGATGCTCAAGATCGCCGCGCTCGCCGAGACCCGCTACGTCCCCGTGGCCCCGCACAACCCGCTCGGCCCGCTCGCGACGGCGGCCAACGTGCACTTCGCCGCCGCGACGACCAACTTCTCGATCCTGGAGTTCAAGCCTGACGCCGTGTCGTGGTGCCCGGACCCCTACGAGCCCGTGGACGGGCACCTCGAGCTGCGGCCCGAGCGCCCGGGCTGGGGCGTGACGATCGACGAGGACGCGCTGCGCGACGACGACTGGGTGCACTGGGAACGCCGCGTGCCCCGTCGGCCGGACGGCTCGACGGCGTGGATGTGAGCGACGACGTGAGGAACGACGCGACCAACGACGTGAGCGATGACGTGAGCAACGAGATGAGCGATGACGTGACAGGCGACGTGAGCGCAGGCATGGAACCGGACACGACGACGACCGGCCTCCACGACGTCCTCCGGGCGGCGACCGCCGCGGCGGACCTGGCGGCCGAGTCCGACCCGGGCACCCGCGCACGGTGGCTCCGGGCCGTCGCCGACGCCCTGGACGCGGCGGCACCGGTGCTCGTCCCGCTGGCGCGGCGCGAGTCCCGTCTGCCCGACGCCCGGCTCGCGGGAGAGCTCGCCCGGACGACCGCCCAGCTGCGGCTGTTCGCCTCCGTGGCGCTGGAGGGGTCGTGCCTGGAGGCGACGATCGACCACCCGGACCCGGAGGGTGTCCCGCCGGTGCCGGACCTGCGGCGGATGCTCGTCCCCCTCGGTGTGGTGGCCGTGTTCGCCGCGTCGAACTTCCCGTTCGCCTTCTCGGTCGCGGGCGGGGACACGGCGTCGGCGCTCGCGGTCGGCAACGCCGTGGTGGTCAAGGCGTACCCCGGGCACCTCGAGCTGTCGCGGGCCACCGCCGAGGTCGTGGTGTCGGCGCTCGACGCGGCGGGCGCCCCGTCGGGGCTCTTCGCCGTCGTGGAGGGTTTCGACACCGGCGTGGCGCTCGTCGAGCACCCGGCGGTACGCGCCGTCGGCTTCACCGGTTCGGTGCCGGGTGGGCGTGCCCTCTTCGACCGGGCCGCGAGGCGTCCCGACCCGATCCCCTTCCACGGCGAGCTGGGGAGCCTCAACCCGGTCGTCGTGACGCGCGGGGCGCTCTCCGCCCGCGGGCCGGAGCTGGCCGCGGGGCTCGCCGCGTCCTTCACCCTGGGGGCGGGGCAGTTCTGCACCAAGCCGGGGCTGGTGGCCGTGCCTGCGTCCTCGGAGTTCGACGCGGCGCTCGTGGCGGCCGTGCCCGAGCAGGCGGCCCCGATGCTGACCCCGGGGATCAGGGCAGGGTTCGCCGCCCGGGCGGCGCAGGTGCTCGCCGTCGCCGGGGTGCGGGTGCTGACCGGGCGACCGCCTGCGGGCTCCGGCGGCGACGACGGGCCGGTGCTTCCCCTCGTGGTCGAGGCCGACGTCGCGACGGTGCTCGGTGCAACGGACATGCTGCTCGAGGAAGCGTTCGGCCCGCTCACCGTGCTCGTGCGCTACGCCGACGAGGGCGAGCTCGCGGCCCTGGTCGCGGCCCTGCCGGGAAGCCTCACGGCCACGATCCACGCCGAGGGCGACGAGGACGTCGACGGCCTGGTCCGTGCGTGCCGGGCCGTGGCCGGACGGGTGCTGTTCGAGGGCTGGCCCACCGGGGTCGCGGTCTCCTGGGCGCAGCACCACGGCGGGCCGTACCCGGCGACGACGTCCCAGCACACGTCGGTCGGCGCGACCGCCACCAGGCGGTGGCTGCGGCCCGTCGCGTACCAGGACGCACCCCAGCACCGTCTGCCGCCGCCGCTGCGCGACCACGACCCGTGGGGCGTGGTCCGGCGCGTGGACGGCGTGCTGCAGGTCCCGGCGGCGAACGGCGGCGACGCCGCACCCGGCGCGGCGGGCTGACCGGCGCGGGACGACACGGGCGGTGCCGGGGCCGGTCACCGTGGCGGCGCTCCGGGCAGCAGGACGATCGGCGGGGCCTCGCCGAGCAGGGCGAGCGGGTCGAGGTAGACCTCGCCGCGCAGGACGCCCCAGTGCAGGCACCCGGCGGGCGCGCAGTGCCCCGACCCGGCGGCGAGCGTGCCCACGACGTCGCCCGCCGCCACCGCGTCTCCCCGGCCCCTCGACGCGGTGACCGGCTCGAAGGTGGACCGCAGCCCGTCGGCGTGCGCCACCACCACGACCGGCTTGCCGGCGACCTGCCCGGCGAACGACACGACGCCCGGCGCCGGTGCCCGGACGGGCTCGCCGGTCGTGGCGGCGAGGTCGACTCCACGGTGCCCGGCGCCCCACTCCTCGGCCGGCGGGTCGAACGGGTGCACGACCTCGCCGGGCACGGGCCGCGTCCAGCCGTGGCCGTCGACCGGCGGGGCGGGCGCCGCCGCGCCCCCCAGCGGCACGGCGGACAGCAGCGCCGCCGTGGCCAGCACCACGACGGTCACGCGGGGGTTCACGCGAGGGTTCACGCGAGGGTTCACGCGAGGGTTCACGCGAGGGTTCACGCGGAGACTCATGGGTGCAGACTGGGCGACCGCACGGTCGGGCTGTCGCCTCGTCGGGGCCGCCTGTGGACGACATGGCGCGGACGGCGCCCGGGGGCAGGTTCGCGGCGTGGACATCGCGCGCACCCGTCGTCGGGCGAGACCCGGGGGAGAGGCCCGGGGGAGAGGTGCGGCACAGCGTGCGACCGCGGGCGGGGAGGCCCGGAAGGGTCGGGTAGACTCTCTCCCGCGATCGGCTTGTGCCTCGCCCTCCCGAACCATCCGGTGGATGCTCGTGGACCGTCCTCGACGTCCTGCGGGCCCGCCGGGCGGGGGAGCGGGCGTGAACCGGTCGACATCGCGCGTCACGTGCGCGCCCCGCGACCCGGTCCTCCGGGTCCAGGGCGCGGCCGCGTCGGCAGCGGTCCGTCCTCGGGTCCCCGAGAACGGTGCCGGCCCGGCGTGACGCCAGGGGTGCCGGGCCCGATGCCCGTCACCGACGAACCGAGTACAGCGACCGGGGACCTGCTCCAGCAGCCCGGTCGCCCGACGCGCGTGCAGCCCGGAGGATCCGGCGCACGCGGCGAAAGGACGTGTCATGGCCGTCGTGACCATGCGCCAGCTCCTCGAGAGCGGTGTCCACTTCGGACACCAGACCCGCCGTTGGAACCCGAAGATGAAGCGGTTCATCTTCACCGAGCGCAACGGCATCTACATCGTCGACCTCCAGCAGTCGCTGTCGTACATCGACCGCGCCTACGAGTTCGTCAAGGAGACCGTCGCCCACGGCGGCAGCATCCTGTTCGTCGGCACCAAGAAGCAGGCACAGGAGCCCGTGGCCGAGCAGGCCGCCCGCGTCGGCATGCCGTACGTGAACCACCGCTGGCTCGGTGGCATGCTCACCAACTTCACCACCGTGCACAAGCGCCTCCAGCGCCTCAAGGAGCTCGAGGAGATCGACTTCGACGACGTCGCCGGCTCCGGCCTGACGAAGAAGGAGCTCCTGGTCCTGCGTCGCGAGAAGGACAAGCTCGCGCGCACCCTGGGCGGCATCCGTGACATGGCCAAGACCCCGTCGGCGGTCTGGATCGTGGACACGAACAAGGAGCACCTCGCCGTCGACGAGGCCCGCAAGCTGGGCATCCCGGTCGTCGCGATCCTCGACACCAACTGCGACCCCGACGTCGTCGACTACGCGATCCCGGGCAACGACGACGCGATCCGCTCCGTCACGCTGCTCACCCGCGTGATCGCGGACGCCGCCGCCGAGGGCCTGCTGCAGCGTCACTCGGGCAAGAAGGGCGAGGCCGCCGAGTCCGCCGAGGCCGAGCCGCTGGCCGAGTGGGAGCGCGAGCTCCTGGCCGGTGCCGAGGCCGCGCAGGCCGAGGCCCCCGCCGCCGAGGCGACCGAGGCCCCCGCCGCCGAGGCGACCGAGGCCCCCGCCGCCGAGGCTGCTCCGGCCGCCGAGGAGACGCCTGCCGCCGAGGGCGAGCAGGCCGCCGAGAAGTCCGAGTGAGTCCTCGCGGGCCGGTCGCCCTCGGGTGACCGGCCCGCGGACCCGCCGCACGTCCCACTCCGTCCGGCACCCCGACCGGGGCCGGGTGGACCTCGAACCAGCACGGAGGACATCCATGGCGAACTACACCGCCGCTGACATCAAGGCGCTGCGCGAGCGCACCGGTGCCGGCATGCTCGACGTCAAGAAGGCGCTCGACGAGGCCGACGGCAACGCCGACCAGGCGATCGAGATCATCCGCAAGAAGGGTCTGGCCCGCGCGGCCAAGCGTGAGGGCAACGCGACCACCGAGGGCCTCGTGGCCGTCAAGGTCGCCGACTCCGCCGCCGGCCAGGTCGCCACGATGATCGAGCTCGACGCCGAGACGGACTTCGTCGTCAAGAACGAGAAGTTCATCGCCCTCGCCGAGACGGTCCTCGAGGCCGTCGCCGCCGCGGGCGCCACGGACGCCGAGTCCGGCCTCGCGGCCCCGGCCGCCGAGGGCACGGTGGCGGACACCATCGCCGCCCAGGGCGCCACGATGGGGGAGAAGGTCGTGCTGCGCCGCGTGGCCCGCCTCGAGGCCCCCAAGGTGACGACCTACCTGCACAAGACGGCCAAGGACCTGCCGCCGTCGATCGGTGTGCTCGTCGCCACCGACGACGCGGCCGAGCCCGTCGCCAAGGACGTCGCGCAGCACATCGCCGCGCTCGCCCCGAAGTACCTGTCCCGTGAGGACGTCCCGGCCGACGTCGTCGAGAAGGAGCGCGAGATCGCCCGCGAGGTGTCGATCGCCGAGGGCAAGCCCGAGGCCGCGCTCCCGAAGATCGTCGAGGGCCGCCTGAACGGCTTCTTCAAGGACGCCGTGCTGGTGGACCAGCCGCTGGCGAAGGACACGAAGACGACGGTCGCCAAGCACGTCGCCACCACCGGTGGCAACCTGCTGGGCTTCGTCCGCTTCCGCGTCGGCAGCTGACGCTCGCGAGCGCTCAGGCCCGGCCGCACCCTGCGCGGTGCGGCCGGGCCTTCGCGTACCCGCCGGCGGCGGGCGGCTGACGGAGCGGGAACGCCCGTCGGGTGCCAGGATGCGCGGAGGGCGAGCACAGCAGGACCGGGCGCGGGGGCGCGCCCGACCCGCCGGCGCCGAGCGCGTCGAGCGGAACATGCCACGCGGCATCACAGACGGCATGCGGAACAGACGGCATGCGGAACAGACGGCATGCTGAACAGACAGAGAGCGACGGTGACGCACGTGACCGAGACCAACCCGATCGAGCCGACCATCGACGCCGAGGGGCGGACGCCCGCCCGCCGGGTGCTCCTGAAGCTCTCCGGTGAGACCTTCGGCGGCGGCAGCGTGGGTCTCGCGACCGATGTCGTGCGGCGCGTCGCCCAGGAGATCGGCGACGCCGTGCGCCAGGGCGTGCAGGTCGCGATCGTCTCCGGCGGCGGCAACTTCTTCCGCGGCGCGGAGCTCTCGCGCGCCGGCCTGGACCGGGCGCGCGCCGACTACATGGGCATGCTCGGCACGGTGATGAACTGCCTCGCGCTGCAGGACTTCCTCGAGCAGGACGGCGTCAAGACGCGCGTGCAGACCGCGATCACGATGGGGCAGGTCGCCGAGCCGTACATCCCGCTGCGTGCCATCCGGCACCTGGAGAAGGGGCGCGTCGTGATCTTCGGCGCGGGCGCCGGCATGCCGTACTTCTCCACCGACACGGTCTCGGTCCAGCGCGCGCTCGAGACGCACTGCGACGAGGTCCTCATGGGCAAGAACGGCGTCGACGCCGTCTACTCGGCCGACCCGCGCACGAACCCGGACGCCGAGCGCCTCGAGCACCTGACCTACACCGACGCCCTGGTGCGCGGCCTCAACGTGATGGACGCCACGGCGCTGTCCCTGTGCCGGGACAACGACGTGCGGATGCGTGTCTTCGGCCTCGAGGAGCCGGGTAACGTGACCCGCGCGCTGCTGGGCGAGAAGATTGGCACGCTGGTCACCACCCACTGACCGCCTGCAGCAAGAACTCGCTGCGCAGCACCCGAGCAGCACCCGACGCACGAGCAGCACCACGACGAGAATGGAGCACCGGTGATCGACGACACCCTCCTCGAGGCCGAGGAGAAGATGGACAGGGCGATCGAGGTCGCCAAGGAGGAGTTCGCGGGGATCCGCACGGGCCGCGCCAACTCGGGCATGTTCTCGAAGATCACCGTGGACTACTACGGCGCCCCGACGCCGCTGCAGCAGCTCGCGTCCTTCAACATCCCCGACGCCCGCACGGTGCTCATCTCCCCGTTCGACAAGGGCTCGATGACGACCATCGAGAAGGCGCTGCGCGAGTCCGACCTGGGCGTCAACCCGTCGAACGACGGCAACGCGATCCGCATCGTCATGCCCGCCCTCACGGAGGAGCGCCGCCGCGACTACGTGAAGATGGCCAAGACGAAGGCGGAGGACGCCCGGATCTCGGTGCGCAACGTCCGCCGCAAGGCCAAGGAGGAGCTCGACCGCATCGTCAAGGACGGTGAGGCCGGCGAGGACGAGGTCACCCGTGCGGAGAAGGAGCTGGAGTCGCTGACGAAGAAGCACGTCGACGCGATCGACGTGCTCCTCGCCGGCAAGGAGAGCGAGCTGCTCGAGGTCTGATGGTGACCCATCCCCTCGAACCGGGCGAGGACGCGTCCCCGTTCGACCCGGCCACCGGTGCGGCGGCCGACCCGACGTCGTCGCGCGCCGGCCGCAACCTCCCCGTGGCCATCGGGGTGGGCGTCCTGCTGCTGCTCGGCGTCGCGGCGTCCCTGTGGTTCCGGCCGGAGCCGTTCGTCGCGGTCGCCGCGGTCGCGGTCGGCGCCGCGCTGTGGGAGCTGCGGCAGGCGTTCGCCCGTCGAGACATCCACCTGCCGATGCTGCCGCTGATGGTCGGCGGCGTCGGCATGGTGGTCTCCGCGTACGCCTCCGGTCCCGAGGCGCTGCTGGTCGCCTACGTGCTGACCGTCGGCGCGGTCGTCGTCTGGCGGGTGCTGGACGGCCCTGGGCCGCAGGCGCTGCGCGACTGCGCGGCCGCGGTCTTCGCGGCCACCTACGTGCCGTTCCTGGCGGGCTTCGTCATGCTGCTGCTCGCGCAGCCGGACGGGGAGCTCCGGGTGGCCCTGTTCATCCTCCTGGCCGTGGCGAACGACACGGGCGGGTACGTCGCGGGCGTGACGATGGGCCGCCACCCGCTGGCACCCACCGTGAGCCCGAAGAAGACCTGGGAGGGCCTGGCGGGCTCGCTCGTCCTGGCCACGGCCGTCGGCGTCGCGGGCGCGGTGCTCGCCCTCGACGCGAGCCCGGTGCTCGGCATCGTGCTCGGCGTCCTCACCGCCATCACGGCCACCGTGGGCGACCTCGCCGAGTCGCTCATCAAGCGGGACCTAGAATTGAAGGACATGGGTTCGCTGCTCCCGGGCCACGGGGGTGTGCTGGACCGCCTCGACTCGATGGTCGTCACCGCCCCGTTCGTGTACCTCGTGCTCACCATGGCGCCGTCCGGCGCCCTGTAAGGAACCGTCATGCCCCCCACCACCGCCCGTCCCGCGACGTCCGGCGCCGACCTCGGCATCCCCGCGGTCCGCCCGGGCGACGAGACCGCGCCCATGCCCCTGCAGATGGCGCCGCGCCGCCGGGGCAAGCCGCCGAAGCACTTCGCGGACCTCACGCCGGCCGAGCGTGTCGCGTCGATGCAGGAGATGGGGGAGAAGCCGTTCCGGGCCAAGCAGCTCGCGACGCACTACTTCCAGCACTACACGTCCGACCCCGAGCAGATGACCGACCTGCCGGCGAAGACCCGCGAGGCCATCGCGACGACGATGTTCCCGCAGCTCATCCGCCCGACCCGGCGTCTCGAGGCCGACGGCGGCACCACCGTCAAGACGCTGTGGCACCTGTTCGACGACGCCAAGGTCGAGTCGGTGCTCATGCGCTACCCGCAGCGCACCACGCTGTGCGTGTCGTCGCAGGCGGGCTGCGGCATGGCGTGCCCGTTCTGCGCGACGGGCCAGCTGGGGCTGACCCGCAACCTCTCGACGGCGGAGATCCTCGAGCAGGTGCGCGCGGCGAACCGCTCGCTCGCGGCGGGCGAGATCCCCGGTGGGCCGACCCGCCTGAACAACCTCGTCTTCATGGGGATGGGCGAGCCGCTGGCGAACCCGAAGGCCGTGTTCGAGACGGTGAAGGCGCTCGTGGCCCCGCAGCCCGAGGGCTTCGGGATGTCGGCCCGCAACATCACCGTCTCGACCGTGGGGCTGGTCCCCGCGATCGAGAAGCTCACGAAGCTCGAGATCCCGGTGACGCTGGCCCTGAGCCTCCACGCCCCCGACGACGACCTGCGCAGCGAGCTCGTGCCGATCAACACCCGGTGGAGCGTGGACGAGGCGCTCGACGCCGCGCGGCGATACTTCGAGGTCACGGGCCGGCGCGTGTCGATCGAGTACGCGCTCATCAAGGACATGAACGACCACGGCTGGCGCGCCGACCTGCTGGGGGAGAAGCTCAACGCCCGCGGGCGCGGCTGGGTGCACGTCAACCCCATCCCGCTCAACCCCACGCCCGGCTCGATCTGGACCGCGAGCGAGCGTGCTGTCGAGGACGAGTTTGTGGCACGCTTGCGCGGGCACGGCATCCCCACCACGATCCGTGACACCCGTGGGAGCGACATCGACGGCGCCTGCGGGCAGCTGGCGGCCGAGGAGGACGAGTGAGCGCACTGTTCAGCACGGTGTCCGCGATGCGCACCGGGTACGACCGCGACGAGGTCGAGGACTTCTTCGACCACGCCCGGCAGGCCTACGAGGGACGCACCGCGGAGCCGTTGTCGCACGCCGACATCCAGGTGTCGACGTTCGACCTGGTGCGCGGCGGCTACGACACGCACGAGGTCGACGCGGCCCTCGACCGGCTCGAGGCGGCGTTCATCGCGCGGCAGCGCGCCGAGTACGTCGCGGCGCACGGGCAGGAGGCCTGGATGGCCGCCCTGGCGGACCGCGCCCGCACGATGTACGGGCGCCTGGGCCGGCCCGACGGCGAGAAGTTCGCCCCGGCCGAGCGGGGCGAGCAGGGGTACGACCCGGACGACGTCGACGCGCTGTGCGACCGGCTGGTCGCGTACTTCGACCGTCAGGAGCCGCTGACGTCCGGTGAGATCCGCTCCGCCACCTTCGGCCGCACCAAGGGCTCGGACGGGTACGCCGAGGGGCCCGTGGACCGCTTCTTCGCCCGCGCGATCGAGGTGCTGCTCGGGGTCGAGTGACCCTGGCCCGCTCCCAGCAGACCTGACGAGGGCCGCCGACGACACGTCGGCGGCCCTCGTCATGTCGTCAGCGGGCGCCGGCCACGGGGGCGCTGCCTGCCGCGTCGGCCTCCGACAGGAGGGCGGCGTGCTCGGTGCGGGTGAGGACGTCGCGGATCGTGTCCCGGCTGCGGGTGAGGCAGGCGAGCCTGTCCTCGATGCCCACGAGCTCGGCGGCGAGCATCTCCGCGACGGTCCGCGGGCACGTGGGCGCCTGGTCCGCGCACGCCTCCTCCATGTCGAGCAGCACCTTGATCAGCCGCGTGGGGATGCCGGCGCGCACCATGCCCGCGACCCTCGACACGCGCTCGACGTCGTCGTCGGAGTAGGTGCGGTACCCGTTCGCCGCGCGCTCCGCGACGAGCAGGCCCTGCTGCTCGTAGTAGCGCACGAGCCGCGGCGCCACGCCGCTGCGCCGTGCGACCTCGCCGATCTTCATCCGGTGCCTCCAGGGGTGACGGTCGTCACGCTTGACATTGACATCAGTGTCAAACTTTAGCGTCGGTCCCATGACGACACCAGGATCTTCCTCGTCCCCCGCCGGCACGCTCCCGTGGCCCTCGCTCCTGGTCCTCGGCGCGGCCACGTTCACGATGGTCACCGCCGAGATGCTGCCGACGGCCGTGCTGCCGCAGATGAGCGCGGGGCTCGGCGTGGACGAGTCGCGCACGGGGCTGCTCGTGTCCGTGTGGGCCGCCGTGGTGGTCGTGGCGAGCTTCCCGCTCGTCCGGCTCGTCGCCGGCAGGGACCGGCGCGCCGTGATCGCCGTCGCGCTCGGCGGCCTGGCCGCGTCCTCCCTCGCCACCGCCCTCGCGCCGACGTACGGCGTCGCGGTGGGGGCGCGCCTCGGGGGCGCCGCGGCCGTGGGCCTGCTGTGGGCGTCCGCCAACGCGCACGTCGCGGACCTCGTGCCGGACCGGCTCCTGGCGCGCGCCGTCGCCGTCGTGCTCGGCGGGGCCACCCTCGGCATGGTGCTCGGCACCCCGCTCGCGAGCCTCGTCACGCGTGCGGTCGGGTGGCGCGCCGCGTTCGCCGGGCTCGCCGCCGTGACGCTCGTCGTCGCCGTCCTCGTCCGGACGCTCGTCGCGCGCGCAGGAGACCCGGTGGGGGCGGGCGGTCGCGGGCTCGGGGACGACGTCCCGGCGGGCGCCGGCGCCCCGGCGGGCTCGCACGGGCCCGGCCCGATGATCGCCGTGACGGCGGTCGTGGGCGTGCTGCTCGTCGGTCACTACGGGGCCTACACCTACGTCACGCGCCTCGTCGAGACCCCGGCCGCCGCCGTGCCCGGCGGCGTGAGCACGCTGCTCCTGGTGTTCGGCGTCGCGTCCGCGCTGGGCGTGGCGCTCGCGGGGAGGTTCGGCGCGCGGACGGCGCCGGCGCTCGCGCTGGCCGCGGCCGCGACGGCGCTGGCGCTCCTCGGGCTGGTGGTCGTGGACGTGCACCCCGTCGTCGGCGTGGTGGTCCTCGTCGCCTGGGGCGCGGCCTCGGGTGCGCTCCCGCCGCTGGCGCAGACGCTGATCCTGCGCCTGGGCGGTGTCGAGCGTCGGGCGACGGCGGCCGCTCTGATCCCCGTCGTGTTCAACGGCGGGATCGCGGTGGGTGCGGCGGCCGCGTCCCTCGTCGTGGCCGAGGGCGGCGCGTCCGCGCTCCCGGTCCCCGCGGCCGTGGTGGTGGCGGCGACGGCCGTCGCGCTCGTCGTCGGCGCGCGGGTGTGGTCGCGCCCCGCCGGGGAGCGAGAGGCCGTCGCGCGGGCCGCGACCGCGGACGCCTGAGGACCGCTCCGGCAGCTCCGGCCGGCCGCCGGCCCTGTCCTCAGCAGGCAGGCGCGAGGGCGTTGCCGCTGCCCGTGTCGAGGTAGGCGTCGGACACCCAGTTGCCCGCGCCGACCCGGTACCAGAGGTTCGTGGTGCCGCGGGTGCCCGTGACGGTCTCGCCGCGCGCGTGGCACAGCAGCGGCACGCGCGCGGCGTGGGCGGCGGCGCCGGTCCACCGGTACCCGGTGCCGGGGCCGGTGCGGACGTTGAGGGTGTCGCCGCCGGCCGAGACGGTCCCGGTCCGGGCGGAGCCCTGCCACAGGTAGGTGACGTCGACCCAGGCGTTGGAACGCAGCCCGAGGCCGTCCCAGTACGTGCCGTCGGCGAGGTCGATGCCCGCGGGGTTCGTCACGGTGCGGCCGAACAGGTCCTTGCCGCCGTGGTGTCCCAGCCGGTACGCGGCCGACGCCTGCGGGGTGCCCTTCGGCAGGTCACGGTCGGCGTGCCGGGTGGCGCTCCAGTAGTCGTCGGTGGTGTTCCACGGCCCGACGTCCCACACCGGCGCGTACTCGCACCGGGTGCTGTCCGCCCGGCAGACCCGGACCGAGAACGCCCCGTCGCCGTCGGCGGACAGGGCGCGTCGCGACGGAAGGGCCACGAAGTGGTCCCGCTTCTCGATCGTGTGCCCGTTGGCGGTGCGCTTGCCCACCAGCCCCTCGCGGGTCGCGAAGATGCGGTGGGTCTCGCCGTCACCGTCCGCGGCGGCGGGTGCCGCGATCCCGACGACGGCGCCCGTGACCAGGGCGGCGACACCGGCGACGGTGGCCATGGCACGTTTTCCGGCTATCACGCGATAAGGACGCATGTATGCGAACGTAACCGGCGTCACACCCCGGCGCGACCGCTCGTGAGTGCCTCTGGTCCGAAAGTCAAGCACCCGAGCGGGTGAAGTTCTGTCCGATCCGCGGCGTGTCGCGGGGTCGGCCGCGGATCTGCGGCGGGGGTCGGCGGCCTCACGCTCCTGGGATGATGGCGCCATGCCTGACGTCACGACGCCCCGCACCGTCACCCTCCTCGGCTCCACCGGCTCGATCGGCACGCAGGCGATCGACGTCGTGCGGTCCCACCCCGGGCGGTTCCGGGTCGAGGCGCTCAGCGCGGGCGGGTCCGACGTCGGCCTGCTGGCCGAGCAGGTGGCCACCGTCGGGGCGCGCGCCGTCGCGGTCGCGGACCCCGCCCGCGTGGACGACCTGCGCGCGGCGCTGTCCGCGCGGCTGGGCGCCCGGGCGGAGGGCGTCGAGGTGCTGGCCGGCGCGGAGGCCGCGACCGAGCTCGCAGGGCGCGGCAGCGACGTCGTCCTCAACGGCATCACCGGGTCCGTGGGGCTGCGCCCGACGCTCGCGGCGCTCGCGGGCGGCTCGAGGCTGGCGCTCGCGAACAAGGAGTCCCTCGTGGTCGGCGGGTCCCTGGTCAAGGCCGCGGCGGCACCCGGCCAGATCGTCCCCGTGGACTCCGAGCACTCGGCCATCGCCCAGGCGCTGCGCGGCGGGGCGCGCGAGGAGGTGCGGCGGCTGGTCCTCACGGCCTCCGGCGGGCCGTTCCGGGGGCGCAGCCGCGACGACATCAAGAAGGTCACCGTCGACGAGGCGCTCGCCCACCCGACCTGGGCGATGGGCCCGGTCGTGACGGTGAACTCCGCGTCGCTGATGAACAAGGGGCTCGAGCTCATCGAGGCGCACCTGCTCTTCGACGTGCCCGTCGACGACATCACCGTGGTGGTGCACCCGCAGTCGGTCGTGCACTCGATGGTCGAGTTCCGCGACGGCTCCACGATCGCCCAGGCGTCCCCGCCGGACATGCGGCTGCCCATCGCGCTCGGGCTGTCCTGGCCGGAGCGGCTCGACGTGGTCTCCCCGCCGTGCGACTGGTCGCGTGCGGCGTCGTGGACGTTCGAGCCGCTCGACGAGGGCACGTTCCCCGCCGTCGGCCTGGCCCGGGCGGCGGCCGCGGCGTCGGCCACCCACCCCGCGGTGTACAACGCGGCGAACGAGCAGGGCGTGGCCGCCTTCCTCGCGGGGCGCATCGGGTTCCTGGACATCGTCGAGACGGTGGAGCGGGTGCTCGGGGAGCACGACGGCACGGCGGCGTCCGACGTCACGCTCGACGCCGTCGAGGGTGCCGAGCGGTGGGCCAGGGCCCGGGCCGACGAGATCCTCGCGCGGTCCTGACGATCCCTCCACGCAGGGCGCACGCGAGGGCCGGTCCCCGCCGCGGGGTGACCTAGGCTCGTGCTCGTGGATCAGCTTCTTGCCTGGGTGGTCGGCATCGCCGTGACGGTGGTGGGCCTCGCGCTGTCGATCGGGTTGCACGAGGTGGGCCACATGGTCCCCGCGAAGAAGTTCGGCGTGCGGGTGAGCCAGTACATGGTGGGCTTCGGCCCCACGCTCTGGTCGCGCACGAAGGGGGAGACCGAGTACGGGGTCAAGGCGATCCCGCTCGGCGGCTACGTGCGGATGGTCGGCATGATGCCCGCCGCGCCGGAGGGCACCCCCCGTCGCAGCGGGTTCTTCGGTCAGGCGATCGCCGACGCGCGCGACGCGTCGGTGAGCGAGATCCTCCCCGGCGAGGAGCATCGCGCCTTCTACCACCTCTCGACGCCCAAGAAGCTCGTCGTCATGCTCGGCGGCCCGGTGATGAACCTGCTCATCGCCGTGGTGCTGCTGTTCGTGATGCTCGTCGGCATCGGCGCCCAGACGATCACGACCACCGTGGGTGCGGTGAGCGCGTGCACCCCCACGTCGACGGCCGCGGACGGCGCCCCGGTGTGCGGCGCGGACGCCGCTCCGTCGCCGGCGGCCGCGGCCGGTCTGCAGCCCGGCGACGAGATCGTGGAGTGGGACGGGGCGGCCGTCACCTCGTGGGAGCAGCTCTCCGGCGCGATCGCCGACGTGCCCGACCAGCAGGTGCCGGTGGTGGTGCTGCGGGACGGCGCGGAGGTCGCGCTCACCGTCACCACCGCGGAGCGGCAGGTGCCCGTGCTCGAGGCCGACGGCACGCCGCAGGTCGACGGGTCGGGGCAGCCGGTGACCGAGACGGCGGGGTTCCTGGGCGTGACGCCGACCCAGGAGTACGAGCCGCTGCCCGTCTCCAGCGTGCCGCGGGAGACCTGGGCCATGGTGAGCGGGACGGCCTCGGCGGTCGTGACGCTGCCCGTGCGGATCGGGGAGGCCGCCGTGCAGGCGTTCACCGACGAGCCGCGCTCGCAGGACTCGGTGATGTCCGTGGTGGGCGTCAGCCGGATCGCGGTGAACGTCGTCGAGGCGGAGATGCCCGTCGTGACCACCCTGCAGCTCCTGCTGAGCCTGCTCGCGTCGCTGAACGTGGCGCTCTTCGTCTTCAACCTCATCCCGCTGCTGCCGCTGGACGGGGGGCACGTGGTCAACGCGCTCTACGAGGGCGCCAAGCGCCAGCTGGCGCGGCTGCGGGGCCTCCCGCGCCCGCGGCCGGCCGACGTCGCCCGCATGATGCCGGTCGCCTACGTGATGTTCGCGGTGCTCGTCGGCACAGGCGCGGTGCTCATCGTGGCGGACGTGGTGGACCCGGTCCGCCTGTTCTAGCCGCGCCTGCGCCCGGGGCGCCCGGCCGCGAGGGCGGCGCCCGCGTGAAGAACGTGCGACGAGAGTGGCACCGCACCGTGGACGGCGCGGCGCGAGGCCTCCCCGTGTGCGTGACCAGCCCCAGGAAGCGCGATACTGGCACCGTGACTGCGATCAATCTCGGCATGCCGACTCCGCCCGCACCCACGCTGGCCCCGCGCCGCAAGTCCCGCAAGATCCAGGTGGGCAAGGTGGCCGTCGGCGGTGACGCGCCGATCAGCATCCAGTCGATGACGACGACCCCGACCACGGACATCAACGCGACGCTGCAGCAGATCGCCGAGCTGACCGCAGCGGGCTGCGACATCGTGCGCGTCGCGGTGCCGACGATCGACGACGCGGAGGCGCTGCCGGTCATCGCGAAGAAGTCGCAGCTCCCCGTCATCGCGGACATCCACTTCCAGCCCAAGTACGTGTTCGCGGCGATCGACGCCGGCTGCGCGGCGGTGCGCGTGAACCCGGGCAACATCCGCAAGTTCGACGACCAGGTCAAGGAGATCGCCCAGGCGGCCTCGGACGCCGGGGTCTCGCTGCGCATCGGCGTCAACGCCGGTTCCCTCGACAAGCGCCTGCTGGAGAAGTACGGCAAGCCCACCGCGGAGGCGCTCGTGGAGTCCGCCGTGTGGGAGGCGTCCCTGTTCGAGGAGCACGGCTTCCACGACTTCAAGATCTCCGTGAAGCACAACGACCCGGTCGTCATGGTGCGCGCCTACGAGCTGCTCGCCCAGCGCGGCGACTGGCCGCTGCACCTTGGCGTCACCGAGGCGGGCCCGGCGTTCCAGGGCACCATCAAGTCGGCCACCGCGTTCGGCGCCCTGCTGAGCCAGGGCATCGGCGACACCATCCGGGTGTCCCTGTCGGCGCCGCCGGTCGAGGAGGTCAAGGTCGGCACGCAGATCCTCCAGGCCCTCAACCTGCGGCCCCGCAAGCTCGAGATCGTCTCCTGCCCGTCGTGCGGCCGCGCCCAGGTGGACGTCTACACGCTCGCGGAGAAGGTGACCGCAGGCCTGGAGGGCATGACGGTCCCGCTGCGCGTCGCGGTCATGGGCTGCGTCGTCAACGGCCCGGGCGAGGCCCGCGAGGCGGACCTCGGCGTCGCGTCCGGCAACGGCAAGGGCCAGATCTTCGTCAAGGGCGAGGTCATCAAGACCGTGCCGGAGGCGATGATCGTCGAGACCCTCATCGAGGAGGCGATGCGCATCGCCGAGTCGATGCCCGCCCCCGAGAACGACGCGCAGGCCGGGGCCCCGGAGGTCACGGTCGGCTGACAGGTCGGCGCGCGGTCGACGCGGCGGGCCGTGCCGGGGACGATGACGGTGGGACCCACGGCGGCGAAGGGGGCGTGATGGGCGGCTGGCGACCGGCGGTGCGGGCACGCGGCGACGCGCGCGGCCTCGACGCGCGCCGACCCCGGGCGCGCGTGCTCGGTCAGGAGGACCTCGCCGAGGCGCGCGCCCTGTGCGCCCGGGACCCGGTGACCTCGGTGCTCGCGGCGGCGCGGCTCGAGGTCGCGGCCGCGGTGGGCTTCGCCGCCGCCGGCGGGCAGGCCTGGGGGTTCCCCGCGACGGGCCCGCTCGTCGCGGTCTGCTGGTCCGGTGCGAACCTGGTGCCCGTGCTCGCGCCGGACCTCGTGGGCCGGGACGCGGACGACGCGGTCGCCGCGTTCGCCGCGACCGCCCGCGCCCAGGGGCGGCGCTCGTCGTCCATCGTCGGGGAGCGGACGGCGGCGCTCGCGCTGTGGGACCTGCTCGCGCCGCGCTGGCCCCCGGCGCGCGAGGTGCGGGCCGACCAGCCGTCGCTCGCGATCGCGAGAGACCCTGACGTGGAACCGGACCCGCAGGTGCGCCGCTCGAGGCTCGACGAGGTGGACGCCGTGCTTCCCGCGTGCGTGCGCATGTTCGCGGAGGAGGTCGGCTACGCGCCCGCCGCGTCCCCGGGCAGCGCCTACGCGTTGCGCGTGCGCTCGCTCGTGGCCGAGGGGCGGTCCTTCGTCCGCATGGAGCCGCCCGTCCCGGGCCCCGGGACCGGGACAGGGCCGTTGGTCGCCTTCAAGGCCGAGCTCGGGGCGGTGGCCGGCGGCGTCGCCCAGGTGCAGGGCGTCTGGGTCGACCCGTCGCGCCGCGGCCGCGGCCTGGCCGCGCCCGGCATGGCCGCCGTCGTCGACGCGACCCGCCGCGAGGTGGCGCCCGTGGTGTCCCTGTACGTCAACGCGTTCAACGCACCGGCCCTCGCCACGTACCGTCGCGTGGGCTTCGAGCAGGTCGGCACCTTCACGACGGTGCTGTTCTGACGATGCCGGGCCGACGGCGCCGACGGTTACCGGATCTGTCCGGATCGTGAGATGGTACGCGGCGTGACGACGCAAGGGACGCGGGACGCGGGGCTGTCCGGGGCACTGGTGGGTGCCGGATGAGGGCGCTGTACAAGCCGGGGCCCGGCCCCGGCCTGGAGCTGGTGGAGCGGCCCGAGCCGGAGGCCGGCATCGGCGACGTGAAGATCCGCGTGCTGCGCACGGGCATCTGCGGCACCGACCTGCACATCGACCGCTGGGACGACTGGGCCGCCTCCACGGTCGCGGCGCCGTTGGTGCCGGGCCACGAGTTCGTCGGCGAGGTCGTGGAGGTCGGGGGCATGGTGCACGACGTCGCCGTGGGCGACCTCGTGTCCGGCGAGGGGCACATCGTGTGCGGCACGTGCCGCAACTGCCGCGCCGGGCGCCGCCAGATGTGCATCCGGACCCAGGGGCTCGGACTGCACCGCGACGGGGCGTTCGCCGAGTACGTCGTGCTGCCCGCCACCAACGTGTGGGTGCACCACGCCGAGGTCGACCTGGACGTCGCGGCCATCTTCGACCCGCTCGGCAACGCGGTGCACACGGCGCTCGCGTTCCCGGTGATCGGCGAGGACGTGCTCGTGTCGGGCTGCGGGCCCATCGGGCTGATGGCCATCGCGGTGGCCCGGCACGCGGGGGCCCACCTGGTCGTGGGCACGGACGTCAGCCCGGCGCGGCTCGAGATGGCGAGGGCCATGGGTGCGGACGCCGCCGTCGACGTGCGCACGTCGCGGGTCGCCGACGCGCAGCGCGAGCTCGGGCTGCGCGAGGGGTTCGACGTCGGCTTCGAGATGAGCGGCGCCCCGAGCGCGCTGCCCGAGATGATCGCGAACATGAACCACGGCGGGCGGATCGCGATGCTCGGCCTGCCGTCGGGGCCGATCGCCGTCGACTGGGGCACGGTCGTGACCCACATGCTCACGCTCAAGGGCATCTACGGGCGGGAGATGTTCGAGACGTGGCAGGCGATGGACGCGATGCTGCGCACCAGCGCGACGCTGCGCGGGGCGATCGCGTCCGTCGTCACCGACCGGCTCCCCGCGAGCCGGTGGCGCGAGGGGTTCGAGGCCGCGGCCTCGGCGCACGGGGGCAAGGTCGTGCTCGACTGGACGGACTGGTCCGACGACGGGGCCGACGGCAGGGCCGACGAGGACAGGAAGGCGTGACGATGTACGGGACGTTCCGGGACCACCTGGCGGGAGAGCTCGAGGCCATCGAGGCCGCCGGCCTGACCAAGCACGAGCGCGGCATCACCGGGCCGCAGGGGGCGCGCATCCGCGCCGACGGCGCCGAGCTGCTGAACTTCTGCGCCAACAACTACCTCGGGCTGGCCGACGACCCGCGCCTCGTCGCGGCGGCGCGCGACGCCCTCGACACGTGGGGCTACGGGCTGGCCAGCGTGCGGTTCATCTGCGGCACGCAGGACCAGCACCGCACCCTCGAGCAGCGGCTGGCGGGGTTCCTCGGCACGGACGACTCGATCCTGTTCTCGTCGTGCTTCGACGCCAACGGCGGGGTCTTCGAGACGCTGTTCGGCGCGGACGACGCGATCGTCTCGGACGCGCTCAACCACGCCTCGCTCATCGACGGCATCCGGCTGTCGAAGGCCGCACGGTTCCGCTACCGCAACCGCGACATGGCCGACCTGGAGGACCAGCTGCGCGCCGCCCGCGACGGTGGGGCGCGGCACGTCGTGATCGTCACCGACGGCGTGTTCTCGATGGACGGCTACCTCGCGCCGCTGCGCGAGATCTGCGACCTCGCCGACCGGTACTCCGCGCTCGTCCTGGTGGACGACTCGCACGCCGTCGGCTTCATGGGCGACCACGGCCGGGGCACCCCCGAGCTACTGGGGGTCGCGGACCGCGTGGACATCCTCACGGGCACCTTCGGCAAGGCGCTCGGCGGGGCGTCGGGCGGCTACGTCGCGGCGCACCAGGAGATCGTCGACCTGCTGCGGCAGCGGGCCCGCCCGTACCTGTTCTCGAACACGCTGGCTCCGACCATCGTGGCCGGCACCCTCACCGCGCTCGACCTCGTGGAGGGGTCCGGGGACCTGCGCGCCCGGCTGACCGAGAACGCCGCACTGTTCCGCCGTCTCATGACCGAGGCCGGCTTCGACCTGCTGCCGGGCGAGCACCCGATCGTGCCGGTGATGTTCGGCGACGCCGTGCTCGCCGCGAGGGTGGCGGCGGCGATGGGGGAGCGGGGCGTGTACGTCACGGCGTTCAGCTTCCCCGTGGTGCCCCGGGGCGAGGCCCGCATCCGCGTGCAGCTCTCCGCCGCGCACACGCCCGAGCAGGTGCGCGCGTGCGTCGACGCGTTCGTGGCGTCACGGGAGGCGGTCGCCGCGGGCTGACCCCGGGGCTACTTCAGCAGCCTCGACATGCGCCGGTCGGCGAGCACCTGCCCGCCGGTCTGGCAGGTGGCGCAGTACTGCAGCGACCGGTCGGCGAAGCTCACCTCCCGCACGACGTCGCCGCACACGGGGCACGCCTCTCCCGTGCGGCCGTGCACGCGCATGCCGGCGCGCTTGGCGTCCTTGAGCTCCTTGGCGGGCTTGCCCGACGACGCCGCGACGGCGTCGTGCAGGGTCGTGACGACCGCGTCGTGCAGCGCCGCGACCTCGTCCGGCGTGAACGAGCGGGTGAGCTTGAACGGCGAGACCCGCGCGACGTGCAGGATCTCGTCGGAGTAGGCGTTGCCGATCCCGGCGATCGCGCGCTGGTCGCGCAGCAGCC
Organism: Isoptericola sp. NPDC019693; assembly: GCF_044389085.1. Classification (NCBI taxonomy): domain Bacteria; kingdom Bacillati; phylum Actinomycetota; class Actinomycetes; order Micrococcales; family Promicromonosporaceae; genus Isoptericola; species Isoptericola sp. NPDC019693. Next base: position 167,120 of record NZ_JBIRXP010000005.1, on the reverse strand, counting down.
CCTTGACCTGCTGGTTCTTCTCCTGCATCAGCGCGGCGAGCGCCCCGGCCGTGAAGTCGTCCGAGAGCGGGTCCACCCCGAGCGTCGCGACCTGCTCCACCTCCTGCGGGTCGCGCACCACGTGCACCGCGAGACGCTTGCGGGTGCCCGCCTCGGTGAGGTCGAACCCCGCGCCGTCGTCGAGCCGCACGCGCAGCGCCAGCGCCGCCCCGCGCGAGGAGCCGCCCATCCGCGGGCGGACCGGCGTCGTGGGCGCCTGGTCGGACCAGCGCACCCAGCCGCCGCGCGACAGGTGGAACAGCAGGTGGAGCTCCTCGCCGTCCGCGCCGGCCGCGAGATCGAGCCACTTGCCGTGCCGGGTGACGCCGCGGACCTCCTGCCCGACGAGCGCGGTCACGGGCGGGTCGAACGTCTTGAGCGCGGCGATGGCCGCGACGTCGGCGGCGACGACGCGATGGCCGGTCGTACGAGCGTCGAGGAACTCCGCCAGCGCCTGCACCTCGGGAAGCTCGGGCATGGCGCCATGCTGCCAGCCGGGACCGACGCCGACCAGGGGAGTGGCACGTGGCGGCAGGCGGACGGCAGGACCGGGCGCCCGGGGAGGGCGGCGGGGACAGGGGCTCGGCGCCGCTAGGCTTGCCCCCATGTCGATCGTGTCCGCCCGCCAGCCCCAGGGCGACCTGCTCCGCCTGTCCCAGCTCTTCGTCCGCACCCTGCGCGAGGACCCGGCCGACGCCGAGGTCGCGAGCCACCGGCTGCTGGTCCGCGCCGGCTACATCCGGCGCGCGGCCCCCGGCATCTACTCCTGGCTGCCGCTCGGCCTGCGCGTGCTGGCGAAGATCGAGGCCGTGGTGCGCGAGGAGATGGACGCGATCGGCGCGCAGGAGGTGCACTTCCCGGCGCTGCTGCCGCGGGAGCCCTACGAGGCCACCGGCCGCTGGACCGAGTACGGCCCCAACCTCTTCCGGCTGCAGGACCGCAAGGAGGCCGACTACCTCCTCGCGCCCACGCACGAGGAGATGTTCACGCTGCTGGTGAAGGACCTGTACTCGTCGTACAAGGACCTGCCCCTCGCGCTGTACCAGATCCAGACGAAGTACCGCGACGAGGCCCGTCCCCGCGCCGGCCTCATCCGCGGTCGCGAGTTCATCATGAAGGACGCCTACTCCTTCGACGTCGACGACGAGGGCCTCGCCGCGGCCTACGAGCGCCAGCGCGGCGCGTACCAGCGCATCTTCGACCGGCTCGGGCTCGACTACGTCATCGTCTCCGCGACGTCCGGCGCGATGGGCGGCTCGCGGTCCGAGGAGTTCCTGTCCCCGTCGGCCATCGGCGAGGACACCTTCGTGCGCTCGCCGGGCGGCTACGCGGCCAACGTCGAGGCCGTCGTCACGACCGTGCCCGACGCGCTGCCGTACGACGACGCGCCCGCCGCGCACGTCGAGGACACCCCCGACACCCCGACCATCGACACGCTGGTGGCGTGCGCGAACGAGAAGCACCCGCGCCCCGACCGCGCGTGGACCGCCGCCGACACGCTGAAGAACGTCGTGCTGGCCGTCACCCACCCGGACGGCCGGCGCGAGCTGCTCGTCGTCGGGCTGCCCGGAGACCGGGAGGTCGACGTCAAGCGACTCGAGGCGTCGCTCACCCCCGCAGAGGCCGAGCCGGCCACCGAGGCGGACTTCGCCGCGCACCCCGAGCTCGTCAAGGGCTACATCGGCCCCGGCGTGCTGGGCCCGCAGGGCGCCCAGGTCGAGGCCGAGGACGGCTCGACGACGTCGGCGATCCGGTACCTCCTCGACCCGCGCGTGGTGCCCGGCACCCGGTGGATCACGGGGGCCGACGCCCCCGGACGGCACGTCTTCGACCTCGTGGCGGGCCGCGACTTCGTCGCCGACGGCACGATCGAGGCGGCCGAGGTCCGCGCCGGCGACCCGGCGCCCGACGGCTCCGGCCCGCTCGAGCTCGCTCGCGGCATCGAGATCGGCCACATCTTCCAGCTCGGGCGCAAGTACGCCGAGGCGCTCGACCTCAAGGTCCTGGACGTGAACGGCAAGGCCGTCACGGTGACGATGGGCTCCTACGGCATCGGCGTGACCCGCGCCCTCGCCGCGCTGGCCGAGGTCAACCACGACGACAAGGGCCTGGCGTGGCCGGCGCACGTCGCTCCCGCGCACGTGCACGTCGTCGCGACGGGCAAGGGCACGGAGGTGTTCGACGCCGCGGAGAAGCTCGCCACCGAGCTCGTCGACGCGGGCGTCGAGGTGGTCTACGACGACCGCCCCAAGGTGTCGCCCGGCGTCAAGTTCGCCGACGCGGAGCTGTTCGGGGTGCCGCTGATCGTGGTCGTCGGCCGCGGCCTCGCGGACGGCCTGGTGGAGGTGCGCCCGCGGGCCGGCGCGTCGGAGCAGGTCCCGGTGGCGGACGCCGCCCGGGTCGTGAGCGAGCGCGTCGCGGGCCTGCTCGCGCGCTGAGCCCCGCGGGGCTACGCGGCGGGCGCCTCGTCCCCGGCCTGCTCCGGCAGGCCGGGGAACGGCTCGGGCTCGGCGCCCCAGTCGTCCAGGGTGACGGCGGCGTCGACGAGCAGGTCGACGAGCACCGTGCGGGTCCCGGCCGCCGTCGTGCCCACGAGCGTCGCGTAGTCGGTGGCGAGGTCGTCCTCCAGGTCCAGCACCAGCGCCTTGTCGCCCTGGTCCGCGGCCCGCGGCACGGCGTAGGCGGCGCGCCGGGGGTCGTCCGCGGTGGCCTGCACGCCCGCGACGGCGGCCCACGCGTCCGCCCGCTGGCCGTGCACCGCGACCCGCTCGAGCAGCCGCTCGCGGGTCTCGCCCGCACCGATCGCCGCGCGCAGCTGCAGCGCGTACCTCGTCGCGTCCTCCGAGACGACGAGGGTGCTCAGGTCCTGGGGCGTCAGCCCCTCGGGCACCGTCCCGTCGTCCCCGCCCTCCGGTCCCGTGCCGTCGGGGTCGGTGGTCGGCTCCTCGGTCGCCGCGTCCGGCGTGGACGTGTCCGCCTCGGGCCGGCCGTCGCCCGTCGGCGTGGGCACGCGCGGGGTGGCCACGTCCGGCCCGGGGACGTCGGCCAGCGCGGCGAGGCGTTCTCCCGAGACGGTCTGCGCCGCGCCGACCGACGCGAGCAGGCGGGCCAGCGGGCCGTCCGTCGTCGTCCCGGCCGCGGTGCGCGAGCGGGCGGCCGCGTCGTCCAGCGCCTCCACGACGTCCGCCGGGGTGGCGCGGTCCCAGGTCGTCGACGGCGGGTCGGTCGGTGCGTCGGTGGCGAGCCCCGAGTCGTACTCGCCGCCCAGGGCGTCGGCCTGCTCGCGGGAGGCGGCGGCGATCCGCGTGAGCTCGGCGACGACGCGCTCGCGCGCCCGGGGCACCTCCTCGAGCGCGGCCTCGGCTCCGTCGGCCACGCGGAGCGCGTCCGAGACGGCGGTGCGGCGCACCAGCTCGAGGCTGTCGGGCACCGGCTCGCTCTCGGGCGGCGCCTCCAGCCGCACCCCGCACCCGGCCAGCAGGCCGACGGCGAGGAGCGCCCCCGCGGTGGAGGCCAGCCGCCGGCGCCGACCGACGGGCGGGGCGGCGACGATCACGCCGGTCACGCCGGTCACGCCGGCCGAGTCGTCGTCGGCGAGCCGGTCGGGGGCGGGCTGAGGTTCCATCGAGGCCGATGATGCCACGCGCGCGGCCCCGCCCGTGTGACGTTCCTCCACCTGGCGGAGGCGCCGCACGGCGCGGGGCAGCCCCGTCGTTCGTTACGCTGGTCGCTGCACACAACGACACACCGGCCGCGGGACGTCCCGGCGCGGGAGCACACGGCAGTCCACGACGTGACCCACGGGAGGCTAGGGATGGCAGCGCAGCACGGCCGCACGACGGCGGGCGGGGCGAAGGCCGAGGCGGTGCGGCGGGTCGTCACCCCGGCGGTGGACGGCGCGGGCCTGTACCTCGAGGACGTGGTGGTCACGCAGGCCGGCGCGAAGTCGGTCGTGCGCGTCACCGTGGACCTCCCGGAGGACGTGCTGGGCAGCCTCGACTCCGACACCCTCGGCGACGTCTCGCGCGCGATCTCCGCGGCGCTGGACGCCGACGACGTCGTGCCCGGCGCGTACACCCTCGAGATCTCGACGCCCGGCACCTCCCGGCCGCTCACGGAGCTGCGCCACTTCCGGCGCGCCCGCGGACGCCTCGTCGTGCTGCGGCTGCGCGCCGGCGGGACGACGTCGGGCCGGCTGGTGGAGGTCGAGGCCGGGGCGGGCGCGTCGGACGACGACGCGGTGCTGGTGCTGGAGGACGGCACCCGGGTCCCTGTCGCCGACGTGCGCCAGGGCAAGATCGAGGTCGAGCTGAAGCGTCTCGACGAGGCGTCGGGCACGACGGCCGACGAGACCGACACGGACACGGGCGCCGCCCGGGACGACACCACGGGCGCTGCCCGTCACGAGGAGGGCTGACGATGGACATCGACATGAGCACGCTTCGGCTGCTGGAGCGGGAGCGGGACATCAGCCTGGACGTCCTCGTGGCGGCGATCGAGCAGGCGCTGCTGTCGGCCTACCACCGCACGCCCGACGCCTACTCGCACGCGCGCGTCGAGGTGGACCGGAAGTCCGGCCACGTGGCCGTGTGGGCCCGCGAGGAGATCCGCACGCCGGACCCCGAGGACCCGGACGCGCGACCCACGATCGAGCTGGGGCCCGAGTTCGACGACACGCCCGCCGACTTCGGCCGCATCGCCACCGCGACGGCCCGCCAGGTGATCGTGCAGCGACTGCGCGACGCCGAGGACGACCAGGTGCTCGGCATGTTCCGCGGCAAGGAGGGCGAGGTCCTCGCCGGCGTCATCCAGCAGGGCCGCGACCCGCGCGTCGTCCTCGTGGACGTCGGCGGGACGGAGGCCGTCCTGCCGCCGCACGAGCAGGTGCCCACCGAGGAGTACGTGCACGGCGAGCGGCTGCGCGCCTACGTGGTCGAGGTGTCCCGCGGCATGAAGGGCGCCCAGGTGGTGCTGAGCCGCACGCACCCGGGTCTCGTGCGCAAGCTCTTCGAGCTCGAGGTCCCCGAGATCGCCGACGGGGCCGTCGAGATCACGGCGATCGCCCGCGAGGCCGGCCACCGCTCCAAGGTCGCCGTCCGGTCCAAGGTGGCCGGGCTGAACGCCAAGGGCGCCTGCATCGGCCCCATGGGCGCGCGCGTGCGCGCCGTCATGGCGGAGCTGCACGGGGAGAAGATCGACATCGTCGACCACAGCGACGACCCGGCGCGCTTCGTGGCCAACGCGCTCTCGCCCGCCCGTGTGACCTCGGTCACGGTGGTCGACGCCGACGCCAAGGCCGCGCGGGCCGTCGTGCCGGACTACCAGCTGTCCCTCGCGATCGGCAAGGAGGGGCAGAACGCCCGTCTCGCCGCGAAGCTGACGGGGTGGCGGATCGACATCCGCTCGGACGAGGGGGCGTCCGCCGGCGGCGCCGCCGGGGGCGACGACGCAGGTGGCGCCGCGGCGAGCCGCGGGGCCGAGGGCTGAGGTCGGTCACGGCACGTGGGTCGTCGCGCTAGACTGTCGGGGACCGGGCCACGCGCCCAGCTCCCGAACTCTCCTCGTACCCCTCCGGAAAGCTCCGGACCGGTACGGACGTGCGTCGGGTGCAGGGGGCGTGACCAGCGGTCCGCTCTTCTGCGGCTGGTGCTCGAGCCGTCGGGACGCGAGGAAGTCCTCGTGGTCGACGTGCGAGGGTGCCTGCCGGGGCGTGGCGCCTGGATCCATCCGACGTCCGCCTGCCTGGCGCTCGCCGAGCGTCGTCGGGCCGTGCCGCGCGCCCTGCGCGTCACGGGGCCCCTCGACCTCTCCGGCGTCCGGGAACACCTGGAGCGGCGAGACCGTTGAGTCCCTCCGGTCCGCACCGCCAGCCGGCGGCCGGACCATCGCGACCGAGCACGCTCGGCCGCACCCACCGAAGTCGACAAGGAAGCGGGTCAGAAGCCGATGGGCACCCGATGAGTTCCGTGCGATGAGTACTCAGTACTAACGACGGTCCTCCCTGTCTCGCAGGAGGGCCGAGACAGGAGAGTTGTGGCGAAGATCCGCGTTCACGAGCTGGCCAAGCAGCTCGGGGTGGAGAGCAAGACCCTGCTCGCCGACCTGAAGTCGGCGGGCGAGTTCGTCCGTTCGGCGTCCTCGACGCTCGAGGCACCGGTCGAGCGAGCCATGCGCGACAAGTACAAGGGCGCCTCCCCGGCGTCCTCGGGCGCGCCGGCCAAGGCCGCCGAGCCCCGGGCCGCGGCGCCCCGCGCCGAGCAGCCCGCTCCGGCGAAGCCCGCCCCCAAGCCCGCCGCCCAGAAGCCGGCCCCCGCGCCCCAGGCCGAGGCGCCCGCCGCCCCGGCGGCGGCCGCGGCACCCGCCCCGGCAGCGGCCGAGGCAGCGCCGGAGGCCCCGGCCAAGCCCGCCGCCCGCCCCGGTGCGCCGACCCCCGGTCCGCGCCCCGCGGCCCCCAAGCCGGCACCCGCCGCGCGCGAGCCGCGTGACGGTGGCCGCGACGGCGGTCGTGACGGTGGCCGCGACGGTGGCAAGGGCGGTCGCTCCCCGCGTCCGGGGAACAACCCGTTCGCGTCCAGCCAGGGCATGCCGCGCCAGGGCCAGCGCCCCGGCGGTGGCGGCCCGCGTCCGGGGAACAACCCGTTCGCGTCCAGCCAGGGCATGCCGCGCCCCGGCCAGCGCCCGGACCGCGGCGAGGCCGCGCCCGAGCGCTCCGGCGAGCGTCCCGGCGGCCCCCGTCCCGGCGGTCCCCGTCCGGGCGGCCCGCGCCCCGCGGCGCCGCGTCCCGGCGGCCCGCGCCCGAACCCGGGCATGATGCCGGGCCGTACCTCCATGCCGCGACCGGGCGAGCGCCCGGCGCCCTCGGGCGGCGGTCGTGGTGGCCGCGGCGGCGGTGGTGGCGGTGCCGGTGGCGGCGGTGGTTTCCGTCCCGGCGGTGGCGGCGGCTTCGGCGGCCGTCCCGGCGGCCGCGGAGGTGCCGGTCGCGGTTCCACGCAGGGTGCGTTCGGTCGCGCCGGTGGCCGTCCGGTCCGCGGGCGGAAGTCGAAGCGCGCGAAGCGGCAGGAGTTCGAGCAGATGCAGGCGCCGTCGCTCGGCGGCGTGCAGGTGCCCCGCGGCAACGGTTCGACCGTCGTCCGCCTGCGCCACGGCTCGTCGCTGAACGACTTCGCGGACAAGATCGACGCGAACCCCGCCAGCCTGGTCACGGTGCTGTTCCACCTCGGTGAGATGGCGACCGCGACGCAGTCGCTGGACGAGGACACGTTCGGCACGCTGGCCTCCGAGCTGGGCTACGTCATCGAGATGGTGTCGGCCGAGGAGGAGGACCGCGAGCTGCTCGGGGCCTTCGACATCGACCTCGACGCCGAGCTCGAGGGCGAGTCGGACGAGGACCTCATGCCGCGTCCGCCCGTCGTCACCGTCATGGGTCACGTCGACCACGGCAAGACGCGTCTTCTCGACGCGATCCGCCAGACCGACGTCGTCTCCGGCGAGGCCGGCGGCATCACCCAGCACATCGGTGCCTACCAGGTGCGCCGGGAGCACGAGGGCGTCGACCGTCCGATCACCTTCATCGACACCCCGGGTCACGAGGCGTTCACCGCCATGCGTGCCCGTGGTGCCCAGGTGACCGACATCGCGATCCTCGTGGTCGCCGCCGACGACGGCGTCATGCCGCAGACGGTGGAGGCGCTCAACCACGCCCAGGCGGCCAACGTGCCGATCGTGGTCGCGGTGAACAAGGTGGACAAGGAGGGGGCTAACCCCGACAAGATCCGCCAGCAGCTCACCGAGTACAACCTGGTGGCCGAGGAGTACGGCGGCGACACCATGTTCGTCGACGTCTCCGCCAAGCAGAACCAGGGCATCGACCAGCTCCTCGAGGCCGTCCTGCTCACCGCGGACGCCTCGCTGGACCTGCGGGCGAACCCGGACAAGGACGCGCGAGGCGTGGCCATCGAGGCCAACCTCGACAAGGGCCGCGGCGCCGTCGCGACCGTCCTCGTCCAGTCCGGCACGCTGCAGGTGGGCGACGCGATCGTCGCGGGCACGGCCCACGGCCGTGTGCGCGCCATGTTCGACGAGCACGGCGAGTCCGTGACCGAGGCGGGCCCGGCGCGTCCGGTGCTGGTGCTCGGCCTGGCGTCGGTGCCCAGCGCGGGTGACACCTTCCTGGTGGCTCCCGACGAGCGCACCGCCCGTCAGATCGCGGAGAAGCGCGAGGCCGCGGAGCGTGCCGCCACGCTGGCCAAGCGTCGCAAGCGGATCAGCCTCGAGGACTTCACGAAGGCCGTCGAGCAGGGCAAGGTCGAGACCCTCAACCTGGTCCTCAAGGGCGATGTCTCCGGTGCCGTCGAGGCCCTGGAGGACGCGCTGCTCAAGATCGACGTCGGCGAGGAGGTGCAGCTCCGCGTCATCCACCGCGGCGTCGGCGCCATCACGCAGAACGACGTCAACCTGGCCACCGTCGACAACGCGGTGATCATCGGCTTCAACGTGAAGTTCGGTGAGCGGGTCGAGGACCTGGCGGACCGCGAGGGCGTCGAGGTCAAGTTCTACTCGGTCATCTACCAGGCGATCGACGACGTCGAGGCGGCCCTCAAGGGCATGCTCAAGCCGGAGTACGAGGAGGCCCAGCTGGGCACCGCGGAGATCCGCCAGGTCTTCCGCTCCTCGAAGTTCGGCAACATCGCGGGCTCGATCGTCCGGTCGGGCACCATCCGCCGCAACACCAAGGCGCGCGTCCTGCGCAACGGCAAGATCGTCGGGGACGACCTCACGATCGAGTCGCTGCGCCGCGAGAAGGACGACGTCACCGAGGTCCGCGAGGGCTTCGAGTGCGGTATCGGCCTCGGGTCGTTCAACGACATCACCGAGGGTGACATCATCGAGACCTTCGAGATGCGCGAGAAGCCGCGCGCCTGACGGTCGCGCCGCAAGGAACGGACCCGACGGCGTCCCGCCCGCTTCGACAGGAGCAGGGCGGGGCGCCGTCGGCCTTGAGAGAGGAAGACACACATGCCCGGTCCCCAGGGCAACAACCGGCCCGAGAACCCGCGCGCCCGCAAGCTCGCGGACCGCATCAAGGAGATCGTCGCGCAGCTGCTCGACACGCGGATCAAGGATCCGCGCCTCGGCTTCGTCACCGTGACGGACGTGCGCGTCACCGGTGACCTGCAGAACGCCTCGGTGTTCTACACCGTGCTCGGCACGGACGAGGAGCGGGCGGGCACCGCCGCGGCGCTGGAGAGCGCCAAGGGCATGATCCGCTCCGAGGTCGGCAAGCAGACCGGCGTGCGCCTCACCCCGACCATCGAGTTCTTCCTGGACTCGATGCCGGAGAACGCGGCCCACCTGGACGCCGCGCTCATCGAGGCGCAGCGGCGGGACGCCGAGCTCGCCGCGCTGCGCGAGGGCAAGGGCTTCGCCGGCGACGAGGACCCGTACCGCAAGCCGCGCGAGGACGACGAGGTCGAGTGAGCCGCCCGGTGGGGAACGGCTCGGGGGAGCGCCCGCCCCGACGCCCGACCGCCCCGGACGGGTTCCTCGTCGTCGACAAGCCCGCCGGCTGGACCAGCCACGACGTCGTCGGGCGGTGCCGGCGCCTGGCGGGCACGCGCAAGGTGGGGCACGCGGGCACGCTCGACCCCATGGCGACGGGCGTGCTCGTCGTCGGGGTCGGGCGGGCCACCAAGCTCCTCACGTACGTGGTCGGCGCGGACAAGGCCTACGACGCGACGATCCGGCTCGGCGTCGCGACGACCACGGACGACGCCGAGGGCGAGGTCGTCGAGGCGGCCGGCGTCGGCGCGGGCGTCGACGCCGGGGACCTGGCGAGGGAGGTCGCGGCGCTGACGGGGGAGATCCGGCAGGTGCCGACCACGGTGAGCGCGATCAAGGTGGACGGCAAGCGTGCCTACGCCCGCGCCAGGGCGGGGGAGGACGTCGTCCTCGAGGCCAGGCCGGTCACCGTGAGCCGGTTCGAGGTGCTCGCCACGCGCACCGCGGCGACGGACGACGGCGTGGCCGTGCTCGACGTCGACGTCTCGGTGGTCGTGTCCTCGGGCACGTACGTCCGCGCCCTCGCCCGTGACCTGGGTGGCGCGCTCGGGACCGGCGGCCACCTCACCGCGCTGCGCCGCACGCGGGTGGGCGGCTACGAGCTGGCGGGCGCCAGCACCCTGGAGGAGCTCGAGGCCCAGGCCGACGCCGACGGCGTGCTGGCCACGCTGCCCCTCGCCGACGCAGCGCGGGCGACGTTCCCGGTGCGGGAGCTCTCCGCCGACGAGGCGCGCGCGCTCGGGTACGGGCAGTGGGTGGCCGCCAGCGGCGAGCGCGGCACGGTGGCGGCGATCGGTCCCGACGGCGCGCTCGTCGCGCTGCTGGAGGACACGCGCCGCCGGGGCGAGGCCCTGGCGAAGCCGGTGCTCGTCCTCGCCCCGGCCGGGAGCTGACCGGCCCGGCGGTGGGCCCGCGTGACGGAGCGGGCCGCGGCGTCGGTCTATCCTTGACGGTCGGCACCCGGCGCGGGTGCCGACGGCCGGCCATCGACGAGACGGAGCGCGACGCGTGCAGGTGTTCACGGACCTGGACCAGGTCCCCGACGGGTTCGGTCCGTCGGTCGTCACGATCGGCAACTTCGACGGCGTGCACCGCGGCCACCAGGCCGTGCTGGGGCGTCTGGTCGCCCTGGCGCGCGCGGACGACCGCCTCGCGGTGGCGCTGACCTTCGACCCGCACCCCGCGCAGGTGCACCGGCCCGAGACGGCCCCCGAGCTGCTGACCGGGCTGTCCGACCGCCTCGACCTCATGGCGCGCGCCGGCCTGGACGCCGCGCTGGTCGTCCCCTACACGCTCGACCTCGCCGCGCAGACGCCGGAGGAGTTCGTCACCCGCTACCTCGTCGACGGTCTCGGGGCACGCAGCGTCGTCGTCGGGCACGACGTCCGGTTCGGCAAGGGCAACGCCGGCACGCTCGCCACGATGGTCGAGCTCGGCGGCACGCACGGCTTCGAGGTCGTGGCGGTGGACGACGTCGGGGAGTGCGCCCCGGGCAGCGACGGGGCGCGTGAGCGCTGGTCGTCGTCGGCCGCACGCGCGCTCCTGGCCGAGGGCGACGTGGCGCAGGCCGCCGAGGTGCTCGGCCGCCCCCACCGTGTGCGCGGCACCGTGGTGCACGGCGACGCGCGGGGGCGCGAGCTCGGCTTCCCGACGGCGAACCTCGGGCACGCCGAGGGCATGGTCCCCGCCGACGGCGTGTACGCCGGCCGACTGCTGCGGCCCGCGGTCGCGCAGGAGGACCCGGCCGACCCCGACGCGGACCTGCCCGCCGCCATCTCCGTCGGCACGAACCCCACGTTCGACGGGGTGGAGCGCCGCGTGGAGGCCTACGTGCTCGACCGGGACGACCTGGACCTGTACGGGGAGACCGTCGTGCTGGAGCTGGTCGAGCGGCTGCGCCCGACGCTGCGCTTCGACGGTATCGAGCCGCTGGTCGAGCAGATGCACGCCGACGTCGCACGGGCGCGCGACATCCTGCGCTGACGGCGCACCCGGCGCCGGCGCGCCCGCAGCGGGTGAAAGCCCGCGCGGGCTGTCACACGGGGGCGCGGGCCCGCTCCCTCCTGGCGTGACGGACCGGGAACCCGGTCCGTGGGCCGCGGCGAACCGCGGACCCGTCGCGGCGCGCCACCGCCCTCCCTGATCTCGGCGGTGGTCGCGTCGCAGCGCGCCGTCCCGGGCCGCTCACCTCCCTGATCGACGGAGGCGGCCCGGGACCCGCCCCGCGCCGGGCGGCGCCCGGCGCCCGCTTCTCCCGAGAGGGGCAGAGCCATGGCGGCTCAGCAGACCACCGAGCAGGAAGCCCCCGAGCCCGGGCACGACCTCCACGCGGACCCGGTCGGCCGGACGGTGCGCGGCGTGCGTCACGGCGGCCAGGTCCGCCCGCGTCCCCGACCACGCCCACGACCCGACCCTGATCCGGGCTCGTCGCCGGCGCCCCTGCTGCACGAGACGGAGCTCGCCGTCCTGCGGGACATCCTCGAGGACCGCTTCGAGGCGACGACGTCGTTCGACTACCTCTTCCGCGGCCTGCGCGGGCGCTTCCCTGCTGCGCACCTGCCGGTCGGCGACGACGAAGACTCGCCCGAAGGCCCGCCCGACGGGCCGATCGGCGGGCCGACCGTGGACGCGGTCGTCGCGGCGCTGAAGAAGCTCGGCGCCGGGATGATCGAGCCGGCGGGTCCGCCGAACCCCGCGCTGGACTCCACGATCCCCGCGATCTACACCTACTGGGGTCAGTTCATCGACCACGACATCACCCTCAACACCAACGGGCCCGACGGCCCGCCGGCGCCGGGGGAGCGGCCCCGCCCCGGCGACCTCGTGCTCGGTGACATCGTCTCGGACCCGTTCACGGCCTTCCCGCCCGAGGTCGTGGTCCGCAGCCTGCACAACGGCCGGCACCCGTTCCTCAACCTCGACAGCCTGTACGGCAGCGGGCCCCGGTTCCCGGGCGAGCCCGGCCGAAGGACCACCCGCAGCGAGGCCGCCTACGCCACGACCGACCCGACCAAGCTCGCGCTCGGGCGGGTGGCGACGGCGGCGATCCCCGGGTTCGAGCTCGTCCCGCCGGGCGACGACCCGCAGCGCGACCTGCCGCGGTTCTCGTCCGAGGAGATCGCGGACCTCGACGTCCCCGAGGACGACCGGCCTGCCCCCGGGTCGGCGAAGATCCCGGACGGGCGCAACGACGAGAACCTCGTCGTGGCGCAGCTCCACCTGGGGTTCATCCGGTTCCACAACGCCGTCGTCGAGTGGGTCCGCCGCACCGAGCCGTGGCTCACGGTGGACGAGCGGGCGGTCTTCGACCGTGCCCAGCGGCTCACGCAGCACCACTACCAGTGGCTGGTCGTGCACGACTATCTGCGCACGCTGACCAAGCCGGGGGTGCTCGACGAGGTGCTCGTGGAGCCCTCCCTGCTGTTCCGGCCCCGCCGCAAGATCGCGATGCCGCTCGAGTTCGCGGTCGCGGCCTTCCGGTTCGGGCACTCGATGGTGCGGGGCGGCTACGACTTCAACCTCAACTTCGGGAAGGTCACCCCGCCGGCCGCGCCGCCACGGGCCGCGTTCGGGAGCCTGGTGCAGCTGTTCGAGTTCACCGGGGGCGGAGGCCTCGTGCCCACGGGAGCGCCTCCCGGCGAGGTGCTGCCGTCGAACTGGCCGATCGACTGGGCCCGGTTCGTCGACAAGGGCGACCCCGACCGCCGGCGCTCGGCGGCGAAGATCGACCCGTTCCTCGCCAACGGTCTGGCGACGATGCTCAAGGAGGGCAACGACCCGGGCCTGGCCCCGGGGGTGAGCGCCCTGCTCAAGCAGCTCGCGCAGCGGAACCTGATGCGCGGGTACTGGCTGTCCCTGCCCACCGGCGAGGCGGTGGCGCAGGCGCTGCACGTGCCGGTCCTGACCCCCGAGCAGCTCACCCGGGGTGCGTCGCAGGACGTCGTGGACGCCCTGGCGGAGCTCGACGGCACGCCGCTGTGGTACTACGTGCTCAAGGAGGCGGAGATCCAGGGGAACGGCAACTTCCTCGGCGACGTCGGCAGCCGGATCCTGTGCGAGACCTTCGTCTACCTGCTCCGGGCCGACGAGACCTCGATCCTCAACGAGGAGTGGACCCCCGCGCAGGGGGTGCGGGTCGACGGCGGGAAGATGATCACGACGATCGGCGACCTGCTCCGGTTCGCCGGTGTCCTGACGCTCGACGACGGCACGACGTTCCGCCAGGTCGACGGGCGTCCGGCCGGCCAGGACGGGGACTGAGCCGCCCGCCGTTGTGCGGTGGCACACGTCGCGCCGCCCGCCGGGCTCCGGCGGGCGGCGCGCTGGTAGCATGGTGGGGCCGTACGAACGGCCGCGGATCCAGAGCGCCCCGGTGAACGAGTCCCGGAGCACCGCGCAACGACACCGAAGGAGAGCCATGCCGCTCGACGCTGCCACCAAGCAGTCCATCATCACCGAGTACGCCACTCACGAGGGCGACACCGGCTCGCCCGAGGTGCAGATCGCGCTCCTCACGCAGCGCATCAACGACCTGAACGAGCACCTCAAGGAGCACAAGCACGACCACCACTCGCGTCGTGGCCTGCTGCTCCTCGTCGGCCAGCGCCGCCGCCTGCAGGCCTACCTGCAGAAGGTCGACATCGAGCGCTACCGCGCGCTGATCCAGCGCCTCGGCCTGCGCCGCTGACTCTGCCGACCAGCCCGGTCACCCTCGCGGGGGCCGGGCTGGTCTGGTGTGATGTCCCTGTCATAACCACCATCGCGCCGCCGGATCCTCGTCCGGTCCTCGGTAGTGGCCTCCCGAACCGCCCGGCTCCCGGGCAGGCTCCGTGGGCCTCGATCGAAGACCGCCGAGCCGCGGCGGCGCCCTCGAGATCAAGGAGGGCACCCGTGGAGGGTCCCGAGATCCAGTTCGCCGAGGCCGTCATCGACAACGGCCGCTTCGGCACCCGCACCGTCCGCTTCGAGACGGGCCGCCTCGCCCGCCAGGCCGCCGGCTCCGTCGCCGCGTACCTGGACGGCGAGACGATGCTGCTGTCGGCCACGACGGCCGGCAAGCACCCCAAGGACCAGTTCGACTTCTTCCCGCTGACGGTGGACGTCGAGGAGCGGCAGTACGCCGCCGGCAAGATCCCCGGCTCGTTCTTCCGTCGCGAGGGCCGCCCCTCGACGGAGGCGATCCTGGCCTGCCGCCTCATCGACCGCCCGCTGCGCCCGCTGTTCGTCAAGGGCCTGCGCAACGAGGTCCAGGTCGTCATCGACGTCCTGGCCATCCACCCGGACGACGCCTACGACGTGCTGGCGATCAACGCCGCGTCGGCGTCCACGCAGATCTCCGGCCTGCCGTTCTCCGGCCCGGTCGCCGGCGTGCGCGTCGCGCTGATCGACGGCCAGTGGGTCGCGTTCCCGAAGTACTCGGACCTCGAGCGCGCCGTCTTCAACATGGTCGTGGCCGGCCGCATCGTGGGCGACGACGTCGCCATCGCGATGATCGAGGCCGAGGCGACCGACGACGCCTGGAAGCTCATCAAGACCGAGGGCGTCGCCGCTCCCACCGAGGAGGTCGTCGCCCAGGGCATCGAGGCGTCGAAGCCGTTCCTCAAGGCCCTGTGCGAGGCCCAGGCCTCGCTCGCCGCCCAGGCGGCCAAGGAGGTCAAGGACTACCCGGTCTTCCTCGACTACCAGGACGACGCGTTCGCCGCCGTCGAGGACGAGGTCTCCACGACGCTGCGCGACGCGCTCGCGATCGCGGACAAGCAGGACCGCGAGAACCGCCTGGACGAGCTCAAGGAGGGCCTGCTCGGCGCGCTCGGCGAGCGCTTCGAGGGCCGCGAGAAGGAGCTGTCGGCCGCGTACCGCGCGCTGCAGAAGAAGCTCATCCGCCAGCGCGTCCTCACCGAGGGTGTGCGCATCGACGGTCGTGGGCTCGCGGACATCCGCACCCTGTCGGCCGAGGTCGAGGTCATCCCGCGCGTGCACGGCTCCGCCCTGTTCGAGCGCGGCGAGACCCAGATCCTGGGCGTCACCACGCTGAACATGCTGCGCATGGAGCAGCAGATCGACTCCCTCGGGCCGGTCACGCGCAAGCGCTACATGCACAACTACAACTTCCCGCCGTTCTCCACGGGCGAGACGGGCCGCGTCGGCAGCCCGAAGCGCCGCGAGATCGGCCACGGCGCGCTGGCCGAGCGGGCCCTCGTGCCCGTGCTGCCCTCGCGCGAGGAGTTCCCCTACGCGATCCGCCAGGTCTCCGAGGCGCTGGGCTCGAACGGCTCGACCTCGATGGGCTCCGTCTGCGCCTCGACGCTTTCGCTGCTCAACGCGGGCGTCCCGCTGAAGGCGCCGGTCGCGGGCATCGCGATGGGCCTCATCTCCGACACCGTCGACGGTGAGACCCGCTACGCCGCCCTGACCGACATCCTGGGCGCGGAGGACGCGTTCGGTGACATGGACTTCAAGGTCGCCGGCACCAGCGAGTTCGTCACGGCCATCCAGCTCGACACCAAGCTCGACGGCATCCCGGCGTCGGTCCTGGCCGGCGCGCTGACCCAGGCCCGCGACGCGCGCCTGACCATCCTCGAGGTGCTCGCCGAGGCGATCGACGTGCCCGACGAGATGTCCCCGAACGCCCCGCGCGTCATCTCCGTGAAGGTGCCGGTCGACAAGATCGGCGAGGTCATCGGGCCCAAGGGCAAGATGATCAACCAGATCCAGGAGGAGACGGGCGCGGACATCTCCATCGAGGACGACGGCACCGTCTACATCGGCGCCACCGACGGCCCCTCGGCCGAGGCCGCCCGCGCGGCGATCAACGCGATCGCCAACCCGCACGTCCCCGAGGTGGGCGAGCGCTTCGTCGGCACCGTCGTCAAGACGACGTCGTTCGGCGCGTTCATCTCCCTCTCGCCGGGCAAGGACGGTCTGCTGCACATCAGCCAGATCCGCAAGCTCGTGGGCGGCAAGCGCGTCGAGAACGTCGACGACGTGCTGTCCGTGGGCCAGAAGGTCCAGGTCGAGATCGGTGAGATCGACCCGCGCGGCAAGCTCTCGCTCGTCGCGGTGACCGAGGACGAGAAGGCGGACGAGTCCGCCGAGGCCAGCGCCGACGCACCCGCGGAGGCCTGACGCTCTGATGTCCTGGCACCTCCCGCTCGTCCCCGCGGGCGAGCCCGGTGCCGACCTGACCGCCGGGCAGGACGGTGCGACGATCCGTCGCACCGTCCTGCCCGGCGGTGTTCGTGTGCTCACCGAGACGATGCCGGGCCTGCGCTCGGCCACGGTGGGCGCCTGGGTCGGCGTGGGCTCGCGCGACGAGACCGACGGGCACTTCGGCTCCACGCACTTCCTCGAGCACCTGCTGTTCAAGGGCACGCCCCGCCGCTCGGCGATGGACATCGCCGAGGCGTTCGACGCGGTCGGGGGCGAGGCCAACGCCGCCACGGGCAAGGAGCACACCTGCTACTACGCACGGGTGCTCGACGCCGACCTGCCGATGGCGGTCGACGTCATCGCCGACATGGTCACCTCGGCGCGCCTCGACGAGGGCGAGCTCGAGACCGAGCGCGGCGTCATCCTCGAAGAGCTCGCGATGAACGACGACGACCCCGGCGACGTCGTGCACGAGGAGTTCTCCGCCGCGGTGCTCGGCACGCACCCGCTGGGCCGGCCGATCGGCGGCACGCCGGACACGATCCGCGCCGTGCCCCGCGACGCCGTGTGGGAGCACTACCGGTGGCACTACCGGCCCGAGACCCTCGTGGTCTCCGCCGCGGGCGGCGTCGACCACGACGCGCTCGTCGCGCAGGTCGCCGACGCGCTGACGACCGGCGGCTGGGACCTGCCCGCCGCGGCCGCACCGCGCGACCGGCGGCCGACCGCCGCGGACCCGGTCGGCGTGCCCACCGAGGGTGTCGAGCTCACCGTGCGGCGCCAGGTGGAGCAGGCGAACGTCATCGTGGGGTCCACGGGCCTCGCGGCCACCGACGACCGCCGCTTCACGCTGTCCGTGCTCAACGCCGTCCTCGGCGGCGGCATGTCCTCGCGCCTCTTCCAGGAGGTGCGCGAACGGCGCGGCCTGGCGTACACCACGTACTCCTTCGCCTCCGGGCACGGCGGGCTCGGCACCTTCGGCCTGTACGCGGGCTGCTCGCCCGCCAAGGTCGACCAGGTCACCGAGCTGCTCGTCGCCGAGCTGGAGCGGATGGCGAGCGAGCCCATCACGGCGGCCGAGCTGGAGCGCAGCATCGGGCAGCTCTCGGGCGGGCTGGTGCTGGGGCTCGAGGACTCCGGGTCGCGGATGAGCCGCCTCGGCAAGGCCGAGCTGGTGTACGGCGAGCTGCTGACGCTGGAGGAGTCGCTGGAGCGGGTCCGCGCCGTGACCGCCGACGACGTGCGCGAGCTCGCCGCCGACCTGGCCGCGCGGCCGCGGTCGGTGGTCCGCGTCGGACCGTTCGGCGACTGAGGGCCGCGCGTCGGCCCACGACCTACGAGATCGGAGACCAGATCCCTATGAGCAAGACCCTCAGGGTGGCCGTGCTCGGCGCGGCGGGGCGCATGGGCGCCACCGTGTGCCGGGCCGTCGAGGAGGCCGACGGCCTCGAGCTCGTCGCCCGCCTCGACGCCGGCGACGCGGTGGACGCCGACAGCCTGGCCGGCGCCGACGTCGCGGTGGACTTCACCGTGCCGTCCGCCACGGAGGCGAACGTGCACGCGGTGCTCGACGCCGGCGCGCACGCCGTGGTCGGGACCACCGGCTGGGACGACGCGTCGCGCGGGCGCGTGACGGAGCACCTGGAGCGCGTGAACGCCGCTCGGGCGACGGCCGGCCGGGACGGGCTCGGCGTCCTCATCGCCCCGAACTTCGGCCTCTCGGCCGTGCTGGCGATGACCTTCGCCGCCAAGGCGGCGCGGTACTTCGAGTCCGCCGAGGTGGTCGAGCTGCACCACCCCGACAAGGTGGACGCCCCGTCGGGCACGGCGCGGCACACGGCCGCGGCGATCGCCCGGGCGCGCGGGGAGGCGGGCCTGCCCGCGGTGCCCGACGCGACCGAGTCGGGCGAGGAGGCGCGCGGCGCCGACATCGACGGCGTGCGCGTGCACGCCGTGCGGCTGCGCGGCCTCGTGGCGCACGAGGAGATCCTCTTCGGCAACGTCGGCGAGCAGCTGACCATCCGCCAGGACTCGTTCGACCGGGTCTCCTTCATGCCTGGCGTGCTGCTCGCGGTGCGCGAGGTCGTCTCCCGGCCGGGGCTGACGGTGGGCCTCGAGAACGTGCTGGACCTGTCGTGAGCGACGCGCCGCGCCGGCGGCTGCCGCGGGGGCTCGCGGGGGCGGTCGCCGTCACCGCGCTGCTCGCGCTGTACATCTGGCAGATCGCCGGTCGCGGCGTGTCGATGATCGGCACGGGCGAGCCGGTGCTGGTCGCCATCGGCCTGGCCGTGCTGGTCATCCCGCTGCTCGTCATCGTGCTCATCGCCCGCGAGTACCGCCTCGCGACGCGGGTGCAGCACATGGCCGACACGCTCGCGGCCGCGGGCGAGCTCCCGGTGGACGACCTGCCGCGCTCGCCCGGCGGCCGCGTGGACCGCGCCGCGGCCGACGCCGCGTTCGAGGAGCGCCGCGAGGCCGCGGAGCGCGACCCGGACGACTGGAAGGTCTGGTACCACCTGGCGTTCGCCTACGACGCCGCGGGCGACCGCCGCCGGGCCCGCGAGATGCTGCGCAGGGCGGCGTCGATGTTCAGGCCGGGCGCGACGTCCTGAGCCGGCCGCCGGTGGCGCTCGCGAGCCCCGCCGGCGGTTCCAGCGGCGAGAGCCGCGCCCAGCAGTACAGCCCGTGGCGCACCTGGCGCGCACGGTCGGCCAGCCCGCCCAGCGCGACCAGCGCGGGGGCGAACCGGTCGGGCGCGGGAGGGGACGCTCCGGTGGCCGTCCGCCACGAGCGCGCGACGGCGACCAGCCGGTCCGGGGCCGCCGCGGCCAGCGCCTCCGCGAGCTCGTCCGAGACGGCCACGACCCACGGCCCCTCGTCGGCGCCGTCCACCAGCGCGCCGTGCCGCGGGTGGGCGGTGACCTCCGCGTACGGCCGCGCGCACAGGGCTTCCGCGACCCGCCCCAGCATCACGAACGGTTCCACGGCCGGCAGGCGCACCGTGTCGAAGAGCGGCCGGCCCGAGCCGCGTGCCAGCACCGACGGCCCGGCGTCCTGGTGGACCACCGTCGCGGCCACGGCGTCGGTCGGCGCGGCGAAGTAGTCGGTCACGAGCGGCGTAGCACTCCCCGCGCTGCCAGACCGGTGTCCGTGCGACGTCCCCGGCAGGTTCATGGGACCACCGTCGCACCCCGGTGCTACGGGCGCGTCACGGCGTCGTGACGGCCCGGGAACGGCTCGTCCGGCTCGAGGGAGCCGTCACCGCCGTGGGTGCCGGCCTACGACGACGCGTGGGGCGGGAACGCCTGGCGGGCGACGAGCACCGCGACCAGCGCGACGGCGACGATCGCGGCCCCGGTCAGCGCCAGCGAGCGGGCACCGGGGCCGGCGACCACCGCCGCGCCCACGGCCGCGCCGAGCCCGATGCCGAAGTTCGAGGTCGCGTTGACGAACGCCCCCGCGACGTCGGGCGTGGCCCCCTGGGTGCGCAGCGCCGCGGCCTGGAACGTGGCGGGGATGGCGCCGAACGCCGCCAGCCACACGCCCGCGGCCACGAGCACCCCGACGGTGCCGGGCAGCGAGACGGCGAGCGCGACCAGGGAGAGGGCGATCGCCCCCATCGCGACGATCGTGAGGGCGCGCGGGCTGCGGTCGAGGTAGCGGGCCGCGCCCCACAGCCCGACGAGCCCGAGCGCCCCGAACACCAGCAGCGCGGGCCCGACGGCGGACTCCGACAGCCCGGCCGCCAGGAGCAGCACCGAGATGTACGTGTACACCGTGTACTGGCCGCCGAACAGCACCGTGTTGGTGCCCACCACCAGCCCGAGGCGGGCGCGGCCGCGGCGGGCGGCCGCGGCGTCGCGCGGTGCCGCGGGCTCGACGGCGACGGACGGCAGCAGCCGTGCCACGAGCAGGGCGGTCACCGCGCAGACGGCGGCGAGCACGCCGAACGACCAGCGCCATCCCACGGCCGCGCCGAGCGACGTCGAGAGCGGGACGCCGAGCACGAAGCCGAGGGTGCCGCCGGCGGTCACGAGGGTGAGCGCCCGTCCGGTGTACAGGGGGCTGACCAGGCGGGCGGCGTAGGCGATGGACACGGAGAAGAACACCGCGTGGCCCAGGCCGCCCAGCACCCGTGCTCCGGCGACCACGGCGTACGACGGCGCGACGGCCACCAGCAGGTTGCTGGCCGCGTACGTGGCGAGGGTGACGAGCAGGAGGGGCTTGCGCGCGAGCGACCGTGTGGCCACGGTCAGGGGGACCGCGCAGGCGGCGACGACGAAGGCGTAGACCGTGACGAGCAGTCCGGCCGTCGACTCGCTCACGCCGACGCCGCGAGCGACCTGCGGCAGCAGCCCCACCGGCAGCACCTCGGTGGTGATGGCCACGAAGTTGGCGACGCCGAGGACGGCGATCCCGGCCGCGGCGTCCCGGACGGTGCGGGCGGGGGCCGGGGAGGGGGTCGTCACGGTCTCATCCTCCCATCGGCGGCCCCCGGGGGCGGGCCGACGAGGGGAGAATGGTCGACGTGAGCGACACGACGATCGAGGACGAGGCGGCGCCCCGGCGCGGGTATGCCAAGGGTCGGGCCAAGCGCGAGGAGATCCTGCAGGCGGCGATCGTCGCGTTCGGCGAGGTCGGCTACCACGGGGCGTCGCTGCGGGAGATCGCCGCCCGCGTCGGCATCTCGCACCCGGGCCTGCTCCACCACTTCCCGACCAAGGCGGCGCTGCTCGAGGCGGTGCTGGAGCACCGCGACGCCGTCGACTTCGCCGACATCGACACCGACCTCGCGCAGGGGCGCTCGCTGTTCGAGGCGATCGTGCGGCTCGTGGAGCGCAACGCGCTGCGGCGGCCCGTGGTGGAGGTGTTCGCCGGTCTCGCGGCCGAGGCGACGTCGGTCGACCACCCGGCGCACGAGTACTTCGCGGTGCGCTACCGCGACGCCGTGTCCCGCATGCGCGGCGAGCTGGAGCGGCTCGGCGACGTGGGACGGCTCCGCGACGGCGTGGACCCGGCCGTCGCCGCGCGCACGGTCGTGGCACTCATGGACGGGCTGCAGATCCAGTGGCTGTACTCGCTGGAGCGCCCGCGCGCCGAGCGGGTCGACATGGCCGCCGACCTGCGGGCGTACCTCGACCTGATCCTCGTCGACGCGGCCGGCTGACGCCCCGGCGCCCTTCGCGCAAGCGATCCGTCGCGCCGTCGCAGGGCGTGGCGCGACGGATCGCCTGCTCGAAGGCGGGTCGTGCGGTCAGGCGTTCGCGGCCTCGATGAGCTGCGCGAGCGTCGTGCGGTCGAACCCGGCCATGCCGAAGTCGGCGATCACCGCGAGCGGCATGTCCGTGGCCATGGCCAGCATCGACGGGTCGATCGGCGTCGCCTCGAGCGCGGAGCGGATCGTCGCGCCCGCGACCGGGTGCGCGAGCGCCTCGCCCAGCGTGGACAGCTCGTGCAGGGGGAGGGTGACGTCCTCGCCGACGACGTCGACCACGAGCTCGGCGCGCAGGTCGCGGGACGACGCGCCCACGCTGACACGGAACTCGCCGCCCTCCAGGACCCAGCGGCGCAGCACGGGGTGCCAGTAGGACAGGTCGCGGGCGTCCAGGTCGACCGTCACGACCTGCGACGCCCCGGGCTCGAGGTGCACCTTGGCGAACGCCTTGAGCTCGCGCTCGGGCCGCTGCACCTGGGCCTGCGGGTCGCCGACGTACACCTGGACGACCTCCGCGCCCGCCACGGCACCGGTGTTCGTCACGCGCACGGTGACGCGCACCCGGGCGTCGGGGCCGGCCCCGGTCGCCTCGGCGGCCGCGTCGTCGTAGGCGAACGTCGTGTACGACAGGCCGTGCCCGAACGGGTAGGCGACGTCGACCTGGCGGGCGTCGTACCAGCGGTAGCCCACCAGGACGCCCTCGCCGTAGCGCACGTGCCCGAGCTCGCCGGGGAAGTTGCCGAAGGCCGGGGTGTCCTCCAGCCGCAGGGGCAGCGTCTCGGTGAGCTTGCCGGAGGGCGTCACCGCGCCGGAGAGGACGTCGGCGATGCCGGAGCCGCCGGCCTGGCCGCCCAGCCAGCCCGTGAGCAGCGCGGGAGCGGCGTCCTGCCACGGCGCCACGGAGATCGCGGAGCCCCCGGCGAGCACGACGACGACGCGCGGGTTCGCCGCGGCGACGGCGCGCAGCAGCGCGACCTGGTCGGCGGGGAGGTCGAGGTGGTCGCGGTCGTAGCCCTCCGACTCGTACGCGGCGGGCAGCCCGAGGAAGACGAGCACGGCGCCCGCTCCGCGCGCGGTCTCGACCGCCTCGGCGACCAGGGCGTCGGGGGAGCGGTCGTCGGCCGGGCCCTCGGCCAGCGTGTAGCCCGGGGCGAACGGCAGGTCGGCGCCGGCCGCCTCGCGCAGGGCGGAGAGCGCGTCGTCGAGCCGGGTCGGGGTGACCTGCGACGACCCGGCGCCCTGGTAGCGCGGGGTGCGGGCGAGCTCGCCGACGACGGCCGCACCGGCGAGGGCGCCGGGGGAGAGCGGCAGGAGGGGCGCGCCCTCGACGGGCTCGTTCTTCAGCAGGACGGTGCCCGCCGCGGCGGCCTCGCGGGCGAGCGCGTGGTGGGCGTCGGCGTCGAACGACCCCGGCGCGCCGAGCGCCGGGAGGGAGCGGGCGACGAGGTGGAGCACGCGGCGCGCGGCGGCGTCCACGAGGGACTCGTCGAGCGCGCCGGAGCGGACGGCGGCGACGACCTCTGCGTCGGTGCGGCCGCCGGAGGACGGCATCTCCAGGTCCAGCCCGGCGGCGACCCCGGCGACGCGGTCGCGCACCGCGCCCCAGTCGGACACGACGAGGCCCTCGAAGCCCCACTCGTCGCGCAGCACGGTGGTCAGCAGCCAGTCGTGCTGCGAGGCGTAGACGCCGTTCACCTTGTTGTACGCGCACATGACGGTCCAGGGCTGCGCCTTCGTGACGACGCGCTCGAAGGCCGGCAGGTAGATCTCGCGCAGCGTGCGCTCGTCGACGTCGGCCGACACGCGCATGCGGTCGGCCTCCTGGTTGTTGGCGGCGAAGTGCTTGAGCGACGTGCCGACACCGAGGGACTGGATGCCCTCGACGAGGGCCGTCGCGAGCTCGCCGGCCACCACCGGGTCCTCGGAGAAGTACTCGAAGTTGCGCCCGCACAGCGGCGACCGCTTGATGTTCACGCCCGGGCCGAGGAGGACGGCGACGTCGTTCGCGCGGGTCTCGCGGCCGAGCGCCTCGCCGACCCGGCGCAGCAGGTCGGCGTCCCAGCTGGACCCGAGCGCGGCGGCGGTGGGGAAGCACGTGGCGGGCACGCTGTGGCCGAGCCCGAGGTGGTCGGCGGACTCGTCCTGCTTGCGCAGGCCGTGCGGCCCGTCGGTGACCATGACCGACGGGACGAGGGTCTCGCCGTCGCGCTCGACCGGCTGGGTGTGCCAGAAGTCGAGGCCGGAGAGCAGGGAGGCCTTCTCCTCGAGCGTGAGCGAGGCGAGCGCGCGCTCGACGTCGAACGGCTGGTCGAGGGTGCCTTCCGCCGCGGTGGTGGCGGGCACGGTCTGGTCGAGGGTCACGGGGCGCTCCAGGGGTCGGCGAGGGTTCGACCCGAGCAGCGTAACAAGAAACCTACCGAATGGTAGGAATGATTCTCGTCAGATGGCGGCAGACCAACGCCGCTCGACGACGTCCCGCACCCCGGTGGCCAGCGTGCGGGACGTGCCGTCCGGGCCCAGGCCCGCCGAGGAGAGGAAGCGCTCGCGCGCGGAGTCGTCGTCGAGCACCCAGGTGACGACCTGCACGGCGCCGTCCGTGCGGAGGCGGTCGACCGCGGCCGACAGCAGCCGCGAGCCGTGGCCGCCCCGCTGGTGGCGTGGTTCCACCTCGAGGGCCACGAGCTGACCGGGCCCGACCGCCGCGAAGCCGACGATCTCGGGCCCGTCGAGGGCGACGAGCACGGCGAAGCCCGGCCCGGGCGGTGCGGTGATCGCCCGCGCCCATCGGTCACGCATGGTGTCGGTGTCGAGGGCGTCGACGACGCCGTCGCCCAGCGCCACCTCGTGCGTCGCGCGCCACGCGGACACCTGGACGCGGGTGACGGCGTCCTCGTCGCCGGGGACGGCCGGGCGGACCGAGACGTCGGCCGTCTCGCGGAAGAGTGCCATCCGGCCACCCTAGTGACCGGCGCCACCCCGCGGGGCCGTCAGCCCCAGCCGAGCGCCCGCAGGCCCGCCGCCGTCGCGGCGGCGAGCAGGACCACGAGGATGAACGGCGCCCGGAGCGCGAGGGCGATCGCGGCGACCGCCAGGGCCGGCACGCGGGCGTCGACGACGAGGGCCTGGCCGTCGGCGAAGGTCTGCACCACGACGAGCGCCACCAGCAGCGCGACCGTGACGAGCGTGGACGTGCGCTGCACGCGCTCGGTCGCGAGCCAGTGCTCCGGGATGAGGTGGCCGGCCAGCTTGAGCCCGAAGCTGAGCAGGGAGGCGGCCAGGACGGTCACCCACAGCACGGTGGTGGTCATGCCGCCTCCTTCCGGCCGTCCGGGGCGCCCGGCGTCGCGACCACGCCCACGGCGATGGCCACGGCCGCGGCGGCCAGGACGGGCACGCCCGCGGGGACGACGGGGATGAGCGCCGCGGTGACGACGACGGCGAGCGCAGCGACGACCTGGGCGCGCCGCGCGGCGAGGCGCGGCCACACGAGCGCGAGGAACGCCGCCCCGGCCGCGGCGTCCAGCCCCCACGCGCGCGGGTCGCCGAGCGCGTCGCCCGCGAGGGCGCCCAGCAGCGTGAAGGCGTTCCACAGCACGAAGACGCCGACGCCGGTGACCCAGAAGCCGGCCCGCGTCGCCGCACGCTCGCGCTGGCCGACGGCCACCGCCGTCGACTCGTCGATCGTGAGCTGTGCCGCGGCTAGTCGCCGCCAGCCGCGCACCTCCAGAAGTGGCGCGACGACGGCGCCGTACAGCGTGTTGCGCACGCCCAGCAGGGTCGACGTGGCGATCGCGGCGACGGGGGAGCCGCCCGCGGCGACGACCCCGATGAGGGCGAACTGCGAACCGCCCGAGAAGAGCAGCAGGCTCAGCGCCATCGTCTGGGGCACGCTGACGCCCGCCACGACCGACAGCGCCCCGAACGAGATGCCGTACAGGCCGGTGGCCACCGCCACGCTCGTCCCCTGGCGGACGGCCGACCGCACCGCCGGGTCGCGTCCCTCTCCACGTGTCACGCCCGGTAGGTAATCACGACGCCACCGGGAGCGGGAAACGCCCGCCGCCCGCCGGGGATCACAGCGCGACGTAGACCGTCTCGAGGAACTCCTCGAGGCCCGCCTCGCCGCCCTCGCGGCCCAGGCCGGACTGCTTCATGCCGCCGAACGGGGCGCTCGCGTCGGAGACCATGCCGCGGTTGATGCCGATCATCCCGGCGTCGATCTCCGCCCCGGCGCGCAGCGCCCGCTCCAGGGAGGTGGTGTACGCGTACGCGGCGAGCCCGTACTCGGTGTCGTTCGCGAGCGCGAACGCCTCGTCGTCGTCCCCGAACGCGACGACCGGCGCCACGGGCCCGAAGATCTCCTCGCGCACCACCCGCGCGTCCCGGTCGACGCCGGCGAGCACGGTCGGCTCGAAGAACGTGCCGGGGCCGTCGGGCCGCCCGCCGCCCGTGAGCACCTGCGCGCCGCGGTCCGTGGCGTCGCCGACCAGCTCGGCCACCTTCGCGACCGCCCGGGCGTCGATGAGGGGCCCGACGTCGACGCCCTCGGTGTCCCCGCGCCCGACGCGCAGGCCCGCGAACCGGTCGGCGAGGCGTTGCGCGAATTCGCGGGCCACCGAGTCGTGGACGAGGAAGCGGTTGGCCGCGACGCACGACTGGCCGGCGTTGCGCAGCTTGGCGACCGTCGCCCCCTCGACGGCGGCGTCGAGGTCGGCGTCGGCGAAGACGACGAACGGCGCGTTGCCGCCCAGCTCCATCGACGTGCGCAGCACCTGGTCGGCGGACTGCTTCAGCAGCGTGCGCCCGACGGCCGTGGAGCCCGTGAACGACAGCTTGCGCAGCCGGTCGTCCGCGAGCAGGGGTGCGACGAGGTCGCCGGAGCTCGCCGTGGGCACGACGTTCACGATGCCGCGCGGCAGCCCCCGCTCGGCCGCCTCGGACCGGATGACCTCGGCGACCAGCATCGTGGTGAGCGGGGTCTGGTGGGCGGGCTTGATCACGACGGGGCAGCCCGCCGCGAGCGCGGGGCCGATCTTGCGCGTCGCCATCGCGATGGGGAAGTTCCACGGCGTGATGAGCAGCGCGGGGCCGACGGGCCGGCGGTGCACGAGCTGACGGTTCGCGCCGGCGGGCGCGGTGCGCACCAAGCCCTCGGCCCGGACCGCCTGCTCGCCGTACCAGCGAAGGAAGTCGGCGCCGTACGCGACCTCCGCCCGCGCCTCGGCCAGGGGCTTGCCGCACTCGGCGGTGATGAGGGAGGCGACCGCGTCGCTGCGTGCGACGAGGCGCTCGTAGACGGCGCGCAGCAGCTCGGACCGTTCCCGCGGCGCGACGGCGCGCCACGCGGGCGCGGCGTCGGCGGCCGAGGCCAGCGCTCGCCGCCCGTCCTCGGGGGAGGCATCCGCGACGTCGAACAGCACCTCGCCCGTGGCGGGGTCGGCGACCTCGAACGTGCGTCCGCCCGAGGCCGCGGTCCACTGGCCGTCGGCGAGCATGCCGGTCGGCAGGTGGGCGACGAGCGCGGGGGACAGCGAGCTCATGCCCCGAGTATGCACAGGGGCCGGTCCGCTCGACACGGGGAACGGCGGTCCTCGCCCGGCGGCCGGTTCCCCGTGACGTTCCCTACGATCGACGGATGGGCGACGGGCGGGGCGAGGGCGTGGTGACGCTGCTGCTGCTCAACGGGCTGCCGGGCGCCGGCAAGTCGACCGTCGCCGGGGCGCTCGCGGCCGGGCGGCCCGGCACGCTGGTCCTCGACGTGGACGTGGTGCGCACGCTGATCTCCGGCGACCCCGCCCGGGCGGCGGAGCCCGCCCGTCGCCTCGCCCTCGACATGGCGCGCTCGCACCTGCGGGCCGGAGCCCACGTCGTCGTCCCGCAGCTCGTGGCGCGCCCCGACCAGGTCGCACGGTTCGCGCGCGCCGCCGCGGACGGCGGCGCGCGGTTCGTCCACGTGATCCTGCGGGTCTCGCCGGCGACGCTCGCGCGTCGCGTGGCGGCCGACCGTGCTGCCGGTCGGGCGGCGCACCGCGCCGACCTCGACGACGCCGCCCGGGACGCCTACGCGGCGGGCCTGCGGGAGGTGGCCCGCACGGCGGCCACGATCGAGGCCGACGCCGACGCGGCGGACGCCCCCGGCCTGGCGGCGCGGCTGGGGCGGCTGCTCGACGGGTGAGTCCGGTCCGTCGTGCGCGGTCGCGCCCGGTACGGTTGACCTCATGACGCTCGCCCCTGCCGCCGCGCGCCCTTTCGGCGCCGTTCTCACCGCGATGGTGACCCCCATGACGCCCTCGGGCGACCTGGACCTGGATGCGGCGGTCAAGGTGGCGAAGCGCCTGGTGGACGACGGCAACGACGGGCTCGTGCTGTCGGGGACGACCGGCGAGTCGCCGACGACGCACACCCCGGAGAAGGCGGACCTCGTGCGCGCCGTCGTGGACGCGGTCGGCGACCGGGCGTACGTCCTGGCGGGCGCCGGGTCCAACGACACCGTGCACGCCGTGCGGATGGCCGAGCAGGCGGCCGAGGCGGGCGCCCACGGGCTGCTCGTCGTCTCGCCCTACTACTCGCGCCCCTCGCAGGAGGGCCTGTACCGGCACTTCGTGACCGTCGCCGACGCCACCGAGCTGCCCGTGATGCTGTACGACGTCCCGGGGCGCACGTGCGTGCGGATCGCGGCGTCGACGTACGAGCGCATCGCCCGGCACCCCCAGGTCGTCGCGACGAAGGACGCGACCGGTGACGTGTCCTCGATCGCGCCCCTGGCGGCCGCGACGGGTCTCGCCTGGTACTCGGGCGACGACAGCCTGCTGCTGCCGTCCCTGTCCATGGGCGGCGCGGGCATCGTCTCGGTGTCCGCGCACGTCGTGGCCGGCGCGTTCGCCGAGGTCGTGCGCCGCTGGGACGCCGGGGACACCGCAGGCGCCCTGCGGGCCTACCTGCCCACCGTGCCCGTCATCGAGGCGCTCAACGGCGCCGGCGCGCAGGCCGTGATGGCCAAGGCCGCGCTCGAGGCGCTCGGCGTGCTCGACAACCGCGAGCTGCGCCTCCCCAACGTGGCCGCCTCCGAGGACGAGGTCGCGCAGCTGCGCGACGCCCTCGCGACGGCGGGCTACCTGAACGACGGCGTCCGCGCGGGCGCCACCACACTTCCGTAAGACCTACCGGCCTGGAGGCCCCGTGAGCCACCCTCACCCCGAACTTCCCCTGCCCCCCGCCCTGCCGTCGAAGGGGCTGCGCATCGTGGCCCTCGGCGGCCTGGGCGAGGTGGGCCGCAACATGGCCGTCCTCGAGTACGAGGGGCGCCTGCTGATCATCGACTGCGGCGTCCTCTTCCCCGAGGACCACCAGCCCGGCGTGGACCTGATCCTGCCGGACTTCGACTACATCAAGGATCGTCTCGACGACATCGAGGCGATCGTCCTCACGCACGGCCACGAGGACCACATCGGTGCCGTGCCGTACCTGCTGCGGCTGCGTCGGGACATCCCCCTGGTGGGCTCGCGCCTCACCCTCGCCTTCGTGGACGCCAAGCTCAAGGAGCACCGCATCAAGCCGGTGCTGCGCGTCGTGGCGGAGGACCAGACCGCCCGGTTCGGCCCGTTCGACTGCGAGTTCGTCGCCGTCAACCACTCCATCCCGGACGCGCTCGCCGTCGCCGTCACGACCGGCGCCGGCACCGTGCTGCACACCGGCGACTTCAAGATGGACCAGCTGCCGCTGGACGGCCGCATCACCGACCTGCGGGCGTTCGCCCGGCTGGGCGAGAAGGGCGTCGACCTGTTCATGGTCGACTCCACCAACGCCGAGGTGCCCGGGTTCGTCACCAACGAGGTCGAGATCGGCCCGGCGCTGGACGCCGCCTTCGCCCAGGCGGAGCGGCGGATCGTCGTCGCGTCGTTCTCCTCGCACGTGCACCGCGTGCAGCAGGTGCTCAACGCCGCCCACGCGCACGGCCGCAAGGTCGCGCTCGTCGGCCGCTCGATGGTGCGCAACATGGGCATCGCCGCCGAGCTCGGCTACCTCGACGTCCCCCCGGGCGTCCTCGTCGAGCTCAAGCAGGCCGCGAGCCTGCCCGACGACCGCATCGTCTACATGTCCACCGGGTCGCAGGGCGAGCCGATGGCCGCCCTGAGCCGCATGGCCAACGGCGACCACAAGGTCCAGGTCGGGCACGGCGACACGGTGATCCTCGCGTCGTCGCTCATCCCGGGCAACGAGAACTCGGTGTTCCGGGTCATCAACGGGCTCACCCGCCTCGGCGCCCGCGTCGTGCACTCCGGCAACGCCAAGGTGCACGTCTCCGGCCACGCCAGCGCGGGCGAGCTCCTGTACTGCTACAACGTGCTCAAGCCGAAGAACGTCATGCCGGTGCACGGCGAGGTGCGCCACCTCGTCGCCAACGGGGCGCTCGCGGTCCGCACGGGCGTGCCCGCCGACCGCGTGGTGCTCGCCGAGGACGGCGTCGTCGTCGACCTCGTGGACGGCAAGGCGTCCGTCGTGGGCGCGGTGCCGTGCGGCTACGTCTTCGTCGACGGCTCGACGGTCGGCGCGGTGACCGAGAACGAGCTCAAGGACCGCCGGACGCTGTCCGAGGAGGGCTTCGTCTCCGTCTTCGCCGTCGTCGACACCGCGACCGGCAAGGTGCTCGCCGGCCCGCAGATCCTCGCCCGCGGCATGGCGGAGGGCAACGCGGTCTTCGAGGAGATCCAGCCCGACGTCGTCGCGGCCCTCGAGGACGCGATCGCCGGCGGTGCGACCGACACCTACCAGCTGCAGCAGGTGATGCGCCGCGTCATCGGGCAGTGGGTCAACCGCCGCCTGCGCCGGCGCCCGATGATCGTGCCGGTGGTCGTCGAGGCCTGACGGCCGGCGACCGCCCCGGTCGGGGCACGACGAGCGGCGGGGCCGCGCCACGACGACGGCGCGGCCCCGCCGCTCGTCTCGGGCGGTCGTCCCGCTCGGCACGGCCGCGGCTCCGCCCCGGGCAGACCGGGTGCGCGAGATCACAGGGCGGCGAGGCCTCGGCCCGCCCCCGTCGCCCGACCGGGCGTGGCGCGCCCCGTACGCTGCCGGGCATGGCTCCCTCGTCGACTCCCTCGTCCGCCTCGCAGCGTCCTCCCCGTGCCGAGCTCCACCTGCACCTGGAGGGCACCCTGGAGCCCGACCTGGCGTTCGCGCTCGCGGAGCGCAACCGGGTCTCGCTGCCGTTCGCGGACCCGGACGCGTTGCGGGCCGCGTACGACTTCGTCGACCTGCAGTCCTTCCTCGACCTGTACCACGCGACGTCGCAGGTGCTGCGCACCGCCGAGGACTTCGCGGACCTCACGCGCGCCTACCTGCGCCGCGCGGCGGCGGGCGGGGTGCGGCACGCCGAGCTCATGGTCGACCTGCAGACGCACGTCGCGCGCGGTGTGCCCCTCGCGGAGGTCGTGGCGGGCGTGACGCAGGGCCTCGCCGACGGGGAGGCGGAGCTCGGCGTCTCCGGCCTGCTGATCGCGGCGTTCCTGCGGCACCGGCCCGGGGCGGAGGCGGAGGAGCTGCTGGACGACCTGCTGACGCTCGACGCACCCGTCGCCGGCGTGGGGCTCGCGTCCACGGAGGTGGGTTTCTCGGCCGCCCCGTTCGCCCCCGCGTTCGCCAAGGCCGCCGCGCACGGGCTGCGGCGCACGGCGCACGCCGCCGAGGAGGGCCCGGCCTGGCACGTCACCGAGGTGCTCGACGTGCTCGGCGCGGAGCGGGTCGACCACGGCATCCGCGCCCTGGAGGACCCGGACGTCGTCGCGCGGCTCGTGCGCGACCAGGTCCCGCTCACCGTGTGCCCCCTGTCCAACGTGCGGCTGCGCGCCGTGCCCTCGCTGGCGGAGCACCCGCTGCCCGCGATGCTCGCGGCCGGGCTGAACGTGTCGCTGAACTCCGACGACCCGTCGTACTTCGGCGGCTACGTGGACGAGGTCGACGACGCCGTGACCGCGCAGTTCCACCTCACGCGCGACCAGCGTGCCGACCTCGCCGCCGCGTCCTTCCGCGGGTCCTTCCTGCCGGCCGGGCGGGTGGCGGAGCACGTGGCCGACGTCGAGGCGTGGCGCGCAGGCGCCTGACTGCGGAGGTCGCGCCCGGCCCGGCGGGGGGTGCCGCCGCCGGTGCGTGGGCCTGCTCACAGCGGCCCGGGCGCGGCCCGGGGCGGCGGGCAACACGCGCCCGGGACCTGCGGCGTCGTGGCCCGCGTCGCGGGTACCGTGGGGGCATCATGGCGACCCGGACACCCGCCCGCAGAGTTACCGGGACCCCGATCACCGGGACCTCGCGGGGGACCTCACGAACGGGGCGGACCGCATCCGTGGCCGCCCCGGCCCGGCGCGCGCCCGCCCGCTCGTCGTCCACCCGTGCGGGAAAGGGCTCCGGCAAGGGTTCGGGCAAGGGCTCCGGTCGTGGTTCCGGCACGCGCAGGCCGCCGGCGCGACCGGCGCGGTCCGGTCCGTCCTGGCCCGTCCGGGCCGTCCGTGGCCTGTACCTGGGCGTCGCGCACGGGCTCGGCGGCCTGACCCGCAGCATCACCAAGGGAGCAAGAGACCTGGAACCCGAGCACCGCCGAGACGGCGTCGCCTTCTTCCTCATCGCCCTCGCGCTGGTCGTGGCCGCGCGCGAGTGGTGGGGCATCTCCGGCACCTTCGGCACCGTCGTGCACGCCGTCGTCGCCGGCACCGTGGGGCTGGCCGGCGTGGCCGTGCCCGTGCTGCTCCTGTGGCTGGGCTTCCGCGTCATGCGGCACCCGGAGCGCGGTCAGGCCAACTCCCGTGTCGCCATCGGCCTCATCTTCGTGGTGGTCTCGGTGTGCGCGCTCGTCGCGATCGCCGAGGGCACCCCCGCACCGGCCGACGGGTTCGCGGCCCTGCAGGACGCCGGCGGGATCATCGGCTACCTCTCCGCGACCCCGGTCGTGACCGGGGTGACCCAGTGGGTCGCCGTGCCGCTGTTCCTGCTCCTGGGCTTCTTCGGGATCCTCGTGGTCACCGCGACGCCGGTGCACCGCATCCCCGAGCGGCTGCGCGGCCTGTACGACCGCCTCACCGGCAACCACCGCGAGGACGCCGTCGACGACGACGGGCTCGCTCTCGCGGAGGGCGTCTCGCGCCACGACGGCACCGACCCGGCGCCCCGCAAGAAGCGGACCCGCAAGACGAAGGCGCAGCGCGCCGCGGAGGCCGCGGCCGCCGACGGGCTCGACGAGTACGTCGGCGACGAGGCGTTCGAGAAGGCGGCCACGCTCGAGAAGGACGCCGCGGCGGCGAAGGCGGCCGCCAAGGGCGGCCGGGGAGCGGCCACGCAGCGCGTCGGCGCGGCCGCGACCGCGCCCGTCGAGGCGGTCACGGCCGCCGCGACGGAGGACCCTGCGCCGGCGCCCGCGAGCGACCTGCCCCCCATGGGCCGCGCCGAGCAGCCCATGCTCGACGGCGACACGGTGTACCTGCTGCCCAACGAGGACTCCCTCGGCAAGGGCGCGCCGCACAAGACGCGCTCGGCCGCGAACGACCGGGTCGTCGAGTCGCTCACCAAGGTCTTCGACGACTTCGGCGTCGACGCGCAGGTCACCGGGTTCACCCGCGGCCCCACCGTCACGCGCTACGAGGTCGAGGTCGGGGCCAAGACGAAGGTCGAGCGCATCACGTCGCTCTCCAACAACATCGCCTACGCGGTCGCGAGCGCGGACGTGCGGATCCTGTCGCCGATCCCCGGCAAGTCCGCGATCGGTATCGAGATCCCCAACTCCGACCGGGAGACCGTCGTCCTCGGCGACGTCCTGCGTTCGTCGGCGGCACGCCGTACCGAGCACCCCATGGTCATGGGCGTGGGCAAGGACGTCGAGGGCGGCTACGTCGTCGCGAACCTCGCCAAGATGCCGCACATCCTCGTCGCGGGCGCCACCGGCGCCGGCAAGTCGAGCTTCATCAACTCGATGATCACGTCCATCCTCATGCGTGCCACGCCCGAGCAGGTGCGCCTGATCCTCGTGGACCCGAAGCGTGTCGAGCTCACGATCTACGAGGGCATCCCGCACCTCATCACGCCGATCATCACCAGCCCCAAGAAGGCCGCCGAGGCCCTGGACTGGGTGGTGCGCGAGATGGACGCGCGCTACGACGACCTGGCGACGTTCGGCTACAAGCACGTCGACGACTTCAACACCGCCGTCCGCGCCGGCAAGGTGAAGCCGCTCCCGGGCTCCGAGCGCAAGATCGCGCCCTACCCCTACCTGCTGGTCGTGGTGGACGAGCTCGCGGACCTCATGATGGTCGCCCCGCGGGACGTCGAGGCCTCGATCCAGCGGATCACTCAGCTCGCCCGCGCCGCGGGCATCCACCTCGTGCTCGCCACGCAGCGCCCGTCGGTGGACGTGGTCACGGGGCTCATCAAGGCGAACGTCCCCTCGCGCCTCGCGTTCGCCACGTCGTCGCTGGCCGACTCCCGCGTCGTGCTCGACCAGCCGGGCGCCGAGAAGCTCATCGGCCAGGGTGACGCCCTCTTCCTGCCCATGGGCGCGGCCAAGCCCATGCGCGTGCAGGGGGCGTGGGTCACCGAGTCCGAGGTGCACAGCGTCGTCGAGCACGTGAAGGAGCAGCTCAAGCCCGTCTACCGCGAGGACGTCACGGCGCCCGCGGCAGCCAAGAAGCAGGTCGACGAGGACATCGGCGACGACCTCGACCTGCTGCTGCAGGCCGCGGAGCTGGTGGTCACCACCCAGTTCGGCTCCACGTCGATGCTCCAGCGCAAGCTGCGCGTCGGCTTCGCCAAGGCGGGCCGGCTCATGGACCTGCTCGAGTCCCGCGAGATCGTCGGCCCGTCCGAGGGCTCGAAGGCTCGCGAGGTGCTGGTGACGCCGGACGACCTGCCGTCCGCCCTCGCGCTCATCCGCGGCGAGACGCCCCAGGCCTACGACCAGGACGCCGAGCCCGGGTCGGACGGCGGGTCGGCCGGCGCCCCGTCGGACCCGTACGCGGACGGCACCGACGGGCACGCGCCGCCCGTGGCGAAGGACTACCACGACGGCGCCGACACCGACCCGGAGAACGGCTGGCGCTGAGGCGGCCCGGTCAGCCGTCGCGGGGGAGCACCCGGGGCGGGGGACCGGTGGCGTCGGACGGCTCCTGCCGCTGCGGGGCGACGTCGCCCACCGCGTCCCGGACCCGGTCCTCGCGGGCCTCGAGGTCCGCGGCGGAGAGGGTGGTCGCGCCAGGGTCGTGGAGGGCGTCGGGGAGCGCGAGCACGTCGTGCCCGCCGCCGATGTCGACCGTGGTTCCCGTCCAGGTCACGTCGGTCAGGCGCACGGCGTCCTCGGGCGCGTCCTGGACGAAGACGGCCGAGAGCAGGACCCCGTTGCTCGTGCGCGCGTCGCAGCAGGCCGCGCTCTGGTTCGACAGCAGGTTGCCGAGGCCGTAGGCGACCCACATGCCGTCGCCGCCGGGCCCCCGGCCCACGCGGTCGATCTGCTGCGGCACGTGCGCGTGGTGCCCGATCACCAGGTCGACCTGGCGCGACCGGGCGAGCCGGCGCACGACCTCCACCTGCTGCTCGGTCAGGTCCTCGGTGTACTCGACCCCGGCGTGCAGGCTCACGACGACGACGTCGGCGCCGTCCTCCCGGGCCTCGCGGGCCTGTCGCACGAGACGGTCGGCGTCGATGAGGTCGACCGCCCACGGGGCGTCCGCGGGCATCGGGAGGCCGTTGAGGCCGTAGGCCGCGGCCAGGTGCGCGACCGTGATCTCCCTGCCCTCGCGGGCCAGGACGTACCGTTGCGGCTCCTCCTGCTGCGCGGCGCTGCGGGCGGTGCCCGCGAAGCCCATGCCGGCCGCGGCCAGCCGCCGGATCGTGGCCGTGACGCCGTCGTAGCCGCGGTCGACGGAGTGGTTCGACGCCGTGGAGCACCCGTCCCAGCCCTGCTCGGCGAGGTCGCGCACCAGCCCCGGGGGCGCCCCGAACAGCGGGTAGCCGCTGGGTTCGGTGCCCTTCGGCGCCACGGGCACCTCGAGGTGGCACAGAGCCAGGTCGGCGCCCTGCACCCAGGGGTCCAGCCCGGCGAGCAGGGGGGTGAAGTCGGCCTCGTGCGGGCCGCCCGCGGACCTGACCACCGGCGCGTGCGTGAGGAGGTCGCCGGCGGCGACCAGGGTGAAGGTGGCGGGCTCGGGCGTCGGTTCCGGCGCAGGCTGCGTCGTCGTCGCCGGCGGGACGGGGCCGGACGTGGACGCCGGGGCGGGGCCGGCATCGGGGGACACGGTCGCCCCGGGCGACGAGCCTCCGAGCGCGAGGGCACCCGCGACGCCCAGGGCCGTGCCGGCCAGGGCTGCGAGGACGTACAGCCCTCGCGCGGGGCGCCCCTCGTCGGACGCGTGGCGTGCCACGGAGGGAGCGTACTGCCACCGCGGCGCGGGCGAGGACGGCGGGGCGAGGAGGCCGTCGGCGCCGCTAGGGTGGTCCGGTGGTCACCGAAGCGCCCTCGCCCTGGAACGTCGCCAACGCGGTGACCCTCGTGCGCATCGCGCTCGTGCCCGTGTTCGCCTGGGCGCTGCTCATGGACGGCGGGGACTCGGTCACCTGGCGTCTCGTCGCGACCGGCGTCTTCGTGGTCGCCGCGGTGAGCGACCGGGTCGACGGCTACCTCGCCCGGTCGCGCAACCTGGTGACCGACCTCGGCAAGCTCCTCGACCCGATCGCCGACAAGGCCCTGGTGGGTGCTGCCCTCATCCTGCTGTGCTGGCCGCTGGGCGAGCTCCCGTGGTGGGTGCCGACGATCATCCTCGTGCGCGAGCTGGGAGTCACCGTGCTGCGCATGGTGGTGCTGCGGTACGCCGTCATGCCGGCGTCGCGGGGCGGCAAGCTGAAGACGGTGCTGCAGGCCGTCGCGATCACGCTCTTCCTGCTGCCGCTGGCCGCGCTGCCGGGCTTCGTGCACGTCGTCGCGTGGGTCGTCCTGTGGGCCGCGATCGCGGTGACCGTCGTGACCGGCGTCGACTACTTCGTCCAGGGCGCGCGCCTCCTCGCCACCGGGCGGCGCGAGGCCGGGCCCCGGCCGGCGGCGTGACCCCGGCAGGCGCGGGCGGACGGCAGGGGGCGGGAGCGCCGACCGCGGCGCTCGCACGAGCGGTCCTCGACGGCGCGCTCGCCCGGGGCTGGACCCTGGCCGCGGGCGAGTCGCTCACCGGCGGACTGGTGGTGGCCTCGCTCGTCGACGTCCCCGGAGCGTCGGCCGTCGTGCGCGGCGGGGTCGTCGCGTACGCGACCGAGCTCAAGGCCGCGGTCCTCGGGGTGGACCCCGACCTCCTGGCGCGGCGGGGGCCCGTCGACCCCGAGGTCGCCGCCCAGATGGCGGCCGGCGCGCGCCGCGTGCTGGGCGCCGACGTCGGTCTGGCCACGACCGGTGTCGCGGGGCCCGACCCGCAGGACGGGCACCCGCCGGGGGAGGCGTACGCCGCGGTGAGCGCCCCGGCGGGCGACCGGGTCGTCCGGCTCGCTGTACCGGGCGGCCGCGACGAGGTGCGCGCCGGGGTGGTGCGGGCGGTGCTGGCGCTGGCGCTCGAGACGTGGGGCGACGCGGCGCCCGGCGGCGACACCGCGGGCCACGACGCCCTGTGAAGGGTGCGTGACGAGCCTGTCGCAGGTCGTGACGGCGGGAACAAGGCCCCGGGCGCCCGCGTTGCGATGGGTGTGATGACCGACAGGGCACGAACCCGTCTCGATCCCGGCCATGCCAGGCCGGGCATGCCGCGCGCGCGGTACGGTAGTGCCACCCCTGGAGCCAGGGGAACGACAGGACGGACGAAGAGCCCGGTCACGACCGGTCCGGTGCCGGGACGATCGGCCACGGAGAGGGGGCGCGAGATGGTCGTACTGCGACGTGAGATCGGCGACGTGCTGCGCGACGCGCGGCAGCGCCAGGGGCGCACCCTGCGTGAGGTGTCGTCTGCTGCGAGGGTCTCGCTCGGCTATCTGAGCGAGGTGGAGCGCGGCCAGAAGGAGGCGTCCTCAGAGCTGCTCGCATCGATCTGCGAGGCTCTCGACGTGCCGATGTCCCTCGTGCTGCGTGAGGTCAGTGACCGGATCGCGGTCGCCGAGGGCCTGCACATCCCCGACACGATCCCGGCGGACGTCTACGCCGGGCTGCTCAGCCGCGCGGGCGAGCCGCGCGACGCCGAGTCGATGCGAGGGGACCTCGCACCGGTCGGCTGACCGAGCACCACAGATTCTCGGATCGAAGGCTCCGGCCCCGCGGGTACCACCCGCGGGGCCGGAGCCTTCTGTGCGTCCGGTTGTCGGTGCGTCCTGGGCCGGCGTGCGGGGTCAGGGCGCGGCCTGGCAGGTCGGGCACCAGTAGATCGCCCGCTCGCCGCCCTCGGGCCGCCGGCCCGGCCCGGCGGTGCTGCCCAGGGCGACGGGTGTCCCGCAGCGACGGCAGGGCTTGTGGTGCCGGCCGTGCACGGCGAGCTCCACGCCCCCGAGCCCCGAGCGCCGGCCCACGGCGACGCTGCGCCCCATGAGCCGGCGAGCCGTCACCAGCAGGGCGCGTCGCTCCTCGTTATCCAGCGCGCCGACCGGGGTCCACGGCCATCGCCGGGTGGCGAACAGCGACTCCGCCGTCCAGATGGTGCCGAGACCGGCCACGCCGCGCTGGTCGAGGAGGGCGGCGCAGACGGGGCGCGCGCCGTCCTCGGCGAGACGGCGCGCGCCCTCGTCGAGACGCCCCGGGAAGTCGTCGCCGAGGACGTCGGGGCCGAGATGGGCCAGCAGCCGCGGCTCGTCCCGGGTGCGCAGCACGTCGAGCATCCCGAGGTGTCGGCCCACGCAGGCCCACGAGGCGGTGGCCAGGACGGCGCGGACCGCCGGCCCGCGCCCGGCGGCCTCCCGCGTGCCGGTGCGGTACACCCGCCAGGTCCCGTCCATCCGCAGGTGGGTGTGCAGGGTACGTCCGTCGTCGAACCGGGTGAGCAGGTGCTTGCCGTACGCGACGGACTCGCGGGCCGTGGCGCCGACCAGGTCCACGCCCGCCGCCGACGGCCAGCGCAGCTCCGCCCGCACCAGGGGCGAGCCGCGCAGCGCGGCGCCCAGACGTTCGGCGGTGAGGCGCAGCACGTCTCCCTCGGGCACGGCCGGACCTAGGCCGGGCGCAGGCCGCGCGGCGTCACGCCGAAGCCTGCGTCGAGCAGGGCCGCCGCGGCCGGGATCCGGTCGCGGGCGGCGGTGAGCGCGGGGACGCCGTCGACACGCTGCACCGTGACGCGCCCCAGCCGGTCGGCGCGCGTGGCGGTCACCAGCAGCCGGGCCGCCGCCGCGAGGCGGGGAGCGTCGCCCGCGTCGCCGCGACCGAACGACAGCACCGTGCGGCCCCCGCGCTCGACGAACAGGGTCAGCTCGCCGTCGACGAGCACGACGACGGCCCCGGCCTTGCGCCCCGGGCGGTGCGACCCCGCGGCGTCGTCCGCGGCACCGGACGCGGGTACGCGCGGCCAGGCGACGGCGGCCCCGTAGGGGTTGGCGGGGTCGGTCGCCGCGAGGAGGACGGCGCCCGGCTCGACCCGGCCGGGCCCGCCGGCGCCCGTGGCACCCCCCTCGACGAGCGCGTCCCGGGCACGGGCGCGGTCGGCCGCGTCGGTGCGCAGCTGGTCCACGGCGCCGGGCAGCGCGAACTGGGAGCCGCCCAGCCCTTCGACGAAGTACCCGCGTCGTGCCGCGCCGCGCTCCTCGAGCACGCGGAGCACCCGGTAGACGTCGCGGAAGCGGGAGGTCACGCCCTCCGCGGGCGCCGCCGCGCGCGTCAGGACGCCGTGCCGCTCCAGCAGCACCTGGGTGAGCGCGTGCGCGCGGACGGTCGGGTCCTGCTCCACGGCGGGCAGCGCGGACCAGCGGCCGCCGCCCGTCCGGGGTGCCGCGGTCGACGCGGCAGGTCGCACGAGCCCGAAACGGGACGGGCGCACCGGACGGGCCCGTGCCGGCGCCGCG
Source organism: Isoptericola sp. NPDC019693 (assembly GCF_044389085.1). Lineage (NCBI taxonomy): Bacteria > Bacillati > Actinomycetota > Actinomycetes > Micrococcales > Promicromonosporaceae > Isoptericola > Isoptericola sp. NPDC019693. The sequence goes on along the minus strand of NZ_JBIRXP010000005.1, from coordinate 127,171 downwards.
GGGGCACGGTGCGCGCCGCCGCCGTGAGCGGACCCGCGCCGCGCCGACCCACCGAGGGACTCGCGCAGCGGGCCCAGCCGGTCGTTCGTCACCCAGCCCGCCCAGACCAGGTCCCACAGCGCGTCGAGGGTGGCGGCCTGGCCCGCGTCCGCGAGCTCCGCGAGCCGGGGCAGGAAGTACCCGCCCGAGCCGGTGAGCAGGTCGAGCACCGCCCGGTGGAGGTCCGTGTCCAGGGGCCCGCCCTCGTCCACCGGGTCCGGGTCGCGCAGCGTGAGCGGCGCGCCGTCTGCGAGGTGCAGGCTCACCATGCCGTCCCCGCCGCCGGAGCCGGGGAGCCGGCCGTGGCCGCACCACAGCACCTCGCCGGCGGTGGTGAGCTCGTCGAGCACGGCGGGGGAGTAGTCGGACACGCGGGCGGGCAGCACCAGCGTCTCGAGCGCCGACGCCGGTACCGCCGCCCCCGAGAGCTGCTCCACCGCGCGCAGCACCCCGTCCGCGCCCCGCAGCGACCCTCCGCCGGAGCCAGCGCCGCCGACCCGCACCCCGATCCCGTGCCAGCGCGGGAGGAACACCCCGAGCGACTCCGGCTCCACGGGCTCCACCTCGGCGCGCAGCGCGGCGAGCGACCGGCGCCGCAGGGTGCGCAGCACCTCCGGGTCGCACCACTCGTCGCCCGTGCCGCCCAACGACGACGGGCGCAGCGCCCCGCGCGCCACCGCGCCGGCCCCCTCCAGCCGCGACAGCACCTGCGTCGCCACAGCGATGCCCAGACCGAACCGGCGGGCCACGTCCGCGGCCGGGAACGGCCCGTGCGTGCGGGCGTGCCGGCGCACCAGGTCGCCCAGGGGGTCGGGCACCGGCTCGGTGAACGTCTCCGGGACCCCGACGGGCAGCGCGACGCCGAGGGCGTCGCGCAGCCGGCCGGCGTCCTCGACCACGGCCCACTGCTCGACGTCCTCCCCGGCGCCGCCCCCGCCCAGGCGGACCCGGATGACCCGACGGGCGCCCTCCAGGCCGGTCAGCCAGCCGTCGACCAGGTCGCGGGACTCCGCGCGGGTGCGGGCGCGCAGCGCGGCGAGCGGGTGCGGCCCGGTGCGGCGCAGCACGTCCCACAGCGCCTCGGCGTCGCGGGCCTGCCGGTCGGGCGCGAGGGCCTGCAGCTCGGCCTCGGTCCGCTCCACCGCGCCGGGGTCCAGGAGGTCGGCGAGCGGGGTGGCGCCCTGCTCGCCGAGCAGCTCCGTGAGCAGGTCCGGGTCGAGCGACAGCGCGGCCGCGCGGCGCTCCGCGAGCGGCGCGTCGCCGTCGTACAGGAACTGCGCGGTGTAGCCGAACAGCAGCGCCTGCGCGAAGGGGGACGGCGTGGACGTGGTGACCTCGACCAGCCGCACCCGCCCGCCCTGCAGGTCGCGCATGAGGTCGGTGAGCGCGGCGACGTCGAAGTCGTCGCGCAGGCACTCGCGGGCCGCCTCGAGCATGATCGGGAAGTCCGGGAACTGCGACGCGACCTGGAGCAGCTGCGACGCCCGCTGCCGCTGCTGCCACAGGGGCTGGCGGCGGTCCGGGCGACGGCGGGGCAGGAGCAGCGCCCGCGCCGCGGCCTCGCGGAAGCGGGCGGCGAACATCACCGAGCCGCCGAGCTCGTCGCGCACGGCGTCGAGCACCTCGTCCGGGTCGACGAGGAGGTCCTCGACCGTGACCGCCGGCGCGTCGCCGTGGCCGGCGGCGCCGTCTGCGCCCCACCCGGGTCCGCCGAGGTCCCAGCCGGAGTCGCCGGCGTCGGGCAGCCGCAGCACGATCCCGTCGTCGGCGTGCATGGCGGCGACGTCGGTGCCGTACCGGGCTCGCAGGCGCGCGGCGACGACCAGCGCCCACGGCGCGTGCACCGGCGCCCCGAACGGCGAGTGGATCACCACGCGCCAGTCGCCCAGCTCGTCGCGGAACCGTTCGACGACGACGGTGCGGTCGTCCGGCAGCCGCCCGGTCGCCCGGCGCTGCTCGCCCAGGTAGGCGGCGAGGTTGTCCGCCGCCCACGTGTCGAGCCCGGCGTCGCGCAGCACGTCCCGGCCGCGCGCGGTGCCGCGTTCCTCGTCGTCGGCCAGCAGGGCGTCCGTCTCCCGGACGAACGCGCCGACGGCGCGGCCCAGCTCGGCGGGCCGGCCGGGGGAGTCGCCCTTCCAGAACGGGAGGCGTCCCGGGAGCCCGGGCGCGGGCGTGACCAGCACGCGGTCGGGCGTGATCTCCTCGATGCGCCAGGTCGACGAGCCGAGGGTGAAGGTGTCGCCGACGCGCGACTCGTAGACCATCTCCTCGTCCAGCTCGCCGACGCGCTTGCCGCCGCGGGGCCGGTCGCCCGTGCCGCCGATCGTGCCGCCGCCGTCCGCCGGCGCCCCCGAGGTCGGTGCCTCCGCGGCGAGGTAGACGCCGTACAGCCCGCGGTCGGGGATGGTGCCCCCGCTCGTCGCCGCGAGCCGGAGGGCGCCGGGCCGCCCCGAGAGGCGGCCGGTGGCGCGGTCCCAGACGATCCTTGCGCGCAGCTCGGCGAACTCCTCGCTGGGGTAGCGGCCGGCGAGCATGTCGAGCACCGCCCGCCAGGTCGCGTCGCCGAGGGAGCGGAAGGGGTGCGCCCGGCGGAACGCGGCGAGGAGGTCGTCGGCCTGCCAGTCGTCCGTCGCGAGCGCCGCGACGACCTGCTGGGCGAGCACGTCGAGCGGGTTGGCCGGCACGTGCAGGTGCTCGATCTCGCCCGCGCGCATCCGTTGCGCCACCACGGTGGCCGGGACCAGGTCGCCGCGGAAGGTCGGGAAGACCACGCCGTGCGAGACGGCGCCCACCTGGTGGCCGGCCCGCCCGATGCGCTGCAGGCCGCTCGCGACGGACGGCGGCGCCCCGACCTGCACCACGAGGTCGACGGCGCCCATGTCGATGCCCAGCTCGAGGGACGACGTGGCGACCACGGCCGGCAGGCGGCCCGCCTTGAGGTCCGACTCGGTGCGGGTGCGCTCGACGCGGCTCATCGACCCGTGGTGGGCGCGGGCGAGCACGGGCGCGCCGTCGCCGTCCGGGAGGCCCACCGAGGCGCCCGACTGGCCCTGGGTCTGCGCCGGCCACTGCGTGCCCGCCGCCGGGAGGTCGACCCCCGAGCGCTCGGTCCAGATCTCGTTCATCCGGGCGGTGAGCCGCTCGGCGCCCCGCCGGGAGTTGGTGAAGACGAGCGTCGAGCGATGGTCGGCGACCAGGTCCACGACCCGTTCCTCCACGTGGGGCCACACGGAGGCGCGCCGCAGCGGCGAGGTCGCGCCGCCGGTGAGGTCCAGCTCCTCGTCGCCGAGCCCGGCGCCCGGTCCGTCGCCGGGCTTGTCGCCGAGCGGCGCGGGCGCGGTCGGGGGCGGCCCCTGTTCCGGGGCGCCGGGGTCGGGGACCCCGGCGGAGTCCAGGTCCGCGAGGTCGGGCACGGGGACGACGACGTCGATCGCCCACTGCTTGGTGGCCTGCGGCTGCACGACGACGACCTCGCGCCCGCCGTCCTCCGGGGTGCGGTGCCCCGCGAGGAACTCGGCCACCGTCTCCACGGGGCGCACCGTGGCGGACAGGCCGATCCGCTGCGCCGGCCGGTCGAGCAGCCTGTCGAGGCGCTCGAGGCTCAGCGCCAGGTGGGCGCCGCGCTTGGTGCCCGCGACCGCGTGGATCTCGTCCAGGACGACGGTCTGGACGCCCGCCAGCCCCGCGCGCGCCTGCGAGGTGAGGACCAGGAACAGCGACTCCGGGGTGGTGACCAGCACGTCCGGCGGGCGGGTCGCGAACGCGCGGCGCTCGGAGGCGGGGGTGTCACCCGTGCGGGCGCCGACCGTGACGTCCTCGACGGTCAGCCCGTCGCGGGCGGCGGCCTGGCGGATGCCGGCGAGGGGCGAGCGCAGGTTGCGCTGCACGTCCGCGGCGAGCGCCTTGAGCGGGGACACGTACAGCACCCGGCAGCGGCGCGCGCGCTCCGGCGGCGGCTCGGTCGCGAGCCGGTCGATCGCCCAGAGGAACGCCGCGAGCGTCTTGCCGGAACCGGTCGGCGCGACGACGAGCGCGTGCCGGTCGGAGCTGATCGCGTCCCACGCCCCGGTCTGGGCCGCCGTCGGCGCGGCGAACGCCCCGGCGAACCACGCGCGCGTGGCAGGACCGAAGCGCGCGAGCACGTCGTCGTGCCCGACGGCGGGGGCGGCAGGAGTGCCGGACGGGGGGACGACCACCTCGTCATCCTGGCAGGCGGCACCGACAGCCCGCAGGGCGAGGCGGACCTCCGCGCCGGCCGGCGCGCCGACCATCCGCCGGGCCGTGCGAGGCTGGGGGCGTGCGCTATCGCGAGTTCGCCGAGCTGGTCGACGAGGTCTTCGGGCCCGCCTACGGGCGTGCCCTCGTGCGCGAGCAGGTGCTGCCGCGCCTCGACGGCCGCACGCCCGCGGAGGCGCTCGAGGCCGGTCTCGACCCGCGGGACGTGTGGCACGCGCTGTGCGACGCGCTCGACGTCCCCGAGCCGCAGCGGTGGGGCCGCGACGACCGACGCCAGGCGCCGCCCGCGCGCTGACGCACGGTCTCCTCCTGCGGCGGCCGCGACCGCGCCACCGACGGCGGCACCACGGGCGACGCCGCCCGCGCCGTCGTCGGGTTCGCGCGGCATCATGGCGCCATGCGCCGCCACCGACCTCCGCTCGTCACGGTGGCCGACGCCCGGGCGGCGCTCTGGTCCCTGACCGCCACGGCGGCGGGGCTCGGGGTCGCGATCGTCCTGGTCTCCGGTGTGCGCGTGGCGTCCCCGTGGGACGTGCTGCTCGTGGCACTCGTGGTCGGGCTCGGTGACGCCCTCCTGCGGGCCCCGCTGCGTCGCCTCGCGCGGGCCGGGGGAGCGGTGGTGGCGCTCGTGCTCGGGCTCGCCGCGCAGGTGCTGGTCGTCGGGGCCGCGCTGACGTTCCTCCCGGGGGTGACGAGCGGCTCGTGGGCGGACGTGCTCGCGGTGCTGCTCGTCGCCGGGGTGGTGATGGCGTGCGGGCACTGGGTGGTCGGTGCGCGCGACAACGCGTACGTCGTGGGGGACCTGCTGCGCCGGGCCCGCCGTCGTGCGGGACTGCCGCGCCGTGCGGCCGTCGGCGAGGCCGGCACCGACGACGCTGGCGCCGACGGTAGCGCCGACGGTGGCTCCGACGACCGGCCCCCGGGCGTGCTCGTCGTCCTGCTCGACGGCGTGGCACGGCCCACGCTCGAGCATGCGCTGGAGGCGGGGCTCGTGCCCACGATGGAGCGCTGGCTGGGCTCGGGCAGCCACCGGCTGGAGTCGTGGTGGGCGCGCGTGCCGTGCACCACCCCGGCGAGCACCCTCGGCCTCCTGCACGGCACGACCGACGCCGTGCCGGCGTTCCGGTGGTGGTCGCGTCGGCTCGGGCGCCTCGTGGTGACGAACCGTCCCGCGGACGCCGCGGAGGTGGAGCGGTCGGCCTCCGACGGCCGGGGCCTGCTCGCCGACGGCGGCGTGGCGGTGTCGACGATGTTCTCCGGCGACGCGCCGACCAGCCTGCTCGTGATGAGCCGCGCCACCGAGGGGCTGGGGCCGGGCCAGCTGTTCGTCCGCTTCTTCGCCAGCCCGTTCGTGCTCGTGCGGGCCCTGGTCGGGACGGTCGGCGAGGCGCTCAAGGAGGTGTACCAGGGCTGGCAGCAGGTGGTGCGCGGGGTCCGCCCCCGGGTGCCCCGGCGCGGCTGGTACCCGGTGCTGCGGGCGGTGACGAACGTCCTGCTGCGCGACCTCAACACCTCGCTCGTGGCGGAGCAGCTCGTGCGCGGCGCTCCCGTGGTGTGCGTGGACCTCGTCGACTACGACGAGATCGCGCACCACGCCGGCCCGCTGCGCCCGGAGTCGCTGCGCGCGCTGGAGGGCCTCGACCGCGTCGTCGGGCTGTGGGAGGAGATCGCGCGCGGCGCGCCGCGCCGCTACCGCACCGTCGTCGTCTCGGACCACGGACAGTCCCTCGGCGCGACCTTCGAGCAGGTCGTCGGACGGTCGCTCTCCGACGAGGTGCACCGGCTCATGGCGCTGCCCGCGCCGGCGCGCGGGGAGCACCCGGACGGCGAGGCGTGGGGGCCCGCGAACACGGCGCTGCACGCGTTGCGCAAGGACGGGGACGGCGCGGGACGGCTCCTGGTCGGTCCGGATCGCGACACCCGGCGGTCGTCCCTGCCCGAGGTCGAGGTGATCGGTTCGGGCAACCTGGGGATGGTCTGGTTCTGCCGCGAGCCGCGCCGCCTGTCCGCCGCGGACGTCGCGGTGCGGTGGCCCGCCCTCGTGCCGGGGCTGCTGGAGTCGCCCGCCGTGGGGTGCGTCGTCGTGCACGGCGCGCAGGGTCCCGTGGCGCGGGGACGGCTGGGGTCGCACGACCTGGCGACCGGGCGGGTCACCGGCCGGGACCCGCTGGCGGCCTACGGGTCGCGGGCCAGGGCCGACCTGCTGCGCGTCGCCGGGCTGGAGGACGCGGGCGACCTCGTCGTCGTGTCCGCCGTCGGCCCGATGGGCCGCGTGCACGCGTTCGAGGGGCTGGTGGGCTCGCACGGCGGGCTCGGCGGCGCGCAGAGCGAGGCGCTGCTGCTGCACCCGGCCGACCTCGTGGTGCCCGACGACGAGCGCGAGGACGTGGACGGCGCGCGCGTGCTGGTGGGCGCCGAGGCCGTGCACCGGCGGCTCGTGGCCTGGCTCGCCGGCCTGGGCCTGCGGGAGCGGACGTGACGGGGACGACCGGGGGCGCCCCCGCCGAGGGGTCGGGGCTGCGGGTGACCTGGCTCGGGCACTCGACCGTCGTGCTCGACGTCCCGCGCGCCGACGGGGGGACGGCCCGGCTCGTCACCGACCCGCTGCTGCGGCGGCACGCCGGTCTCCTGCGACGCCGCGGCGCCCGCCCGCCCGCCGAGGCCTGGCAGGGGGCGGACGCCGCCCTGCTCTCGCACCTGCACCACGACCACGCCGAGCTGGGCTCGCTGCGGCTGCTCGGTGACGTGCCGGTGCTGACCGCCCGCGCCAACGCGCGGTGGCTGCGCGGCAAGGGGCTGCGCGGCGTCGGGCTCGACCCGCCGCCGGCTGGCCACCACCCGGCCGACCACCACCCGGCCGACCACCACCCGGCTAGCCATGACGCGGCCCGCCACGCGGTACCGCACGACGGCGGGGACGACGGCTGGCACGACGTGGCGGGCGTGCAGGTGCGACTGACGACCGCGGTGCACGGCGACCGGCCGATGCCGCACCGCCCGAACGCCGCGAGCGGGCACCTCGTGCGCGGGCGCGGCGCCACGGTGTGGGCGGTGGGCGACACCGAGCACCACCCGGGCCTGGCGCGGGTGCGGGAGCTGGCCGGCGGGCGGGTGGACGTGGCGCTGGTGCCCGTGTCCGGCTGGGGGCCACGGCTCTCGGGCGGCCATCTCGGTCCGCGCGGCGCCGCCGAGGTGTGCGCGCAGGTGCGGCCGCGGGTGGCGGTCCCGGTGCACTGGGGCACGCTGCACGTCCCGGGCGGGGAGCACGTCCCGCGCGGGTGGATGGACCACGCCGGCGACGCCTTCGCGGCGGCCTGCCGACGGGTGGCCCCCGACGTGCGCGTGGTGGTCCTGCGGCCGGGCGGGACATGGCGCGACACGCCCGGCGACACTCCCGGGGATGAGGACGGCCTCGAACACGTGTTCGGGTAGAGTCTGTCCCCAGGAGGGTCCTCGGACGTCGTCCTCCACAGCCGCGACGGGCCGCGCCGACCGTGTCGGTGGCGGCACGTACGGTCGACGACAACATGAGCACGCAGCCACGAACGCAGGCGCGCAGCCGCCGCGCCCAGAACGCAAAGGTGACCGACATGCCCGCAACGGCAGACCGCGAGAAGGCACTCGAGGCCGCGCTCGCCCAGATCGACCGCAGCTTCGGCAAGGGCTCGGTCATGCGCCTCGGCGACGAGGGTCGTGCGCCCGTCGAGGTCATCCCCACCGGCTCGATCGCGCTCGACGTGGCCCTCGGCATCGGCGGGCTCCCGCGGGGCCGGGTCGTCGAGATCTACGGCCCCGAGTCCTCCGGCAAGACCACGGTCGCGCTGCACGCCGTGGCCAGCGCCCAGCGGGCCGGCGGCATCGCGGCGTTCGTCGACGCCGAGCACGCCCTGGACCCGGAGTACGCCAAGAAGCTCGGCGTCGACACCGACGCGCTGCTGGTCTCGCAGCCGGACACCGGTGAGCAGGCCCTGGAGATCACGGACATGCTGATCCGCTCCGGCGCCCTGGACATCATCGTCATCGACTCGGTCGCGGCGCTGGTGCCGAAGGCCGAGATCGAGGGCGAGATGGGCGACAGCCACGTCGGCCTCCAGGCCCGCCTGATGTCGCAGGCGCTGCGCAAGATCACCGGTGCGCTGAGCGCGTCGGGCACCACGGCGATCTTCATCAACCAGCTCCGCGAGAAGATCGGTGTCTTCTTCGGCTCGCCCGAGACCACCACCGGTGGCAAGGCCCTGAAGTTCTACGCCTCGGTGCGCATGGACATCCGCCGCATCGAGACCCTCAAGGAGGGCACGGAGCCGGTCGGTAACCGCACTCGCGTCAAGGTCGTCAAGAACAAGATGGCTCCGCCGTTCAAGCAGGCGGAGTTCGACATCCTCTACGGCGTGGGCATCTCCCGCGAGGGCGGGCTCATCGACATGGGCGTCGAGCACGGGTTCGTGCGCAAGTCGGGCTCGTGGTTCACCTACGAGGGCGACCAGCTCGGGCAGGGCAAGGAGAACGCCCGTGCCTTCCTGCGCGACAACCCCGACCTGGCGAACGAGATCGAGAAGCGGATCAAGGAGAAGCTGGGGGTCGGGGCCAAGCTCGACGCCCCGGCGGCGGAGGCCCCCGCTGCGGATGCCGCGGGCTCCGCCACCGGCCTGACGGTCGACCCGGCGCCGGCCGCTGCCAAGGCGGGTGCCAAGGGCAAGAAGGCGCCGTTCTGACGGGCGTCGCCCTGAGGGGCGCGGACGGGTCCGGCGTCACCTCGGCGGGTCCTCACCCGCCGGCCGGCGCCCTGCCCGGAGTCGCCAGGGGAGGGATCGAGTGACGACGGGGGATACTGCCTCGGGCGGTCGCGGCGTGGGGAAGCGTCGCGGCCGCCGTCCGGGCTCCTCAAGGGCTGCCACCGGGCCGGAGGGAGGCCCGCGGGACGGGGCCGAGGACGGCGGGACGCCGCGTGCGCGACAGCCGCGCCGCACCGTCGCGGAGCGGCTCGAGGCCGGGGAGCTGTCCGTCGAGGACGCGACGGAGAAGGCGCGCGAGACGTTGCTGCGGATCCTCACGGCCGCGCCGAAGAGCCGAGCAGAGCTCGAGCAGTCGCTCGCTCGCAAGGGCTATCCCGAGGTCGTCGTGGGTCCCGTGCTGGACCGGTTCGACGAGGTGGGTCTGGTCGACGACGCCGCGTACGCGGACATGCTCGTGCGCACGCGGCACGCCGAGCGCGGGCTGTCGCGCCGCGCGCTGGCGATGGAGCTGCGCCGCCGCGGCATCGCCGAGGACACCGCCGCGGACGCGCTGGAGCAGGTGGACCCCGAGGACGAGCGATCCGCCGCCATGGCGCTCGCGCGCAAGCACGTGGCCCGCACGCGGGGGCTGGACCGCGACGTCCGCGTCCGCCGCGCCGTCGGAGCGCTCGGGCGCAAGGGCTACGCGCCGGGCGTCTCCCTCGGCGCCGTCCGCGACGCCCTGGCGGAGGAGGGCGAGAGCGACCTCGACGACGACTTCGCCGTCGACGACGAACCCGGCGTGCTCGACTGACCTCCGCGCAGGGGGTCACGGCCCGACGGTCCGGTATGCCGCTCGGCACGCACGGCTCGACGCGGACGGCTCGGCGCGGACCAGTGCCTGGCACGCCTGACGACCCATGCCTGACGACCCATGCCTGAGGACCCCTTGAGAGCTCGCGGGACGCACGAAGGGCTCCGGACGACGACGTCGTCCGGAGCCCTCCGTCACGACCGTGCGGGTCAGGTAGCGATACCGCCTGCTCCGCCGGGATCGCCGGCGGTGACCGGCGGCGCGCCGGGGCCCTTCCCCGCGATCGCGACGGGGTTGCCGATGCCCGGACCGGCCGCCGTCTGACCGGAGGTCCGGCCGCTGAGGTACCGGGACAGCCAGCGGGCCACGGCGGTCAGCGCCCAGTTGATGACGATGAAGACCACGGCCGCGACGGTCAGCGTCTGCAGGTTGTTGCTGTTGCCGTTGCCGAAGATCTGCGCGGCACGCAGCAGCTCGTTGTACGTGATGATCTGGCCCAGGGCGGTGTCCTTGAGGACCACCACCAGCTGGGACACGAGGGCCGGCAGCATGGCGATGAGGGCCTGCGGCAGCTGGATCGAGCGCAGCACCTGCGCGCCGGTGAGCCCCACGGCGAGGCCGGCCTCCGACTGTCCCTTCGGCAGGTTGCCCACGCCGGCGCGCACCAGCTCGGCGATGACCGAGCCGTTGTAGAGGACGAGAGCCACCACCACGGCGAGGAACGCCGGCTCGCTGCCGATCTGGTTGAACCCGAAGAGCAGCCAGAAGAAGATCATCATGAGCAGCACGGGGACGGCGCGGAAGAACTCCACGACCACGCCGCTGATCCACCGGACGGTCCGCGACCTGGCCAGACGCCCGGAACCGAGGACGAGACCGAAGATCACGGCCCCGACGATGGCGAACGCCGCGGCCCGCAGGGTGTTCTGCAGGCCCGGGATGAAGTAGTTCTGCCAGGCGCTCGACGTGAACACCGGCTCCCACAGGGCGGCGGCGAACTGGCCCTTGCGGGCGAGCTCGGCCACCACCAGAGCGGCGACGCCGAGCACCACCAGCGCACCCACGACGTTGCCGAGGACGATCCACCGCCGGGCCCGCGGCCCGGGGGCGTCGAAGAGGACGGACTGCTGAGAGCTCATCGGCGCACCGCCAGTCGGTTCGAGAGATAGGTGGTGAGCAGGCCGATGGGGATCACGAGGACCGCGAAGCCGATCGCGAAGATCATGAAGATCGCGTAGATGAAGTTCGCGTTGCTCTCGATCATCTCCCGCATCAGCGTCGAGGTCTCCGTCGAGACGCTCACCGCGACCGCGACCGTGGAGTTCTTCAGCAGGGCGATGAGCGTGTTGCCCAGCGGCGCGACGGCGCCGCGGAACGCCTGCGGCAGGATGATCAGGCGCGCCGCGGGCAGGAAGGACAGCCCGATCGCGCGGGCCGCCTCCGCCTGGCCCAGGGGCACGGTGTTCACACCGGAGCGGATCGCCTCGCACACGAACGCCGCGTGGTAGACCGACAGGCCGATCACGCCGAAGCGGAAGAAGTTCTGCGTGAAGTCGTCGGACAGCGTGATCTGCAGCTGCGTCCAGACCGCCAGGAACAGGAACGTCATGATGACGGTCAGCGGCGTGTTGCGCAGGATGTTCACGTAGGCCGCGCCGGCCCACTGCAGGCTCGCGATGGGCGAGATCCGCATGAGCGCGAGCACGGTGCCGAGGATCAGCGAGAAGATCGCGGCCCAGAACGTCAGCTGGATGTTGACCCAGAACGCGCTCGCGACGGGGTACTCGGCGAACAGCGCGCCGAACTGGGACAGGAAGTCACCCACGGTGTGTCAGCCTCCCGGGGGATGCGGCAGGAGCCGCGGTGGACGGGCGAGTGGTGGACGAACGAGGGGAGCGGTGCGGAAGCACCGCTCCCCACGATCTGCCCGGACGGTCGGACGTCAGGCGCACGCGTCCGGCGTCGGCGGGTTGAGGTCCGCGTTCGGCGTGTAGCCGGTGCCCTCGGTGTTCGAGGTCACGGCCTCCTCCCACGACCCGTCGTCGATCATCTCCGTGATGGCCGCGTTGATGTCCTCGCAGGTCTCGTTGTCCTGCGGGAGGCCGACGCCGTAGTTCTCCTCGGAGAACGGGGCGCCGACGACCTTCACCTTGCCCTTGTTGGCGGGCTGCGCGGCGAGGCCGGCGAGGATGATGTCGTCCGTCGTCACGGCGTCGACCTGGCCGGCCGTGAGCGCGGTGACGCACTCGGCGTAGCCGGGGCGCTCGACCAGCTGGACGCCCTCGGCGTACTCGTCCTTGATGCGCTGCGCCGACGTGGAGCCGGTCACCGAGCAGAGGTTCTTGCCCTCGAGGTCCTGGGGGCCGGTGATGTCGGTGTTGTCCTGCGCGACGAGGAGGTCCTGCCCGGCGATGAAGTACGGGCCGGCGAACGCGACCTGCTCCTTGCGCTCGTCGGTGATGGAGTAGGTCGCGAAGATCATGTCGACCTGGCCGGTCTGCAGCATGGTCTCGCGGTTGGCGGACGGGGCCTCGACCCACTCGATCTGGTCCTCGGAGTAGCCGAGCTTGTCCGCCACGTAGCGGGCGACGTCGGTGTCGAACCCGGTGTACTCGCTGCCGTCCTGGTAGCCCAGGCCCGGCTGGTCGAACTTGATGCCGATCTTGATGGAGTCGCCGCCCCCGGCGCCGCCGGTCTCCTCACCGCCGCCACCACCGCCCCCGCCGACCTCGCTGCTGCCGCAGGCGGCGAGCGTGAGAGCGGTCAGTGCGGCGAGCGCGGCGGCCCCTGCGTGTCGTGTGCGCATCGTTCTTACCCTTCGTTGTGGTCGCCCGGGCGGGCCGGGGACGCCGATGTCAGGTCCCGGTCCGCGCGGCCGGCGGGGGTTCCCGCCCTGTGCGTGGGGTGGTCGTGGGTGGGGTCGGTCGGAGGTGCGGTCAGTGGGAGAGGATCTTGGACAGGAAGTCCTTGGCCCGGTCGCTCTTCGGCGCGGTGAAGAACTCCTCGGGGGTGGCCTCCTCGACGATCTGGCCGTCCGCCATGAAGACGACGCGGTTCGCGGCCTTGCGGGCGAAGCCCATCTCGTGGGTGACGACGATCATCGTCATGCCCTCCTTGGCGAGGGCGACCATGACGTCCAGGACCTCGTTGATCATCTCCGGGTCGAGCGCCGAGGTGGGCTCGTCGAAGAGCATCACCTTGGGCTTCATCGCGAGCGCCCGGGCGATCGCGACGCGCTGCTGCTGCCCGCCGGAGAGCTGGGCGGGCATCTTCTGGGCCTGGTTCTTCACGCCGACCCGGTCGAGCAGCTGGAGGGCGCGCTCCTTGGCGGCGCTCGAGCGCTCCCGCCGGACCTTGACCGGCCCGAGCGTGACGTTCTCCAGGATCGTCTTGTGCGCGAAGAGGTTGAACGCCTGGAACACCATGCCCACGTCCGCCCGCAGCTTCGCGAGGGCCTTGCCCTCCTCGGGCAGGGGCTGGCCGTCGATGAGGATCTCGCCGGAGTCGATGGTCTCGAGCCGGTTGATCGCCCGGCACAGGGTCGACTTGCCGGACCCCGACGGTCCGATGACGACGAGCACCTCGCCCTTGCGGACGGTGAGGTCGATGTCCTGCAGCACGTGCAGGTCGCCGAAGTGCTTGTTGACGTTCTTCAGCTCGACGAGCGGGGCCCCGAGGGAGGACGACGCCTCGGCAGGGTCGGTCGTCGTGGTCGCTTCGCCGTGATCCATCTCTCGAACCTATCCACTCGGTGTTTCCGCGACCAGCACCGGGTTCTCCGGTTCCGCAACGGTTCAGTAACAGTGCACACGCCGTGCGCGTGGTCCGAGTCCCGGCGGCGGCGACCGCGCGTCTCGCGCGTCGTGCCTCGGACGTCGCAGGGTGACGTCGTCAGCGGTGCTGTCGAGCGATGGGGTGGGGTCGCCTCGTCGGGGCCCGGCCGTCCGGCACCGTACCCTAGATGCGATGTCCAGTACCACGCAGAGCCCCGTCGTGACGGCCCGTCCCACGGAGGAGCCGTCCAGCCAGCGCACCTATCTCGTGCGCACCCTGGGCTGCCAGATGAACGTGCACGACTCGGAGCACATGGCCGGCATGCTCGAGCAGGCCGGCTACACGCGCGCACCCGCCGAGGACGAGGCGGCGAGCCGCGCCGACGTCGTCGTGATCAACACGTGCGCCGTGCGCGAGAACGCCGCGACGAGGCTCTACGGCAACCTCGGTCAGCTCGCCGGGATCAAGGCGGAGCGACCCGGGATGCAGATCGCGGTCGGGGGCTGCCTGGCGCAGAAGGACCGCGGCGAGATCGTCTCCAAGGCGCCGTGGGTCGACGTCGTCTTCGGCACGCACAACCTCGACGCGCTGCCGGTCCTCCTGGAGCGGGCCCGGCACAACGCCGAGGCGCAGGTGGAGATCGCGGAGTCGCTGCAGGTCTTCCCCTCCACGCTGCCCACGCGACGCGAGTCGGTCTACGCCGGCTGGGTGTCGATCTCGGTCGGCTGCAACAACACCTGCACCTTCTGCATCGTGCCGCACCTGCGCGGCAAGGAGCGCGACCGCCGGCCCGGGGAGGTCCTGGCCGAGGTCGAGGCGCTCGTGGCGGCCGGGGCGGTCGAGGTGACCCTGCTGGGCCAGAACGTCAACAGCTACGGCGTCGAGTTCGGCGACCGCGGGGCCTTCGCGAAGCTGCTGCGCGCCTGCGGCACCATCGAGGGGCTCGAGCGGGTGCGCTTCACCTCGCCGCACCCCGCGGCCTTCACCGACGACGTCATCGCGGCGATGGCCGAGACGCCCAACGTCATGCCGAGCCTGCACATGCCCCTGCAGTCCGGCTCGGACCGGGTGCTGCGCGCGATGCGGCGCTCGTACCGGTCGGCGAAGTTCCTCGGCATCCTCGACCGCGTGCGCGCCGCCATGCCGGACGCCGCGATCACGACCGACATCATCGTCGGCTTCCCGGGCGAGACCGAGGAGGACTTCCGCGAGACGCTGCGCGTGGTGGAGGCCTCGCGGTTCAGTTCCGCGTTCATGTTCCAGTACTCGCCGCGCCCCGGCACCCCGGCCGCCACCATGGACGAGCAGCTGCCCAAGGAGGTCGTCCAGGAGCGGTTCGAGCGGCTGATGGCCCTGCAGGAGCGCATCGCCGGCGAGGAGGCCGCCCGCCAGGTCGGCCGGACGCTCGACGTGCTCGTCTCCGAGGGGGCCGGCAAGAAGGACGGCGCCACCCACCGGCTCTCGGGCCGTGCCCCCGACAACCGCCTCGTGCACCTCGCGCTGCCCACCGACCTGCTCGACGACGTCGCCGCCGGTGCCGCGGGACTCGGGGGCGCCCCGGCGTCCCTCGACGACCCGCGCCTCGCCGACATCGCCGCCCTCGACCCGCGCCTGCCGCGCCCGGGCGACGTCGTGACGGTCGGGGTCACGCGCTCGGCACCGCACTTCCTCGTCGCGGACGCCGTGCTCGACGGCGGCGCGTACGCGGTGCGCCGGACCCGCTCGGGCGACGCGTGGGCGCAGCGGGAGACCGCCCGCCTGGGCGGGGGCGAGGACGAGCACGCCCACGGCGGCGCCCCGTCGGCCGGCCCGGTCGTGCTCGGCATGCCGTCGCTGCGGGGCTGACCGCCGGCCCGTCCGCGACGGCTCAGGACGGGTCGTCGAGCCCGGGCCCACCCGGGGTCATCGCGCCCACGGTGCTGAAGAACTGCGACGACGTGACGAGACCGCACGACACGGTGGCGGCGAGCTGCTCGTCCGTCGCGCCGTGCTCGAAGTCCACGGACACCTCGGCGTAGAGCGCGAGCCCGTCGCCCTCCGGCCGGGTGTACACCTTGGGCCACACCCGCTCGCGGTTCCAGTCGTTCACGGCCTGCAGCACCGCCAGCCGGGCCCCCTCGGGCACGGTGCCGGCCCAGCGGCCGCGCACCTGCAGGATCTCGTCGTGGTCGCCGAGCAGCAGGAACCAGAACCGGTTGCCGTCCCAGGTGCCCGTGACGTCGCCGTCGCCGTCGGTGCGGAACCGGTAGCCCCGGCGGGTCAGGTCGTCCGCGACGCGGGCGCGCGACAGCGCCCGCGGCGTGGCGCCCCGTGCGCGCGCGGGCGCCCTTTCCGCGCGGGCGGCGACGCGCGCGCCCGCGTCCTGCACGGCCTCCTGGACGGCGCGGCCGACCGCGTCCGCGGCCCGGCGGACGCCGCCGAGCAGCCGGCGGCCGACGCCGGCGGGCCGGTCCGGAGCGCTCACGACGCGTCCCGCAGGGGGTCGCGGAAGGTGGTGTCGAGGTGCTCGAAGAACATGGACCCCGTGCTGAGGCCGCACTGCAGCAGCTGGTCGAGCTGCGCCTCGCCCACCGCGCCCCCGACGTCCACCGTGACCTCCGCGCAGACGACGACGGAGCCGTCGTCCCGCACGCGCACGTACGTCTTGGGCCAGATCCGCTCGGCGTTCCACTCGTTGCAGACCTCGAGGATCTCGCCGAGGCGGTCGATGCTCAGGTCACGGTGCCACTGGCCGCGGACCTGGAGCACCTCGGACCGTTCACCCAGCACGAGGAAGTAGAACAACCAGCCGTGCCACAGCCCGCCGACGTCGTCGTCCGAGTCGACGAAGTAGGAGAAGCCGGACCTCTCCAGCCAGTCCGTGACCCGGTCGCGCGACAGCGGGGCCAGCGCGTCGTCGGCGCCGACGTGGTCGGCGAGCAGACCCTCGATCCGGTCGTGGAGCTCGTCGTCCCGCAGGTGGTCGCCCACGAGCCCGTCCTCCCGGCCGACGGAGGTCGGCCGGATCTTGCTTGCCCGGCGTGAACCGAAGAACCTCACCCGTCCACGCTACACGCCGGGTCCCCCGCTGGGCTCGGGCGCCCACGACCGGCGGACGGCTCCGCAGGCCACGCCGCGTGTCGGACCGCCGCGCGGGTAGGTTGGTCGCGTGCCAGCCCGTGCCGTCGTCCTGCCCGGATCCGCCCTGCTCGTGCCCGGTGCGGGCGGCGGTGCCGACCGCCTCGGCGACGTACGGCGTGCGGTGGACGCGGCCCTCGACCGCCTGGTGCTCGCGGCCGTCGCCCCGGCCGCGACGGGCCGCGACGGTGACGCACCTCTCGTCGTGCTGGCGCCCGCCCCGCGAGGTTCGGCCGGCGGGTTCGGTCGGCGCCGGCCGTCGCTCGCGGGGGCGGGCGTCGCCGACCGTTGGGTGCCGGCGGTGGCCGCCTGGGCCGGGTCGGGTCCTGACCCGGCGCCGCCCGCGCACGTCCCGGCGTCGGTGGCGCTCGTCGCGCTGGGCGCCGCGCTGCGCCGGGCCGGTGCGGACGGGCGGGCCGACGTCGTCGTGCTCGAGGTGCCCGCAGGCGCCGCCCCGGCGACCGCCGGCGTCACCGCGCTGCGCCGCGCCGCCGGGGTCGTCGTCGCAGGGGGCGCGGCCCCCGGGACCCCCGGCGCGCCGCCCGGCGACCCGGCACCGGGCGACGGGTCGTCCGGCGACGCGGCCCCCGCGGCGGTGCTGCTCGCCCCGGGGGTCGCGGCGGCGCTGGACGCCGCGGTGGCACCCGGCCGGTGGTCCTGGCACGTGACGGCCGTCCCGGGCGGGCACGAGCACCTGCCGGCGTCCTACGAGGTCGCGGAGGGGCGCGCCGGCTGACCTCGACCGGCCCGGGCCGGCACCGTCAGGGCACGAGCGACGCCGCGACGGCGTCCGCCTCCTCGGCCCGGCCCAGGCCCCGCAGGGTGTCGACGAGCTCGTCCGCGACGTTCGTCAGGTCCGCTCGCGCGCCGACCGACGCCAGACCCTCGAGGGCGGCCCGCAGCGGGTCCACCGCCCCGGCGGCGTCCCCGGCGGCCCGCAGCGCGCTGCCCGCGAGCCAGAACGCGTGGGCGGCGTCGAAGGGCAGGCCGGCGCGGCCGAACTCCTCGGCCACCGTCTCGGCCTGACGCGCCGCCTCCACGTGTTGACCGGCGGTCGCCACGAGGCGCGCCCGCACGTCGCGCAGCTGCCGCTCCTCGGCGGCGACGAACGCGGCGCGACGCGCGGCGAGCTCCTCCGCCGGCGCGGGGCCGGGCGCACCGGACCCGCCGTCCGTGGGGCGCGCGAGGTCGTCGAGCACCCGCTCGACGGCGACGAGCGCGGCCTCGGGCTCGCCGGTGCGGGCCCGGACCGCGGCCGCGGCGCGCACGACGGGGCCGACGTACGCGGGGTCGCTCCCCGCGGCCCGGAGCAGGTCGACGGCCCGCGTGAACGCCGGGACGGCGCCTTCGTCGTCACCCAGGCCGGCGGCCACCTGCGCGGCCTCCGCCAGGGCGAAGCCCGCGTCTTCCAGCCGGCCGACCTCCTCGGCCAGGCGGGCGGCCGAGAGGTACGCCGCGGACGCCTGGACGGGGTCCGGCTCGACCTCCGCCCGGGCGAGGGCGGCGGCGACGGGGTCGGCGTCGGGGCGCCCGCCCGTGACGCCGGCGAGGTCGACGCCCGCGGGGGAGCCGGCGTCGGACCCCGCGAGGGTCGTGGGCACGGCGTCGGGCGCGGCGTCCGGCGCGCCCGACGCCGCGGCGGCGGCCGAGGCAGCACGCTCGGCGGCGGCGAGCACGCCGAGCTCGACGGGCAGGCGCCGCGACTGCCGCTCCCACGCGGCGTCGAGCAGGCGGGCGTGCCGGTCCGTGCCGTGCCGGGCATCGAAGGCACGGGCGATCGGCGCGACCTGGTCCCGCGCCCACCGGTCGAGCTCGGCGACCGTGCGCGCCGGGACACCGGCGAGCTCGACGGTCGTGGCGGCGTGCGTCTCGCGCAGCACCCCGGTGGCGACGGCGACGTGGGTGAGCACCGCGAGCTTCTCGCCCGGGGAGTCGGACACCGTGAGGTGGTCCGGGAAGGCGTGGAGGAGACGCAGGGCGCGCTCGGCGTGCCCGGTCCGGGCCAGGAACTCCACGTGCCGCGCCACGGCCACCTCCTTCGAGACCGCGGCCTCGAGGTGGCTCGTCGCGCTGCGGTGCGCGGCCGCGGCGCCCGCGGCGTCCCCCAGGTCCAGCAGGAGCAGCTCCAGCAGGGACTCCATCCCCGCCGGCTCGTCGCCGCACGTCGCACCGGAGGCGACGGCGGAGCGCAGGACGTCGACCGCCTCCTGGACGCGTCCGGTCTCCGCGAGGTACTCGGCCTGGCCGGCGGGCATGCAGGCGGCGCAGTCGGAGAAGGAGTCCCGGGGCGTGGTGATCCAGGTGCGGTACGCCTCCTCGGTGCCGGGGGCGCCCTGGGCCCGCAGCCAGGCGAACCGCTCGCCGGCCACCGCGCTGGTCCCGTTCCCGGCGAGCGCGTACCGGCGCTCCATGTCGTCGAGCGTCGCGTCGAGCTGGGCGGTGGGGACGGAGGGGAAGCGTGCGAGCAGCCCGACCATCCACTTGAACGACCAGAACAGGGAGTGGGTGTCGCTGCCGTCGAACAGCTCGGGGCGCTCGTCCCACCAGCGCACCAGCTGCGTGAAGGGCAGGAAGGCCTTCTCCGCCTCGGGCGTCGACGTGTAGGAGTCCACCAGCGCGAAGAGGGCGTAGGCGCGCGCCTCGTCGGGACCCTCCGCCGTGATGCGGGCGGCCTCCTGCTCCGCGGCGGCGCTGCGGGCGACGCCGTAGGGCATGCTCATGATCGTGGAGACGGCGCGGTTCGCCTCGTCCAGGGTGCGGGTCATCGGGCGTCGTCCTCGGTCTCGGTGTCGGGCGTGGTGTCGGGCGCGGCGTGGGGCGCACCGTCGGGCGCGGGCAGGGCCCGCTCGAGCAGGGTGCGCAGGGCGTCGTCGAGCAGGCCCGCCTCGGCTCCGGCCAGCGGCCGGCCCGAGGCCAGCAGCGCGGTGACGTAGAGCGAGCGGGCACCCGCGGCGCGGACCGGGGCGTCGGCGGCGGCGAGCAGCGCACGGACCGTCGGGTTGGCGTCGTTGAGCACCAGCCGGCGCGCCCGGGCGGGTCCGGCGAGGCCGGCGAGCACCGCGCCCCACACGTCGGTGGCGTCCCCGACCGGCGCCGCGGTCTCGCGGACCTGGCGGGCGTGCTCCCCGTCGCGGTCGGTCAGCAGCATGGCCGGCACCTCGGGCGGCGAGAAGACCCGCAGCTGCACGTCGCAGTCCTGGTCGGCGAGGTCGTGGCCGAGCGCGACCAGGGCGTCGGTCACCTCGAGCTCGCGGAGCGGCTCCACCTCGCCCAGCACGGCCTCCAGGTCGCCCGGGGCCACGGGGGCGAGGCGCCATCGCGGCCGCCGGCGCGCGACGCGGGCCAGCAGGTCGGCGTCGTAGACGTAGCCCGCGTTGAGCACCGGCAGGCCCTGGGCCGCGGCCACGGCGGCGACCCGCCGGTACTCCTCGACGCTCGTCGTCCACAGCACCCCCGCGGGCG
This sequence comes from Isoptericola sp. NPDC019693, assembly GCF_044389085.1. Taxonomy (NCBI): domain Bacteria; kingdom Bacillati; phylum Actinomycetota; class Actinomycetes; order Micrococcales; family Promicromonosporaceae; genus Isoptericola; species Isoptericola sp. NPDC019693. The sequence continues at coordinate 107,017 of NZ_JBIRXP010000005.1, read as the reverse complement.
GCTCGCCGTCGGCGGGCTCGGCCAGGTCGGCGAGGGTGCGCGTGCCGACCGTCGTCTCGAACGGCAGCACCCGGGCGGCCAGGTCGAGCATCGCGTCGTCCTGCACGGCGAGGGCGCGGACGGCCAGGTGGTGGGTCGACAGGAACGACCGTGCCAGGGGCGACGGCTCGGCCAGCGTGTCGAGGGTCCAGGCGCGGACCTGCTCGCCCAGCGCCTCCCGGGTGGCGAACAGGACGTCGTCCTCGAACAGGCCCTCGCGCGACGCCGTCGGCCGCAGCGCGGACGCGTCGACGACGCAGCGGACGAAGAACGCCCACTCGGGCAGGAGGCTCTCCACGCCCGTCCCGAGGAGCATGCGCTTGAGCGAGACCCGGTGGTGCGCCGCGGTCGTCGGGGCCACGGCGGCCGGCAGCACGAACGCGACGCCGGTGAGGCCAGCGACCGGCAGGTCGAGGTCGACGTGCGCGAGCGGCGTGAAGCCGAGCGTGCGCTCGCAGTAGGCGGCGAGGGCCCGCGCGCGCTCGGCCTCGTCCGCGTAGGCCGTCCGCCACGGCAGCTCGCCGCCGCTGAGGCGGCGGCGTGCCGTGCTGCCGTCCTCCAGCCGCACCTCGACCGACACGTCGACGGGCAGCAGCCCGCCGAAGTCGGCCGCGAGGGCCGCCACCGTGTCCGCCTCGAGCCAGTGCTCGGCGTCGCGCAGCGGGCGCAGCCGCACGACGCTCCCGGGCTCGGCGGGGGCTGCCGGGTCGGCGGGGTCGAGCTCCGTGAGCTCGTACCGGCCGTCGGCGTAGCCGCGCCAGCGCACGGGCGGGGCCTGCGGGTCGCGCGCGGAGCGCGACACGAGGTCGATCTCGTCGGCGACCATGAACGCCGACAGCAGGCCGATCCCGAACTGGCCGAGGAAGTCCCCGCGCCCGCTGCCGAGCACGCCCGCGAGCGGGTCGGCGGTGCCGGGCTCCCGGCCGTCGTCCCGCTTCGAGCTGCGTCCGATGGTGGCGAGCAGGTCGCGGGCCTCGTCGGCGGTGAGGCCCACCCCCGTGTCGTGCACCTCGAGCCCGCCGTCGTCGAGCGGCCGCAGCAGCACCCGCGCGGGCGCGTCGGCCTCCAGCGCGCGGCGCGCCGTGATCGCGTCGACGCCGTTCTGCAGCAGCTCGCGCAGGTAGACGCGGGGGCTGGAGTACAGGTGCCGGCTCAGCAGCTCGACCAGGCCCCGCAGGTCGACCTGGAAGGCGTCGGTGCCGCTGGTCACCGCGCGTCGCCCGACGCCGCCGCGGCCGCGTCCTCGGCCCCCTCGGCGGCGGGGTAGCGCTCGTCCAGCAGCTCGAAGAACGACAGACCGGTGGCGAGCCCGCAGTCGACGATGCGCTCGAGCTGCTCGTCGTTCGCGCCGCTGCGCAGGTCGGTGGCCACCTCGGCGTACACCACGACGGCCGACCCGTCGTCCTCCGGGCGGGCGAAGACCTTGGGCCAGATGCGTCCCACGTTCCACTCGTTGAGGAGCGCGGTGAGCGTCCCCAGCTCGGAGACCGGGAGCGTGCGGCTCCACCGGCCCCGGATCTGCAGGATGCCGCTCGGCTCACCGACGAGCAGGAAGTAGAACGTGTTGTCGTCCCAGACCCCGCCGAGGTCGCCGTCGTCGTCGATCCCGAAGTACCACTCGCGGCGCGTCATCAGCGCCTCGAGCCGGTCCCGGGTGAGCGGGGCGGGGGCGGCGGGCGCCGCGTCGGTGGGCTTGGTGAAGAAGGCCATGGGTCCTCGTCCTGTGCGGGGCCGGGCGCACGCGTACCGGTGCGCCGGGCGTCGTCGGGTGGCGCAGGACACCCTAACCAGGCGGTCCGACAGCCGTGGGCGGCGCGAGGCCGGCGGTCCGGGACGGCGGGCTAGGGTCGTGGGCGTGAGCGCAGCGCACCCGACCTCGGCCGCCCCCGGGAGCACCTCCGGCACCTCGTTCGGCACCCCGTCCGGCACGGCCGTGGTGGTCGCCGTCGTCGGCCCGACGGCGACGGGCAAGTCGGACCTCGCGCTCGAGCTGGCGCAGGCGCTGTCGCCGGACGGCGCCTCCGACGGCAGTGCCCGGCGCGATGCCCGTCAGGAGGGCCGGCGCGGGGCGGCCGCCGCCGAAATCGTCAACGCGGACGCGTTCCAGCTCTACCGGGGCATGGACGTCGGGACGGCGAAGGTGCCGCTCGCCGAGCGGCGTGGGATCGTCCACCACCAGCTCGACGTGCTGGACCCGCGCGAGGACGCCTCGGTGGCGCGCTACCAGCAGGCCGCGCGCGCGGACCTGGACGCGATCGCGGCCCGCGGCGCGCGAGCCGTCGTCGTCGGAGGCTCGGGCCTGTACGTGCGCGCGCTGCTCGACCACATGGACTTCCCCGGCACCGACCCGGACCTCCGGGCCCGCCTGGAGGGGCGCGCCGAGCGGGAGGGGCGGCGGGCGCTGCACGACGAGCTCGCCCGCCTCGACCCCGACGCCGCGGCGTCGATCGGCCCCCACAACACCCGCCGGATCGTGCGCGCGCTGGAGGTCATCGAGCTGACGGGCCGCCCGTACACCGCCAACCTGCCCCGCCAGGAGCACGTCCGCCCGGCCGTGCAGATCGGTCTCGACTGCGACCGCGAGGTGCTCGACGCGCGCGTGGCCGGGCGGGTGGACCGCATGTGGGACGAGGGCCTGGTCGAGGAGGTGCGGTCGCTCGCGTCGCCGGAGCAGGGCGGCACGGGCGCGGGCCTGGGCACGACGGCGGCGCGCGCCGTCGGTTACGCCGAGCTGCTCGCGTGCTGGCGCGGGGACCTCACGATGGACGCCGCGCGCGAGGCGATCGTCGCCAACACCCGACGGCTGGCGCGCAAGCAGATGGGCTGGTTCGGGCGGGACCCCCGCGTGCACTGGCTCGACGCCGGGTCGCCCGACCTGCTCGAGCAGGCGCTCGCGGTGGTCCGCGCCGCCGACGACGGGGGGCTGCCGGAGCCGGGGACGGCGCCCGTGCGCCGTAGTCTGGGCTCATGACGCTGCGCTTCACCAAGGGTCACGGCACCCAGAACGACTTCGTGCTGCTGGCCGACACGCGGGGAGACCTCGAGCTCACCCCGGACCAGGTGCGGCGCCTGGCCGACCGCCGCGCCGGGATCGGCGGCGACGGGGTCATCCGGCTCGCGCCGACGGCGGCCGTCGCGCGCGCCGGCGAGGCGGTCGCCGACCGCGTGCTGGCCGAGGAGCCCGCCGCCATCTGGTTCATGGACTACCGCAACGCCGACGGTTCCGTCGCGCAGATGTGCGGCAACGGCGTGCGCGTCTTCACGGCCTTCGCCGAGCAGCTCGGCCTCGCGGACCTCGACGACGGGCAGGAGCTCGCGCTCGGCACCCGCGCCGGGGTGCGCCGGGTCCGCAAGGAGCCCGGCGGCTGGTACGCGGTCGACATGGGGCCGTGGGCGCTGCCCGGCGGGCAGGAGGCGGCGGCGCGCGGCGCCGACGCCGCCGTGCTGGTGCGCGGCTGGGACGCCCCGCGCCCGGCGCTCGGCGTCGACCTGGGCAACCCCCACACCGTCGTCGCCCTCGCACGGGCGTCCGAGCTCGCCGAGGCCGACCTGACGCGTGCCCCCGAGGTCGACCCGCTTCCCCCCGAGGGGACCAACGTCGAGCTCGTGGTGCCGCTCGCCGAGACGGTGGACCCGGACGGGCGGGCGGTCGGGCACGTGCGGATGCGCGTGCACGAGCGCGGCGTGGGGGAGACCCAGTCCTGCGGCACAGGCGCGTGCGCCGCGGCGCTCGCGGTGCGGACGTGGGCCGCGGCGGGGTCCGACGGCCCGGTGCCGGACGTCTGGGAGGTCGAGGTCCCCGGCGGGCTGGTGCGCGTCCGGCTGCTCGACGGCGGCCACGTGGAGCTCGCCGGTCCGGCCGAGCTGGTGTTCAGCGGCGAGACGGAGCTCGCGGACCTCTGACGGGGTTCGGGGCGACCGTGAGGGGGCGGCGTCAGCCGACCCGCAGCACCCGGAAGCCCTTGGACGAGGACGCGCGCTCGACGTCGCGGCCGAGCTCGGCCTCGATCCAGCGGGCGAGCGAGTCCGAGCCCAGGTTCTTCTGCACCACGAGCCACGCCCGTGCGCCCGGCGCGAGCCGGGGGAGCCAGGTGCCCAGCAGGTCGTGCAGCACGGCCTTGCCGACCCGGATCGGCGGGTTCGACCAGATCGCCGCGAACCGGACGTCGTCCGGCACGTCCTCGGCGCGCACCGCTCGCACGTTCTCCAGGCCGAGGCGTGCCGCCGTGGTGCGCAGGAGATCGAGCGCACGCTCGTTGACGTCCACGGCCCACACGGTGGCTCCCGGGGAGGCGATCGCCATCGAGAGCGCGATCGGGCCCCAGCCGCAGCCCAGGTCGAGCAGGTCGCCGGTGGCGGGCGGAGCGGGCACCTCGCCCAGGAGCACCCGGGTGCCCTTGTCGACGCCGCCGGGCGAGAAGACGCCGGAGGCGACGTCCACCTCGACCTCTCGTCCGGCGAGCTCGACGACGGCGCGACGGCGCTCGGCGGCCGAGGCCGGCTGCGCGGTGAAGTAGTGGTCGGGCTGCTCGCTCACCCGGCGATCCTAGGTCGCGCCCGTCGCACCGTCGTCCGCCGTCGTGCGCGGGCCGTCCGCCCAGGGAAAAACTCTCCGCCGGGACGTTCTCGCGTGGGACCCTTGTTGTACCGATGCGGCGGCCGGACCGCCGACCCCGACCCGAGAGGCACACCTTGACCCACACCCCGACCAACCCCGACACCCCGCAGGCCGACGAGACCGCCGGGGCTCCCGGCGCCGACGCCTCGGTGGACGCGCGCCGCGAGGCCGAGCGCGACGCCCAGGCGATCGCGCAGGACGTCGTCGCACGGGTGCTCGCGCGGGCCGGGACGGCGCGGTCCGAGGGCGCCACGGTGCACACCACCCACGACGGCGACCAGCTCGACCTCGAGGAGCGCATCTCGCTGCGCCGCGTCGCCGGGTTGTCCACCGAGCTCGAGGACGTCACCGAGGTCGAGTACCGCCAGCTCCGCCTGGAGCGGGTGGTGCTCGTCGGCCTGTACTCCGGCGGCGAGGCCGCGGCCCGCGAGGCGGAGGTCTCGCTGCGCGAGCTCGCCGCGCTCGCCGAGACCGCCGGCTCGCAGGTCCTCGACGGGCTGCTGCAGCGTCGCCAGAAGCCCGACCCCGGCACCTACCTCGGGTCCGGCAAGGCGGCCGAGCTGGCGGAGGTCGTCGCGTCCGTCGGCGCGGACACCGTCGTCGCGGACACCGAGCTGGCGCCCTCCCAGCGCCGTGCGCTGGAGGACATCGTCAAGGTCAAGGTGGTCGACCGCACCGCGCTGATCCTCGACATCTTCGCCCAGCACGCCAAGTCGCGGGAGGGCAAGGCCCAGGTCGAGCTGGCGCAGCTCGAGTACCTGCTGCCGCGCCTGCGCGGCTGGGGCGACTCGATGTCCCGCCAGGCCGGCGGCCAGGTGGGCGGCCAGGGCGCGGGCATGGGTTCGCGCGGCCCCGGTGAGACGAAGATCGAGCTGGACCGCCGCCGGATCCGCAACCGGATGGCCAAGCTCCGTCGCGAGATCGCCGCGATGGCGCCGGGCCGCGAGACCAAGCGCCTCGACCGCAAGCGGCACGGCGTGCCCAACGTGGCGATCGCCGGCTACACCAACGCCGGGAAGTCGTCGCTCCTCAACGCGCTCACCGACGCCGGCGTCCTCGTCGAGAACGCGCTGTTCGCGACCCTGGACCCGACCGTCCGCAAGGCCCGCACCGAAGACGGCCGCCCCTACACGTTCACGGACACCGTCGGGTTCGTCCGGCACCTGCCGCACCAGCTCGTCGAGGCGTTCCGGTCCACGCTCGAGGAGGTGGGGGACGCCGCGCTGCTGCTGCACGTGGTCGACGCCTCCCACCCGGACCCCGAGGGTCAGATCGCCGCGGTGCGCGAGGTGCTCGCCGAGATCCCCGGGATCGCCGACGTGCCCGAGGTCGTCGTCCTCAACAAGGCCGACGTCGCGGACCCGGCGGTCGTCGGCCGGGTGCAGCGCCGCGAGCGGCGCAGCGTCGTGGTGTCCGCGCACTCGGGCGAGGGCATGGCCGAGCTGCGGGAGCTGATCGCGGCCGAGCTGCCCCAGCCGCACGTGGAGATCGACCTGGTCGTCCCGTACTCCCGCGGTGACCTGGTGCACCGCGTGCACGAGGCGGGAGGCGCGGTCGCCGAGGAGCACCTCGCCGAGGGCACTCGCCTGCGGGGTCGCGTCGACGAGGCGCTCGCGGCCGAGCTCCGGCTCGCCGCCGTCGCGGGCTGACCGCCGCTCCGTCCCTGCCGAGGTCGCGCGCCACCGGCTCGCCGTGATCCCTCGGAGCTGCGTGCGGCTTCATGTGGCTTCATGTGGCTCCGCGTGGCTCGACCTCGCGGAGCTGTGGGCGAGGCCCGGGGCGGTCGGCGGGTCGCCCTAGGATCGTCGGGTGACCTCCGCCGACGCTCCCGACGCCCCGCAGCTTCTCGACCTGGCGGTGGGGGCCCTCGGCGGCGGACGCCGGGAGGGTCAGCGCCGCATGGCGGAGGCGGTGGCGGAGGCCGTCGACGACGGCCGGCACCTCCTGGTCCAGGCCGGCACGGGCACCGGCAAGTCGCTCGCCTACCTCGTCCCGGCCGTGCGGCACGCGGTCGTCGACGGCAAGCGGGTCATCGTCTCCACGGCCACGCTCGCCCTGCAGCGCCAGGTGGTGACGCGCGACCTGCCGCTGGTCGCCGAGACCGTGGGGCCGAAGCTGCCCCGCGCGCCCAAGGTGGCCCTCCTCAAGGGGTGGCACAACTACCTGTGCAAGCACAAGGTGACCGGCGGCTACCCGGTCGAGGGCGCGACGCTCTTCGACCTGCCCGCCGACCCCGGCCCCGGCGAGGGAGCCGGGGCCGAGCAGCACCCGGCGCCTCCTGGCCCGCGCGGGCGGGGCGGGCGGCCCGACGACGCCGCCACGCTCGCCGACCACGTGCGCCGGCTGCACTCCTGGGCCGACGAGACCGACACCGGTGACCGGGACGACCTGGTGCCCGGCGTGCCCGACAAGGCCTGGCGCCAGGTCTCCGTCACCGCGCTGGAGTGCCTCGGCCAGCGGTGCCCGCTCCTCGCGGAGTGCTTCCCCGAGCGGGCCCGCGCCGCGGCGCGCGAGGCCGACGTCGTCGTCACCAACCACGCGATGCTCGGCATCGCCGTGTCCGGGAACCCCGGCGTGCTCCCGGAGCACGACGCCGTCGTCGTCGACGAGGCGCACGAGCTTGCCGAGCGTGTGACGGCCGCCGCCACCGTGGACCTGTCGCTGACCGTGGTGGACCACGCCGCGCGGCTCGCGCGGCGGCACGGCGGCACCGAGACCGAGGCGCTCGACGCCGCCGCCCAGCGCCTGGGCGGCCTGCTCGCCACCGCGCCCGCGGAACGGTTCCCCCTCGGCCTGCCCGACGACCTGCGTGCCGCGGTGGGCGGCGTGCGCGACGCGGCGCGCGAGCTCCTCACCCGTCTCAAGCCCCAGGGCGGGGCCAAGGGGCAGGAGGCCCCGGACGCGGGCATGAAGATGGCGCAGTCCGCGGTCCTGCAGCTCTTCGAGGTCGCGGAGCGGATGGCGGCCGAGGACACGACGGCGGACGTGCTGTGGTGCTCGCGCCCGCCGGAGAACGCGCCGTGGGCCGGGGACGGGGTCACGCGGCTGCACGCCGCGCCGCTCGCGGTGGCCGGGCTCATCCGCACCCACCTGCTCGGCGAGGCGACCGGCGTGTTCACGTCGGCCACCCTCACGCTCGGCGGCACGTTCGACCCGGTGGCGCGCTCGCTGGGCCTCGCGGGGTCGGGGGGCTCCGACGAGACGGCGGACTGGTCGGGTCTCGACGTCGGCAGCCCGTTCGACTACCCGCGCCAGGGCATCCTCTACGTCGCGCGGCACCTGCCCGCCCCCGGCCGCGAGCCGACGACGGACGCGCAGCTCGACGAGATCGCCGGCCTGATCGAGGCGGCCGGAGGGCGGACCCTCGGGCTGTTCTCGTCGCGGCGGGCGGCGTCGGCCGCCGCGGAGGCGATGCGCGAGCGCCTGGACGTGCCCGTGCTGTGCCAGGGGGACGACCAGCTGCCCACCCTGGTGAAGGCGTTCGCGGACGACCCGGCGACCTGCCTGTTCGGCACGCTCTCGCTGTGGCAGGGCGTGGACGTCCCCGGGCCGAGCTGCCAGCTGGTCCTCGTGGACCGCATCCCGTTCCCGCGCCCGGACGACCCGGTGAAGGCGGCGCGGGCCCGGTCGGTGGAGCAGGCGGGCGGCAACGGGTTCATGCAGGTCTCGGCGACGCACGCCGCGCTGCTCCTGGCCCAGGGGGCCGGCCGGCTCGTGCGCACGGGGGACGACCGCGGCGTCGTGGCCGTCCTCGACCCGCGCCTCGCGACCGCTCGTTACGGGACCTTCCTCACCCGCTCGATGCCGGACTTCTGGCCGACCACGGACGGGGAGCTCGTCCGTGCTGCGCTCCGGCGCCTCGACACCTAGCGTGGGGCCGTGAACGAGACACGCAGGACGACCAAGCTCGCGATCGTCGGCGCGGGCGCCGTGGGTTCCACCCTCGCGTACGCGGCGCTGGCCAGGGGTGCGGCGCGGTCCGTCGCCCTCCTGGACGTCAACCGCGCGAAGGTGGAGGCCGAGGTGCTCGACCTGCGGCACGGGGGCATGTTCATCCCCCAGGCCGAGATCGACGGCTCCGACGACGTCGAGGTCTGCCGGGGCGCCGACATCGTCGCGGTGACGGCCGGGGCCAAGCAGAAGCCCGGCCAGAGCCGCCTCGACCTGGCCGAGGCCACGGTCGGCCTCACCCGGTCCATCCTGCCGGGCCTCCTCGAGGTCGCCCCGGACGCGGTGTTCCTCATGGTGACCAACCCCGTCGACGTGGTCACCTATGCCGCCCAGGAGATCAGCGGACTGCCGCGGGGGCGGGTGTTCGGCAGCGGGACCGTCCTGGACTCGTCGCGTCTGCGCGACGCGCTGGCCCGCCACTGCGGGGTCGCGGTCGGCAACGTGCACGCGAACATCGCCGGTGAGCACGGCGACTCGGAGATCGTGCTGTGGAGCTCCGCCACGATCGCCGGGGTACCCCTGCTCGACTGGCGGCCCTTCCGGGGGCGCCCGCCGCTCGACGAGCCGGCCCGGCAGAGCATCGCGACCGACGTGGTCGAGTCGGCCTACCGCGTCATCGCCGGCAAGGGGGCGACCAACTATGCCGTCGGCCTGGCGGCGACCCGGATCATCGAGGCGGTCCTCAACGACGAGCACCGCGTGATGAACGTGTCCTCACGCCTCGACGACTTCTACGGCATCAGCGACGTCTGCCTGTCGGTGCCGTCGCTCGTCGACCGACGGGGTGTGGCGGAGACGATCGACACACCCCTGTCGGACGAGGAGATCGCCGGGCTGCGGACCTCGGCCGACAGCATGCGGGCCGTGCAGCGCCGGCTGGGCTTCTGACCGTGACGCGACCGCAGCCTGCCGTGCCCCGGGCACGGCAGGCTGCCGACGGGGTCGGCGCGGCTCAGAGGCTGCGCAGCACCGCCACGACCCGACCGAGCACCTGTGCCTCGTCGCCCTGGATGGGGGAGTAGGCCGCGTTCTGCGGCAGCAGCCAGGTGTGCCCGTCGGCCTGCTTGAACGTCTTGACCGTGGCCTCGCCGTCGATCATCGCGGCCACGACCTCGCCGTTCTCCGCCACCGGCTGGCTGCGCACGACGACCCAGTCGCCGTCGCAGATCGCGGCGTCGACCATCGAGTCGCCCGCGACCTTGAGCAGGAAGAGGTCGCCGTCGCCGACGACCTGTCGCGGGAGCGGGAAGACGTCCTCGACGACCTGCTCGGCGAGGATCGGGCCGCCCGCGGCGATGCGCCCGACCAGCGGGACGTAGGACGGCGCCTGCGCCGGCTGCGCGTCGGACGCGGCGACGGAGCCCGCGACGAAGCCGGGCGCGTCGCCGGCGTCCGAGGCGGCACCGTCGGTCGCGGAGGTCTCCGGGTCGACGACCTCGATCGCGCGCGGACGGTTCGGGTCGCGACGCAGGTAGCCCTTGCGCTCGAGCGTGGTGAGCTGGTGCTTGACGGAGGAGGGGCTCGCGAGGCCGACGGCCTCGCCGATCTCCCGCATGGTGGGCGGGTAGCCGCGCGCCTCCACCGAGCTGCGGATGGTCTCGAGGACCCGCCGCTGGCGCGGCGTCAGCCGGTCGGCGGCCGGCGAGAGCTCGCTCACCGAGGCCAGCGCCGTCGAGGAGGACCCCGCCGTCGTGGCCGCGTCCTCGGGGGTCTCGTCCTGGCCGACCCACGACGTCGCCGCCCTCGTGGACGCCGGCGCCTGGTCCCGTCCGCTCGTCATCGCGTTCTCCGTCCTCCAGGGGCGCGGCCCGCGGGCGGGCCGATGAAATCCGACAAACCTTCCATCGCGCTGCCGCCACTCTAGGCCAGTTCGCGCCCGACATCAAACATCTGTTCGATCGGGGCTCGACCGTGTCGCCTCGTCGTGGTACACCTAGTACAGCAGTTCGACGTACAGGTGTTCGACGAACGGATGTTCGACGGACCGGATGCTCGACGGGCCCGCCGCCAGGCGCGGCACCCACGTGGACCGACCGGAGGCAGGACGATGCAGAACGTGCGCAGCACCAGCGACGCTCACGGGTTCCTCGGGCTCGGAGGGCTCCGGCTGACCGGGCGGGGGCGGGTGGTTGTCGCCGCGCTCGTGCTCCTGGTGCTCGTCGGGGCGGGGCTGTTCGGCCAGCGCGCCATGGCCGGGTCCCCGGGGGCCGGCGTCGAGGTGCGGCTCCAGACGGTGGCCCCCGGCGACACGCTCTGGCAGTACGCGCAGCAGGTGCGCGACTCGGGCGAGGACCTGCGGGACGTCGTCGCCCAGCTCCGCGACCTCAACGGCCTGACCACGGCGGAGCTCCAGGCGGGCCAGGTCGTGGTGCTCCCGCTGGACTGACGTGCGCCGGGGCGGCGGAGCCCTGCTTGCGCGGACGGTCGCCCGCCGCTTACCTTGTCGGGCAGCCGGGCGCCGGTCCGGAGCCGAGCGCAGGAGACCAGCGATGCACTGCCCGTTCTGCCGCCACGCGGACTCGCGAGTCGTGGACTCGCGCACCTCCGACGACGGCGCCTCCATCCGACGTCGTCGCCAGTGCCCCGCCTGCCAGCGCCGGTTCACCACCATCGAGACCGCCAGCCTGTCCGTGGCGAAGCGCTCCGGGGTGACCGAGCCCTTCAGCCGGGACAAGGTCGTGGCGGGGGTCCGCAAGGCGTGCCAGGGCCGGCCCGTGAGCTCCGACGACCTGGCCGTGCTCGCCCAGAAGGTCGAGGAGACGCTGCGAGCATCCGGTCGCCCCGAGATCGAGGCGAACGAGGTGGGGCTGGCGATCCTCGGCCCCCTGCGGGAGCTGGACGAGGTCGCCTACCTGAGGTTCGCCAGCGTGTACCAGTCCTTCGAGTCCCTGGAGGACTTCGAGACCGCGATCACCTCCCTGCGCGCGGAGCACGAGGCCCGGGCGGCGGCGTCCGCCTCCGGCCCGGACGACCCCGGCGAGAGCCCGGCGGGCGAGCCCGCGGCAGCGGGACGCGGCACGGCGACGGACTGAGGCCGCCCCGCGCCCGGTCCTCGTGAAATGCCCTGGCGCCCGGGAGGCCGTCGCGGCATCCTGGACGGCACCAGGTGCTGCGCGGTCCGCCGTGCGAGCACGTCCACCCCGACCGACGAGGTGACCGTGATGACGACGGACGACGCCAAGGCTGCGGACGACTCCAGGGCGAGGCCCAGCGAGGACACGAAGGCGCGCTTCAGGGCGGCGCTGGAGAAGAAGAACGCCGCCAGCCACCCGACCGCCGGCAAGGACGGCAACACCGGTCAGGTGCACGGCTCGGAGACCTCCGGGCCCGTGCAGAAGATGTTCCGCCGCAAGTCGGGCTGAGCCGCCCGCGGACGGACGAAGGGCGGCCCCGGGGAGATCCGGGGCCGCCCTTCGCATGTCGCGGCGCCCGCGCCGGTGGCGGGCGTGGTCCCTCAGCCGGCGGCGGGGCCGGGCGGGAACTCGGGCCGCTCGAACGCGTCGCGGATGCGCAGGCGGATCGTCGAGTCCATGGCCTGCAGCTTCGCCGACGCGCCGCGCTGCGTGACGTCGGAGATGTCGGTCACCACGTAGCCGATCTCCCCGCGCGTGGCCAGCATCTGCGCCTCGATGTTCGCGCCGTGGTCGGCGAAGACCTGGTTCACGCGGGCGAGGACGCCGGGCACGTTGCGGTGCAGCAGCATGATGCGGCCCACGCCCGTGTGCGCGAGCTGGAGGTTCGGGAGGTTCACCGACAGCGTCGTCGACCCGGTCGCCACGAAGTCCCGCAGCTTCTTGGACACGAACTCGCCGATCGCCTCCTGCGCCTCCTCCGTCGAGCCGCCGACGTGCGGCGTGAGGATGACGTTCGGCAGCCCGCGCAGGGGTGACGTGAAGTCGTCGCCGCGCTTCTTGGGCTCCGTCGGGAAGACGTCGACGGCGGCGCCGCCGAGGTGGCCGGAGAGGATGTGCTCCCGCAGGGCCTCGACGTCCACGACGAAGCCGCGCGACAGGTTGAGGAAGATCGCGCCGGGCTTCATGCCGGCGAACAGGTCGGCCCCGAAGAGGCCGGCGTTGCCCGGCCGCCCGTCCACGTGGATCGTCACCGCGTCGGCCTCGGCGAGCAGCTCCTCGATCGTCTCGACCCGGTGCGCGTTGCCGAGCGCGAGCTTCTCGGCCGTGTCGTAGAACACGACCCGCATGCCGAGGTTCTCGGCGAGCACCGAGAGCTGGGAGCCGATGTTCCCGTAGCCGATGATGCCCAGCGTCCGGCCGCGCACCTCGTGCGAACCGTCGGCCGTCTTGTCCCAGACGCCGTCGTGCAGCGCCTTGTCGCGCACCGTGAGGCGGCGGGTCAGGGCGATGATCTCCGCGATCGCGAGCTCGACGACGGAGCGCGTGTTCGAGTACGGCGCGTTGAACACGGCCACGCCGTGGGCGGCGGCGGCGTCGAGGTCGATCTGGTTGGTGCCGATGGAGAAGGTGCCCACGGCCTGCAGGCCCGGGACGCTCTCCAGGACCTTGCGGGTCACGGTGGTCTTGGACCGGATGCCGAGGATCTGGAAGTCCGCGAGGGACTCGATCAGCTCGGACTCGTCGAGCGCGCCGGGGCGCGTGACGACCTCGATGCCCGCATCACGAAGATTCTGGGCAGCGACGGGGTGGACGTTCTCGAGAAGGAGGGCTCGCAGCACGAGGCCATGGTGCGCCGTGCGGGCCCGCGCCGACAAACGCGTCTCACGCCGCGGCGAGCTCCACGATGCCCGCGGGCAGGGGGTGCTCGTGGACGACGACGAGCCGCTGCGTGGGCCGGGTCATCGCGACGTAGAGGTCCGACGCGCCGCCCGGGCCCTCCGCGACGGCCACCGGCTCGACGAGCACGACGGCGTCGAACTCCAGCCCCTTGGCCGCGCGCGGGTCGAGCACGCTCACCTGGGCGTCCTCCGGGCGCTGGGCGAGCAGCCGGGCGGCCTCGTCGGCCCCCAGGGCGCCGGGCAGCACGGACTCCACGGCCTCGCGCAGCGCGTCGACCTGGTCGGCGGCCGCGATCACAGCCACCCGGCCCGCCCCGTCGGCGCCGACGAACTCGCCCGCGAGGGACGCCAGCTGGTCCGCCACCTCCTGGACGAGGACCGGGCGCGCGGGACCCGACGGCGTGACCCGGGCGAGCTCCAGCGCACCGTCGACCTGCCGGGCGGCGGTGAGCGGCGAGACGGGGAGCTCGGCGCCGGCGGCCATCCGCTGCGCGGCGTCGGCGACCGCGGCCGGGGTGCGGTACGACACGGTGAGCTCCTCGAGGCGCCAGGAGTCGCCGAGCACCGGGTCCAGCGCGCGGGCCCACGACCGGGCGCCCGCGGGGGAGGACGTCTGCGCGACGTCCCCGACGATCGTCATCGAGCGGGTGGGCACACGGCGCACCAGCATCCGCCAGGCCATGGGGGAGAGCTCCTGCGCCTCGTCGACGACCACGTGCCCGTACGTCCACGTGCGGTCCTCCGCGGCGCGCTCCGCCGTCGTCAGTCGCGGCCCGGTGGACTCGAACCGGGAGGCCAGCGTCTCGGCGTCGACCAGGCCGCCGCCCGCGCCGGTGGACTCGAGCACGGACCGGGCGTACTCCAGCTCGGCGGCGCGCTCGGCGGCTCGCGCCCGCGCCTCGGCCTTGGCGATCGAGCCGTCCTCGCCGAGCAGCTCGGCGGCCTCGTCGAGCAGGGGCACGTCGGCCTCCGTCCAGGGCGCGTCGGGCTCGCGCCGCAGGGCGGCCCGCTCGCTCGCGGACAGCTCGGGCGCGGCCTCCGCGAGCCGGTGCGGCTTGGCGAAGAGGTCGGACACGAGCTTCTCGGGCGTGATCGGGAACCAGGCGAGGTTGAGGGCGACCCGCACGTCCCGGTGGGAGCGCAGGTCCTCGGTGACCATCGCGACGTCCTCGGGGGCGAGCTCGGTGTCGGCCGCGGCGCGGTACTGGTCCACGAGGCGCGCGAGCATGTCGCGGACGAAGGCGGCGCGGGCCTCGTTGTGCGGCTTGTGGGTGCGGCGGGCGCGCGCGATCGCGTCGCGCACATCCCTGCGGCGCACCACGAGGTCGTACCCCTCGAGGCGGAACCGGACGTCACGGGCCGGGACGCGCTCGCGGGCGCGCACGGCGCGCCGCACCACGTCGCGCCACAGCAGCCGACCCTTGATCTCGGTGGCGGCGGGGGAGTCGGCGAGGTCCGCCCGGACGCCGGGCAGCAGCTCGCCCACCGTCGTGGCCACGACACCGGTCTCGCCGAGCGACGGCAGCACCTGGTCGATGTACCGCAGGAACGCGCGGCTCGGCCCCACGAGGAGGACGCCGCTGCGCTCGAGCACGCGCCGGTGGGCGTAGAGGAGGTAGGCGGCGCGGTGCAGGGCCACGGCGGTCTTGCCGGTGCCCGGCCCGCCCTGCACGACGAGCGCGCCGGCGAGGTCGGCGCGGATGATCCGGTCCTGCTCCGACTGGATCGTCGCGACGATGTCGGTCATGCGGCCCGTGCGGCGCGCGGCCAGCGAGGCGAGGAGGGCGCCCTCCCCCGAGAGGGTCGACGCGGCGAGGGAGCCGCCGTCGCCCTCGACCCCGTCCGCCAGGGCGTCGAGGTCGAGCACCTCGTCCTCGAGCCCGGTGACCGTGCGTCCCGTCGTCACGAGGTGCCGGCGGCGGCGGACGCCGGCCGGGTGGAGGGCCGTGGCCCGGTAGAACGGTGTCGCGGCGGGCGCCCGCCAGTCCGTGAGCAGCGAGCGGTGCTCGGCGTCGGCGAGGCCGAGGCGGCCCACGTACCGGGTGTCGCCGTCGTCCAGGTCGAGGCGCCCGAACGCGAGCCGGTCCTCGACGGCGTCCAGCTGGGCCACCCGGTCCTCGTAGAGGGTGGCGAAGGCGTCCCGCTCGCTCCGGTTCTGCGGCGACCCCGACGGCCCTGAGCGTCGCACCTCCGCGAGCCGGTCGCGCGTCGCGCGCCGCAGCTCGTCCAGTCGGGCGTAGAGGCCGTCGACGACCCCCTGCTCGCGTGCCAGCTCGTCCTGCCTGCCTGCCACGCATCCTCCCCAGCGTCCTTCGGGCCGCGCGCTCACGACGGCGCGGCCCCGGCGGCGGACCATCATTGCAGATGCGAGCCGGGCCCGTGGCACCGTCCGGCGCGGGACGGCGACGCGCCGGGCCCCCTGCACCGGCCCGCGGGGGAGGGTCGGGGCTAGGATCTAGGCCCATGAGCAGCGGCGACGTCCTGCGAGCCGGGTCCGACGGGCCGGCCGAGGACGCGACCGCCACCGTCCTCCTCGTCGAGGACGACGACGGGGACGCGCTGCTCGTCACCGAGCTGCTCGAGGACGCCGAGGTCACGGTCGTGCTGCGGCGCGCCCGGTCCGTGGCGGAGGCGGTGGACGCCCTGTCGATCCCCGGGGGCTCGCCGGGGATCGACTGCGTGCTGCTCGACCTCGGGCTGCCCGACGCCGTGGGGCTGACCGCCGTGTCGCGGCTGCGCGAGATCGCCGAGCGCGTGCACGACGTCCCCGCCCTCGTGGTGCTCACGGGCCTGACCGGCGGCGACCAGGGGGTGCAGGCGGTGGCCGCGGGGGCGGACGACTACCTCGTCAAGGGCGAGACGGACTCCGGCCTGCTCGGCCGCTCGCTGCGCTACGCGCTCCAGCGGCGCAGGTCCGCGGCCCAGCAGCGAGCGCTGTACCGCAGCGCGGTGCGGGCCGAGGAGACTGCGCGGCTCGAGCGCGCCCTGCTGCCCAAGCCCCTGGTCGGCGACGAGCGCGTCTCGGTGATGGTCGGCTACCTGCCGGGCGGCGGCGGCCTGCTCGGGGGCGACTTCTTCGACACCGTCGAGCGGCCCGACGGCTCCGTGCTGTCCGTCGTGGGCGACGTCGCCGGCCACGGCCCCGACGAGGCGGCGCTCGGTGCGACCCTCCGCACCGCCTGGCGCACCCTCGTCCTCACGGGGACGCCGCCGGAGCGCATCCTCGAGCACCTGGAGCGCGTGCTGCTGACGGAGCGCGCGCGGCCGGAGGTCTTCGTCACCCTGTGCCAGGTGGTGGTCGACCCGGACCGCACGCGCGTCGACCTCTACCTCGCCGGTCACCTGCCCCCGCTGCTCATCACCGGGCCGGTGGGCGACCTGCGCTGCGAGCAGCTGCCGCCCACCGGCCGGGGGCGGGCACTGGGCGTCCCCGTCGACGGCGGGTGGCAGCCGCGGCGCATCGACCTCGAGGGCCCCTTCGCGCTCATGCTCTACACCGACGGGCTGGTGGAGGCCGAGGTGCGCGGGGTCCCGCCCGTCGTCGGGCCGGGGGCGGACCCCGCGCTCGACGGGCTGGGCCGGGACGCCCTCGGCCTCGTCGCCCTGCACGGGGAGCGGCCCGCACGGGTGGGGCCGCTGCGACGCCGGGTGCCGCGCCTCGGGCAGTCCGGGCTGCACGACCTCGTCCGCGAGGACCTGGAGCGGCACGGGATCGTCGGCGTGGTCGAGCGGGTGCTGCGCCGCGTGCGCGCGCTGCACGGGGGCCCGCTCACCGACGACGCGGCGCTGCTCGTCGTCGGGTGGACGGGGCACGACACCCCGTACCTGGGCGAGCGGTCCTCGACGCTCGCGGACTCGGCCGAGTGGGCGCGCCCATGAGACGCGAACGTCCGCTGCACGACGTCGTCCTGCGCCTGCTGCAGATCGTCGGCGCGGTGCTGCTCCTGGCGCTGGGCGTCGCGCTGGTCGCGGTCCAGCGGTCGCTGGTGCTGCTGCGGGTGGACGCGGGCGACGAGGCCATGGACGCGGCCCACGGGTGGAACCTCACGCTGCTGGTCGTGGTGATCGTGCTCGTCCTGCTCGTGGTGGGCATGGGCCTGTTCATGTGGCGCGCCCTGCAGCGCGGCGTCACCAGGCCGCTGGCGCGCCTCGCCGACTCGGTGCGCGCCGCCAGCACGGGGGAGCACGAGCACGAGATCCGGGTCGAGGGCACGGGCGAGGTCGCGGCGCTCGCGGCCGACGTCGAGCACATGCGTCGCGAGCTGGTGCAGCAGGTCGCGGAGGTCCGCGCGTCGCACGCCGAGACCGAGCGCACCCGTGCCCGGCTGGCCGAGCAGGCGCGGGAGCTGGCCCGGTCCAACCAGGAGCTGGAGCGCTCGAACCGCGACCTCGAGCAGTTCGCGTACGTCGCCTCGCACGACCTGCAGGAGCCGCTGCGCAAGGTGGCGAGCTTCACGCAGCTGCTCCAGAAGCGCTACGGCGACCAGCTGGACGAGCGGGCCGACCAGTACATCGCCTTCGCCGTCGACGGCGCCCGGCGGATGCAGCGGCTCATCCAGGACCTGCTGAGCTTCTCGCGGGTCGGCCGTTCGGGCAGCGAGCCCGAGGACGTCGACCTCGAGCGGGCGCTCGAGCAGGTGCGGCACGACCAGGAGGGTCGGATCGTCGAGGCGGGGGCGGAGATCACGCACGACCCGCTGCCGGTGGTGCGCGGCGAGAGAGCGCTGCTGACCATGCTGCTGGCGAACCTCGTGGGCAACGCGGTGAAGTTCCGCGACCCCGCCCGCCCCCCGCGCGTGCACCTGTCGGCGCGCCGGGTCGGCGGCCCGGAGCCCGGGTGGGAGCTGTCCTGCACCGACAACGGGATCGGCATCGACCCGCAGTACGCCGAGCGCGTCTTCGTCATCTTCCAGCGGCTCCACCCCAAGGACGTCTACTCCGGCACGGGCATCGGCCTCGCGCTGGTCAAGCGGGTCGTCGAGCATCACGGCGGACGGGTCTGGCTCGAGCCCGCCCCGACCGGCGGGACGTCGGTGCGCTGGACCCTGCCGGACCGTGACGAGGCGTCCGACGGCATCGTCGGCTAGGCTCGGTGCACGTCGCTGACCTGCGACGATGCTGCAGGAGGCCTGTGGCGAGCATGGCAGGGTGCGCCCGGACCGGGCGTGGGACCACGGGGGAGCGGGCATGACGGACCAGCAGGCGGGTATCGAGGTCCTTCTCGTCGAGGACGACCCGGGTGACGTGCTCATGACGCGCGAGGCGTTCGACGAGCACAAGGTCGCCAACCGGCTGTCGGTCGTGGCGGACGGCGTGAGCGCGATGGCCTTCCTGCGCAAGGAGGGCGAGCACGCCGAGGCGCCGACGCCCGACCTCATCCTGCTCGACCTCAACCTGCCGCGCATGGACGGCCGCGAGGTGCTCGCGGCGGTCAAGGCCGACGAGCGGCTCAAGCACATCCCGGTGGTCGTGCTCACCACCTCCGAGGCCGAGGAGGACGTGCTGCGCTCCTACTCGCTGCACGCGAACGCCTACGTGACCAAGCCCGTGGACTTCGACCGGTTCATCCAGGTGGTCCGCCAGATCGACGACTTCTTCGTCACCGTGGTGCGACTGCCGCACCGCTGAGCCGGGCTGCTTCGCTCCGTCGTGGCCCCGGGAAGGATCCGGGGCGCGGCACGGTTGTCACTCGTGCGGGCGCGAGCCCGTCGGCACGAGCCGGAGAACCGAGGAGGAAGACCCTTGCTGGACCCGCAGAGCATCTACGAGGTCGACGAGGCCGCCGTCGAGCGCGTCCTGCCCCACCAGGGGCCAGACGCGCCGTCGACCGGCACCGGGCCCGTGCTGCTGCACGCCCTCGACGGGTTCGTGGACGCGGGGTCCGCGGGGGAGGTCGCCGTCGAGCACGTCACCGAGGAGCTCACCACCACCCGGCTGGTGACCTTCGACGTCGACCAGCTCCTCGACTACCGCTCGAAGCGGGTCGGGATGACGTTCGACGCCGACCGGTGGTCCTCCTACGACGAGCCCTACCTCGCGATCGACCACGTCGCCGACCGCGAGGGCACCGGCTTCCTGCTGCTCCACGGCTCGGAGCCCGACCTGCAGTGGGAGCGGGTCGTGGCGGCCGTCAAGGGCCTGGTCGAACGCTTCGACGTCTCCCTCACCGTCGGCTTCCACGGGATCCCCATGGGCGTGCCCCACACGCGGCCGCTGTCGCTCACGGCGCACGGCACCCGCCCCGGCCTGGTCGAGGACTACACGTCGTTCTTCGGCACGGTGCGCGTCCCCGGCTCGCTCGCCGCGCTCCTGGAGTACCGGCTCGGTGAGGCGGGGCACGACGCGATCGGCTTCACGGTGCACGTGCCCCACTACCTCGCGCAGTCCCGCTACGCGCCGGCCGCGGTCGTCGCGCTGCGGCACGTCGAGCGCGCCACGGGGCTGGACCTCGCGACCGGCATGCTCGCGGAGGCCGCCGCCGACGCGACCATCGAGGTGGAGAAGCAGGTGGGGGAGTCGAGCGAGGTGAAGGCGGTCGTCAAGGCGCTCGAGGAGCAGTACGACGCGTTCACCAGGTCGGTCGGGCGTCCGAGCCTCCTGGCCGAGCAGGCGCCCCTGCCCACCGCCGACGAGCTCGGCGCGGAGTTCGAGCGGTTCCTGGCCCAGCAGGACGACGACTGACGGCGCGGTCGCGCCCGTCCCGCGGCGTCCGGGCCCCGTCCGGAAACAGCCGATGCGCGCCTTCCGCGGCATATCCGTGGCACGGCAGTGTGGTCCGTGCCACACTGACCGCGTTGCAGAGGCGCTCCTTCGCACGAACCGGCGACGGCGCCCCGCAGCGACGGGTGGCCGCCCGGCCCGCCCGTGCCGTTGTGACGGAAGGTCGAAGGATCAGCATGGCGCAAGGTTCTGTGAAGTGGTTCAACTCGGAGAAGGGCTACGGCTTCATCGCGCAGGACGACGGCGGGGCCGACGTCTTCGTGCACTACTCCGCGATCCAGACGCAGGGATACCGCACCCTCGACGAGGCCCAGCGGGTCGAGTTCGAGATCACCCAGGGCCCCAAGGGTCCGCAGGCGGAGCAGGTCGTGCCGCTCTGAGCCCACGGCTCGCCTGACGACGGCCGCGTCCCCCACGGGGGCGCGGCCGTCGTCGTGCCAGGGGCGTCCCGAGCCGCTCGGGCGGGTCACGTCCCGGCGAACCTCACCAGCTCGTCCCCGACGAGGAGGCGCGCGGGGACGGGCAGGGTGCGCAGCCGGCGGGCGAGGCCGGCGTCGTGCAGGTCGAGCCCGCCCGCGCGGCGGTCGCCCGAGGGCTCCGGGTCGTGGCCGACGTCGGCGCGGCCCTCGGCAGGCGCCTTCCGGCCGGCGTCGTGCATGGCGTCGGGCGCGTCGTCGTGCAGGGCGTCGTCCCGGGCGTCGACCTCCGGTGGGGTGGCCGGCCCGTCGGGCGCGGCCCGCACGGCGACGAGCACCACGTTGCCGTAGCGGCGGCCCTTGAGGACGGCGTGCTCGGCGATCACCCCGAGCCGGCCGTCCGCGGCCGCCTCCGGCCCGAACGCGGCCGCGAGCGTCGCGGTCTCCCGCCGGGCCAGGGACAGCGGCGGCCGGTCCGCGCAGTTGGCGAGCAGCACGCCGCCCGGCCGCAGCACCCGGTGCGCGGCCGCCGCGAATGCGGCGTCGGCCAGGTGGTCGGGCGTGCGGTCGCCGGCGAAGACGTCGCGCACGACGACGTCGAACGAGCCGGGGGCCAGCGACGCGAGGGCGTGGCCGGCGTCGTCGGCCCGCAGCCGTAGCCGCGGCGACCGCGGCAGCGCGAACCACGTCCGGACGAGCTCCAGGAGGCGGGCGTCGACGTCGACGCCGAGCTGGCGCGAGTCGGGACGCTCGTGCTCCACGTGCCGGGCCAGCGCGCACCCCGCCGCCCCGAGGTGCAGCACGCGCAGCGGGCCGTCGGGCAGCCCCGCCAGCACGGCGGCCATCTGCTGCATGTACTCGAACGCGAGGAACCCGGGGTCGGCGAGGTCGAGCGCGGAGCTCGGCACGCCGTTGACGTGCAGGGTCACGCGGTCGGGGTGGTCCGGGTCGCGATCGACGCGCGCCGTGCCCGTGTCGATCGGCACCTCCTCGTCCGGGAGTGTCGGTGCGTCGGAGGATGCTGGGGTGCGTCGACCGGACCGGCGCTCGGGGCGCGATCCGCCTCGGGAGGAGCGGGACATGCGACCAGTGTCCCCGTTCCGGCGGGAGCGGCGTGACGGCGGCGGTTGACAGGTTCGAACAGGTGTTCGACACTGGACGGGCGCGGGGGACCGCGGAGCACGGGAGGTGCAGGATGTCGGCTCGCACGAGATCTGCCGGAGCGTCGGGTGGTCGTGGCCAGGTCGGCCGTGCCGGTCACGCCGGGCACGCCGCCACGGGCCCGGCGCTGCCCCCGAGCCCGGAGGTGACCCGGCTGCTGGACAGGTCCGACGCGGAGCTCGCGGCGGCCTCGACCTCGACGGACCCCGCGGAGCGTTTCGTGCACGCCCACCTGGCGGCGCTGCGTGCGGCCGCCGCCGTCGTCGCGCTGCGTGGCCGCCCGTCGGCACGGACGCGGGCCCGCTCGGTCTGGGACATGCTGGCGCTCGTGGAGCCCGACCTTGCGGCATGGTCGGGATACTTCGCGTCCGGCGCCCGCGTCCGGGCGGCGGTCGAGGCAGGGCTGGAGCCCGACGTCGACGCCCGCCGGGCGGCCGAGCTCGTGGCGTGCGCGGAGGACTTCCGGGACGAGGTCGGCCTCCTGGTGGATCCGCGGGCCGGGTTCGCGCGACCGCTCGCCGTCGCGCCGGCGGCGTCGTGAGCCGGGGGCCTCGCTCGGCCGAGGCCTTCCGTGACTGGGGCGCCGACGAGTCCGGCACGTCGGTGCTGCACGTCGACATGGACGCCTTCTTCGCGTCGTGCGAGCTGGCCCGCCGCCCCGAGCTGCGGGGCCGCCCGGTGATCGTCGGCGGGAGGGAGCGGGGCGTCGTGCTCGCGGCGACGTACGAGGCCCGCGCCTTCGGCGTGCGCTCCGCGATGTCGATGGCCGCCGGCCTGCGCCTGTGCCCGCAGGCCGTGGTGGTACGGCCGGACCATGGGCTCTACCACGAGGTGTCCGAGTCGGTCATGGCCATCCTGGCGACGATCACGCCGCTGGTGGAGCGCATCTCCGTGGACGAGGCCTTCCTCGACGTCAGCGGGGCCCGGCGGCGGCTCGGCGCGCCGACGGTGATCGGGGCCCGGCTGCGCGAGCAGGTCCGGGCCGAGCACGGGATCACGTGCTCCGTCGGCATCGCGCGGAACAAGTTCGTGGCCAAGCTGGCCTCCACCCACGCGAAGCCGGACGGGATGATGCTCGTGCCGGCCGACGCGACCGTGCCGTTCCTGCGGACGCTTCCCGTCGGGGCGCTCTGGGGCGTCGGCGAGAAGACGGAGGCCGCCCTGGCGCGCTGGGGCATCACGACCGTGGCACAGCTCGCGGACACCGACGTGCCGACGCTGCAGGCGGCGGTCGGCTCGGTCTCCGGCGCCCACCTGCACGACCTCGCGTGGGGCCGGGACCCGCGGCCCGTCGTCCCGGGGCACGAGGAGCGCAGCGTCGGCGCCGAGACGACGTTCGAGCGCGACCTGTGGGACCTGGGCGCGGTCGAGCAGCGGGTCCTGGAGCTGGCGGACCGCGTCGCGGCCCGGCTCCGGCACCAGGGCGTCGTCGCGCGCACGGTGTCGATCAAGGTCCGCACGAGCGACTTCCGGACCCTGACCCGGTCCCGCACGCTCGACGGGCCCACCGATGTGGCGCGTGCCATCTTTCTCGTCGCACGCGACCTGCTGGGCGCGGCGGACCTGCGAGGGCTCCCCGTCCGGCTGGTCGGCGTCCGCGGCGAGAACCTGCAGGTCAGGTCCGGTCTGGCCGAGCAGGTGACGCTCGACGAGGCCGTCGATCCGCGCCAGGAGGCCCGTCGCGAGGCCGAGCTCGCGCTGGACGCGGTGCGTGAACGGTTCGGCCGATCGGCGATCACCCTCGGCGCGGCATCCGCCCGGCGCCGAGGTTCACCCCCGCCGACTACCGTGCCGGGCGGCGCGGGCATATCCTGAGGGCGTTACCGTTCCACCTCGATCCCCGGGGGGACTCGATGCCACTGTCCGAGTACGAGCAGCGAGTGCTGGAGCAGATGGAGCGCGCGCTGAGCAGCGACGATCCCCGTCTGGCCAACACCCTGCAGCAGGCGCGCCGCCGGTCGCCCCTGCGGTATGTCCTGGCCGGCGTCGGAGTTGTCGCCGGGCTGCTGCTGCTCGTGGTCGGTGCTGCGACGTCGCAGGCCTGGGTCGGCGTCGTCGGCTTCGTCCTGATGTTCGCCGGCGTCGCCTTCGCGTTCGCGGCACCGCGGCGCTCCGGGCCCACCGGCGTGGTCCGTCCCGACGGCACCGTCGACCCGGCCACCAACCCCGACCGTGCGCGACCGGGTCGTGCCGCGCCGCGGCCGGCCCCGGCGGCGAAGAAGGAGGGCTTCCTGGCCCGCCTCGAGGAACGCTGGGAGCGCCGACGCGACCAGGGGCGCTGATCGTCACGGGGTCATCCCCGTCGTGACGTCCGTGCCCGCGCGGTTCTCGAGCCCGCCCGTCCGTCAAGGACCGGGCGGGCTCGTCGTCTCGCCCGGCGGTCGCTGAGACCGCCGCGGGCGCGCGGTCACCCCCGCCTGTTCAGCGGTGCTCGACCCGCGCGGCGTCGCTCGGGCCCGTCGACACCGGGCCTGTCGTCACCGCGCCCGTCGTCACCGCGCCCGTCGTCACCGGGCCGACAGCGTCTCGTCGAGCCCTGTGGTCACGGCCGCCGTGAGCCGTTCGAGCTCGTCGGCCTCGGGCGGCTCGGGCTCGCGCGCGTACCGGCTCGCCTCGGCCGCGCGCGCGAGGGCGACCAGGTCGTGTCGGACCTCGGGGGCGAGCTCGCGACCCGAGCGCGCGCTCACCGCCGACGCGATGGCGTCGGGAGCGCGCCGCAGCGTGGTGGCCGGCGGCAGCCGGACCCCCTCGGCGGCGAGGGAGGCGAGCACCTGCTGCCAGGCGAGCTCGGGATCGAGCTCCTCGGACTCGCGCCGCCGTCGGGCGAGCATCAGCACCAGGCCGCCCACCAGGACCACGACGAGGCTGCCCGCGGTGATCCACACCCACGCGGGGAGGCCGGTGTCGACGACCGGTGTGACGGACACCGCGGTGGAGGCCGACGGGGTGGCTTCGTCGTCGGTCGCGTCGCTCCCGGCGGTGGGTCGGCGCTCGCGGAGGTCGTCGGCCGTGGGAACCGCCGTCGGATCGCCCTGCACCCGCGGCATCGTGTACGCGGGCGGGCTCCCGGTCTGCTGCGCGGGGGTCGGCTCGAAGCGCACCCACCCGGTGCCCCGGAAGTAGATCTCGGGCCAGGCGTGCGAGTCCTGCCCGGTGATCTCCCAGGAGGTCTCGCCCGCGCGGTCGCCGGGCAGGTACCCGACCGCGAGCCGCGCGGGGATGCCGAGGGACCTGGCCATCACCACCATGGTCGTCGCGAACTGGATGCAGTAGCCGGTGCGGTGCTGCAGGAAGTCCCAGACCGGGTCGCCGGTGCCCCCGCGGGGGATCGTCGTGGAGTAGGTGAAGCGCGTGGGGTCGCGGAGCCAGCGCTGGAGCGCGACCGCCTGGTCGTACACGGTGTCGGCGTCGCCCACGGCCTCCCGTGCGGCGGCCTCGACGTCCCCGGCGTGGGCGGTGTCCGGCACCTCGGTGTACACCGGGTCGAGGTCCGCGGCCGGCGCCTCCCGGAGGGTGGCGGGCTCGAGGTCCCGTTCGTGCACGGTCAGGGTGTAGGCGTCGCCCGCGCTCGTGAGGCCACCGACGACCTCGTCCCGGACGGGGTCGTAGCCCCACGCCCCGTCGTCCGCGGCGACCTGGCGCGGGTCGATGCTGATGGGCAGCTTGTCGTCGCGCAGCTCGCCGACGTCGAGGGCCACCCGGCGGACCGCGAGCTCGCCCGACGGCGGGTCGTCCGGCCACAGCACGTCGCGGTCGGCGAACTCCCGGCCGCCGCGCTCCTCGCCGCGCTGCCACCGGCGCCCGTCGAAGGCGGTGGCGGTGTAGCTGCGCAGCGGGCCCACGTCGGCGTCGGAGCCGGTGTCGTAGGTCAGGACGACGGAGCTGGACCGCTCGGTCAGGCTCCGCAGGATGTCGAGGTCCTCGGCGAGGCGGATGGTGTCGCCGGTCGTGGTGAAGGTCCGGTACCAGCCGGCGGGCCCGCCGGGGAGCGCGGCGGAGGCGGTCCCGACCAGCCCGGCGGCGACGGCGAGCACGACGGCCCCGGCGGTGGTCGCGACGGCGCGGGACCGTTCGGCGCGCCGCACGGGGGCGGGCGTGCGCTCGGCCCGCCGGCTGCGTGCCACGAGCGGCCCGTCCAGGGTGAGCAGGAGCAGCAGCGCGGTGACGGTGACGACGAAGACGCCCCACGGCACCCGCCCCGTGAGCACGAGCGGAGGGGCCCACAGCGCGAGCAGGGGCAGCCCGACCGCGGCCGGACGGCGCAGGGCCCCCGCGAGCGCGTCGGCGAGCAGCAGCACCAGCAGCGTGCCGCCCACGGTGAGGAGGCCCATCGGGACGCTGCCGGTCACGGGTGCGACCTCGGACCGGGCGATCTCGCCGGCCTCGCCCAGGCGGGCCACGACCCGCGACACGTGCTCCGGGGTGACGACGAAGGTCGGGTCGGCGGTGGGCCCGCCGTACCGGGCGACGACGAACCAGGCGGCGACGACGGCGCCCAGCACGCTGGGCCACGCGGAGCCGGACTCCTTGGTGCGCAGCCCCCGGGCGCGGGCCCGTCGCTCGACCACCACGCGAGAGGTGACCGTCGTCGCGCTGACGAGGAGGATGCCCAGGAGGCCGGCGCGCGTCCACCCTCCGGGCAGCACGATGCTCGTGAGGGAGAGCATCGACGCCGCGACCGCCACGGCCACCAGGACCCCAGAGGCGACGGTGCGGGCCGTCGGACCTGCGTGGGCGGGGATCATGCGGCTCCCTCCGCCAGGAGCGCCCAGGCGTGGTCGGGCGCCGTGCCGGGGCGGCAGGTCGCCACGCGCCAGCCCGCGGCGCGCAGGGCGGCGACCGTGTCGCCTCCCGGCGTCGGGCCGGTGCCGGGGGCGTCGGCAGGGGCGACGACGAGCGCCCAGCAGGTGCCCTCGACGCCGAGCTCGGCCATCTCGCGCAGCGCCGTCTCCGGCTGGGGGCCGAGCACTGCGACGACGATCTCCTCCTGCGAGCGCGAGGCGCGCAGGGCGCGGACCGTCTGCAGGAGGGCGCGCTCGGCGTCGGCGCCCCCGCGGTGGCCGCGCAGGTCGACCGTCCGGTCCAGGACGGTCGCGCGGCCGGTCCGTGCCCCCGAGGCGAAGGGCACGGGAGCGGGGCCGGACCCGGACGGCACGAGGCGCGCGGGGTGGCCCGCGTCGAGGAACGAGGTGGCGACCGACGCCGCGAGCTCCACGGCGAGCTCGCCCTCGGCGTGCGTGCGCGTGCCCCGGGTGGACGGCCAGACGCCCGTGCGCGGGTCGACGGGCGGCGGGAGCAGCGACCGGTCGAACAGCACGGTCACCGGGCGCACGCCGGCGCTCTCGTCCGCCCGGACCATGAGCCGGCCCTGGCGCGCCGAGCCCGCCCAGTGCACCCGCCGAGGGTCGTCGCCGGAGACGTACTCGCGCAGGACGGAGTCGTCCGTGGACGCGAGCCGTGCTCCCGTGGCCGCGCGCTCGACGTCGCCGAGGACCCGCGTGCGCGTGGGCAGGCCGACCGTGCGCGGCCACACGGCGACGCGGGTCGCGGCGCCGAGCGGCTGGGTCGTGCGGACCAGCCCGAAGACGTCGGTGCGCGTGGTGAGCAGCGGACCGAGGGCCCACCGGCCACGGCGCGACGGGGTGAGCGCGTAGGACACCGCGATGCGGTCGGCGTGCGCGGTCACCCGGGCGCGGATCCCGTGCGGCCCGGCCAGCTCGTGCGCCGCCTGCTCGGAGAGCCGCAGCCGGGCCAGCCGTTCGTAGGCCGCGCCGGTCCGTGCCCGGGCGCCGACGACCAGGCGCACCGCGGCGGTCTGGTCGCGCACCACGGGGTTGGGCGTGAGCTCGCGCGTCACGACGAGGGCGCCGCGTCCGGCGTCGAGGCGCTGCATCCCCATGAGCGCCCACGCGAGGAGGACCGCGAGCACGGCGGCGGCGCCGAGCCCCACGACGTCGGGCAGATCGAGCAGCACGCCCGCGGTGGCGAGCACCAGGCCCGCGACGAGCAGGGCGAGACCGCGGCGGGTGGGGCGCACGCGCACGAGCCGCCGCAGCGCGGGGTGCCGGTTCTCCGCGGTGTCGCGCCCGGTCCCGCGCTCGGTCCCGCGCTCGGTGGCGGCAGGGACCGGGCCGGGCGCGTCGTCGCCGGACATCGCCGGCCTACCGGCCGCGTTCGTGGGCGGGCCGCGCGAACGATCCGGCGGGCGGGGCGACGGCCGCCCGCCCAGCCGGAACGGCCGTGCGCTGGACGATCTCGGAGACCACGGCCTCGGGCGCCACGCCGCCGAGCCGCGCCTCCGTGCTGAGGATCAGCCGGTGGGCCAGGACCGGGACGGCGAGGGACTGCACGTCGTCGGGCAGCACGTGCTCGCGCCCCGCCATGGCGGCCGCGGCCTTGGCGGCACGCAGCAGCTGGAGCGAGGCCCGCGGCGACGCGCCGAGCCGGACCCCCTCGTGCTGTCGTGTCGCACCCACGAGGTCGAGCACGTACTGCTTGACGGGGCCCGCCGCGAACACGGCGCGCACCGCCTGGGCGTACCGCACCATGTCGGCGCCCGTGGTGACGGGGGACAGGTGGGCCAGGGGGTCGGCGGACTCCTGCCGGTCGAGCATCTGCAGCTCGGCCTCGGTGTCCGGGTACCCGACCGTGAGACGTGCCATGAACCGGTCGCGCTGCGCCTCGGGCAGCGGGTAGGTGCCCTCCATCTCCACCGGGTTCTGCGTCGCGACGACGAGGAAGGGCCGCGGCAGCGTGTGGGTGGTGCCGTCGATCGTCGTCTGGCCCTCCTCCATGCACTCGAGGAGCGCCGACTGCGTCTTCGGCGAGGCGCGGTTGATCTCGTCCCCGATCACGACGTTGTTGAACACGGGGCCGGGCCGGAACTCGAAGTCGTGCGTGGCCGTGCGGAAGATGTTGACGCCGGTGAGGTCGCTGGGGAGCAGGTCCGGCGTGAACTGGATGCGGCCGACGCGACAGTCGATGCTCCGCGCGAGGGCCTTCGCCAGCGTCGTCTTGCCCACCCCGGGGACGTCCTCGATCAGCAGGTGCCCCTCGGCGAGCAGGACGGCGACGGTCACGTCGGCGAGCCCCGGGCGCCCCGAGACCACGGACTCGATCGCGTCCCGGACCCTGCCGGTGGCGGTGACGAGCTCGTCGAGGTCCCGTGCCAGCGCGTCGGTGCCGGTGGCGGGGCCGGCGGAGGGGTCGGCTCCGTCCCTGCGTTCCTCCGTCTCCGTGCGCGCGCCGGACAGCGTGGGGGAGACGGGTTCTGGGTGCACGGGTGACCTCCGGTTCACGTGCTCGTGACGTTCTCGCAGCCTAGTGGAACCCGGCCCGGACGTGACGACGATCACCCGCTCCACATCGCTCCACGCCGCGCCCCGCGGGTGCCGCTGCACGCCGCGAGGGCCTCTCGGCCCCGCGTGCGGGCCTCCTGCGACACGCGCGTGCCGGCTTTCCCTCCACCGTCCTCCACCCGGTGTCGGGCCCGGTCCCGATGCCCTGACCTGCGGCGATGTGGGGGGACTGTGTGAGGAGCGGGTGAGATGGGGAGTGGTGCCCATCGTTGGCCGCGCCCGGTGGAGGAAAGTGGAGTAGTTTGGAGGCCGCGGGAGCGCGAGGGGAGGTGCGAGCCGTGGCAGGTCTGGAGGACACGTTTCCGGGGTCCGGGCTGCTGCTCGGCACCTACACCCCCAAGCTCGACGAGAAGGGCCGGCTCATCCTCCCCGCGAAGTTCCGTGCCCGACTCGCTCCCGGCCTCGTCATGACGAGGGGACAGGAGCGCTGCCTCTTCCTCCTCCCGATGGACGAGTTCGGCCGTATGTACGAGCAGGTGCGGCAGGCCCCCGTGACCAGCCGGCAGGCGCGCGACTACCTGCGCGTGTTCCTGTCGGGTGCCAGCGACGAGCTGCCGGACAAGCAGGGGCGGGTGGTCGTCCCGGCCGCCCTGCGCGCGTACGCCGGCCTCGACCGGGACGTCGCCGTGATCGGCGCCGGCACCCGCGTGGAGGTCTGGGACCGGACCACCTGGGAGACCTACCTGGCCGAGCAGGAGTCGTCGTACTCCGAGACGTCCGAGCAGATCTTCCCCGACCTGCAGTTCTGAACCACGCACCACCCACAACCGCACAGCAGCCCAGCAGCAACGGCCCCGCACGACGAGGCCTCCTCCCGCGAGGGTCTGGCGCACTTCCCCGGCGCCAGAACGGCGCGGAGGGAGACCTGGCCGGGCGGGGCCCCACCACCCCGGCACGAGACCACCAGCGAGAGGAGGACCACGATGAGCACACCGGACGACGCGCGACCCACGGGAGACCGCCACCTGCCCGTGCTGCTCCAGCGGTGCGTCGACCTCCTCGCCCCGGCGCTCGAGGCGCCCGGCAGCGTGCTGGTCGACTGCACGCTGGGCATGGGCGGCCACACGGAGGCGGTGCTCGAGCAGGTCCCGACCGCTCGGGTCGTCGGGATCGACCGGGACACCGAGGCGCTGCGCCTCGCCGGCGCCCGGCTCGAACGCTTCGGCGAGCGCTTCACGCCGGTGCACGCGGTGTACGACGAGATCGGTGACGTGGTCGCGGACCTCGGCCTGGCCGGCGTCCAGGGGGTCCTCATGGACCTCGGCGTGTCGTCGCTGCAGCTCGACGAGGCCGACCGCGGCTTCGCCTACGCCCAGGACGCCCCGCTCGACATGCGCATGGACCAGACGCGCGGCGCCACCGCCGCGGACGTCCTCAACTCCTACGACGAGCGTGCGCTCGCCCGGGTGCTGCGCGAGTACGGCGAGGAGCGGTTCGCGCCGCGCATCGCCCGCGCGATCGTGCGCCGTCGCGACGAACGGCCGTGGGAGCGCACCGGCGAGCTCGCCGACCTGGTGCGGGCGTCCATCCCCGCCGCGGCGCGGCGCACCGGCGGCAACCCGTCCAAGCGGACGTTCCAGGCGCTGCGGATCGAGGTGAACGGCGAGCTCGAGGTCCTCGAGCGCGCCGTGCCCGCCGCGATCGAGGCGCTGGCCGTCGGCGGGCGGATCGTCGTCGAGTCCTACCAGTCGCTGGAGGACCGGATCGTCAAGCGGGCCATCGCGCGCGGGACGACGTCGAGCGCGCCGGCCGGCCTGCCGGTCGAGCCGGAGACGCACAAGCCCTACCTCGAGGCCCTCACGCGGGGCGCCGAGGAGGCGGACGAGGCGGAGCTGGAGCGCAACCCCCGGGCCGCGTCCGTCCGCCTGCGGGCCGCCCGTCGCGTCCGCCCCACCCCCGACCACATGCGCCCCGCGACCGGTCGTCAGGCCACGCGTCCGCACACCGCCTCGCGCACCGCCCCGCACATCAAGGAGGACCGCCGATGAGCGCCCTGCGTGCCCCCGCCAGCCCCGGGACCCGCCGCCCCGCCGCGGCCCCCCGCCGCGCTCCGCTGACGTCGCTGCCCGGCGGCGCCGCCGATCGCGGTCGTCGGCTGGACGCGGTCCGTGCGCCCCTCCAGGCGACGTCGGGCGTCCCGTTCCTCGTCCTGTGCGCGGTCATCCTGGCCGCCGCGCTGCTCGCCGCCCTGCTCCTCAACACGTCGATGGCGCGCGGGTCGTACGAGGCGTCCCGGCTGCAGGCCGAGGTCGGTCAGGTGGCGCAGGACGTCCAGACGCAGCAGGAGCAGCTCCGGGCCGCGGAGGCGTCGCTGGCCGAGCGTGCCACGAAGCTCGGCATGGTCCCCGCCGAGGACCCGACGATGATCAGCGTCGAGAAGCGCGCGAAGGTCGGGATCGGCGACACGGAGACGCCGTGACGGGGCGGACGTCCGCCGGGCGCGGCTCGGGCTCGGGCCGCCCCGCGCCCGGGCGTGCGACACGCCCGGGCCCGGCGCGCACGACCCGGGCCCCGGCCCCGCAGACTCGGGGGGTGAGCTCCTCCCGCACCGCGAACGGTTCGGCCTCGCGCTCGACCCCTCGGTCGGGCGGTGGCCGGTCGGGCGCGGCGCGGCCGGCGGCAGGCCGGCGCACCGATCCGTCCTCGACCCGCGCGTCGGGCGGCGGGCGGCGGCGTGCCCCGTCGACGGCGGTCCGCGCTCCCGGGCGCGCGCCGGCGCGCAGCGGGGGCGCCCCGCCGCGCCCGCGGGCCGGCTCCGCGGTCCGCGGCCGGCCCGGCGACCCCGGACGCCGCCAGCGGTGGATCATGGTCGTCGCGGCGCTCGTGCTCACGGTCTTCGTCGGGCGGCTGGTCCAGGTGCAGATCTTCCAGGGGCCGGCGCTCGCCGCGAAGGCCCAGGAGGCGCGCACGACGCACTCGGTGGAGCTGGCGCACCGCGGCGACATCGTCGACACGAACGGACGCGTGCTCGCGACGTCGGTGGACCGGTACACGATCTCGGCCGACACGCTCGCCATCCAGGGTTTCCAGGGCGGCCAGCGCGTGGACACGGACACGGGCCGGGCCGTGCAGGACGGCGCGCTCGGCATCGCGCAGCTCCTCGCGCCGATCCTCGACGAGGACCCCGCGGAGCTCGCCGCGAAGCTCAACGGCGACGACCGGTACGTGATCCTCCAGCGCAACGCGGTGCCCGAGGTGCAGCGGGCGATCGCCAAGCTCGACCTCCAGGCCTACATCCGCACCGAGCTGACCTCGCGCCGCACCTACCCGGCGGGCGTGGTCGCCGGCACGCTCGTCGGCTTCGTCGACCGCGACCAGGTGGGGCAGGGCGGGCTCGAGCGCGCCTACGAGGACGTGCTCGCCGGCACCGACGGCAAGGTCACCTACGAGCGCGGCCGCGACGGCGTCCCGATCCCGGGATCCGAGCGCGACGCCACCGAGGCCGTGCCCGGCAGCGACGTGCAGCTCACCATCGACTCCGACGTCCAGTGGAAGGCGGAGGAGCTGCTCGACGACGCCGTCTCGAAGACCGGCGCCCAGTACGCCATGGCCGTCGTGGAGGACGTGCGCACGGGTCAGGTGCTGGCGGTGGCGGACTCGGGCGACGTCGACCCCAACGACCGGTCGACGTCCGCCGTCGCCAACGGCTCGCGCGCCGTGAAGGACGTCTTCGAGCCGGGGTCGACGGGCAAGGTCATCACGATGGCGGCGGCCCTCGAGGAGGGCTACTGGTCACCGGACAGCCAGTTCCGGGTGCCCTACCGGTACACGACCCCCAACGGCGAGTCCTTCAAGGACTCGCACGAGCACCCGGAGCAGCGGCTGACGCTCGCCGGCGTGCTCGCGCACTCGTCGAACACGGGCACGGTGCAGATCGGCGAGAAGATCCCGCTGGACGTCCGCTACGACTACCTGGGCAAGTTCGGGTTCGGGAACCCGACCGGCCTCGGGCTGCCGGGCGAGTCGGCGGGCATCCTGCCCTCGGAGCAGACGCTGGCGCACGACGCCCGCACCCCGTACGCGATCCTGTTCGGACAGGGCGTGGCCGTGAACGCCATGCAGGCGACGCAGGTCTTCTCCACGATCGCGAACGGCGGCGTCCGGGTGGAGCCCAGCCTGGTGGCCGGCACGCGGGCGCCGGACGGCACGTTCACGCCCGCCGAGGCCCCGGGTGAGGACCGGGTGGTCTCCGAGAAGACGGCGGCGTCCGTGATGCGGATGATGGAGTCCGTCGTGGGGGAGGAGGGCACGGCCGCCAACGCGCGGGTGCCCGGCTACCGGGTGGCGGGCAAGACCGGTACCGCCCAGATGTGGACCGGGTCCGGCACCACCTACATGGCGTCGTTCATCGGCGTCGCGCCCGCCGACGACCCGCGCTACACGGTGTCCGTCTTCCTGCGCAGCCCGCAGTCGTCGATCTTCGGCGGCGTGGTGGCCGCACCGGTCTTCAGCGACCTCATGGGGTACACGCTGCAGAAGATGGACGTGCCGCCGAGCGCGACCCCGTTCAAGCCCTACCCCCTCACGTGGTGAGCGACCCGGTGATCGCCCCTGTGAGCGGCGCGGCGAGCCGCCCGACGAGCGGCGCCGTGCGGTCCGTGACGGTTCTCATTCCCGGCACACCGGGTGCCGGGCCCCTGGCACGCAGACGGTAGGTTCTTCTCCGTGACATCCCCGCTTCCCCGTATCCGGCCCGCGGGCACGACGCCCCGGCGGGTGCGGGACCTCGCCCTGACCTTCGGGCTCGAGGTGACGACTCCGGCGGCGCCCGACGAGGCCGGCTCCCGGCCCCAGGTCCCCGCCGACACCGTCGTCACCTCGGTCGCGTCCGACAACCGTGCGGTCTCCGGTGGCGACCTGTTCGTCGCCCTTCCCGGTGCGCACGCCCACGGCGCACGGTTCGCGGCCGACGCCGTGGCCCGGGGGGCGCGCGCCGTGCTGACCGACGCGGCCGGCGCGGCCACCCTCGCCGCCGGGCCGGACGCCCTCGACCCGGCGGTGCCGGTCCTCGTCGCCGCGGACCCGCGCGCGGTGCTCGGGCCCGTCGCCGCCTGGGTCTACGGCGAGCCCGCCGAGCACCTCATGACCTTCGGCGTCACCGGCACGAACGGCAAGACGACGACGACCTACCAGGTGGACCACCTGCTGCGGGCCCTCGGCTGGACCGGCGGCCTGATCGGCACGGTCGAGATGCGCGCGGGCGACACGGTGCTGCCCAGCCGGCTCACCACGCCGGAGGCCGCGGACCTCCAGGCGCTGCTCGCCGCGATGTGCGAGGCCGAGGTGCGCACGCTCGCGATGGAGGTCTCCTCCCACTCGCTGTCGATGCACCGCGTGGACGGCATCGAGTTCGGGGTGGTCGGCTTCACCAACCTCAGCCAGGACCACCTGGACTTCCACGGCGACCTGCAGTCGTACTTCGACGCGAAGGCCCTGCTGTTCACCCCGGAGCACGCGCGCCGCGGCGTCGTGGTCGTGGACGACGTGTGGGGCGAGCGCATGGCGGCCGCCGCACAGGTCCCCGTGGCGACGCTGCGCACCCGCGAGCCGCGCGACGGCGAGGCGCGGGCCGACTGGACCGTCACCGACGTCGCGCAGCACGGCACCGGTTCCGCGTTCACGCTGTCGCACACCGACGGCCGCTCGCTGCGCACGTCGACGTCCCTGCCCGGGGGGTTCAACGTGGCGAACGCCGCGCTGGCCGTCGCGATGGTGCTCGAGGGCGGCGCGCACGTCGAGGACGTGGCCGAGGCCCTGGACACCGTGGGCGGACTGTCGGCCGTCGTCCCGGGACGCATGGAGGTCGTCGGGGCGGGCGGCGACGGGCACCCGCGCGTCATCGTGGACTTCGCGCACAACACCGAGGCCCTCGAGCTGGCGCTCGCCGCCCTGCGCCCGACGACGGCCGGCCGGCTCGTCGTCGTCTTCGGCGCCACGGGCGACCGGGACAAGGGCAAGCGCCCGGCCATGGGCGCCGCCGCCGTCGAGGGGGCGGACGTCGTCGTCGTCACCGACGACGACCCCCACGGCGAGGACGCGGCGGTCGTGCGGGCCGCCGTCCTCGACGGGGCCCGCGCGGCCCGCGAGGCGGCCCGGGAGTCGGGTCGCGACGTCGTCGTGACCGAGGCCGCGCCGCGTGCGGCCGCCATCGAGGCCGCCGTGCTCGACGCGGGGGCCGACGACACCGTCCTCGTGGCGGGCCGGGGCCACGAGACCATCCAGGAGGTCGCGGGCGTCGACCTCGAGCTCGACGACCGTGAAGAGGCCCGCCGCGCGCTGCAGCGGCGGCACGAGAGGACCACCGCATGATCGCGCTGACCGCCGCCGACGTCGCCGAGGCGACCGGGGGACGGCTGCACGCCGACGCCGCCACACCGGTGACCGGGCCCGTCGTCGTCGACTCCCGCCGCGTGGAGGCGGGCGGGCTGTTCGTCGCGCTGCCCGGCGAGCACGTCGACGGGCACGACTTCGCCCGCGCCGCCGTCGCCTCGGGGGCCGCGCTGGTCCTCGCCGCCCGCGAGCTCGAGGGCGTGCCGAGCGTCGTCGTCGACGACGTGCAGGCCGCGCTCGGCGAGCTGGCCCGCGTCGTGCTCGCCCGGGTGCGGGCCGGCGGCGACCTGCGGGTCGTCGCCGTCACCGGCTCGGTGGGCAAGACGACCACCAAGGACCTGCTCGGACAGCTGCTCGCGGACCTGCTGCCCGAGGGCGTGGCGCCCGAGGACGGCCTGGTGGTGCCCAGCGGGTCGTTCAACAACGAGGTCGGCCTGCCGCTGACCGTGCTGCGGGTCACCGACGCCACGCGGTTCCTCGTGCTCGAGATGGGCGCGGACGGCCCCGGCAACATCGCCTACCTCACGCGGATCGCCCCGCCCGACGTGGGCATCGTGCTCGCGGTGGGCGTCGCGCACGTGGGCAAGTTCGGCTCGGTCGAGGCGATCGCGCGCACCAAGGCCGAGATGGTCTCGGGCGTCGTGGCCGGTGGCACGGTGGTGCTCAACGCCGACGACCAGCGGGTCGCGGCGATGGCGTCGCTCGCGGCCCCCGAGCACACCGTCACCACGTTCGGCACCATCACCTCGGCCGACGTGCGCGCCGCGGACGTCCGGGTGGACGCGTCCGGCCGTGCCTCGTTCGGGCTCGCCGTGGCGCACGCCCCGGGCGCGGCGGAGCCGGCGCCCGTGGACCTGCGGCTCGTGGGCGCGCACCACGTGAGCAACGCGCTCGCCGCGGCGACGGCGGTCCTCGCGCTGGGCGGCACCACCGCCGCCGGGATCGCCGGGGTGGCCGACGGGCTGTCCCGTGCGACGCCCGTGAGCCCGCACCGGATGGCGGTCACCGAGCGCCCGGACGGCGTCACCGTGATCGACGACGCGTACAACGCCAACCCGGACTCCATGCGCGCCGCGCTGCGGGCCCTCGCCGTCATGGCGGGCCGCACGCGCCGCTCGGTCGCCGTGCTCGGCGAGATGCTCGAGCTCGGGGACGGCTCGCGCGCCGCGCACGACGAGATCGGCCGCCTCGTGGTGCGATTGAACGTCAAGCTGCTCGTCGTCGTCGGCGACGGGGCGTACCACATCCACGAGGGTGCCCTGCAGGAGGGGTCCTGGGGAGAGGAGTCGGTCTTCGTGCCTGACCTCGACGCCGCGCGCGCGGTGCTCGCCGAGGCGCTCGAGCCGGGCGACGTCGTGCTCGTGAAGTCGTCCCTCGGGTCGGGCCTGTGGCGCCTCGGCGACGAGCTCGCCGCGGGCGGGCCGGCCGTGCCCGGCACCCACGGCACCCACGACACCGCGTCGGAGGTCGCCCCGTGATCGCGATCCTGGTCTCGGCCGGGGTGTCCGGCCTCGTCGCGCTCTTCGGGACGCCGCTGTTCATCCGGTTCCTCATCCACCGCAACTACGGCCAGTTCGTGCGCCAGGACGGGCCGACGGCGCACTTCACGAAGCGCGGCACGCCGACCATGGGTGGCGTCGTCATCATCGCGGCGGCCCTGGTGGGCGTCGCGGTGTCGATGCTGATCGCCGGCCGGCCGCCGAGCGCGTCGGCCCTGCTGTGCCTCTACCTCATGACGGGCCTCGGGCTGGTCGGCTTCCTCGACGACTTCACGAAGATCCGCAAGCAGCGGTCCCTGGGGCTCACGCCGAAGGCGAAGATCATCGGCCAGGGCTTCGTGGGGATCAGCTTCGCTGTGCTCGCGCTGCAGTTCCCCAACGCCAACGCGCGGACGCCCGCGTCGACGCGGATCTCCTTCCTGCGCGACACCAACCTCGACCTGGCGTTCGCCGGGGTCACGGTCGGCCTCATCCTCTTCGTGATCTGGGCGAACTTCCTCATCACCGCCTGGTCGAACGCCGTGAACCTCACGGACGGCCTCGACGGGCTCGCGACCGGCGTCTCGATCATCGTGTTCGGCGCATACGTCCTCGTCTGCATCTGGCAGCTCAACCAGTCGTGCCAGCGCCTCGCCGCCGCCGGGCCGCGCTGCTACGAGGTGCGCGACCCGCAGGACCTCGCGATCGTCGCCGCCGCCATCGCGGGCGCGTGCATCGGTTTCCTGTGGTGGAACGCCAGCCCCGCGAAGATCTTCATGGGCGACACCGGCTCCCTCGCCCTCGGCGGCGCCCTGGCCGGCATCTCGATCCTGTCGCGCACCGAGATCCTCGCCGCGATCATCGGCGGCCTCTTCGTCGTCATCGTCATGTCGGACGTGATCCAGATCGGCTTCTTCAAACTGACGGGCAAGCGTGTGTTCAAGATGGCGCCGCTGCACCACCACTTCGAGCTGTCGGGGTGGGGCGAGGTCACGATCGTCATCCGGTTCTGGCTCATCGCCGGCCTGTTCGCGGCCCTCGGCATGGGGGTCTTCTACGCCGAGTGGGTGGCCACGTGACCGAGCCCGCCGCCCGGGCGCTGCCCGACGGCGCCCGCGTCGTCGTGGCCGGGCTCGGCGTGACCGGGCGCGCGGTCGTCGCAGCGCTGGCGGGTCGCGAGGCCGGTCGGCCGACCTCGGTGGTCACGGTCGACGGCCGCGCGCACGACGCCGACGTGCGCGACGCCGACGACCCGGCGGTCGCGCAGCGCGTCGTCGCCGACGCGGACCTCGTGGTGGCCTCCCCGGGGTGGGCGCCGAGCACACCGCTGCTGGCGGCGGCCCGTGCCGCGGGCGTCCCCGTGTGGAGCGAGATCGAGCTGGCCTGGCGGCTCCGGGTCGACCGGACCTCCGGACCGGACGGCGCGCGCGGTCCCGCCCCGTGGCTCGCGGTCACCGGCACCAACGGCAAGACGACGACGGTCGAGATGCTCGCGTCGATCCTCACCGCGGCCGGGCTGCGCGCCGCCGCGGTCGGGAACGTCGGGACGCCGGTCGTGGAGGCCGCCCAGGACCCGTCGCTGGACGTCCTCGCGGTGGAGCTGTCCAGCTTCCAGCTGCACCACACGCTCACGACGTCCTTCGAGGCGGCGGCCGTGCTCAACGTGGCCGCCGACCACCTGGACTGGCACGGCTCCCTCGAGGCGTACGCCGGGGACAAGGGCCGGATCTACGCGCGGGCGCAGGTGGCGTGCGTGTACAACGCGGCGGACGCGCGCACCGAGCAGCTCGTGCGCGACGCCGACGTGACCGAGGGGGCCGTCGCCGTCGGGTTCACCCTCGGCGCGCCGGGACCCGGGCAGCTGGGCGTGGTCGATGGCGTCCTCGTCGACCGCGCGTTCCACGCCGAGGCCGGCGCGCGGGACCGGCAGCGCACGGCCGCCGAGCTGGGCACGCTCGCCGACCTGGCGCACCTCGCGCCCGGGGGCGGCGACGGTGCGCCGGGCGTGCCGCCGCACGTGGTCGCGAACGCGCTGGCGGCGGCCGCGCTCGCCCGCGCGCACGGCGTGCCTGCGACCGCCGTGCGCGACGGGCTGCGCGCGTTCCGGCCCGGTGCGCACCGCATCGCCCGCGTGCGCGAGCTCGACGGCGTCGCGTGGGTGGACGACTCCAAGGCCACCAACGCGCACGCGGCCGCGGCCTCGCTCGCGGCCTACGCGCCCGGCACCGTCGTGTGGGTGGCCGGCGGGCTCGCCAAGGGGGCGTCGTTCGACGCGCTCGTCGCCGACCGCGCGGACCGCCTGCACGCGGCCGTGCTCATCGGCGTCGACCCGGAGCCGATCCGCGGGGCGCTGGCCCGACACGCGCCCGAGATCCCCGTGGTCGTGGTCGATCCCGGCGACACTGGGTCCGTGATGCGGCGCGCGGTCGCCGCGGCACGGGACCTGGCTCGCCCCGGGGACACCGTGCTGCTGGCACCCGCGGGGGCGTCGATGGACCAGTTCGCCTCCTACGCCCAGCGGGGGGAGGCGTTCGCCACGGCCGTGGCGGAGCTGTAGGCGCCCGCGGCGCCGCGAGGACGAACGAGGGGTGTCGGATGGCGGTCACGACGGGCACCCGACGCGGGCCACGCGCCGCCGGCCGGCCGGCGGGCGCCGCGACGGCGAAGGGCCGGGGCGCGAAGACGTCGAAGGCACCGACGCGACCGTCGTCGAAGCGGGCCGAGCGGCCCTGGCTCGGCCAGTGGAACAGCACCGTCACGAGCTACTACCTGCTGGTCGGGGCCACCGGGCTGCTGCTGGTCATCGGCCTCGTCATGGTGCTGTCCAGCTCGACGGTGACGTCCATCGCCGCGGGGGACTCGCCGTTCGCCGCCTTCCTGGTGCAGGCGCGGTTCGCCCTCATCGGCCTGCCCCTCATGCTGGTCGCCGCGCGCCTGCCCGTGCGCTGGTACAAGCGGCTGGCGTGGCCGGCGATGATCGTCGCCCTCGGGCTGCTGGTGGCCGTGCCGTTCGTCGGCAAGCTCGTCAACGGCAACCGGAACTGGCTGGTCCTGGGGCCGATCCAGTTCCAGCCGTCGGAGCTGGCCAAGCTCGCGCTCGCGATCTGGCTGGGCGCGGTGCTCGGTCGCAAGCAGCACCTGCTGGGCAGCTGGGGCCAGGCTCTCGTGCCGGGGGCGCTGGGCCTCGGCGCGGTCCTCGGCCTCGTCATGGCCGGGCACGACCTGGGGACGGCGCTGATCCTCGCCGTGCTCGGCCTGGGCGCCTACTGGGTCTCGGGCGCACCCGCCGCCATGCTGGGGGTCGGTGCGGTCGGCGCGGCGTTGTTCGTCGGGTGGACGTTCATCGTCAACCAGGGCAGCTCCGACCGGCTCACCCGCATCCTCGCGACCTACGGGTCCACCTGCGACGAGGCGAGCGAGTGCTACCAGTCGATCCACGGGCTGTACGGGCTCGGTACCGGCGGTCTGTTCGGCGTGGGGCTGGGCGCCAGCCGCGAGAAGTGGAAGTACCTGCCGGAGGCGCACAACGACTTCATCTACTCCGTGATCGGCGAGGAGCTCGGCCTGCTCGGCACCCTGCTGGTGCTCGCGCTGTTCGTCGTCCTCGGGGTCGCGATGGCGCGGGTGGTCCGCCGCCACCCGGACCCGTTCGTGAAGATCACCACGGCCGCGATCGGCTGCTGGGTCGTGGGCCAGGCGTTCGTGAACATCGGCGTGGTGATCGGCGTCCTGCCGGTGATCGGTGTCCCGCTGCCGCTGGTTTCGGCGGGCGGGTCGGCCCTCGTCACGACGATGGTGGCGCTGGGCGTGGTGATCAGCTTCGCGCGCAGCGAGCCGGGTGCCGCGGAGGCCCTCGCAGCGCGCCGGAGCGTCGTCAAGCGGTCGGTCGCGGTCCTCTCGCGGCGCGGCCGGCAGGGTGCCACCGGGGGGACGGGACGGCGCCGCGGGGGCGACGGCGGCCGATAGGGTCCTGCCTGTGAAGAGCTCTGCAGTCACGTCCGTCGTCCTCGCCGGAGGCGGCACCGCCGGCCACGTCAACCCCCTGCTCGCCGTCGCGGACGAGCTCCGCGCCCGCGAGCCGGAGGCCAGGATCCTCGCCCTCGGCACCACGTCGGGGCTGGAGGCCGACCTCGTCCCGGAGCGCGGCTACCGGCTCTGGCCGATCCCGCGCGTGCCGCTGCCGCGGCGCCCCAGCGTCGACCTGCTGCGCCTGCCCGGTCGGCTGAGCTCGGCGGTGAAGGCGGCCGAGGCGGCGATCGACGAGATCGGGGCGCAGGCGGTCGTCGGCTTCGGCGGGTACGTCTCGACCCCGGCCTACCTCGCCGCCCGGCGCAAGGGCGTCCCCGTGGTGATCCACGAGCAGAACGCCCGCGCCGGCCTGGCCAACAAGCTCGGCGCCCGCTGGGCCGCCCGCGTCGGGGCGACGTTCCCCGGCACGCCGCTGCCGGGCGCCCAGGTGGTGGGGCTGCCGCTGCGCGCCGAGATCGCGGAGCTCGTCTCGGCCCGCGAGGCCGACGCCCTCGCCGCGCGCGTTCAGGCCGCCGACGCCCTCGGGCTGGACGCGGGGCTGCCGACGCTCGTCGTCACGGGCGGCTCCTCGGGCGCCGCGTCGGTGAACGCCGCGCTGGCCGGCTCGGTGGAGGCGCTGCTGCGCGCCGGGGTCCAGGTGTTGCACCTCACCGGCAAGGGGAAGGACGGCCCGGTGCGGGCCGCCGTCGACGCCGCCACGGCGGCGGGCGGGCACGAGGCCGCGCGCTACCAGGTGCGCGAGTACCTGTCCGAGATGCAGCTCGCCCTCGCCGTCGCGGACCTCGTGGTCGCCCGCTCGGGCGCGGGCACGGTCTGCGAGCTCGCCGCCCTCGGGGTGCCCGCGGTCTACGTGCCGCTGCCCATCGGCAACGGCGAGCAGCGGCTCAACGCCGCGCCGCTGGTCGAGGCGGGCGGTGGCCTGCTCGTCGACGACGCCGACCTCACGCCCGCCTGGGTGGCCGAGCACGTGCCGGCGCTGCTCGCCGACAGGCCGCGCCTCGGCCGGATGGCGTCCGCCGCCCGGGCGACGGGGGTGCGCGACGGCGCGGCACGGGTGGCCGACCTCGTCGCCGAGGCGGTCGCGCAGGGGACCCGCGGGGCGGGCTCGGACGCGGGGCGGCAGGCATGAGCGCCTCCCCGTCGGCGCGGCCCGCGGCGCTGCCCGTCGACGACCTCGGGCGCGTGCACCTGGTGGGCGTCGGCGGCGCGGGCGTCTCCGTCGTCGCACGGCTGCTGGCGGCCCGCGGGGCCGACGTCCAGGGCTCCGACGCGGCGGGCGGCCCCGCCCTCGAGGCGCTGCGGGCCGACGGCGTGCGGGTCTGGGTCGGGCACGACGCGGCGCACGTCGTCGGGCCGGACGGCGACCCGCTGGTCGACACGGTCGTCGTGTCCTCCGCGGTGCGGGAGACGAACCCCGAGCTGGCCGCCGCCCGCGCCGTCGGGATCCGGGTGCTCCACCGCTCCCAGGCGCTCGCGTCCCTCATGCTGGGCCGCCGCGCGGTGGCGGTCGCCGGTGCGCACGGCAAGACCACGACCTCGGCGATGGTCGCGACCGTGCTGCGCGCCTGCGGCGTCGACGCGTCGTTCGCGATCGGGGGCACCGTGCGGGTCCGGGACGCGGAGGGCCGCGAGAGCGCGGTGCCCGGCGGCCACCTCGGTGCGTCCGACGTGCTCGTGGCCGAGGCGGATGAGTCGGACGGCTCGTTCCTCAACTACGCCCCGACGGTGGCGGTCGTGACCAACGTCGAGCCGGACCACCTCGACCACTACGGCTCGCAGGAGGCCTTCGAGCGGGCGTTCGAGGAGTTCGCCGGCCGCATCGCCGAGGGCGGCACGCTCGTCGCCTGCGCGGACGACGCCGGGTCGGCGGCGCTCGCGCAGGCGCACCGGGCCGCGGGCCGGGCCGTGGTGACGTACGGCGAGGCCGCGGCGGCCGACGTGCGGGTGCGCGACGTCGTCGTCGGACCTGGAACGGTGGAGGCCGTCGTCTCCGGGGGCCCGCTCGGCGACGAGCCGCGCGCGCTGCGCCTCGCGGTCCCCGGCGCGCACAACGCGCTCAACGCGACCGCGGCCGTCGTGACCGCGACGCTGCTCGGCGTCGAGCCCGGTGCGGCCGTCCGTGGCGCGGGCACGTTCGTCGGGACGGGTCGGCGCTTCGAGCCCAAGGGCGAGGCCGACGGCGTCCGGGTGTTCGACAGCTACGACCACCACCCGACCGAGGTGGAGGCGCTGCTGCGGGCGGCGCGGCCGGTCGCGGGTGACGGCCGCATCGTCGTGCTCTTCCAGCCGCACCTGTACTCGCGCACGCGGATCTTCGCGGGGCGGTTCGCCGCGGCGCTGGCGCTCGCGGACGAGGTGGTCGTCACGGGCGTGTACCGGGCGCGGGAGGACGTCGACCCGGCGGTGGGCCCGCGCACGATCACCGACCTGCTGGAGCGGACCACGTCCGGCGGCGGGGTCCGCGCCGTCGAGGACCGGCTCGAGGCCGCCCACGCGGCGGCCGCGCTGGCCCGGCCGGGCGACCTGGTGCTCACCGTGGGCGCGGGCGACGTGACCGAGCTCGGCCCGGTGGTCCTGGCCGACCTCGCCGCGCGCACGCCCGGCGTGGCGTCGCCCGGGGTCGCGGCACCCGACGAGACCATGGGGTGATGCGACCGCCAGCCCGCCCGCGCCCGGCCCCCCGCACGTCGTCGGGCCCGACGACGCCCGACCGGTCCGGGGCCGGCGCACGTGGCGCCCGGGGGAGCGGCCCGGGGACGAGGACGGGCGCGACGAGGACGGTTCCGACCCCGGCGTCGAAGCCGGCCTCGAAGCCGGTCGCGGCATCGGCATCGAAGCAGACCCCGGCCGCGAAGGG
The DNA here is from genome assembly GCF_044389085.1 of Isoptericola sp. NPDC019693. NCBI lineage: Bacteria > Bacillati > Actinomycetota > Actinomycetes > Micrococcales > Promicromonosporaceae > Isoptericola > Isoptericola sp. NPDC019693. The sequence goes on along the minus strand of NZ_JBIRXP010000005.1, from coordinate 63,307 downwards.
CGCACCCCCGGCGCGGCGGCCTCGCACCGCCGCGACGGCGGTGGTCCCGGCCGGGCAGGTGGTCCCGCCCCGGGTGTCGACGGCGATGGCGGACCGGCTCGCCGAGCGCACGGCGATGCGCCGGCACCGGACGTGGCGGCGCGTGCTCGCGTGGGTCCTCTCGTTGGCGCTGGTCGGGGGCCTCGCGTGGGTGGCGCTCTGGTCGCCGGTGCTCGCGCTGGAGAAGGCGGACGTCACGGTCTCCGGCGCGGGGCGGTACGTGGACGAGGCCGCGGTGCGGGAGATCGCCCAGGCGCCGGACGGCACCCCGCTGCCGCGCCTGGACACCGTGGCGATGCGGGAGCAGATGCTCGGGCTGCGCGGGGTGAAGGACGTGCGGATCGCGCGCGCCTGGCCCCACGGGCTGACGGTCGAGCTCACCCCGCGCGTCCCGGTCGCGGCCGTGCCGGACGGCGACCGGCTCGCGCTGCTCGACCCGTCCGGCGTGCGCGTGGCGACGCGCGACTCGGCGCCGAAGGGGCTGCCGCAGGTGGACGTGCCGCTGGACGACGCGCTGGCGCTGCAGGCGGCGCTCCACGTGCTGGCGGCCCTGCCGGCCAAGCTCTCCGGTCAGGTGGAGCACGTGAGCGCCGACACGCAGGACGCGGTCGAGACGGTCCTGGAGGACGGCACGACCGTCCGGTGGGGCGGCAGCTCCGACCTGCCGCTCAAGGTCGAGACGGTGCGCACGCTGCGCAAGCTCGCCGACGGAGCGCGCACGATCGACGTGTCGTCGCCCGAGCTCCCGGTGACCCGATGAGGTGCTTGAGGGCGGCGCGGCACGCGCGGGCGGGCGAGGCAAGCACCGGGCGCGCGCGACACGCCGGAGCACGTCCGTCCTTGCGCCCGCCGCGCCGCCTACCGTCGATCGCAGCAGCAACCTGACATAACTCTAACCCTCAACTCGAACCTTAAGGTTAGCCCTCAGGGGCCGGGGCGACGGGGGAGCGAGGACCGGACGTCGGGACAAGGAACGACCCGAGAGGCAACGACGTGGCAACTCCGCAGAACTACCTGGCAGTGATCAAGGTGGTCGGTATCGGCGGTGGCGGCGTGAACGCCGTGAACCGCATGATCGAGGTCGGGCTCAAGGGTGTCGAGTTCATCGCCATCAACACCGACGCGCAGGCGCTGCTGATGTCGGACGCCGACGTCAAGCTCGACGTCGGCCGTGAGCTCACCCGTGGCCTGGGCGCCGGCGCCGACCCCGAGGTCGGCAAGAAGGCGGCCGAGGACCACGCCGAGGAGATCGAGGACGTCCTGCGGGGCGCCGACATGGTCTTCGTGACGGCGGGCGAGGGCGGCGGCACCGGCACCGGCGGCGCGCCCGTGGTGGCCCGGATCGCGCGCTCGCTCGGGGCCCTGACGGTGGGCGTCGTGACGCGCCCCTTCACCTTCGAGGGCCGCCGCCGCTCGGTGCAGGCCGAGCAGGGGATCGACACCCTCCGCGAGGAGGTCGACACCCTGATCGTGATCCCGAACGACCGCCTCCTGTCCATGTCGGACAAGAGCGTGTCGGCGATCGCGGCGTTCCACTCGGCGGACCAGGTGCTGCACTCCGGCGTCCAGGGCATCACCGACCTCATCACGACCCCGGGCCTCATCAACCTCGACTTCGCGGACGTGAAGTCCGTGATGCAGGGGGCGGGCTCGGCGCTCATGGGCATCGGCTCGGCCCGGGGCGAGGACCGCGCCGTGCAGGCGGCCGAGCTCGCGATCTCCTCCCCGCTGCTCGAGGCGTCCATCGACGGCGCGCACGGCGTCCTGCTGTCGATCCAGGGCGGCAGCGACATCGGCCTCTTCGAGGTGCACGAGGCCGCCCGCCTGGTCCAGGAGGCGGCGCACTCCGAGGCGAACATCATCTTCGGCACGGTCATCGACGACGCGCTCGGCGACGAGGTGCGGGTCACCGTCATCGCCGCCGGCTTCGACGGCGGCGTGCCGCAGGCGCGCAAGGACGGCCGTGGCCTCGGGCAGATCTCCGGCGCCTCGGCCAAGCCGGCCGTCGCCCCCGGCGACGCGGGCGCGACCGCGACGCCCGTGCCGCAGCCCGGGGTGCAGACCGCCCCGCCGCGCCCGCCGCAGCCCGCCACCGCGCAGGTGCCCGCCGCCGCGCAGCCGCGACCGATCCCGGCGGAGCCGGACGACGTGCCCGTGAGCCTCGACGCACCCCCGGCCCCGCCGGCCGGGGCGCGGCCGGCGGAGCAGCGCCGTCCGTTCACGGTGGTCGAGGACGCCGAGGGCGAGGGCGTCACGGTCGAGCGGCCGGTCGAGGTGCCGCGCCTGTTCGACGAGCCGCGTCGCCCGGCCGAGGAGCTCGACGTGCCCGACTTCCTCAAGTGAGCGCCGGGTGAGCGGAACTCACGGCGCGGTCGGCTGGGCCCAGGAGGCGCTGTTGCCGGACCAGTTCGGTGCGGGGCTGTTGCGGGTGGACCTCGGCGAGGGCGTCGTCGCGGGCTTCACGACGCGCCACGGCGGGGTGTCGCCCGCGCCCTGGTCGTCCCTGGACCTGGGGACGTCGACGGGCGACGACCCGGTGCGGGTGCGCGAGAACCGCGCCCGCCTCGGGGAGTGGGTCGGCGCGCCTGTGGCGTTCTCCGCTCAGGTGCACGGGGACCGGGTCCTCGACCTGGGGGCGGCCGAGCTCGCCGAGTGGTCGTCGACGGAGCCGCCGGCCGCCGCGGGCGAGGCCGACGCGATGGTCACCGCCGAGCCCGGTCTCGCCCTCGGCGTCCTGGTCGCGGACTGCGTCCCGGTCGTCCTCGCGGACCCGGTGGCCCGGGTCGTGGCGGTCGCGCACGCCGGGCGCAACGGGGTCGCGCTCGGGGTGGTGCACCGCGTCGTCGAGCAGCTGCTCGCCCGCGGTGCGCGAGCCGAGAGCCTGCGGGCCGCGGTCGGCCCCGCCGTGTGCGGGTCCTGCTACGAGGTGCCCGCCGCGATGCGCGACGAGGTCGCCGCCGTCGTCCCCGAGACGTGGGCGACGACCGCGGCCGGCACCCCCGCGCTCGACCTCCCGGCCGGGGTGCTCGCGCAGCTGGCGGCGCACGGCGTCGCCGCAACCCGCGTGGACCGCTGCACGCTCACGGACACGGACCTCTACTCCCACCGGCGCGCCACCGCCCAGGGCACGACGACGGGACGGCAGGCGGGCGTCGTCGTCCTGACCTGAGCCGGCGTGACCTGACACGCGGACGCCCGGACGCGCCCGCGACGCGCGACACACCGGCGTGTCGTGCGTCGATGCCGGCGCAGGCGTGGTTAACGTCGTGACACCGTCCGGGACGGAGGGCGGGACGTGGCGACGAACGGAGCAAGGCGATGGGCGGAGCGCTTCGCAAGACGATGCTGTACCTGGGGCTCGCCGACGACCAGGGTGAGTCGGAGGAGTACCTCGACGAGTACGAGGAGCTGGAGGCACCGGTGCGCGACCGTGACGACTACCAGGCGCAGGTCACCCCGCTGCACCGTGGCGGAGGGAGCGAGTCGGTGATCGCCTCCGACCTGCGACGCATCACGACCATCCACCCGCGCTCGTACAACGACGCCCGCACCATCGGCGAGGCCTTCCGTGGCGGCACGCCGGTGATCATGAACCTGTCCGACATGGACGACGCCGACGCGAAGCGCCTGGTCGACTTCTCGGCCGGCCTGATCTTCGGGCTGCGCGGGTCGATCGAGCGCGTGACGAACAAGGTCTTCCTGCTCTCGCCGGAGCACGTGGAGATCGCGGGCGAGGAGCCGCCGGCGGAGAAGGCCCCCGGGCGCGGGGCGTTCTACAACCAGAGCTGACCGCGCGCCCGAGCGCGCCGCTCGCACCGTCCGGCACGGGCCGGGGCAGTCCTGCCCCGGCCCTGCGCCGTGCTCGGGTAGGTTCGACCCGTGAGTCTCGTCTTCAACCTGGTCTACCTCGTCCTGTGGCTGTTCCTGCTGTGCCTCATCATCCGGCTGGTCTTCGACTGGGTGCAGTTCTTCGCGCGCGACTGGCGGCCGAAGGGCGTGCTGCTGGTGTTGGCCGAGGCCATCTACACGGTCACGGACCCGCCGCTGCGCTTCCTGCGGGGGCTGATCCCGCCGTTGACCCTGGGGCAGATCCGCCTGGACCTCGCCTTCCTCGTCCTCTTCATCGGCACGGGCATCCTCATGCGCGTGGCCTCGTTCCTCGCGGCCGCGTGACCGGTGCGCCGGCGGCCGTCCCGGACGGCCCGGGTGTGACCTGGGTCGGGGTTCGCGGCGTCCGGTGAGGGGCGCCCCGGTGCTGACCTGTGAAGACGTCGTGTGGGCGGGACGACCCGCCCTCCCCGGGCAGGTCGCCCGCGAGGACGTCCGCTACCGTGGTCATCCAGACGGCCCGGGAACCGGGTCCCACCGACCCTGCAAGAACGATGAGGTGAGACGATGGCGCTGCTGACGGCAGAGGACATCCTGAACAAGAAGTTCGCCGCGACCAAGTTCCGCGAGGGCTACGACGTCGAAGAGGTCGACGACTTCCTCGACGAGGTCGTGCGGACCCTCACGGCGGTCCAGGAGGAGAACGACGACCTCCGGTCCAAGCTCACCGCCGCCGAGCACCGGGTCGCCGAGCTGAGCCGCTCGGACGCCGCCCAGCAGGCGCAGCCCGCGCCGACCCCGGCGCCCGCCCCGACCCCCGCCCCCGCCCCGGCCGCCGCGAAGCAGCAGCCCGCGGAGCCGGAGTCCGCCACGGGGATGCTCCAGCTGGCCCAGAAGCTGCACGACGACTACGTGCGGTCGGGCCAGGAGGAGGGCGACCGCCTCATCTCGGAGGCCAAGTCCGAGGGCTCGCGCATCGTGCGCGAGGCCGAGGAGACCAGCCACCGCACCCTGTCGCAGCTCGAGCAGGAGCGGTCGCTCCTCGAGCGCAAGATCGACGAGCTCCGCCTCTTCGAGCGCGACTACCGCACGCGTCTCAAGAGCTTCCTGCAGAACCTGCTGGGCGACCTCGACGCCCGCGGCTCGGCCCTGCCGCCGCAGCGGCAGAACGCCGGTGCCTCTCGCGGCTCGGAGCTCTGAGCGGGGGGCCGTCACCCCGCGCACCCCGCTCCTTCGTCACGCCTCACGCCGAGCGGCCCGCACGACACGCACGCCTTCACCGCGCGTGCTGTTGTGCGGGCCGCTCGGCGCACTTACGCTGCGGTGACTCGTCGTCGACGCACCAACGAAAGGGCACCGATGGCCAAGCTCTCGACCACCACCCGCGCGGCACTGCGCGAGCACTTCCCGCACCTCGCGCGGGACGTGAAGTCGTTCCCGGTCCGCGACGGCGAGGAGCCCTGGACCCTGCACGAGGTGGAGGAGCTGGCGGCCTTCCTGCTCGAGGAGAAGGACCGCCTCGAGCGTGAGCTCGCGGCCGCCGACCAGGAGCTGTCGGACCTGCTGCGCAACTCCGGCGACGGTGCGGGCGACGACCAGGCCGACTACGGCTCGAGCGCGCTCGAGCGCGAGCAGGAGCTCACGCTGGTCAACAACATGCGCGACCTGCTCGCCCAGACGGCGCACGCCGTCGACCGCATCCGCAAGGGCACCTACGCCACCTGTGAGATCACCGGGCTGCCGATCGGCAAGGCCCGCCTCCAGGCGTTCCCCCGCGCCACGCTCTCCGTCGAGGCGAAGGCGCGCGAAGAGCGGCGCTGAGCGGGGGAGGATGCCGTTCGCCGGGCACCCGGCGGCCCCGCCGCCGCCGAGGCACCCCGCCCGGCGGGTCCTGCGCGCGCAGGCGTCCGCCTAGACTGGCGCACGATGTCGACCACGCCCGCCGGCTCCGCCCCGGCCCCCGAGCCCGCGCCGCGCGACGGCGCACCCGAGACGTCCGGGTCGGGCGTGTCGCCCGACGTCGTCCCTGAGGAAGCGCGGCCCGCGCCCGTGGCCCAGGACCCGGGCGACGACGCACCGGTGTCGGCCGAGCGCCGGCGCCGCCTGATCACCTGGACCTTCGTCCTGGCGGCGGTCGTGCTGCTCGTCGACCAGCTCACCAAGTGGTGGGCGGAGTCGGCGCTCGTCTGGGGCGACGACCCGAAGCCCCTGATCGGCGAGCTGCTGCAGCTCCGGCTCATCTACAACCCGGGCGCGGCCCTGTCGATCGCCACCGGCATGACGTGGATCCTCACGATCGTCGTGGTGGTCGTGGTGGTCGTCATCGTGCGCGCGATCCGCCGCATCGGCTCCACCGGCTGGGCCGTGGCCCTCGGCCTGCTGCTCGGCGGGGCGCTGGGCAACCTCGGCGACCGCTTCTTCCGCGAGCCGGGCTTCGCGCGCGGTCACGTCGTCGACTTCATCGACTACGGCGTCTTCGTGGGGAACGTCGCCGACATCGCCATCGTCGCCGCGGCGGTACTCATCGTCATCCTGTCCTTCCGCGGGATCGGGCTGGACGGCCGTCGGCACGTCGACGACGAGGACGCCCCGGCCGAGCCGTCAGAACCGAGCGAGCCGACAGAACCGACAGGGGGGCGTTGACCGTGACGTCCGGATCCACCCGCACCCTGCCGGTGCCCGACGGCCTCGCGGGGGAGCGCGTCGACGCCGGCCTGGCGCGCATGCTCGGCTTCTCGCGCACCCAGGCGGCGGAGCTCGCCGCCTCCGGGGCGGTGCTGCTGGACGGGCGCGAGGTCGGCAAGTCCGACCGGCTCGTCGCCGGCGGCTGGCTCGAGGTCACGGTGCCGGACGCGCGGCCGGCGGCGCCGGTCGTCGCGGAGCCCGTGCCCGGCATGGCGATCGCCTACGAGGACGACGACGTGGTCGTCGTCGACAAGCCCGTCGGCGTGGCGGCGCACCCGTCGCCGGGCTGGACCGGACCCACGGTGGTGGGGGCGCTGGCCGCCGCCGGCTACCGGATCGCGACCTCCGGCGCCGCCGAGCGGCAGGGCATCGTGCACCGGCTCGACGTCGGCACGTCGGGCCTCATGGCCGTGGCCAAGAGCGAGGCCGCGTACAGCGGGCTCAAGCGGGCCTTCAAGGAGCGCACGGTCGAGAAGGTCTACCACGCGCTCGCGCAGGGCCACCCCGAGCCGACGACCGGCACGATCGACGCCCCGATCGGGCGGCACCCGAGCGCCGACTACAGGTTCGCCGTCGTCGCGGACGGCAAGCACTCGGTGACGCACTACGAGGTGCTGGAGATGCTGCCCGCCGCGTCGTTGGTCGAGGTGCACCTCGAGACCGGCCGCACCCATCAGATCCGGGTGCACTTCCAGGCGGTGCGGCACCCGCTCGTGGGCGACCTCACCTACGGCGCGGACCCGGTGCTCGCGTCGAAGGTCGGCCTGGAGCGTCAGTGGCTGCACGCCGTGCGGCTCGGCTTCGAGCACCCGCTGACCGGCCGCTGGGTGGAGGTCACCAGCGAGTACCCCGACGACCTGGCGCACGCGCTCGAGGTCGTGCGTGGGGCGTACCGGTAGGCACCGTGCCCGACCTGCCCTGGTGGGCGGACGTCGTCCTCGGCCTGGTGGCCTCCTTGCTCGCCCTCTGGGCGCTGCTGGCCGTCGGCCTGCTGGTCGTGCGCCGGCGCACGGGCCGCGGCTCGCTGCGCGGCGCGGTGCGGCTGCTGCCCGACGTCCTACGCCTGGTCAGGCGGCTCGCGGCGGACCGGACGCTGACGCGGCGCGTCCGTGCGCTGCTCGTCGTGCTGCTCGGCTACCTGGCCATGCCGTTCGACCTCGTCCCGGACGTCATCCCCGTGCTCGGGTGGGCCGACGACGTGGTCGTCGTGGCGCTCGTGCTGCGGGCCGTGGTGCGCAGCGCCGGGCCCGACGTCGTGCGCCGGCACTGGCCCGGTTCCGAGGACGGCCTGGCCGTGCTGCGGCTGCTCGTGCGGTGGTAGCCGGGGCCGCCGTCGCCGTGTGACGTTGCCCTCGGCGGGGCGGTCCAGAGTGTCGGAGGCGACTGCCTAGACTCGGTCCATGCCCGACGCAGGTTCCTCCACCGCCCAGCCGACCGGTACCTCCGAGGACGACTTCGTCCACCTGCACGTGCACACCGAGTACTCGATGCTCGACGGCGCGGCGCGGATGAACGACCTGTTCAGCGAGGTGTCGCGGCTCGGCCAGAAGGCCATCGCGATCACCGACCACGGGTACCTCTTCGGCGCGTTCGACTTCTGGAGCACCGCGCAGAAGCACGGGGTGAAGCCGATCATCGGCGTCGAGGCGTACGTGACGCCGGGGACCAGCCGCCACGACCGCACCAAGGTGCTGTGGGGCGAGCAGCACCAGCGGCGCGACGACGTCTCCGCGGGCGGCGCCTACACCCACATGACGCTCTGGGCGCGCGACAACGAGGGCATGCACAACCTGTTCCGCGCGTCGTCGCTGGCGTCCCTGGACGGCCAGATGGGCAAGTGGCCCCGCATGGACCGGGAGCTCCTCGAGACGTACGGCAAGGGCCTCATGGGCACGTCGGGCTGCCCGTCCGGCGAGGTCCAGACGCGGTTGCGGCTGGGGCAGTGGGACGAGGCGGTGCGCGCCGCGGGCGAGCTGCAGGACATCCTCGGCAAGGAGAACTTCTTCGTCGAGCTCATGGACCACGGGATCGAGATCGAGTCCCGCACGTACAAGGACCTGCTGCGCCTCGCGGAGCACATCGACGCACCGCTCGTGGCGACCAACGACCTGCACTACACCAAGCAGGAGGACGCGCACTCCCACGAGGTGCTGCTCGCGGTGAACTCCGGGTCGACGCTCGACGAGCCGACCTACGACCAGGGCGGCAGCCGGTTCGCCTTCAGCGGTGACAGCTTCTACGTGCGCTCCGGGGCCGAGATGCGCCGGCTGTTCTCCGAGCTGCCGGAGGCGATCGACAACACGCTGCTCATCGCCGAGCGCTGCGACGTCTCGTTCGACACCAAGGCGAACTACATGCCGCGGTTCCCCGTGCCCGACGGCGAGGACGAGGTGAGCTGGTTCGTCAAGGAGGTCGAGGCGGGCCTGCGCCGCCGGTACCCCGACGGCATCAGCGACGACGTCCGCAAGCAGGCGAACTACGAGGTCGAGGTCATCATCCAGATGGGCTTCCCGGGGTACTTCCTCGTGGTGGCCGACTTCATCAACTGGGCCAAGGAGCAGGGCATCCGCGTGGGGCCGGGCCGCGGTTCGGCCGCGGGCTCGATGGTGTCCTACGTCATGGGCATCACGGAGCTCGACCCGCTCAAGCACGGCCTGATCTTCGAGCGCTTCCTCAACCCGGAGCGCGTCTCCATGCCCGACGTCGACGTCGACTTCGACGAGCGCCGGCGCTCCGAGGTGATCCGGTACGTCACCGAGAAGTACGGGGACGACCGCGTGGCGATGATCGTCACCTACGGGTCGATCAAGGCCAAGCAGGCGCTCAAGGACGGCTCGCGCGTGCTCGGCTTCCCGTTCGCGATGGGGGAGAAGCTCACCAAGGCGATGCCGCCCGCCGTCATGGGCAAGGACATCCCGCTGTCCGGGATCTTCGACCCGAAGCACGAGCGGTACGCCGAGGCGGCGGAGTTCCGCGCGGTGCACGACGCCGACCCGGAGGCGCAGCGCGTCGTCGAGACGGCGCGGGGCATCGAGGGGCTGAAGCGCCAGTGGGGCGTGCACGCCGCCGGCGTCATCATGTCCAGCGACCCGTTGATCGACATCATCCCGATCATGCGCCGCCCGCAGGACGGCGCGGTCATCACGCAGTTCGACTACCCGACGTCCGAGGGCCTCGGCCTCATCAAGATGGACTTCCTGGGGCTGCGCAACCTCACGATCCTCGACGACGCCCTCGAGAACATCGTCATGAACGGCAAGGAGCCGGTGGCGATCGAGACGGTCGAGCTCGACGACAAGGCGACCTACGACCTGCTCGCCCGTGGCGACACGCTGGGCGTCTTCCAGCTCGACGGCGGCGCGATGCGCTCGCTGCTGCGCCAGATGCGGCCGGACAACTTCGAGGACGTCTCCGCCGTCATCGCGCTGTACCGCCCGGGGCCGATGGGCATGAACTCGCACATCAACTACGCCCTGCGCAAGAACGGCATGCAGAAGATCGAGCCGATCCACCCGGAGCTGGAGGAACCGCTCAGCGAGGTGCTGGGCGAGACCTACGGCCTCATCGTCTACCAGGAGCAGGTGCAGCGCGCCGCGCAGATCCTCGCCGGCTACTCGCTCGGCCAGGCCGACCTGCTGCGGCGCGCGATGGGCAAGAAGAAGAAGGAGATCCTCGACAAGGAGTTCGTCCCCTTCGAGGCGGGCATGAAGGAGCGCGGCTACTCCAAGCCGGCGATCCAGGCGGTCTGGGACACGCTGGTGCCGTTCGCCGGGTACGCGTTCAACAAGGCGCACTCCGCCGGCTACGGCGTCGTCTCGTACTGGACGGCGTACCTCAAGGCGAACTACCCGACCGAGTACATGGCCGGCCTGCTGCAGAGCGTGCGGGACGACAAGGACAAGATGGCGCTCTACCTGGGCGAGTGCCGTCGCATGCACATCACCGTGCTGCCCCCGGACGTCAACGACTCCGCCGCGAAGTTCACCGCCGTCGGCGACGACATCCGCTTCGGCCTGACGGCGATCCGCAACGTCGGGGCCAACGTCGTGGACGCGATCATCGCCGCGCGCGAGGAGAAGGGGGCGTTCACCTCCTTCACGGACTTCCTCGACAAGGTGCCGGCCGTGGTCTGCAACAAGCGCACCATCGAGTCGCTCATCAAGGCCGGGGCGTTCGACTCCCTCGGCCACCCGCGTCGGGCCCTGCTGGTGGTCCACGAGCAGGCCGTCGACTCGGTCATCTCCGTCAAGCGCAAGGAGGCCGAGGGGCAGTTCGACCTCTTCGCCGGCTTCGGCGGGGCCGAGGAGGACGCGGCGATGACGTTCGCCGTCGACGTGCCGGACCTGCCGGACTGGGACAAGAAGCAGCGGCTCGCGTTCGAGCGGGAGATGCTCGGCCTGTACGTGTCGGACCACCCGTTGTCGGGGCTGGAGCACGTCCTGGCGCGCGCGGCGGACACGTCGATCGCGTCGCTGATGGCCGACGAGGGCCGCCAGGACGGCTCGCAGGTCACGGTGGCCGGGCTGCTCACCAGCGTGCAGCGCAAGATGAGCAAGAACGGCAACCCGTGGGCGGCCGTGACCGTCGAGGACCTCGAGGGCGCGGTCGAGGTGATGTTCTTCGGCGAGACCTATCTCGCGTACTCGACGATCCTCGCGGAGGACCAGGTCGTCACGCTGCGCGGCCGCGTGCGTCGCCGCGACGACCAGATGCAGCTGCAGGCGATGGAGGTGTCGCTGCCGGACACGTCCGCCGTCGCGGACGCGCCCGTGCTGGTGACCGTGCCGCACACCCGGTGCGTCGAGCCGGTGATGGTGCGGCTGCGGGAGGTGCTCGCCACGCACCCGGGGTCGGCGGAGGTGCACGTGAGCGTCGCGGAGCCGGGCAAGCGGACGGTGGTGCGGGCGGCGGACACGCTGCGCGTCGAGAAGTCGCCCGCGCTGTTCGGCGACCTCAAGGCGCTCCTCGGCCCGAGCTGCCTGTCATGACCGCGCACGTGACCCAGGACGACGGGGGCCGGGACGACGGCTCGGCCGACCACCGCTTCCGGGTGGTGCCGGCGGCGTATGTGTACCTGCGCCGTGAGGGGCAGGTGCTGCTCCAGCTGCGGCAGGGGACCGGGTACCGGGACGGCCACTGGGCCGCGGCGGCGGCGGGGCACGTCGAGGCGGGGGAGTCGGTGCGCGAGGCCGCGGTCCGCGAGGTGCGCGAGGAGCTCGGCGTGGAGGTGGACCCGGCCGACCTGGTCCCGGTGACCACGATGCATCGCGGTGAGCCCGGCGGCCCCGCGCTCGAGCAGCGTGTCGACTTCTTCTTCACCGTGACCCGGTGGTCGGGCAGCCCTGAGATCCGCGAGCCCGCGAAGGTCGCCGACCTGCGGTGGTTCCCGTTCGTCGCCCTGCCGGACCCGGTCGTACCGCACGAGCTGACCGTGCTGCGCGCCCTGCACGACGAGGGCCGGCACGGCACCCGCGTGCCGCCGATCCTCATCGAGGGGTTCTGAGGGGTTCTGAGGGGTACGCCACGGCGTCGCTAGGGATGTGGTCGGCGTCCCGCACGCCGGCGCGGCCGTAGGCTCGGGGCGTGTTCCGCCTCAACCCCGAGCAGCTCGTGTTCGTCACCGAGCGCCACCTCGCCACCCTCACCACCCTGCGCGCGGACGGCAGCCCGCACGTCGTGCCCGTCGCGTTCACGTGGGACGCCGACGCCGGGGTCGCGCGGACGACGGCACGTCGCACGTCGACCAAGGTGGCCAACGCGCGCCGGGCCACCGCGGAAGGGGGACGCCCTCGCGCCGCGCTGTGCCAGGTGGACGGCGGCCGCTGGCTGACGCTCGAGGGCACGATCGAGGTGAGCGAGGACCCGGACGAGATCGCGGACGCCGTCGCGCGGTACGCGAAGCGCTACCGGCCGCTGTCGCACGACCCCGACCGCGTCGTCCTGCGCCTCACCCCGGACCGGGCGATGGCCTCCACCTACATGGCCTGATCGTTGCTCACCACGATCAGGGGATGCATCAGGCGACGACGGCCGTCTCGTCGCCCTCGGGCAGGGCCACCGTGATGCGGTCGCCGCGCACGAGCTGGCGGCCGCGCCGCGTCTCCTCCTCGCCGTTGACGCTGACCTCGCCGTCGGCGACCAGGTCCCGGGCGTGCGTGCCGGACTCCGCCAGCCCCGCGAGCTTGAGGAACTGACCCAGCCGGATCACGTCGTCACGGATGGGTACCTCGATCGGGGTGCTCATGGGACCCATTGTCCGCCCTCCGGACCGGAGCACGGCCGCCACCGCGCCCGCGGCCGCCCACCGCCGCCGCCCACCGTCGCCACCCACCGCGTGGCGTGGTGCGGCGTCACGCGGCGAGGTCGACGGCGACGCCCCGGCCGGCCGCGCGTGCCCGCTCGACGAGCACCGCGCCGATCGCGACGTCGAGGATGCCCAGCCCGACCGAGTTGAACAGGGTGATCTCGTCCTGCGCCCGCCGCCCGGTGGCGCGGCCGGTGACCACGTCCCCGAGCTCGAGCCGGCACGCGTCGGCGTCGATGGCGCCCTCGGCGATGGCGAGGAGGGCGTCGCCGGACTCGTGCAGCGCGGTCCCGACGGAGTCGACCACGACCCGGGACCGTGCCATGGCCGCCCCGTCCACCTCCCGGTGGTCCGGGCGGGGAGGCGCCCCGACGACGTTCACGTGCTGGCCGGGGGTGAACCACGCCCCCTGGACGAGCGGGTCGCGCGCGGGCGTCAGCGTGCAGACGACGTCGGCGCGCCGCACCGCCTCCTCCGGCGAGCGGACCGCGTCCACGGTGAGCCCGGGACGGTGCTCGGCGACCAGCGCGGCGAACGCCGCGACACGCTCCGCCGTGCGGGACCACACGAGGACGTGCTCGAGCGGGCGGACCTCGGCCAGTGCGCGCACGTGCTCCAGCGCGAGCGCACCGGCGCCCACCAGCCCGAGCACGCTCGCGTCCGCGCGCGCCAGCCACCGGGTCGCGACGGCGCTCGCGGCCGCGGTGCGCAGCCGGGTGGGGACGGCGCCGTCGAGCACCGCGACCGGCGCGCCGGTGCCGGAGTCGACGAGCACCAGGACGGACCGCTGCGCCGGCAGGCCGCGGGCGCGGTTGCCCGGCAGGTCGGCGAGCAGCTTCGAGCCGGCGAGCCCCGCACGGCCCGAGACGGCGGTCATGGGCAGGAAGTGCGCGGCGGGGTCGAGCGCGGCGACCGTGAGCGGCGCCTGGGCGGCGACGCCGTCGGCGACGTCGGCGAAGGCTCGTTCGACGAGGTCGACGACCTCGAGGGGCGTGACCAGCCCGGAGAGGTCGGAACGGGTGAGGACGAGGGGCACGGGCGCTCCTACGGTGGTGGTAGCGGTAGCGGTAGCGGTAGCGGTGGCGGTCGGGGTGCTCATGCCGTGCGCCCGAGCCGGACGAAGGGCGTCGTGAGGCCCGCCGGCGGGCGGCTGTGCGTGACGAGGCCGGCGACGGCGAGCAGCGCCAGGACGTACGGCAGCATGACGAGCAGCGCGAACGGCACGTCCACCCCGAGCGCGGGCAGGGTGAACTGCAGCGCCTGCGCGAGCCCGAAGACCAGGGCCGCCACGGCGACGCCGACGGGTCGCCAGCTCCCGGCGATCACGGCCACGACCGCGAGGTAGCCGACGCCGGCCGTCATGTTGTCCGTGAAGGTGTGCACCTCGGCGAGGGCCAGCTGGGTGCCCGCGAGCCCGGAGAGCACACCGACGACGAGCACCGCCAGGAACCGGACCCGCCGCACGGGGACGCCCGCGCGGTCCGCGCTCGCAGCGTCCTCGCCGACGGCGCTCAGGGCGATGCCCCAGGACGTGCGGCGCGACGTGAGGAGGGCGAGCGCGACGACCACCGCGAGCAGGACGTACGCGAGCCCGGTCTGCCGGAACAGCGCGGGCCCGAGGACCGGGAGGTCGGAGAGCCAGGGCACGGCGACGCGGTCGAAGCCCGGCACGACGGTGCCGCGCTCGAGGAGCAGCCGGGCACCGAACGTGGTGCCCGCGAGCGCGAGCGCGTTCGCGGCGATGCCCGTGACGATCTGGTCCGCGCGCAGGACAACGCTGAGCAGCGCCTGCAGCAGCCCGGCGAGCAGCCCTGCCGCGGCTCCGCAGGCGACACCCACCAGGGCGGACCCGGACGTGGTGGCCCCGACCACGGAGGCGAACGCGCCGGTGAGCATCATGCCCTCGACGCTCATGGTCAGTGCGCCGGACCGCTCGCCCACGAGCTCGCCGCTCGCGGCGACGAGGACGGGGACGGCGAGCGCGACGCCGGCGGCGAGCAGGTCGGCCAAGGTGTCCATCACGGGGTCGCCTCCGGTCGGGGGGTCGTCGGGTCGGGACGGTGCGCGCGTCGTGACCGGGCCGGGCGCACGGCCCAGACGGCGGTCCCGGCGACGCCGAGGATGACGAGGCTCTCCGCGACCTGGGTGAGGGACGCGGGGACCCCGGCGGCGAGCTGCAGGTTGATCCCGCCCGACACGAGGAACCCGAGCGCGGTCGCGACGGCCACCGCGGCGGTGCACGACCCGCGCGCGAGCAGGCCCACGACGAGGCCGGAGAACCCGTAGCCGGAGGAGATGCCGTCGTCGAGCACGTAAGGGGCGGAGGCGACCAGGACGCCCCCGGCGACACCGGCGGCGGCTCCCGCGCCGGTGAGGGCGGAGAACCGGAGCCGGTCGACGCCCAGCCCCAGGCGGCGCGCCGCGGGTCGGGACAGCCCGACGGCTGCCAGACGGACCCCGGTGCCGGTACGACGCAGGACGAGCGCCACGACGGCCGCGGCGACGAGGGCGAGCACCACGGCGACGGTGGCGGGCGACCCGGGGATCCCCAGGAGCGGCAGGTGCGCCGCGTCCACGAGCGGGGCCGACTGCGGGAGCGTCTCGGAGCTGGTCACGGGCTGGCGCAGCAGCGCCTCCTCGTGGACGGCGAGGACGAGGACGGCGGCACCGACGAAGTTGAGCAGCAGCGTGGTGATGACCTCGCTCACCCCTCGGCGGACGGCGAGCCAGGCGGCGATCGCCGCCCACCCGGCGCCTCCGGCCGCGGCGGCGGCCAGGACGAGGGGGAGCGCGAGGGCCGGGGGGACGCCCGGCGGGAGGGTGGTGCCGACCGCGGTGGCGGCCACGGCCCCCACGCAGATCTGGCCCTCGCCGCCGACGTTGACCATGCCCGCGCGGTGCGCGACCAGGAAGCCGGCGGCCACCAGCAGCAGGACCGCGGCGGTGTTGACGGCCGAGCCGATCGCGTACGGCGTCCCGACCATCCCGTCCCAGAGCGCCGCGGCGGCCTCGGCGGGGGGTGCGCCGGCGAGCGCGGCGAGCGCGGCGCTGACGGCCAGCGCCCCGACGACGGCGGCGGTCGGGACGAGCACGGGCGCCAGGTCCCGGAGCCTGGCCGCCAGGACGGCGGGACGACGTGCCGGCGGTGCGGACGGCGAGCCGGACGAGGGCCCGGACGACGGCTCCGGCGCTGGAGCGGCCGGCGGTCCGGGAGCGGGGCCGCGCCGGGCGTCCCGGGCGGCGGCGGTGGTCCGTGCGGCGAGGGTCATGCGGCTGCTCCTGTCATCAGGTGCGCGACCTGGTCGCGCGCGTCCGGCACGTCGGTGGGCACGGGCCCGCTGAGCCGGCCCCGGTAGGCGACGTGCACCCGGTCGCACGTCGCGAGCAGCTCCGAGAGCTCGCTCGAGACCACCAGCACCGCCGCTCCGGAGGAGGCGGCGCCGCGCAGGCGGGTGACGACGTCGTCGACGGCGCCGAGGTCGAGGCCGCGCGTCGGCTGGGCGGCGACGACGCACCGGAGGGGGTCGAGGCTGAGCTCCCGGGCGAGCACGGCCTTCTGCTGGTTCCCGCCCGAGAGCGACGAGAGCGGGGCGTCGAGGTCGGGCGCCCGGACGTCGAACCGCGCGGCGAGGTCGCGCGCGTCGGCCCGCAGGGCACGCCGGTCGAGGAGCCCCAGCCGCCGGTACGCGCCGAGGCGCCCGAGCAGGAGGTTCGTGGTGACGCTGAGGTCCGCGATCACGGCCTCGTGGTGGCGGTCCTCGGGGACGACGCCGAGCCCGAGACGCGTGCGCCGTGCCGGTGTCGCTCGCGTGACGTCGTGCCCGTCGAGCAGGACCTGACCCGCGAGCGGCACGATCGCCCCGGACAGCGCGGCGACCAGCTCGCTCTGGCCGTTGCCCTCCACGCCCGCGATCCCGACGACCTCGCCGGGCCGCACGGCCAGGTCGACGCCGTCCACGAGGCGTGCGCCGTCCGCGCCCTCGACCACGAGGCCGCGGACGTCCAGCACGGCCGACACGCTCTCGCCGGGCGGCCGCCTCGGTGTCGGGGCGTCCGGCGAGGGAGCGTCCGGTGGTGGTCCGTCCGGTCGTGCTTCCACCGACCGTTCCCCGACGTCGACGCTCGCGGCGAGCACGGGGTCGAGCGCCCGGACGTCGCGCCCGATCATGAGGGGGACGAGGTCCGCGACGCCGAGCGCGTCGGTCGCGGTGGCGCCGTCGGCGTGCGGCGCGTGAGCGGCGTCAGTGGCGTCAGTGGCGTCGGTGCGGGCGATGAAGCCGCCGCCGACGACGTGCCCGCCGCGCAGCACCGTCGCGCGGTCACCGACGCGCATCACCTCGGCCAGCTTGTGGGTGATGAGCACGACGGCCGTCCCCGCCGAGGCGACGCGACGGCAGGTGGCCAGGAGGCGCTCGACGTCCTCGGGGCCGAGCACGCCCGTGGGCTCGTCGAGCAGCAGCAGGCGGGGCCGGTCCAGCAGGGCGCGGACGATCTCGACCTGCTGGCGGGCGCCGACGCTGAGCGCTCCCGTGACGGCCGCCGGGTCGACGCGCAGGCCCAGGTCGTGCTCGATCTCCTCGAGCCGTGCCGCGAGGCCGGCACGGTCGGGTCGCAGCCGCCGCCCCCGGCCGAGCAGGAGGTTCTCCGCCACCGTGAGCGTGGGCACCAGCGAGAAGTGCTGGTGGACCATGCCGACGCCGAGGCGGATCGCCTCGGCGGGGGAGGCGGGGGCGTAGGGCACGCCGTCGAGCAGCAGCTCGCCGCGGGTGGGCGGCAGCGTGCCGAAGACCAGGTGGCACAGGGTCGACTTGCCGGCGCCGTTCTCCCCGAGCACGCAGTGCACCTCACCGGCGGCGACCGTGAGGTCGACGTCGTCGAGCGCGGTGTGCGCGCCGAAGCTGCGGGTGACGCCACGGAGCTCGAGCACCGGCGGGGTCGGCTGCGGTGGGGGCACGGGACCTCCTCGGTCGGGCGGCCTGGTGGCCTGCCTGGTGGTGGGTGCCGGCGGTGCGCTGCCGGCGGTGGGTGGGAGGGCGGACGCCGGGCCGGGCCTGTGGTGGCCCGGCCCGGCGCCGCGAGGTGCCGTCAGTAGGGCGCGACGTCCCCGCTGGCGACCGAGTCCGTGATCGTCGCGAGCGTGTCCGCGATCTCGGGGTCGTCGTCGCACAGCACGAACTCGGTGCCGCCGCGCTCGGACGTCAGCCCGAAGGGCACCTGCGCCGCCTCCCACGTGCCGTCGAGCACCGACCGCACGGCGTACTCGACCTCGGTGCCGATGTCCGTGCGGACGTAGCCGACGTACGGGCCGGTGCACTCGCCCGGGATCGGGCCGCCGATCATCGCCGTCCCCGCGTCGCTCGCGGCCTGCTCGATGCCCTGCTTGCCCAGGTTGACGATCTGGCCGACGACGTCCACGCCGACGCCGAAGTTCGCCGCCGCGGCCTGCTTCGCCTTCGCGGGGTCGTTGAAGTCGCCGAGGAACTGCGGCGTCACCACGGTGGTGCCGGGGACGGCGGCCTCGGCACCGTTCGCGAAGGCGACCGAGGCGTTGACGATGGCGGGCAGCTCGACGCCGCCGATGAACCCGACCTTCCCGGTGCTCGACGACAGGGCGGCGACGGCGCCCGAGAGGTATTCGGCCTCGGCCTGCTGCGGGTCGTAGTAGGCGAGGTTCTCGAGCGGCTCGGCGTCGGCGGGGCCGCCGATCTCGACGAAGGTGACGTCGGGGAACTGCGGAGCCACCTTGCGCAGGTCGGCGTCGGTCTGGCCGCCCACGGAGACCACGAGGTCGGAGCTGCCGGCGAGGCGCACCAGGGTCTGTTCGTAGTCGGCCGCGGCGACCTCCTCGACGAAGGACATGTCGACCTCGCCCCCGAGCTCCTCCTCGACGCGCTGGTACCCGAGGTACGCGGACTGCATGAACCCGGTGTCCGAGGTCGACCCGGGCAGGAACACGCCGACGGCGAGCGGCTCGTCGGCCGCGGGGTCGCTGCCGGATGCCGCGGGGGTGCCGCACGCCGCGAGGGCGAGCAGCCCGGCGGCGCCGAGGGCGACCATCAGGGGCCGGCGGGCCGTGGCACCGGGCCGCGGCCCGGCGGTACGGGGGTGGGGCGTGCGCATGTCGTCCTCCAGTGAGTTAGCGGTATACCACTAATGGAGGAGTCTCGGGACGGAGTGTTTCCACCGGATCACCCGGCCGTAAATGGTGCGTGACCGTCCTTCGGTCAGCCGGCGCGGCGTCCTCGGTTGCGCGACCGGGTCGCCACCACGGGGTCGACGGGGGAGGAGGCCCAGGTCTCGGCGAGCGCGAGGCTCGGCTCGCGTCCCGAGGTCACGTGCTGCCGGGCGAGGGCGGCGACGGTCTCCGCGTCGCGGGCCTCGATCGCCGCCAGCATCGCGGCGTGCTCCGCGCACTGCTCGCGGGTGTCCCGTTGCTTCGTGAGATGGAAGAGCCAGCGGACCCGGGCGTCGAGCGGGGCCAGCATCGACCGCAGCAGCGTGTTGCCGCAGGCCTGCACGACCGCCGCGTGGAACCCCGCGTTGGCCGCGGCCGTCGCGGCGTCGTCGTGCGCGTCGAGCGCCTGGCGCGCCGCCTGGACCGCGGCCCGCATCGCCGCGAGGTCGGCGGGCGTCCGGCGCAGCGCCGCGAGCCGGAAGGCGAGCACCTCGACGCTCTCGCGGACCTCGAAGAGCTGCTCGACGTCCGCGCGCGTGAAGGGCGCGACGAGCGCCCCCTGCCGCGGCACCAGGATCACCAGCCCGTCGCCCTCGAGCTGCTGCAGCGCCTCCCGCAGGGGCACGCGGGAGACGCCGAGCTCGGCGGCGATGTCCCGCTCGACCAGACGCTGCCCGGGATGGAGGTCGAGGCCGATGATGCGCGCCTTGAGGGTCTCGTAGGCGGTCTCGCGCAGCGAGCGGCTGTCGCCGCGGGGCGCGGGGAGCGTGGTCACCCACCGATCCTAGGGAGCGCGCCGCCGGGGCGCCCGCGGCCCGTCGTCCGTCCTCCGGTCGGACGAGGTGGCGCCGGGGCGGCCCCACCTAGACTGGTCGCGTGATCCGACGCATCGACCTCCGCGGGGAGGACCTGACCCGTACCGAGCTGCTCGGGGTGCTGCCGCGCCCCGAGGTCGGGGTGGACCAGGCCGTCCAGGCCGCGACCCCGATCATCGCCGACGTCCGGACGCGTGGCGCCGCCGCGCTCCGTGACCTGTCGGAGCGCCTCGACGGGGTGCGTCCGGACCATCTGCGGGTGCCCGTGGCGGCGCTCGCCGACGCGCTCGCCGAGCTCGACCCGCAGGTGCGCGCGGGGCTCGAGGAGGCGATCCGGCGCGTGCGCGCGGTGCACGCCGCCCAGGTGCCCACGGAGCACTCGACGCGGCTGGGGCCGGGTGCCGTGGTGCGGCAGCGGTGGGTCCCGGTGCAGCGCGTGGGCCTGTACGTGCCCGGCGGCCGTGCGGTCTACCCGTCCTCCGTGATCATGAACGTGGTCGCCGCGCAGGAGGCCGGGGTGCCCGGTCTCGCCGTCGCCTCCCCGCCGCAGAAGGACGCCGGCGGGCTGCCGCACCCGACGATCCTCGCCGCCTGCGCGCTGCTCGGCGTCGACGAGGTGTACGGGGTCGGTGGCGCCCAGGCGGTGGCGATGTTCGCCTACGGCGCGGCCGGCAGCGAGCCCCAGGACGGTGACGTGCTGTGCGAGCCGGTGGACGTCGTCACGGGCCCCGGCAACGTGTACGTCACGGCGGCCAAGCGCCTGGTGCGCGGCGTCGTGGGCATCGACGCCGAGGCCGGGCCCACCGAGATCGCCGTGCTGGCGGACGCGTCCGCCGACCCGGGCCACGTCGCCCTCGACCTCATCAGCCAGGCCGAGCACGACCCGATGGCCGCCTCCGTGCTGGTGACGCCGTCCGTGGAGCTGGCGGGCGCGGTCGAGGCCCGGCTCAGCGACCTCGCGGGCTCCACCAAGCACTCCGCGCGCGTGATGCAGGCGCTGGGCGGGCCCCAGTCGGCGGTCGTGCTCGTCGACGACCTCGAGCACGGTCTCGCCGTGGTGGACGCCTACGGGGCCGAGCACCTGGAGATCCAGACCGAGGGCGCCGCGGAGCTCGCGGAGCGCGTGCGGTCGGCGGGGGCGATCTTCGTCGGCCCGTGGTCCCCGGTCTCGCTCGGCGACTACATGGCGGGCAGCAACCACGTGCTGCCCACCGGTGGGTCCGCGCACTTCTCCAGCGGCCTCGGCGTGCACGCGTACCTCAAGTCCGTGCAGGTCGTCGAGTACACCCGCGACGGCCTGGAGGAGCTCGCCGACCGGATCGTCGCCGTCGCGAACGACGAGGACCTGCCCGCGCACGGCGAGGCCGTGCGCGGCCGGTTCGTCTGACCCCTCCCGCCGACCGACGGCGCCCGTGGCCCCGGCCGGAATAGTGTGCCAAACGGGCTGACGGCCGCGCGGGCGGGGCGCGTCGGGGGCGCGTGCGAGCATGGACGCATGCCCGCGCTGCCCCCTCGCCTCGACCCGGTGGTGGTGGGCGACCTCGTCGGGAGCGCGGCGTTCCGTCGCGCCCAGGGGTACCAGCGCGCGGGCATGGTCCGGACGTGGCACTGGGACACCGGCGCCCGGACGCTCACCGCGCGGGTCGCGGGGAGCGGCGCCCAGCCGTACGCCTGCCGGGTGACGTTCACGGTCGGGGGCGACGGGCGGTACGCCTACGGGTCCTCGACGTGCAGCTGCCCGGTGGGCGCGGACTGCAAGCATGTGGCGGCCCTGCTGCTGCACGTCGGCGCGGCGCCCGACGCCGCCGGCGCGGCGGGCCCCGATGACGACGACGCGCAGGACGGGGCGGCCGTCGGCTGGCGCGGGCGCCTCGCCGCGGTGGCGGGCGCCTCGGACCCCGGCGCGCACGTCGGCACCGGACGTGGCGCCGGCCGCGGCGGCGTGCTCCCGGTCGGGCTGCGGTTCCGGCTCGACGAGGCGTTCGGCGGGCAGCCCCAGGAGCTGTCCGTCCGGCCGGTCGTCCAGGGGCGCAACGGGTGGAAGGTGGCCCCGGAGGCGAGCTGGGAGGCGCTGGCCACCGGGCTGTACGCGTTCGCCGACGTGCGGGCCACCCCGGCGCCCGAGGTGCGCCGCTGGTTCGCGGACCTCGGCTCCGCCCTCGCCGACGGCGGGGGGTTCGGCCGCGGCCGGCGCGCGTGGCGGTCCCTGGCGGCCGGCGGGCGCGGGCTGTGGGCGCTGCTCGCCGAGGCCGCGGAGCTGGAGATCCCCCTCGTCGCGCACGGGACCCGAGACGAGGTGCTGCTGGCGGGTGCGGCGCAGCTCCGCCTGCAGGTCGGTGCGGTCGGCGGCGGCACGGTCGACGGCGACTCGTACGAGGGCGGCGCGGTCGGGGTGCGCCTCGACCCGGTCGTGACCTTCGACGGCGTCGACGCGGCACCCGGGGCGCCGCTGGGCACGGTGGGCGACACGGGCCTGTACGCGGTCGAGGCCCGGGACCGGCGGACGGTGCTGCGGTTGGGGCCGACCTCGCGGCGGCTGTCCGACGCCGCGCGGGAGCTCGTGGTCGTGGGCCGGGTGGAGGTGCCCGGCGACGACGTGGCGGAGCTGTTCGCCGAGCACCTCCCCGTGCTGCGCCGGGCCGCGCGCGTCGTGTCGGACGGCTCCGTCGAGCTGCCTGACCCGCCGCGTCCGGTGCTCGTCGCGGGCGTGGCCTTCGTGTCGCCGGAGCACGCGCGCCTGTCCTGGTCGTTCGAGTACGCTGCGCCGGCCGGCGGCCCGGCGCGCCGTGTCCCGCTCGACGGGGCCGCCTCCGACCCGGTCCGGGACCCGGACGCGGAGGCCGAGATCCTCGCCAAGGCGCAGGCGACCGTCCGGGGCGTGCCCGGGTTCGAGCGCTTCGACCTCGCCGCCCGGACCGAGCTCAAGGGCCTGGACGCCCTCGACCTCGCCCACAGCGTGCTCCCCGCGCTGGCCGGGGCAGCCGACGTGCGCGTCGAGGCCGGCGACGTGCCGCACTACCTGCACCTCGACGCCGCGCCCCGGGTCGTGGTGTCCGGCGCGCCCTCCGGGGACGCCGACTGGCTCGACCTGGGGATCTCGGTGTCGGTGGGCGGCAAGGCGATCCCCTTCGCCCGGCTGTTCACCGCCCTCGCTCGCGGGGACACGCGGCTCCTGCTCGTCGACGGCTCGTGGCTCCGGCTCGACCAGCCGGTGCTGGGGCGGCTGCGCGACCTCATCACCGAGGCCACCGCGTTGAGCGACCGACCGGGCAAGGCACGGGTCAGCCGCTACGACGCCCACCTCTGGGGCGAGCTCGAGGACGTGGCGGACGTCGTCGAGGCGGCCGAGGCGTGGCGGCGGTCGTTGGCAGGCCTGCGGGCGCTCGCCGCGGGGGACCGGGTCGCGGACCCGGTCGACGTGCCCGACGGGATCCGTGCCGAGCTGCGTCCGTACCAGCGGGAGGCGTTCGAGTGGCTGGCGTTCCTGTGGCGCCACGGGCTCGGCGGCATCCTGGCCGACGACATGGGGCTCGGCAAGACGCTCGAGACGCTGACGTTCCTCGCGCACGCCCGGGCCCAGGACCCCGGTGCGCCGCCGTTCGTGGTCGTCGCCCCGGCCTCGGTGGTCGGCAACTGGGTCGACGAGGCGGCACGCTTCGCCCCCGGCCTGCGGGTGGCCGCGATGCCGGCCACGGCGCGCACCCTGGGGACCGGGCTGGCCGACCTCGCCTCAGGCGCCGACCTGGTCGTCACGTCGTACGCGGTCTTCCGCCTGGAGTTCGACGCGTTCGACGCCCTCGAGTGGAGCGGCCTGGTCCTCGACGAGGCACAGGTGGCGAAGAACCCGCGCACCCGGGCCCACGAGACGGCTCGGCTCCTGCGCGCGCCCTTCAAGCTCGCCATCACCGGCACGCCGCTCGAGAACAACCTCATGGAGCTCTGGGCCGCGCTCGCGATCGTCGCGCCCGGGCTGTACCCCTCGATGCACCGCTTCAAGGCGGAGACGGCGCGGCTCGTCGACGCGGCGGCCACCGACGACGACCCGCAGGTGGTCGCGGCCGGCAACCGTGCGCTCGCCCGGCTCAAGCGCCGCATCCGCCCGCTCGTGCTGCGCCGCACGAAGGAGCAGGTCGCGCCCGAGCTGCCCGAGCGCACCGAGCGCGTGCTGCGCGTGCCCCTCACCCTGGACCACCGCAGGGTCTACGACACCCATCTGCAGCGCGAGCGGCAACGCCTGCTCGGGCTGCTCGAGGACTTCGACGCGAACCGGGTGGCGATCTTCCGGTCGCTGACGACGCTGCGGCGTCTGGCCCTCGACGCCTCCCTGCTCGACGACGCGTACGCGGGCGTCGGCTCCGCGAAGCTCGACGTGGTGACCGACGAGCTGACCGAGATCGCGGCCGAGGGGCACCGGGCGCTCGTCTTCTCGCAGTTCACGTCGTTCCTGCGGCGCGTCGAGCAGCGCTGCGCCGCCGCCGGCCTGCCCGTCGTCTACCTCGACGGCGCCACCCGGAGGCGCGCCGACGTCGTGCGGGCCTTCAAGGACGGTGACGCCCCGGTGTTCCTCATCTCGCTCAAGGCGGGCGGGGTCGGGCTCAACCTCACCGAGGCCGACTACGTCTACCTGCTCGACCCCTGGTGGAACCCCGCCACGGAGGCGCAGGCCGTGGACCGTACCCACCGCATCGGGCAGACCCGCAACGTCGTCGTGACACGCCTGGTGGCGCAGGACACGATCGAGGAGAAGGTCATGGCGCTGGCGCGACGCAAGGCCGCGCTGTTCGACGCCGTGCTCGACGACGCGGCGGGCACGTTCGCCCGGACGCTGGCGGCCGACGACGTGCGCGGCCTGCTCGACGGCTGACCCACCGTCGCGAGCCCGCCGGTCGCGGCTGCCGCCGGCAGCGCGTCAGCGCACCCCGAGCACGAACGGGTGCACGGCCGCGGCCCCGGCCTGGCGCAGCAGCCGCGCGGCGACCGTGAGCGTCCAGCCGGACTCGGTCCAGTCGTCCACCAGCAGCACCGTGCGCCCGGGCAGCCCGCCCAGGGCGGCGTCGCCCAGCTCCAGCCGCAGGCGGCGCGCCACCCCCGCCAGCCGCATCGCCGAGTTCACGTCGTGCCGGTCGGGCTGCTCCGTGCCCGCGGTCGGGCCGACCGCGCCGATGAGCGGCACCCCCAGGTAGGCGGCCAGCCCGGACGCCAGGTGGTACGTCAGCTGCGGTCGCGTGGTGGACCGCACCGCCACGACCCCTTCGATCGTCGTGCGGCGGCCACCCTTCGCGGCCGGCTCGTCGCTGCCGTCGGCACCCTCGGGGCGGATCGCGTCCCAGTCGTCCAGGACCCGCGCGGCGGCGTGCCGCAGCGGCACCGGCACCTCGCCGTCGGCGGCGCCCGGCGCGAAGAGGTCCCGCAGCGGCCCGGACCAGCCCAGTCCGTCGAGCCGCGCCACCGCGCGGCCGGGCTCGGCGCGCTCGTCGGGCGCGATCTTGCCCTTGAGGTCCAGCCCGAGCGCGGCCAGCCCGGACGGCCACATCGCCCGCGGGCCGACCTCGACGCCCGGGCGGTCCATGTCGGCCCGCGCGGCGGCGACCGCCTCGGCATCGGGCACCGCGGGCAGCGTGACCCCGCCGCAGCGGTCGCAGCGGCCGCACTGCCAGCCCTCGGGCAGCTCGGGGTCGTCGAGCTGGGCGCGCAGGTACGCCATCCGGCACCCCGACGTCGCCACGTAGTCGACCATCGCCTGCTGCTCCGCCTCGCGGGTGGCCTCCACGCGCGCGTACCGCTCGGCGTCGTACCCCCACGGCGTGCCCGTGGCGACCCATCCGCCCTGCACGCGGCGCACCGCGCCGTCGACGTCGAGCACCTTGAGCATCGTCTCGAGCCGGGACCGCTTGAGGTCGACCTGCGTCTCCAGCGCCGCCGTCGACTGCGCTCCCTCTCCCGCCGAGAGCGCGGCGAGCGTCGCCCGGACCTGGGGCTCGGCGGGGAACGCCTGCGACCCGAACCAGTCCCAGATCGCCCGGTCCTCCTGACCGGGCAGCAGGACCACCACGGCGTCGTCCACGCCGCGGCCGGCGCGGCCCACCTGCTGGTAGTACGCGATGGGGGAGGACGGCGCGCCGAGGTGCACGACGAAGGCGAGGTCGGGCTTGTCGAACCCCATGCCGAGCGCGGACGTCGCGACGAGGGCCTTGACCCGGTTCTCCTTGAGGTCCTCCTCGAGCTGCTCGCGCTGGGTGGGGTCGGTGCGGCCGGTGTACGCGGCGACCGCGAGACCCGCACCGCGCAGCTGCTCGGCGACCTGCTCGGCGGCCGAGACCGTGAGGCAGTAGACGATCCCCGACCCCTCGACGTCCTGCAGGGCCTCGACGAGCCACGCCACGCGCGTGGGCTGGTCGGGCAGCTCGAGCACCGCCAGGTGCAGCGACTCGCGGTCGAGGCCGCCGCGCAGCACGAGCACCTCGCCGGCGTCGCCGCCGGCATCGTCAGCGGCTCCGTGCACGCCCAGCTGCTCGGCGACGTCGGCGGTGACGCGGGCGTTGGCCGTGGCCGTGGTGGCGAGCACGGGGATCCCCGGGGGCAGGTCGGCGAGCAGGGTGCGGATGCGGCGGTAGTCGGGCCGGAAGTCGTGGCCCCAGTCGGAGATGCAGTGCGCCTCGTCGATCACGACCAGGCCGGCGTCGGCCGCGAGGCGGGGGAGCACCTCGTCGCGGAAGGCAGGGTTGTTGAGCCGCTCGGGGGAGCACAGGAGCACGTCGACCTCGCCCGCCGCGATGGCCGCGTGCACCTGGTCCCACTCGGTGACGTTGGAGGAGTTGATCGTCACGGCGCGGATCCCGGCACGGGCGGCGGCCGCGATCTGGTCACGCATGAGCGCCAGGAGCGGCGACACGATGACGGTCGGCCCGGCACCGCGGGACCGCAGGAGGGACGTGGCGACGAAGTAGACGGCGGACTTGCCCCATCCCGTGCGCTGCACGACGAGCGCGCGTCGGCGGAACGCGACCAGGGCCTCGATGGCCCGCCACTGGTCCTCCCGCAGCGTCGCGTCGTCACGGCCGACCAGGGCACGCAACGACTCCTCGGCCTGCTCGCGCAGCGTGCCCCCGCCCTCGCCGGCGCTGTCGAGCAGGCCGCGCAGCATCGCGAGCTTGGCCCGCATGGCGGCGTCCGGGGCGGGAGCGTCCGCCCGGCCCGCCGCGGAGGGGGCCGGCACCGGGGCGGGCGGCCCGTGCTCGGGCTCGGGCGCCAGGTCGTCGGGCGGCGGGACGTCCTCGTCCGTCGGGTCGAACACGAGGTCGGCGTACGGGTCGTCGGGGTGGCTCACGTCCTCGATCGTAGGGGGATCCGCCGACGGTGTGCGCCCGCTCTCCACAGGTCCGTCAGCGCACGTACTCCCGCAGCAGCGCCACGGCCGACGCCACCACCGCGACCACCTCGGCCGCGGCCGCGACGATCTCGGTGGTGCCCGCGAAGGTCTCGTTCACGCCGTAGAAGCCGACCGTCGTCGAGAGCACGAACGCGAGCAGGGTCAGGCCGCCGAAGCCGATCCCGCCCACCAGCGGCAGCCAGTGCCGCCAGACCACCAGGAGGGCGGCCAGCACGATCCCGGCCACGGCGTTGAGCAGGAAGAGGGGCCCGACGACGGCGATGGTGTCGTAGCCGTCGACGTACAGGACGACGTGGACGACGGCGGAGACGAGGACGGCGAGGGCCGCGGCGAGCCGCCAGCCGCGTGCCACGGGCGGGCGGGCCGCCGGCGTGGGCCTCGGCCGCGGTGGCACGGCGCCCTGGGAGGAGTCCATGATGATGATGCTCCCACTCCTCGGTGGCGCCGTCAGCGGAAGCGTCCGGCCGCCCGAGGCCCGACCCACCGGAGGCGCGATGCCGACCAGACTGCCGACCAGCCCGCCGACCAGCCTGTCGACCGGCCGGCGCGAGCCCGGAACGTCCCCGCTCTCCCGGGTGCCCGACGACGACCGGGAGGCGGGCGCACTCGACGGACCCGCCTGCGCCTGCGGTCCGACCCGCCGCCAGCTGCTGCGGGGTACGGGCGCGGCGGCGGGGGCGATCGCCGGTGCCGGGGTGCTCGCCGCCTGCGCCGAGCAGCGGCCGACGCCTCAGGACGCGGCGGCCTCCGCGAGCGCGGAGGGGGCGGGGACCGTCGTCGTGGCGCTCGCGGACGTGCCGGTCGGCGGTGCGGTCGCGGCGAAGGTCGGGGGGCAGGACGTGCTCGTGACGCAGCCGACCCAGGGCGAGGTGCACGCGTTCAGCGCGATCTGCACCCATGCCGGGTGCACGGTCACCCCGGGGGAGGGCGAGCTGCTGTGCCCCTGCCACCAGTCGCGGTACGCGCTCACCGACGCCGCGGTGCTCGGTGGCCCGGCGCCCGAGCCCCTGCCGGCGATCCAGGTCGAGGTCTCGGGGGAGGACGTCGTCCTCGCCTGAGGCGCGACGAAGGCCCGGCGGCCTGGCCGCCGGGCCTTCGTCGCGCACGGGTGCGGGTCAGCTGCGCATGTCCATGACGACCCGGCCGTCGATCTTGCCGGCGATCATCTCGTCGAAGATCGCGTTGATGTCGCCGAGGGGACGCACGGTGTAGGTCGGGTCGATCTTGCCCCGGGCGAAGAAGTCGAGGGCCTCCGCCATGTCCTTGCGCGTGCCGACGATCGAGCCGCGGACGGTGAGGCCGAACAGCACCGTGGTGAAGATGTCCAGCGGGAACTTCTCCGGGGGCAGCCCCACCAGGGAGACGGTGCCGCCGCGGCGCAGCGCGCCGACGGCCTGCGGGAAGGCGTGGGCGTTGACCGCGGTGACGAGCGCGCCGTGGACGCCGCCGCCGGTCTTCTCCTGCAGCTCGGCCGCCGCGTCGGCGGAGGTGGCGGCGTTCACGGTCACCTCGGCGCCGTGCTTGCGGGCCAGCTCGAGCTTGGCGTCGTCGACGTCGACCGCGGCGACGCGGCGGCCCATCGCGACCGCGTACTGCACGGCGATGTGCCCGAGGCCGCCGATGCCGGAGATCAGGACCCACTCGCCGGGCTGGGTGTCCGTCATCTTGAGGCCCTTGTAGACCGTGACGCCGGCGCACAGGATCGGGCCGACGGCGGCGAGCTCGACGCCGTCGGGGATGACGGGCGCGTACCGGGAGTCGACGAGCATGTACTGGCCGAAGGAGCCGTCGACCGAGTAGCCGCCGTTCTTCTGGTTCGGGCAGAGGGTCTCCCAGCCGGTCTCGCAGTACTCGCACTCGCCGCAGGCGCTCCACAGCCAGGCGTTGCCGACGGTGTCGCCGACCTTGACGCGGGTCACCTGGTCGCCGACGGCGACGACGTGGCCGACGCCCTCGTGGCCGGGGACGAACGGCGGGGTCGGCTTGACCGGCCAGTCGCCGTGCGCGGCGTGCAGGTCGGTGTGGCACACGCCGGTGTAGTCGACCTTGACCAGCGCCTCGTGCGGGCCGGGCGCCGGGACCTCGCGGTCCTCGACGGACAGGGGCTCGGTGAACGAGTGGACGACCGCGGCCTGCATGGTGCTCATCTGCTTCTCCCTCTCGCGGGCCGCGGACGGCGGCCCCCACGTCGAAACTGCTGGGTCGATCTGTTGGGTACCTCGACGGTAGGCACAAGTGGTGGGGAGTGCAGCCGGAAACCCTTGTGAAGGCTGTCACAAGGCCCGGAACCGTGCCGTTCCTGGCATGTGAAGTCCTTCACAAACCTGTTCTCGGGGCCCCGGACGGGAGAGTGCGGGCCCGGCCCGCACCCGGTGCCGACCGCCGGCGCCGAGGGGCGGACGCCACACCCGGCCACCCCGCAGGTTCCGTAGAATGACGCCGTGACCACCCCCCTGTCCGCCGCCGCGCCCGCCGGTGGCGTCGACGGCGCGCGGCTGCCGCTGCGTCCCGAGCTCGCCGCCGAGGTGCCCTACGGCGCCCCGCAGCTCGACGTGCCGGTGCGGCTGAACGTCAACGAGAACCCGTACCCCCCGTCGGACGCGGTCGTCGCGACGATCGCCCGCCACGTCGCGGACGCGGCGCGAGGGCTCAACCGGTACCCGGACCGCGACTTCGCCGCCCTGCGCGACGACCTGGCGGACTACCTGGCCCTCGAGTCGGGCGTGCGCGTCGCGGCCGAGCAGGTCTGGGCGGCCAACGGCTCCAACGAGGTCATGCTGCACCTGCTGCAGGCCTTCGGCGGCCCCGGGCGCACCGCGCTGTCGTTCGCGCCGACCTACTCCATGTACCCCGAGTACGCGCGGGACACCCACACGCGCTGGGTCACCGGGCGCCGCGAGACCGACTTCACGCTCGACGTCGACCACGCCGTGGCGACGATCGAGGAGGTCCGGCCGTCCGTGATCCTCCTCGCCAGCCCGAACAACCCCACCGGGACGGCGCTGCCGCTCGCGACCGTCGAGGCCGTCCTCGAGGCGGCGGCGCGCGTCGAGGTCGCGGACGCGCCGGAGCACGGCGGGCGTCGTGCGGGAGCCGTCGTCGTGGTCGACGAGGCGTACGCCGAGTTCCGGCGCCCGGGCACGCCCTCGGCGCTCGAGCTGCTCGGTGCGCACCCGCACCTCGCCGTCTCGCGCACGATGTCGAAGGCCTTCGCCGCGGCCGGGCTGCGGCTGGGCTATCTGGCGGCCTCCGCCGAGCTCGTGGACGCCCTGCGCGTCGTCCGGCTCCCGTACCACCTGTCGGCGGTGACGCAGGCCGCCGCGCGCGGCGCGCTGGCGCACCACGACGAGCTGCGCGCCCAGGTGCGCGAGCTCCGCGACGAGCGGGACGCGCTGGTGGCGTGGCTGCGCGCGCAGCGCGTGGCCGGTGAGGCGCTGCAGGTCGCGGACTCGGACGCGAACTTCGTGCTGTTCGGCAGGTTCGCCGACCGGCACGCCGTCTGGCAGGGCCTGCTCGACCGCGGCGTCCTCATCCGGGAGACGGGTCCCGACGGGTGGCTCCGGGTGTCCGTCGGCACACCCGCCGAGAACGCGGCGTTCCGGGCCGCGTTCACCGAGGTCGTCGGCGCGAGCACGACCGGCGCCGCGGCGCCCGAGAAGGAGGACTGATGCAGCACCGCACGGCCCGCGTGGAGCGCACGACGAGCGAGTCGAGCGTCGTCGTCGAGCTGGACCTGGACGGCACGGGGCGCACGGAGATCTCGACCACCGTGCCCTTCTACGACCACATGCTCACCGCGCTCGGCAAGCACTCCCTGATCGACCTCACGGTGCGCGCGACCGGGGACACGCACATCGACGCCCACCACACCGTCGAGGACGTCGCGATCGTGCTCGGCGAGGCGCTGCGCGAGGCGCTCGGCGACAAGCGGGGCATCTCCCGCTTCGGCGACGCCACGGTGCCGCTCGACGAGGCGCTCGCGCTCGCGGTCGTCGACGTGTCGGGCCGGCCGTACCTGGTGCACTCCGGCGAGCCGGAGGGCCAGGAGTACCACCTCATCGGCGGGCACTTCACCGGGTCGCTCACGCGGCACGTGCTCGAGTCGATCGCGCACCACGCCGGGATCTGCCTGCACGTGCGGGTCCTCGCGGGCCGCGACCCGCACCACATCGTCGAGGCCCAGTTCAAGGCGCTCGCCCGTGCGCTGCGCGCCGCCGTCGCCCCCGACCCGCGCGTCGAGGGCGTCCCGTCCACGAAGGGTGCGCTGTAGCCGCATGACCACCGATCCCGACCAGCAGCCCGACCTGCCCGAGGGCTTCGAGGTCCCCGACGACCTGTCCGGCCTCGACGGCGCCTCCGCGGACCCCGAGCTGGCGGTCCTCATCACGCAGATCGCCGGCGCCGAGCCCCTGGCGGCCGCCTGCTCGCTCGCCGAGCTCGACGTCGACGCCGCGCCGACCCCGGTCGGTGCGCTCGCGATCCTGCGCGACACGAGCGGTGACGCGCCCGCCCGGGCCGCAGCCGCGATCTCGAAGCTCGTGGCCGGGGTGCCCCTGGTCCTCGTGACCCGCCGGGGCGAGCAGCTCACGTGCGTGCGCTACTCCGGCGGCGAGGCGGAGGGCGAGCTCCCGCCGGGCCTGGTGCTCGGCGGCGCGCCCGAGGCCCTCGAGGACCTCGTCACCGGCCAGATCACCGTGGCCGACCTGCCGGGCGTGGTGCCCTCGTCGAGCATCGGCCGGTTCAAGGCGATGCGGATGCTCACGGGCGCCGCGCGCAAGGCCCGCAAGAAGCAGTAGAGGAGTCGCATGCCGGACACGACCAGCGACATGCCCGGAGCCACCGGCCGGGACCCGATCGCCGCCGCGCAGGAGGCCGCGGGCATCTCGCCCCTGCTGCCGCACGGCGGCGCCGCGGCCGACCTCAACCCGGCGCCGGCGCCCGCCAGGGCGGGCGGGCTCCCGCACGTCGTCGTGCTCGACTACGGCTTCGGCAACGTGCGCTCGGCCGTGCGGGCCCTCGAGCGGGTGGGTGCCGACGTCGAGCTCACCGCGGACCTGACGCGGGCCGCCGAGGCCGACGGGCTCGTGGTCCCGGGCGTGGGCGCGTTCGCCGCCTGCATGGCCGGGCTGCGCGCCGTCCGCGGCGACCAGGTGATCGACCGGCGTCTCGCCGGAGGACGGCCCGTGCTCGGCATCTGCGTCGGGATGCAGGTCATGTTCGACGCCGGCGTGGAGCACGGCGAGCGCGCCGAGGGCCTCGGCGAGTGGCCCGGGGTCGTCGAGCGCCTCGACGCCCCGGTCGTGCCGCACATGGGCTGGTCGCCCGTGGAGGTCCCGGAGGGGTCGCGGCTCTTCGCGGGGGTGGAGCACGAGCGGTTCTACTTCGTGCACTCGTACGCGGCGCAGGAGTTCACGCAGGGGCACGACGGCGACGCCGACCCGCGTTATGCGCCGCCGCTGGTCACCTGGGCCCGGCACGGGGCCCCCGGCTCGGAGGCCCGGTTCGTCGCCGCCGTCGAGAGCGGACCGCTGGCCGCCACGCAGTTCCACCCCGAGAAGTCCGGTGACGCCGGCGCGACCCTGCTCGAGAACTGGGTCCGCTCGCTCTGACGGCCCTCCCGCTCCCTGGCCCGACAGCGACGGGCCGCACCACCGAAACGATGGAGAACCCCGTGACTGATCGCCTCGTTCTGCTGCCCGCCGTCGACGTCGCCGACGGCCAGGCCGTCCGACTCGTGCAGGGAGAGGCCGGCTCCGAGACGTCCTACGGAGACCCGCTGGCCGCCGCCCGCGACTGGCAGGCGGGGGGCGCCGAGTGGATCCACCTCGTCGACCTCGATGCGGCGTTCGGTCGCGGCTCCAACGCCGACCTCCTCGCGCAGGTCGTGGCCGAGCTGGACGTCCAGGTGGAGCTGTCGGGCGGCATCCGCGACGACGCGTCCCTCGAGCGCGCCCTCGCCACGGGCGCCCGGCGCGTCAACATCGGCACGGCGGCTCTCGAGGACCCGGAGTGGACCGCGCGCGTGATCGCGGAGCACGGCGACGCCGTCGCCGTCGGTCTCGACGTGCGCGGCACGACGCTCGCCGCGCGGGGGTGGACCCAGGAGGGCGGCGACCTGTGGGAGGTGCTCGCCCGTCTCGACGACGCCGGGTGCGCGCGGTACGTCGTCACGGACGTCACCAAGGACGGCACGCTGCGCGGGCCGAACGTCGACCTGCTGCGCGAGGTCGCGTCGCGCACGCCCGCCAAGGTCGTCGCGTCGGGGGGCATCTCCTCCCTCGCGGACCTCGAGGCGCTGCGCGCCCTGGTGCCGGACGGCGTCGAGGGCGCCGTGGTGGGCAAGGCCCTGTACGCCGGGGCGTTCACGCTGCCCGAGGCGCTCGACGTGGCGGGCCGGCCGTGACGGCGGGTGACGGCGACCCGGCGGGCACCGAGGGTCGGGCGCTGCCCGGCCACCTGAAGTCCATCCAGCCGACGTCGCAGTTCGCGGGTGACGACGGCTCGGCCGACCCCGAGCTCGCCTCGCTGCTGCGCGCGCACGCCGGCGGGACGGGCTCGCTGGGCGACGTCGTGCGGCGCCTCGCCGTCACGCGCGTGCTGGTGCCGGTGCTGGCGGAGCTCGCCGTCGCCGACGTGGTCGAGCACGACGGCCCCTCGGGCACCACCCAGGAGCTGCACGTCGACAAGGAGGCCGCGGCCGGCGTCGTGGCGATCGAGGCGCCCGACGGTCGCCGGGCGCTGCCGGTCTTCAGCTCGGTCGACGCGATGAAGGCCTGGCGCGCGGACGCGCGGCCGGTCCCGGTCGAGGCCGCCCGCGCGGCGCTGTCGGCCGTGAGCGAGGACTGGTCGCTCCTGGTCGTGGACCCGGCGGGGCCCGCCACGGCCCTCGTGCCCCGCCCGGCCGTGTGGGCCCTCGCCCAGGGCCACGAGTGGCGGCCGGCGCTCGTCCCGGGCGGCACGGACGGCGCGCTGGTGGTCGACCGCGAGGTCGCCACCGCGGTGGCGGACGCCGCCGCCCCCGTGCAGCACGTGGTGCGGGCGCACGCCGAGCCCGGGCGCCGGGCGGAGGTCGCCGTCGTCCTGGCGCTCGACCCGGGCCTGGACCGTTCCGGGCTCGACCGCGTGCTCGCGCAGGTGAACGCCCGCCTGGGCGCCTCGACGGTGATCTCGGGCCGGGTCGACTCCCTCGAGCTGCGGGTGGGTGCCGCGCGCTGAGACCCCGGGCGTCCGGGGTCAGCCGGGGACGGTGAACGCGACCGGCGTCCCGGTGGCCCGGGCGTACGCGATCTCCCTGCGCGTCGACTCTCCGACGTAGCCGCCGGGGTTGACGACCAGGACCCGGTCGGCCAGGTCGATCTTGCGCAGGTGCAGCGCGGCGAGCGCAGCCCTCTGCTCCTCGGTCAGGACCTCGTCCGCCCCGCCCGGGCCGACGACGATCGCGCCGGCCAGGGTCAGGTCGCGGTGCGCCGCGCGCATCTCGTCCACGAACCGCACCGAGCCGCAGATGCAGACGATCTCGGGGCGGTCGGGCACGGTGGGGACCTCCGGTCGGACGGGCGACCGCCAGTCTGCACCCCCGGGCTCTCGGGGGGAAGCGTCGCCACTCGGGACCGGACGGTCGGCGCCGACGGTCAGCGCGGGGGTGACGGCGACCCGGAGGGCTGCTCGCACGGCGGCAGCGCCCGGAACCCGTCGGCGTCGTCGAGCAGCTGCTCCAGGGTGGAGAGCGGCACCAGCAGGGAGCGTCCGTCGGACGTCTTCGCGTACACCACCCCGATCACCCTGCCCCGCTCGTCGAGGGCCGCGGACCCGGAGGAGCCGGGCTCGACGGGGGCGTCGGTGAGCAGCACCTCGCCGAGGTTCTCGTGCAGGGGGTCGGTGGTCGGCCCGATGACCTCTCCGGCCGTCACGGTCAGCCTGCCGCCCTCCGGGTACCCGACCACCGTCACGGGATCGCCGGGCCTCGGGTCGGCGTCCGCGAGGGTGGGGTGGCTGGGCAGGGGGTCGGCGGTGCGCACCAGCGCCAGATCGGCGAGCGAGGCGCTGCCCGCGGCGGAGACGGCGAGGTCGCGCCCGTCGTACGTGCTCACCTCCAGGGACTCGGAGTCGGCCACGACGTGCCGGTTGGTGATGAGGGTGTGCTCGTCGACGGCGAAGCCGGACCCGGTGGACAGCCCGTCGCAGCCCACGTTGCGGATCCGCACGGCCATGCGCTGCACGGCGTCGAAGCCGTCCGGCGACAGGCCCTCGGCGCCGTCGGTCGAGAGGGAGGGCGCTGGCGACGGTGCGACGCGTGTCGGGACGACGTCGTCCGGGACGGGGGGCGGCATCGCCGGGAGCACCCCGCAGCCCGTGAGCGCGGCGGCCAGGAGCAGCGCCGCCGCGGGGCGCACCCCCCGCCCGGCGCGTCGCGGGGACGCCGGGCGGCTCACGGTTCGAGCTCCTGCTCCAGCTGGTCGTTCGCCTTCGAGGCCTGGCGGCACAGGGTGTCGACGTCGGTGGCGAACCGGTCGAGGTCCTTCGCGTCGTAGGAGCCGCGGTCCTCGAGGTAGGTGATGAGCTGCGCCTGGGCGTCCACGCAGTCGCCCAGCGCGGTCGTCACGACGCCCGCCGCCTCGCTCACCTGCTTCTCGTAGTCGAGGTACCGCTGCGAGGCGACGTTCTCGTCGCCGAGCTGGGCCTTCTCGTTGGCGAGGTCGGTGATCCGTGCCGTCGCGGTGGCGAGCTGCTCACGGGCGGCGACGAGCTCGGCGTCGGTCGCCGCGAGCTCGGCGTCGAGCGCGGCCACGCGGTCGGCGTACCCGCGCGCCTCGTCCTCCCAGGCGGCGCTGTGCGCCTGCCAGCGCGCCGTGGTCACCCCCAGGTACGCGCCGAGCCCGAGCGACCCGGCCAGCAGCACCGCCAGGACCGTGACCGCCGTGCGGCGGCCGCGTCGCCGCGCCGCCGCGCCGCCGCCCTGGGGCGGCGGCGCGTGATCCGGGGGCGGGGGCCAGGCGGACGGGGCGGACATCTCAGACGACGGAGCCCGTGTACTTCTCGCCCGGGCCCTCGCCGGGCGCGTCCGGCACGACGGAGGCCTCGCGGAACGCGAGCTGGAGGGACCGCAGGCCGTCGCGGAGCGAGCGGGCGTGCTGGTTGCCGATGTCGGGGGCGCTCGCCGTGACGAGGGCGGCGAGCGCGGTGATCAGCTTGCGCGCCTCGTCGAGGTCGAGGTGCCCCTGGGCGTCGGCGTCCTCCGCGAGGCCGCACTTCACGGCGGCGGCGCTCATGAGGTGCACGGCCGCGGCGGTGATGACCTCGACGGCGGCGACGTCGGCGATGTCGCGGGTGGCGTCGTCGGCGGCGGAGGTGGGGGAGGGGGCGTCGGGCGGGGTGCTCATGGGGTCCATCTTCGCATCGGGGCGGAGCCCCGGCGGCCCGCCGCGGACGGCCGAGGCCGGGCCCCCGTGGGGGACCCGGCCTCGGCGTGGTGTCGGCGCGCGTGCCGTGCGCCGGCGTGTCGTCAGATGCCGACGGGCTCGACGTCGGGGCCCGAGCCGGCGGCGGCCGGCGAGGGGACGTGGCCCGCGGACACCTCGGCGCGGAGCTTGGCGCCGAGCTCGGCGTCCACGTTCGTCCAGTACTGGAAGAACCGCTCGCGGATCTCGTCGATCGTGATCGCGAGACCCTGGCCGGTGAGGGTCTCGAGGAAGCGCGCCTTGGCGCCGTCGTCGAAGACCTCGCGGTACAGGGTGCCCGCCTGGCCGAAGTCGTCGTCCTCGGCGTGCAGCGTCTGGGCGGCGCGCACGAGCTCGCCGTCCGACTCCCAGCCGGCCTCGACCCCGCGCGCCGGGTCGGCCACGGGGCCGCCCTGGGCGCCGAACGAGTTCGGCGTGTAGACCCGGTGCTCGGGGCCGTTGAAGTGGTACTGCATGCTGCCCTGGTGCATGTAGTTCGCGACCGGGGCGGCGTGCGGCTGGTTCACGGGGAGCTGGTTGTAGTTCGTGCCGATGCGGTAGCGCTGCGCGTCGGGGTAGGAGAAGACGCGGGCCATGAGCATCTTGTCGGGCGAGATGCCGGTGCCCGGCACCTGGTTGCCCGGCGAGAACGCCGCCTGCTCGATCTCCGCGAAGAAGTTCTTCGGGTTCCGGTTCAGCGTGAAGGTGCCGACCTTGATGAGCGGGTAGTCCGCGTGCGGCCAGACCTTCGTCATGTCGAACGGGTTGAAGCGGTAGGTCTTCGCGTCCTCGTACGGCATGACCTGGACCTTGACGTCCCAGGAGGGGTGCTCCCCGCGCTCGATGGCCTCGTACAGGTCGCGGCGGTAGTAGTCCGCGTCCTCACCGGCGATGCGCTCGGCGTCCTCGGACGACATGTGCTCCACGCCCTGCTGGGAGATGAAGTGGTACTGCACCCAGAAGCGCTCGCCCGCGGCGTTGATCCACTGGTAGGTGTGCGAGCCATAGCCGTTGAGGTGGCGCCACGACTTCGACAGCCCGCGGTCGCCCATGACGTAGGTGACCTGGTGGGCGGACTCGGGGGACAGCGTCCAGAAGTCCCACTGCATGTCGGCGTTGCGCAGGCCGGAGGCGCCGAGGCGCTTCTGGGAGTGGATGAAGTCCGGGAACTTCATCGCGTCGCGCAGGAAGAACACCGGGGTGTTGTTGCCGACGATGTCGAGGTTGCCCTCGGTGGTGTAGAAGCGCAGCGAGAAGCCGCGCACGTCGCGCCAGGTGTCGGGGGAGCCCTGCTCGCCCGCGACCGAGGAGAAGCGCAGCAGCGTCTCGCTCGTCGCGCCCTTCTGGAAGACCGCGGCGCGGGTGTACTGCGAGACGTCCTCGGTGACGACGAACTCACCGAACGCGCCGCCGCCCTTGGCGTGCGGGTTGCGCTCCGGGACGCGCTCCCGGTTGAAGGAGGCGAGCTTCTCGACCAGGTAGCGGTCGTGCAGGACGGTGGGCCCGTCCGCACCCAGCGTGAGGGACTGTGCGTCGCTCGCGACCGGCGTGCCGGTCTGCGTCGTCGTGAACGGCGTCGTCATGTGATGACGTCCTTTCTCAGGGGGGTTCCGGTTGAGGTCCGGCTTCAGGAGGTCGTGCCGGTGACGGCCGCCGGGACGGGGTCGGCGGCCGGGGCGCCGGCACAGTCGGGGCACAGGCCCCAGAACGTGACCTCGGCGAGGTCGACGGCGAACCCGTGAGACGCGCTTGGCGTCAGGCAGGGCGCGTGCCCCACGGTGCAGTCCACGTCGGCGACGGCGCCGCACGAGCGGCACACCACGTGGTGGTGGTTGTCGCCGGTGCGGCGCTCGTAGCGGGCGGGGTGCCCGGCGGGCTCCATGCGGCGCAGGAGGCCGGCCGAGGTGAGCGCGTGCAGGCAGTCGTACACGGCCTGCACGGACACCGAGCCGAGGTCGTCGCGCACCGCGTGCACGACGTCGTCCGCGGTGGCGTGCTGGTGCGCGGAGAGCGCGCGCAGGACGGCGAGCCGGGAACCGGTGACGCGCAGTCCCCGTTCCCTCAGCAGTGTCTCGTCCGTCGTCGCCGTGGTCACGGGGCCGACCCTGCCACATTTTCTGGAACGATTCCAGTAAAGGTCCCGAGCGGGGTGGCCGAGACGCTCGCCACACCGGCCGGGCGGGCGGCGAGACCGTGCTAATCTTGATCGCTGACCGACCTGGGTCCGAAAGTGCGTCGCCCCTCGGGGTGTCGACAGGGCCCGGGTGCATCAAGTGGATCTCATCCCACCCGAGCACCGACCGAGCGCCCCCGGGCGCCGACAGGGGCCGGGTCCCGGTCGGACGCCTCTCGTGGGCGTCCGCCTCGGTCGTCGGAGCGCTCGCGCCCCGGCGTCGGTAGATGGCCTCCACCTGTGCTCAGGTCGGGGGCCTTTCCCGTCCCTGGCGGTCTACCGACGAGTTTAGGAGCATCACCATCAGCGAGCCTCGCATCAACGATCGGATCCGCGTCCCCGAGGTCCGACTCATCGGCCCGGGCGGGGAGCAGGTCGGCGTGGTCGCCACGGGAGTCGCCCTGAAGCTTGCCCAGGACGCCGACCTCGACCTCGTCGAGGTGGCCCCGGACGCCCGTCCGCCCGTCGCCAAGCTCATGGACTACGGCAAGTTCAAGTACGAGTCGGACATGAAGGCGCGCGAGGCGCGGCGCAACCAGGCGAACACGGTCCTCAAGGAGATCCGGTTCCGCCTGAAGATCGACCCGCACGACTACGGCACCAAGAAGGGCCACGTCGTCCGCTTCCTCGAGGCCGGCGACAAGGTCAAGGTCATGATCATGTTCCGCGGTCGTGAGCAGTCGCGCCCCGAGATGGGCGTGCGTCTGCTGCAGCGGCTCGCGGAGGACGTCTCGGACCTCGGCTTCGTCGAGTCGATGCCGAAGCAGGACGGCCGCAACATGACCATGGTGCTCGGTCCGGTGAAGAAGAAGGCCGACGCCAAGGTCGAGCAGCGCAAGCGGTCCAGCGAGATCAACGCGCAGCGCAAGACCAAGTCCGAGGTCAAGGCCGAGGCCCGTGCCCAGGCCGCGCCGGCGCAGCCTGCGCCGGAGCCCGAGCCGACGGAGCCCGAGGTCGAGGCGCAGGAGGCTCCGGCCCCCGAGGCCGCACAGCCGGCGCCCGCCCCGCGTGCCGAGACGAAGCCCGCCGTAGCGCCGGCCGCGTCGAAGCCCGCGACGTCGAAGCCCGCGACGTCGAAGCCCGCGACGTCGAAGCCTGTGGCGGAGAAGTCGGCCTCCACGCCGGCCACGCCGGCCGCGCCGGCCGCGGCCCCGAAGCCCGCGACGCCGGCGAAGCCCGCCGCGGCGACGCCGAAGCCCGCGACGCCGAAGCCCGCCACCCCGCGGCCGCCGGCGCCGCGTCCGAAGCCGAGCCCCCGCGCGGGGCGCTGAGGCCGTACACGACCATCTGGCACCGGGCCGCTCGCCGGCCCCGGTCCGCACCACGTCCCCGCCACCCGGCGGGTGACCGACACGAGGAGAGACGGCAGTCATGCCGAAGAACAAGACGCACTCCGGCGCCAAGAAGCGCTTCCGGGTCACCGGCAGCGGCAAGATCATGCGGGAGCAGACGAACGCTCGCCACTACCT
Source organism: Isoptericola sp. NPDC019693 (assembly GCF_044389085.1). Taxonomy (NCBI): domain Bacteria; kingdom Bacillati; phylum Actinomycetota; class Actinomycetes; order Micrococcales; family Promicromonosporaceae; genus Isoptericola; species Isoptericola sp. NPDC019693. The sequence goes on along the minus strand of NZ_JBIRXP010000005.1, from coordinate 22,992 downwards.
CGAGCACAAGTCCAGCCGCCGCACGCGTCGTCTGGCTCAGGACCAGGTGGTCTCGGCCGCCGACGTCAAGACCATCAAGAAGCTGCTCGGCAAGTGACGCCCTCGGCGGTCGGCGGCTTCCGGTGACACCACCGGGGAGCACGACCGCCGGGTCCACTTCCGGCCCCGACACTGCAAGGAGCATCACGTGGCACGCGTGAAGCGGGCGGTCAACGCCCACAAGAAGCGCCGTACGACCCTCGAGCGCGCCAGCGGCTACCGCGGCCAGCGTTCGCGCCTGTACCGGAAGGCGAAGGAGCAGGTCACCCACTCCCTCGTCTACTCGTACCGCGACCGCAAGGCGAAGAAGGGCGACTTCCGCAAGCTGTGGATCCAGCGCATCAACGCTGCGTCCCGCGCGCAGGGTCTGACCTACAACCGCCTCATCCAGGGCCTCAAGGCTGCTGGTGTCGAGGTCGACCGCCGCATGCTCGCCGAGCTCGCGGTCAACGACGTGGCGGCGTTCAACGCGCTCGTCCAGGTCGCCAAGGACGCGCTGCCGGCCGACGTCAACGCGCCGAAGGCCGCCTGAGCCACCCCGCTCAGCACCCCGGACGCCCGGACACCCCCGACCTGTCGATGCCGCGCATGATCTCAGGCATCCCCGACGTGACGCTCGCGAACCCGCGGGCGGACCGGGTCAAGCAGGTCAGGGCGCTGTCCGGGCGTCCCGCGCGTTCCCGGCACGGGCAGTTCCTCGTCGAGGGCCCGCAGGGCGTGCGCGAGGCCGTGCGGCACGCGCCCGACGAGGTACGGGACGTCTACCTCACGGCGGCCGCCGCCGAGCGCTACGACGAGATCGTGGGGGCCGCCGGCGAGGCCGGGCTGCGCCTGCACGTCGGCACCCCCGAGGTGCTCGACGCGATGAGCCCCGACGCCCAGGGCGTGCTCGCCGTCGTGCGGGCCCGCCCGCGCACGCTCGACGACGCCCTGCGCGGGCTGGACGCCCGCCCGCTGCTGGTGGCCGTGCTCGCGAACGTCCGCGACCCCGGCAACGCGGGCACCGTCATCCGGGCCGCCGACGCGGCCGGCGCCGACCTCGTCGTGCTCGCCGGCGAGAGCGTCGACGTGCACAACCCCAAGGTCGTGCGTTCCACCGCCGGCTCCCTCTTCCACGTCCCCGTCGTGACGGGCGTGCCCCTGACGGGCGTCGTCGCCGCGGCGCACGACGCCGGCTGCGTCGTCCTCGCCGCGGACGGCACGGGCGAGCACGACCTCGACGACCTGCTCGACGTGGCCGGGACGGCCCCGGCAGGGCGGCCCGACCTCGCCGGCTCCACCGCCTGGGTGTTCGGCAACGAGGCATGGGGCCTGCCCGAGGCCGACCGGGCCCTGGCGGACGCCGTCGTCCGCGTGCCCATCCGCGGCCGGGCCGAGTCGCTCAACCTCGCCACCGCCGCCACCGTCTGCCTGTACGCGAGCGGTCGCGCCCAGCGCTAGCCCGCGGGGCGTGCCGCGCGCGCCCGGCGCCCCTCCGCGCGGTCCCGGATGCCGCGCAGCATCGCGGCGGACATCACCCAGCTCGCCACCTGCGTGGCCTCCACGACGACGCGGCCCACGGTGCCGTGCGGCCGGTAACGCTCGCGCACGAGCAGCCGGGTCCCCACGTCACGCCCCTCCCAGGGCAGCAGGACGAACGCCCACGAGAAGTCGAAGGGCGGTGACCCGGCCACCGGTTCCCCGCGCCCCGGTTCGCCGCCGTGCAGGACGATGTGCCGCCCGGGCTCCAGGGCGGCGACGCGGAGCCCGAAGCCCCCGGCGAGGTCGACCCGGTCGCCGACGGCGAGGTCCTGCCACGCCGGCTCCACACGGTCGGCGGAACGGATGTCCAGCCCGACGGCCCGCTCCAGCCGGTCGTGGGAGTAGAAACCGCCACGGCCGTACCCGAGCTGGACGAGCCAGGGCCACACCCGGGAGGCGGGGACGCCGATGCCGACGGCCCGGGTGGCCACGACGCTCGCCCCCCGCACGAGGTCGTCGCCGGGCAGGGGGAGGTCGGCCTCCAGCGCCGCGGTGCCCCAGGTCTGCGTCATCCGCCGGGTGAGGAGGGCGGCACCCAGCCCGAGGGCGGCCAGGGACGAGGTGACGAGGACGCGTCGGAGCGAGGGCATGGCCCCAGCCTGCCGCTCCACGGAGCGGGGCGCGCGGAGAACGGGCGCGGTCGTGCCCGGCGGGCCGCCGCGAGCCTAGCATCGCGCCATGCGCCTGTTCACGGCCGTGTACCCCTCCGCCGACGCTGCCGGCCACCTGGATCTCGCCCTGGCGGGGGTGGGTGGCGGCGCCCTGTCCGACCCGGGCCGCGGGCTGCGCTGGGTGCCGCGCGAGCAGCGTCACGTGACGCTCGTCTTCCACGGCGAAGTGCCGGACGGCGCCGTCCCGGGTTACGTCGACGCGCTGCGGGCCGCGCTCGCCGACGTACCCCCGTTCGAGCTGGCCCTGGCCGGGAGCGGCTCGTTCGGCGGGCGCACGCTCTGGGTGGGCGTCGCCGGAGCCGTCGACGACCTGCGCCGCGCCGGGGAGGCCGCCCAGGACGCCGCCGCCGCGGCGGGGCTGCCCGCCTCGGACCGCACCTCCGGCCGGCCGCACCTCACGGTCGCGCGGGCGACGGTCCGGGCGGCCGAGGGTCGGCGCCGGGTCGACGGCGCGCGCGGCGGGACGCGCGGGCGGGTGGCCGAGGCGTCCCCCCTCGTGCCCTGGGCGCGTGCGCTGGCCGTGTACCGGGGGCCGTCGTGGCGGGTCGACGCCGTGCACGTCGTCGCGTCCCGGCTCGGCGAGGGCCGGTCGGGAGGGCCGCTGCACGAGGACGTCGCGGTCGTCCCGCTGACCGGCCGGGAAGGGGCCCGCCCGCCCGTGTCATCATGGGAGGCGTGACACGCCGCGACCGCCGATTTACCGGGCCCGCCACGGGCCCGGCCCCGGTGACGCCCGCGCGCTGAGCGCGGCACTGCGGACGCCGACCTGACCGGCCCGGGCGGGCACATAAACTGACCCCGCCGCCACACCCTTCGCAGGGCCCCTCTCAGGAAGGCACGCATGTCCACGCCCGCACCCACCCCAGAACCCGGCAACGAGCGACAGAGCCCCGACCCGCTGGACGTCGCCGCGCTCGACGCCGCCGTCGCCGAGGCGCTCGCCGCCGTCGCCGCCGCGCGCGACCTCGACGAGCTGAAGGCCGTCCGCACCGCGCAGACCGGGGACCGGAGCCCGCTCGCGCTGGCCAACCGGGCCATCGGGGGCCTGCCCGGGCCCGACAAGGCTGCCGCGGGCAAGAACGTCGGCCCGCGCCGCGGGCGGGTGAACCAGGCGATCGCGGCGCGCCAGGCCGAGCTCGAGGTGGAGCGCGACGAGCGCGTCCTCGTGGAGGAGGCCGTCGACGTCACGCTCCCGACCGACCGGCGCCCGGCCGGCGCGCGGCACCCGATCGAGCTGGTGCAGGAGCGCATCGCCGACTTCTTCGTCGGGCTCGGCTGGGAGATCGCCGACGGCCCCGAGGTCGAGGCGGAGTGGTTCAACTTCGACGCGTTGAACTTCGCCCCCGACCACCCGGCCCGGCAGATGCAGGACACCTTCTACGTCGAGGGCGAGGGGGACAAGCCGTCCAACCTCGTGCTGCGCACGCACACGTCGCCGGTGCAGTCGCGCTCGCTGCTCGAGCGCGGGGTGCCGCTGTACGTGGCGTGCCCCGGCAAGGTGTTCCGCACCGACGCGCTGGACCAGACGCACACGCCCGTCTTCCACCAGGTCGAGGGCATCGCGATCGACAAGGGCCTGACGATGGCGAACCTCGTGGGCACCCTCGACGCGTTCGCCCGCGCCATGTTCGGCCCCGAGGCCCGCACCCGGCTGCGCCCGGCGTTCTTCCCCTTCACCGAGCCCAGCGCCGAGATGGACCTGTGGTTCCCCCAGAAGAAGGGGGGCGCGGGCTGGATCGAATGGGGCGGCTGCGGCATGGTCAACCCGAACGTGCTGCGGGCCGCCGGCATCGACCCCGAGGAGTACCAGGGCTTCGCCTTCGGGATGGGCATCGAGCGCACGCTCATGCTGCGCAACTCGATCGCGGACATGCACGACATCGTGGAGGGCGACGTGCGCTTCTCCACCCAGTTCAGGACGGAGATCTGATGCCCCGCATCGTCACTGACTGGCTCGGCGAGCACGTCGAGCTGCCGGCGGACCTCACCGCGGAGCAGCTCGCGGCGGCGCTGGTGAGGGTCGGCCTGGAGGAGGAGGAGATCCACCCCGCCGCCGTCACCGGCCCGCTCGTCGTGGGGCGCGTGCTCGCGCAGACCCCCGAGCCGCAGAAGAACGGCAAGACCGTCAACTGGTGCCTGGTCGACGTCGGCCCGGAGCACAACGCCACGCAGATCAAGGGCGTCGACGACGCCGACGTGCCCGCCGGTGGCGCGCGCGGCATCATCTGCGGCGCGCACAACTTCGGCGTGGGCGACCACGTCGTCGTGTCGCTGCCCGGCACCGTGCTGCCCGGCGGGTTCGCCATCGCCGCGCGCAAGACCTACGGCCACGTCTCCGACGGCATGATCTGCTCGGTGCGCGAGCTCGGCATCGGCGAGGACCACGACGGCATCCTCGTGCTCACCCGTGCGGGCTTCGACGCCGCCGACCTCACGCCCGGCCAGGACGCGATCGCCCTGCTCGGCCTGGGCGACGAGGTGCTCGAGATCAACGTGACCCCGGACCGCGGGTACGCGTTCAGCTACCGCGGGGTGGCGCGCGAGTACGCCCACTCCACGGGCGCGCGCTTCACCGACCGTGGGCTGCCGGAGAACCTCGTCACGCCCCCGCCGGCCCCGACGGCCGACGGGTTCGCCGTCGAGGTCGACGACGCGGCGCCGATCCACGGGCAGGTCGGCTGCGACCGGTTCGTCACGCGCGTCGTGCGCGGGATCGACCCCGCCGCGCCCACCCCGCCGTGGATGAAGCGTCGCCTCGAGGGCTCGGGGATGCGCTCCATCTCCCTGGCCGTCGACGTCACGAACTACGTGATGCTCGACCTCGGGCAGCCGCTGCACGCCTACGACCTCGACCAGGTCGCGGCGCCGATCGTCGTCCGCCGCGCGGCCCCCGGCGAGCGGCTCACGACGCTCGACGACGTCGACCGTGCGCTGGACGCCGAGGACCTGCTGATCACCGACTCGCCGGCGGGCGAGCGCGGCGCACGGGTGCTGGGCCTCGCCGGCGTCATGGGCGGCGCGTCGTCCGAGGTGAGCGGCACGACGACGGACGTCCTCGTCGAGGCGGCCCACTTCGACCCGATCACCGTGGCCCGCACGGCGCGGCGCCACAGGCTGCCCTCCGAGGCCGCCAAGCGGTTCGAGCGGGGCGTGGACCCGCGGCTGCCCGCCGTCGCGGCGCAGCGCGTGGTCGACCTGCTCGTGGAGCTCGGCGGCGGCACCGCCGACCCCGCCGTGAGCGACCTCGACACCACGACCGCGCCCCAGCGGGTGCGCCTGGACGTCACGCTGCCCACGCGGCTGTCGGGCGTGGACTACGACCGCGCCACCGTGGTCGGCATCCTCGAGCAGATCGGCTGCACCGTCACGGACGCCGTCACCGGGGCCGGCGTGGACGCGGTCCGCGTGACGCCGCCGTCGTGGCGTCCCGACCTGACCGAGCCGGCGGCGCTCGTCGAGGAGGTCGTGCGGATCGCGGGCTACGACCAGATCCCGTCCGTGCTCCCCGCCGCCCCCGGCGGGCGCGGGCTCACGTCCGAGCAGCGGGCACGCCGGTCCGTGGCGCGCGCGCTCGCGGAGGCCGGCCTCGTCGAGGTGCTGTCCTACCCGTTCGTCGGGGAGGCGGACCTGGACGCCCTGGGTCTGCCCGACGACGACGTGCGCCGCACCACGCTGCGCCTGGCCAACCCGCTGGCCGACGACCGACCGTTCCTGCGGGCCGACCTGCTCTCGACGCTGCTCGAGACCGCGCGCCGGAACGTGTCCCGCGGTCTGCCCGACGTGGCGGTCTTCGAGATCGGTCTGGTCACGCGCCCGGCGCCGGGCACCCCGGCGCCGCCGCAGCTGCCGGTGGGCGTGCGCCCGAGCGACGACGACCTGGCGGCGCTCGTCGCCGCCGTCCCCGACCAGCCCCGCCACGTCGCGGGCGTGCTGACCGGCCGGGCGGCGCCCGCCGGGTGGTGGGGCGACGGTCGTGCGGCCGACTGGGCGGACGCCGTCGACGCCGCACGTCTCGTCGCCGAGCGTGCGGGGGCCGAGGTCACGGTCCGGGCCGACTCCGGGACGATGCCGTGGCACCCGGGGCGGTGCGCGGCGCTGACGCTGCCCGACGGCGCCGTCGTCGGTCACGCGGGCGAGCTGCACCCGAAGGTGGTCGAGGCGCTGGGCCTGCCCGCCAGGGCCGCCGCGTTCGAGCTCGACCTGGGCGCGCTGATCGCCGCCGGCGGGGACGCCCCCGTCGCGGCCGAGCCGGTGTCGGCGTTCCCCGCGGCCAAGGAGGACTTCGCCTTCGTCGTCGACGAGGACGTGCCCGCCGCCGACGTGCACGCCGCCGTCGTCGCGGGCGCCGGCCCCCTGCTGGAGGATGCGCGCCTCTTCGACGTGTTCACCGGCGCCCAGGTGGGCGAGGGCAAGAAGTCGATCGCCTACTCGGTGCGGCTGCGCGCGGCCGACCGCACGCTGACCGCCGACGACGTGCGCGCCGTCCGCGAGGGCGTCGTCGCCGCGGCGACCGAGCGCGTCGGGGCGGTGCTGCGTGGCTGACGAGGCCACCGTCGCGGGTCGGGGAGGCACCGTCCCGCCGGCCCGCACCGCGCTGGTCACGGGCGCGAGCCGCGGCATCGGCCGCGCGCTCGCGCTCGGTCTGGCGCGAGCGGGGCTGGACGTCGCCCTCGTCGCGCGGGACGCCGCCCGCCTGGCCGAGGTCGCGCGCGAGGTGCGCGACCTCGGCCGGACGGCCGTGGAGCTGCCCGCCGACGTCACCGACGCCGCGGCCGTGGCGACGGCGGTCCGGGCGGCGGAGGCGCCGGCGTCCGACGGCGGGCTGGGCTCCGTAGACCTGCTCGTCAACAACGCCGGCCGGATCGACGCCGAGGTGCCGCTGTGGGAGGCCGACCCCGACGAGTGGTGGTCGGTGCTCGAGACCAACGTGCGCGGGCCGTTCCTCCTGGCCCGGCACGCGGTGCCGGGGATGCTGGCGCGCGGCGGCGGGCGCGTCGTCGACCTCAACAGCGGCGCCGGGTCCCACGACAGCGCCGACGCGACCGCCTACAACGCGAGCAAGACGGCGCTGATGCGCCTCGGTGCCGGGCTGCACGCCGCCGGCCACGACCGGGGCCTGCGCGTGCTGGAGGTCGCCCCCGGCGTCGTGCGCACGGACATGACCGGCGCGATGCGCGCGCACGAGGGACGCACGGAGTGGACCCCCGTCGAGCGGACGGTCGACCTCGTCACGGCGTTCGCGCGCGGCGACCTCGACGCCTGCTCCGGCTGGTTCGTGCGGGCGTCGCACGACACCCCGGAGTCCCTGGTGCGTCTCGCGGGCGACGCGACGGCGCCGGCCGCCCGCCGGCTGCGCGTGCAGCCGGCGGCGGACGACGACCCGCTCGGCCCGGTGCTCACCGGCCGCTGAACGGCCTGCCGGCGGGCGAGGCGGTCAGCGGCGCTCGTCGCGCCAGCGGACCCACTGCTCCACGAGGGACAGGTCGTAGTCCGGCCCGCTCGTGCCGATCGTGAACAGTGTGGCGCCGGCGTCGAGCAGCCGCTGCCCGACCTCCTCGGGCGGGGCGCCCACGCCGACCGAGCGCTCCACGAGCCCGGCGGTGTCCCGCCCGACGGCCGCGCCGTGCTCGTCGAGGATGGCGGACTTGCGGGTCAGGGTGTCGACGTCGCCGAAGGAGTGCCAGACGTCGGCGTGCTCGGCGACGAGGCGCAGCGTCTTCTTCTCGCCCCCGCCCCCGACGAGGATCGGGATCTCCCGGGTCGGGGCAGGGTTGCCCGCTGCGAGCCGGGCCTTGATGCGGGGGAGCGCCTCGCCCAGGTCGGCGATGCGCGAGCCCGCCGTGCCGAACTCGTAGCCGAACTGCTCGTAGTCCTTGGCGAACCAGCCGGCGCCGACGCCGAGGATCAGCCGGCCCCCGCTGATGTGGTCGACCGTGCGGGCCATGTCCGCGAGCAGGTCCGGGTTCCGGTACGAGTTGCACGTCACGAGCGCGCCGATCTCGACGCGCTCGGTCTGCTCGGCCCAGGCGCCGAGCATCGTCCAGCACTCGTAGTGCATGCCGTCGGGGTCGCCGGTGAGCGGGAAGAAGTGGTCCCAGTTGAAGATGACGTCGACCCCGGCGTCCTCGGCGCGCCGGACGGCGTCGCGCAGCTGGGTGTAGTCGGCGTGCTGCGGCTGGAGCTGGACCCCGATGCGGATCGGGTGGGTGGTGTCGGTCACGACGGGAGCCTACGTCCGCCCGTCCGGTGCGCCGTCACGACGTCCGCGTGGCGACCGCGAACACCCGGCGGAACGCGAGGGGCGTGCCCCACGGGCGCGCCGGGTAGGCCGCGCGCAGCGCGGCGCCGAACGCGGCGTCGAACCGCCCGCGCAGGTCGGTGCCGTGCGCGGCGTCGTGCGCGTCCAGCGCGTGCAGCACCGGCTGCGCCCCGGTGGCCGAGATCCAGCGCAGCACCGGGTCGGGTCCGTCGAGCACGTGCGTGTAGGTCGTCTCCCAGGCGTCGACCGACCACCCCGGCGCGGCGAGGAGCTCGAGGTAGTCCGCGGGGTCGCCGACCGCGCGGCGCTCCACCGACCCGACGACGGCCGCGTACGGAGCCCGTCCGGCGACCTCGCGCAGCAGGCGATGGCTGGGGGCGTCGTGGTTGCCCGGGACGGAGAAGGCGAACGTCTGGCGGGCGGTCGCGGCGAGCGCGGGCACGAGGTCGAGGTGGTCGGGCACCCACTGGAGCGTGGCGTTGCTGATCACGAGGTCGGCCTCGGGGGCGGGGCCGCGGCCGGCCGCGTGGTCGCGCACGTCGGCGAGCTCGTACCGTCCCGTCGGGTCGGCCGTCCGGGCTCGCTCGATCATGGCGGGCGAGGCGTCGAGGCCGACGAACGAGGCCGCAGGCCATCGCTCTCGCAGCACCGGCGTGAGGTGTCCTGGCCCGCAGCCGAGGTCGACGATGCTCGCAGGCTCGCGGACCACGCGCGCGACCAGCTCGCCGAACGGGCGCGAGCGCTCGTCCGTGTAGCGGAGGTAGGCGGTGGGGGACCAGTCGGCCACGACGATTCCTCTCGACGTCAAGTGTCTTGATGTCAAGAGACTAGTCCGGTGCGGCTCAGGGGACCAGCAGCACCTTGCCGGTCGTGGCGCGCCCCTCGAGGGCGCGGTGCGCCTGAGCCGCGTCGGCGAGCGGGAACCTCTCCCCGATCCGGACGTCCAGGTCTCCCGCGGCGGCGGCTCCCAGGACCTCGCCCGCCCGCCACTCGAGCTCGCCGCGGGTCAGGGTGTAGTGCCCCAGCGTGGGTCGGGTGAGGTAGAGCGAGCCGCCGGAGTTCAGCCGCTGCGGGTCGAAGGGCGGGACCTGCCCCGACGCGCCGCCGAACAGCACGAGCATGCCGCGCGGGCGCAGCGACGCGAGGGAGGCGTCGAACGTCGCGCGGCCCACGCCGTCGTAGACCACGTGCATGCCGCGTCCGTCGGTGAGGTCGCGCACGACCCTCGGCAGCTCGGTCGCGAGGTCGTCCATCGCCGCGTAGTCGACCGTGTGCGCGGCGCCGGCCGCCGACGACAGCGCGGCCTTCTCCGGCGAGGAGACCGTGGTGATGACGCGCCCGCCGCGCGCCACCGCGAGCTGGGTCGCGAGCAGGCCGACACCGCCGGCGCCCGCGGTGAGCAGGACGTCGTGGCCCGGCCCGACCTCGAAGGTCGACGAGACGAGGTAGTGCGCCGTCATCCCCTGCAGCGGCAGCGCGGCGGCGGTGACGAGGTCGAGGCCCGCGGGGACGGGCACGGCGTTCGCGGCGGGGACGACGGCGAGCTCGGCGTACGAGCCGGGCGCCTCGTTCCAGGCCACCTCGTCGCCGACGGCGAAGCCCTCGACGCCGTCGCCGAGCGCCTCGACCGTGCCCGCGCCCTCGACCCCGACGACGTGCGGGTAGTCCATCGCGTAGACGCCGGCGCGACGGTAGGTGTCGATGAAGTTGACCCCCGCCGCGGCGACGCGGACGAGGAGCTCGCCCGCGCCGGGCACGGGATCGGGCTGCTCGACGTACTCCAGGACCTCGGGACCACCCGCCGCGCGGGCCACGACTGCGTGCATGCGACCGACCCTATGCTTCGGCCGTGACCCGAGACACCCGCACCGTGTTCGCGATCCGTCCGGCGACCGACGACGACTGGCCCGGCCTGTGGCCGATCGTCGAGGCGGTGGTGCGCGAGGGCGAGACGTACGTCTACCCGCTGGACCTCACGAGCGAGCAGGCGCGAGGGCTCTGGATGGAGCGCGCCCCGGGTGCGACGGTCGTGGCGGAGGCAGCGGACGGGACGCTGCTGGGCACGGCCAAGATGGGCCCGAACCGGCCGGGACGCGGCGACCACGTGGGCACGGCGTCGTTCATGGTGTCGCCCGACGCGCGCGGGCTCGGGGTCGGCCGGGCGCTCGCCGAGCACGTCGTCGCGTGGCACCGCGAGCAGGGCTTCCGCGGCATCCAGTTCAACGCGGTGGTGGAGTCGAACGAGGTCGCGGTGCGCCTGTGGCGGGCGCTCGGTTTCGAGGTGGTCGGCACGGTGCCGGGTGCCTTCCGCAGCCCCGCGCACGGCTACGTGGGCCTGCACGTGATGTACCTGCCGCTCGTCGCCTGACGTGCGGTGTCCGGGTCGTGGAAGGGCGACCAGGGTGCCTGCATAGGTATGTATAGTGCTGCATATGGTCAGCACTGAGTCGCGCACGTTCCGTGTCGCCGTCGCCGGTGCCTCCGGGTACGCCGGGGGCGAGTTCCTGCGCCTCGCGGCGCGCCACCCCGCGCTGGAGATCGGGACGCTCACCGCGCACTCGAACGCCGGGGCGCGGCTCGGCGCGACGCAGCCGCACCTGCGTTCCCTCGCGGACAGGGTGCTCGAGCCGACCACGCCCGAGGCGCTCGCGGGACACGACGTCGTCGTGCTCGGCCTTCCGCACGGCGCGTCCGGGGAGATCGCCGCCCAGCTGCCCGACGACGTGCTCGTCCTCGACCTCGGCGCCGATCACCGCCTCGCGTCCGCCGCCGACTGGGAGCAGTTCTACGGCTCGTCCCACGCGGGCACCTGGCCCTACGGCCTGCCCGAGCTGCTCCACGCAGACGGCGCGGGGACGGTCACCGGGGCGCAGCGCGACCACCTGGTCGGCGCCCGCCGGATCGCGGTGCCCGGCTGCAACGTCACGGCGGTCACGCTCGGGCTGCAGCCCGGCGTCGCCGCCGGGCTCGTGAGCCCGGCCGACGTCGTCGCGGTCCTCGCCAACGGGTACTCAGGCGCGGGCAAGTCGCTCAAGCCGCACCTGCTCGCCGCCGAGGGACTGGGTTCCGCCGTGCCGTACGCGGTGGGCGGCACGCACCGGCACATCCCCGAGATCGCGCAGAACCTGCGGGTCGCCGGCGCGCCGGCGGTGTCGATCAGCTTCACCCCGACGCTCGTGCCGATGTCGCGCGGCATCCTGGCCACCGTCACGGCCCGCCTCGCGCCGGGCCACGAGGACGCCACCGCCGCCGACGTCCGCGCCGCCTGGGCCGACGCCTACGCGCACGAGCCCTTCGTCGAGCTCCTCCCCGAGGGGCAGTGGCCGGCGACGGCCGCCACCCTGGGCGCCAACACGGCCCTCGTGCAGGTCGCGCTCGACGCCGCCGCCGGGCGCGTCGTGACCGTGACCGCCATCGACAACCTGGTCAAGGGCACCGCCGGCCAGGCGGTCCAGGCCATGAATCTTGCCCTCGGCCTGCCGGAGACGGCCGGCCTCGTCACCGAAGGAGTCGCTCCATGAGCATCACCGCACCGGCCGGGTTCCGGGCCGCCGGCGTCGCCGCCGGCCTCAAGACGTCGGGCGGGCGCGACGTCGCGCTCGTCGTCAACGACGGCCCGCGACGCACGGCCGCGGCGGTGCTCACGACCAACCGCGTGCAGGCCGCGCCCGTGGTGTGGACCCGGCAGGCGGTCAGCGACGGCGCCGCGCGTGCGGTGGTCCTCAACTCCGGCGGCGCCAACGCGTGCACCGGTCCTGAGGGGTTCGGCGACACGCACCGCACGGCGGAGCACGTCGCCGCCGTCCTCTCCGCCGGCGCCGCGACGCCCGAGGCCGAGGTCGGGGCCGGCGACGTGCTCGTGTGCAGCACCGGCCTCATCGGACTGCGCCTCGACATGGACGCCCTGCTGGGAGGCGTCGACGCCGCGGCCGGCGCGCTCGCGGCCGACGGCGGCGACGCCGCGGCCGACGCGATCCGCACCACCGACACGGTGTCCAAGCAGGCCGTCGCGCAGCGCGACGGCTGGAGCGTCGGCGGGATGGCGAAGGGCGCCGGCATGCTCGCGCCGGGCCTCGCCACCATGCTCTCCGTGATCACCACCGACGCCGTCGTCGACGCCGCCACCGCGGACGCCGCACTGCGCACCGCCACCGCCGCGACGTTCGACAGGGTCGACTCCGACGGCTGCATGTCGACCAACGACACGGTGATCCTGCTCGCCAGCGGGGCGTCGGGCGTCGAGGTCGGCGTCGACGACCTCGCGGCGGCCGTCACGGAGGTGGCCGCCTCTCTCGCCCGCCAGCTCGTCGCGGACGCCGAGGGCGCCAGCCACGACATCGCCGTGACCGTCACCGGCGCGTCCAGCGAGGAGGCGGCGGTCGCCGTGGCCCGGGCGGTCACGCGTTCCAACCTCTTCAAGGCGGCCATCTTCGGCAACGACCCGAACTGGGGCCGCATCGTGGCCGCCGTCGGGACCGTGCCCGAGGACGTGGCCCCGTACGACCCGCTGGCGCTCGACGTCACGGTGAACGGCGTGCAGGTCTGCCGGGCGCAGGGCGTGGGGGAGCCGCGCGAGCTCGTGGACCTGGCCGCGGCCCGCGAGGTCACCGTGGTGGTCGACCTGCACGCCGGCGACGCGTCCGCCACCGTGTGGACCAACGACCTCACGCACGACTACGTCCACGAGAACAGCGCGTACAGCTCATGAGCAGCGACGTCGTGAACGGGCTCGCGCCCGAGCAGAAGGCCGAGGTGCTCCTCGAGGCGCTGCCGTGGCTCCAGGAGTTCGCCGGAGCCCTCGTCGTCGTCAAGTACGGCGGCAACGCCATGATCGACGACGAGCTGAAGGCCGCGTTCGCCCAGGACATGGTCTTCCTGCGCCAGGTCGGCCTGCGGCCCGTCGTCGTGCACGGCGGTGGCCCGCAGATCAACGCCATGCTGGAGCGCCTGGACATCCACAGCGAGTTCCGCGGCGGCCTGCGGGTCACGACGCCCGAGGCGATGGACGTGGTGCGCATGGTGCTCACGGGCCAGGTCTCGCGCGAGCTGGTGGGCCTCATCAACGCGCACGGCCCGCACGCCGTCGGCATGTCCGGGGAGGACGCCGGGCTGTTCCGCGCGGCCCGCCGGCACGCGGTCGTGGACGGCGAGCCCGTCGACGTCGGGCTCGTGGGCGACGTCGTCCAGGTGGACGCCAGGGCCGTGCAGGACCTGCTCGACGCCGGCCGCATCCCGGTCGTGTCGACCGTCGCGCCGGACATCGACGACCCGACCCAGGTGCTCAACATCAACGCCGACACGGCCGCCTCCGCGCTCGCGGTGGCGCTCGGCGCGACCAAGCTCATCATGCTCACCGACGTCGAGGGCCTGTACACGTCGTGGCCCGACAAGGACTCGCTCGTCGAGGAGATCACCGCGCCCGACCTCGCCGCGCTCCTGCCGAGCCTGACGGCCGGCATGGTGCCCAAGATGGAGGCGTGCCTGCGCGCCGTGCAGGGCGGCGTGCCGCGCGCGACCGTCATCGACGGCCGCCAGCCGCACTCCGTGCTCCTGGAGGTCTTCACCACCCGCGGCAACGGCACCATGGTCGTGCCCGCGCCCGACGCAACCACGAGCACGACCACGACCACGGCCAAGGAGGCGGGCGCGTGAGCGACACCCTGCAGTCCGTGAGCGGCGGCGCCCTCGCCGACGCCTCGAACGCTGCGTGGACGGACCGGTACGCCCACGCGGTGATGGACACGTTCGGCCCGCCGCAGCGCGTGCTGGTGCGCGGCGAGGGCGCGTACGTGTGGGACGCCGACGGCCGCCGCTACCTCGACCTGCTCGCCGGGATCGCGGTGAACGCGCTCGGCCACGCCCACCCCACGCTCACGGCGGCGATCAGCGCGCAGCTCGGCACCCTCGGCCACGTGTCGAACTTCTTCGCCACGCCCACCCAGATCGGTCTGGCCGAGCGCCTCCTGCAGCTCGCCGGCGCGCCCGACGGCTCGCGGGTGTTCTTCACCAACTCGGGCACCGAGGCGGTCGAGGCGGCGTTCAAGATGGCGCGGCGCAACCGCTCCGACGGACCTGGCGACGTCGGCACCCGCACCCGGGTCCTGGCCCTGGAGGGCGGCTTCCACGGCCGCTCGATGGGCGCGCTCGCCCTCACGGCGAAGGCCGCGTACCGCGAGCCGTTCGAGCCGCTGCCCGGCGGCGTCGAGCACGTGCCGTTCGGCGACACCGCCGCCCTCGACGAGGCGTTCTCGCCGGAGGCGGTCGCCGACCGGGGCGGCGTCGCCGCGCTCGTCGTGGAGCCGCTGCAGGGCGAGGCCGGCGTACGGCCGCTGCCCCCGGGCTACCTGGCGCACGCCCGCCGGCTCACCGCCGAGGCGGGAGCGCTGCTCGTGCTCGACGAGGTCCAGACGGGCGTCGGGCGCACGGGCTCGTGGTTCGCCTTCCAGCAGCCGGAGATCGGCGGCGGCGTCGTGCCCGACGTCGTCACCGTGGCCAAGGGCCTGGGCGGCGGCTTCCCCGTGGGCGCCGCGATCGCGTTCGGCGAGCGCGCCGCGACGCTGCTCGGCCGCGGCCAGCACGGCACCACGTTCGGCGGCAACCCGGTCGCGGCGGCTGCCGGCCTCGCCACGCTCGGCGTCATCGAGCGTGACGGCCTCCTCGAGAACGTGCGCCGCGTCGGGGAGGTGCTGCGCACCGAGATCGAGGCCGCGGGCAACCCGCTCGTCGCCGGGGTGCGCGGGCGGGGGCTGCTGCTCGCGGTCCAGCTCACCCGGTCCGTCGCGGCCGACGTCGCGGCGGCGGCGCTGGAGGCCGGGTTCGTCGTCAACGCCGTCGCCCCGGACGCGATCCGCCTCGCACCGCCCCTGATCCTCACGGCCGACCAGGCGCGCGACGTCGCCCGGTTCTTCGCCACCGTCACCGTCCCCTCTGCCGACAGGGAGTCCTGATGCCCCGCCACTTCCTCCGCGACGACGACCTCACCCCGGACGAGCAGCGGGAGGTCCTCGAGCTCGGCATGGCGTTCCGGGAGGACCGGTTCGTGCGCGCGCCGCTGGCCGGCCCGCAGGGCGTCGC
Source organism: Isoptericola sp. NPDC019693 (assembly GCF_044389085.1). Classification (NCBI taxonomy): domain Bacteria; kingdom Bacillati; phylum Actinomycetota; class Actinomycetes; order Micrococcales; family Promicromonosporaceae; genus Isoptericola; species Isoptericola sp. NPDC019693. The sequence goes on along the minus strand of NZ_JBIRXP010000005.1, from coordinate 7,428 downwards.
CGTCCTGTTCGACAAGCCGACGCTGCGCACCCAGGTCTCGTTCTCGACGGGCGTCGCCGAGCTCGGCGGCTTCCCGGTGATCGTCGACGGCCGCCTGGCCCAGGTGGGCGTGCGGGAGTCCGTCGCGGACGTCACCCGCGTGCTCGACCGTCAGGTGTCCGCCATCGTGTGGCGCACGTTCGGCCAGGAGCGCATCGACGAGATGGCCGCCGTCTCGCGGGTCCCGGTCGTCAACGCCCTCACGGACGCCTTCCACCCGTGCCAGATCCTCGCCGACCTGCTCACCGTCGCCCAGCACCGTGGCGGGATCTCCGCCCTGGCCGGGCAGCGGCTCGCCTACGTGGGCGACGCCGGCAACAACATGGCCGCGTCGTACCTGCTCGGCGGGGTCACCGCCGGCCTGCACGTCGCCGTCGCCGGGCCCGAGGGCTACCTGCCGCCCGCCGACATCGTGGCGCGCGCCGAGGAGATCGCCGCCGCGACGGGCGGCTCGGTGACCGTCACGACCGACGTGCGCGCCGCCGTCGCCGGGGCCGACGTCGTCGCCGCGGACACCTGGGTGTCGATGGGTGACGAGGACGAGGCCGCCGAGCGGCTCGCCGCCCTCGACGCCTACCGCGTCGACGACGACCTCCTGGCCGTCGCGGCCGACGACGCGATCTTCCTGCACTGCCTGCCCGCCTACCGCGGCAAGGAGGTCACCGGCTCGGTGATCGACGGCCCCGCCTCGGTGGTGTGGGACGAGGCGGAGAACCGCCTGCACGCGCAGAAGGCGCTGCTCACCTGGCTGCTGGAGCACCGGTGAGCGCCGTCGACGGGGCGTCGGCGGGCCAGGCCGCCGGGCCGACGACGAAGGCCGCGCGGCACGCGCGGATCGTCGAGATCGTGCGGCGCACGGCGATCCACTCGCAGGCCGAGCTGGCCCGCGAGCTCGCCGACGCGGGCGTCAGCGTCACGCAGGGCACCCTGTCGCGCGACCTCATCGAGCTGCGGGCGGAGAAGGTGCGCAACGCGGCGGGGGCGCTCGTCTACGCCGTGCCCGGCGAGGGCGGCGACCGCAGCGTGCAGGCCGCGGGCGTGGGGGAGCACGACGTCGAGTACGTCGCCGCGCGCCTCGCCCGGCTCTGCAACGACCTGCTCGTGTCGGCGGAGGCGTCCGGCAACCTCGTGGTGCTGCGCACGCCCCCCGGCGCGGCCAACTACCTCGCGTCCGCGATCGACCACTCGGTCCTCCCGGGCGTCCTCGGCTCCATCGCGGGCGACGACACGATCCTCGTCATCGCCCGCGACCCGCTCGGCGGCGACGACCTGGCCCGCCGCTTCCTCGAGCTGACGGGGCCCTGACCCCGACCACCGAGGGTCCGTGGCCGCCGCGGACCCGTACTGCCAGACTTGACCCGAACCCCCTCGCAAGAAAGAGAACTGTGATGACTGATCGCGTCGTGCTCGCCTACTCGGGCGGCCTGGACACCTCCGTGGCCATCGGCTGGATCGCCGAGGCCACCGGGGCCGAGGTCGTCGCCGTGGCCGTCGACGTGGGCCAGGGCGGCGAGGACATGAACGTCATCCGCAAGCGCGCGCTCGACTGCGGCGCCGTCGAGGCGTACGTCGCCGACGCGCGCGACGAGTTCGCGGCGGAGTACTGCATGCCCGCGCTCAAGGCCAACGGCATGTACCTCGACCGCTACCCGCTGGTCTCGGCGATCTCCCGCCCGGTGATCGTCAAGCACCTCGTGCGCGCCGCGCGCCAGTTCGGCGCGACGACGGTCGCGCACGGCTGCACCGGCAAGGGCAACGACCAGGTCCGCTTCGAGGTCGCGACGACGTCGCTCGCCCCGGACCTCAAGTCCATCGCCCCGGTGCGCGACCTCGCGCTCACGCGCGAGAAGGCGATCGACTACGCGGAGCGCCACGACCTGCCGATCGCGACCACCAAGAAGAACCCGTTCTCGATCGACCAGAACGTGTGGGGTCGCGCGGTGGAGACCGGCTTCCTCGAGGACATCTGGAACGAGCCCACCAAGGACGTCTACTCCTACACCGACGACCCGACGTTCCCGCCGGTCGCCGACGAGGTCGTCATCACCTTCGACCAGGGTGTGCCGGTCGCGCTCGACGGCGTGGCCGTCACCCCGCTGCAGGCCATCCAGGAGATGAACCGTCGTGCCGGCGCCCAGGGCGTGGGCCGCATCGACATCGTCGAGGACCGCCTCGTCGGCATCAAGTCCCGCGAGATCTACGAGGCGCCCGGCGCGATCGCGCTCATCGCCGCGCACCAGGAGCTGGAGAACGTCACCCTCGAGCGCGAGCAGGCCCGCTTCAAGCGGCAGGTCGAGCAGCGCTGGACCGAGCTGGTCTACGACGGCATGTGGTTCTCGCCGCTGAAGAAGAACCTCGACACGTTCGTCGACGAGACCCAGAAGTACGTCTCCGGCGACATCCGCATGGTGCTGCACGGCGGCCGGGTCACCGTGACGGGCCGCCGCTCGGAGTCCAGCCTGTACGACTTCAACCTCGCCACCTACGACGAGGGCGACTCGTTCGACCAGTCGCACGCCCGGGGCTTCATCGAGATCTACGGCCTCGCCGCCAAGCAGGCCGCGGCCCGCGACGAGAAGTTCGGCAACGGCGTGGACTTCGGCGTCGGGGAGTTCTGACGTGGGCTCCGAGGTCACGCCGGGCGCAGGGTCCGGAGCGGTGACGACGCAGGGCGACAACGTCTCCCTGTGGGGCGGCCGGTTCTCCGGCGGCCCGTCGCCGGAGCTGCAGGCGCTGAGCCAGTCGACGCACTTCGACTGGGTGCTCGCCCCGTACGACATCCGGGGGTCCCGGGCGCACGCCCGCGTGCTGCACGCCGCGGGCCTGCTCACGGACGACGAGCTCACGGGCATGCTCGAGGCGCTCGACGTGCTGCTCGCCGACGTCGAGTCGGGGGCGTTCCTCCCCGTGCTCGGCGACGAGGACGTGCACACGGCGCTGGAGCGCGGTCTCATCGAGCGCGCCGGGACCGAGCTCGGCGGCAAGCTCCGCGCGGGCCGCTCGCGCAACGACCAGATCGCCACCCTCGTGCGGCTGTACCTGCGCGACCAGGCGCGCGTCGTCGTGCGCCAGGTGCTCGACGTCGTGGACGCGCTCATCGTGCAGGCGGAGGCGGCCGGCGAGGCCGTCATGCCGGGCCGCACGCACCTGCAGCACGCGCAGCCTGTCCTGCTGGCCCACCAGCTCCTGGCGCACGCGTGGCCGCTGCTGCGCGACGTCGACCGGTTCGTCGACTGGGACGTGCGCGCCGCGCGCTCGCCGTACGGGTCGGGGGCGCTCGCGGGCTCGTCGCTCGGGCTCGACCCGGCGGCGGTCGCGGCGGAGCTCGGCTTCGACGGACCGGTGGAGAACTCGATCGACGGCACGGCCGCGCGCGACGTCGTCGCGGAGTTCGCGTTCGGGTCCGCGATGGTCGGCATCGACCTGTCGCGGCTGAGCGAGGAGATCATCCTCTGGAACACGAAGGAGTTCGGCTTCGTACGCCTGGACGACTCGTGGTCCACCGGGTCGAGCATCATGCCGCAGAAGAAGAACCCGGACATCGCGGAGCTCGCCCGCGGCAAGGCCGGCCGGCTCGTGGGCGACCTCACGGGCCTGCTCACCACGCTCAAGGGCCTGCCGCTGGCGTACAACCGCGACCTGCAGGAGGACAAGGAGCCGGTCTTCGACCAGGTCTCCACGCTCACGGTGCTGCTGCCCGCGTTCGCGGGGATGGTCCGCACCCTCACGTTCGACACGGCACGGATGGCCGAGCTCGCCCCGCAGGGCTTCTCGCTGGCCACCGACGTCGCCGAGTGGCTGGTGCGCCAGGGCGTCCCGTTCCGCATCGCGCACGAGGTGGCCGGCGCGTGCGTCCGGGTCTGCGAGGAGCGCGGCATCGAGCTGTGGGACCTCTCGGACGCCGACCTCGCCGGGATCTCCGAGCACCTGACCCCGGGTGTGCGCGAGGTGCTGAGCGTCGAGGGCTCGGTCGGTTCTCGCGACGGTGTCGGCGGCACCGCCCCGGCGCGGGTCGCCGAGCAGGTGGAGGCCGCCAAGGAGCGGTCCGCGGAGTTCCGCATCTGGGCGGACAGCTGAGCCCGACCCGCACCGACGTCGGCCGCACGCTCCTCGGGGCGTGCGGCCGACGTCGTTCGTCGACGGCACGGGAGCGGGTACGGTCGGCGGGCCGGAGGAGGGAGCGGTCGTGACGACGAGCGAGGACGTGCTGGACCAGCTGGTGGCGCGCGTGCACGCGGCGGTGCCGCGGCTCCCCGGGCCCGGGGAGCCCGAGCCGTGGCGGCGCACGCGCCTCGTGTGCGTCGACGGCCCCGCAGGCTCCGGCAAGACGACGCTCGCCACGCAGCTCGCTGTGCGGTTCGCGTGTCAGGTCGTGCACCTCGACGACCTCTACGAGGGCTGGGAGGCCGGGCCCGACGGCGGCGCGCGGCGCCTGGGGGAGTGGATCCTGGGCCCGCTCGCGGCGGGCCGCGCGGGCCGGTACCGCCGCTTCGACTGGGTGGCGGGCGAGTACGCCGAGGCGCACGACGTCGAGCCCGCCCCGGTGCTCGTCGTCGAGGGCTGTGGCGCGGCCGCGCGCCAGGTCGACCCCTGGGCAGCCCTCAAGGTCTGGGTCGAGGCGGCCGACGCGGTGCGCCTCGACCGTGGCCTCGCGCGCGACGGCTCGGACGCTCGGGAGCACTGGTTGCGGTGGATGGCCGACGAGCGCGCCCACTACGCGGCGGAGCGCACGCGCGAGCGCGCCGACGTCCGGCTCGACGGCGTCGGGCGGCTCGTCGTCGCGGTGCCCGACGCGACCTCGGGGACGCGATGACCGCGCGGCGGGAGCAGAGCTCCTCGGCGGCCGTGCCGGACGCGCGCGCCGGCGTCGCGGCAGACGGGGTGCCGGACCGCGCGTGGTTCACCCGCGAGGTGCAGGTCGTCGCCCGTGACCTCCTGGGTGCGCTGCTCACCCGGCGGACGCCGGAGGGGGCGGTGACCGTGCGCATCACGGAGGTCGAGGCGTACGCCGGTCCCGCCGACCCGGGCTCGCACGCCTACCGGGGCGAGACCGCCCGCAACCGCACCATGTTCGGCGAGCCCGGCCACGTCTACGTGTACCGCCATCTGGGGCTGCACCACTGCATGAACGTCGTGTGCAGCCCTCCGGGTGAGGCGTCCGCCGTGCTGCTCCGTGCCGGCGAGGTGGTCGAAGGTGCCGACCTCGCGCGCGAGCGGCGCGCGGCCGCGGGTGTCACGCGGTCCGACGTCGACCTGGCTCGCGGCCCGGCGCGGCTGACCGTCGCGCTCGCGATCGACCGGGACGACGACGGCGCGGACGTCGCCGACCCGCGCGGCGACCTGGTGCTGCGGGTGCCCCCACGGCCGGGCGGCGACGTCGCGACGGGGCCCCGCGTCGGGGTGAGCGGCGAGGGCGGCCGCGCCGATCTCTTCCCATGGCGCTTCTGGCTGGCGGGCGACCCCACCGTCTCGGCGTACCGGGCGGCGGAATCACGGCGCCGTCGGCGGTAGGCGTCGGGCACACTAGGAGGGCGGCCCGTCCGGGCCGCGACCCCTGGCACGAGGAGCACACGGTGACCGACGTTCTCGACGAGCTGCACTGGCGAGGCCTGGTGGCGCAGTCCACCGACGAGGCCGCGCTGCGTTCTGCGCTGGCCGAGGGACCCGTCACCTATTACGCGGGCTTCGACCCGACGGCGCAGAGCCTGCACGTCGGGCACATGGTCCAGCTGCTGAACATGCGCCGGCTCCAGCTCGCGGGGCACCGCCCCCTCGCGCTGGTCGGCGGCGCCACGGGTCTCATCGGCGACCCGCGCCCGACCACGGAGCGATCGATGCAGTCGCGCGACGTGGTCGCCGGCTGGGTGGACCGCATCCGGGCCCAGATCGAGCCCTTCCTGGACTTCGAGGGCCCGGCCGCCGCGCGGATGGTGAACAACCTCGACTGGACCGGGTCGATGTCGGCGATCGACTTCCTGCGCGACGTCGGCAAGCACTTCCGGGTGGGCACGATGCTCGGCAAGGACATCGTGGCCCGGCGCCTGCGCTCGGACGAGGGCATCAGCTACACCGAGTTCAGCTACCAGGTGCTCCAGGGCATGGACTTCCGCGAGCTGTACGAGCGGCACGGCTGCACGTTGCAGCTCGGCGGCAACGACCAGTGGGGCAACCTGCTGTCCGGCGTCGAGCTGATCCGCAAGACCGACGGCGCGGCCGTGCACGCACTGACGTCGCCGCTCATCACCAAGGCCGACGGCACCAAGATGGGCAAGTCGGAGGGCGGCGCGGTCTGGCTCGACCCGGAGCTGACGAGCCCGTACGCCTTCTACCAGTTCTGGCTCAACACGGCGGACGCGGACGTCGTGAAGTACCTGAAGGTCTTCACCTTCCGCACCCGGGAAGAGATCGACGCCCTCGAGGCCGAGGTCGCCGAGCGGCCGTTCGCGCGCGAGGCGCAGCGGGCACTGGCCGGCGACCTCACGACCCTGGTCCACGGCCAGGCCGCGACGGACGCGGTCATCACGGCGAGCCAGGCGTTGTTCGGGCGCGGCGAGCTGCACGGTCTGGACGCGGGGACCCTCGGCGCGGCCGTCGCCGAGCTCCCGCGCACGACGGCGAAGGCCGGCGACCTCGTGGTCGACGCGTTCGTGGGCTCGGGCCTGGTCGCGTCGAAGGCCGCGGCCCGCCGCGCGATCGGTGAGGGCGGGGCGTACGTGAACAACACGAAGGTGGAGACGGAGGACGCGGCGCTGCGCACGGAGGACCTGCTGCACGGGAGGTACGCCGTCCTGCGCCGCGGCAAGCGGACGCTCGCCGTCGCCGTCGCCGAGTAGCCGACGCGGCACGAAGGCCAGGGCCCCGGGGGAGCGCGAGCTCGCCCGGGGCCCTGGCCGTCCCCCGAGGGGGCCGGGTCCTTCACCCCCGCCGGGCACCCCACGTGTATCGCTGCAGGTCAGAGCGCGATTTGGTGGGTCGGCCGGAGTGTGTGTAATGTTCTGGTCGTTCGCCCGACAGGGAGAACGGACACCGAGGAGACAGCCGCGAGGCTGGGTACCGGTGGCCGGCCCGGGGCGGACACCCGAATCCTTCTTCACGAGGTCGACGAGTGCGCCTTCGTTCGGGACCGGGACGTTCGAACCGACACGCCAGGCCAACGGCCGGGAGTTGACGGGGCAGGGCGAACCGAGTAAGGTTGAGGGGTTGCCCCGGGAGGGTCAGAACGGGAAGTTCTGGTTCTGCGGTGTGCGTCGGTTGTTTGAGAACTCAACAGTGTGTTTGATAGTCAATGCCAAATTTTTTGAACCCTTTGTGGTTCCTTTGGATCGGACTGAGCAGTTCAGCTTGGTCTGGCCAGTATCGTTGAATGCTGCGGGCTCTTTTGGGGGTTCG